>NZ_JAPIVG010000002.1 GCF_026240095.1 Pedobacter sandarakinus | reverse complement strand
TCAAAGTTCAGAGTTGAAAGTTCAAAGTTGAAAGTGAAAAGTTCAAGGTTCAAAGTGGGAAGTGCAAAGTAGATGGTTCAAATTATAAAACGTAACATTGGCGCTTAAGCATACATACTGAAACTATAAATACCTGGGGGTACTTGTTTAAACTTTCGCTATTCCGAAAATAACTTTACTGGCCCTGCCATCTAGGCCCGATGGGACGGAAATACTTTTTGTGGCATGCCCAATCCGCCGGCAACACCGCCCACAAAAAGATTGGAGGTACAGCGGGACCGAACCTAACATAAATGGCATTGAACTTGCCCTACTAATAACTGCAAGTAAAACGCGTAGCTTTAGGCGTAATAGGAGGTGTTGAGATTTCTATTTGCTTGTTCGGCTAGTTCGATAGGTTGATAGTTAGATAAGATTAACGCTTGCCCTTTTTTAACGCACACATCGTGTTCGAAATGAACAGAAGGTGATCCATCTGCGGTTCTAATGGCCCAGCCGTCTTCGTCTAGATAGACATCTTTTTTACCCATGTTAATCATAGGTTCTATGGCTAGGACTAAGTTTTCGCGAAGCAATGGACCTGCGCCTTTTTTTCCGTAATTTGGGACCTGAGGGTCTTCATGCATGTCTTTTCCAAGTCCATGGCCAACTAAATCTCTAACAACACCGTATCCATTCTTTTCGTTGTGGTGTTGTATGGCCCAACCAATATCGCCCATTCGTTTTCCAACAACGGCGTTTTCAATACCAAGGTAAAGTGATTCTTTTGTTATTTTTACCAGATCTAATACCTCTTTCGTAGTTTCGCCAATGATGAAGGTATAGGCATGGTCGCCATGAAAGCCATTCTTAATAGTTCCAATATCTACAGAAAGAATGTCGCCATCTTTTAATTCGTATTTCCCAGGTAGGCCATGTACTACCACATCATTTAATGAGGTGATGATATTCGATGGAAAACCATTGTAATTATAAAACGAAGGTATAGCATCATGATCTCTAATGTAAGTATTTGCAAGTTGATCTAGTGCGAGCGTAGTGATGCCTGGTTTAAGGATTTTGGCAATTTCTGCCAATGTATTACTTACCAGTTCTGCACTAATTTTCATAAGTGCTACTTCATCGTCTGTTTTATAAAATATCATGTGCAAATATAGCAAAAGCTACCTTAAGGGCTAAATTTGCCACAAAGTGTTTATTCAGAATTGTACGTTATTGCAACGCATACAAAATCTTTTATAAAATTAATGCGGTATGGTTTTATTTTAGGGATTTTAACAGTATTTTTATTTTATAAACTTAAAAGGAAATCATTACAATGAAAACAGGTACAGTAAAATTTTTTAATGCAGAAAAGGGATTCGGTTTTATTAAAGAAGAGGGCGGTTCGGAAATTTTTGTTCACGTTAGTGGATTGATCGATAAAATTAACGAAAATGATGTGGTAGAGTACGAGGTACAAGAAGGAAAAAAGGGGTTAAATGCGGTTAAGGTTAAATTAGCTTAATATAAATAATTGCTTTTAGATTTTTAACAGGCCTTAAAAGCCTGTTTTTTTTTTGATTAAGATTTAAATAAATCAATTAGTGGCAATAAAGAATACAAACTATCAGTTCGGCTCGTTATGCTCTGTTGATCTTTGCCGGTTGATAAAATACCAAAGCGTAATACCCCAGATTAATATTACGGTTGATATTCCTAATTCAGGGTCGGCTATTGAATTTGAAATGTAGATTAAGCCTGCTGTTATAAGACAAGCTATAAAGAAAATGGCTTTGTTTTTCATAACATCCTGATTTTAATGTGAATATAATTAAAAAAAGGATGAGAAACAATGGGTTTTTTCGAAAATATACGATTAATTTCTCAAAAGCTACTGGGATTTGAATAAATGCGATTTAAAAGATAACGTAAGTCTCTTTTAAAAAGTTAATTTACGTAGCAGATGGCTAACAGAAGCAGTAATCCGACAAAAACAGCGATTGCCATGAACTTATTTGATTCATCTATTTGCCTATGTCCTCTACCTTGATTCATTGTTTTTATTGAACAACAAAGTGCGTTGAGGTATTGTTTTGTTGTAGCTTAAATTTGTTGGGGTAGCTTCAGGTAGCTCTCAATAAGTTGATTTAGCTGTCTATCTGCAGTACCAACATCTTGCCTAACCAACTTATACTGCGACGAATTATACTTTTCTATGTATGTGGCTTCCCTTAAGTTGAACTTTAAATAACCTTGTTCGAAATACCTTTCTTCTACTTCGGAGGATGAGTCCATTGATCTAAACCATAGTTTAATAAGGGAACAAGATTTTTTCTCGAGATATAACCAATGGTAGATTTCTGATACATCTGCATGATCTGGTTTATCTGTCCGCATAATTTCCATTATAACGATTTCACTGGCTTCGAAGAGGTAAAGTATTTTATATAGAGGTGACATTGATGCAAAAATAACTTTCGAATTTGATATAAAGCGGATTTTCTCAAAATATAATGCCCCTAGAAATGCCGAAGTTCTCTTTTCTACTGGCAGATTGAAGGTGGTTAACAAGAATAATGTCATGTAAAAAACTTTTGTATCAACCAGAGAAATGATGGTTGACAACACCTCAAGGTAACTGTTTGGTATTCAATTCCCAGCTGGTAAAAAACGTCTATTGCACATAATAGCTAAACTTTCTTAGGATTTTTTTGTTTGAATATTGTTTCTTGCTAGAGAATAAATTTGATAAAACCACAGATTAAAATTATACGCTAATGCAAAATTTAGATAGCCTCTTTTGTCAATTGGGTGACATGTCTGTTGATGGATATTTTATTTATGATTTGGAAACGCATGCCCTCGTTTATTATAATGCGGGGTTTTCAAACATTCTTTCCAGAGACTTAGATGAGTTTAAACATTCCCCTTTGGAGTTGTTAGATATGATCCATCCGGATGATAGGGATTTGGTTGCGGATTGCTATGAGGAAATATTAACAGAATCAGGTTCCAGAAAATATGAGTTTAGATTGCTGCTTAAAGATGAAGTTGAGAAGTATGTTAAGCTAAGTGTCGGTAGGGTGAAGATTTCTGATAAGGCGGTCATTTGTGGGGTAATTGAAGATATTACCATTGATAAACATAATAAAATACATATTGAACAGATCAACTCCAGAAAAAATATTGCATTGGAAGTGCTATCACACGATTTAAAAGAACCATTTGGAATGATGAAAATGGCTGCTTCATCGATGGCAACAAATGTAGAGCAGCGAAGTGAAGCATATCTTGAGGAAGGATTAAACTTTATTATAGAGATGTGCGAGCGGAATTTAAAGATGGTTAGAAGTTTGATCAACCGTGAGTTTTTGAAATCTGCCGAGATTGAAATTAAAAAAGAACGGACGGATTTAATTTGGGAATTGAAAGATTTGATCCGTTTTTATAGGAGATCGCACTTAAAGGAGGAAAGAAATTTCTATTTGAATTGCAAATCAGATCGGATTTATTTAAGATTAGATACAATGAAATTTCTTCAGGTTTTGAACAATCTAATATCGAATGCGATAAAATTTACTCGAGAACAAGGTACCATAACCCTGGCCGCAGAAGAAAAGGAACAAAGTGTACTGATATCAGTATCTGATGATGGGATAGGAATCCCAAATGATTTGAAGAGTCATCTTTTTGAACGGTCGGCTATTGGCCTTAGGCTTGGTTTGAGGGGTGAAGAATCCCACGGATTAGGTATGGGAATAATTAAATCGATTGTAGATTTGCATGGGGGGAAAATTTGGTTTACCAGCGTGATTAATGAAGGTACAACCTTCTACATTGAACTCCCGAAATAAATAGCCCACATTATCTTATGCTTAACGAAAATAAATTAATACGCTAAAACTTAAAATGATTAAAATTATACTGGTAGAAGACCTCCAGATTGTTCGCAGGTCGTTATATGTATTGTTAAAACAACATCCAGACCTGGACGTTATTGCCGCTGTTGCGGGTGCAAAGGAACTTTTAACGCTTTTGGAAAATGGGGTAAGTGCCGATATTGTTATCTCTGATGTTTCTATGCCCGAGATGGATGGCATTGAGATGATTGCAGCGATTAAAAAAATTAAAGAGAGCATGCATGTTGTAATGCTATCTATTTTAGAAGATGAGAAATTTGCTGCCAAAGCTTTTGTTGCCGGGGCTAGAGGTTATCTCTCTAAAGATGTTGATGAAGCTGAATTGCTATTTGCGTTAAGACAGGTTATGGCAGGAAAACGATATCTATCAGCTGAACTAAGCATTGGGGTGCTGGAAAGATTCAATCACCAGCTTACCAATATGCCTGAAAAAGGTATGCCAAGGCTTGCGCTTTCTGATCGGGAGCAATTGGTTCTTGGACTTATTGCGAGTGGAATGACCAACCAGGAAATTGCTGAACAAGTTTTCTTAAGCAGGAGAACTGTAGAGGGTATCAGGCAAGCTTTGATTGATAGAACAGGTGCAAAAAATTCGGCGGCACTGATTCGCTTTGCGGTATTGAATGGTTATGTAAGCTAAGAATTTGGGGATTTTTAGCACACCACGGAAATTACATTGATTCATATTATATCTAAACACATTTTTTTCTTGCTAACATTTAAAGGAAAAATGAGGTTTAATGCAAACTTTCACCTTATTAAGTGGTTTGTTTGGTATGGAACTTACAGATCATCTTAAAGAAGATTATCCATCTGAGATTAAGGAAGTAAGGGGAAATGCTGATGCGCTTGCTATTACATTGGTAAAGGAAACCAATTTGAAAGATTTTATTGTAAAGCTAAAACTCCGATATAGAAATTTGATCCATCCTCGGGTTGTTTTTGTACGTAGCGAAGGCGAGCGTTCTGTGGAGAAAATTGTACTTGTTTAATCGTTTAAATTATATAATTAGCAAAATTGAATCATATGCAAATGGATCGTTTTAAAAACAAAACTGCTCTTATTACAGGAAGTAGTCAAGGTATAGGAGCCGCTTGTGCATTAAGACTTGCGAAAGAAGGTGCGAACATTATTTTAAACGGGAGAGACTTTGATGAGCGTGGTGAAAAGCTAATTAAGGAGATAGAAAATATGGGGCGCAAGGCGAAATTCATAGCTCAAGACATTAGCAAGACTGAAAATGTAGTAGCCTTAGTGAACGATGCAATTGCGGCTTTTGGCTCATTGGATATACTGATCAATAATGCGGGGCTCGAAACGAAAGCAAACTTTTGGGAAGTTACGGAGAAGGATTATGACCTTGTAATGGATACTAACTTAAAAGGTGTTTTTTTTGGAATTCAAGCATTCGTAAAGTATTGTATGAAGGACAAAGTTTCAGGAACGATTATTAATATGAGTTCCGTACACGAAGAAATTGTATTCCCTCATTTTGCTGCTTACTGCGCTAGCAAAGGCGGCTTGCGAATGCTGTGTAGGAATTTAGCTACGGAACTTGCACCGTTCAATATTAGAATTAATAACGTTGCTCCTGGTGCAGTTACTACTCCAATCAATCAGGATTTACTTAACAATAAAAAGCAGCTTGAACAGGTTTTGGAAAATATTCCGATGAAAAGGATGGGTACTGTGGAAGATGTAGCTGCTGTAGTAGCGTTCCTAGCATCTGAAGAAGCAGCTTACGTTACAGGCTCTACTTACTTTGTCGACGGCGGATTGACATATCACTACGAAGAGCAGTAATTAACCTTAGTTACTTTAAATAACTAGATAAGAAACCCACCGCCCAGTAAATCATTGCCTTCGTAAAAAACCGCCGACTGGCCTGGTGCAATGGCAGAAACATTGTGATCGAAGACTACTCGCATCTGGTCTTTTTCCTGTACAATAGTGCTTAACATTCCTGCATCCTTGTATCTTATTTTAGTGATTACATCGCTGAGCGGATCGTCAATACTGGCGTATTTGATGAGATTAATATTTCTAACCATAGCCTCGCTACGCTCTAATTCATCGGCTTTGCCTAATACAACAGTGTTGCTTTCTGGCAATATTCTGGTAACAAACATGGGTTCTCCGAAGGCAATACCTAAACCTTTACGCTGGCCAATAGTATAGAATGGATAGCCTTTATGTTGCCCTACTACCATTCCATTACTTAAAATGAAATTACCTCCCGCCACACGATCTTCCAGATCTTCCACTTTGTGTTTAAGAAAAGCACGGTAATCATTATCAGGAACGAAGCAAATCTCATAACTTTCCGATTTTTTTGCAAGCTCTTCCTGGCCCATATCTAGGGCCATTTGTCTTATATCTGCCTTTGCAAAGCTCCCTAACGGAAATTTCGTTCTAGAAAGATTTTCCTGAGATACTCCCCAAAGCACGTAGCTTTGGTCTTTGTTCTCGTCTTTGCCTTTAGAAATTACATATCTCCCGCTTTCTTGCTGGCGAATGTTCGCGTAATGCCCAGTTGCAATGAACTCACAATCTAGTTTGTTAGCCCGTTTTAGCAAAGCTTCCCATTTAATGTGCGTATTGCATAATACGCAAGGGTTTGGGGTTCTTCCAGCCAAGTATTCATCAACGAAGTTATCAATTACATAATCTCCGAATTCATTTCTAATATCTAAAATATAATGAGGAAAGCCATAGTTAACGGCGAGTGTCCGGGCATCATTAATGCTATCAAGCGAGCAGCATCCTGTTTCTTTACTACTCCCGCCGGCAGAAGCGTAATCCCACGTTTTCATTGTTAAACCAATGACTTCATAACCTTGTTCGTGCAACATTACTGCCGCCACCGAACTGTCAACTCCGCCACTCATGGCTACCAAAATTCTTCCGTGTTTACTCATCTTACTACTATTGCCTGCAAAAATAAGCTTTATTTATTGCACTTTATTTCTGTCAAGTCAGTTACTTGTAAAAACCGCTTTTCTCTTCGGATAACAGTTAAGGCTACTCAATTGACATACTTAGCTGGATTTATCTAGTATTCGAAGATCTTAACTACCATGCACAATATGGGCATATCCATGTTTTTGTAATAATTGCGAGGGTAAAAGATCTGACTTATTTTATCGAACGATTGTCAACTTTGACTCTCCATTGGATGCGAAGATGGTATGATAGATTCTTTTGTTTAATCTTTCCACATCAAAAGCTTTAGCCTAACGGGAAAAGCATCCTGAAAAGTTGAAAAAATGTATCCTTTGTTTTGGATGATTGTATAGGTGCCTGACGTGTAACCTCGCCATTCACTAAGGAAATAAAAGGATAAGACCTGGTGATTTTATCCTTTTATTTGGGGACCGTTTTACACTTTTTTTGGAGGTAAATCGAATGCAATCGCATCGTGTTCGAAGTGACCTCTGTGAGCTCCATCGCAAAAAGGCTTGTTCTTAGAAAGACCACACCTACAGATGGATACAATTTCTCTTCCTTGCAAACCATAAGCATTACCATTCTTATCGACAATCTCAAAATCACCTTCAATTTTTACCGACCCGTTGTTATTAATCGTTAATCTAGTTTTCGACATATTACTTTAGTTAGTTTGCTGCAAAAGTAATGGATTAGCCGTAGTTTTAAATTTATTTCTCAAAGTTTTAGTCACTTTCATCAAACAGCCGATATTTCGACAAATTGGATGCGATGGAATTGGCCTGATGACAAACTGAATAAATTCCTCATTTTTAAATCTTCGATGTCGAAAGCATGGGTAAATATTTGAGTATCCGTTTCCTGAATGATGGTTTTGATTAAAGACAGAAAATCCCTAGAAATAAGTAATGGCGAAAGAAGTAAAGGGGATTGATTTTTTATTTAAACTTTACAAAACCTGGCCACTTTTGATAAGGATCAAAACCATTTGAAATGGATCGTGTTGAAAAGATGGGTAAAAAGAATTACCCATTTAATTTACAAATTATGAACGCAAGAAATATTGAATATTTAAATCTTGAAGAACTATCGAGTGGTGATTACCGTGTTAATGATGGTGAAGCAGACATTACGGGCTGGATAGTTAAGGACGAAAGTTCAGCAGAAATAGGTAAAGTAAGGGATTTGTTGTTTGATCCAACACAAAACGCTATTCGTTATGTCATTGTTGATTTGAGGCCGGAGTTGGTTGGTGGGGAAGGAAAAGCTGTTTTATTCCCAATCGGATATGTAAATTTAGGTGATGATAAATCTGTAGTCTTACCTGTGATGCACGAGGGTCAGTACCAATCTATGCCTAATTATATCATTAATGAGGTTACCCGCGATACGGAGATGCAAATCAGAGCTGCCATTGGAAGTCCTGCGGCACTAAGAATTGAGGAAGAAATTGCTGAAGGAGCAACCGAAGATTTTTACCAACACCATCATTTTGATAGGGGAAACATCATCAGTAGGCACCAGTTTGCTGAACAAAGCAACCCATCTATTTTACCAGAGGAACGAGTAGAGGAATCGAATACGATACACGAATTGGTTGAGCGTTCATCAGGATTAAGTTCTGCAGAAGTAAATGCTGACTACCATTCTGAAAACGCAGATTATTTCGTAGTTGATACCACTTCTGGGAAATATGGTATTGAACCGCAAGATAATGGTACTTACCGCATTATTGATGGTGAAAGTAAAATTGGGGTAATTTATGCAGAAGCTGGCGAGAATGGTGTAAAGTGGCATACCATGGATGATTTGGAAGATAACTTTGTAAATACCATAGGTGAAGGCATTACAGCTTATCACAATCGTACCAGTTTATAACATAGACAGTAACACTTTTCGAGGATTGGTTCGGTACTGCTTCTATATAGCGTTACTGAACCATTTTCAAATCAAATTAACGCATTGCGCTTTGTTACGCTAGAAAATTTAAATTAGATAAGGAAGTCATCAACGTAAAAGTTATTAAAAGACTGTAGTTTTCACTTTAGGTAGTCAATATTTTACCATTGGCCCGAATTAGTAAACGATCATTCGACATTGACAGTTGGAAATCTACCTAGATAAAATTACACCTCAGTACTATTAGCGCTTCTGAGGTAATCTACCTTCTTATAAAGCGATATCCACAACCTTCGATACAAGGTGGATTCAGTGTAAGCATATTTGCCGTAGCTTTATATCTATAAACCAAAATAGTTTGATTTGCTTTTAAAGTGACCTCCATTCTTACACTATCTAAAATTCTGAAGGCGTTTAAATCTGGTAAAGCATCACCAGAGATGATGCCAGTTTTTGACAAGTTAAGAGATTTGTTTTCCTTCACCTTTTCATATTTTCCACTACCATCTCCCGGATCAAACAGCGTTTCAGTTAACTTCCAAGTACCATACACCTCACCAGGTCTATCACTAAGTGGGTTTTTGCCACACGAAAGCAGGACGATAATTGTTATACCAAGAACCATGTAAATTTTAAATTTTCTCATAACCAATCGATTTTATTTTAAAACGAAACCTTTAGGCCAATCGCTACAGCTCGATAGATATTTCAGTTAATTGCGGGGAAGTGTTTTCGAAATATCTATTGAGATAAAAGGGTTGCCAATTCAAGTTTACTGTTTTTCTGAAGTTCCAAAGTGCTTCCTAATAATACATATACCTTCAATAGTTCTCCTAATTGTAAAGTTGGTGATTATGAAAACCCTTTCTCGGAGGTATGTACCCTCGCATGAATGATAATATCATAAAAAACTTTCATTTCTGAAAGGTTTTTAGATCCTGGTAATCCCGCTGGGATTGGCTCAGACCCGCAACCCCGAACACAACCTTGAGCCTTTTACAAATCGAACCCGGGTTCGAATCCTTGTAACGAAAAAGCCTCCAACTTTCGTTAGAGGCTTTCGTGATCCCGCTGGGATTCGAACCCAGGACCACTACATTAAAAGTGTAATGCTCTACCAGCTGAGCTACGGAATCAACTTTTATTAAACAGTGTCTGTTTCTTTAAAGTGATGCAAATATAGCGTTCAAATGCTTTGGATGCAAATAAAAGTATTTCAAAACTGCTACTCTATTGATTTATAAGCTAATTAAATATTTATGTTCGGTTTTTTGTAGAAAATTTTTAATTTTAAAACTCAATAATTTGTATGTCATACCTGAAAAATGCCGTTGCTGTTGCTGTTGTTTGTGTTGTGTGGTCCTGCAGTGGGCCGAAAAAAGAAGATGACCTGAAGCGAAAACAGGATTCATTAGCATCTTGCGAGAAAAACTTACCCAGCAGATTTGGCGCCGTAAAAGATACATCGATTTTTAGTAGCCACAAGGTAAGCCATGATGGAATGGTATTTATAGACGCTGGTTCATTTAAGATGGGCGCTTCAGACCAAGAAGGAAGAGACGACGAATATCCTCAACACGAAGTTAAGTTGTCACCATTTTGGATCGATGCTACCGAAGTAACCAATGCAAGTTTTCAGAAATTTATTGATGAAACCGGATATGTTACTACAGCCGAAAAGAAGCCTGATTGGGAAGAAATGAAAAAGCAACTTCCACCAGGAACACCCCGCCCACCAGACAGTGTTTTTGTTGCCGCTTCCTTAGTTTTTTATCAGCCGCCCTCAATTACATCTCTAAATGATGCTTCGCAATGGTGGAGATGGGTAAAAGGTGCAGATTGGAGACATCCGCACGGACCGGGTAGCAGCATCAAAGGAAAAGAAAATTTTCCGGTAGTTCACGTATCCTGGGATGATGCTATGGCTTACTGCAAATGGGCGGGAAAACGTCTGCCGACAGAGGCAGAGTGGGAGTTTGCAGCAAGGGGAGGATTGAAAGATAATAAGTACCCTTGGGGCAACGAAGATATAGAAGCTGGCAAGGCAAAGGCAAATACCTGGCAAGGCAACTTTCCCATAAAAAATACCAATTGGGATGGAATCAAAGGGCTTGCCGCCGTTAAAACCTTTAAGGCCAATGGCTATGGCTTGTTTGATATGGCTGGTAATGTTTGGGAATGGTGCAGTGACTGGTACAGGCCAGATTACTACCAATCTTTGACCGAGGCTGTCACCAATCCTAACGGTCCAACAACCAGTTATGATCCAATGGAGCCTACCATACCTAAAAAAGTCGTTCGGGGAGGATCATTTATGTGCAACGCTTCCTACTGCAAGGGCTACAGGGTAACGTCACGGATGAAAACCTCTGTTGATACCGGACTGGAACACACAGGTTTTAGGTGTGTGAGCTCCAACTAGTATGCTTGTAAATCCGTAAGCATGCGTTGGTTAGTGGTGCATACGATCATACAATAGCAGTAAGCAGTTGCTTAGCGTTGCCAACAAGTAGATTTAACTATTTTATGTGTTTTTCGGGATTAAAACTGAGGCGTTTCCTTAGCATTTTTTTCTATTTTTGCCCACATGGGATGTAAGTGCATCATCCATTTACATTTTAATTGTTTATGAACAAAGCTATTTTTCTCGATCGTGATGGTGTTTTAAATCACGAGATTTACGACTATATCTGCAAAGTCGAAGATTTTCAGATCCTCAATTATCAGATACCAGTGCTAAAGAAGTTCTATGATGAAGGTTACTTGTTAATTGTAATTACTAACCAAGGTGGAATTGCGTTAAAGCGATACACTGAACAGGAATTAGCCATCATGCACCAAATGCTTAGGAATGCTTTTCTGGCTAAGGGTGCAGATATCGCAGGATTTTATTATTGTCCTCATCATCCCTCGGTGGGTGATGCATGTAAATGCAGAAAGCCGGCATCAGGAATGATCTTGGATGCCATCGACATGTACGACATTGATCCATCACAATCTGTCATGATTGGGGATAAGCCAAGGGATGTTGAGGCTGCAAATGGAGCAGGGGTGAAAGGAGTACTGATCGCTCCAGACGAGCAAATTGTTTACGAAAATATTAAAGAAGTTTTAAGTCGTCAGTCCCTAACTTAAATCTTCTCGAACACAAAAAATCCTGAATAGTTATTAATAATCATCAATTACTATTCAGGATTTATTTTTTCAGGATAGCAGGTATTATTTGCCAGCAGCCTTAGCATGATCTGCTAAGAACGTAGCTAAACCACTATCTGTTAATGGGTGTTTTAATAAGCCAACAATTGCTGCTAATGGAGCCGTAATTACATCTGCACCTAATTTAGCACAATTAACAATATGCAAAGGACCACGAATGGATGCAGCCAGGATTTGCGTTTCGTATCCGTAATTGTCGAAAATAGTCCTAATGTCTTCAATCAATATCAACCCGTCATTTGATATATCGTCTAAACGACCTAAGAAAGGAGAAACGTAAGTTGCACCTGCCTTGGCAGCTAATAAAGCCTGTCCCGCTGAAAATATTAAGGTGCAGTTAGTTTTTATTCCTTTAGATGAAAAATATTTAATTGCTTTTAAGCCATCTTTTATCATTGGAACTTTAACAACTATTTTCGGATTTAAGGCAGCTAATGCTTCACCTTCCTTAACGATTTCGTCGAAGGTAGTAGCAATCACTTCCGCACTCACATTAGCTTCAACAATGTCGCAGATTGCTTTGTAGTGGTTGATGACGTTCTCTTCTCCTGTAATACCTTCTTTGGCCATTAAGCTCGGGTTGGTGGTAACACCATCCAAAATTCCCAAATCATATGCTTCTTTGATCTGATCGAGGTTAGCTGTGTCTATAAAAAATTTCATGTTTATAAATTCTTAAAGTTTGAGTTTCAATGATATGAACCCTGAAGAATTTTATTTACCCTTCAGAGTCTACACCAACGTTCGTTGGTGGCACTAGGGAAAAAAGAAAAAAGGGCAAGCACCTTCTATCGCACCGCTACAACCTTCTACCCTTGCTATGTTCCCATCCTGGGGGAGTTCAAAGGGAGCTGGTCGTAAAAGACTTGCCCGGCACAAAGGTAGAAAAAGAAGTTGTTTTGCGAAATGCATTTTTCTGATTTTTTACCTCCTTACGCTATGTGGCTGATTGCTAAAACAATAAAATTTTCAAAAGATTTAGCTGCAATTATATTATCTCCAACTGCGGCAGGATAATTTACGCTAATGTTATATCCATTATATCATCAAATTCTTGATTAAAAACACGTCGCAGAACATCCAAAACAGTCGATTTAGCTCAAAACAAGGCATTATTAAAATGGCAATTAAACGATTATTATTTTGATAATTGACTAATTTATTTGCTTGTTATTGCGTAAAAACTAAAATTATTCTAAAAGTGATATTAACTCTGTAATCTGACTCCCGTTTTTTGTATCTTAGTGTTTCCTATACACTAACAACTAACGAGCAAAGAATGGAACCAAACAGTGGATTGTACGATGCGCAATTTGAACACGATGCCTGTGGCATTGGATTCGTTGCACATGTGAAAGGGCGAAAATCGCATCAAATCATCTCCGATGCACTTACTATTTTAGAGAATCTAGATCATAGAGGGGCATGTGGAGCAGAACCAAATACAGGCGATGGTGCCGGTATTATGATTCAGATTCCTCACGAATTTTTTTATGATGAATGTTTAAAAGCTGGCTTTAGTTTGCCGGAAACCAACAACTACGGCGTGGGTATGCTGTTTATGCCTAAAGATATCCGTTCAAGAGAAGAATGTAGAGAACTTATTTATCGTGCTGCAGAAAAATTGGGATTGGAAATTTTAGGGTTTAGAAAGGTGGATGTTGATACAACAGATATCGGAAACATGGCACTTTCTGTTGAACCTGAAATAGAGCAAGTTTTCATCGCCCGCCCATATACCATTAATCCGGGTGCCGATTTCGAGCGTAAATTATATGTATTTAAAAATTACCTCATCAAACTCATCGTAAACACCGTTAACGGGGGTAAAGACTTTTATATTGTATCATTATCTGCGCAAACAATTATCTATAAGGGACAACTTACGTCATTGCAGGTTCGCACCTATTTCAGCGATTTAAGCGATAAGCGGATGGTTTCTGCACTGGGTTTGGTGCACTCCAGGTTTGCAACAAATACTTTTCCATCATGGCGTTTGGCACAACCATTTCGCTTTATTGCCCATAATGGCGAAATAAATACCTTACAGGGTAACCTCAACTGGTTCAGGGCTGGTGTAAAATCCTTCGCTTCAGCATATTTTACACCGGAAGAATTGGATATGCTTCTTCCGGTAATCGACGAGACTAACTCTGATTCTGGCTGTTTAGATAACGTGATCGAACTTTTACTGCACGCTGGCAGAAGTTTACCGCATGTGTTAATGATGTTGGTACCAGAGGCATGGGACGGTAATGAAGACATGGACCCCCTCAAAAAAGCATTTTACGAATTTCACGCAACATTAATGGAGCCATGGGATGGTCCTGCTGCAATAGCATTCACCGATGGTAAAGTAATCGGCGCTACGCTCGATCGTAATGGTTTACGCCCATCGCGTTACGCAATCACTTCTGATGATCGGGTGATTATGGGTTCTGAAGCTGGTGCATTAGCTATCGATCAGAGTACCATCATCGAGAAAGGACGTTTAACTCCCGGTAAAATGTTTGTAGTAGACATGGAGCAGGGCAGGATTATCAGTGACACGGAAATTAAAACGCAAGTTTGCGGTAAAAGTCCGTATGCCGACTGGATTAATCAATACCAGATCCGTTTAGAGGAACTTCCCGAGCCAAGGGTAATGTTTACTGGTTTATCGGAAGAGTCTATTTTTAAATATCAGCAAGTATTTGGTTACAGCAGGGAAGATGTAGATCTTTTGCTTAAACCGATGGCTGTAGAGGGTAAAGAGCCAATTGGTTCTATGGGTACTGATACCCCACTGGCTATTTTATCCAAACGCCCGCAACACCTTTCCAATTATTTTAAACAGTTGTTTGCCCAGGTAACCAATCCCCCAATTGATCCCATTCGTGAGAAAGTGGTAATGAGTTTGGCGAGTTTTATGGGTAGCAATGGTAATCTGTTGGAAGAAAATCCGCTACAGGCACATTGCGTAGCCATTAAGCATCCTATTCTAACCAACCAGGAACTAGAGAAATTAAGAAGTATAGATACCGGCGTTTTCCAGGCAAAAACTTTGCAGACTTATTTTAGGGCAGATGGAAAGCCTGGTGCACTGGCAAAAGCCTTAGACCGACTTTGTCGCTACGCTGTAGATGCAGTTGAAGATGGTTTTCAGGTAATTGTACTAACAGATCGGGCTATAGATTCTGAACATGCCGCGATGCCATCTTTATTGGCAGTTTCTGCTGTCCACCACCACCTGATACGTAAAGGTTACCGTGGTGCTGTGGGCATTGTCATTGAGGCCGGAGATATTTGGGAAGTGCATCATTTTGCAACGCTGCTAGGTTTTGGTGTTACTGCCATCAACCCTTATTTGGCACTTGAAACAATTAGCGGTTTCGAAAAAGAATCAGGCTTGTCTGCCGCACAGTTGACTAAAAATTACATCTACGCGGTAAATAGTGGCTTACTAAAGATTTTCTCTAAAATGGGAATTTCTACCTTGCAGTCTTACCAAGGTGCGCAGATATTTGAAATTTTAGGCTTAAACAAACAGGTTGTAGACAACTACTTTACCGGTGCAGTTTCTCGTATTGGTGGCTTAGGTTTAGATGAAATAGCTAAGGAAACATTGGTGAAACACCATCGGAGTTTTGGTCCTGCCACGCAAACAGAAAATTTGTTGCCTGCAGGAGGAACATATAAATTCCGTCGTCGTGGTGAGGCGCATTTATTTAATCCACAAACGATACACCTTTTGCAAAATGCGACCCGTAAAAACGATTATCATATCTTTAAACAATATTCGAAACTGGTAAATGAGCAAACCCAACAAGCTTATACCATTCGTGGATTGTTTGATTTCAATTATTCACGCCCTTCAGTTCCATTGAATGAGGTTGAACCAACTGAAGCAATTTTGAAAAGGTTCGCTACAGGGGCAATGTCATTCGGTTCCATCTCACATGAGGCCCACTCTACATTGGCCATTGCCATGAACAGAATTGGTGGCAAAAGTAATACCGGAGAGGGAGGTGAAGATGAAATGCGTTATACTAAAATGGAGAACGGCGATAGTATGCGGTCGGCAATTAAACAGGTTGCTTCTGCTCGCTTCGGTGTTACAAGTTCTTATTTAACTAATGCTGATGAACTTCAAATTAAAATGGCTCAGGGTGCTAAACCTGGTGAGGGTGGCCAATTACCTGGTCACAAGGTGGATGATTGGATTGCCAAAGTTCGCCACTCTACTCCTGGAGTGGGATTGATTTCTCCTCCTCCGCATCACGACATCTATTCTATTGAAGATTTAGCTCAACTGATCTACGATTTAAAAAATGCAAACCGCACCGCAAGAATTAATGTGAAATTGGTTTCTAAAGCAGGTGTTGGAACTATTTCTGCAGGTGTTGCTAAGGCTCATGCCGATGTAATTCTGGTGTCTGGTTTTGATGGCGGCACCGGTGCATCTCCATTAACATCTATTCAACATGCCGGCTTACCATGGGAGCTTGGATTGGCAGAAGCGCATCAAACCTTGGTAAAAAATAAACTTCGTAACCGAATTGTATTGCAAACCGATGGGCAGCTTAAAACCGGTCGTGATATTGCTATTGCGGCACTACTTGGTGCAGAAGAATGGGGCGTTGCCACGGCAGCACTCGTTACCTCGGGTTGTATCATGATGCGTAAATGCCATCTTAATACTTGCCCTGTAGGTGTAGCTACGCAAGATCCGGAACTGCGCAAATTATTTACAGGCGATGCAGATCACGTAGTGAATCTATTCTATTTCTTAGCTGAAGAGTTAAGGGAAATCATGGCTGAACTGGGTTTTAGAACCATTAACGAGATGATAGGACAGGCAGATATCTTAAAAGTTAGAGAGTTACCAGCAGACGATTGGAAATTAAAATATCTTGATTTATCAGCAATTCTTTTCAAAGCGCCAGACAATGGCTTACCGCTCTACAACACCGAAGCGCAAGACCATGGTTTAACTCACGTACTCGATCATCAATTGATTGCCGCTGCACAGCCCGCCATTACACATAACGAGCCAGTGTTTGCCAGTTTTAATGTGAAAAATACCGACCGTTCGCTAGGTACGATGTTATCTAATGAGATTTCGAAAGTACATATGGGTGCTGGATTACCTCCGGATACAATCAACTTTAAATTTGTCGGGTCTGCCGGGCAAAGTTTCGGTGCATTTAATACACGTGGCGTAACCCTATCGCTCGAAGGAGAGGCAAATGATTACGTTGGTAAAGGTTTATCTGGTGCACGATTAGCCATATATCCATTCTCAAATGCAACATTTGTTCCAGAGCAGAATATCATCATTGGTAATGTGGCGCTTTATGGTGCAACATCAGGAGAATTGTTTGCCCGTGGTAAGGCAGGTGAGCGTTTTGCAGTACGTAACTCTGGTGCTACTGCTGTGGTAGAGGGAGTTGGCGACCATGGTTGTGAATATATGACCGGAGGTGAAGTACTTATTCTTGGCGATACCGGAAGTAACTTCGCAGCAGGTATGAGCGGTGGAGTGGCTTGGGTTTATGATGCCAATGGCACTTTTGCAAGGAAATGTAATAAGGAAATGGTTGATCTGGATCCCCTTCAGGCAGAAGACGAAGAAAGAATAATGGCATTGCTTAAAACACATATTCGCTTAACAGACAGTAAGGTAGCAGATTTTATCTTAAGCGATTGGAAAACCCAGTCAAACCACTTTGTAAAGGTATTCCCCAAAGAATACAAAGCAGTTTTAGCTAAACGCGGTCAACAAGTAAAAACACACTAACCATGGGAAAAGTAACAGGATTTCAAGAATACGATAGAGTTGCCCCCACAAGAGAAGCGGCTACAACTCGAGTAAAACATTACGGAGAATTTTTAAATGAATTGCCTCCTCAGGAATTAAATAATCAGGCTGCCCGGTGTATGGACTGCGGCGTTCCATTTTGTCAATCTGGTTGTCCGCTGGGCAACGTGATTCCAGAATTCAACGATGCCGTATATCAGGCCAAATGGGAAGATGCAGCGAATATTTTATTAAGCACCAACAACTTTCCCGAATTTACAGGTAGAATCTGCCCGGCACCGTGCGAATCGGCCTGTGTGCTGGGTATTAACCGCCCGCCCGTTTCAATTGAGGAAATTGAGAAACACATTATCGAAATTGCTTTTGAAAAAGGGTTTATCAAAGCGAAAAAACCTTTAATCCGTACAGGAAAAAAAGTAGCTGTGATTGGTTCGGGTCCGGCAGGTTTAGCGGCTGCTGCACAGTTAAATAAAGTAGGACATGAGGTTACGGTATTCGAACGCGATGATGCACCAGGTGGTTTGTTGCGGTATGGAATTCCTGATTTCAAATTGCAAAAAAACATTGTCGATCGCCGTATTGATTTAATGAAGGAAGAAGGCATCATTTTCAGGTGCAATGCGAATGTAGGCGAAAATATAGAGATAAGTACCATTCTTCGCGACTTTAGTGCGGTAGTTCTGGCCGGTGGATCTACAATCCCCCGTGATCTCCCCATTGAAGGCCGCAATGCGAAAGGGGTCCATTACGCTATGGACTTTTTAAAACAGCAGAATAAGCGTGTGGCCAATAGGGCTGTAGAGGTAGAGGATATATTTGCTTCTGGAAAAAATGTAATTGTGATAGGCGGCGGGGATACAGGTTCTGATTGTATCGGAACATCTAACCGACACGGTGCAAGTTCTGTTACCCAATTCGAAATTATGCCCATGCCGGCGCAGGCAAGAACTGAAAATATGCCTTGGCCAACCTACCCAATGCTACTTAAAAACACATCTTCGCACGAAGAGGGCGCCCAACGTGCCTGGTCGGTTAATACCAAAAAGTTTATTGCTGATGAGGCAGGAAACTTGAAAGCACTCCAGGTAATTGATGTGGAATGGGAATTGGATGCCAACGGCAGACCTGTAAAATTTAACGAGGTGGCTGGGTCTGAGCGAGATCTTCCTTGCGAACTTGTACTCCTGGCAATGGGATTTCTACATCCGCAGAAAGAGGGCCTGCTGGAAAAACTAGGCGTTGCGCTAGATAATCGTGGCAATGTGAATGCATCAGAACATACTTACCAAACTAATATTGCTAAAATATTCGCAGCCGGCGATGTTCGTCGCGGACAATCATTAGTTGTTTGGGCTATTTCTGAAGGTCGCGAAGCTGCCAGAAAGGTAGATGAATACCTGATGGGCAGTACCAAACTGGCATCGAGAGACGCTGTTGCATACGCTTAAATATTTTTAACGTTCTAATTTTTTTAGAGGATCGGGGGCTCAAATCCCGGTCCTTCTTTTTTATATAAAGCCGATGGGTCTTTTACTTCAGCGCAATCTCGATTCGTAACCATGAAGCGACTGCGATTGTTGACTTCATGCCAGATGGAAATGTTTCCGTTACAAGTTGGGTTTCGACTATATTTAGCTTAGTTTTAGCCTAAATGCGAAGATTATTACAAAAGTTGTTAGGTAACTGGGTTATCAGGATGGAAAACAAATTTGGTTCCCGGCCTAATCGTGAACGCATTCAAAATGCCTTAAGTTTGCTCTTCAAAACGATAGATACCCAACCTGGCAAGCGTGGTATTATTCTAGAAATCTCGGAACAGGATAAATTTATCATCTTCTCTGATCAACATAAAGGTGCCAGAGACTATGCAGACGATTTTTCGCTTGCGGAACCAAATTACATCCAGGCACTTGAATATTATAATAAGGAAAACTTCCACTACATTAACCTAGGCGATAGCGAAGAGCTTTGGGAAAATTTATTAGAGTCGGTAATCAACCATAATAAAGAAACTTTCGAAATGGAGAAGCGTTTCCTTAAGCGAGGTGCCTTTATCAAAGTTTTTGGAAACCATGATTTGTATTGGGATAACGATCCCCTTGCCGGGTTAAACCTGATGCGGATTTACGGTAAGAAGATTCCCATATACGAAGGGGTGATTCTTAAAATCGAAATCAAACATCAGCTGCTTAATATATTTCTTACCCATGGCCACCAGGGCGATTTGCAAAGTGATGGCAACTGGTTCAGCAAATGGTTTGTAAGCACAGTGTGGGCGCCGCTCCAATCTTACTTACAAATTAACCCGAACACCCCAGCATACGATAATCAGCTAAAAACCGTCCATAATAACATGATGTATAACTGGCAGGCTGAACAAAAAAACACAGCGCTGATTACCGGACACACGCATCAGCCTGTTTTTGCATCGCTCACCCATTTAGAAAGGCTTTACCTGGAACTTCAACAAGCCAATGCTTCGCATAATCAAGCATTGATAGCACAATTAAATGCAGAATTGAAGCTAACGGTCGCAGCAGGAGCGGACCCACCAGAATTAAAAACCTACAAACCCGGATATTTCAACAGTGGTTGTTGTTGCTTTAGCGATGGAGACATCACCGGCATCGAAATCGAAAACGGATTTATCCGGTTAATCAAATGGTCTTTCAAAAAATCAGGAAGCCCAGAGCGCATTTTGCTGGAAGAGATGCCCCTTGACAATCTACTTGATGGGTAACTCAACATAAAATGTCGTACCCTTGTTTGGCCCATCACTCTCTGCCCAAATACGCCCTTTGTGTAAATCTACCATCATCTTCGCTATGGCTAAACCGAGTCCATTGCCACGCTCGCTGCGTTCAGAAACGGTACTGAACTTGGCAAATTTTATAAACAAGCGGTTCAGGTCTTCTGGCGATAAACCCACACCTTCATCTTTTATAGAAACAGTTACCAAATTTTCCTTTACGATGAGACTTATGCCAATTAACGAACCGTAACCGCCGAATTTTATTGCATTAAGCAGCAACTGATCAAATAGATCCTTTAACTTCTCTCCGTCTCCATAGAGCGTGACTTGTTCCTTTGGCTCAAAAACCAGGGTCTGGTTGCGAAGGTTAAGTTCAGATTGCTGAGCGCATAGCTCATAAAGTACCTCATTTAAGTTTACTTTAGCTTTTTGCATCTTAGCTGTGCCATTTTCGTTTTTAGCTGAACTTAAAATGTTATTTAAACTGGCAACTATATTCTGCGATTGTTGATTAACCTTCGTTGCAATTTGAGCAACCCTGCCCTCGGTACCCGGCATTCGCCCAATCAACTCGGCCTGTAAAGAAATTGTGGTCATCGGGTTCTTAAGATCATGGATCAGCATATGCAAACGGTCATCATGTGCCCGCAAGGTTTTCCTTATCGCCTTCCGCAAAGCCAATTGCTCCATCACCACCACTGTAAGCTGTACCAGCATTTGTAACTGATGATCACTAATGTTATGGGGTTGATCATCTACAACGCATAAAGCACCCAATTGCAATCCAGCTGTGGTACACAGGGGTGCGACTGCCAAAAACCTAATCTCCAGGTCGCCAATTATTGGTTTGCTATCCCTTTCATTTTGCAACAGCAAATCTGAATATAAGGCAGCTTCCTGGTTTGGTAAAATAAGTTCAAAGATGCTGCCCGCACGCGCTACCTTTTGGGTTTTAAATTTTCCAGTACCTGCCTTCAAAAAAACTTCCTCTGCATCAATAAATGCAATGAAAGCATCTTTGAGGCCAAAAATGTTAGCCGCCAACGCGGCAATGGTATCAAAGAACGTTTCGGGTGGGGTGTCTAAAATATCATATTCATTTAAGCATCTTAATCTCACTAACTCGTTTGCTTCAGTTCTATTGTCTTGCTCAGGCATATTTACGGGCGGGAATTGTTTAAAATATGTGTGCTTTAGATCAAAACTGATGCCACGTTGCTTCGCGATTTAATGTCGAATATGTAAACAATTATCCTCGAAAAGAGTTATATACTTTTATGCATCAATTACGATTAAAGATGCATTCGGAAATCTAAACACAACAAAAATGAGATTATACATAGAGCGAAAACCGGTAAAGGTTAATCCTGATACGAAACGGGTAATAGCCCGCTTTTTTTTTAACGGAGAAGAAAGAGCACTTGAAGTCATCAGAAAAGTGCTGGAATTTTCCGACGATCGCGTGTTTGCGATCATTTCGCCGATTTTGCAGGAATATTCTAAACGCCATAGAAATATCACCAAAATTCTAAATCGCCACTGTAAAAAGCTCAAAAAACAGTTTACCATTCTGGGAACAGATATTGAAGAGTTGGATCCTTATACCCGTTTGCTTATCGGCGCATATTTTACCCACGAATACTCAATCGAGTCGGCGGCGTTTTTTAACCCCAGCATAATCGAGGATCCAGATCAGACCGATTTGGTAGAGGGCGAAAAAAGAGTTATTATAAGTTTTAGAGCGGTAGGCGAGGGCCACATTTCTTCCATTGTATTTAGGCGGGCGCTTATAGATAAGCACAACAACATCCAGGTTTTGCCTGTAGGTAATTATGTAGATGAAGCTGAAGTAGTTAAAAATGCTATTTATGTTAAAAAGCTTTTCTTTAAAAAAGCGGCCTATGCGCAAATAGATCCTACCGTGCTCGAAGAAATAGACGAGAAGCTGGAAGAGAAATTTGAATATACCAGTTTAAGTAATATCATTAAAGATGCAAAGAACCTCCACCAAGATAATGTTGCCCGTTTAATGGAGTACGACAAGGTGCTTTGGTTATCAGATACTTACCATACCATTTCGTTCTCTAAAGACACAGATATATCAGACCGGGTAATTTTCCCGATTTCTGAATTTGAAAGAAAAGGAATTGAAGATGCCCGTTTTGTTAAATTCGTTAAAGACGATGGCAAAATACTCTACTACGCCACTTATACCGCTTTCGATGGCTCTCTAATTATTCCTAAACTGGTACAAACATCAGACTTTTACGAATTCAAAGTCATTCCGCTTTATGGAGACGGTGCCCAGAACAAGAATCTCGCCCTGTTTCCGCGTAAAATTAACGGCAAATACGTGATGATGAGCAGGATAGACGGATGGAATAATTACCTGATGTTTTCTGATAAAGTGAATGTGTGGGAAAATCCAATCTTACTTAAACAACCACGTTACGACTGGGAATTGGTGCAAATTGGTAACTGCGGCTCGCCGATTGAGACCGATAAGGGATGGTTGGTTATTACACACGGCGTTGGGCCGATGCGTAGATATTGTATCGGCGTGGTGTTGTTAGATTTAGACGATCCGAGCAAAGAAATTGGACATTTAAAAGAACCATTAATCATTCCTAACAACGACGAACGTGAGGGATATGTACCGAACGTGGTGTACTCTTGCGGCTCAATTATCAGCAACGGAGAGCTGATCATTCCTTATGGTTTATCAGACTATAGCTCCTCTTTTGCCACGGTTAATTTAGAGTTGTTGCTTAATCGCCTACTCGAAAACGGAAAGACTGTATAATGTAAAGCTTTTAGCAATTAGAAAATGAGCGGGATTGTGTTTCATCGGGAAATGCAGTCCCGCTTTCTGTTACAATCTTTTTGCGATTGTGATGAGCAACGCTGAAAGTTTCAGCAGCAAAAAGTATTTACACGGCAATCGGGTTTAAACCGAGGGGTTCTAAGCACCCCCCCCAACCCCTGGGAGTTTTTCGCCCTCGATAACCATCAAGTTTTACCTAAGCGCATGGAAACCATGTATCAAGCACCGGCCGAAGTATTTAAACGGGATGGAAGCGGTATCGCCCAATTTTTCATTGGGCATTTAGCGTACAGCCCGGCTATCGCTACCGAAATACTATTGCCATTCATTTCCAAAAAAAAAACACTATTAGCGCTTATGAATTCTGCAGGTTGCATCTAGCGCTATTTATTCACCTGTAGATTAGCCACCCCTTTATGCGGCTTATTTGTGCATAAAAAAAGCCGATTTATCGCTAAATCGGCTTTGGAATATTGATGTTCTTTGGTGCTATACACGTTGGTCTACCTCAACAAGCGGGGAAGATAATGTTTCGTACTCGGCCTCGGCGGCTTTAAGCACCGCCAAATGTGAAACAAAGTATGCCAATGTACTTTCAGCGCCCTGATTTCGGTTAACGCTGTTGTACTGAAGGCCATCTGCACAGCCATGTGTTTCAAAATCGTAAAGTGGAATATGCAAACTGTTTTTTCCTAAAAACCATTCATAACTCATATGCATCTGGCTTAAATACTTGTCATCTTTAGTTACCTCATATGTTTTCGAATACAAGAGCACCATGGCCATTGTTTCTATCGCCTGCTGATCGTATATCGGGTTTTTACCATGCTTCTTCATCCAGCCAGCATTTCCAACCGGATTCAGGTAGCCATTCTCGAAAGAGAAACTATCTAAAAACGCAATGCTTTCCATGGCAATGTTGTAAGACTCCATACTGCCAACCACTTCATAATGATGTATCAAAGCCAGGGGAAGGATGGCGTTGTCGTAAGTTAAAATATCCTCGAACCAATGCCAGCTGCCATCTTTTTCAGTTTTGTAAGCATCAGTTAGCTGTTTAGCCAGTCGGTTGGCTTCCTTAAGCAAAAGCTCATCACCTGGATGCGTTTTTAGAAAGTAGCATAGGCCAATTAAGGTATTGGCCATACCCCTGAGGTGCTTTAAATCCTTAAAGTGTGGGATGGAATGAGAGAAAAGCTCTCTTCCGAATTCACGGTAAGAATTGTTTGGCGCCGCAGAAATTAAATAACCTAACGACCAGATAGTTCTACCGAAAGAATCTTCCGAACCTACCTCATCGAGGTAATTTCTATTGAAGCTTAAGAAGTTCCGGAAGTTTCCATCGTCTTTTTGCATGTACTGGATAAAGCTCAGGTAAATGGGCATCAACTTCAGCGCCTTTTGATTTTTATCTTGCTCGTAAGCCATCAGTGCCATAATCAAAGCCCTGGCATTATCATCAATGCAATAACCTTCTTTTAAATTCGGGATGCCAAAACGGGCATGCTGAATAATTCCGGTGTCGTCAGTTAAAAGCGAAATGTGGTTTAAGTTTAATGCAGGCATCCCCTCCACATCAATAATCGGTGGAATAACTCTTTGAGGCTTTTCGCCCGCTGCAACTGCAGCTTCCAAGGTATCTAAATAAACCTTGCCAATTGCAGGCCACCTTAGTTTAAGTCCGTAGTTAAAGGCGTTTTCCCTTAGCTTTTGGTATTTGTCACTATCGCCCAGCAATTCGTTTACAATCTTTGCCAGCGCCACGTGATCTTTAAAATCAAAAAGGCGCCCCCTGTTATCAGCCAATAATTCTTCTGCGTGCCAGTAAGGGGTAGAAACCACAGCAGCACCGGCGCCAATAGCGTAAGACAGTGTACCACTCGTAATTTGCGCCTCGTTTAAGTATGGCGTAATGTAGATCTGGCAAGCAGTAAGGTATTGATGCAATTCTTCTTCGGAAACAAATTTATTTACGAAGGCAATATTATTTTCTACGCCTAAGTCTTTTGCAAGGGTCTTGAGGCTATCCCGATATTCTTCGCCATTGTGTTTCACCACCCCAGGATGGGTGTTTCCCAAAATAACATAAAGTACATCTGGGTGTTGTGCCACAATGCTTGGCAAAGCCTTAATTACTGTTTCCAGTCCTTTATTTCTGCTGATTAATCCAAAAGTAAAAAGCACTTTCCTGTTTGCAAACAATGGGCTTTTTGCAATCTCGTTATTGGCAATGGGTTCCAAATCTGGCACGCCATGCTCAATAAGTTTTATCGCCTTACTAGGGATTTGATAAATACTGGTTAAAAACATCACCGCTTTTTTGCTCATCACCACAATTTTCGATGATTTGGAAGCAATTTCCTTGATAATGGTTTGCTGCATGAAATTCGGATCTTTCAATACCGTATGCAGGATGGTAATAAATGGTTTTTTTAAGCGATTGATAAATGACAATAGAAACACGCCGCTGTTACCACCGTAAATACCAAACTCGTGCTCAATAATGCAGGTATCGATATCGCTATTGTTAATGAAATCTGCCGCTTCTATATAATCCTGTTGGTTTTGTTGCCTGATTACGAATTTTACCTCCTTTGGGTATGCGTGTTCATTTAAGTCGTCAGATTCGTTCATGGCCACCACAAAACTCTTTTCTAAATCGTAGGTAGGGCTTAAACCGAGCGCATTTACTAAATTAGAATTAAAGGTAGCTAACCCACATTCGCGAGGTGGGTAAGTGGAGATATAGGCTATTTTCATATATGTATTTCGTAAGATTGACTATAGAAACAACATTGAAAATGCTAAATAGTTTTAGTAGCGCTATACTAAGAAACAGACACGCAAAACAAACGCTTTTAAAGCTTGTTACTAGGTAAATTCAAAATACTTATTATATGAGATCGATTTGGAAAGGTTCAATTGGCTTTGGACTGGTTAACATACCAGTAAAATTGTTTTCAGGTGTACAAACCACCCATTTAGATTTTGATATGCTTGATGAACGCGATCATGAAAAGATCCGCTACCAGCGGGTAAATGAAAAAACACATAAGGAAGTTCCTTTCGAAAAAATTGTAAAAGGCTTTTTCTTGAAAGATAAATATATCGTGCTAGATAAGCACGACTTTGAGGAGGCATCGCCCGAGAAAACCAAAATCATCGAACTCGAAAACTTTGTTGATATTAAAGAAATTAACCCGATTTATTATGAAACCTCATACTATACTGAGCCTGAGAAGCAAGGTAAAAAAGCCTACGCCTTATTGCTAAAGGCACTGGAAAAATCGGGTAAAGCCGGTGTTGCCCGTTTCGTATTAAGAAACACGGAAAATCTTTGCGTTATCCATCCCATGGACCATGTAATTGTGGTCACCAAAATCAGGTTCGAACAGGAGATCAGGAGTTTATCAGAGATTAACAAAGTCGACGATATTACCATCACAAAAAAAGAAATGGATGTTGGTTTGGCATTGATTAAACAGTATAGTTCGAAATTTGATTTAAGTGCATTTAAGGACGATTACAGTATAGAGCTGCTTAAAATTATTAAGGCAAAGGCAAAAGGCAAACGTGCTACGGTTAAAAAAATGAAGCCGCAAAAAGCTACCAGCGACGATCTATACGATCAATTGATGCAAAGTCTAAGTGGGAGTAAGAAAGGTGCTTAGTGATCACTTCTATTCAGATGCTGGTGTAATGATTGTCTAAATTTTTTTAATAATGTCTGAAGGACTAACCATTGCAGAAAAGATCTTATCTACCGCGGCACAGCGAGGACCCGAAAAAACTACTTGTCCCTCAGAAATTGCCCGCATGTTGTTCCCGGAGAACTGGCGTATGCACATGAAAGAAGTGCTACAAACCGCAATCGATTTACATCGGGATGGTAAAGTTGAAATAACTCAAAAGGGTGAAACCGTAGATGTAGATCATATTAAAGGACCTGTTAGGATTAGGATTGTTTAATCCATTCTGAATTTTGCTTAACGCGATATAAACACTAGTCCATTTTAGACTTACAAAGGCATATCGAAAATAAGATTTTTGGGTGACTGGCCAATTCTCCATTCGCAATAATTGCCTGTGGTCTTTATATCTGCATAAAATCAATTGCCCACCTTTTCGAAAAGTAAGAAATGTTGTAACGGTAAAAAGGCACCGTTCTTAACCAATTTAAATCCATTTGCCGCCAGTTCTTTTTTAGCTTGCCGAACACTCATTTTATGTTCAGGTTTAATAGCCACCGTTGGATCTTCCTCTTTATACTCTAACAAAAGAATTTGCCCCTTAGGTTTAAGCGCTTTCCTCAACGCCGCCAGATAGGCCTGCGGATGTTGCAGTTCATGGTAAACATCAACCATAAATGCCAGGTCGATACTATTGTCTGGAAGGTTTGGTGCCTTTTCAGTGCCCTTAATTACTGTAACATTTGAAAGACCATCTGCTGCTGCCTTTTTTTTCAGATAAGCAATGGCATCATCCTGGATTTCCACAGCATACACGCTACCTTTCGGAATTTTTTCGGCAACCCTAAACGTATAAAATCCAGACCCGGCACCAATATCAGCAACCACACTATTGGGTTTCAACGGGAGGGAAGCCAGGGCCAAACTTGTGTTCTCTTCTTCTGTTCTCGAATTCCGTTCTAACCATTCAACACCCTCGAAACTCATTACTTGAGCAATTTCTCTGCCCATGTAAATTTTGCCCGTTCCATTGGCCGACGGCCTTTTGTGTGTATAACTTGATTTGTCTTGCGCACAAGCCGAATGCATGGTCATAACGAAACACAAAGGAATTATAAGCTTTAGGATTTTCATAAGGTTTACTTTATAGGATGAACGAAGATTGGGACGTTAATGTTTGAATGCGGTAGCTTTTATTACGACTGTAGGTGAGGGTGCTATAGGTGGAATGTGGGGTAGTTGTTCTTCCTGACAAAGGAAACTCTTCTCCAATATACAGAAATTAAGCAAACAATGACACCATTATCTATACTTAATATAGTTACTTATAATCGACTGGAGAAGTGAGGGTTTAAATCTTGAAATGTATAATTAATTGATTTAAATATCCTAATTGTTATCTTCTTGTTTTTGATAGTTCTAATCCATTGAATATCTTTCATAATTTCCACTAACATTAGGGGGAGCTTAGAGATGAATATCACTTGGACTGCATATTTTCGATCCAACTAGCTAATTCGTCTATAGTAAACAATCTGCAATCAGACCAAAAGGATATTTATATAGGTGATGAGTTGTTGGAAAATCTGCACGATACTTTAAAAGATCAGGGATAAGTTGTGAAGTGAGCTGGATAACATAAGCATCTAAGGAGTTTTTTTTGGAGAATTTATGTAACTAGGTAAAGCTTTGAATAATGCTTCGAGAAGGAAGCAAAGTGCAAAAAAAAAATCGATTTGCCGTTTAAATAATTCATTTCTCCCTTATGGGTTAAATTTGTAAAATTTAAAAGATCTTGTAACTTATCAACTAGCCTACTGCAACCATCAACTAGCCTACTGCAACCATCAACTAGCCTACTGCAACCATCAACTAGCCTACTGCAACCATCAACTAGCCTACTGCAACTATCAACTAGCCTACTGCATTCATCAACTAGTCCACTGCAACCATCAACTAGCCTACTGCAACCATCAACTAGCCTACTGCAACTATCAACTAGCTTACTGCAACTATCAATTAGCCTACTGCATTCATCAACTAGCCTACTGCAACCATCAAATAGCTTACTGCAACCATCAACTAGCTTACTGCAACTATCAATTAGCCTACTGCATTCATCAACTAGCCTACTGCAACCATCAAATAGCCTACTGCAATCATCAACTAGCTTACTGCAACTATCAAGTAGCTTACTGCAACTATCAAGTAGCTTACTGCAACCATCAAATAGCCTACTGCGACAATAGATTAGCTTACTGCGTTCATCAATTAGCCAGTTATGTGATGAGAGGATAGTAGTAACTTAGATCTTCAGGATCACGGATAAGGCGCAAATGGACCATTAGGTACTAGTCGACTAACAAGAAGCTTGATCTACAGCAAATAATTAATCAAATTTTTCCGCTCTTTGCCGCGGGGCATCTCACTTTTTCCTTGATGAAAAAGTAAGCAAAAAATCAAGAAAGAACGATGCTTCCACCCTCAGGGCAAACACCTGGCCCGCCGTTCTTTCATCCCACCGCTCGAGGGATAGTGCTGGTAAATTGGGTTGAGGAGTTAATGAACGTTAGCTTGCGTCGTAATAATAAGGGCGGGGTATCATTAAGGTTTTCGTGATCCCGCTGGGATTGGCTCAGACCCGCAACCCCGAACACTACCTTGAGCCTTTTCCAAATCGAACCCGGGTTCGAATCCTTGCAACGAAAAAAAGCCTCCAACTTTCGTTAGAGGCTTTCGTGATCCCGCTGGGATTCGAACCCAGGACCACTACATTAAAAGTGTAATGCTCTACCAGCTGAGCTACGGAATCATTTCCTTTTGTTTAAGGAGGTGCAAATATAGAGATTAAAACTAATCAAGCAAATAATTTTTAAAAATATTTTTAAGCTTGTGCTATGCCATTCAAAATGTGCCTTGCAAGCTGCTGATTGATAGTTTTCTAAACTATTCTGTTAACAATTCACATCATTCCCGTTTGGATAAAAGCGTTGCCATTCCTTTACGAAGCGTATCATAAAATACCCAGAAAGTTCATGAACGGCATTCATACAAGACCACATACCTATCATACCGTATTGAAATACACAAGCCTTTGGGCAATAAACCCGATGGCGCCAAATAGCCCGCAGTGAGGCACGAACAAGGCTATAGGCAATAGCGGGACTGCCGAAGCCATATTAGGCTGGCTTTCATTTACTAAAAATCAAACTTTGCAATGCTATGAATTGCCCTGGTTAATAGGAGCGCACTGGTTGTTTACTGCTACCCAGGCCATCAATACCCAATTCCACCACGTCGCCAGGTTTAAGATACCAAGCTTCTGGCTTTTGACCAAGCCCTACGCCCGCCGGTGTTCCTGTTGTAATTACGTCGCCGGGTAGGAGCGTCATAAACTGGCTGATGTAAGAAACCAAAAATGGGACATTGAAAATGAGATTTGATGTATTGCCATCTTGTACAATTTTGCCATTTACGCTAAGCCAAAGGCGAAGATTATGTACATTTTCTATTTCGTCTGGCGTAGCAATAAATGGGCCGATGGGGGCAAAGGTGTCGCAGCTTTTCCCTTTCATCCATTGACCACCTCTTTCACTTTGAAATTCACGTTCGCTATAGTCGTTATGAAGCACATATCCTGCAATATGCTTTACTGCATCTGCTTCGCTGACGTAATTGGCTTTCCTACCTATCACAACAGCCAACTCAACTTCCCAATCGGTTTTTTTACTGTTTTTAGGGATGATTAAACCATCGTTAGGCCCAACAATTGCCGAGGTGGCCTTGAAGAACAAAATGGGTTCTGCAGGAATTGGCGAATTGGTTTCTGCAGCGTGGTCTCTGTAGTTTAAGCCCACACAAACTATTTTTGATGGTCGTGCCAGTGGTGGCCCAAGCCTTACTGATTGTTCTACTTCGGGAAAATCGCTTGTTTGTAAAGCTAATTTTAATTCTTCCAAAGGGTTGCCACCGAAAAACGTTTCGTTATAATCTGTAATCACCCGCGAAACATCGTAGTATTTCTCATTGATGATTACACCTGGTTTTTCTATGCCTGGCTCGCCAAATCGGATAAGTTTCATGGTGTTTTATTTAAAGCGATGAGGTGATACATTTTTTAACTAGGCATGGAAAGCATACCGTTTGAAGAAAACCTGTTAGAAGGATTATGGCTATAAAAAATCTTGCACTTATGCATCTTCTGGATCTAAAGTAAATTAACAGCTTGTGCCTGGCTTGCAAGCAGTTGTGTGCAGGCACAAACTGTTTTTAATCGCAATGCGGAACTGTAAATGTCCAGGTTTCAGATTCGCCCGTAGGCATCATAAGTCCGCTGTCTTTCATGTTTTCAAACCATAACTTGCTGCGTAACTTTTCTCTCGTTCCTACTTCATTCATAGTAGCACTATCATAAAGGCGACCATTGATCATTACAAATTTAATTTTCTCAGAGTTTCTGATATCGTCAAGTGGGTTGGCATCCATCACAACTAAATCGGCCAGTTTGCCTTTTTCAAGGGAACCAATTTCTTTGTCCATTCCCAGATATGCTGCGCCATTCAATGTTGCATTTCTGATGGCTTGCATGGGAGAGAAGCCACCTTGAACAAACATCCACAGTTCCCAATGCGCCCCTAAGCCCTGAATCTGGCCATGTGCACCTAAATTAACTTTGGTACCACCATCTGCAATTTGTTTCGTTGCCTTGGCAATATCGATGTGGTTATAGTCGCTATATTCGGATGTTGTTCTACGCCTTGCCCTTGCATCTATAATCGATCGTGGCGTGTAGGTCATTAACTTCTCATTCTCCCAAACATTGGTTCTATCGTACCAGTAGTTTTCGCCCCACTGTCCGCCATAAGCCACAATAAGTGTCGGTGTATACGCTACAGCTGTATTGTTCCAAAGCGTGGTTACATCTTTATAAACCGGCAAAACTGGAATACTGTGTTCGATGCCAGTGTGTCCATCTGCTACCATGTTCATGTTATGGAAGAAGGTAGAGCCGCCTTCTGGTACAACCTCCATTTTCAACTGGCGTGCGGCTTCTAAAATTTGCTGACGCTGTTCTCTTCTGGGTTGATTATATGATTTAACAGAAAAGGCTCCTACTGCTTTTAATCTCCTTAGATTCGCCAACGCATCTTCTAAGCTATTAATCACGACTTTAAAATCGCCATCGGCTCCGTATAAAATTGATCCGGTGGAGTACACCCTAGGGCCAATCATTCGTCCGGCTTTGAGCATTTCGCTCTGACTGAAAACCATTTCCGTATTGCTGGATGGATCGTGTGCGGTAGTTACCCCGAAGGCAAGGTTAGCCATGTAACTCCAATCAGTTTGCGGTGAAATACCATCCGGGCTAGTGCGTAGGTGTGCATGTACATCTACGATGCCTGGCATGATCGTTTTTCCGCTTACATCAACCACTTTGGCATTTGCGGGAATGTTAACTGCATCTGCTTTCCCTATTGCTGTAATTTTGTTTCCATCAGTTAAGATGGTGCCATTTTCAATTACTTCATCCCCTTTCATCGAAATAATTTTTGCCCCCTTCAAGGCAATGATGCCGGTAGGCACATCTGTTTTTAGAGAAAGATTAATGTCTATAGCGCTTGCCTGGGTTTTAGGCGTACTTCCATCGAAATTGAAAACGTTATTAACATCAATAGTAAAATATTTGGGACCTAAAGTCCAGTGCAACAACTTGCTATCGCCGCTCCATTGCATATAGGTTCCACCATCTGTGGTTACTTTTGCAACGGGAATAGCTTTGTTGCCTGCAGATGCATCTTGGGCCGTCCCAACATCAATCATCGGCGTGATATAAACATTAAAAAGCTCGTTGAAGGCCAACCATTTATTATCTGGACTTACCGCAAATTGGTTCGAATACTGGGAAGTGAAGTGCGTTCTTTCGTTAGCCCCGTTAATATCGATACTTTTTAAAGCTTTTTTGCCATCGGCATAACTTTGAAAGTAAATTCGTGTGTCTGCTTTATTGAATGATGGTTTTATTCCGTTTTCAGAAACCAGCGTTTTACTACCACCATTGGCCGGCATGATGAAAATTCCGGTTCCACGGCCATAATTGTAACCTAAAACGTCGTTACCGCTACCTTTTCTAAAAACAATTTTATCGCCTTTGTTGGCATATTGAGGAGAATAATAAAATCCTTTTTCGTCACTTAAGGTGATGGTTTTGCCTGATTTAAGTTCTGTTCGTTTGATTGCACCACGGAGCTCATCGCTCCAGGTAGTGTAAATGATAAATTTTCCATCAGGGCTGAAACTGGGTTCGAATTCAAAATCCAATCCGGTGCTTAATCGTTCAACTTTCCCGTTTGGCAACTCTTGCTTGTACAAATACCCGGCTGCGTTAAACACAATCATCTTTCCATCTGGAGATGTGGTAAGCTGCCGCAACATCTTTGCATTAAAATCCGTGCTATAAACATTTTGTTCAAAATGCAAAGCTTGCTGAACAGTTTGAATCGTATTTGCCTGAAATGGAATAATTGAATTGATAAGCGATCCGATTTCAACTTTTCTTATCTTACCTCGGGCATAAAAGATTAGGCTTTTGCTATCTGGTGTCCAGTTGAAGTTGGGATAGACGCCAAATATCGCCCAGGTTTCTTGCTGATCGTGTGAAAGCTCCTCGTTAATTGGCCATTCTTCACCGGTTTTAATATTCTGCACATATAAGGTAGATTTTAGTCGAACGCGTTTTACAAAGGCAATTAAATTTCCGTCTGGCGAAACTTGTGGCCTGCAGGCACCTCCTTGCTCATTAATCAGCGTAGTAAGTTTACCAGTGGTTAAATCCAGTTGGCGGATGGCATAAATGGTACCATTAGGATCTTTACTATATTCGAAATTAGGACCAGGGCTTACATCTTCACTAAAGTATAAATACCTGCCATCTGGCGATACATTTGGTTCGCCAGCATCTTGCTGATCATTTTTGCGTTTGGTTAGCTGTACACCATCTCCACCGTTGATATTGTACATCCACATTTCCCCGGCGCCTAAGGATCTACCAGCCGTATAGTGCTTCCGGGCAACGAGATATTCGCTATTCGGCATCCATGTAGCGTTGTTTAAGAGCCTGAAGGTTTCTTTAGTTACCTGCTTCTTATCGGTGCCATCCCGCTTCATAATCCAGATATTATCGCCCCCACTTTTATCGCTGGTATAAGAAATATACTTTCCATTTGGGCTGAATCGGGGCTGAACATCAAAGGCAATTCCACCACTAATTAGCTTCGCTACGCCTCCAGATATGGGCATGGTATAAATGTCACCTAGTAAGTCGAACACAATTTCTTGCCCATCCGGGCTTACATCCAGGTTCATCCAGGTGCCTTCATCGGTATTTAAAGTAAAATTTTTTGTCGTGCCTTGGTATTTTTCTATATCCCATTTCTTTTCCTGAGCTTGTACAGAAATAAATAAGATAGAAAGAAAACACAGGGTGTAGAGATGTTTCATCAATTTGAGGATTATTAGTGCTGCAATTTAGTAATATCAATAGGTTTTTTATAGTTTTGATACCGCGGATTTATGACAGCAATAGAGATTTTACAAAAATATTGGGGACATCAGTCTTTTAGACCGCTACAACACGAGATCATAAATGCCGTATTAGCGGGCGAAGATAGTTTGGCGCTTTTGCCAACCGGTGGCGGAAAATCCATCTGCTTCCAGGTGCCTGCATTGGTGAAAGAGGGAATCTGCATTGTTATTTCACCGCTTATTGCGTTGATGAAAGATCAGGTTGAAAACCTAAAAGCGAAAGGCATCGAGGCCGTAGCCATCTACGCAGGAATGGGAAAACGGGAAATAGATATCTTGTTAGATAATTGTATTTACGGGAAAATCAAGTTTCTTTATTTATCTCCCGAAAGATTACTATCTGAGTTGGTTCGCGTGCGGATTTCATACATGAACGTTAATCTCATTGCAGTAGATGAGGCACACTGCATTTCGCAATGGGGCTATGACTTTCGCCCGCCATACCTGCAGTTGGCTAAGTTGAGGGAAATACTTCCAGAAGTTCCGATTTTGGCGCTCACAGCCACCGCTACAGATTTTGTAAGGAAAGATATCGTCGAAAAGCTAGCGCTAAAGAATCCGCAGGTCTTTGTCAAAAGTTTTGCGAGGGATAACCTCAGTTACGTGGTGTTATCACATGAAGACAAGTATAAAAAACTGATTGATATCTGCAAGAATGTTAAGGGCACAGGATTGGTTTACGTGCGCAACAGAAGAGAGACAGCTGAGGTTGCAAATTTTATCAATCGGAACCATATCAAAGCCGATTTCTATCACGCGGGTTTAGAACGAGCAGTTAGGTTTCAGAAGCAGGAGGACTGGAAAGACAATAAAATAAGGGTAATGGTGGCCACAAATGCTTTTGGAATGGGTATCGACAAAGCAGATGTTCGGTTTGTGGTTCATTTAGACTTGCCAGAAAGTTTAGAAGCCTATTACCAGGAAGCAGGCCGTGCAGGTAGAGATGAACAACGTAGCTACGCGGTTTTGCTCGCCAATCCATCAGATGTATCAAGCCTCGAAGGTAGGTATATTAATAGCTTTCCAAATGCCGATGAAGTTAGAAAAGTGTACCATTACCTGGGGAATTATTTTCAACTGGCTTTTGGTGCAGGAGAGGGGGTAACCTTCACTTTCGATACAGCTGATTTTTGCAAACGTTTTAACCTGAGCGTTTTAAAAACAATCACTGCCCTTAAATTCCTAGAACACGATGGCTATATCACGCTTTCAGAAAGTGTTTTCCTTCCATCAAGATTAATGTTTCTAGTTGGACACGAAGATATTTACCGGTTTCAGATTGAAAATATTGCTTACGATGGAGTTATTAAAACCATCCTCCGTTCTTATGGTGGTGCTTTTGATGGCTTTGTAAAGATTAGCGAAGCAGACCTGGCCAAGCGTCTGGGCGTTTCTTTTAAAGATGTAGTTGTGTTATTAAATAGGTTACAGCAAGCAGAATTGCTTACTTACATTCAGCAAACCGACCAACCACAGCTGCAATTTACTCGCGAACGACTGGACATGGATCATTTCGATTTAGACGTAAAGTTTTTTGAGCAACGTAAACAGATCTTGCTTAGTCAGGTGGGTGCCGTAGCGAAATACGTAACAAGTTTAACTTGCCGGAGCATTCAACTACTGCAATATTTTAATGAGTACAACGCTCCTAAATGTGGCGTTTGTGATGTTTGTTTAGCTGAGAAAAAAGCTTACTCATCTTCGCAAATGCTCGCAGAAATAGAATTTGAAATTATTTCGTACTTGCAACAACAGCCTTTAGGTTTAGACGACCTCGTTAATCATATCAAAACCGGCAATGAAAACGAACGCATTAAAACCATTCAAGAATTATTAGATGCAAGCAAAATAAAATCTGATGGCAAGAAATACTACATTTGATTTTAGATTTGAAACTTGGCCTTACTCAATACCGTTTATTTATATTCAACGCTAATCCATGATAGAAAAGAACAATAAGAAAACCGTCCGCTCATGGGCTTTTTTCGACTGGGCAAACTCCGCTTATAATCTTGTTATTACATCCACTATCTTTCCTGTTTATTATGTGGCTATTACCACCACCGAAGCCCATGGAGATGAGGTAAGTTTTTTCGGGATCAAAATCATCAATACAGTGTTGTCAAACTATGCACTTGCTTTTGCATATCTCCTTATGGTATTACTGCTCCCGATTTTATCATCTTATGCAGATGCGAGGGGGAAAAAGAAATTCTTTATGCAGCTATTTACCTATGTGGGTTCCATTGCATGTATGAGTTTATTCTTCTTCAAATTGCAGACTTTAGAACTCGGCATCATCTGTTTTGTACTTGCTGCAATGGGTTATGTTGGCGGGGTAATGTTTAACAATGCTTACTTACCCATCATTGCATCAACAGATCATCAAGATCGCGTGAGTGCGAAGGGTTTTGCTTATGGTTACGTTGGCAGTGTTGTGCTTCAGTTAATATGTTTCGCATTTGTGCTTAAACCAGCGCTTTTTGGTATTACTGATAAGGCTTTGCCCGCACAAATATCCTTTCTATTGGTTGGGCTCTGGTGGGTTCTTTTTGCGCAAATCCCATTTAGGGCTTTGCCAGCAGACGTTCCCGCTGCTGCTTCTGTTGGTAAAGGTATCATCAAGAGTAGTTTCGGAGAGCTTGTTAAAGTGTTATCGCAATTAAAGCAAATGCGTTTTCTTAAAACTTATCTTATTGCTTTTTTCTTCTACTCAATGGGCGTACAAACCATTATGCTTGCTGCGGCTGGCTTTGGTGCCAAGGTACTAAAGCTAGAATCAAGTAGCTTAATTACGGTTATCTTAATTATTCAGTTGGTAGCTATTCTGGGCGCCTGGCTAATGTCTCTTCTTGCTAAAAAGATGGGAAACATCAATGTTTTAATTATTGTGGTTTTGATCTGGGTTGCCTGCTGTATTTATGGTTACAGTATTACTACAGAAATGCAATTTTATATTTTAGCCGCAATTGTAGGGCTTATTATGGGCGGTATCCAGTCTTTATCGCGTTCAACTTATTCCAAACACATTCCAGAAAATACCACTGAAACGGCGTCTTTCTTTAGTTTTTACGATGTTACAGAAAAGTTAGCCATCGTTATTGGCTTATTTAGCTTTGCCTATATCGAAAGCTTAACAGGCAATATTCGTTATTCAATAATTGCCCTAGCATCTTTTTTTATTGTAGGACTGGTGTTTTTAGCGCTGTTAAAAAAAATCGAAAACAAACATTAGCTAAAATCGTAAGTTTGTTGCCAGAAGTATTATGAAAGTAGAATTATTTATCCCTTGTTTTGTCGATCAATTATATCCTGAAACAGCATTCAATACCTTACGATTGTTAGAAAAATCTGGTTGCAAAGTAAACTACAATGCAAAACAAACTTGTTGTGGCCAACCTGCTTATAATGCTGGATATTGGGATGAAGCAAAAGAAGTTGGAACAAAATTTTTAAACGATTTTCCTGAAAATACTTACGTAGTGGCACCATCAGCATCCTGTGTAGGAATGGTTAAAGGCGGTTTTAACGATCTGTTTACCAATACTATCGTACATAATAAGTGTCGTACACTGCAGTCGAACATTTGGGAGCTATCTGATTTTTTAGTGAATGTGGCCAAAAAAGACTATTTCGGCGCCGAATTGGAAGGAAAAGCAGTATATCATGATTCTTGCAGCGCCCTCCGGGAATGTAAAATTAAAGATGAGCCACGCCAGTTGCTTTCTAAAGTGCATGGATTGGAAATGCTCGAAATCCAAGACCCCGACATGTGCTGCGGTTTTGGCGGAACCTTTGCCGTTAAATTCGATGCCATCTCATCAGCAATGGCACAGCAGAAGGTTAACAATGCACTGGCCCAAAATGCCGATTACATTATTTCTACCGATTTATCTTGCTTATTGCATTTGCAGGGGTACATAGACAAAAATAACCTTCCAATAAAAACCATGCACATCGCCGATGTGTTATGTAATGGTTGGTTAGAACCTATCGAGTATTAGCGTATTTACAGTTATAATTTGGTTTTAACATTTTTTAACAAGATTAGGCAATGATGTCTGATACCTTTGTTAAACCTTTTTCAAGTTTAGGCATCCAACAAGCAAATCATAAAACAAAATGAAAAAAATTTTTCTGGCGTTATTTAGCGTTTTAGCCATTGCATCTACCGCAGATGCGCAAAAGAAAACCTCTGGTGCCATTCAATTTGAAACCACCGTAGATCCGGCGGCAATGGCTTCTGCTAGCGGTATTCAAATCCCCGATCAGATGAAAGCAAGAATGCCTTCATCTAGTAAAAGCAATTTCGAGCTGTTGTTTAATGCAACCAATGCCAGTTATATGCCCGTAGAGGATGTAGAAGATAGCAATGGAGCAGGCGGCGGCGGTGGCGGCATTGGCAGAATGATGATGCGTTTCGGTGGAGGTGGCGGTAACCGTGAGTATTACTATACTTTTGCCGATCAAAAACTGACTGAGGTTTTCGATCTTAATGATACCACCTATTACATGCCTAGCCAGCTAACTTTGTCTACATCCGGGCCAGTGGGTTCATTTAGAATGGGCGGTAATCAAAACGATACCACAAAAGCAAAACCTGTTGCACCACCAAAAATAGAAGTAGTAAAAACCGATGCTTCCAAAAAAATAATTGGTTTCGATTGTAAAGAGGTAATCGTAAAATCTACCAGGTCTATAAAAATTATGGATATGGATAAAGAAGTAACAGAGGAAACACACATCTGGTACACTACCGATCTTGGTTTCAATTTCTCTCCAAATCCAAAAATGTGGACTGAAGGAACTGTTTTAGCTATCGAAGGTCGTGGAAATAGCACTGTAGCCAAAAGCATAGAATACAGAGGTGTAAGTGCTAAAGATGTTACGGCGCCCAAAAAAGCCAAACTCATCACCGAAGATGAGTATAAAACTAAAATGGAAAACATGATGAAACGTTTTAGACAAAACAGGCCAGCAGGTGGGGGTGGCGCTACCAGGTCAATTGTAATCGGTCAATAACCATCGTTTGGACATATTTTAACGCCTGTTCTAATTTATAGAGCAGGCTTTTTTTTTGAAGCGCAAAGCCAGTTATTCATAGGTTATTTTCTTCCTGCTGTTGTTTCAAATCCTCGCTGCGCTCCGGGTTTTCCACGTCCATCAGGGCTATTACACACCAGACTTTCGCCTATTTAAATGGATAAGCAATAGGGTCCAGATAGCTTTAATGTAATGCATTGGCCACCATCAATGTTTGGCAGAAGAGCGATTTTTCTTTGCACTTCCATACCAATAATTTCCTTATCTTCGCCACAACTAACAATCACTTGGTATGTGATTGAGAATTAATTTATTTTTAAACCGTTCCGAAATTTTAATCAACAAAGGATTAGGAACAAATCATAGTTGTAGATGATTAACATTACTTTACCTGATGGCTCCGTTCGTCAGTACGAAAAGGGCACTTCTGCCCATCAAATTGCATTATCCATTTCCGAAGGTTTAGCCCGCAACGTATTAGCCGCAGAGGTTAACGGCGAAGTTTGGGATGCTACACGCCACATTGAGGCTGATGCATCCGTAAAGTTGCTAACCTGGAATGATGCCGCCGGAAAATCGACATTCTGGCATTCCTCTGCCCACCTAATGGCCGAAGCGTTAGAAGCGCTTTATCCAGGTACTAAATTTGGTATCGGTCCGGCGATAGAAACAGGTTTCTATTACGATGTAGATTTTGGCGAGAAGGAATTTTCTTCAGATGATTTTAAAGCCATTGAAACCAAAATGATCGAGCTGGCTAAGCAAAAAGAAACCTTTACCCGCGAAAGCGTAAGTAAGGCTGATGCCATAAAATATTTCACCGAAAAGGGCGATGAATACAAACTTGATTTAATCGATGGATTAGAAGATGGTAAAATCACTTTTTATACTCAAGGTCAGTTTACAGATTTATGCCGCGGCCCACATATTCCAAACACCGGTTTTGTTAAGGCAGTAAAACTGATGAATGTTGCCGGTGCATATTGGCGTGGCGATGAAACAAAAAAACAACTTACCAGGATATATGGTGTAACCTTTCCGAAGGCAAGCGAGTTAACTGAATATTTAGCCATGATTGAAGAGGCTAAAAAACGCGATCACCGCAAGCTTGGCAAAGAGTTAGAATTATTTGCCTTCTCAGAAAAAGTAGGTATGGGTTTGCCGTTGTGGTTGCCGAAAGGAACGGCCTTGCGTGAGCGATTGGTGAACTTTTTAACTAAGGCGCAAGCTAAAGCTGGTTACGAGCAGGTTGTTACACCTCACATCGGCCATAAAAACTTGTATGTTACCTCCGGGCATTGGGAAAAATACGGTAAAGATTCTTTCCAGCCAATAAAAACACCACAAGAAGGGGAGGAGTTTTTCTTAAAACCGATGAACTGCCCGCATCATTGCGAAATTTATAAAACGAAACCTCGCTCTTATAAAGATTTACCTGTTCGTTTTGCAGAGTTCGGTACCGTTTATCGTTACGAGCAAAGTGGTGAGTTACATGGCTTAACACGTGTTAGAGGATTTACTCAAGATGATGCACACTTGTTTTGTATGCCAGAGCAAGTGAAAGACGAGTTCAAAAAAGTAATCGATTTGGTGCTCTATGTATTTAAATCTTTAGGGTTTGAAAACTATACGGCTCAAATTTCGTTAAGAGACCCAGATAATAAGGCAAAATATATTGGTTCTGATGAAAATTGGCGATTATCTGAAACAGCAATTATCGAAGCCGCTGCAGAGAAAGGGCTAAATACCGTGGTTGAATACGGAGAAGCTGCTTTCTATGGGCCAAAGCTCGATTTTATGGTTAAGGATGCCTTGGGTAGAAAATGGCAACTGGGAACCATTCAGGTAGATTACAATTTACCAGAACGTTTCGAGCTTGAGTATACTGGTAGCGACAACCAAAAACACCGACCGGTAATGATTCACCGGGCACCATTTGGTTCACTAGAGCGGTTTATTGCCGTATTAATAGAGCATTGCGCCGGAAACTTCCCACTTTGGTTAAGTCCGGAACAATTTATTATTCTTCCTATTTCAGAAAAATATGAAGATTATGCAAAAAAAGTTTTAGATGAACTAAATAATTCCGATATTCGCGGGCTGATTGACTTTCGTGATGAGAAAATCGGACGAAAGATCCGTGATGCTGAAGTTAAGAAAATCCCTTACATGCTCATTATCGGTGATAAAGAGATGGCTGAAAACAAAGTTTCAGTACGAAAACATGGTGAGGGAGATTTGGGCGAGATGACGTTGGAAGCATTCAACATAATACTAAGAAAAGAAATAACAGTTTAAATTAAATTAATACACATTTGGCATTAGGAAGACCAGGATTTAATAGGGGACCGCGTCCACCTTTTAAGAAAAAAGAAGCAGAACATAACATTAACCAGTACATTAAATCGCCTGAAGTGCGTTTGGCTGGCGATAATGTTGAACCAGGGATTTATCCTTTGGCCAAAGCTTTGGCACTTGCTGATGAACTGGAATTAGATTTGGTTGAAATCTCGCCAAATGCTGTTCCGCCAGTTTGTAGGATTATTGATTACAGCAAGTTTGTTTACGAACAAAAGAAAAAGCAAAAGGAAATTAAAGCCAATGCTAAACAAACTGTAATTAAGGAAATTCGTTTTGGTCCTAATACCAACGATCACGATTTTCAATTTAAACTAAAACATGCTGTAAGCTTTTTAGAGAACGGTGAGAAAGTTAGGGCTTATGTGCATTTTAAAGGTAGAGCAATTGTTTACAAAGAACAGGGAGAAATTTTATTATTAAAGTTTGCCCAGGCTTTGGAAGATGTAGGAAAAGTAGAATTGTTACCTAAGTTAGAAGGTAAACGTATGTTCTTAACAGTTGCACCTAAAGTAGCGAAAAAATAAAAATAGGTTTATAAATTAAAAAACAGGTTATGCCAAAAATGAAAACCAATTCCAGTGCTAAAAAGCGTTTTTCGCTTACTGGAACAGGTAAAATCAAAAGAAACAAAGCATACAAAAGTCACATCTTAACAAAGATGAGTACTAAACGTAAACGTGCGCTTGGAAATGCAGGAATTGTAACAGATGCAGATTCAGGTAACGTTAAACGTATGCTTTGTATCGGAAAGTAATTTATTAATTCACCAGGTATCAGGCTTTAAAGTTTCCGAGAAAAGGAACGCCGCTTACCAAAAAACAACAACAACATGCCACGTTCGGTAAACGCAGTAGCTTCGAGAAGAAGAAGAAAAAAAGTCCTAAATATGGCCAAAGGCTATTGGGGCGCAAGAAGTAAGGTTTTTACGGTTGCTAAAAACACAGTTGAAAAAGGTTTGCAATATGCATACCGTGACCGTAAAGTTAAAAAGAGAGAATTCCGCGGATTATGGATCCAACGTATTAATGCAGGTGCTCGTCAGCACGGTATTTCTTACTCTCAATTAATCGGTAAACTTGCTTCAAAAGAAATCGGTTTAAACCGTAAAGTATTGGCTGATTTAGCAATGAATCACCCAGAAGCTTTTAAAGCTGTAATTGATGCAGTAAAATAGAAATTTTCGCTTCGGCGACAATGATATTAAAAAAGGGAATCGATTCGGTTCCCTTTTTTTATTGGTTGCATTTTTCCGTAATTCCTGAGAAAAATACTTTAGGCAGTGTTATTTGATAAAGGGAAGTAAATGATAGCATTATTACTAAACTATGCTACAAAAGTAAGTTAGTTTAATGTGTTAGTGAATTTCATCCGCATGCCACTTTGGAAATTTAAGATAATCTTAAAGATTTCTACCAAGGTAACTTTCTCAATCTTTGTTAGGGAGTCTACCTCAATTAAATTGTTTGGCTCTGCATGTTGTTCAATGATCAGGTTTGCCTGGTGCTTTAATCGCAAAGCCATCAAATAATAGTAGGCATGGTTGAGGTCGTTATATTGTTGTTCGTTAAAAACATCGATTTGCTTTAGTCTTTTTAAGCGCTCACCAGTGTTTTCATTTTGAAAAATACGGTTTTGCAATGCGTATACCCGAGCCAGATCTACTATTGGTGTCATTGCTGTCTTAATATCAAAAACTTCTTTTTTTGCTATCTTTTGCGTTCTGATGTTCCTGAAGTAAGTTAGTGGGGGTACATACAGAAGGGCATTTTTTGCTAAATAAACATAGAACTTCTCAATGGGTTTCTGCAACTCATCATCTACGAAAGCCCGTAGCCTTTCCATTAAAGATAGGTCGCCATAAATTGCTCTGCAATCAAAAAATGCCGCAAATTTTACCGCAGTTTCTGGTAACGCTTCCTCTATCCAGTTTTTATAATTGTATTTCCAATGCGATAGGGAATGCGTCCAGTTGGGGTTCGTTGCCATATAGTCACCATCACAATATACAAAGCCCACATAATTAAGTTTATCCGATACCTGTGTCGCAAAATCCAGAAAATAGGATCTTACTTCAGCTCTTCTACTGTCCGTGGTGTCTTCGTATAAGATCGCATTATCCTGGTCAGTCTTTAAGCTCAATTCTTTTCGTCCCTCGCTGCCCAGCACCATAAACACGAATTTGACTGGCGGTGTGCCTAACTTAACAATGGTTTCTTCAATGATTTTAAAAGATATGGTATCAGCAATGGTTGTTACAATTTCGTTGACAATCTTTGCATGGACACCTCTGTCAAGTAATTGGGCAACGATATGCGGAACTTTTTGCCATTTGTTTTTTAAGTCTGATAAACTTGCAGCAGACTTTACCGATTGTATAAACACCAGTGGAGATTCTGCCTGCTCGCTCAACAACCTATTCCTGCTCAAAAAACCCACAAATGCACCATTATCCTCAACTAATAAGTATCTGGATTTTTTTCCAAACATCATCAGTATTGCTTCGTATACAAATGAATGTGGTGAAATGGTTACAATGTTCGGATCCATGATTGTACTCACCGAGACTTGTACGTCAAGTTGTTTCGCTATTACCTGATCACGCAAAATAATGTCGGTTATAAAACCTTTGAAGTTGCCTTCTTCATCTGTAATAAAAATACAGCTTGTTTTATTTTCCGCCATAATTTTAGCCGCCTCAAATATTGGGGTGCTGGCCATGCAGCTCACAATCTTTTTGAAAGTAATATCGCCAATCCTGGAAGTGTAAATGCGGTCTGCTAACTTATTATCCATGGAAAAAATCGTTTCGATAAGCGTTTAAGAAATGACTTCCTTCTATCTGCAAACGTCTCTGTAAAATTATGCTCTTGGGCATAAATGGAATTAACGCTAATCTTCTGAGTTGCTAAAAGGTAAAAAAATATTTTAGCGGTATGTTCGGCATCGGCAAGGGCATCGTGGGTATCATCCATTTCTGCATTAAATAGTATCCGGTAAAATCTTCCAAGTTTAAGAAATTTAATAGTAGGGTTGCGTACAAAGGCTGCACTCGCTTTCATCGTACAAAAAAATTGGGCTTGCTCGAATAGATTTGGCAGTTGTAATCTAAATAAGGAAACATTTACCATATGATAATCCAATTCAATAAAATGACCAATTACTAAAGGCTGGTATGCTAAAAAATCCAGGTTAAATATATTCATCACCTTTTCCAGGGGCTCACCATTGGTTTCCAGGAATTCGGGTGATAGCTTGTGAATCTTCTGTGCAGCTTTATCAATGATAATTCCATCCGCTTTAACGTAATAATTTTCTCGTTTAATTTCCTTAAAATTTCGATCAAATATGATCCACGCAATTTGAAGGATATGTGGCCAATTGGTCTCCGCAGAATAAGGTGCATCCCAATCTTTAGGCAAACCAGAAGTTTCAGTATCTACAAAAAGGTAAAAATCTTGCAATTGTAAAATAAATTATAATTAAACACCTAGCCCTGATACCAAATATAAAGAATTATGGCTTCATAATCCGTTAGCGTAACACTTGCAGGGATGCTAAAAGCAATATACAAGTTACATTTGTATTTTTTTGAATAATTAAAACGTTTTAGTGGTCTAGTCCATAAAGTTTAATGATATATTTTATACCTTAGGATTTTCAAAAACAAGCTCAATTCAATATCTATTATGATTAAAAAATTTCTCTTTTCATGTTGTATGCTTCCTGCCATGTTTGCTTCGGCGCAGCAGAATTTGGTACAGTATGTAAAACCAATTATTGGAACTTCGAAAATGGGACATACTTACCCAGGGGCTACGGTTCCTTTTGGTGCGGTACAACTGAGTCCGGAAACAGACACTTTATCTTATGAAGTTAATGGTAAATATAATGGCGACGTTTACAAATATTGTGCTGGTTATAAGTATGAAGACAAAACCATTGTAGGTTTCAGTCATACTCATTTTTCTGGTACAGGCCATTCAGATCTTGGCGATTTCTTGATTATGCCTACCCAAGGTAAGTTACAACTTAATCCTGGCACGGCTTCTAATCCAAAAGGTGGGTATCGTTCAGCTTACCAGCACGAGAATGAGAAAGCAGAAGCGGGCTACTACAAAGTAAAGTTAGATGACGATAACATTACAGCAGAGTTAACAGCTACCACACGGGTTGGGATGCATCAATATACCTTTCCGAAGTCAGATCAATCGCATATTATTTTAGACTTAATGGCTGGTATTTACAATTATGAAGAGAAAACCGTATGGACTTACGTTAGGGTTGTGAATGATACGCTCCTTACCGGATATCGCCAAACCAATGGATGGGCCAGGACCAGGACTGTCTATTTTGCCATGAGTTTTTCTAAGCCTTTTAAAAGCTACGGACGTAAAAGCTACGATGCAAAGCAAGCGTATAGAGGATTTTGGGGTAAGTTTAATCAGGAGCAAAACTTTCCGGAGATTGCAGGCAAAAAGATTAAAATGTTTTTTGACTTTGATACACAAGAGGGCGAAAAGATAAAAATAAAGTTTGCGCTATCTCCTGTTAGTCAAGAAAATGCACTGCAAAATATGCGTTCAGAAATTTCGGGATGGGATTTCGATCAGGTGAAAAAACAGGCGCAATCATCATGGAATAAAGAATTAAATAAGATTCAAGTCGCTACGTCTAATGATAATAAAATCAATTTTTATACCGCACTTTACCATGCTTTTATTAACCCAACTACTTATACAGATATTAATGGGGAGTACAAAGGGTTAGATCAAGGCGTTCATAAAGCTGATGGTTTCACCAACTACACCACTTTTTCTTTATGGGATACTTATAGGGCTTTGCATCCTTTTTTCAACATTATCCAACCAAGCCGTAGTGATGATATGGTGAAATCTATGCTAGCACATTACGATCAAAGTAGCCTGCATATGTTGCCTATTTGGTCTCATTATGCGAACGATAACTGGTGTATGAGCGGATATCATAGTGTTTCGGTTATTGCCGATGCGATTATTAAAGGCACTTACACGGGCGATCCGAATAAAGCATTGGATGCTTGCGTGGTAACTGCAAAGCACCGTGATTACGAGGGTATTGGTTTGTATATGGATAAAGGCTACATCCCGGCAGAGCGAAGTGGTGTTTCAGTTTCAAATACCTTAGAATACGCTTACGACGATTGGTCAATTGCCCAGCTTGCTAAGAATCTTAATCGAATGGATGTATACAATGAATTTATCAAGCGTTCGCAAAACTGGAGAAATAACTACGACAGTGCTTCTGGTTTTATGCGCCCACGTTTGGCTGATGGTAAATTCAAAAAGGCTTTTGACCCCAAAGACACAGAAGGGCAGGGCTTTATCGAAGGAAATAGCTGGAATTACAGTTTCTTTGTTCCACACGATCCTTCATCTTTAATAGAGGTAATGGGTGGCAAAAAGAAATTCGCTAACCGATTGGATTCATTGTTTAGTATGCACTTGCCTGATGAATTTTTTGCACATACCGAAGATATCACCAGGGAAGGGATTATTGGTGGATACGTGCATGGAAATGAGCCTGCACACCATGTTGCCTACTTATACAACTGGACTGACGAAGTTTATAAAGGACAGGCACAAATCCGGCATATCCTAAATATGCAGTACAAGCCAACCGCAGATGGGTTAGGCGGTAACGACGATTGTGGACAGATGAGTGCCTGGTACATGTTTTCAGCGATGGGTTTCTATCCTGTGGCACCAGGTTCAGACGTTTATCAATTGGGAAGCCCATTGGTAAACAAGGCTACCATTAACCTCGAAAACAATAAAACGTTTACAATAGAAGCAATGAATCAGAGCGATAAAAATGTATACGTACAGAAAGTAATCTTGAATGGTAAGGAAATCAAAGATCATAGCATCAAACATGCTGATATCGCAGAAGGTGGTAAGTTAACCTTTTACATGAGCGCTAAGCCAAAAAAATAAAATACGCTCCACATTGAGATCAAACCGCTGACTAAAATTCAGCGGTTTTTTTATGCTTTGTATTTTTTATAATACTGTAACTACTTGATTTTTATTTGTTTAATAATCTGTTTGATTTTGTTCCCCACATTCTTACGATCTTTTTTTATACTTTGTTTTGTCTTAACCATAACCAAAATGTTGATAACTAAATGATTAATTATTTGCTGAAGCGTTAAAAACAGGCTTAACATTCCTATTTGGAGTATTTTTTATAATTCTGTCGGTTGAAAACTTTTTTTTGTGATGTTAATAACTAATCGCACTCCAGTGCATAAGTTTATGATAATCACTTACTTGTCTAATGCTCACTCTATCAAAAAACAGATGATTAACACGGCTCTTGATTTTATTTCGAAAGAAGTTAATGCCCATCTCAACCACTTGGCTGGTACAACTGTAGATGATTATCTCGTGGTATCAAGTATCGTGTACGATGGGAAACTTGCCATTCCAGATAAGACATTGGGTCTAACTTTAATGAACATTGAAGAAGATCGATTTGCAAAAGATCAGCGGGTTACCGTAAGAAATGTTCAAGGAGATTTGGAGACCCGAAACCCGGATATTTACCTCAATTTATTTGTGCTTGTTTCAGCAAATTTTCACTATGAAGATACCGAAACACCGAGACTCGACTATCTGGAAGGCTTGAAAAGACTTTCCCAGGTGATTGCGTTTTTTCAAAGTAAAAGCGTATTTACGCAGTCAAATTCCCCAAGCTTAGCGGCGATAGATCGTAACATCGAGAAGCTTGCAGTAGAACTGTTCAGTTTCAACTTTGAACAGATGAACCACTTCTGGAGCATTATTGGTCACAGTTATTTGCCTTCAGTATTATATAAAATAAGGATGCTTACCATACAAGAAAATGTTCAGTTGGTTCCAGGTGGCATCATCGAGCGCATCCAACTCAACACAAAAACTAAATTATGACAGCTTACCGCAAATTTTTCTCGTTGAGTGTAAACCATAACTACTACGAAGATAATTTGTGTGAGGATCTATCCTTTATGCCAACAGCTGATAGCATGCGTATAATGCGAAACCAACATTGGCTATACAAGCCAATATCATCAGGGTTCGACCTAATTTGTGAAGTAGATGGCGACCTGAATGCCATAATAGAGATTGCAAAAACGCCGTTAACATTTGGAATTAAACTTAAGTCTGCAGCTAAGTTTTTGGGCATAACAAATTTACATAAATCGCCTTCAAAACAATTCGGTAGCAATAAGAAGATATACTTTACAAATACAGGTTTGGATCAGCGCCTCGAATACACCATTCTTGATGATGTTATTTCTAATGGCATTTACCTAGCGTTTATTGAAGAAGGCCATGAAAAGGTAAGTTTAAAAGTGAGTTCGGCAGCGAGCAGTAACCATATCGTTGAATACGATTCGGATGGAATGCCCATTTCAGGGCCATACGAAATAGCGAAAAACAATCAGAATCTATTTACCCGTTCACTTAACTTTTCAAAGCTGCCAGATGGCTTATATCAAATTTCAATTAAGAAATCAGCAGGAACAGGGGCAGACCTTCAGACCTACCAGGTTTATAAAAGCGCCGATTTGAGCAGTGCATCTATTTTTGGTGTTCTCGATCTTCGAATACCACCTGCAGATGATGTAATCACTGAAAATAAATTCCTGATGCAATTTATCAGGAAAGAGACCATTTGGAAATATTACATTGTAAATCGAACAGGAATAGACCTTGAGGATTTCAAATTACTTTTAAAGGATAATAGTAAGGATGGCACCCCAGAGGGAAATTCTGCCTATGCTAAGTACACATTTTCTGGCACAACTGTTCAGTCTTCAGATACCGAACCAATTAATAAAGTGGATGCAAACGAAAAAATCTTGTTTACGAGTAGCGCTAAAATTCCTTTTTTCAGTCGTGTAAAAACTGGATTGCAATTAACTAAAAAAGATCCCACCAACGAGGTAATTCTCATCAGTGATTTGCCTAACCCTAGGCCAGAAACGCAAGTTGGAGAGGAAAGTAAAATATACATATACGTTTAAAAAAAAACAAATACGATATGGCGCTAACATTCAAACATCCTGGAGTTTATGTTGATGAGATATCAACGATTCCATCATCCATTGCACAGGTTGAAACGGCAGTACCTGCTTTCGTAGGCTACACAGCCAAACGAGAGAAAAATGGCGTTGCTTTCGATATTAATATCCCGCAAAGAATTACTTCACTTCTTGAATATGAAATGTATTTTGGGAGCGGTTTCCCTGAAACTTTAGAGGTAATTATCGATGAACCTGATTTAGGATCGCAGGTACCCAAGGTTACAATTTCACCTGCAACAGCTTTATCGGGGTATGTATTGTACTACCATGTAAAAATGTTCTATGAAAATGGTGGTGGTACATGTTACGTTACCTCTGTTGGAACGTATAATGCTGGAGCACCCAATATTGATAAAACAGAACTTAAAAACGGTCTTATTGCTTGCGAAAAAGAAGATGAGGTTACGTTGCTGGCCGTTCCCGAGGCTACTGCCTTAACCGCTGCAGCTGAAACTAAAGAGCTGTATGATGCCATGCTATCTCAATGTTCAAAGCTGCAAGATCGCTTTGCTATCCTGGATGTAATACAACCAAATACACCAGCAACATTATTTCAAGTAGCGGATGCCTTTCGTAATGATTACGTGAGTGCCGATAATCTAAAATACGGAGCAGCATATTATCCTAGAATACAGAGTAGTGTTGTCTACAACCGGGTTGTAGATGAAATGATTTTAATTGCAGAAGACAACAGAGGTGGAGATAACCTTGGAATTTACAAGCCAGTTGGAGATGTTAAGAAACCAATAACAGACATCATAAAAGCCTCCGCTCAAACGGCTGTTGCTTCTACCGCTAAAATAACTATCAATGCCGATACCATTGATAGTCAATCTATAAGTATTGCTGGTATAAGTCTGGTTTTTGGTACGGAGGGTGTTTCGATTGCGTCATCCAATACAACTACAGCTAAAAATTTGAAAGATGCCATCAATAACAACGATGATTTGAAAACGATAATCGTGGCTGATTCCAGCGGAAAGGTAGTTACTATTACAGCGTTAAAAGCAGGAATATCGGGCAATGCCATTCCTATCGTTTACGATCCAAAGGGGGGAGCGGTAAGCATTTCTTTGGACGGTAACTTTTTACAGGGTGGCTTCGACGCTGTAAACTTTCCATTATTTTACCAGATCAAAAAGGCGCTTGATGGATATACGGTAGCACTTTATCCTTCAGGGATGGTGACAGGCGTTATGGCTCGTGTAGACCAGGAACGAGGGGTGTGGAAAGCTCCAGCTAATGTGAGCATTAGAACGGTAGACAAACCATTGCAGAATATTAGTGATGATGAACAGGATTACCTGAATGTTGACCCTACAAGTGGAAAAAGCATAAACGTAATTAGAAAGTTTGCAGGAAAAGGCACGCTAGTTTGGGGTGCAAGGACATTGGCCGGAAATGATAACGAATGGCGTTATGTTCCTGTACGCAGACTTTTCATAATGGTAGAAGAATCGGTTAAGAAAGCAACAGAATTCGTAGTTTTCGAGCCTAATGATGCAAAGACCTGGATGAGGGTAAAAACCATGTGTGAGAACTTTCTCAATCAATTATGGCGTCAGGGTGCATTGGCAGGAGCAAAACCAGAACATGCGTATTTCGTGAATGTAGGTTTGGGCATAACGATGTCTTCAATTGATATCCTGGAAGGCAGATTAATCGTTGAGATTGGAATGGCTGCTGTACGCCCGGCAGAATTCATCATTCTTAAATTTTCTCACTTACTAGCAAAATCATAAAACCATGGCAAAAAACTATCAAACTCCAGGTGTTTATATCGAAGAGATTAGTAAACTACCATCCGCTATTGCGCCAGTGGAAACTGCTATTCCAGCTTTCATGGGCAGAACTGAATTTGCCAGGGATGAAATAGGGAGTAATGTTTTGCCGAGTGCAGACAAACTACCAACACCCATACGAATAACTTCATTTTTAGACTATCAGCAACATTTTGGAGGTGCGAATGCAGAGACGGCCATTTTTGAAGCTACAGGTATGCCAACCATCACCGATTTGAAAGTCGGTGATGTGGTGCAATCCCGATCAATTACCTGCAATGTTAAAAAAGAGTCGGTAAGTGGAAAATACCTGTTTTATGCTATACAATTGCATTTTGGGAACGGTGGTGCACCTTGCTATATCGTATCTAGCGGTGATTATGATAGCAACTTTGATAATACTGCTGGCTCTGCTTGTTTGGATGCGATAGCGAAAGTGGATGAGCCTACCATCCTGGTTTTTACAGATAAGCATAACAGCATAACCAATTCAACCTCGGGCTACAGTACACTATACGATGCAGCTCTAGCACAGTGCAGGAAGTTGCAGGATAGAATTACCATTTTCGATCCCTGGGTAGTAACGGGCAATCCTTTTGATGATGCGGCAACCGTTCGTAAAGACATGGGTATGTCTGACTTAAAATATGGTTGTGTTTATTATCCATGGCTACAAACAACCCTGAATTATGGCTATAGCGAAGATTCAATTAAGATTAAACACGTTGTAAATGGTGGCCTAGGAACATATGATGGCAAGACATTATCCGCAATTCGTGCTATTGATCTAAATACGTACAGGTTACTAAAAGCCGAGGTGGAGAAGAATGTGATCGACCTTCCACCATCAAGTGCAGTAACCGGGATTATGGCAAGGGTAGATAATAACCGTGGCGTATGGAAGGCACCAGCAAATGAGAGTGTAAAAATGGTTTTGGGTCCTACTATTAAGGTTACGGCAACGCAACAAGAAGGTTTAAATGTTGATGCGTCGACTGGCAAGTCAATTAATGTGATTAGGTTTTTTACTGGGAAAGGAACAATAGTTTGGGGAGCAAGAACTTTAGCAGGCAACGATAATGAATGGCGATATATTTCAGTGAGGAGATTTTACAATTTTGTTGAAGAAAGCGTTAAAAAGGCAACAGAGTTTGTAGTTTTTGAACCTAATGATGCCAATACCTGGTTGCGGGTGAAAGCCATGTGCGAAAATTTTTTAAATCAATTGTGGAGGCAGGGTGCTTTGCAAGGTGCTAAACCAGATGATGCATTTTTCGTTAGAATCGGATTAGGTACTACTATGACTTCTTTAGATGTATTGGAAGGAAGGATGAATGTGGAAATAGGAATGGCAGTAGTGCGCCCCGCCGAATTTATCATCTTAAAGTTTTCCCATAAATTACAAGAATAGTACATCATAAATTTCCAACGATATGTCAAATAATTATCCATTGCCGGTATTTCACTTTCAGGTGGAATGGGGCGGTTCGAGAATTGGTTTTACAGAGGTGAGTGGCCTGACTGTAGAAACGCAATCAATTGATTATAGGGAAGGTAGCTCCCGTGAATATCACGTTACTAAAATGCCTGGCCTACAGCAATATTCGGCAATTTCAATGAAACGAGGTATCACTAAGGGAGATAATGAGCTTTTCCAATGGTTTAATACAGTTAGTTTAAACAAGATTGAACGCCGAGATTTAACCATAAGTTTACTTAACGAGAGTCATGAGCCGGTAGTGGTTTGGAAAGTTAGAAATGCATGGCCATCTAAAGTGGATGGACCAACATTAAACGCGACAGGCAACGAAGTGGCAATAGAAACGGTAGAGCTGGCTCATGAAGGGTTAAGTATAGAATTTACATAAACGCTATGTTGGCACCTTATCCACCTGTTGGTTTCCACTTCATTCTTAGAATTGATGGTTTGGAACTTGAATATCCTGGCATTGCCGATATTGGTTTTACCGAAGTAAGCGGACTCGATGCCCACATCGCAACAGAAGAATATAAGGAAGGTGGCGAAAATCGTTTTGCACATAAGTTGCCAACGGCGGTTGCATATAACAACCTGGTATTAAAAAGGGGGCTGCTAATCGGATCATCAGCATTGAAATGGTTTAAAGAATCTGTAGAAACATTTACATTTTCACCCAAAGACATCACGCTGCTTTTGTTAAATGAAGATCACCTTCCGCTGCAGGCCTGGAATTTTATTAATGCTTATCCTATAAAATGGACCGTAGAAGGTTTCAATGCACAGCAGAACGGAATCATTATCGAGAACATCGAATTTGCTTATCAATATTTCAGACGAATTAGTATTTAATCATGCCAGTAGAAATAAAAGAACTCAATATTACTGCAACTATTGTCAATAGCAGTAATACTGGAAATAACGCTAATGGCAATTCTGGCGGAGCGCTAAATAAACAAACATTCAAAAAGGCTTTGGCAGAATTGAAACAGCAGATTAAAAATAAAAATGAAAGATAGTTATGGCTTTAAGTCAGCTTTTTGGAGAATTAGGTAATTTAGAGAAGCTTATTGTGGATGTTTACACCACTGAAAACTTTTCGGGCTCTCCTTTAGAAAGTTTTCGGGTGTTGTACAACCCCAATACTTACTTTATTGAGTACAAAAACGAACTTGATAATAGTGTTCCTGCAAATGCAGCAGATGGAGTTGCGCAATTTAAATCGACTAAAGGAAAAGAATTAAAATTAGACTTGCTGTGGGATGCGACCTCTACATCCTATGCTGGTAGTTCTGCTTTTCAGGCCGATATACAAAAAGATAAGACAGTGCATAAGGCGATAGAGAAATTTATCGATAGCTGTTTCAAGATAAAAGACGACACTCACCGCCCCAATTATCTCAAGATTCATTGGGGCGAGCTTACCTTTCAAGGTATGCTTACAGCCATCAAAGTAACTTACACATTGTTTGATACCACTGGGAAGCCCCTAAGGGCGAAAACAGAGTGTACTTTTACAAGCTACACGTCGCTAGTTGAACAATCCAACGAGCTACAAAGAAATTCTCCGGATTTAACACATTATCGAAATGTAGAAGGTGATACCAAATTGCCGCTAATGGTACAACGCATCTATAATACAGACCGCTATTACTTGGAAGTTGCGAAGGCCAATGGCTTAAATAATTTTAGGAAATTAAAACAAGGATTAAATATTTCATTTCCACCATTGGATAAATAAAATGCTATGCCACAACCCACCGGATTACAAGGTTTTGATATCACCATAAATGGACAGGCATTGCCAAGTAGCGTAGGTATTCTGGAAATTTCGGTATCTAATGTGGTGAATAGCATCCCGAAGGCCAAGCTTGTTTTAATGGATGGAAACGCAGCTGCACAAACCTTCGATTTAAGCAGTGGAGATCTATTTGTTCCAGGTGCAGAAATTACAATTGCCGCTGGGTATGATGGGCAAACACATCAAATTTTTGCTGGCTTAATTCTTAGCCAAACGTTGAAAGTAGATGAGGGAGGGAGTAACCTCGAGATAGAATGTAGAGATCAAACCATAAAATTAACTGCAGGAAGAAAAAACAAGATATGGGAAGACACTACGGATGGAGATATAATATCCGAATTACTCGCGGCAAGAAACATAGCAGATGATATCAGTAGTTTGCAATTACAACATAAACAAATTGTACAATACAATTGTAGCGATTGGGATTTTATCATCACAAGAACCGAACTCAATGGAGCCTTACTCATTGTCGATTTGGGAAAGGTAATAGTTGGAATACCGGATTTTAACCAGTCAGTGATGGCCACCTATACGTATGGAACTGATATTTATGATTTTGAAGCCCAAATGGATGCCAGGACACAATATCCGGAAGCTGCAATGCACAGTTGGAATTATACCGATCAGGAGGTGCGTTCTGAAACTGCTTCATCGTCGATGCCGGTTATCCAAGGTAATTTAAGTGGAGAAGATTTAGCTGATGCTATAGGATGGGATAATAACAATTCATTCCATAGTGGCCAGCTTAGCGAGCCAGAAAGTGTTGCCTGGGCAGAAGCACAACTTTTTAGAAGTCGGCTTAATAGAATCACAGGCAGTTTACGTGTTCTGGGTAATGCCGAACTAAAACCTGGGTTAATGATTGAAATATTGGGTTTTGGTGATCGTTTTAACGGAAAATGCCTGGTAACCGGAATTCTGCATACATTCACAGGTGAAGCAGCATGGTACACACACATTCAGTTCGGATTAAATAAAGATCTTCATGCTTACAAGTTCGATGACATAATTGAAAAACAGGCATCAGGCATAATTCCACCCGTTAATGGACTACAGATTGGCGTTGTAACCCAGCTGGAAAGCGACCCCGAGGGAGAAAGCAGGATTAAAGTTCGACTGCCATTGGTAGCGCAAAACGGAGAAGGTATCTGGGCAAGATTGTCTGGAATAGATGCCGGAAATAACAGAGGTTGGGTATGGAACCCAGAAATAGATGATGAAGTAATTATAGGTTTTATCAATGATGATCCTCGTGATGCAATTATTTTAGGAAGTTTGTACAGCTCAAAGCATCCGCCGCACCTAGCACTTAAGGATGAAAATTTCCTCAAAGGTCTGCAAACAAAAAGTGAAATGAAAATCACCTTTGACGATGATAAGAAAATACTTCGGATCGAAACGCCAGCTGGCAATGAGGTCATCCTCGATGAGGAAGCTAAAAAAATAATGATCGCAGACCAGCATGGTAATAAAATCGAAACAGGCGATGGGGGCATCGTTATCGAGAGCATCAAAGACATCACACTTAAAGCATCTGGCGATATTAAAATTGCTGGAGTAAATGTTTCAGGTAAAGCCAGTGCACAACTAGGCTTGGTTGGCGACGGTGGAGCGGAGTTCAGTTCATCGGCAATAGTAAAAGTTAAAGGAAGTATGGTACAAATTAATTAGATATGCCAAATGCAGCAAGATTAGGGGATACAACTAACCATGGTGGAACGATAGTTGGCCCAGGAGTTTCAACGGTATTGATCGGAGGGCTTCCGGCAAGCGTTGTTGGTGATAATCACGTATGTGTGTTGCCGCCAAATTCACATCAGCCCACGGTTAGTGCTTTTCCTATGGGAAGCACAACCGTAACCATCGGTGGCATGCCTGCATTGCGCACTGGAGATGCCTGTATCTGTGGTGCTAGTGCAGTATTGGGTTGTTCAACTGTCTTAATTGGTTAGGTATGGAAAATGATAAGCTTTTTTTAGGAACCGGCTGGGCGTTCCCTCCTAAAATCACAAAGTATAAGGATGGAGGGCAATTCGGCACTGATATGGTTACGGCCTCGGTGGATATTAATCAGAGCCTGATTATACTGTTTGGTACAACAGTAGGGGAAAGAGTTATGCAGGCAGAATACGGCTGCAATCTCGAAGACCTACTCTTCGAGCCCATAAATGTAACGTTGGTAACCAGGATAACGGAAAGAATAAGACGAGCGATCGTTTACAATGAACCCAGAATAAAACTTGAAAAACTTGACGTATTCAAAAATGAGGAACTTGGAGTCATTAATCTGATTGTGGAATATACCATCAGAAGTACCAATACAAGAAATAATATTGTTTACCCTTTTTACTTAACCGAGGGTACAAATCTTTGATAAATGAGCGCCAATTGCAACAAAAATAGTGAACCAAGAAATGGTACCAACCGTTTAAATCGCTTTCCAAAAGCGTTGGATTCCAATTTTGTTGCCATCGATGAACGCGATCGAAGCGCACTTTATCGATTTGCAGATCGCCTGGGCGCTTACATTAACTATTATTATTATGATGGGATTGAAAAAAAAGATAACTGGCAGTCAGTTTTCAATTCCGCTGGCATTAAAAATAATGGCAACACCGAGCCGCACCTGGCGCTCTTCGATGCGTTTCTAGAATTGTATGCCATTGCGCAGAAAGATTTAAATCAGTTTACCGAAAAACACCTTAATTACTTCTTTGAGACTGTTTTAGGTTTTCAAAAAATCCCGGCAACCCCCGATCGTGTATATCTAAAAATAGAACTAGCCAAACACATCTCTGACTACGTTCTAACAGCTGGAGCGGCGTTCAAAGCTGGAAAAAATGCCGCAAAAAAGGATCAGTTTTATAAATTGCTGAATGATTTCAGCTTTAGCCATGCCGAAATAACATCTGTGAAATCAGTTTTGATCAATCAAAACAATAAGAGTCAAGTCTATGCTTCACCTATTGCCAATTCGGAAGATGGCTTTGGTGAAGATATTAAAAATGAAGATAAAAGTTGGAAACCATTCGGTTCGGTTGTACGTCCGTTAGCACCTCTCGGCTTTGCGCTAAGCTCCCCACTATTTAGGTTAGCTGAAGGGAAGAGAAAAATTACCATAACCATTGACTTCGTTTTAAGTGCCGCTGTAATACCTCAGCTATCAGCTGAAAATTTTGTGTGCCTCACATCTTCAGAAAAAGGATGGGAAGCCGTAAACGTCGTTTCAGCCGGCTTTATTTTGAGCAATAAATTGGAATTAGTTTTGTTTGCAGATGAAACAAAGCTACAGATTGTTGATTACAACAAGGCTTTACATCTTGAAGATTATCGATCGCCGTTTCCAGTGATCAAAATCTTGATCCAGCCAGATAGTAACATCTACAATTCACTCACCTTTGCCGCAATCAAACAAATCACTATTGCTACAGATGTTAAAGAAGTGAGAAATCTATTGGTGCAGAATAGTTTAGGGAAGCTAGATCCATCGAAACCAATGGAGCTTTTTGGAGCTATGCCTACAGTTGGTTCAAATTTCTATATTGGAAGTTCAGAAATTTTTCAGCATCGATTAAAATCACTCAAGTTGAATTTTGAATTTTTAAACTTACCAGGCATTGCATTTAATAAATATTACAAAGCTTATGCCCAACCATCGCTCATATCGCAAATAGCAGAAGTTGTGTTGGGTTTAAATACTGATAAGGTAAGTGCTGCAGCTGATGCAGTTTCGCAGGCTAAAAAGGCTGTTAAAAATAAAACAATATCGATTGAAGAAACTAAAAATACATTAGTTCAAAAAGAAGAAATCATAAGCAATAAGACACCAAGATATTGGGAAACTGAGGAATTCAGAACCTTGGTTAAAAATTATGTGAACAACAATAGCTTTAAAGCAGAAGTGTTTATTTTAGACAATAGAAGCTGGGTTCCATTGCCACCACCAACGCAAAAGGTAGATTTGTTTGGCACTTCAAACACTGCAGCACCTGCTGCAACATTCCAATCAGCACTAAATATACCTACTTCTTATGCAAACAATTACCAAACCAGCACTGGCGAAGGTTATGATCTCAATTCATCACGTGGATACTTGAAGCTTAGGTTTTCTGATGGTGATTTTGGGTATTCTGACTATCAACTGGCGCATACTCGTGCCATTTTGAATCATGTCAATGATGATCAATCTACCTTAGAATTGCCTAATGCACCTTACAAACCGCTCATCCAAAACCTTTACCTCGACTATTCCTGTGAAGAAATTATCGACTTTTCATCAGGCATCGCCAACCAAGCTTTTAAGGATGTGCCGCACAAATTTTTTGTTGTACATGCGTTCGGACCAGCCGAATTACACCCCGATTTAAATGCACAACCTATTTTTCTACTGCCAAAACTTGAAAACGAAGGCGAGCTTTACTTCGGTTTAGCCAATGCTGTAGTTCCGCAACACCTTAGTTTTTTAATTAAAGTGAGTGAAGGGACTGCAGATCCTGATTTTGAGAAAGCACGAGTAAGATGGTCGTACTTAAAAAATAATGTTTGGGTGGCTTTGGAAGATGCCGAAATCTTGCGAGATCAAACCAATGGCTTACTTACTTCAGGCATTGTTACTTTGGCTATACCAAAAAGTGCTACTACAGATAATACCATACTTTCATCTGGATTGATTTGGATAAGGGCTAGTGTTGAGAAAAATTATGCAGCCATTTGTGATATTATTTCGTTAACGACCCAGGTAGCAGAAGCGGTATTCGCTAACTATGATGATGTGCTGCCTGAGCAGACCTCAATTGCCGCTGCTACAATTTCAAAAACAAGTGAGCCTAACCCTGCTGTAAAGAAGATCATTCAACCCTTTGCTTCCTTTGGGGGTAGTGCGGCTGAGAGTGGGAAAGAATTTCATCTCAGAACAAGTGAACGATTAAGGCATAAGAAAAGAGCTATTTCACAATGGGACTATGAAAGGTTGATATTAGCTCAATTTCCAGAAGTATTTACTGCCAAGTGTATTAACAACTGTAATTACACCGGCACTGTAGGTAACTATAACTCGCTAGCGCCAGGCAAGGTTACTATAATAACGGTACCTAGTGTCTCTGTCCACCACTCTTCGAACCCGCTAAAACCTAAATTACCTAAAAATACTATTGAGGAAATCAAAGCATTCATCAATAAAAACAACAGTAGCTTTGCTGAAATCAGCGTTCAAAATCCTATTTACGAGGAGGTTAAAATCCATTTTCATGTTAAGTTAAAAACGGGATATGCTGAAAATGTGTACTTGCCACTGTTAAATGCAAGGTTAAGAGAATTGATATCGCCCTGGCTTTCCAATCAATTGGTACAGTTGGCATTCGGTGGGAAAATAGAAAAATCCAGTATCATTTATCACCTGGAACAGTTAAATTTTGTAGACTATATCACTTGCTTCAAAATGTATTTACTGCGTCCATCAGGTATGCCAGATATCTCAAATACCGATCTGGAATTTGCAGAGGCAGCAACTGCGGCCAGTGTATTAACATCTTATCCCAACCATACGATTATTAATATTGATGATTTGCAAAGTGGGAATGAAGCATGTGGGTGTAAAGACTGCGACGATAATGTGATTAAAACCAATAAACAAACCGATACCATAAACGAGTGTGGATGTAATTAGATGAATAATCAAAAAGCTATATCGAATAAAATTCCGCCATTGCAAAGTATGCAGTTTGATAGGCTGCGAGAGATTGGTTTAGCCCATATTCAGCAACTTAGTAAGGGCATTTGGACGGATTTCAATCTCCATGACCCCGGAATAACCACACTTGAAGCACTTTGCTATGCAATTACAGACTTAGGTTATCGCCTCACATTTGACTTACAAGATCTACTGGCTAGCAACCCAGATGATGGTGAAGTGCCTATCGACTTGAAAAATTTTTTTACCGCCAGGCAGATTTTGCATAGTGCTCCGGTTACTACCAAAGATTTTCGTAAGCTCTTGATGGATGTAAGCATTATTAAAGGAGAAGAAACGCTTGGTATAAAAAATGCCTGGGTAAAACCATCCGATACGGCTGAACAAAAATTGTTTATCAACCATCAACAAGATAAACTATCATATTTGCCTACCACAACTGATAACAACGGATTCTACGTAAGGGGTTTGTATAATTTTGTGTTGGAGTTTGATCATTCTACTGTATTTGGAGACCTGAATTCGAACACTTTAAATGGTGTTTACGTAACTAAAGAAGCCACCGACCAACAATTAGATGGAGTTGAAGTTAAAATAGATGTCCGTTTTTCAAGATGGGATGATTTGTCGATTGATTTAGATGAGGATGATCAGATCATCGCAAATATCAAATCAATAGAAATTAGGTTTGATGAACTACCCTCAGGGTATCAATTGAAAGCTAATTACGATAGCAATTGGAAAGTTAGCTTAAGTGGTACGAGGACAATTGCGGGTGTCTTGGTTGCACTGAATGGCCTGTCTTCTTTAAATAATCAGATTAATGATTTTATTTTTAAAGAGGTAAATGGAATTTTACAACGGTACAAGCAAAAGATATCTTTAGTAAAAGAAATTGTTACGCTTGCAGAGGCTAGACTTAACCAACATCGGCCGCTTTGTGAAGATTACCATCTAACCAAGGCATTAAAGATAGAGGAAATAGCCATTTGCGGAAACATTGAAATTGATCCCTTTGCCGATGCCTCGTTAGTTGCAGCGAAAATTTACTTTGAAATCTATAAGTTTTTATCGCCTAGTGTTTTATTTTACAGCTTGCCTGAAATGCAAGCAAAGCACAAAGCAATTGAAGATATCTTTGCCGGCCCGGCATTACTGCATGGATTTATTGATGATGATGAATTAGATGCTTCTGAACAGCGTTGTGCCATTCGTTCTAGCGACCTTATCCAAATAATAATGGATGTTGAGTTAGAGGGAAGAAAAGTTGTGAAGTCAATAAGTGGGTTGCAGCTAGCGAACTTCCCGGAAGATAATATTTCCAACATTGATCAACGAAGCGTGAAGTGGTGTTTAGAATTGGCTACAAATCAGTTTTATATACCTCGATTATCGCCAACACTCTCCAATTTGTCTTTCTACAAAAGTGCCTTGCCAATTGCTTTTGATGAAGACGCTATGATGCTTGAATATAATAGGTTTATTTCACAAGCAAGGAAGCGATATCCAATCAATCCGGTTTTGGATATTCCGATTCCCACGGGAGATTGGAGAGAAATTACCAGTTACACGTCAATTCAAGAAGATTTCCCTCAGGTGTATGGCATCGGCGCCAATGGAATACCGAACTTACCTGTTGATGCAGATGAACGTACGGAAAGAATTGTTAGTGCCAAGCAGTTCAAGGGTTTTCTGTGCTTTTTCGATCAGCTCTTGTATGGGTATCTGCAACAAATAAATGGACTGAAATTACTATTTAGCATGAGCCAGGAGGAAGATGAATATGGTGAGACACGCTTAAATAAAACATATTTTAATGCTTCCTTAATTAACGGTAATAACGAGATTGTACCTAGTGCTGTCGAGCAGCATATATTCAAGACAGACTATGATGCTCATCTTTCTAACATAACTGAAGACAAAACCACATTTGAAAACCGTAGGAATAGGTTTTTAGACCATATGCTCGCACGTTTCTGTGAGCAGTTTAGCGATTATGCATTAATTGCCTACACTTTAGATGGGCAAAAGGCAGGAGTGGAGCTGATAAAAGATAAGCTGTCTTTCTTAAATTCTTATCCTGAAATTAGTAACAATAGAGGCAAGGCATTCAATTACAAAACCGAGCTGTCCTGGCATGCTCAAAATGTATCTGGCTACGAAAAACGTGTTGCCTTGCTGCTTGGAATCAACCCACTAAAGGGTGATGGACTTCATTTCTCCAAAGCTTTCAGGATTTTACCTGTATCAGGAGTCTACAGAATAGAAAGCAAAGTTGGAGCCAAGCTTTACCTCGAAAATATTAAGCCCATAGCTACCCGAACCGATGCTAAGCTGCTCCTGGAAAAATGGATTAGTGCAGGCATCCACGAAAAGAATTATAGAATCTTAAAACATAGCTCAACCCACAAATTCAGCGTGTATTTGGTTGCAGATCATTTTACCGATGATGTGATTGCACAAAGCCATTATGATGGCCTAACAGCCGGCGCAGCGAAGTCTTTCGTTAAAGCCCATATTGAGCTCTGTCTTAATGAATTGTGTGAGAAACAGGGTTCAAGCAGGAGAAATTTAGCACTTCCGATATTAGATTATTTTGAGATCCTTACTCATACGGTAGACCACTCGAGCAGGCCATACCTGCATAAAATCAAATATCAGTTGTTCGATAAACCTATTGCTGATTCCACAGGAAAGGTTGTATTGGTAGGTGATGTGGAAGGGCCCGAAGTCCTTGGCAACGACGACGCTGAATCGATGCACCATACAGCTATTTCCTTATTTTGGAAAGTCATTAGATATGCTTCAGATGCAGATTATTATCGATACAATCCGGAGAACACACTAACTTATCAGGCAAATTATCATTTTGAAATAGTTGATCACTATGGAAACACGATCGCGAAGGATAGCGATAAAAACTATAACAAACCACTCGCTGATATATTAGAAAATAGCACCTATAAGCCTATTTTTAAAATTGTCGATTCACAGGATAATAATGGAACATATACGATAAAGAATACTGTTGCCATTGGGCCCAACATTAAAGTCGAAATTGATGAGACATTTCCCAGCAATGCACCCAATGGGAAATGTGTGTTCTCAGAAACCTTGCCAGTTCAGGTGGATCAATCCGGTAGGAGGATTATGGTTGGCGACCTAAATCTCAATGCCAGGATAAATGTTGGAGACGACATCAAGATATTATACGATGAATATAGTGTTGAAATTAAGGTTTATAAGTTAACTTATATCAATAACGAGTGGATGTTAATTACATCAACTCAAATTCCACCTGGCACTGCAACGCTAGTCCTTCGCAAAGTTTTTCCTATCAAAAGTATTAATCCAAAATCTATAATTATTAAAGCCGGAGGGGAAAAAGTTGCTGTAGAGAATCGTGTAAATTTCTTCAATAAGACCTTTATTAATGGCGAAGGTATCCACCTGGTTGAGCACCTGTTGTTAAGACCAAGAGTGTCTGGAGTAGATCGCTTAATGAATATTCATACTGATGTGGACTGTGAGCAATGTAAGATTGCAGATACCTACAGTTTTGTGATGACTGCCGTTTTACCCTACTGGCCAGACCGGTTTAGGGATCGAAATTTTAGGGCTTTTATTGAAAAAACACTCAGGCAGGAAGCACCAGCACATATTGCAATGAATATATGTTGGGTAAGCCCGCTACAAATGTATCAATTCGAAAAGGCGTATAAACTGTGGCTTATACAAGTTAACATGATCAATAATGATAACGAAGAGCGAGCAAAAGCCATGGAAGCATTAATCGTAATTATTCAGGAATTGAGAAGTGTCTATCCTGCCGGGAAATTGCATAGTTGCAAAGAGAACGAACAGCAGAAGAATACACTTGTTCTGAACCAAACCAATATTGGGATTTTTTAACATCAACAGGATATGGAACTTTTTAATACAACAACGGTTTTTGAGGAAAATCAGGTATTAACTGCAAATCAGCTAAATACCATGCAAGATTTTTTATTGCAGGAAAGCAGGCTTACCCGTACACGATTAATCGGAAGAGGCATTGCCTACGGACTTGAAGCAAAAGTTGACACTGAAAAAGTTAATATATCTAAGGGTGTGGGCGTTACCTCTTGGGGTTTTTTGATTTCATTGGGCGACTGCCAGCTTGGTTTTTATAAAGATTATGTTTTGCCTGATGGTTTGATCTATCCATATTTTAATGGTTTAGATGGAAAACAGGTTCCGTTAATTGAGTTGGTTTCGGCTGAACGTGCTGCTAATGCGGGTGCCAAACCTTTTGATGCGGGTTTAATATTGAGCAATTACGTAGTAGTTTTATTTCTGGAACCCGCTACAAAGAACCTCCAAAGCTGTTTAGGAAAAAGTTGCGACGATATAGGGATTGAGAAAACTTTTACAGTTCGAAAGTTGCTGATCAGTATTGATCAGTTGAATTATATCAATTTTGCAAATCAGAATGTTGGTGGTTCGTTATATCCCGGAATCTATAATCTAAAAACGATTGATCTTCCGAGAGCAGTGGTTTCCGCCGATAATCTGGCTACTTATGCATCCTTGATAAACAGCTACCTAAGCCCCGTGGCATCAGTAATAGATCAATTAACCGAGCAACTCGAGTTGATTTATCAATCGTTTCCCATTCTAAAAGCTGAATTCTATGCAGTAGACTTTGAAAGCATTAAGGCATCATGGCATGAAAAGTTATTGGATTTATCATCGCAATATTTAAATGGCGTTTCATATGGTTTCCAATATCTTTACGATGCTTTTGAAGATATAATTAAGTCTTATGAAGCCCTTAGATGCGCTATCATGCACTTAAATAGTAGTGTGTTACCTCAAGAAGATGCTTTTCCGTTACATCTAATGCTTGGCAGTGTGAGTTGTCCGCCTGCTTATAACCGGCAAGAGTTTGAATACGCTCCTTTATTTAATGATAACAAAGCTTGGAACAAGAAGGTGACCACAATTTTCGGAAGAACACTGGAAATGATTAACGGATTTTTTGATTATTTATCAAATAAAACACAAAAGTCAGCTTTGGTGACTCCAAGCAACGAAAAATGGCAATCAATTGGAAAGAGAGCGCTGCCAATTTATTTTAAACCAACCCAGCAAATGCTAAAGTTCTGGAATGAGTCGCTGTGTCATGGCTGCAATGATGAGAAGCCGCTAAGTTATCATTTTCAATTACCGATAGAGGCACAGGAGTATGGGTTGGCCAAAACAGAAGCCCCGCTTTACTATAATTTCAACGAATCAACCTTTCTGCGTGCAGAAGGCCATTTAGGACTACCACAAGAAACTGCGCTTAAACAATATAAAGCCATTCAGCGGAAATTTAATTTACCATTTAAGGTTAGAACAGTTTTTATTGGAGAAGGTAACGATACGAAAATGGATTGTAGCTATCCTGACCTGGATTTTCAATACGGAAATTGGAAAAATTCAATGTTGTTTTACCTTAATAATATCATTAAATATAGTAATCTGGCAGAGCGGATGACCGGTAATTTCGATGACCTGGCTAAAGCAATAGAGGATGCTTTCAATAATATTTCAGGTATTAAAACTGAAGCTCAACCGGCTACTGAGGCGCCCAAAACTGCACCCTCAACTACCACAAAGCCTGACGTTGCTTTTGAACGCATGAGGTTATTTTCAGATGTAAATAGAGGTTTCATCAAGATGGGAGCGCTTAGTGAGAATATAAACAGAACCAACTATGGCCGAATTACAGATACGAAAATAACCGCAGTGCAGGCAAAAGATGAAGTTCAGCGGGATGTTTTAAACTGGATGGCTAAGTTCAATAACGCCATTGAAGATTTAATAGCGAGCATTACGTTAAGCTTCTCAGATTTTAAGGATAATGATTTTAAAGCCAGATATAACGCATTTACTACAATCTATATCGATGGAATGAAAACGCTTGTTAAAATCATTAATCAGGAAAAAGACAAAGATTTACTTTCTTACTTAATGATGGCAGGGTTAGCGCATCGCGTAATTAACACCTTACTTATCAGGCCGTACCTAACTATTGGAACTCTTCTCGATATTCGAAAACAACGTAATGCTGCCCTTCGCATGAACAAATCGCTAAGCCAATACCTTAATGATGGTATAGCTGTAAATCATTTAGCTGGTGTTGAGAGTGGCAATACATTGTTGCTTCTTTATCATACAGGTAAAGAAAATAAGGCGGGAGATGTTAAACCCAGTCTCCCAGTAAAAAGTAAAAGCGCTATTCTTGAAGAATTAAAGGTCTCAGAAAAGACCATTCATGAAATGTATAAGGCGAAAATTGCTAGTTTAGAAGAGATCATAAATGCCAGAAAGGAAGAGATTCAAGTAGCGGAACGAGATCTCAAAAAGGCTTTGGACGTTCAAATTGCTGGTGTTAAAAACAGGATTGTACTAAACGATGATCAGGTTAAGAGAGCCGAACTTGAGCTGCAGAAAGAGTTGCTTAATAAAAAGAAACTATTAGTTAGAACAGTTTTATCCGAAAACCTGGCAAAAGCAGAAGAAGATATTAATAAGGCTTATAACGAAAAGATTTTGATGTTGCGTAAGAGTGCAGTCAAAAATGAAGCGAGCGAAATTAAGGAGGTTTCAAAAAATTTGCAATCAAACTTCGATGAGAAAGTACGAGCGGTTACGATCGAGGTAGATCGGTCTTCACTTGAAAAGATTGAGCTACAAAAAGAATATCAACAAAGGTTAGATTTAATCGAATTTAAACGCAACCAAGCTTCAGCTGCAGCGGATGAAGCTACTGATGTTAATCAAGAAATTCTTAAAACTAAATTCTACAACGTTTCTGATGAGAAGTTCCAAAAGAAATTTGCTGAATTGGTACAAAAGATAGGTACAACTGGGATCAAAAACCTTGGTACAAATGTGATTGCTGATTTTACTATCTATGAAGATGATAGCTGCTGTGAATGCAACCCGAAAAATGTAGCCAATAGGCCATTAACTCCTTTAGCGATGGATCAAGCTAGAGTAGTAGCGTATAATCGGTTGAAAACAACAACATCTAAAATACAAGTTTTAAACAACCTTTATGACCCCGCAGCTTTTGAGATTACATTAAAGTCCGAAGCTCGGTTTGGCACTCTAACATTTGAGGAAGAAGCTTACGAACCTGCACCATCAGCAAAACGTCAGTTGCTGGTTTACACCCTCGACCCTGATAAAGTTGACAGGAGAGCGCTTTCGCAAATGGTTGCTATTGATGAAGTGGAATATGGAATAAGGGAACGTAAAACCGATATTGAAGTGGGCACGGCAAAAATCAGCTTTTTCATCACCATTGGTAGCGTAAACACCACCACGTACGAGGTTTACGGCCAGGTAACGGGTGCGAAAAGCTATGCGGTAACTGTCAGACAAGCAAAGAATGTAGTTAAATCCCAGCAATTTGCCGGTGCGAATTTTACATTAACCCTAGAAGCGGGGGATTATGAAGTTACTGTAGCACCTACCATAGCTACCATCCCGCCGCAAAGCCAGAAGGTCACTATCGGCGAAAATGAAAATGTTTTAAATTTTGCATTTGGCAAAGTATAATGATCATCAATGGCAAAACATGTTATCCATACGCAAAGAATGTTACTGTCTCTCACGCATGAGCAGCATTGGCGACAGGTACAAACAAAGGTCAGTGAATTTTGCCAGAATGAGTTGCCTGGTATTTTCGACAAAGTTTTTAATGATTTTAGTAAAGAGGAAGATTTTCGAATTGATAAGCTGGATTTGAGGTTAGACGATATCGATATCAATCATTTATTGGAGTCATTACGCTATCAGGTATACAATCAGCTTGTCATTCAGCTAAAAGCATATCGGTCTGCTTCAAAACAAGTTGATAGGAAGATAATTCATCATCAACTAAAAGATGCTTTGGAATTTTCCCGATACAACAACATTCTTGAAGCCAGTACAGCAGCGACACCTAAATTATTGAAACAACAAAGTGATTTGTTCGACTCATTGCTGTACTACTGCGACTTCGGAATGAGACCGTGGTGGATGCCTAGCGAGGCAGAATTCAAACCTACATTGCTTTTGCTGAAATTGTATGATGATCGGTTACAATTTACACAATTGATTAGGACTGCCAAAGAATATCATTCTACTTTTAGGCGATTCAAAAATTTAATTACTAAAGCATTATTTTTTGGTCGGTATTTTCAATTTGATTTAGATGATCAATTTATAAGCTACTTTATATCAAATATAAAACAAGTATCATTTAATCAAATAGTTGATGGCTGGTTGCACGAAGAGACCATTGGTAAAGAAGAAATCCAATCGCGTGAATTTATAGCATGGCTAGATACAGTTATCATTAAGATTCCAGCGATAACAAGTGAAATACAGTCGATAGTTCATTCATTTTTAAGTAAATTAAATCATCAAAGTGGTGCAGTTTTACAGTTTGATTCTTTATACAGTATGATGAATAAAATTAGTGATGTTAAAAGTGGTATCAAAATAGCCGGTAATGAAGAAATTGCTTCTAAAGATCTTAAACAACCATATAAGAAGCTGGAATGGTCATCTTTGATAGTCTTTAATGGAGGATTAGTGCTTTTTTACCCTTTTTTAAAACAGCTGTTTACCAGGCTCTCGCTTCTGGAAGGTGAGTATTTCAAAGATACTTCATCGCAACACAACGCTGTATTATACCTGCATTACTTGGTGTATTCAATAGTTCCAGAAGATGAAAGCATGCTCCTGCTCAACAAAATTATTTGCGGCCTGCCACCTGAAACTGTTATCAATTTTAGTGCGGTTTCAATCACGCAAAATGAACAAGAAGAACTTAATGCCCTCAAAGATGCATTGATCACACAATGGACAACACTTAAAAGTACTTCTTTTGAAGGTGTACTGGCGGGCTTTGTTAGAAGGAATGGAGTTTTATCTTTTAAAGATGGAAATTGGCATTTAGCAATTGAGCGAAAAGGGGTAGACGTACTGCTTAATTCATTACCTTGGTCTATATCAATTATAACTTTTAAATGGAACAAATACTTGATACAAGTAGGCTGGTAAATACAGCGCTGGAAGCAAATGCGAAGGTTATCCAGGCCGAACTAAATTGGTTTGAGGAGGTGCTACAGCTCCGAAGTGCTATCAACTTTGGAAGTGCAGCGAGCGACGCAACAATTTTTGATGCGTTACCGCCTTCTATTGATCTCAATCAATCAACCTATGGGAGTTTTATTGCCCAGCATAATCTGGGCTTCGAAGAGCGTTTATTGCTTTTCCTTGCGATGGTAAGTCAGGTAAAACCACAATGCCTGGATATATTTCTTGTGCAAAATGCCAATACCGGGCAAATATTTACTGAATTCGGGGGGAGAAAGGGCAATGTATTTAGCGGTTTTTTACCAACTGCAGAGACGTTCTTGTTTCTTATGGCTGGAGACAATCTATCGAAACGATTTGATCTGTTGAAATACTTTGACGCCAAGCATCCATTGTTCGCCTTGAACGTATTAGAGTATGATCCCTTACCACCATATGAACCTATATCTAGTATTCCACTCCATATCAATAAAAACTGGTTTGAAGAATTCACTTCTGGTGAGCGCAGCAGGCCGCGATTTTCTACAGAGTTTCCTGCGCAGCTGATAGAAACCGCAATGGAAATCACAGACCTGGTTCTTCCTCAGCAGACCATGGAACAATTAGATTTAATAGATTCCTGGCTTAAGCATAATCAGACCTTAATGAACGATTTCGGTCTAAAGCAAAAACTCAAACCTGGATATAGAACCTTATTCTATGGTCAACCTGGAACAGGCAAGTCACTGGCTGCTGCACTACTCGGCAAAATACATGGACTGCCTGTGTACCGAATAGATTTGAGCCGAATTGTAAGTAAGTATATTGGTGAAACTGGAAAAAATCTTTCTAAAGTATTTGATGCAGCTGAAAACCAAGGCTGGATTTTGTTTTTTGATGAAGCCGATGCTTTATTTGGCAAGCGCACCAGTGTTAACGATGCTAGGGATCGTTATGCCAATCAAGAAACCAGTTATTTGCTACAAAGAATTGAAGATCACAATGGTTTAGTGATCCTGGCATCAAATTTTAAACAGAATATAGATCAGGCATTTCTAAGAAGATTTCAATCGATTATTGAATTTACTGTCCCGCAGGTGGACCAACGACTGAAGCTCTGGCAGCAAGGCTTTTCTCCGCTTACTAGATTGGATAGTAAGGTTAATTTAACAGAAATTGCTCAAAAGTTCGAGTTGTCTGGTGGTGTAATAATTAATGTTGTAAGGTATGCTACACTAAAGATGTTGAAGAATGGCCAAGGGGAAATTAAGCAAAAAGATATCATTGAGGGGATAAAAGCAGAATTAAAAAAATCGGGTAGAACAGTGTAATAAATGGGGTCGGCACTTGCATATGGCAATCACACTTTTAAGTCTGTTACACACAGCAGACCTGCAGCTGCTATTGTCCAGCCGAAGTTAAAAATTGGTGCTGTTAACGATCCCCAGGAGCAACAGGCAGATCAGGTTGCAGAGCGTGTGATGCGTATGCCTCAGCGCAGCGGGTTTACAATGGCAGGTTTCGATGGAACTGGTTCAAAGATGAACGTTCAAAGAAAGTGCAATTCTTGTAAAGGTAATGAAGAGATCGCTCGCAAGGAGGAAGAGATTCAAGGTATCGATCAGCCAGGTATGGTAAGAGCAAAGGGTGGTCCTGCATTTGTAGCTGGCGGGAACGCTCCGAGTATGGTACAATCAGGTATTGCAAGCACTAAAGGTGGTGGCACCAGTTTGCCCGCACACATCAACAATGATTTTAGTGGAAAGATGGGGGCAGATTTTTCAGGTGTTCGCATCCATGATAATATGCACGCCGCAAAGATGACTGCACATATTAATGCCAGAGCTTTTACTGTAGGTAATAATATCTATTTCAATAGTGGTGAATACAACCCGCACTCGCAATCCGGACGATTTTTACTTGCTCACGAGCTTACGCATACAATACAGCAAGGCGCCAGCGTGAAGCGCAAAACCGAAGAAACAATTCCGGAGACGCCAAGTGTGCAGCAGCCTGAGAGAATTGCTCGGTGTGCTTGTAATGATGAAAACATTCAACGATGGGAAATAGGGGATTGGTTGGCAGAAAGTGCGTGGGAAATTGTAGAAGAAATTGCGCCTCCCGCCTTTGTGGATCTGCTAAGGCAAATTAATAGTCAGGGAATTTTGAGCTTTATGCACGACAAATTGATGCAAAGTCTCGACAGCGTGTTTGATCGGTTTCCTGCAGCAGGCAATTTCATCAGCAATCTTATTACCGTTTTCGCGATGTTGCGAGAACGTGTATCTGCGATTATGCAAGCATTAATATCCGGAGATTGTGGTCCACTGCTTGCGGCAGCAAATGAATTGAAGGATGTCATTACCTCGATTGCTACAGATGCGTGGGCAGGGTTAACAGAGTTTGTGAGGCCTATTGGTGATTTCTTTTCAGGTCTTTGGAGTTCTTTTGGGGCACCCGTAGTAGACTGGCTTGGACAAACTGCTTCGGGTATATGGACCTGGATACAAGGAGTTGGCCAGAGCATCTGGGAATGGACTACCCCGGTGCGTGAATATGGATCGATGGCATGGGAGTGGGTTAAAGCAACCTTAGGCATTGGTACCGATGCAAATGGTGGAGAGAATGCCAGTGGTATTTTGCAGTGGATTACGGGTAAGGCAGAAATGGCCTGGATAACGATCAGGGAAACAGTAAGACCTGTAATAGAACCTGTACAACAGATTGCCAGTCAGGTAATGGAGATATTGCCGCTAAATGCAATATTCAATTTGAGAGATACGGTGGTTAATTTTGCTTCAGGAATAAATAGCATGGCAACTGCCATGGGTGATGACGGAAGTGGAGTTGCTGCCCAAGCACAGCAAACCTCGTTAAGGGAGGTGATTCTGCCCATGGTGCAGCTCAAGGTTGTCGAGGTCCAAGAAGGTATTCTTAATGCAGGATCGTGGATAGCACAAACAGTAGGAGGCTTCGCCCAGCAAATCACCTCTTTCTATCAATCCATTTCAGCTAGTGCAATATTTAGTAGCGTCGCTCCGGCAATTGGATGGATAAATGATGCTGCCTTAAGTCTGAGTACATGGATACAAACCGGCGTAGGCGCTCTATTCAGTTTAGCCAGCAATGGACTTGGTTATCTTGCCAGCTTTATACAGCCAATACTAAACGCTCTACAACGAATAATTGAGACGGTGAGCGACCTTGCAAACCGGGCTAGCGATTTTATTCTCGGACCTTTCATGCTTATACCCGAGTGCATTCGCATCCCGATAAAAAACTTTTTAATCGAACAGATACTGGCTAGAATTCCATTATTTAATCAGATTATGGCGATTGGCGATATTTGGGCAAGAGCACAACAAATTGTAATGACCATATTGTACCAGGTTTTTGTAGATGGAAATTTACCGGGTGCCATGTGGACCTTTTTTAGGGAGTTGCTAAGCCTGGTAGGTATTCCACCAGAACTTATTGTCTCTATTCTGGCAAATGCATCCCAAGCGGTAGTAGAGATTTTAGGGAATCCTGTTGGTTTTTTTGTTAATTTGCTGGGCGGCCTGAGACAAGGTTTTTCACAATTCTTTGGCAACATTTTTACACACCTGCTTTCAGGAGTAGTGAACTGGCTCACAGCAGAAATGCAATCAGTGGGTATTACACCACCAACAGACTTTTCTTTCGGTTCCATCTTCAATTTCATTTTACAAATTTTAGGGATAACGGTTGATAATATCTTCAACTTATTAGCCACAAGAATTGGTGAAGAACGTGCACAACGTTTGCGTGGCATGTTAGACATGGCCACAGGAGCATGGAGCTTTATAGCGGACGTCGTGGAACGGGGTCCGGCAGCAATCTGGGAGCGTATTCAGGAACAATTGAGTAACCTTTGGGATACGGTGGTGACAAATGTGGTGACCTTTATTAACGAGCGAATTATGGCACAGGCAACGGGTTGGTTACTCAGCTTGTTGGATGCCACAGGAATTATGCCAGTTGTTAACAGTATCCTGGCCATTTACAATGCCATAGAAAGCATGGTAGAATATTTTGTGCCCATTCTTCGAATCATTAACGAATACATTACCATGATAGCCGATGTAGCAAGAGGAAACATCGCGGGCGCAGCAAACTTCCTTGAAAATATTTTGGCAAGTTCGATGCCGGTCATGATCGGTTTCCTAGCCAATCAGTTTGGTCTTGGCGATATGGCTACAAGAATGCAAACAATACTAGAGGCCGTTAAGTTAAGAATCGATAATGGCATTCTATGGGTAATTGATCAAGCCATTAGTATTGGTGGGGCAATTATGAATGCCGGAAGGTCGGCTATAGATGCGATTAGGGGTTGGTGGAATAGGCGCAGGAATTTTGTTGCAGCAGACGGAGAACATCATGAAATGTACTATCAGGGTGAGGGAAGGGCTGCAGAGCTTTATGTTGCAAGTACAAATCCGCGTCCTGCACACTTGCTTATCAACATCTTACAGGCGCAGTATGAATCTGAAAATACCGGAAGGGGTGCTGTTAAAAAACAAAGAGCCGCGGAAGCAAGAGCGCTGTATGACAATGATATTGTACGTCTCCTAGCTTTGGTTAAAGCTTTGGATCAGCAGCCAGAAAACGAAGCGTTGATAGAGCAAAACCCTAACTATCAGGAGCTTTTGATTAAAGAAACACAATTGATGCAAATTCTATCTGAAATAATGGGAGAAGGTTCATTAGCAGATGTTAGAAGAAAATACCTGTATGAGGGCGCCGTTGGTACCTATACTGGTGTACCTACACCTACATTCGATAGTATTACACCAGATCATCAGCCACAGTGTGCAACCTTGAAAGCCGCATCGAGGATGGTTTTCGGTCCAGATAATCAATCTGTTTTTAATGAAGGAAATCCAATTTTTAACCTCACCAACGGCAGTCATTGCGGGGGGGCGTATGTTATTAATCTGCATAGTAACCGGCATAATTTTGGAGTTAGCCGAACATATGGCACTACGCCGCACACCGCAAATTTTATTGTGCGCACGCAACCTCAGTTAAGCATGGCACCTAATAGAAGGGCTGCTCAAGGGATTGTAATCAATGAACTAAGAACCGAACTCAATGCAGATGTGAGCCATATTAATAACAGGGTTATAAACATTGGTTTGGGTGGAGATAATGTATGGAGAGATATCGATGCCGACGATATGAATGGACTAACGCTATCGCTTTCCGACAAAACGGAACTTTACAATTATGTAAAAGCTAATATTGCCCAGGGGGAAAGACAGATCGCAAATCAGCCCTTAAATAATTTAATTACAGCATAACGATGGAAGATTTACAATCACTTTTCTCCAACCAAAAACCCATCAAAGCGCTTGAAAAAATTTTGAGACAGTATCACCACGTATTTGGATACTATCGCAATCAAGAAGGTTTGTTAATCTACAATGAGCGCATTACAAATAAAACGCAGATAAAATATTTGTTGCATGCTCAATCCGGATCATTGTTGCTGTTATATAATATGCACAACGAACAATTTTGGGATAATGCGGTGATCATCTATAACGACTCTTCGGGAGATCCCACCGCCATTGTAGCGAAATGTTTAAACGACTACATTAGTCTGCTATTTTATGGAGACGGCTTAATTTCCGAAGGACTCACCGCTGCAAGTTTGCATCGATTAGTACCTCAGGTTTATAAGTCGCCTCCAGAAGTTATATCGCAAGAAAAAATAACTTCGATAGCAGCATACACATCAGAAAACTATGCATATTTTCCAATGTTCAAAGCGATTTTGGTTGAGCAAGGATTTAAACCCATAGCCAATCCGATTAATTATATTTGGGATGCTATGAATATCACCGATTCATTATCACTTTGATTCGTACAGCTGATATGTTATGATTCTTATGGACGTTAGGGATACTACCTTATCGTTAAAAAGGTGGTCTTAACCCACTTGTTGTCGGTGTTAATTTTACTCCACCCGTTTTGCTGGTCTCTAATAAAAACTTCCTGGCCCTTGCTTAAACTCCCAACTTTTGGAAAGTTATTTTCTGCACCGCTCCGAACATTTAAAGTTGTTGCATTTACCGTAGCTAGCTTAACAGGTTTGGTATAGCTTGCATTAACCCAATGTTCTTGTGACCCTGATATCTTGTACCACCCATCTTTCTCCTGAAAAACACGCAGCACTGCGCCTAATAACGCTGGTGTTCTGTCTGCTACTTTTTTTGCCTGTGCATTGGGTTCTACCCTAATATTCAGGCTATCTGCCGTAACCAAAACATATTTTAATACGTTGCTTTCAGTAACACCTGAAATTACATTTCCATTGAGGGAGCTACTTACTAATGGTAGAAAGTTTTGCTGGCAATCTTCAACGCTATTCCCGCCAAAAAAATTAGTGCCCGGGCATGTTTTGTTATTCTTTGTTCCGTTATTTCTTGCGCCGGTACTTAAGTCGAACCAATGGTGATAAACTATTTTATCGGTATTCACTGGGATAGCAAATTTTTTACACAATGCTGCGGTTATGCTAATAATGGTTTCTCGGTGCTGGGGCGTCATGGTATCTTTACCTTTATCAAAGTTGCCAACATGTTCCATGCATATGGCATTAGAGTTGAAGCCGAGAATACATGCGGGTGATTTTTCTAAACTTCTTCCAGTAACGATAGATCCATCAGGAAAGGTTGTAAAGTGCTGCCCAATGTCTGCCCATCCATTTTCACTTACATGATAGTCTCGCATGCTTTTCTGCATTTCAAAGTGGTTGCTGCCCTTAAACTGGATGTAGCTTGGGCTCCATGTGTGGTGCTGTTGTAAATACAGAACGGTACGTGCAATCCGTAATTCACTAAGCCAGTTTTCAAATTCGTTAATGCTTAAATGTGTAAAGCCAAATTTAGTGTTCATTTTTTTTTGATTAGGGATTTATAAGGTGGCGATTACAGGATCTTGGATGAAAATTGGGCATTCTCTCCGCCATTTAAATATAATCAAAAATTTAATAACAAATTTTAAATCAATCAATTACACATAAGTGTGTATTCGTCTTTTTGATGTTATTATCATATATTATCTAGCCAAGCATTTTTTTTGGTTTCGTAGCTTTAGTTGGTTCGAATGACCGATACACGATGACAACCCTAGCTAGCTTTAAGTGGGCGGACAGGTTGGATTCTATTTCTACATCACATCCATCCATACGTTATATAAATCGATTTAGGAATATTACAATTGCCTTTTTTAATTTTGATGTTATGTAAATTATAATAATATTTGTGATAGCGCTAACCGAATAACTCTACAGCAATTAAGATTAAATTGAAAATCATGCGTTATCATTTTTAAGCATGATTGATATAAATTGAAAATATTGATAATCAAATCATAAACACAACATAAATGAAAAGACGAACCTTTCTACAAAACACTGCTTTTTTAGGCGCTGGAGTAGTTGCATCAAAATTCTCTTTCGCTGGTTCGCTGGCGGCAGATTTTCCTGTAGTGCGTGTTGCTGCAGGTAAAAGGCATTTCCAAAGTAAGGCTGTAGATTCAGCCATTAAAACTTTCCAGGCAAACGTTAAAAATCCTGAATTGGCCTGGCTGTTCGAAAATTGTTTCCCAAACACCTTAGATACCACTGTCTATTACGAAGAGAAAAATGGTCGTCCAGATACCTATGTTATTACCGGAGATATCGATGCCATGTGGTTGCGGGATAGCTCTGCGCAAGTATGGCCATATTTACAGTTTGTTAATGAAGATGAACCCTTAAAAAAACTAATCGCTGGTGTAATTATTCATCAAACACAGTGCGTTTTAAAAGACCCCTACGCGAATGCCTTTTACGGCGATCCGAATAAAGTAGGAGAGTGGAAGACCGACAAGACCACTATGCAGGCTGGCGTGCACGAACGGAAGTGGGAAATAGATTCGTTATGTTACCCTATCCGCCTGGCTTACCACTATTGGAAAAAAACAGGCGATAAAACCCCATTCGATGCCAACTGGAAAAAGGGGATTGAAGCGACGTTAAAAACCTTCAAAGAACAACAACGCAAAGAAAACAGAGGTCCTTATCATTTCCAACGCGAAACTACACAACCTACAGATTCACAGCCGATGGCAGGATATGGCTTTCCTGTTAATCCGGTTGGTTTAATCTGCTCAGCATTCCGCCCAAGTGATGATGCCACGATTTTTCCTTTCTTAGTACCGTCGAACTTTTTTGCGGTCTCCAGCTTAAAACAAGCTGCTGAAATGATCAAGGCGTTACAAAGCGATCAAGCACTGGAAAGCAACCTAATCAATCTTGCTAATGAGGTAAATGCAGCACTGCAAAAACATGCTATTGTAAGCCACCCTAAATATGGGAAGATTTATGCTTTCGAAGTTGATGGTTTTGGAAGTAGCTATTTAATGGACGACTCCAATGTGCCTAGTTTACTAAGCTTACCATATTTGGGGGCAATGAAAGTAGAAGATCCGATTTATCAAAACACCAGAAAATTTGCACTTTCAACAGATAACCCGTATTTCTTCAAAGGCACTGCGGCAGAAGGAATTGGTGGTCCGCATGCTGGCCAAGATATGATCTGGCCAATGAGCATCACTATGCGTGCCCTTACTTCTAAAGATGATGCTGAAATTAAAAAATGTATCGATATGTTAAAGAAAACGCATGCAGGCAAGGGCTTTATGCATGAATCTTTTAATAAAAACAATCCAGAGAATTTTACAAGATCGTGGTTTGCATGGTCTAATACATTATTCGGAGAGTTGCTTTGGAAAACTTATCATGAAAAACCTGCACTTTTAAAGGCATAACATTTTTCAGGAGATTGCATTTTTGTCTACGCTTTAAAGAGGGTGTAAATCAAACTTATAATGCAATCTCCTTCATTCTTCAATTTTATGGTTTGTGGCTATCAGCTGTTAAGTAACACATTTGTAACATGTCAAAATATCAGCTAAAAATATTTTTTTGTATTTTGCGGTATTAAGTCATCCTTACCTTGCAAAATCATCAATTAAATAGCTTTTCTCAAATCGAATCGATAAGTAAAGTTCCTGCCATTGCCAATATCTTAGAAATTGTTTGCAATACAACGGGCATGGGGTTTGCTGCGGTAGCAAAAGTGACCAGTTCCAATTGGACGGCCTGTATAGTTAACGATCGAATTGAATTTGGTCTTAAACCAGGCGATGAACTCCCCCTCGAAACTACGATCTGCAATGAAATTAGGCAGCATCAAAATCCTGTTCTGATAGAGCATGTTGCCGAAGATGAGCTTTTCTCTCGCCACCACACTCCCGAAAGATATGGTTTTCAAAGCTACATCTCCGTTCCTATTGTTTTAAAGAGTGGCGAGTTCTTTGGAACCCTTTGCGCTATTGACCCAAAGCCAGCAAAATTAAATAATGGTAGCACGTTAGAAACCTTTAAATTATTTGCTGAGTTAATCGCCTTTCATATCGACAGCATGGAGGAGCTATCGGCCGTAGAGAATAAACTGCAATACCAGATCGAGTTAGCAGATTTTAGAGAGCAGTTCATTGCAATTTTAGGACATGATTTGAAAAACCCACTTAATGCGGTTGCCAATAGTGCACAGCTTTTAGACAGAATTAATCAGGATGAACGCACACATAAGTTAGTAAAAATTATTCGTGATTCATCGTTTCGAATGAATGGACTAATCGAAAACATGCTTGATTTTGCGAGTGGGCGCCTTGGCGGAGGGATTTCTGTTGAAAGAACTGCCGATGAAGATCTGGAGGTTTTCCTTATCCAGGTAGTTGATGAAATAAAAGCCATCTTTCCAGATCGACAGATCGACACGTCGTTTAAGTTACATCATCCGGTAATTTCAGATGGCAAAAGAATAGCCCAACTATTTTCTAATTTGTTAGGCAATGCCATGAACTATAGTACTCCTGGAACTGCAATAGAAGTTATCGCAAACAGCACAGCTGATGGATTTACTTTAAGTGTTACCAATGATGGAAAGCAAATCTCACCTATAGTTATGAAGCACTTGTTTCAACCATTTTCTAGGGGAGCCGTTGCACCCAACCAAAAAGGCTTGGGCTTAGGCTTGTATATATCAGCGCAAATTGCCGAAGCTCATGGTGGCAAGCTAAATGTAACTTCTGAAGGAAACCGTACTTGCTTTACCTTGACCTTACCATCTATATGATTATCTTAAATAACGATGTTCCTACATCAACCGCTTTATCAGTTAAAATAGGAGATAAGGTAAGCGATGGAAAAAACTTAACCGGCATTGTATCAAATATTCAAATTGAAGAAACAGATGCATCACTGCTGCTGATTTTTAAACTTAATAGCGGCGAGGAGATCATTGTGAAAAAGATGCGTCAGGTTTGTTAATGATGTGTGTAAACATCTGGCTCAATTCTTAGCAAAAAGTAATCACCTTTTTATTTTTAAGAATAAATCGTTAACTTACTACCTCTCTAACCAAATATATTTTTTCAGTTCGAATGAAAGTGGATTACATTGCGTTATCTGTGCCGGTATTTTTTATACTCATTGGCATCGAGCTGACTTATACATTCTATAAAAAATTAAATTATTATCGCCTAAACGATAGCATTGCTAACCTCAGTCAGGGTATTGGCCAGCAGCTTACAGGTATCTTCATGAAAACAGCCCTATTTTTTGGGTACAAATTTATCTTCGAGCATTGGCGTATATTCGATATGCCTAAGGGTATTTGGGTTTGGGTGCTTTTGTTTATTGGTGTAGATTTTTTTTACTACTGGTTTCATAGAATGAGCCATCAAGTTAATGCACTTTGGGCTGCCCATATTGTTCATCACCAATCAGAAGAATATAACCTAACGGTTGCGTTACGCCAAAGTTGGTTTCAAGGTTGGTTCAGTTGGGTATTTTACCTTCCTCTTGCCTTTGTAGGTTTCGATCCCATCATGTTTTTAACGCTTAGTTCGTTCAATACGCTGTATCAATTCTGGATTCATACCCGGGCGATAAAATCTATGGGTGTGTTGGAGTATGTTTTTAATACACCATCTCACCACCGTGTACACCATGGCTCCAACCCAAAGTATATAGACAAGAATCATGCTGGCACATTAATTATCTGGGATAGATTATTTAATACCTTCCAGAAAGAAGAGGAGGAAGTTTTCTACGGCATCACCAAGCCATTGGCAAGTTTCAACCCCGTTTGGGCAAACCTTCACTATTGGGGCGATCTGATCGCTACGGCTCGTCGGTCTCCAAAATTAAGCGATAAAGTTAAGGTATTTATCAAACCACCAGGTTGGTTTCCCGCTCATCTTGGTGGTTTTCAACCCGCCGCTGAGGTAGATATTTCAACATATCACAAATACAATCCTTACTATGATGCCAAATTGAGCGGTTACGTCCTTTTGCAATTCACCATTGCTTTGGCTCTAGGTGCAGCACTTCTATTTTCCTATCAGAAAATGCAGATTGAACCTGTTATCTCGGCAACAATTTTTACAATTGCAACACTAGTTAGCTGTGGCGCACTGCTCGAACAAAAAAAATGGCAATTAATCTTCGAATATATTCGTCTGTTAATTAGCGTAATAGCACTTACGCTGCTAAAAGTGCCTGTAGGTCTTCTGGTAGTTCTTGCCGCTATTCAGGTAATATCGTTAATTTGGTTTTACAACCTGCAAAAAGGTAAACTTAAATAGGTATGAAAACCAAGTTATTTTCTTCAATTTTCGCATTAATATTCATTGTACAATTATATGCCGAAAGCGCTTCAATGCTGCCTCTAAAGAATACTACTAAACCACTCATTGTTATTTCGCTTCTTATTTGGCTAATTTCAGCTACAAAATTAAAAGGTCGTTTCCATAAACGCATTTTCACGGGTCTCATTTTTGCCCTCATTGGCGATGTGTTATTAATGTTTCAAACACAACATTCAAGCTATTTCACTTTCGGTTTGGTTGCCTTCTTAGTATGCCATATGGCTTATATCAGGGCCTTCATTCTCGATCATAAATCGAACCCCACCCAAAAAAATCCATATTTCCTTTGGGCAACAGGTGCACTGATTCTATTTTGTGTGGGCTTATTTTTTTATTTACAACCGTCTTTAGGTGGCTTGCAGTTTGCCGTTTTATGTTATGCAATTATCATTACATTTATGGCAATTATGGCTGTTAATCGATATAAAAAGGTTAACATGTTTAGCTTCCAAACAATTTTAGTTGGTGCCTTATTTTTCCTTTTTTCAGATAGTGTATTGGCTGTAAACAAATTTGCGCAACCAATTCCCCAAAGTGGTGTGCTCATTATAGCCACCTATATGCTTGCACAATTTTTAATCGTTTACGGCACAGTGGGTAGACAATTAATTGTTACTCGCACCGAAATTTAATTTTTTGGAAAGCAATGCCTGTTTTTATAGGTCTCGGCAGTCCTGCTATCGTTTCAATCTTTTTGTTAACGTTTATTATCTACTGATTGATTCCTGCTACAAAAAGGATTTCCACTTTATCAGGTTTATCAACCAAAACCTGTATAATAGATGTATGTAGCTAAATGCTAGCGCTACCTGTTTTTTTCCTTATTTAGTACCGTAAATGCTTGCACCAACCGTTCCCCGTTTTCATCAACCAATGTTAACGTATGTGTTCCCGGCTCTGGACTTATAGCCAGCTGATGAAAATTGACCGTTGTAGCAATATATTCCTGATCAATGTGCCAAAATATTTTTGAACGCTGATTGCGGTGCGCAGCATTCAGCACAACTTTACCTCTTGTGCCATCAAATTCGAGCGGAATGTATACGATTGCTCCATTTTTTGGGTAAATTAATTCCATTACGTTGTTTCCACCAAAGTTTTCGCAACCTGGTTTTAGTGGTGGCAGCGATTTGTAATTGCTATTTTTTATTTGGTAAAAGTATTCCATCGCTGGGGGCAAAATAAACCAATTTCTATGCACCATATTGGCAACACTTTCGCACTCGTCGGTTACCCGATAGGTTTCGGTACGGTCTAAATGAATTCGTTTGTGGAATGGACAAATAGCTGTTTTTTCTCCTGCAGTGGGTACCAATTCATCGGCCGTTTGAGTACAATATTCGCCAGCTTTGTAGCCGCTTTCCCTGCAAACTCTCATTTTTGCAAGTTTTGTATTTGGCGTTTCGAACCAAGGGCCTTTCGGTAGTAAATTAAAAATATCGAATAGTACGGGTGCCGCGGTTTCTACGCCAATAAGACCTGGCCTGCCTTCGCCATCTGCATTGCCCACCCACACGCATACCACATAATTTGGGGTAAGACCAATGGCCCAGGCATCTCTGAAACCGAAACTGGTGCCCGTTTTCCATGCAATTCGTTGAGATGATGAGAATTGTTCCCATAGCCCCTCATCTCCAGGCCGCATGACTTCTTCCATGGCATTAAAAGTTGCCCAAATAGATCCATGATCCAATAAAGAATTGCGCTCATAATTATCTGGTCCTTTCTTTTGCTGGTTAACGTATGAAGCAGATTCATAATCTTTTGGACTGTACTGCCCTTTGTAAGTGTTAAAATGATTAAGGGTCCTTGCCAAGCCCATATAGGTATTGGCTAGATCCCACATGGTAACTTCGCTACCTCCTAATATGAGCGATAAGCCATAGTGATCTGCTGGTTGATTGAGCGTAGAGATGCCCAGTTTTTTTAGCTTATCATAAAACCTTTCATACTTGTACTGTTGTAGCATCTTTACCGCAGGGATATTGAGTGAACGGCTCAACGCCTTGTCTGCGGCAATTGCACCGTCATAACCTAAATCATAATTTTGAGGAGAGTAACCGGCAATTTGAGTAGGAATGTCAGGTATTAAAGTATGTGGCAAAATAAAACCGTCATTTAACATACTTGCATAGAGCAAAGGCTTTAAGGTGCTGCCGGGGCTTCGTGGAGCTCTAATCATATCAACATGGCTTTGCAAATTAACTTCTTCAGGCTGATAAATATTTCCCACATAGCTAATTACCGAGCCCGATCGAACATCCAATACAAGAGCGGAAATATTGTTGATATCGTTTGCCCTATAGCGATTATTGTAACGCCTTAAGATCGTGTTGACCTTAAGTTGAACTGATTCGTTCAATGTAGATCGTATTCTTGTTGCACTTATTTCTAACTTCTTCCGCTCATTTTTAAAACGGTTAAGTAAATGTGGTGCATTTTGAGGTAGTTGCATCGGCTTTCCTGGCACTGGCTCCAGCTTAGATAAATTCGCCGTAAGTTGATCAATCATGCCTAATCTAGCCAGCTTATCCAATAGATCATTTCTTTTTTTTATCAACCTGGCGGTGTTTTTACCGGGATGGACTAAAGAAGGGCTATTCGGCAACACCGCCAAGGTTGCCATCTCACCCCAGGAAAGGCTCTGTGGCGCCCTTCCAAAATACCGCCAGCTTGCTGCCTCTAACCCTACAACGTTGCTGCCAAATGGTGCGTTAGCTGCATATAGCCCAATAATTTCGGCTTTTGAATATTTTACCTCCAACCTCAGTGCTAGAATTATCTCCAAAAGTTTTTGCCAAATATTTCGTTCCTGTTTTCTAGATAGGCGAATCACCTGCATGCTTAAAGTACTCCCGCCACTAACTACTCCTCTGGCGCTAATATTTTGCTTCATTGCTCTGCCCAGGGCTAAAAAATCAACTCCAATATGATCGTAGAATCTTTTGTCTTCAAACGCAATGATACACTGCTTAAACTTTACGGGAACAGAATCTGGAAGCGGAAACCTCCACTGTCCGTCAAGAGCAGTGGAGGCACTAAGTAAATTGCCATTGCTCGCTTCAATTACAAATGAAGTAGGCGAATGAAACAACCTGGCGGGTAAACTCAACAAAAAAATAATCAGCAGGGCAATGCAGCTTAAATCTGCAATAAAAAATAATCTCTCTTCTTTTATCATGCTTTAAACCAGGCATTTCCTGTTAATTGTTCAATAGCCGCTTGTAATTACTTCAATATATTACCGATGTATTCCGTATAAACAACGCAGTATCGGCATCTCGAAATTAAAGCTTATGCGCAAATTCAGCGAAATTGCTCCTTGCGATTTCAATGTTAAATAACCGAGTATTGTCATCAACCCTTGTTGCGCTTAGTCCTTTCCATTTCATTCTATTTAACAACCTCTACCCATTTGCCGTTCTGGGTTGCGGAAATTTCATTATTATACATGGCTTCACATTGCACAGCAGACAAGTAATATTTGCCTACGTAAGATGCATTCAATAAAACCTTAAATACTAAACGCTCATTTTCACGAATGTTAAAATAGGTAAATACCCGATCATCTCGAATGTCTTGATAACTAAAGGGAGATGAGGCTAAAATGCTTTGATTATCATTAACTCTGGTATTGATAATTTCCCACCCCGATGGGAAAATTTGTGTGAGTGCCATTTGTTCGTAGTAGCCCATTCTGCCTGGGTTTTTGATGCTCACCTCAGCATAGAAATCTGTTCCTTGCTTTATAGTAGTTGGATCAATCGCAGTACCATTCAAGCGTTTATAAGCAACCTCCATTTCTAGAATTTCCGGGCGGTTTGGTAGAAAGTTATTTTGGCCTGAAACTGGTTGGCCCTCTAAAACCAAACGTGCGAACAAAACATTGTTACCGTTATTGGTTACAGATGCAGTATTTCCTTTAAATGATACAGGTGTACTATTAAGGTATTGGTTACTGTTTATTGTTCCAGACTTACCATCTAACACGTATTGGTACTGTAGCTTATTCGATGATTGGCTCGTGCCACAAAACTTGGCAATGGCTAACAAACTGTACGCGGTAGTTTGTGTGCTATACCAGGTATTTTCACCAATTTTCGCTGCTAGCGGCTGTAATATGCTTGCTGCTTTGGCCTTTTGCCCAAGCAAAGTAAGCGTTTCCAGTATCATGGCCTCATCTCGTAGGTCTGAACCATAGGTTCCACCCAATTGTTTGTATGGCGCAACCGAAGTTGCTAAACCAGCTATCATGGTTTGGGCCACATTGTTTTGTCCGGCAAGCTTATAGGCCGCTGCAAGCCGCCACTTAGCTTGTGTAGAAAGGTATTCAAATGCTCTCAATCGATTCATTGCTGCAATTTCAGGTTTTCTGGCCAAGGCAAGCATATATAGCCGATAAGCCTGAGACAAATCTCCACCAAAGAAATTATTACTATTCGGCGCCCAATTAGTTGCCTTTGTTCGTTGATAGCGCAGCACTTCATCAAGTAAACCAACAGGAAGGTTATAACCTGCATCTTGTGCCTCCACTAAAAAGTGTCCTGCATAATTTGTTCCCCATTCATCAGCACCAGAATCACCTGGCCAATAAGATAAACCGCCATCGGTTGTTTGGAAACTTTTAAGCCTGTTGATGCCAGCTTTTATGTTCATTTCTATCTTTGACTTTTCCTGCTGACTAATTGCTGTTATCCGATCTAAATATAGTTGAGGAAAAATGCCAGAAGTGGTTTGCTCAATGCATCCGTGTGGATATTGAATAAGATAACTTAGGCGTTTCTTTAAGTTTAAAGCCGGAATAGATGATAACTCCAATGCGCCTGCGTTTGTACCAGACATCCCAATTGGTTGATAATTAATTGACCATTTTGTATGTGGCTGAATCGTTGCGGATACAACATTTGTTATGTATGGATTTGGGTTTCTAATATCCATTTCGACGTCGTAGACTGCCTTTTCCGCACCGCTCTGCACAATTACTTTCACTTTGGCAATACCCACATTATCCGGAGCCTTTACGTCAAAGTAGGCCATTTGCTCACCAGTTTTCTTATAATAAAGCTCTTGTCTGTTGTTGCCTTGGAGCTTTAAATTACTAGTTTGCACCTGTACAGAAACCTTTTTTAAGTTGTTTTCCATTGCGAAAACAGTTACTGGTAGCGTAAAGCTTTCTCCAGGGCCGATTACCCTTGGCAGGGTAGCTAACACCATTAGGGGTTTTTTTACCTGAACTGATTTTTCTGCAAATCCGTATGCGGCATCCTGGCCTGCAATTACCATTGCCCTAACTGCACCAATGTATTGGGGTAGGGTAAATTTATGTGTTTTGCTTTGTCCCCGACTTATTGTGTAAGGCCCCATAAATTTAACTACTGCCTTGAAGCGATTAGCCTTCGCAGGATTAAGGTTTTTATTAATGCTACCATCACCACCAATACTTAAAATGCGTTCGAGATTGCCTCCCCAGGCACCTAGTACATTATCAAACAAATCCCAGGATTTTACCCCTAAACCCTCCCTGGCATAAAATACACCATGCGGATCTGGTGTTTTGTAACGTGTTAAATCCAACAATCCTTCATCTACCAATGCAATAGTGTAGGTCATCGACTTACCGTTTTTTTCACCTACTGTGATGGTATTTTCAACCTCAGGTTTTATTTTATCCAACATCCTAATAGTGGGATTCAAAACAGTTTGAGGGTCTTCAACGAAGAGCGGTATGGCGCCATACATCCGAATGGGAAGGTCGTTAATGGTCTGTGCATGCGGTTGGAGCATGGTAATATTGGCAAAAACATTTGGCGCCATCTCTTTCTCAGCTTTAAACTTATACTGCGTTTGGCCAGCTTGGGTATTTATCCAGGTAGCTTTCAATACACGACTTCCATTTTCTATAGAAATCAATGCCCTTCCATTCTTCGCAGATGGAATTGTTAGCGTTATATCTTCACCGACTGTAAATTTCTGCTTGTTAGCTGTAAAAGATAACATTGATGCTTCCGTTGGGTTCGAGTTTTGTTCGCGTTGTGCCCAACCAGGCCAGTCTACATAAACCGATGTACCAGTTACATGTCCACCATTTAAATCTCTAACTAAAATTAGATAACGACCCCATTCTGGTTCATCAATACGCAAATTCCAATTCCCTTTTCCATTGGTAAGTTTTACCTGCCGAGTTTCGATAAGCTTGTTATATTCGTTTTGTGTGAAGTTAGCATAGGTATATTGGTCATCTTGTTCCCACCACCAACGCCACTGTGTCTTGTAAAGTTCCACCTGAACATTTTTGCTTCCTGATAGCAATTTTCCATCAGTATTTACATTTACAATTTCAACTTTGTGGTTTTTACCTGTTACCAACATCCCACTTAATCTATCTCCTTTTTCTGGACGAACGCCGAGGTAGTTGCTGTAAACGTGATATGGAATACTAAAGTTATCGATACTGAAATTCCCTCCAGGTTCGAAAACTTTAGTCGTGAAATTGGCCCGAAGAACGCCCGGAGCAGTGTTATTTTCATTTAGGTCTGTATTTATCTGGGCGCTCCCAGTTTCATCAAGCGTCCCCTCGAAAATCGTTTTTACTTGCGATTCAAACCTTACTGTTGGGTTATCGAAACTAAAATCGTCAAATCCTTTAAACTTTGTTTCAGTTGTATTTAGATTTACATCAACTTTTGCTTTCAAATTTTGCGCTGGTGTGCCAAATAGCCAGTTGACTTTCAGGGTTGCGGCGGATGTTCCAGCAGATAAGTAGGTTCTATTCCCAACATTGAAGTCGATTTTTAATTGGTTTGGCATTACCGTTTCTATTTTGAGCGTTTTGGTAAAGCTTGCACCACCAGCTTTTACTTTTGCTAACCAGTTACCAGTAGGAGAAGTGCTTTCTGTTGCAAGCTTGAAACTATAAAAACCATTAAGGGGTTTTCCGTTAATAAGACGTTTATAGAGTTGGCCTTGCGGGTTGTAAATTTCCATCGTTACCGGATAATGTGCCGGGAATTTCTTTAGCTTATCTTCCATAATAAAGGAAACAAATAAACTATCCCCAGGACGCCAAACGCCACGTTCGCCATAAATGAAACCTTTTAAACCATTTTGGACTACATCTCCTCCAACATCAAAACGGCTGAGGGGTAGTGAGCTTCCGTCATCCAGTTTCAAATATCCTCTTTCCGAACCTTGCCTGGCAATGAGTAAAAACGGATTGCGCTTAAGATCAAACCTCGCAAAGCCATCACCATCTGTTTTTGTAGTGAACATAATTTGCTTTTGGTAGTCCATCAGTTCCAGGCTTACACCGCTTAGTGGTTTGGCTGTTAGCAAATCCGTTGCTACAATCAACATACTATTGTCGTTCCCTCGTTTGGCTACCAATCCAATATTTGAGGCAATTAAATTTCTGCTTGCCCAACGTACTGCAGTATAGAAGGATGATTTGCAAGGGTTATCCTTGTCGCTCCAACGATAGTTATTAGGGTAAGAGTTATTATAACTTTGCCAAAATTCGTCATCTTCATCGATTTGATCTCCATAATAGTCACCATAGCTATCATATTCATTTTCATCATCATCATCAGAATTTGCACCATCCGAATTGCAATTAAAGGCATTATAAGACTTTCTGAAAGCAATAGTTACGCGATACATTGCACCAGGCTCAGTCCGAATCATTTTGTCTAGATCTAGCGTAAAACGATTTTTCTTATGTAGGTTAAGTGCCTTATCTTCATCAAGTCTGATGGTTTTCTGAAGAATTGGTTTTGCTACACGTCGCAGCTCGTTGCCATTGTTATATCCATTGGTTTGGAAAAATTGAGGAATGTTGTTTTCGTAGATTTTAATTACTGTAACATCTACTGCTTTCAAATTAACGGCCTCAAACGGTAATACTAATTTTCCGGTATTTGGAAGAATTGTGCCCGCACCCGCGATTGTTACCGCCGGTAGTTTATCTTCGAAAACCAGGTTAGCAGTTTTTCCAACAGATAAAGTTTTACCATTTATGTTCTCGATACCGCGACTTACGTTTAGCGCATAATTTCCTTTTAATTCTTCGGGTGCGTAAACTTTTACCTGGCTTGCATCAATGGTAAATCTTAAATCGCTCAAGTTACCAAATGAAATCATACCGGTTAAGTCTTGTCCAACCCCTACAGGCTCCGAAAACTGCACCAATGCATAATCTTCTTCACCTTGAACGGCTTTCATATTTAGAATTTCGAATTTATTTAGTGCGGGCACTCTAATGTTTTCTTCACCTTTCTGATCTGCGTCCAAAGCATCGCCATCCCAGCGTATTTTTAGCATCTGGTCTTTTTGCTTTTTCTTAATACTATCAATAGTAAATTGTGAAGTATTATTGGAGGGATCGTGCTGCCATTTAATTTTCAATTTCTGATCAAATTGTAGTTTGATAGTCTTCTCGATTTTATCGGATGTCTCTTGATCAGATGTACTTACCTCACCAGTTAATTTCATGTAATCTAAGGAGGTATTATTCTGAGAAACCAGCCCGTTTTGCGTGAGCATAATACCAGGAGAAATTACTTTAAATTTGAAATCGAAATTTTCTAGCTTTTTCTCTGTAGCTGAAACTTCAGACAAACGGAATGTGGCTTCGTATGTATTACCTGGCTGCAAAATTTCATCAGGTCGAAATTCCACTGTTTGTGGATCAATCCAGTACGTTTTCCCAGATATAGATGGGGAAAAATCAAAAAGCTCGCGAGCATCTGGTTTGCCCAAATCTTGCATTCCTGTTGCAGGATTTGTTAAATGAACCCTGATAAAACTCTTTTTCGAGATTGTTCCAGAGGTGTAGGCTTCAATGTATTTGGCATAGGCTTGTTTATCTTCATTGCTTTCTCTCTTTTTTTTGAAGAAAACAAATGCGATTGCAGCAATGGAGAGTGCCAGAAGACCTACAAATAAAAATTTCTTTTTGGAGGATGATTGGTAAGTAGATGGTTGTTCCATTTTAGAAATTGTGGTTGGTTGTACTAGAAAAGTAAGTAAATTTCTCATCAAAATACATGATGTTGAAAAGTTATTTATGTTAGTGCTTCCAATTGCTCTTGATGCCCCATATTTATGGTTTCGACTAGCAAGGAGGGTAGGTTTATCATCCGTTTACATCCTCAGTTAGCGTTACATAAACTGAAAATTGATACGACAGATTTGCTGCTTTGATCTGAATTGAATAAGTTTACATAGTCTAGCCATCTCTATAAAAATGATCAGGAAAATTATCTTAGTTTCTATTTTTTTAATGCTCGCTAACTTTTCATTTGCACAAATGGTAGAAGTAGAAACAACCGTAAGCAAGCTAAAGCAATTAATGATCCTGCCGGATAGTTTGGCATTAAATAAGCTTATCTCAAATCAATTGAGTTATGGGCATTCTAGCGGCAAAGTTCAAAATAAACAGGAGTTTATGCATTCGCTACTATCTGGAGAATCTGATTTCGTGGATATTGAGCTGAGTGATCAAAAGGTAACTATTGAAAATAACACTGCCTTGGTTAGACATACCTTGCTTGCCAAAACAAATGATAGAAATATCCCCGGTAATGTAAGATTATATATTTTACTCATTTTTACGAAGGAAAAAAACAGCTGGAAGCTGCTTGGTAGGCAAGCCGTAAAATTACCATAACTCTTATTGAAGATAACTCTGCCAGCATACCGAGATGCAGGAGTTAAAATAATAGATTACTTAATCATTACGCCGGGTCTATTTACCAACGGGATCTTCATCAAGTTCTCATCAACAATGCTTTCTGGCAAAAAGATAAATTTTTTGTCGTAAATCGTAGTGCCTATATAATAACTTAACCAATATTCATTCGTTAAGCCGAAAACTTCGGGATCAATAGATTCTACACCCTTGAAGTCATTCGCTGCCATATCGCCGATAAAATGCCTTAAGACAGAGGTTTTAACTTGCTTACCATCTTTTTCCCCATAACCTTTCGAACTGATTAAGACATTTGTAATGGGTTCGTTTTTTAGGTTAACAATGTACACTGTCCAGTTTTTCACTTCTGGAGTTTCGCCCATTAAAACAACCGCCATTGCGATATCTTCAACTGTATTTGCCGGTAAATCTGCTTTCAATTTTAATAAATTAACTTTTAACTAACGCTTCTTTTAATACAACGGTTATCTCGCTATTGAAATGCATTGTACTTATTTTTTCTTGGCAGCAGTAGCTTTTTTTGTAGGCGCTTTCTTTTTTGCGGGTGCCTTTTTCTTGGTTTCAAAAGCATTTGGAACTTGCTCAACAATCATTTTCTTAACTACTTCCAAATCAATATCTGCCAATTCTTCCGGTGTATATTTTTGTTTGGTAGTTTCATTATTGCGCAACTTCAACATTAACTTTCCGAAACGAATAAATGGTCCCCAACGGCCGTTTTCGATAGATATTTTCTCGGCTTCCCAAGTTTTAATGTAGCGGTTAGCCTCTTTTTCAACCTTCTTTCCGATCAAAGTCTCAATATCGCTTTGCGTCAAGTTGTCGAAATCGTAACCTTTTGCAGGGATGTTGATAAACAAGTCATTCCATTTAATAAAGGGACCAAAACGGCCTTTGCCCTTTGTAACTCCCAATCCTTCATAGTAGGCGATGGGCGCATCAGCATCCATCTTTTCCTGAATGATTTGCACTGCCCGCTCATAGGTAACAGAGAGGGGCTCTTCATTCTTTGGTAACGAGATAAATGCCTCACCCCATTTAACGTATGGGCCAAAACGCCCCACGCCAACGAGAACTTCTTTTCCTTCGAAATCTGGTAAAGTAAAGGGGAGTTTAAATAATTCAAGCGCATCATCCAAAGTGATCGTAGCCACCGATTGATTACGCATTAAACTGGCGTATTTCGGTTTTTCTTCTTCATCTAATTCACCAATTTGAACCAAAGGCCCAAATTTCCCTACCTTAGTATATACATTTTTACCGCTGGCGGGGTCTGTACCTAATAGACGTTCGCCAGTTGCACGTTCTGCAGTTTCTAAAGTGGTTTCTACCTCTGCATGAAATGGATTATAAAAAGCATGCAGCATCTTCGTCCATTCTTGCAAGCCTTGCGCAATCTCATCAAATTCCTTCTCTACCTTGGCTGTGAAGTTAAAATCGATAATGCCTTTAAAGTGTTCAACCAAGAAATCATTTACTACTTCACCGATATCTGTGGGGAAGAGTTTTTGCTTTTCCGCCCCGGTAATTTCCGTTTTATCTGCTGTTGATACTTTTCCATTTGCCAGGATAAATGATTTAAACTGACGCTGCTTACCATCCCGATCTTCCTTAACCACGTAACCTCTGTTCTGTACCGTAGAAATAGTAGGAGCGTAGGTAGATGGGCGGCCAATACCCAGTTCTTCTAATTTCTTCACTAAACTGGCTTCTGTATATCTTGCCGGCGGACGAGAAAATCTTTCCGTTGCCAACATTTCTTTTAACAATAGCACTTGTCCTTTAGCTAGTGGTGGCAAAATAGATCCGCCTTCTTTCTCTTCACCATCCTCCTCATCGGTAGATTCGAGGTATACCTTTAAAAATCCATCAAATTTTAAAACCTCGCCTTCAGCAACTAAATGTTCCTTTCTGGTAGAAGGGGTAATTTGAGCAGTGGTTTTTTCAAATAAAGCCTCACTCATCTGCGATGCGATAGACCGTTTCCAAATTAAATCATACAGTCGTCGCTCCGAAATGTCGCCATCTACTGTATGCTTGTCGAAATAAGTTGGGCGAATGGCTTCGTGTGCTTCCTGGGCACCGGCAGATTTTGTCCTGTACACCCGCTGTTGGTGGTATTGCTCACCATAGGCCGATTTTATCTCTGCAGCTGCTGCGTTTAAAGCCGTTTCAGATAAGTTTACAGAATCGGTTCTCATGTAAGTAATCTTACCTGCTTCGTAAAGTCTTTGTGCAACTTGCATGGTCCTTGCTACAGGAAAACCTAACTTCCTCGATGCTTCTTGTTGCAGGGTAGAGGTAGTGAATGGTGCAGCTGGATTTCTCTTTGCTGGCTTTGTTTCTAAGCTTGTAATCGCAAATTCGCCCGAAGCACAATCTTGCAGAAACTGCTCAGCATCTGCTTCGCTTTCAAAACGGTGCGGCAGTTCTGCCTTAACAACTTCCTTGCCCTTTCCAGTAGAGAATTGTGCCGTTATTTTAAATGCAGCGCTTGCGTTAAATTGTTGCACTTCTCTTTCTCTGTCAACAATTAATCTCACCGCAACAGATTGTACTCTGCCAGCAGAGAGCGATGGTTTCACTTTTTTCCAAAGCACAGGAGAGAGCTCAAAACCAACCAATCTATCTAAAACGCGGCGAGCTTGTTGTGCATTTACTAAATTATAATCAATTGTTCTCGGACTATCTATAGCTTTAAGTATCGCCGGTTTGGTAATCTCATGAAAAACAATCCGTTTGGTTTTTTCATTTTTTAATCCAAGTGTCTCAAAAAGGTGCCATGAAATTGCTTCCCCCTCACGGTCTTCATCGGATGCTAGCCATACCATCTCTGCATCTTTTGCTAACTTCTTAAGTTCGGCAACCAATGCTTTTTTATCAGCCGGAACCTCATATTTTTGAGCAAAATCGTTTTCGATATCAATCGCCATATCTCCCTTGGCTAAATCGCGGATGTGCCCGTAGCTAGATTTTACTAAAAAATCTTTGCCCAGGTATCCTTCTATAGTTTTAGCTTTTGCGGGTGACTCTACGATTAATAAATTTTTGGCCATGAAATAACGATTTTGTGCAAATAAAGCTATAATTAAAATATAAATCCAAAACTTAGTAATATTTAATACAATTTTTTTTTGAAAATATTAAATAATTGTGGTCAGTTTTTTGAGCCAGATTCATTTAAATGCTTGGTTTATATAGCTTTTATTTTTTGGAAAGCAATTGCAGTGTTCCAGCCGTTACGTTTAGCCCCGCTTTTCGTTTCAAATCCTCAACCTCGTTCCTCGGTTTCCGGGTTTTCCACTTCGCTCGGGTTTAGGTGGCCAATTTGTTCACATATTAGCATTGCCAAAAGCAATAGGTCAAAATTTATCGTTAGGAGCTTGTCGCTTCTCCATGGAGTGATTATTATGTTTAGATATGCACTAGTTGATTACTGCATTAATTTTTTGCCAAAGCGCATTATCAAATCCAGAAACGGCAAACTGGGGGTTAGCCAGATCAGATGCGTTACCCATTCTTACTACAACCATGTTCCGGCTTGGTATAACGTAAATGCGCTGGTCTGAAGCACCCATGGCAGCATACATATCGCTTGGCGCATTTGAAACTAGGCTGCCAGGAAAAACACTCTGGCTTCCAGGAACCATATAGCTGCTTTTTCCATTCAACCACCATAGATAACCATATGATGGATTAATTTTTTGAGAGGTGCTTATGCACTGTTTAAAGTAAGCCTCATTGATAATTTGCTCATTGCCCCATTTGCCTTTATTTAGTGCCAATAACCCAAACCGTGCCATACTTCGGGTATTACTATTATATATGTTAAAAATAACGCCGTCGCTCCAATAGCCATCCATGCCTATTTTATTTTTTAGCTTGGCATTAAAGTATGTTTCAAAAGGTTGTTTACTGGCTGCTGCCACAACATCCATCAATTTCTGAAATACATTTGCATAAGCCCAACGGCTTCCTGCATCGGCTACATAGGTTAGATTAGCCTTAATCACCAAATCATTTTCTTCACTCAGTCCAGAGGTCATCGTTAACAGGTTGCGCACAGAAATAAGGTTTTCCTTTGCTAAAGGTGCACTGGTCCAACCTTTGCCCAGGTATTGTGATGCTTGATCAGCTATAGTTAATAAGCCTTCTTGTTCTGCAATTCCTGTTACAGCGGCCGCTAAAGTTTTTCCCGCACTGTTCCACTGCCAGGTGGCACTGGCGCTATGCCCGTTGTAATATTCTTCCATTACAATTCTACCATTCACCAGAATCATAAACGACTTTGTGTTTTTTGCTGTGAGGTAGTTCCGAAGATCTGTAAGTGCGTTTTGATTCCAGCCTAAGCTAGCCATCGACTGTGTTTCCCATTCCGTTCCAACATTTCCCGGAAAATACATTGGCATTTCTGGTCCAGTTGGTTCTCCAGAATTTCCTTTTTTACATCCTTGAAAAAAAACTGCCAATACAGCGAATAAAAGAAGTATACGTTTCATCATTAGTTGTTTAGTTTGTACCTCTGAGACTTGTTTCAGTATTTGAGGTTTAATCGATATTATTTTTTCGCCATTTTTCGTATCGAAATGTGTTGCCTTTTATCAACTGAAAATTTTTTTAGTCAAAAACGACTAGTTATTTAGGTACAGCTAATACGACCGACATGATACTTTATTTCTTACTTACAGTCCATTTTTGTAAATAATGGTTGTGCAGTTAAGCCTAAAGCTAACACCTTACAAATTTATTACACTGAAAACCTAACTGAGAAAACTATTTGTACCTATATTCGTATATACAAAACAAAAAACACAGCGATGATCAGCACAATTCTAATTCTATTAAACTTTTTGGTTTCCAGTCCACCGAAAAACGTTTACGATTTCAGTTTCAAAACCATTGATGGTAAAGAAATTAAATTATCAAAATTTAAAGGCAAAAAAATCATGATTGTGAATACTGCCTCGAAATGTGGTTACACCCCACAGTATGAAGATTTAGAAAAGCTTCAACAAAAGTATGGCAACAAAGTGGTTTTAATTGGTTTCCCAGCAGGTAACTTTGGCGGTCAGGAATTTTCTACCAACGCGGAAATTAAAGAATTTTGTACTGGCAAATACAATGTTTCATTTTTGCTAGCCGAAAAAAGTAGCGTAAAAGGAAGCGACATTTCGCCGCTTTTCAAATACCTTACCTCGCAGACCAACACGGAAGAGCAAGGAGACATTAATTGGAACTTCGAAAAATTCTTGATTAATGAAAAAGGAGAGCTAGTACACCGTTTTCGCTCGAAAACTAAGCCGTTAGATGAGGCGATAGTTAAAAACTTGTAGTTATAAGCCAGGTGTCGCAACTTTATTAAAGTTTAGAAACCGATAAATTCATAAAGGTTAAATGGAACATAGCGTATGTTTTGTTTAACCTTTTTTGGTTTTATAACAGCGTTCCTGTGGTATTTTTATGTGCCAGGAATGTTGTCGTTGTTATTGATTGCTCTAGAAAGAGAAAGGGGCTTAAATCCTTAAGCCCCAAATAAACCAAACAAACTATTTATGAAGTTTATTTATAACGAATGATACTGATAAAAGTTTTAAAAAAAAAGTTTTTATCATAAGCCATTCAAACTATCATATACGGTGTTAATTTCTCATATTGATAAACTGCAGCGGCTGATCAAAATCTTCTGATCTGCATAAACTGATCACGGCTTGCAGATCGTCGATTTTTTTGGCGGTTACACGTACTTGGTCGTCCATAATAGCGGGCTGAACTTTAAGGCCACTTGCCTTAATTTTTGCAACTACTTTTTTTGCTGCTTCTTTGTCCAATCCTTCCTTTATCGAAATTTCTTTTCTTATCATGTTACCCGATGCTATATTTTCTTTCCCGAAATCCAAGCTCTTCGGATCGATGTTCTGTTTCATCATCCTGGAAGTAATAGCACCTTCAATAGCTTTCAAACGCATATCATCCTCGGTTAAAATTGTTACGATATTTGTTTTCTTATCCAGTTCTATAGTGCTTTTCGATCCGTTAAAATCAAAACGATTTAAAATTTCTTTTTTAGCATTATTGATTGCATTATCAAGGGTTTGTGCATCAACCTTACTTACAATATCAAAAGACGGCATGTTTTTAGCTTTAAATTAAAAAATTAACTAGATTTAATAGAAAATAAATCCATCTCACAAAAAAACGAAAAATTATATGAAAACCACCAAGACTAAATCTCAAAAAAAAGAGGTGAAAAAGGATGCAAAAAAACAGTTGGAACAATCACTAACTGCACAGTTTCTAGATGTGGTTATGAGTTTGGGTCATGATGCATCTGAAATAAGTACAGAAGTGGCCAAAGCAAGTAAGCGAGTGGCTAAAAAGCTTACTAAGAAATTCACCGTAATTAAGGCAGATGTTGGTCATAAAATTGATGGTATATTACACCAGCCAAAGGCGAAACCAAAGCAAGCAACTGCACCTGTTACTAAGGCGGCCAATAAGGCAGAAAAGGTAGTGAACAAAGCAATAGCTAAGGGTAAGCCTGTTGTTCAGAGTGTTAAAGTCGCTGCAATTGCATCGGCCGAGAAAGCTGAAAGTGCACTTAAGAAAACAGCAAATGAAGTGAAAGAAAGTTCGGCGAGATTAACAAAGTCGCAAAAACAAACAGAGCAGCAAGCCCCAAAAAAGGTAGCTCAAGTTAAGAAAACAGCAGTTGCGAAAGCAGTTGTGGCATTGGCACCAGAAAAGGCACCAAGGGCGGCAAATAAAACCGTTGCTAAACAGTCGAAAAAATAATTTGTTAACGTTAACGTGCAGATGAATTAACATGGAGTTAACAAATTAATTTGCAGTTTTGATCATCCCGGCTATGGAGGGATTTCTAATTTTTTAATGAGCAAAAAGAAAATACCTTTTTTTAACAGGGAAATAAGTTGGCTATATTTTAACGAGCGGGTACTGCAAGAGGCTGCCGATGAAACCGTACCCTTGATTGAGCGAATCAAATTTTTATCAATATTTTCTTCTAATCTTGAAGAGTTTTATCGAGTTCGGGTTGCCACAATGACCCGGCTAACCAATTTAAATGATAAGGCTAAGGCACTTTTGGGCTTTAATCCAAAAAAAATACTTAATGAGATTAAGAACATCGTTGTTAAGCAAGAGCGAAAATTCGATCAACTTTTTCAAGCCACACTGATTAATGAACTTGCGCAAAATCGCATTTTTATCTTAAACGATACCCAGCTCAATGTTAGCCGCGGAGAATTTGTCAAAAATCATTTTAGGGATAAGATTTTATCTAACATTGTTCCAATTATGTTGGATATGGATAAACCATTCCCCGAACTTAAAGACAGATACCTCTATTTCTTTGTAAAGCTTTCAAAAAAAGATACCAAGATAAGGGAAAAGTATGCCCTAATTGAGATACCGCCTAACTTACCCCGGTTTTTAGTATTACCGGAAACTAACGATCTCAAATTTATCATTCTTGCCGAAGATATTATCCGTTATTGCCTTGATGATATCTTTTACGTCTTTACTTACGACAACCTTGAAGCGTATTCCATTCAACTTACACGAGATGCAGAGCTGGATATTGATAAAAATATCAATGATAAATTTATTGAAGACTTAAAGAGTAGCTTAGAGAAGCGAAAAAAAGGAAAGCCGATGCGCTTGCTTTACGATTCTGCTATGCCGCTAAATATGTTAACGGTGCTAGTTAATAAGTTAAAATTAGAAGCTGATAGCCTTATCCCTGGCAACAGATATCATAAATTTGGCGATTTCATCGCTTTTCCAAACGTGGGCAAGAAAGAATTGGAATATCCGGCAAATATTCCTTTAAAAGTTCACGACCTGCACCGTACACAAAGCATGTTTACCCGGGTGGCACAACGAGATTATCTTGTTAACCTTCCTTATCAATCTTATGATTACATCATTTTGTTTTTAAGAGAAGCAGCCATAGACCCAAAGGTAACTGAAATTCAAATCACCCTTTATCGATTGGCCGAAAATTCTAAGGTGATTAATGCGTTGATCAATGCCGCAAAAAATGGAAAAATGGTTTCTGTGGTATTAGAACTCAAAGCCAGGTTTGATGAACAGGCTAATATCTTCTGGACAAGCAGATTAATGGAAGAAGGCGTGAAGGTTAACTATGGCTTAACAGACTATAAAGTACATTCTAAAATTTGTTTGGTAAAGAGAATTGAAAGAGAAAAGCCTGTTTACTACGCCAACCTTGCAACCGGCAACTTTAATGAAAAGACTGCGGGTTTATATTGCGATCATAGCATCTTTACCAGCAAAAAAGAAATAACAAATGATTTAGTGAAGCTGTTTGATGCGTTAAATAAGCGCACTGTGATTAAGGGATTTAAGCATCTCATTGTTTCTCCGCTAGAGAGCAGGTCGAAACTTGTTAATTTTATCAACAGAGAAATCAGAAACGCCAAAAGTGGCAAGATTGCATATATTATGCTAAAGGTTAATAGTTTAGCAGATGAAGGAATAATTGCGAAACTTTACGATGCTAGTAATGCAGGCGTGAAGATACAACTGATTGTACGTGGGATTTGTTGCTTAGTGCCTGGTGTAAAAGGCTTTAGTGAAAACATTACAGCGGTGAGTATTATCGATAAATTCCTGGAACACGCCAGGGTTTACATCTTTAGCAACAATGGGAAAAATGATATGTATTTATCTTCCGCAGATTTAATGAGCAGAAATTTTGAGCATAGGGTAGAGGTAGGTTTTCCAGTTCTGGATGCGGATGTTAAACAAGAAATTCAGGATATTATTGATCTGCAGTTGCAGGATAATACCAAGGCCCGACAAATTAATCCACTCAATAATAACAAATACCATAAAAACCGGCAGAGCAGAAAAATAAGAGCTCAAGTTGATATTTATAATTACTTAAAAACCAAGCACCAGTCCTAATGTTAAGATATGCAGCTATAGATATTGGTTCAAATGCAGTAAGGCTACTCATTGCTGATATTAGTAATCAAGATGGAAAATTTAAGTACAAAAAAAACACGCTGATCCGGGTTCCGCTTCGCTTAGGAGACGATGCGTTTCTTGAACAAAAGATATCGGAAAAGAAAGCCGGTGATTTGGTAAAAACAATGGCAGCGTTTAAAAACTTGATGGATGTATATCATGTATCTGAATACTTGGCCTGTGCAACTTCGGCAATGCGTGAAGCAAATAATGGGCAAGACATTGTTAAGTTGATCAAGGAGTCTACGGATTTAACCCTTGAAATTATTGAAGGTCAGCGTGAGGCAAACATCATCTATGCTAACCACATTGAAGCGAATTTAGATGCAGATAAAACATACCTGTATATAGACGTTGGAGGGGGTAGCACTGAGCTTTCTGTTTTCGTGAAAGGCATCCCTGAAGCATCAAAATCTTTCAACATTGGCACGATTAGGATGTTGGATAACCAGGATAAAGAAGAGACTTGGGAAGAGATGAAGGAGTGGGTGAAAGCGCATACAAAAGGCTACAAACAATTAGCGGCGATTGGTACTGGCGGAAACATCAATAAATTATTTAGAATGAGCGAAGAAAAGGAAGGTGCGCCGATGTCTTTACATAAACTAAATGCTCTTTATAATAAACTAAGTGGCTATTCATTAAAAGAGCGTATTCACACCTTGGGCTTAAATGCCGACAGGGCAGATGTGATTATCCCAGCAAGTGAAATTTATCTTACCCTGATGAAGTGGACAGGTATTAAGCAGATTTTTGTACCAAAAGTTGGCATGGCCGATGGAATAATAAATTTGCTGATTGAAGAAAAATTAAGCTTGTCTTAACTCTTTCAATCTCGGTGTGATACAGGTTAGTATATTTGATTATTACTTAATCTCTAAGGTCCTTATTCTCCAAATAAAAAGAGTCCTTAAAAAAAACGGAACATACCGATGGTTGTTCCGTTTTTTTATGTGCGCTTGCTATGTTACTTTTACCGATTCCGTTAATCTTCCAGAAGTTTTGTTGCAGCTTCATCTGTGAACCAGGTTAATTTACCATCGATTGGATCTATAAGCTGCGAGGGATATAAACTGTAATTTTTTTCTTTATCGCAAACCACATGCTTTAGTGCTTCTGCTTTATTTTCTCCGAAAACCAAAAAAGCTACATTATCAGCTTTATTAATAAGTGGTGCGGTAAAGCTAATGCGATAAGTATTCAGTTTTTCAACAAAGACAGATGCCACATTTACTTCTTCATTCGTAACCAAATCCGTCTGTGGGAAGATTGAAGCCGTATGCGCATCATCGCCCATACCTAAAAGAACTAAATCAAAAACAACTTCTTCTCCAGCAAAATGCTTGTCGATTACCTTTTTGTACTCAATTGCAGCTTTTTCAGGAGCTAATGATGTATCAACATAAAAAATATGTTCTTCTTTAATACCTAGCGGATCTAATAAAGCCTTTTTAGCCATCAGACCGTTATAGTTATCATCAGTGGCAGGCACATTTCGTTCATCACCGAAAAAGAAATAGACCTTTTCCCAATCAATTCTATGTTCGCAATCAGTAGCCAGCAACTCATAAAGCGCTTTTGGTGAACTTCCACCTGTTAAAACAAAATTAAAACGATTGTTCTCCTCGATAGACATTTCTGCAATTTTTATCACATAATCAGCGAGGTCTTGGTTTAATTCATCGAGCGTTTTATATATGAGTAAATTCATGTTATTTAAACTAAAATCAAAAAGTAATAATATCCTTACAGCGCTATTGTAAGCCGTTAAATCTATTTTATACTACTTCATGATAGATAAAATATTAATCCTGGTTATTTTTTAATGGCAAATTAAACCAATGAAAGCCATCTCTGGCTATAAGCGCCTCAGCCTCTTCAGGTCCCCAGCTATCTGCAGGGTAATTAGGGAAATTAATTGATTTTTTGCTTTCCCAAGTATTTAATATAGGCATTACCAACTCCCATGCTGCTTCAACCTGGTCTCCACGCATAAATAGCGTTTGATCACCCATCATGGCATCAAGTAGAAGTGTTTCATAAGCTTCCGGGGTATCGCCTTCATAAGTGCCTTTATAATCAAACACCATATCAACCGGGTTTAAAACCATATCTAAACCAGGTCTCTTGGCTTGCACCTGCATGCGGATGCTCATTTCGGGTTGAATACTGATTACTAAACGGTTTTGCTGCCAGTTTTCAGTCACTCCAGAAGAAAAAATCTGATGCGGAACATCCCTGAATTGAATCGTAATTAATGAGGAAGTTTGATTTAAACGTTTTCCGGTACGTAGATAAAATGGAATGCCTTGCCATCTCCAATTATCGATATGGAACTTAACTGCAGAAAATGTTTCGGTATTTGAATGCGGATCTACACCTTTTTCCTGGCGGTATCCGGGAACTTCCTTTCCTTCAACCCATCCTTTGCTATATTGGCCCCTAACAGTATTAAAACGAATATCTTCAGGAGAAAATGGACGCATTGCCCTCAAAACTTCAACCTTACGATTCCTGATTTCATCTGCATCGAAATTAATTGGCGCTTCCATACCAATCAGGCAAAGCAATTGAAGTAGGTGATTCTGAATCATATCCCGCAAGGCTCCTGCACCTTCGTAGTACCCGCCACGATCGGCTACACCTAATTGCTCCGTAACTGATATTTGTACATGGTCAATGTAAGATCGGTTCCAAAGCGGTTCAAATAAGGCATTTGCGAATCGAAATGCCATCATATTTTGAACGGTTTCTTTACCTAAATAATGATCGATGCGGTAAATTTGTTTTTCGGTGAAAATAGTACTTAACAATTTATTAAGTTCTTTAGCAGATTCAAGATCGTGGCCAAATGGTTTCTCGATAACGATTCTACTATTGTCTTCATTCTGCGTAAGCTTGTATTTCTGTAAGCACTCTGCTATTACAGGAAAGAAGTTTGGCGCAACTGCTAAATAAAAAATAACCTGCGTATCTGATCCATACTCTTTTTGGTATTTATCTACTGCCGATTTGAGGTTTTCGAACGTTTTAGGTTGTGCAAAATCAGTAGGGCAATAGTGTATGGTTTGTCCAAAATCTTTCCACTTTTCATCATCAGCTTTTCCAGAGCGAGAAAACTCATTCACTGCATCATTTAAGGCTTCCTTGTAAGTTTTATCGGTGAATTCTGTTCTGCCTGTACCAATAATGGCAAATTTTTCTGGCATGTAGCCCTCAATAAATAAATTATAAAGGGCTGGTGCTAGCTTCCTTTTATTCAAATCACCTGTACCACCAAATATTACAAATATTGTTGGGTGAAGTGCGGCTTTGGTTTTCATTTCTTTGTTAGTTCGTGTGTATTTATGACAGTTTGTTCCAATCAGCGTGGAAAGTACCCTCCTGATCTATTCTTTCAAAGGTATGTGCACCAAAAAAATCGCGTTGTGCTTGAATCAGATTAGACGGCATTCTTGCAGTGGTGATGGTATCGAAATAGGTTAACGTAGATGCAAATGCCGGAACACCGATCCCTGCATTTATACAAGCCGTAATGGTTTTGCGAGTACCTGTTAAACAATCTTTGATGATATGCTGAACTCCATCATCACCAAATAAATGTTCTAATAGATTATTTTTATCATAAGCTTGATAGATATCTTCTAGAAATTTAGCCCTTATTATACATCCTCCACGCCAGATCTTGGCAATCTCTTGCAGAGATAAATCATACTGATATTCTTTAGAAGCCTGAAACAGCAAATGCATACCCTGGGCATATGCGCTGATCATTGCGAAATAAAACGCATTTTCCAAATCATCAAGATTAATATCTGTAGCGGTTTTTTTCTCGCCAAATGCGGCTTCCAGAGTAACCCTTAACTGTTTGAATTTAGAAAGATCCCGGTTTGAAACAGCTTCGTTTATGGTTGGAATTGGTAACTGTAATTCCATGGAAACCTCCGATGTCCATTTTCCGGTGCCTTTGGAGCGTGCTTCATCTTTAATCTGGTCAACTAAATCACTACTGCTCACGGTATCTTTGTACAAGAAGATTTCTGCGGTAATTTCCAGCAAAAATGACTTTAGTTTTCCCTCATTCCACTTTTTAAACACTTCGTAAATCTGTTCATTTGAGTAACCCAAGCCATTTTTTAAAATGCCATAAACTTCTGCAATTAACTCCATTATGGCATATTCAATACCATTATGAACCATTTTTACAAAATGACCGGATGCGCCTGGACCAATATAGGTTACACAAGGGTCTGAGCCTACCTTGGCAGCAACAGCTTCAAAAACATCCTTTACAACATTGTATGCATCTTTGTCGCCACCCGGCATCATACTTGGCCCAAATCGTGCACCTTCTTCTCCACCCGAAATTCCCATTCCAAAGAAATGAAGTCCGTCTTTCTCCAATTCATCAACTCTTCTATTTGTATCGGTAAAGTGGGAATTCCCGCTATCGATGATAATGTCGCCCTTGCTAAGTAGAGGTTTTAGTTCAGAAATAACGCTATCAACTATTGGGCCTGCTGGTACAAGGAGGATTAAGGTACGAGGTGTTTGCAAGCTATTGATAAATGCATCAATATTATCAAAACCTTCGAGTTGGTGTTTTTGTCCTTCTTCCTCAAGTTTGGCAATCATCTTCCGATCTTTGTCGTAACCAGTTACAGCAAATCCTTTATCTGCCATGTTTAACAATAGGTTACGGCCCATGGTACCTAAACCTATCATTCCCAATTTGTAATTTTTAGATTCGTTATTTGACATTTGTTTTTTTATTTAACCAAAATTAGGGTTTCCAAATTAATTTAATGGATTTTGATGTTAAAAGATTGTAATAAATGGATCTAGTTAGTGTATAGTTTACACTTTTGGATTTACAGTGAAGATGTTAAACTTATCTGCGAGTTTCCAAAGCTTCGCACCACCTTTAATTCCATCTCTGTTTGAAACCAATTTAATGTTGCTGTCTAACTTAAAATCGATATGCTTGGCGTTGCCACCACCTATATACAACGTATCATAGTTAAATACAGTTTTATAGGTTTCGATTACCTTCTTTAGCCGCTTATTCCATCTCTCATTTCCAAGTTTCTCAAAGGCCTTGTTTCCAATGTAATCATCATAATCTTCTTCTTTGCTAATTGGGAAGTGTGCCAACTCCAAATGGGGGAGTAGGTCACCGTCGAACAATAGTGCAGTGCCAAAACCAGTTCCTACAGTAAATACGATTTCGAAGCCCTTCCCATCAACAACGCCTAGCCCTTGCTGGTCTGCATCATTTACGAGTCTTACGGGTTTATCAAGTGCATCAGCAACACGCTGTGCTAACGCTACATCATCCCATTTGTTTTTGGCTAAATTTGGAGCGGTTTTAACAATCCCATTTTTAACATAACCAGGAAAACCAATTGAAACCCTATTGAAAGTATTTGGAATTGGTTTGATTAGTTCTTGAATTCCTTCAACAATATCCTTAGGTGTTGCGCTATCGGGGGTTTTACTTTTCAGATAATCTGATAACATATTACCATACTCATCCAAAAGAACTGTCTTGATACTTGTTCCACCTATATCAATAGATAAGATATTCTGCTCGTTACTATTCATTTTCATTGTTATGCTTTTGTTTTTAAACCAACTGATGTTTGCAAATTAAATCAAACATTGATTATTAAACGAATTGTTGCCAAACTAATTTAATTATGTAAGCTTTGTAATCGACGCACATTCAACTACGCTTCACACTTTCTTTATGTTTCGATTTCAAGCAAACGAAAAAGTTACAATGATTTGGATTTCGTTTGCTTGAATAATTATTTGAAGTATTCTTAGGCGTTGTAATGAAATTATTACACACGCTTATAGCCTTTGTTGTCCACGAGGCTGCCCAAATAATTCTATTAAAGATAGGTCTATTATGCTCTATAAAGCCAATTTATTTAGGTGTTTGTGTTTTTTCATATGTGTTGTGAACACGTCTGGTGCTTTGATAACTTTCTCGTACAAAATTAATTTCCAATAAACTCGCTATTTTTTTTAATTTCGATTTGTTTTTTATATTTTTATAAAACGAAACATAAAATAACATAACAACTAACCAATCGTAACATCATTGAGCCCTTCCTATTCGTTAATAATCACGTAACATATTCTTAACACAAACACACTTACTTTGCGGGCAAATCCTGAAAGGGATAGGCCGAAATCGGAAAAAGCTTTAAAACTGGATATAATAATTATGATCAAAAATTCTACTCAACCATTTGCTCGATGTTTGCATGGAGATGTAGCAGTCAACTCGAACAGGCAGGTAATTTCACCTAAAAGGGTTAGCACCTTTCGTGGGAAATCTGGGACTCGAAACTCGTTTATTGCAAGTATTTTGCTCTTGATATTTTTTGTAGCAAGCGCACAGCTGTCTTTTTCTCAGCAAGCAAAACCAAACGTAGTCATAAAAGGAAAGGTATTGGATGATGATGATAGTCAACCACTAATTGGAACTACTATTTCAGATGCCAGTAGAAAAGTAGTAGGTGTAACTAATAGTAATGGTGATTTTTCCATTAATGTTCCAAATGGGAGCGCTATCTCTTTTAATATGGTTGGATACACGGTGGTTACTCGTAGTTTTGCAACCAGTCAGAACGGTATTTTGGTTCGTTTGAAGCCATCTAGTAGCACATTGAATGAAGTTGTAGTTACGGCATTAGGTATCAAAAGAGAAGAAAAGGCTTTAGGATATGCAACTACAACAGTTGATAGCACTGCATTAACGAATGCGGTGTCGAGCAACTGGACCGATGCACTTTCGGGAAAAGTTGCAGGCTTAAACTTGGTGAGGAATAGTGGCCCCGCTGCTTCAAATAAAATAATTTTGAGGGGCGAAAACAACCTTACAGGTGATAATGAAGCCTTGATCGTAATCGACGGTGTGGTAGCGAGCAGCTCTGCGAGACGCTCCCCAGCTTCTTCTGGAGGTGTATATGGTACCTCAGGAGATATTATGCCGCCAGATTTTGGTTCAGCTTTAAATGACCTTAATCCGGATGATATCGAAAGTGTAACTGTATTGAAGGGGCCTGGTGCTTCGGCATTGTATGGTCAACGGGGTGCTAACGGTGCTATTATCATCACAACAAAATCAGGCAGCGCTTCAAAGAAAAAACTAAGCATATCTTTTACTTCAAACAGCACTTGGGAATCAGTAAATAAAAATCCCGATATCCAAAGCGAATTTGGACAGGGGCAGTTCGGTGTGCCTTATTTTTCTTATGGAACAACTGAAGATGGACCTAGCACAAATGCTACTAGTGCCAGCTGGGGCGCACCATTTGGAACAGGCAGAAGTTTTTATCAGTACGATCCTGCCACGAAAACCAGGGGCCTTACAAGAACTCCATGGGTAGCTTATGAAAATCCAATAAAATCATTCTTTCAAACCGGGTTTGAGTCTTCCAATGCGGTAAGTTTAGACGGGGCTTATAAAAATGTCGGGATGCGGTTTTCTGCAAGCCACGGAAATAATGAATGGATTGTGCCAAATACCGGGCTAGAGCGCACCAGCTTAACCTTCTCTGCAAATAGTAATGTATCTAAAAAACTAAGCATCAATTTTAAAACCATATACAACAATAGGCATAGCGATAATTTACCAGCAACTGGTTATGGTAATCAATCGCTAATGTATTGGTTTATGTTTGCACAACCCAATGTAAATACGGATTGGTATAGAGATTATTGGGCACCAGATGCTACAAATATCCGATTTGTGAATATTACGACTACAAATCCGGAGAGCCCTTATGCTGTTTCAGAGCAATATTTAAATAAACAACGTAGAAATGGTGCATTAGGAAACCTTCAGGCAAACTATAAATTTAACAAAGAATTGAGTTTAATGGTTCGTGGATCTATTGATTACAATCATGAAATTCGAGAAACCCAGCGCCCTTGGGATGCCGCAGGAAATAAATTCGCTCAAGGTTCTTACCGAGTTCAAGACATTAACTCCTATGAAATAAATGCAGATTTCCTTTTGAAATATGATAAAACGATTTCGAAATCAGTTAAAATGAATGCTACAGTTGGCGGAAGCCAGATGCGCAACGAGTATAAAAAATCGGAGTTACGTGCAGATGGTTTAGTGGAGCCTGGTATTTATAGCTTAACCAATAATGCAGGACCGCTTATTTCAGTTCCCGATACTGCTCGTTATCGCATTAACAGTTTTTACGGAGCGTTATCATTCACCTTTAAAAACTTTCTATACCTGGATTTAACTGGTCGCCAGGATTGGAGCAGTACGCTTGCTACTCCTTTCAGAACAGATAATGTTGGTTTTTTCTATCCATCCGCAAGTACATCATTTGTAGTTTCAGATCTATGGGAACTTCCAAAGGCTATTACATTCTTCAAGTTAAGAGCCTCTGTTTCTCAAGTGGGAAGTGGCGGTACAACTCCTTACCGCACAGCTTATAACTACAGCTTAGCTGCCAATGGAATCTATCCAGATAGTGCAATGACTAATCCAAATATTTTGCCAAATCCAAATTTGAAACCACTTAAAACAACAACTATAGAGTTGGGTACAGAGTTACGCATGTTTAAAAACAGGTTTGGTTTAGACTTTGCCGCTTACATGGGCAATACCAAAAATCAAATTTTAAGCCGCATCGTAGATCGTGCCACAGGATATAATGTTGCTGTATTCAACGTTGGAAAGGTTGAGAATAAGGGTTTAGAATTGGCTATTAATGGTACGCCTTTGCAAACCAAAAAGTTTAAATGGCAGTTAACGGGAACATTTACGGCTAACAGAAATAAAATTACAGAACTTGCTGATAGTTCGGTAGTGTTAAGGACTGGTGCCTTGGGTGGTGGTCAGATCGTGGCAAATGTTGGTGGCAGCATGGGTGATTTATACGGAAGAGGGCTTATGCGTTCCCCAGATGGCCAAATCATTTTTGATCAGTCGACGGGAAACGCAAAAATTGGAACGACTGATTTAGTGTATTTAGGAAACACAATGCCTAAATTTAGATTTAGTTTCGGAACAACAATCACCATAGATCGCTTTAGTATAAATGGTTTATTTGATGCTCAAGTTGGTGCTGTAGCCCATTCCCTAACGTTTTCAAGAATGGCAGCATTAGGTAAATTAAAAATTACTTTGCCAGGAAGATATAATGGGGTAATTGGAGAAGGCGTAGTGCAAAATCCGGATGGTACATATAGACCTAATGATGTGGTAGCAACCAACCTAGAGAGCTTTTATACTGCCTTATATGGTTCAGACCAAGCGGAGGGAAGTGTCTTCAGCACAGATTATTTAAAATTTAGAGAGGCGAACATTACCTTTTCTTTTGGTAAACAATTTTTAAAATCAATAGGCTTCACCAAACTCACCATTGGCGCATACGGTCGTAACCTGTTTATCTGGTCACCTTGGCCAGCGTTCGATCCAGAGTTTGGAACGCTTTCAGGAAGTGATATTGTGCAAGGTTTCGAAACCGGTCAGTTACCTTCTACAAGAAGTTATGGTGTACGTTTAGTTGTGGGTTTATAATATAGAAATGATGAAAAGAGCAATTAGAATAAAAAGTTATACACTCTTGGCTTTATTTATTTCACTGAGTTTTTCATGTAAGAAGAATTTTAATGAAGTAAATACCGATCCGATTGGTAAATCAAAAGTGCAAGCCAGCCAGTTGCTGGCACCAGCATTAGTGAACGTTCTGTACGCAAACATGGTGCGTAATAGGGGGCTAAATAATGAGTTGATGCAGGTTACCGTAGATATTAGCGATGCTGAAGGCAAGGTGTTTAGGTACGATTTGAGGCGTAACCTCGCTGATTATACCTGGAATAACTGGTATGTAGAACTTACTAACTTAAGGGATATTTATACCATCGCTAATCAACCGGAATCCTTAAATTCATCTTACAAAGGAATATCACTTATTACGCAGGCGTGGGTTTTTCAACTCTTAACCGATGTGTATGGCGACGTGCCTTATAAGGATGCGAACAAAGGTAAAGAAGGCGTTTACGAACCTACCTTCGATAAGCAAAAAGACATCTATCTCGACTTATTTGCGAAACTAGAGGAGGCTAATAAACTACTTACAGAAGGAAAAGCAATTACCGCAAATTCAGATCCTGTCTTTCAGGGAGATATCAACAAATGGCGTAGATTTGGAAACTCTTTATACTTGCGGTTATTGCTTCGTATATCCGGAAAAGCAGAGGTAAGTACTCAAGCAGTTAGCAAAATTAAAGAAATAGCAGAAACCAATAAGGCCAACTATCCAATTATGGAGAACAACAGCCATACTGCAAAAATTCTTTGGAATGGCACCAATAGCAGTACAGCATTATATTCTTCTCCATTTATGATAAGTGTTAGGGCGGTTGACTTTAGAACGCCAGCCATCACAGACTTTTTTCTTGGTAACCTGGGCGCTTGGGTAGATCCACGCATCAATCCTCAATTAGGAAAAAACAACATCAGTAGGTTTGGTATCGCACCAGGTCCTGCCGGCTATGTTGGCGTACCTAGTGGTTATGATGCTGGTACATCAGTAGTAAAACAATCTTATTTTTACTCTGATGCACAAAATGCGGCTTATACCTTGCAAACTGATCCATATACTGGTATCATTATGAACTGTGCAGAAGTAGATTTCATATTGGCAGAAGCTGCTGCCAAGGGCTGGATTAGCGGGACTGGCGAAAGTTATTATAACAAAGGTATTGCTGATGCGGTTAATTATTGGATGCCAGAGCGTTTTACCAGTGGCACTGATCCGGCAGTTATATCATACATTAATGCGGCAGACATTGCCTGGAACAATGCATTACCATTAGATAATCTTACCCGTAATGCTCCAAGTAAGATGCAGCTTATCCACATCCAAAAATATTATGCTATGTTTTTGGTCGATTTTCAGCAATGGATAGAATATCGAAGAACACAACATCCATTCCTTCCTCAAGGAACCGGACTAGCAAATGGTGGTAAAATGCCAGCGAGACTAAATTATCCGATAGTAACACAATCAACAAACCCAACAAGCTATAGGAATGCTGTTGCCTCACAGGGTGCAGACGATATTAACACATTAGTTTGGTGGCAAAAACCGTAATCCATAAATAAAATATAATGAAAAAGATCATACTTTATATCTGTGCAATCTGCTTAATTGGTAGCACATGGATGGGTTGTAAACGAGAAACCGATTACTTTAATATTACTGTAAGTCCATATATTTCAAATTTCGACCTACGGAAGTTATTTACCAATGCTGATGTTCAATTAACAACCGCTAACATGGCAGGAGCCACAAGCATTAGGGGTGTTGTTATTTCCGATCAGAGCAATGGCAATTTACCTCAAGGCTTACTGATGCTGCAAAATAGTCGCAGCACCGGCAGTGGCATCGATTCTTTAAGAGGTATCGCAGTTAACATAGGTTCAGATGCAACGAAATATGTTCCTGGTGATTCCGTTCATATCAAAATCGATGGTGGAACACTAAAACGTGTGAACGGCACTTTACAGGTTGTTGGGGTATCTGCCGCAAATGTTACAAAGCTTGCTTCAGGCAGGGCAATTAAAATGCAGGCGGTAAATTCTGCTACCTTGGCGGCTAAACCCGAATTTTACGAAAGTACACTAATTACGATTAGCAAAGGTAGTGTTAATCCAGAGCCAATCGCAGGCGAAACGATTTCGGGTAGCAAAACCATTAATGATGGCTTTGGCAGCGCAACCGTATACACTGACCCATCCGCAAGTTTTGCAAATCAAGAATTGGTACCGCTAGCTGATTTCACTGGCATTGTGGTACTTAGTTCGACTGGAACACAACTTAGGCCACGTACCGCTGATGACGTTTTTGCCCTGCCGTTGATTAAGCCATCTGCATTAATCATTACAGGATATTTAACAGATCCGAGCGGCTCTGATGCCAATTACGAGTATATACAGTTTAAAGCCACTCGTGATATCAATTTTGCTACTACGCCATTTTCTATAGTTGTTGCAAATAACGCAGGTATTATTGCTGCGCCCACTAACGGCTGGGCATTTGGAGGGGTAAGAACTTATAAAATTAACATTACAACTGGTACCGTTAAAAAAGGTGATTTTTGCTATGTAGGAGGTAATAAAAATATTTACGGAGCTGGTTCTACCAACATTAGTTCTGCGGTATGGATAAGTAGTACACAATATTCTACTATAAATGGTGCAGATTTTGGTACGGCAACTACTAATTTACTTGCTAACAGTGGGAATGTTGCTGGTATAGCAGTTTTTGAAGGTATTCGAGTTGATGGAAACTCCGTTCCACTAGATGTTATTTTCTATGGCGGCAATGGTACTGTATATTCTGCCGGTCCTCCAGAAGCCGGCTACAGGATTACCAATACTGATAAATATAGTACTATTCAAAATAGGAAGAGTGTTGCCTTTTATGGTGCGGGAACAAATACCAGTAAATTCGCTTTTCCAAGCCCTACCGGTAATTTTGCAATGCTGGGAGGAGTTTATGATGTTGCTACCGGCTTATGGAGTACTGGTAGAGTTGCCAGGAACATTCCGTTAACATCAACATCGCCATTAAGCACCATAGAAGCCGCTGCTGGTTTCACTACGATTGTAAACTAAATTATTCCTCAAGCCACCATTAAAATTGGTGGCTTATTTTTATAGCTCGATATCTTATATGAACAGAAGATCTTTTATTCAAAAATCTGGATTGTTGGCCACAACTTTGTTTGTGAGTTTAAAATCGTATTCAGCGCTTTCACTTTTAGCCGTTGATCGTAAAATTAGTGGTAAAGTAACCAGTAAAGGTAAAGGTATTGCCAATGTTTTGGTATCTGATGGATTCAGTGTAATACCTACTGATAAAAATGGAAATTATTCAATAGAACTCAATGAGCTGGCAAGATTCATCTGGATCAGCACACCTTCAGGATACGAATTTACCACCAACAGCAACCTCGCCAAGTATTATGAAAAACTTGATGCGAGGAACGCCTTAAATTTTGAATTAAATCCGATGCGGATGAGTGATACCCGCCACAATTTTATAATCTGGGCAGATCCACAGGTAAAAAATAAAAAAGATGTTGCTCAAATGATGGCTACTGCGGTGCCGGATACTAAAAAGATAATTAAATCGATGGGCAAAATTCCGGTTCATGGTATTACTGTTGGCGATATTGTTTGGGATAATCACGAGCTATTTGCAGATTACGATCTGGCAGTAAAAGAGATGGGCATTCCATTTTTTCAATGCTTGGGTAACCATGATATGGATTACCGAATGGGTGGGGATGATACATCTGACCGAACCTTCCAGGAACATTATGGACCAACTTATTATTCATTCAATCGGGGAAAAGCACATTATGTTGTAATGGATGATGTGCGCTACCTAGGTGTGGAACGAAATTATGATGGATTTATCTCTCAGGCGCAATTAGACTGGCTGGCGAAAGATTTAAGCTTCGTTTCAAAAGATGCCTTAATCATTATCAATCTGCATATTCCGGTACACAATTCTGTAAAGAACAACGCCGATCTATATGCGTTGTTAAAGGATTTTACCAAGGTGCATATCATGTCTGGCCATACACACTACACCCGTAACGTAATAACTAACGGAATTTTTGAACACAACCACGGTGCGGTTTGCGGTGCCTGGTGGACGGGTCCGGTTTGCGAGGACGGGACCCCAAGAGGCTACGGAGTTTATGCTGTTGATGGTACGGATCTTAAGTGGTATTATCAGCCGACAGGCTTAGATAGAAAAGAGCAAGTTCATATCTATATTGATGAATTAACCAATCAAAAGCGTCTTATTGCAAATGTCTGGAATTGGGATCCCATGTGGAAAGTAGAGTACTTTTTAGATGGTAAAGCAATGGGAGAGATGGAAAACCAAAAGGGGTATGATCCGCAAACTGTTAGTTTATATAAAGGGCCAACTTTACCTGCAGGTAGAACATTTCCCGAGCCCCATTCTACAGAACACCTCTTTGTTGCTCATTTTGCGCCAAATGTAAACGTTGTAAAGGTAGTGGCTACAGATCGGTTTGGCGAAAAATTTGAAATAGAATCAAAAGGGTAGATTAATACGATTTATGATATCATGAAATACATCATACTAAGTCTAGCGACATTTTTTTTCGCCGGGAAAATGTTCGCTCAAGAATTGCCTTTCCCAACTTTTAGTGCCGAAGCACACAGAGGGGGAAGGGGGCTTATGCCTGAAAATACCATAACAGCCATGCTCAATGCCATGACGATTGATGGTATTACCACCTTGGAAATGGATACTCACGTTACTAAAGACGGTAAAGTGGTTGTTACCCACGATGATTATTTAAGTCCGGCATTTATGGTTAGCCCGAATGGAACTGAAATTCCAGCTTCTGATGCAAAGAAATATGCTGTGTTTGGCATGAAATATAAAGACCTTCGGAAATTTGATCTTGGGTCTAAATTTTACGATTTATTTCCATCGCAGAAAAAAATAAAAACGGAGATTCCCTTGCTTGGAGACTTGATCAACGCCGTACAAGCCGACATTAAACTGCATAAACGCAAACAGTTCTTTTATAATATCGAAACAAAGTGTAGCGAAAAGGGGGATGGTATTACAAACCCAACGCCAGAAGTTTTCGTTCAATTGTTGATGAATGTAATCGAGCACCACAAGATTGCCTCGTACGTGGTGATTCAGTCTTTTGATAAGAGAACTATTCAGATAATCAACAAAAAATATCCCAACATTAAAACTTCTTTTTTAGTTTCGAACAAGAAAACTTACGAAGAAAACATTTCCGATCTAGGGTTTAAACCATTTATTATCAGTCCGGCTTTTCAAATGGTTGATAAAAATTTTGTGGATAGCGCCCATGCAGATGGTGTTAAGGTTATTCCGTGGACTGCCAATACCACAACTGAAATTGTAAATCTCAAAGCCTTAAAAGTTGATGGAATCATATCTGATTATCCGGATATTTTGGTTAAGGCAAAATAAGTGGTTGCATTATAAAATCTATCAACATGAAATTATTTATTAAAGTTGCTTTTTTCATTCTTTTCTTTGGTTTACTAGCTAATGGGCATGCAAATGCTCAATCTTCAACATGGGATAGCACTTATCGACCAGGTAAATACGTAGAGTTAGTACAAAAATTTAAAAGTGAAAGCACCTCGAAAAAGGATTTTATTTTTTTGGGTAACAGCATAACTGCGGGAACCGACTGGGCTAAGTTGCTCAGTTTGCCTCAGGCTAAAAATCGAGGAATCTCCGGCGATATCACTTTCGGTGTTCTAGAGCGATTACAGGATGTGATTGATGGCAGGCCAGCTAAAATTTTTATCCTAATTGGCATTAATGATATTTCCAGAAATATACCTGATAGCATTATTTTAAGAAATTATAAATCGATGATTTCTAGAATCAGAGCAGGCAGCAAAAAAACCAAAATCTATTTCAATACGCTTTTGCCAGTTAACAGCACATTCGGTAAATTCAAAAATCATTATGGAAAAGATGCACACATTTTGTTCCTGAATGATGAGATAAGAAAGTTTGCAGCAAAAAACGTAACTGTTATTGATTTGTATCCCGTTTTCACCGACCAGGATCAACATCTTCGCTCTGAGCTTACTAAAGATGGCCTGCACCTAATTCCAGAAGGATACCAGGTTTGGGCATCATTCTTAAAAAAGAGTGGTTTCCTAAATTAGCAATGCATTACCCATCTTTTTAATTGCATCTTTATCAATAATATCTAAGCTGGGTACATAACCTAGCTTTTTTGCTTTGGTGTATTGAAGTATATAACGTTCAGACTCCTCATTTTCTTCGCCATTAAAGATAATTCCTTTAAGAGCAATCCCATATTGCTTTAGAAGATTTATAGAAAGTAAAGTATGGTTTATGCTGCCGAGGTAATGCTGAGAAATCAAAATAACTTGTACATCAAGCTGTTTAATTAAATCTATAATCAAATATTTTTCATTCAGTGGAACCATTAAACCGCCAGCGCCTTCAATAATTAAGCTATTCTTTGTTTCAGGAATTTTGAAATTTTCAAGTTCGATTGTTAATCCATCTAATCTTGCAGAAAGGTGTGGGGATAAGGGTTGGGTAAGCCGGTATTGCTCTGGGTGAATTACGGTAGTTCTGTTGCTGATTAAACTTGCTATCGTTTTGCTGTCACTATAATCCAAATCGCCAGATTGAATAGGTTTCCAATAATCTGCCTGCAGTTTCTCGGTTATTATAGCACTTATAATCGTTTTTCCGATACCTGTCCCAATACCGGTGATAAAATATTTAGTCATTTCAATTAAGTTCTTTCAGGTGGTCAATCAGGTTAATGATGTCCTGCCTGGTATTGTATGTATGTAAACAAATCCGTAGCCTTTCTTTTCCTTCAGGTACTGTTGGCGAAAGAATGGCCCTCACATCAAACCCATTCTGCTGTAAAAAAGCTGCTGCGCTTCTGGTTTGCTGGTTGTTTTTAAATATAATGCCTTGGATGGCACTTATGCTATTTAGCACAACGAGCTTGTTTCCCTTCGCAAGTTGCCTAAACAATTCAATATTTTCAATCAGGTCATTATTATCTGTCCTTTGAAGTAGCTGATAGGCAGAAAGGATAGCAACAATGGCATAAGGTGGAGCAGCGGTAGTATAAATAAACGATCTCGAAAAATTGATAAGATAGTCTCTTAGTTCCTTACTTCCAAGCACAATAGCGCCGTGTACACCTAAGGCTTTACCAAATGTAATTACACGAGCAAAAACCTCTTCTTCCAACTGATACTTGGTTACCAATCCTTTTCCCTGTACGCCAAATATACCTGTAGCATGTGCTTCGTCTACAATAAGGTTAGCTCCGTAGGCTTTACAAAGCCGTGCAAGCTCAGGGAGTGGCGCAACATCACCATCCATCGAATACACACTTTCTACTACAACGAAAACATTTCCTTTGGCTAGTTCCAGCTTAATTTTTAAGTCGCTTAAGTTGTTGTGATTAAATTTATATCGTGTGGCGTAACTAAGTCTGCAGCCATCTATAATGCTGGCATGAATCAATTCATCAGTAATAATTGTATCTCCGCGTTGCGGGATGCATGATAGTAAACCAACATTTGCATCGTAACCAGAATTATAAATCAAACCGCTTGGTGCTGCATGAAAATCAGCTACAAATTGTTCAACATATTCTGTAAAGGCAGTATTGCCGCTCAGCAAACGTGAACCTCCAGATCCATTCTTAAACGCTTTATTGATAGCCGTGTTTGTTGCTATCAGCTCTTGAAGTTCCTGTGATTTAGCAAAGCCAAGGTAATCATTAGAAGAGAAATCAATACGAGGAAAAACAGTAGTCAGTTTTCTTAGCGATTGGAGGTCTGCTCGTTGCTGAAGCCGGTTCGTAAGGAAATGCTCGATCTTGCTCATTGCCCAAAAATAACGAAAGCGTTCCAAAAAAATGGAACGCTTTCTGAAATATCGCCTATTATTTAACCTGATTACTTAGCCTTGAGTAGGCGGATTTGATACCACCGGTGGTTTTTCTTTTCTACCCGGGCGATCCATCCCTTTTCTCATCTTTCCAGCCTTTTCTCTCGCTTCTGATCTAAATGCATCCATTTTTGTTTTTTGCTCTGCCGTTAGAATGCCATCAACTTTAGCTTTTTGCTCGTCCATAGCTGCTTTACGTGCTTTCATTTTGCCTTTCATATCGCCCTGATCGGCAGATCTCCAGGTATCCATTTTCTTTGCGTTCTCTAATTCTACAGCATAAATCTTAGTTTTTTGATCTGCAGTCAAATTTAATTCCTTCTCTAATTTTGCCGTTACCTTTTCAGCACGTTGCTCTGCGCTCATTTTCGGCATTGGCCTTCTGGCTTTTTTAGTGCTGTCTTGTGCAAATGCAGCAGTAAAACCCATTGCTGCTATCGCGATTGTTAAAATTGCTCTTTTCATATCTCTGTTATTATGTGTTTGTTAGCTTATAGATATAAAAACAGTACAACAGTTTAATTGGGATAAGTTAAAAAGTGTTAATTTTTATTAAGTTGAGAAATGGATTTTTGCATTTGTGCCATCATCTGCGTTAGTGTTTCCATAGTGGGGTCGGGGGTAGGTTCTGGTAATGCGGTAGATATGTAAGCTTTAGCTCTCCAGATTTCCAAAATATCATCGGCTGCAATCGTGTATGGATCGTAAACCTTATTATCTGAAATCAATTTCAGATCTTTATTCTCTTTAAAGCGGTTGCCAGCTCTTTTGTAAACCACGCCTTCGTTTTTGCTGATGATGATATACGTCTCCCCGGTTTTAACTTCATTCCAATTATCTAAGTACTCCCCAATGATAATACTTCCTGGCTGTACCGGAAGCATACTATCGCCCATGATCTCAAATGCCCTGAATGTGCCTTGGCGCAAGGCCGGTAATGGCAGTTGGAATTTTGGTAAATCACTAATGTATTGCGGATCTGAAAATCCATTTAAGTAACCCGCGCTAGCTTTAACTGGAACCAATTCAATATTCTCTCTCTCATTTTGGTCTACGGAAATGCTTAGAACCCGCAGGTTAGCCCCTGAGCTCTTCGGCTTTGGTTTCCAGCTCTCATTTATCTTTTCATTGATGAATTCATCGATGGTAAGATCAAAATATTCTGCTATTTTCTTTAGTAAATCGTATTTCGGTTCTGCTCTATCTTCCTCATAAGCGCCAATTAAGGAACGCTTTATTTCCATAATATCTGCAAAATTCTGCTGTGTATGGCCTTTTTTCTTTCTGAGGTACTTTAGGTTATTTGAAATATTCGACATAAAAATAAATTTTAAAATAAGTTTGGAAATACTAAAATAGTTAGTAATTTTATGCTCATAAAGTTAGTAATATTATTTTGAATTGCAAGAGCGTATACTAAATAGTTTAGTTTATTTAAAAAATCCGATTATTATGAAAAAGTTTGTTTACATCGTTACTGACAGAAATCGTACAAGCATGCATGTTGGCATGAGTTCAGATCTTATTAAAACATTGGATTTTTATAAGCAAATGCCAAATCTTTTTTTCGATAATGGTAAACAACTTACGCGTCTAGTTTATTTTGAAGAGTTTAAAAGCGAGGCTCAAGCATTAGCCCGTTTCAAGTTGATTAGTAGGTTTACTAGAGCGCAGAAAGAACGCTTGGTTAGATCTTGCAATCCAGATTGGATAGATTTAACTATTGGCTTAGATTTCGAAAATATTCTGCTGCACCGCAACGTAACTAATCAAATTAATTTAGCTTTTACTAGTCTATCTTAACAGATTTAAAACATAGATAAAAAAAATTGTATTATCATTGTTAGAAAAAATTAAGCACTACCGGTGCTTAAAAAGGTCTGAAATGATAATATAATATATAGACATGGAGTTGTTACCAACCCGGTGCGAAGGTAAGTCCGAAAACGCCTCCTTTTACATCTTTACGTTGGAATGGGATAGCGTAATAGGGCTCTAGTACAAAATATCCGAATACATTCACCCGTAGCGAAATCCCAACGCTCATTACTGGTACACGTTCTGTTGTCGACTGAAATGTAACCTGGTTACCATCACTGTCTAATACAGGCTGTCCATTGTTATCTGTTAAAACCTCGGTAACGTAAGTAGGTTGGCTTTTGAACTTCACCTGGGTATCATTTGTCCATGCTAAACCAGCATCAAAAAATAAGTTTAAATCACTAAAAAGAAATTTCGACGGAATTGCAGCCAGTTTTTTCGGTCCGGTAAAAGGAAGTCTCATTTCGAAATTAAAGACCGCGATCTTGCTTCCTGTTAGTTGGTTAATATCAAATGATTCTGAAGATTGTGCTGAAGTTGTTTTATAAATCGAATTAGACTCGTAACCCCTAACTAAATATGGATAGCCAACGTACATTGGATACAACCGATCGGCATCTTTACCAATTCTGAGCGTGTTATAAGTTCTTGCTGCGAGTGTAATTGGTTTAAGTCTCCAGTATTTTCGTAAATCTGCAGTTACGCCTGCAAAGTTATAAGTACCTAAATACTTCTCTCCGCTTACCCTATACCGAAATCCATCTAACGGTCCGGTTAAACCAAATATGGAATTATCGCCAACAAAACTGGCATTTAATTGATATAGTGTAAATGAGTTGAAAGGTACACCATAATCTTGGGTAGCCTGCTCGTTAGAAATACGTTTTCTATCAGACCCAATGTAGAAGCCAGTAGAATTATAATAGTTACTGTAACGGTCTATCCTGTAGCTATATCTCGAAAAGGCACCACCAACTTCGAAACGGTGAATTTTGCTAAAAGGATAGGCGCCGAAAAGCTGTACCTGATCTTCAAATGTTCGAATAATGTCGGTGTTTTCTGCCAAGGCATCAATAGTGGTGTTATCTCCTACAGGAAGTTGTTCGTAACCATAGGAACTAAATCCAGAAACATAGGGGATATGGGAAACTGCTGCGCCCCAATTAATCCTACTTTTCTGATTGATATAGCCAACTAAACCACCGGCGTCATAAATTTCTCCATTTACCGATATATTGGCGATAATTTGATTCGTGCCCAAGATATCGCTAAACATACCTACAATACCGCCAGAAACACCTGTTCCAAAGCGACTAGTAGATACGCCCACACCACTATTTGCTAAATAATCTAACCTAAATTTTGGCTTATAGGGAACAGTTTTTAAAGAATCCGCAACAACCTTTTCGAACCTATCGAAGTTATTTAAGTTAGAATTGATGATGTTTACACCAATCGTTTCCATAGGAGGGAGGATGGCCGCATCAAAGTTTTCCTGTTGATTTCCAACACGCACGGCTTTGAAGCTATTTAACTTAGCATTATATAAGGTGTACCGCTGGTAACGGTAATAACTATATACAATATCATCTGTATTAGAAACTGAAATAGCCGGCGAAAATTCAGTAATGCCACTAATTCCGGTAAAATAATCGGTTAGTTGGTCTACCGTATTATCACTAAAGTTGTACTTGTAAAGGTTTCTGAATCCATCTCTGTTTGATAGGAAATAGAGGTGTTTGCTATCACTAGAAAATTGAGCATTTAAATTATTTGCACCAGAAAATACGTTAACATTACTTACAGACTTACTTTCAATATCATAAAGTGATAAATTTATTGGATTCACTGCAGTGATATTGTTAGCCTGGATGGCTGCTCTATCAGAAGAGAAAACAATCTTTTTTCCATCTGGAGAATAACTGGGGGCATAATCTGAATAGGCATCATTCGTAATCTGAGTGATTTGTTTGGTTTCAAGGTTGTAAGAAAAAATATCACTTTGACCTTCAACCATTCCTGAAAAGGCAATTTCTTTTCCATTGGGCGACCAGGTTAAATTGCCAAATTGCTGAACCTGTTCCATTGCATTTTGAGAGGTTGTGCTTCCATTAGATACATCAATAATCATCAATTGATTTTTCCCCCTGCTAAAAATACTAAATGCAAACTGTTTACTATCTGGCGACCAAGCCCCTGCAGATTCTATGAAGTTAAAGTCATCGATGTGGCCGTTGCTGATCTGGCTACTTAATTTTCTAATAATTCGGCCTGTTTTCGCGTCAGCCAAAAATAAATCGATACCAAAAAGATCTTTTTCTGACATGAATGCTACGTACCTTCCATCAGGACTTAGTGCAGGTGCCACGTTCATATTACCGGCATTTTTATTGTCGATAATTTTAGTTCCTGTGATGTTAATTTGCGAACTATCAGCCTTTAACATCGGCTTGTAGTGGGCATCTATCGCATTCTTCCATAGTCCTGAAAGTGTTTTATCATCGTAACCGAACGTGTACTTAATGGCGTTTTCATAGCCATACTTAGCCGTATTTTTGAAAAGAGGAACAATCGTTGTGTCGCCATATTGCGAGCCAATATAGGTCCAGAATGCCTGCCCGTAACGATACGGAAAATATTTATTGGAGTTGGTAAGGTCTTTCAAAGATGGAATATCCCTATTAAGCATTGCATCTCGCATCCACATAGAAGTAAATGCATCTTTCTTACCAATAGATAAATACTCAGCCATGCCTTCAACCATCCAAAGTGGCGTTTGACCAACATTTTCCAAACTGATAGAATCCTTTTCTAACAACGTATGGTATTGAAATGCATGCACTAATTCGTGCCCTAGCACGTGCCTGGTTTGGCTGTTCAACTCCATGATGGGCATGATTACCCTGTTTTTAAGCGCTTCAGTTACACCTCCCGTGCCGATACCAATCTCACCTTGTAGAGCTGTAGTTTGCTGAAAATCTGGGTGATTGTTGTAAAGGATAATTGGATTTTTGGTTAAAAAAGTATCTCTAAATACCTCTTGATGCATTTTATACCAGGTCTCCGCTTCCTGAGAAAATTTCTTTAATAATGCATCGTTTTTGATATAATAGTAAATTTCGAAGTGAGGAGTTTGCAGCACTTTAAAATCCAGTTTTTTGTACCTAACCTTGTTTTGGCCGAAATACTGGGCCTGTGCAAATACAGAACTTATCAGTAGCAAAAATAACGGAACATACCGGCGTATTAAAGTAGAACCTATTTTCATATGTAGAGTTTTATGGTTTTTTTATATACGATAAATCGTGAACGCAAGATTTAACTTTAAAAATAGCGATTGTTTAACTTACTATTAAATATTTAACACTTTTTGAAGGTGTGACGGATGTTTTAAGGCAACGTGCGCATCAATCAATTTCCGTTTCCTTGTTTCTTTTTTTCTCGTTCTTCCTGGCGTTCTTTTCTACGTTGCTCCCGCTCTTCTTTCTTCGTAAGGGGAACATTTTGTGCAGGCACGTTTTGAACTGGTTCAGTTTTTTTATCTTCTTTCTTTACTTCCTGTTCTGCAGGTGTTGTAGGTGTTACCTGATCTTCTGCTACCGGAACATCAAAATTTGTGGAGTCCACAGCCACTGTATCAGTTGCGGTAGTATCTGGTACATATTGCGGACTTGGGCAGTTGTAAGTTCTTGTAATTTCTACAGTCGCCTTCGGAAATGGCCCATAAGTATAACCGGTAGATGGATCTAGGTATACTTTTTCCATAAACTTTGCGAAGATAGGGAGTGCTGTTCTGGATCCTTCACCTTGTTCCCCGTTTTTAAAGTGCGCTGTTCTTTCATCGCAACCTACCCACACACCAGTAACCAAATCTTTTGTTAGCCCCATATACCAGGCATCAACATAATCTGATGAAGTACCTGTTTTACCACCAATCTGGTTGTTCTTTCTAAATAGATCCGGCCATTCCCAAAGCGCCTGGGAAGTACCCCGGGGCTCCTCCATACCACCGCGGAACATATATGTCATTAACCACGCAATCTCTTCAGATAATACTCGTTTGGTTTTTGGTTTAAACTCATCAATAATATTGTCGTCCTGATCTGTGATTTTTTCTACTAAAATCGGATCGGTTTTAATCCCTTTGTTCATAAATGTGCTATAAGCTTTCACCATTTCAAAAACGGTAACATCATTTGAACCTAAACTTACCGATGGAACAGATTCGAGGTGACTATCAATGCCACATTCATGTGCATACTTTACGACATTATCCCAGCCAACTTTTTCTGTTAATTGTGCCGTAACAGTATTTACCGATCTTGCCATAGCTAGCCTCAAACTCATATCCTGGTAGCTCACACTATAATCAGCATTTTTAGGTTCCCAATATTTTGTTTCCCCCTTATCCTGATAGGGGATTCTTACTGGTTTATCTGTTATTTTATCGCAAGGACTCATCCCTTGCTCTAAAGCCGTGAGATAAGCAAAAGGCTTAAAAGTAGACCCAGCCTGGCGTTTGGCCTGATTAACGTGATCATATTTAAAAAATTTATGGTCTATTCCGCCTACCCAAACCTTAATTTTACCACTGGTAGGCTCCATGGTCATCATCCCTGTATTTAGAATTTTTCCGTAATAACGGATGGAATCCATGGTAGAAAATGAGGTATCTCTGTCGCCCTTGTAGGTGAAGATTTTCATTTTCTTCTTCTTATTAAAATAGGCCATCACCGAATCGGGCTGGCTAGGGAATTTCTTCATTAACATACCGTAAATCGGCAGGTTTTTCATAGCACGATCTGGATAGTCAACTTTTTTCTTTTCTGAATCGTACCATGGATCTTCATTTCCCCAAACGCTGTAAAATCTACGCTGAAGCGTTTTCATCTGCTCTGCAACCGCGTCTTCAGCGTACTTTTGTAACTTGGAATCTATGGTCGTATAAATTTTCAATCCGTCTTCATAAAGATCGTATCCGTTGTCTTTGCACCATTTCTCCAAATAACGATCTACAGCCGCCCTTAAATAAGAATCTCCATCACTACCATCTTCTAGTGCTCCCTCTTTTATTGCAATAGGCTTCTTACTTAATGTAGATAAACTGTCTTTGCTCAGGAAATTATACTTGTTCATCTGGCTTAACACTACATTTCTTCTTTCCAAAGCACGTTCTGGGTTCTTTGTTGGGTTATATAGCGTAGTGCCCTTAAGCATCCCTACCAACATCGCCGCATCGGCCGTTGCTAAATCTTTCGCATCTTTATCAAAATAAATCCTACTGGCTGTTTTAATTCCGTAGGTGTTATTTCCAAATGAAACGGTATTCAAGTACATCGTGATGATATCGTTTTTAGAATAGTTGGCTTCCAGTTTGACTGCTGTCATCCATTCCTTAAATTTAAAGATGATGGTTCTTACTAACGGTATTTTTGCCAACAACCCTTGCGACTTATTATATCGTGTGCGATACAAATTTTTTGCAAGTTGCTGGGTAATGGTACTTGCGCCACCCTCTTTGCCAAAACCTATAACAGCCCTACCAACCGCTTGTGCATCTATACCCCAATGGTTATAAAAGCGAACATCTTCGGTAGCAATTAGTGCATTAATTACGCTTGGCGAGATTTCTCCAAAACTAACAGGAGTTCTATTTTCCTTAAAATATCTGCCGATTAGCTTTCCATCAGACGTGTATAGCTCTGAGCCAACCCGAAGGGTGGGCATTTTAATGTCGCGTGCACTCGGCGAATACCCGAAAAGCCATAAGAAATTGAGTTGAAGCGCAGAAAAGAAAATGATAACGAAAAATAAAAGTATCGCAGGATAACGTAAGTACTTGTTTTTTATCTCTTTAAACATATTAAATAAGATGATCTTTTGGTAAATGCTGTGGCGTTAAATATAAAAAACTCTCTATGCAAATTAAGGTATTTAATTTACTTATTTTTTAGTTCTATATTTAAAGTAACCATATAAAGATTTATACTTCACAACCACGCTTATGAAAGACGAGTTCGAAGACCTGATTATGCCAGGCGAAAAGAAAGTTTCACTAAAGAGTTTGAAAACAGGTTTTACTGGTTCTTATAATAAGGAAAAAGCGAAAGATGAGCTTATCAAAACTAAAATAGAAATCAGCCAGCTCCAGGAAAAACTTTACGCAAGTGGAAAACATTCTCTACTTATTATTTTTCAGGCTATGGATGCCGCCGGAAAAGATAGTGCCATTGAACATGTTATGAGCGGCTTAAACCCTCAGGGTTGCCAGGTCTTTACCTTCAAAGTTCCTACGGCAGAAGAGTACCAGCATGATTTTTTGTGGCGGCACTATAAAGCACTGCCAGAACGTGGGCGTATCGGTATCCATAATAGGTCGCACTATGAAAATGTGCTCGTTTGTAAGGTCCACCCAGAATATATTTTAAGCGAGAATATTCCCGGTTATGATGATGTTAAGAAAATTGGAAAAGATTTTTGGAAACAACGTTATGCAAGTATTCGCAATTTTGAAGAACACCTGATTGCAAATGGGACGGTTATCTTGAAATTCTTTTTAAATGTAGGCAAGGATGAGCAAAAGGAACGTTTCTTAGAGCGTATTGATGATCCCACTAAAAACTGGAAGTTCTCTTCTGGTGACATCAAAGAACGTGCTTTATGGGAAAAGTATATGGATGCTTACCAATTAGCTATTAATGAAACAAGTACAAAATCAGCACCTTGGAATATTATTCCGGCAGATAAAAAATGGTACGCTAGATTGGCTATAAGCAAATTGATTTTAAGCAGACTAAAAGATCTGGATTTACAATTCCCGAAAGTTACAGCAGAGGAAAGCGCTAAGCTTGAGACCTGCAAAGCATCACTTTTAACAGAATAAGGACTACTATCTGTAATCCATTTCAAATCTTGACAGGTCGGGCTTGTTTTTGGTACGGCTTCTCTCAAACTCGTAAATAACCCGACCTAGATTTTGCATGAATGGATAGCAAACTGTTTCATATTCATATTTATTGTCATTATAAATCCCATCTTCATTGCTTTGAATTACTGCGGTAAGAAAAAATTCGATACCACCTTTGAAATCAACTAAGAAAGCATTGTCGATAATAAAACCATAGCTATCGCCATACTTATTAAAAATGCGAATATTGTTGCTTGGGCTAGTATTTTTATCTCTACCAAAGTAAATCATTTTGGCATAGGTTGGCCAAAACTCCTCTGGACTGTATTTCGGAAAATTACTTTCCGAGGGATATTTACTCATGTAGGTATAAATCAACCGGTAATCTTCGGCAGTTAAATTAAATCGGTCTCGCTTCGAAAAACTTTCAGGAAACATGAGCTTGCGCATGAGCATCTGTTGGTCTTCAATAGCAAATGAATTTTTATTGTCGAAGCTAAAAGGTTCATTAATAAGCTGATCTTTAGCATCTAAGTAGCCAACACCTACACTTGTATTGCTCAATTGAATTGGATACTCGTTTGTATCATATTGAGCTGGTTGACTGTAGATTAACCTGTCGCCATTGTAAAATTTTATCGGATTAGTATGCTTTGAAGATTCACCTCCATCGCCAATGGCAAGCCTGTTTAAAATTCTGCTATTGTACAAGTCGTTTTTTTGCAATTTCTGGTTTATTTCCCGGCGACCAATAAATTCAAATAGCCTGTTAAACGCATCATTATCACTTGTAAGCAAGATCTTTTTAATGTAATGTGAAACAGATGGTAAGCCGTTTTTTGCTGAACTGTCTTTAGCAACTGTTGTTTGACCCACATACCCACTGTCAGTCAACATCGTGCTATTTGAAGTAACACCTAGTGTGGAAAGGGTGTTTATCTTTTCTAGCGCAAAAATAACAGCCGCAAGCTTTACTGTACTTGCAGGATAAAAATAGTGGTGGGGATTTAGGTTGTAGCTAAATGATTTAAATGTTGGTTTGTTAGATCTATCTCGTGTTACCTGCGTATATAAAATCTGTACTTCGTTTTTCTGGGGATGATTTAACACGCTGCCAAACAATTCCGGTTTAGATTCCATTAATTTTTTAAGAAACAAGGTGTCAGTTTTTTGTGCCATTGTTTGATTAATGATGAATGCGAGAAGGATTGAAAGGAAAAATTTCATGGTAGCTATTTGGCTTTAAAGATACCATTTTGTCTAAAAATTAAACTTTCATCACATTCATTTTACCAGTTCGTTTATTTTACTACTTTTGCAGCGCTTTTGGTTTCCGCTACTTGTATCGGAATTAAAAGGGAATGCAGTGAAACTCTGCAACTGTCCCGCAGCTGTAAGCTCTACAACGATTTTTAACTCTGTGCCACTGTTAAATTAATGGGAAGGCCAAAAATCGGGAGTAAGTCAGAAGACCTGCCTTTAGCATATAATTTCATAGCTTTCGGGGATTGAAGCTTGGATTGGAATACTACATTTATCGTATTTTATTTCCTTTTCTATCTGTTGGCTGTGGGCAAAACTCACAATCAAATGAACAAAAAAAGAATTTTAATTGCAGCAAGCCTGGGGCTTGTGCAATTAGGTGCTGGAACAGCCAGCGCACAAGACAGTTTGAGGTTAAAAGATGTCGTAATTACAGCTACCAAAAATGATCAGAAACAATCGCAAACGGGCAAGGTGGTTAGCATCATCAGCAAGGAAACCTTGGCCAGAAGCGTTGGTAAATCCCTGCCAGAGTTAATCAGCGAGCAAGCCGGTATCATTGTGGCCGGATCTGGTAGCAATCCGGGCTTAAATAAATCAGTGTTCTTCAGGGGTGCTGGAAGTGCTTACGCCGTTATCTTAATCGATGGTATTGTACAAAATGATCCATCTGGAAATGGCGGCGCATTCGATTTACGTCTGCTATCTATAGATCAGATTGATCATATCGAGATCTTGAGAGGTGGCCAATCTACTATTTACGGTTCTGACGCTATTGCTGGCGTAATCAATATCATTACAAAGAAAAGTGCCGCAAACGGAAATACCATTTTCGGTGTTGCCAGTGCAGGTACTTTTGAAACATATAAAGGTACAATAGGATTGAATGGCGGTGTAGATGGATTTACATATAACGTTAATTATACCCACCAAAAGAGTGATGGAATTTCTGAAGCGGCCAATCCGATAGGGGATAATACCGAGTTTGATAAAGATGGGTATAAAACTGATGGTGTTAATGCCAACTTTGGCGTTCAACTTAGTAAACAACTTACTATTAACCCATTTTTAAGGTACTATCGCGGAAACTACAAGATAGATGAGGGCGCCTTTTCTGATGGTATAGCAGATAATAATGCAACGTTAAAAAACTTTAGTGGTGGTTTAAACTCAAAATTCGATTTCGGTAATGGTAAAATTACCCTTAATTACAGCTATCAAACAACATCAAACAATACGTTAAGTAGCTATGCTGGTTTTCCTTACAATAGCATTGGTAAAGGAAATATTAGCATCATTGATTTGTTTTACAACCAAAAGCTTAACAATAAATTAGACCTTCTTGTTGGAATAGATAACAGAGAAATGAAATTATCTTCCGGGGCGAATAAGCCAGAAACCAATATTTTTGCCGCATATGGTTCATTTTTTCTACATGATTTGAGTGTCTTTAATCTGGAAGTTGGAGGGCGTTATAACAAACATGAACAGTACGGGGAAAATTATACTTACTCGGTCACACCATCAATAAATATCATAAAGCAGGTTAAGCTTTTTGGTACTATCTCAACTGCCTTTAAAATTCCTACACTTAACATGTTATTTGGGCGATATGGCGCTAATCTAGACTTAAAACCAGAGAAATCCCAAAATTATGAAGCTGGAGTGAACTTTAGTTTTGCCGATGATCAATTCTCACTACGCTTAGCAGGCTTTAAAAGGGACCTAACCGATGCTATTATTTACGATTTCAACATTGGTTACATCAACCAGGAAAGCCAAAAGGTAAAGGGTTTCGAGATTGAACCATCGGTAAAAGTTTGGAAAGTAGATATAAGTGGTTACTACGCATTTGTAACCGGAAATGAGTTTAATAGCGTAAATAATAAAGTGGAAGATTTTCTCTTTAGAAGACCCAAACACAGTTTTGGTGTAACCGCAGGCATTCAGGCTACAAACAACTTATATCTGAATACGAACTTTCGGTATTTTGGTACACGTACCGATGGAAACTTTAACACCTATGTAGTGGAGAATCTACCTGCTTACAAACTATTAAGTGCGTATGGTGAATATGCACTGGCCAATAAAAGAGTAAAAATTTTCCTAGATGCAAAGAATATCCTTAATGAGAAATATAACGAAATTATAGGCTACAATTCTTTGGGTTTCAACTTTAATGCTGGGGTTAGTTTTAATATCCGCTAAGAAAGTATAACTTTGTGTAATCAATTATCTTAAAAAAGAATGTCTAACTTAAAAATCAATCCTCGCAACTTAATCTTATTGTTGCTGATTTTAGCCATAACGGCTTTTCGTCTATTGGTCACGTTTAATTCTGATGCCTTACAATTTGCTAATTTCTCTTCAATTGGAGCTGTAGCACTATTTGGAGGAGCATATTTTAAGAATAACCTAAAAGCATTTGCTTTTCCAATTTTAAGCTTGTTTTTAAGCGACTTTGTTCTTGCTAATACCATCTTTAAACAATATAGTAATGGATTTTTATACGAAGGTTGGTATTGGACTTATATTGCTTTTGCATTGATGGTGCTTGTTGGAAGGCTAATGCTTGGAAAAATTAATGCCGCAACAGTATTGGGTGCTACTTTATCCATTGTTTTTATTCATTGGGTAGTTACCGATTTCGGAGTATGGTTCCACAATCCATCCTATACCCAAGATTTTGCGGGTTTTTGGTTGTGTTTAGAACGGGCAATTCCTTTTGAGATCAGATTTTTAGAAGGAACAGTGATATTTGGTGCAATATTGTTTGGTGCTTTCGAAATTTTAAAAGCAAAATATCCTGCACTAAAGTTACAAACACAAACATTATAGAAAGCTTTAGGCTTATATTAAATCCTCTTTTGGCTAAATTCAAAAGAGGATTTTTTTTTCTTCGTGCATTTCCTTCATCTTTAAAATCCTCTTTATGAAAGTTGTATCCTTTTTACCCGCTGCTACCAAAATGATCTATGATATGGGTCTAGAATCTTGTTTATTCGGCGTAACTTTCGAATGCCCTCGGGAGGCTAAAGCATTGCCAAAAGTTGTTCGGTGTGTATTAGAAGGTAAAAATTATTCAAGCATAGAAATTGATCGTATTTTCTCTGCATCAAAGGCCCAGGGCAAAAGCTTGTATTGGGTTGATGATGAGCTGCTAGCCCAAATTTCTCCCGATGTAGTTTTTACACAGGATGTTTGTGAAGTTTGTAATATTGATACTGCTTGTACTGAGAGCGCCGTAATGAAGTTAGCTAAACAACCTAAACTTGTTCCGTTATCTCCAAACAATTTGCAGGATGTTTATGAATGTGCAATCACCATTGCTCGGGCCATGGGGAAGGAAGAAGTTGCGCTAAATTACCTGGCTGGATTGCAACGTAGAACAGACCTTGTTCTCGATCAGTTGCGTTTACACAAAGCGCCACTTAAAAGGGCAATGTTAATGGAGTGGGTAGAACCTATTTATAATTGCGGACATTGGATTCCTTTTCAAATTGCTGCTGCCGGAGGTGTAGACATGTTATCTAACCCCGGCGGAGATTCTATCGTTACACATTGGGAAAAGATCGTGAGGTACAATCCCGAAGTACTGGTGATAGCACCTTGCGGTTTCGACATAAACCGGACGAGGGAAGAAATAAATCTGCTAATGGCGAAGCCAGGATGGCACGAGTTAACAGCTATCCGTAATAACCAAGTCTATCTTGCCGATTTCGACATGTTTACTCAGCCGAGCGTTGGTACATTAGTAGATGGCATTGAGGTACTTGCATGCATGTTTCACCCCGAAATATTTAAGGCAGATATGCGTATAGCCGAAAAGTTCGTTAACTTAAATCAAATGGATTTGGTAGTGCTTTAATTGATTGTTATGAAGATAGTGGTTTTGACTGGCGCTGGGATAAGTGCCGAAAGTGGACTGAAAACTTTCCGTGATGCTGATGGTCTATGGGAAGGTTATAATGTCTATGATGTGGCTACGCCTGAGGCATGGGAAAAGAATCCGGACTTAGTACAGCAGTTTTATAACGACAGGAGAAAACAGGTTATTGAAGCCAAACCTAATTCGGCACATATCGGTCTTGCTCGTTTGCAAGCTAATTTCGATGTGGAAATAATTACCCAAAATATAGACGATCTCCACGAACGTGCTGGTTCAAATAATGTAACCCATCTTCATGGGATCATCACAATGTCTCAATCGAGTGCAATGCCACATGTAACTTATCCAATAGAAGGACATACGTTAAAAATGGGCGAGACCTGTGGGTTCGGGTCGCAACTCCGCCCGCACGTAGTGTGGTTTGGTGAAGCCGTTCCAATGATCGAGGTTGCGGCAGAAATTTGTACCAAGGCTGATGTGTTCGTATTAATCGGAACTTCTTTAGCTGTATATCCTGCTGCCGGATTGATGGATTTTGTACCAACAAACATACCTAAATACATTATCGATCCTAATACACCAGATGTTAAACGATACAAAAATGTGATTAGCATTGTCAAAAATGCAGGGGATGGTGTACAAGAATTAACAGATATTTTAAGTAATGGCAGCTAAAAAGATTTGCATTTTCAATTGGAGTGGCGGTAAAGACAGTGCATTGGCTTTACATTATGCACTCCAAGATCCCTTAGTAGAGATTCGCTATTTGGTTACTACCGTAACGGAAGAATTCAACCGTGTCTCTATGCATGGTGTTCGCGAATCATTGCTCATTGCCCAAGCAGAAAGTATCGGTATCCCACTTTATCAAATTAGATTAGGGGAAATGCCCGATATGAAGACGTACGACGATATCATGCGGGACCATTTATTGAAATTTAAGGCGGAGGGAATTACCCATTCTCTTTATGGGGATATTTTCTTGGAAGATTTACGTAATTATAGAGAAAGTAAATTAGCAGAATTAGGTTTAATAGGATTGTTCCCCCTTTGGAAACGCGATACCACAAAATTAATTCATGAATTTTTAGCACTGACCTATAAAACAATCATAGTTTGCACTAAAGAAAGTCTAGCTTCATTCTGTGGCAAAGTTCTTTCTGAAGCTCTAGTAAAAGGGCTTCCACATGATATTGATCCATGTGGTGAAAATGGTGAATTTCATACTTTTGTATTTGAAGGTCCCATTTTCAGGAAAAAAATTCACTTTACACTTGGAGAAAAAGTATTTAGAAGTTATAAAACCCCTCAAACAGTTAGTGAAGGTGGCGATGTATGTTATTCACAATCAAGTTCTTATGGTTTTTGGTATATGGATTTATTAAATTAATTTCTAAAGATGCAAACATTTTGGCATCATTTTTTCTTTACTACACATAATTAACAAAATCACACATCAAAATGAAATCTGCTCATCTGGTTAGGATAGAAAGCAAGATTCATGTAAAGTAAAATGTTATGAAAAAGATATTTGTAGTAATCGCATTAAGTTCTGTCATGTTTGCTTGTAACAATAGAGCAAAAGAGGAGGCAGCATTGAAACAGCAGGAAGCTGAGAAGCAATTAGCAATCAAGGCTGTTAAAGACAGTTTACGTTTAGATAGCTTCAAAAGGGCTGAAACAGCTAAAGTTGAAGCAGAGAAAGAAGCACAACACCAGGCAGAGTTAGCTGCAGCTAGAAGAGCTGGAGCATCTTCATCTAGATCTTATGCTAGTTCTGGTGGTAGCTCAAGCGCTTACGGAGGTACAACCCAACCAACTGCAAAGAAAAAAGGCTGGAGTGATGCAGCTAAAGGTGCTGTAATCGGTGGTGCTGCAGGTGCAGTTGGTGGTGCATTAATTGATAAGAAAAAGGGCAGAGGTGCTGTTATCGGAGGTTTAGTTGGCGCCGGCGGTGGTTATTTAATCGGCCGTGGTGAAGATAAAAAAACTGGACGAGTACAGTAATTTCAATCAATATATTTAAAAGCGATTATGTAAATAGTCGCTTTTTTTATGCCTAAACTTTTATCTTCGGAAAAATCATTTAACATGGAAGAGGAAATTAAAGATCAAGCAACAATCCAACATTTCGTAATGTTCTGGCTAAAACCCCAATTATCGAAAGAAGAGGTAAAAAAATTCAGCAATTTTTTCGAAAGCTTAAGACCAATAAAAGAGATTAAGTCATTGAATTATGGACTCGCCGCCGAAACACCTACGAGACCTGTTACCGATAATTCATTTACCTACGCCTTAACCATAACCTTTAATTCTCTCGCAGATCATAATGCCTATCAAGATGACAAGGCTCACTTAGAAGCTGTCGCTAAATTTTCAAGTTACTGGTATAGGGTAGTAGTGCACGACACGGTTTTGAGTTAATTTGTTGCAAACCCACTAACACTCACCTGCTAAACTAGATTTCTTTTTTTCAGAAGAAATCCTTTAAGTGCGTATTTATTTGGCATCTTTAAAGGTCAGAATTTAATTTTGTTTACAAACTTAAAGCGATATTAATCAATGTTTTGTTTATCATTATATCAAGTTAAAAATGATATGAAATGTTGTTTTGCGGTAAAATGTAAGCAAAAATGCAAAATTAAATTTTGTAATGCAATATTAACCACTGTCTATCAGTGTGTTATGTCGTTTTATTAAAATTGATGCCTCTTATATGCTGCACTAAAATCTGTTCTCATTGTTCTGAACCTTGAAATGGCCGTGGCGATGAATTCCTCATCCAATATTTCAAATACATCATTTACCCCACCTCCGCTTAGATCAAGCTCAGCTAGCTTATAACTCTGCTCAAAACTACCTTGTTCGAATTTAACAATGTACTTCTGGTTCATCGAAAAGATGCTAATTTTACATTCTGGGTGTGGCAGTTCCGCGATTACTCTCATATCCTATTATGTTTTATTGTTTTTTCACTGGCAAATATTTTTCGATAGCTTTCCCATTTAAAGTGCCTACTTTCTCTATGATTGCGAATCGGGCAAATAGTTCCTCGCTATACCACTCTCTTGCTCTGGTGAGCTTGATGATATCAGCATGATTCATTGACTTGTATGCGTAATTCTTCATGTGCGTTGCATTGTCCCATATCGAAAAGGTAGCCTGATCGAAGAATGGGTTTTCGCCAATACCCGCTGATAATATGAAGCCTTCTGCGTTTCTCATGTCTTCAGCTGCCCTTTTAATATTACTTCTAAATTCTGAAAGCCTATTGAATTTAATTGCGGCCCGGGTAATTACGGCAATCTGTTCACTCGTTTCATGATTATTTTCGTCTACCTTAAAGGGTTCTTTACCAGACCATAAGCCATGACTCATTAAAGGTTTTAATACTATGGTAAACTGCTCTAATCCAAACCATCTAAACCATTTTGATACGAATGACGTTTTGTTAAACACGTCATAATCATCCTTCGTATCCCATGTCGACAGTATTGCCCAATGTTTGAAATCTGGTCCTAAGTCTACCCTCGCATCTTTTCCGCACCCCAATAACTTCCAAAACTTGCATTTGCTATTTAACATCATTGGAATACGCAAAATAGCCATGCCTAAAAAAGCAAATGGAATAGTAATACCTCGAAACTTGGTGATGGTTAGCGCAACAATCATATTAATGCATTTATTCAAGCCAAAACTAAACAATTAAGTAAATGCTTTCATTCAATTTTTTGTCATTATGATGCAGGTAAATTAAACTTTAGTAAATCCTCGCTAACTTTGCACTATGGCAGAAGATCTTAATATCAATCGAAATATTACCAAAGAAGAGCAATATCAATCTCTTATACCCCAGATTGAAGCTTTGTTGGCTGGCGAAAGCGATTTTGTTGCAAATATGGCTAACATATGTGCTGCACTCAAAGAACAATTCAATTGGTTTTGGGTTGGCTTTTACCTCGTAAAGGACGAGGAATTAGTTTTAGGTCCATTTCAGGGTCCGGTTGCTTGTACAAGAATAAAAAAAGGTAAAGGTGTCTGCGGAACATCGTGGCTGCAGAACCAAACCATCATCGTGCCTGATGTTGATCTTTTTCCAGGTCACATCGCCTGTGCTTCGGCATCAAAATCTGAAATCGTTTTACCTTTGATAAAGAACGATGAAGTTTTAGGGGTGCTTGATGTAGATAGTGAGTTCATCAGTCACTTCGATGATGTTGATAAATTTTATTTAGAGCAAGTTATAGGAATTTTGTTAAAGTGATAATTTAGGTGTAATTGAAGTTAACTATTGAATATTTCCGTCAGGATAATGTTATCGCGCTTGCCAAAGATTTGTTAGGTAAGGTCTTATACAGCAAAGTATATGGCGAAGTCACGGCGGGCGTTATCGTAGAAACCGAAGCATATTTTGGAATCAAAGATAAAGCCTCCCACGCTTATGCAGGAAGGAGAACTGCTAGAACAGAAACCATGTATAGTTTGGGTGGTGTAGCTTATGTCTATCTTTGTTATGGCATGCATAACCTTTTTAATGTGGTTTCCGGTAGAAATGATGATCCGCAAGCGATTTTGATTAGGGCGATTGAGCCCTTGGTAGGTTTAGATATTATGGAAAGAAGAAGGGGTATGGCTGTAAGTAAACCGGCCATAACAGCCGGTCCTGGTTCTATCTCAAAGGCACTAGGTATTGATCGTACATGTAATGGACATGATTTAACGGGCGATAAGATTTGGATAGCAGATGAGGGGATTAAATATCCTGACAGCGAGATTGTAAAATGCCCGCGTGTGGGTATTGCCTATGCCCAGGAACATGCATTACTGCCTTTGAGGTTTTTTGTTAGGGGTAATAAATATGTTAGTAAACCCAACAAGGTTGAATAGGTAATTTAAAACTTTTTTGGTTCGAAGCTGTTTTGTTATTCTAATAATTACGAAATGAAAAACGAAAAAAACATATCGATTTTAAAGGAAATGGCAGAAAGTGTTAGGACATGCATGTTCACAACATTTTCATCGGGCGATGAATTTGGCAGTAGGCCAATGGGTACCGCAAAAATTGAAGATGACGGTAGTATATGGTTCTTTACTAACGAATACTCATTAAAGTCCAAAGAAATTTCAAAAGATGGGAACGTGCTTTTAGCATATAGCGATCCTTCTAACAATACGTACCTTACCGTAAAAGGCAAAGCAGAATTGGTTGATGATCAAGTTAGAAAAGAGGCTTACTTTAATGTTTTCGTAAAGGCTTGGTTTCCTGATGGAGTAGAAGATCCCAGGTTAACATTAATAAAAGTTACACCAGAAGAAGCTGAATATTGGGACTCTTCATCGTCTAAAGTCGTTGTATTGTTTAGTATGTTAAAAGCAGTTGTTACTGGCGATACTCCAGATCTTGGAAAACATGACACTATCAAATTTTAATCTCACAAGATTTATCGAAAGCAGGATTGGAAACAATGCCTGCTTTTTTTGTATAATTGAGCAATGGATTTTAAAAACGATTTATCATTTGCAACAAGGCTAGATGAGGCCGATAAGTTAAAAGACTTTAGAACAAAATTTCTTTTCCCAAATACGGCAGATAAAAATTTTATTTACTTATGCGGCAACTCGTTAGGGCTTCAGCCTAAAGCAGCAAAGGAAGTTCTAAATCAGCAACTTGATAATTGGGCTAATCTTGCAGTCGAAGGTTGGTTTGATGGCGATCAACCATGGATGTTTTATCACAAAGATTTAAAGAGACTCATGGCGCCTATCGTAGGAGCTAAGCCCGAAGAGGTTTGCCCCCTGAATACACTTACGGTGAACCTTCACTTATTGATGGTCAGCTTCTATCAGCCTAAAGGCAAACGTGTTAAGATTATTATGGAAGGCGGGGCATTTCCATCCGACCAGTATGCGGTAGAAAGCCAGGTAAGATTCCACGGATTGATCCCAAGTGAAACTATAATAGAAGTTTTTCCCCGTCAGGGTGAAGAAACGCTGAGAACTGAAGACATTATTAACGTAATAAATAGTCATGGCAGTGAGATTGCGCTAGTACTTTTTGGCGGTATCAACTACTACACAGGTCAATGGTACGATATGAAGGCAATAACTGAAGCGGGACACAAAGTTGGTGCTATTGTAGGATGGGATTTAGCACATGCGGCAGGAAATGTTCCGTTAGCGCTTCACAATTGGGAAGTAGATTTTGCATGCTGGTGTTCTTATAAGTATCAGAATGCGGGGCCTGGTGGCATAAGTGGCATATTTGTACACCAAAAGCATTTTGATAATACCGAAATTAACCGCTTTGCAGGCTGGTGGGGTTATAGTGAAGAAAAGCGATTCAAAATGGAAAAGGGTTTTGTTCCCGAGCCAGGCGCCGATGGTTGGCAGGTAAGCTGCACCCAGGTTATGCCGATGGCACTATACCATGCATCCCTTAAAATTTTCGAACAAGCGGGATTTATCAGTGAATTAAGAAATAAAAGTATTGGTTTAACAGGATATTTAGAATTCCTTATAAATGAAATAAATAACGAAATTGGTTTTATTCAATATAACATTATTACGCCAACAAATGTCGAAGATCGAGGCGCCCAATTATCAATAGTTGCCACGCGAAATGGTAAACAAATTTTTGATGCACTTGTAGCTAATTACGTATTGGGAGATTGGCGAGAGCCAGATGTTATTCGCTTAAGCCCGGTTCCCTTGTATAACTCTTTTACAGATATTTATCATACTGGCAAGGTTCTATTAGCAGTTTCTAAAAACATTTTAAATGTCGATTAATAAATGATCAACTATAATCCAAAAGACTGGTTTACTTTTATTTTCCATATCCACAAAGCTGATACCTTTAGAAAGTTGTGGCCGTTGATGATCAGCGTTGCCATCTTCTCTGCATTAGTTGCTTTTCTCGAACTTAACGTATTTAAACTATCTAAAAGTGACTACGTTAACAACATTGGAATGATGCATAGTCTGCTGGGTTTTGTTATATCCATGTTGCTTGTGTTTAGAACAAACACTTCTTACGATAGGTGGTGGGATGGACGCAAGCTGCTTGGCGCCCTCACTAATGTTAGTCGCAACTTCGCTATGAAAGTGAAAGCACTCAAATTGCCCGATGAAGATGTTCGCTTCTTCGAGTATGCTATTCCCAAGTATTGTTTTGCATTGAAAGAGCATTTAAGAGAAAAGTTATACTTCGGAAAAAATAGCCTTTTGCTTGAAGTTGCAGAAGGTAAACATATTCCAAATCAGATTGCCAGCAGCATGATCTCCAGGCTATACAACCTTGCTTCGGCGGGCTTTGTATCTCAAGAGCAACTCATCGTACTAACTAATGATGTTAATCAGTTTACAGATATTTGTGGCGGTTGCGAACGCATAAAAAATACGCCAATACCATTTTCTTACAGTGCTTTTATTAAAAAATTTATCTTCGTTTATGTACTAACCATTCCAATTGGTTGGGTATTTAGTTTAGGATATTATTTGGTACTTATAGTTCCTTTTATTCTCTATGTACTAGCCAGTTTGGAGCTGATAGCTGAAGAAATAGAGAACCCATTTGGTGAGGATGCGAACGACCTGCCAGTTGATCAAATCTGCAACAACATTGAAAAGCACGTTGAGGAGATTTTGAACTGATGATAAAGATTGCCTGGCACCCTGTATATGCCCATCCACTTCCAGAAGGGCATCGTTTTCCTATGTTAAAATACGAATTGATACCAGGCCAACTCTTGCACGAAGGCACTATTGAACAGGAGCATATCTTTAGTCCCGAATTTGTTGATGAAAAATATATCACTATGGTACATCATCCCACATATTGGGCTCAATTAAAGCACCTAAGTCTGCCTGCAAAAGAACAACGGCGGATTGGGTTTCCTTTAAATGCTAAACTGGTAGAACGTGAACTTAGGATTACTCAGGGTACAATAGATGGGGCACATTTCGCTATGGAGAACGGTATTGCATTTAATGTTGCCGGTGGAACCCATCATGCAGGTAGCAATTGGGGAGAGGGCTTCTGCTTACTGAATGATCAGGCTATTGCTGCCAATTACCTTATTCATAATCAATTGGCTAGGAGAATACTCATTGTTGATTTAGATGTACATCAAGGTAATGGAACTGCTGAAATATTTAGGCAAAACAATAATGTATTCACGTTCTCGATGCATGGTGAGAAAAACTTTCCATTCAGAAAAGAGGTATCAGATTTAGATATTGGATTAGATGATGGTATTGATGATGAGCGATATCTTTCTATCCTGACCATTCACCTGAAAAAAGTTTTCGCCATGGCGCAGCCAGATTTTGTATTCTACCTTGCTGGTGTAGATGTTTTAAATACCGACAAGCTGGGTAAACTGTCTTTGAGCAAAGCAGGCTGCAAAGAGCGAGATCGTTTGGTTTTAAAAGCCTGCATAGATAGAAATTTACCCGTTCAGGTGAGTATGGGAGGTGGCTACTCCGCTGATATAAGAGATATTGTAGATGCCCACTGCAATACCTATCGGTTAGCATTTGATCTATTTGGGTAATCGCTTCCATGTAAATATTACTATCTTCGCCGCATGTTGGAAATTCTTTATCAAGACGACCATTTGGTTGCCATTAATAAACCCCATGGCTTGCTTGTTCACCAATCGTCCATTGCCAGAGATGCAACAGAATTTGCATTGCAGATGCTAAGGGATCAAATCAATATGCACGTTAGTCCTGTACATCGATTGGACCGAAAAACTGGCGGCATATTATTGTTTGCTTTAAACAAAGACGCAGAAGTGCAAATGCATCAACAGTTTATGAATAATCAAACCACAAAAACTTACCTGGCGGTGGTAAGGGGTTTTACGCCTGACGAGATGGAAATTGATTATCCGCTAGCAAAAGAAAATGGTACTATCCAGGAGGCTTTTACCAGGTTTAAAACACTTCAAAAAACCGAGATATCGGTTCCCTTTGGTAAGCATGATACTTCAAGATATTCTTTGGTTGAAGCCACTCCGAAGACGGGGAGGATGCATCAACTTAGAAGACATTTTAGTCACATCTTGCATCCAATTATCGGCGACCGCACGCATGGTTGTAATAAACAAAATAAGTTATTTCTCGAAAAATGGGACATGACCACAATGTTGCTACATGCTTCGCAGTTGAGTTTCACACATCCAATAACTTCTAAATTTATTACGATAAACGCAAAAGTTCATCCAGAGTTTCAACGGACATTAAATTTCATTAATATTAATCTTTAGCACAATTTTTGACTCCGAATTCTGTTTATAAACCATCTATGACTAAATACTTACGTTTTACATTTCCGCTTATTGCAATTTTCGCGAGCAGTTGCTCATCTGTTTACATGCCGAATGTGCCCAATACCCCTATGCTTAGCAAGCAGGGAGAGTTTAGTGGTGGCGGACATGTGTCGCTGAAAGGTAATGCTAGCATCAATGGTGCATATGCTGTTTCTGATCATATTGGTGTACTTTTCAGTGGATCTACCATGAATAATGATCGCAAGACCAAGGATTTTGCTCATAAGCTTATTGAAATTGGCGGTGGTTACTTCGATACATTCGGACCAGATAATAATAGAATCATTGAGATTTATGGTGGAGTCGGAAAAGGTTGGAGTGATATTACCTATAGAGATTACAAAAATGATGTGCTTATCAGCAGCGAACTACAGGAGGTTGATTACCGGAAATCATTTTTACAGGTGAACTATAGCTCCAAAAAGAACAATAATCTCCGCTTATTTGGCAAAGATTTTCCAATTAATTATGGTACTGCTTTAAGAATAAGTCACGTAAAAATGGATCGGTTTTTTCTAAATGGAATTGTGCAGCCCAAAGAAGATAATATATTTTTTGAACCTATCTTCTTTACCAGGATGGCTTTAAGTAAGGTTGTTCAACTGCAATATACTACCTCTAGCAATATTGGACTAAAAAACAGGGATTATATGACAGCCGGAAACTCCATATTTACAATTGGCTTAGTTGTGAATGTTGGCGGTAAATAGCCCTTGTCAAAAAAAATAACTTGTCAACTACTGGAAAGGTTATCGTTAAGCATCCTGGTTTTGTTTTGAAATCTAAAAAATAATAGGATCGACGCTGTTAGTAACCCCAGTGTTAGTCCGTACCAAATACCGTTTGCACCCAAATTAAAATAGAAGCCGAGGATATAGCCGACCGGAATACCTACTACCCAGTAAGCCAAAAATGTAATTAATGTTGGAATGTTTACATCGCCAAGTCCTCTAAGTACGCCCAAGCCTACAACTTGCGTACCATCGAACAATTGGAAAAAGCCAGCAATAAACAGCAACTCTGCAGCTATAGAGATTACCTTTAAATCTTCCGTGTAGATATATGGCATCAAGTTATTTGCAAAGATGAATAGAACAGCCGTGATTGACATGAATATCAAAATTACGTGATAGCTGGCAATAGCAGACTTTCTCAAGTCATTGAAATTTCTTTTACCCAAATTATTTCCCGTTTTGATTGTGGCAGCAGAAGCTACTCCACCGGCAATCATATAGGTCATGGCGGCCAGGCTTATGGCAATTTGATGTGCCGCCTGCTCTACCGCCCCAATAGTACCAATTAAAACTGCAGCGCCACTAAATGCACTAATTTCAAAAGCATATTGCATGGCCACGGGCGCACCGATCTTTAAAATTTTGATGGCGATCGTTTTTTCTATAAATGTAACTTTAAAATTTGTAAGGTATTTTTTGAAGTGCGCCGATTTAAGCACATAAATGGCCATAACTGTAGCCATAAGCGTTCTATCAATCAATGTACTTAAGCCCACACCACTTACTCCCATAGCGGGTATACCGAACATTCCTCTAACGAAAATGATGCCTAAGCTAATATTGAGTACATTCCCCCAGATGGAGATATACATGGCCTGTTTGGTAAATCCCAAACCCTCGGCGAACTGCTTAAATGTTTGAAACACCAACAATGGTATGATCGAAATAGATAATAATGCCAAATATGGTTTCGCATAGCGGACTACCGCAGGAGTTTGGTCGATATGATCGATTATGAGCAAGACTCCAAAATGAACAAGGCAATACAAAAACGCACCTGTAAATACATTGATAATCAGGCTATTTGAAAGGAGTCTGCCACATTCTTCATCGTTTTGTCGACCATTTTCTTGTGCAATAAGGGGCGTGAGACCATAAGATATACCCAAGCCAACAACCATGATTAAAATAAATAAGCTGTTGACGAGAGAAACTGCAGCAAGTTGCGTGGTATCAGTAAAATGACCAACAATAACACTATCTGCCATGTGTACCAAAGTATGCCCAACTTGCGAGCCTACAATAGGCAAGGCCAGGTGAAGGTTTTCCTTATAGTAAGGTTTATATTTGGCGTAAATTTTAGAAAGCATATGGCTGCAAAGGTCGCTATTTTTACCTCTTAATCAAGTGCTTTTGAACAGGGAAATCTTGAGGTAATTAATTTGCTATTTTACTGCTGTAAAAAACTCTTCTTTCTCAGAAGTATGAGCCCTTATTACGTTAGTTAAAATAAGGTTGACCAATATTTTCTGCGCCTTCCTGTATGAACATCTTAAAAGTTTGCTAAAATCTTTCAAAGTGATAGATTGATGATCATCTAAATATTGCAAAAGTTTTTTTTCATTCTCAGAATAGGAGATGAGCACACCTGATTCTTTACTTGACTGCTTTAAAACCTCAATAATAATCTTGCTAGCCAGTACACTTTTGTCATCGATACGGATGTAAGCCCACCATTTTTTCTGTTGATCTAATGCATAATGCGGCTTGGTGTTACTTTCAGGGATATTTACAACGAGCACGAGTTTTTCATCAACATAAATTTCTTCGAAAGAAGGTTCGACAGCTGGTTTACAAAATTGGTGTGCTGAAGTCAGGATCATGTATTTTTCTTCTTCCTCAGATTTCACGCCTTTTATAGTGCCATCATCTGCCACGCCAATAAGCAGCTGCCCCCCCTTGTTATTTGCAAATGCCACTAAACTTTTAGCGATCTTTTCAACGTTGGTAATTGTTTTCTTAAAATCCAAGCGAACGCCTTCACCCTGCAAAATCAAACTCTTAATACTCGGCATAATTATAAATTAGTAAGCAACACGTGGTGTTTCGCCCTTGTGTAAATTTCTGATATATACTTCATTCATAACAGTTGCACATAGCTCACCTGCTTGGTTGGTAATTTCCATTGGGTAAGCTTTTACAAACTTACCCACAGTATTTAATGCAATTTCTGCTTCATCTATCATTTCATCAGTTAATTTTATGGTAAAATACAAGCTAGAACGTCCGGGTTTTAGATATTGAATAGAAGCGCTTTTAAGCCAAACGCGAACTTTGAAACCCCTTCGCTGCATTAGCTGATCGAATAGTATGGCATAAAAGGGATCTGTAGCAGCATAAATGGTACCACCAAAGATAGATCCATTGTAATTCCGGTTTAAAAAACTTCTGCTTATTTTAACTGTGCAGCTTCTAAAATCACCCTCAAATTTTTGCACCCAAATGCGTTGAAAAAATAACGGTGGATAAAAACGCATCGCCCATTTTAGCGTGTTCTGAGAAATTACCATAGTTGCTAATATGGGAAAGTTTTACGGCTTTTGAAAGTTAAAATGGCTCCGTGTTTTATTTGCTTGCTTGAAAGTGACACAAAATTTAAGCACCGATACAAAATTTAAAACCAAATCTAAATCTTTTTGTTAGTGATAAAGAAAAACAATAAAAAACCTATGAAAAAAATAATTTTAAGTCTTGCTTTTGCTGGCACAATTATGATTGCCACTTCAGCATGCAATTCGTCGAAGAACATGGCTGGCTCATCAGACAGCACAATGATGGATTCTACAACTACTGCTCCAATGGATACAACACGTACTATGCCGGCTGACACATCTAAAACGATGCCACCAGATACGACAAAGAAAATGCCTCCAATGTAGGAATTATCAATCCAAAAAAAATAAAAGCCCTGAAAAGTTAAATATACTTTTCAGGGCTTTTTGTTATTGATCAAAATGAAATATGAATAACAAGGAAGTGCCTGAAATCTGCATTTTAAAAAAAATATGAGCTCGATTTGCTATCAAGCTCATATTTGTAACGAAAGTATTTTTGAATTTGCTAAACTTAGACTCAGTTTAATCGGGAGTGTTGATGCGGAAAGCGAGGGATTCGAACCCCCGGACCTATTACAGTCAACAGTTTTCAAGACTGCCGCATTCGACCACTCTGCCAGCTTTCCGGAGGCAAAAGTACAAACTCCCCTTAATTCTGCAAACTCTGATGTCGATTTTTTTTTATAAAGTTGGTAAATACTTAATATAGAGCATTAAAGATTATTTCCTCAGGAGGTTTCTATCGCTAGGTTCTGTTTTTTTAAATAGATTAAATGTAGGTCTGATGATTTTTACGCTTCTTTTGCTCACATCAACACTTGCATTAAGTTCGAAACCAATCAGCAAAATTAACGAGTTTAAGTATAGCCAAATCATGATAACAATGAGGGTACCAATAGATCCGTAAACTTTATTATAGGATGCAAAATGGTTAATATAGAATGAAAAGCCCCAAATAGTCAAAAATGCTAAAATTGTAGCCAGCCAAGACCCGGCGCTAAAAAGTTTCCACTTTTTTGTATGCGATGGTCCGTATCGGTAAAGTATTGATATGGTAATAAAATATAATATTGCTAAAAGTGCCCAGCGTGTAATCTGTATGGCGTAAACAGATAAGGTATCTTTTAAATGCAATTCATCTTTAATGTAAGTTAGGAGAATTGTGCCGAGTGCCATAGCGCTGATACACGCAATGATAGAAAAACAAATAATCGTTGTTAATACAAACGCAATTAATCGCTGCTTAAACCAACTCCGTGTTTCAACTATTAATGATGATCGATTAAATGCCTTCATTAAATTAGTAACACCATTGGTAGCGAAGAAAATAGCCGACAAGAAACCAAAAGACAATAAGCCGGTGTTTTGATTTTTTACGATATCCTTCAGTGTAGATTCGAATGCTTCGTACGCATTATGAGGCAAGACTAATTCTATAAAGTTTAATAGCTGATCTTGGAAACCATCAATGGGGATAAACGGGATAAGTGTAAACAGGAAAATTATTCCAGGGAAAATGGCGAGCATAAAACTGTAGGCCAATGATGAAGCTTTATTCACTAGCGTGTCTTTACCTATCTCCCTAAAAAAGAAAGTAGCAACGGTATACAAGGGCAGAGGGCTAAAGCCCGGTAGAACGCACTTTTTTGTCCACTCAATAAATCTCAAATAAAGTTTAAGATGTAATAATTGCCTATGTAACCATTCCATTTTATAATTTTATGCTGGAAAATATTTTCTAACGCCATCCATGAATTTAGCAGGTGGATGGCAAGGTCTGCGTGTATGTTTATCTACAAAAACTAGTGTGGTATAACCAATATTAATAAGTGCTTCCTGTTCGTTATAAATCTCATATGATACTGTTAGTCTCACAGTTGGCATTTCTTTTACGATGCATTTTACTGTTAGCAGCTGATTGTAAAGCGCAGGCTTCAAGAATTTCGATTGTAACTCTAATAGCGGCAACATTACCCCGTCTTCTTCCATCGATTGATAAGTAATTCCGGAGCAAGCTTCAAAGCATTCAGTTCGGGCAATTTCATAATAAAGTGCATAGTTTGCATGGTGAACTATACCCATTTGATCTGTTTCTGAATAGCGTACCCGCACTTTTGTTTCGTGTATGAACATTACCTGAAGATGTTTTTCTTATTTAATGCGTCGCGATATTTTTTCGCATTAATTTCGTGTTGAGCCTTTGTTTCGGCGAAATTATGGTAGCCAGAGAAATCTTCCTTGGCACACATGTAGATATAATTATTGTTGTCGTGGTTTAATACCGCATCAATAGCGCTAATACTCGGCATCATAATAGGACCCGGCGGCAAGCCAGCATATTTGTAAGTGTTGTAAAGCGACTGTACTTGCAATAATTTATTCGTGACTCTCTTTACCGTAAAATCATTATTAGCATAAATTACCGTCGGGTCGGCCTGTAGCAGAATTCCCTTGTTCAATCTGTTTAAATACAAGCCTGCAATAATGGGCATTTCCTTATCATAAAGTGCTTCTGCATCAACAATAGAAGCCAAAGTGTAAACCTGTGCCGGACTAAGATTCAAACTTGCTGCTTTTTGTTTACGCCCAGTGTTCCAAAATTTATCATATTCCTGGTGCATGCGCTCAAAAAATGCTATTGGTGTTACGTTCCAATACATTTCGTATGTATTGGGAATAAACATCGCATAAACATTGTCCTGGTTGAAACCATATTTAGAAAGAAGAGCGGTTGAATCCAATACGCCAATAAATTGCAGAGAATCGGCCTCCAGGTTACTGGCCAAGTAAGCGGCAAAGTTCTCCTTTTTACGGATGTTTTGAAATTTCAATTTTACCGGTTCTTGATTACCAGCTTTAATTAAATTGATTAGAGCCCGATTCGTCATACCTTTTTTTAGACGGTAACGGCCCGGTTTAACCGTATTTGTCAGATTCATTTTCTCAGCCGCTTTAGCGAATGATGATTCACTTTTTAAAATGGATTTTTCAGTTAATGTGGCAATCAACTGATTATAATCGCTACCAGTTTTAATATATAGATATTTTTGATTTTCGGTAACATTAGGGGCGAAGTATATCTTGTAAAAGTTTAAGGCAATATAACCGCCTACCAGAACTATTATAGCAAAAGCCACGAGTGCAATTCTTTTACCGCTACTCATACGCTGTTTTTCTTTCTCAATCATTTTTACGGAATTCGTATTTATTGTTCTTTGTTTGATAATGTAATGTTAATTCTGGTGCCAATAGCAACTTTTGCCAGCGAGTCTAATGGCATAGGGTCTTGTTTGGTAATTACTGCGTTGGCACTATCGGTAATAATGCCTTCGTAGATAATGGTACCTAACGCCAGGTTAGATCCACGTAAACTAAACTTTGCTTCATCAACGGTTAAGCCAACTAATTGCGGTACATCAACTTCTTCATTTCCTCTTCCATCTCCTAAAACAAGGTTGATTCTGGATCCCACCGGAATGATATCGCCCGGTTTTATCTGCTGCCCGCCAAAAGAAGCTTCGAGAACAACGTCTCTGCTTACATCTGGCTTATAGGTAGTATCACCCAATTTTAATCTCGAACTTTCAATAATGGCTTGTGCCTCTCTCAATGTTTTAAACGTAATGTCAGGAAACTTGGTATTCGGCGTTTTTCCAGCATTTATGGTGAGGTAAACTGTCCGATTATCTTTAACGAAGGTGTTCGGATCCGGATCCTGATCGATTACCATCCCGGCAGGCTGATCCATAATAAATACAGAATCAACTTCATATTTTAAACCAGCATCCTCCAATTTTTTAACTGCCTGTTCAAACGACAGGCCTTTAACAACAGGCACATTAAGACCCTGGCCATGTTTAGTATAATACCTTAAGCTAAAAAAGGCGATGAGTAATAATACTACAACAGTTAAGAATGCTGCTAGCAAATTCGATCTAAATGATTTCGTTTTTAAATATTCTATAAATTTAGACATCAATCTTAATTTGTGGGGTTATGGATGCAGATCAAAAGTAGCTAAATTAATGTGCTATTGATTAGGCTTTGCACACCTTTCACAATAATCACACCATATTGCTGTTTCGTTCTGTAAACAAATCTATTTCTAAAAATTAAACTTTGCGCAAAGATATTTATATTTTTGAGGATATATTTACAATACGTTTCTATTTATAATTACCATCTAAAAATGAAGAAAACTATAGCATTGTTAACAGGCGGCACCACAGGCGAATGGGTTGTTTCAGTAAAAAGTGCTGCTACAATTGCTCAAAACATCGATACAAATCTTTATGATGTGTATAAAATTATGCTTAATGATAAAGGATGGTTTTACGAGCCTGCAGACTCTGTTAAAATAGAAATTGATAAAAACGATTTTTCCATTCTTTTAGAAGGCCGGAAGATCAAGTTTGATGGTGTATTTATCGCTATTCACGGATCTCCAGGAGAGGACGGTAAATTGCAAGGCTATTTTGATATGCTGAATATCCCTTACACAACCTGCGATGCTTTAACTTCATCAATTACCATGAATAAAGGTTACACTAAGGCAATTGTTAATGGAATAGATAATTTATTCACTGCGAAATCTGTCCAGATATTTAAGAATGGAAACTACGATATTAATAAGATAAGGAAAGATTTGAGATTGCCTTACTTTGTTAAGCCAAATAGTGGAGGAAGCAGTATCGGCATGAGCAAAGTAAAACATGCTGATGAACTGGAGAATGCACTCGAAAAGGCTTTTAACGAGGATAGCCAAGTGTTAATCGAGGAATTTGTAAGTGGCCGTGAATTTTCGATTGGAGCTTTTGGGTCAAAAGGGGAAGTGATTGTATTACCAACAACAGAAGTAATCACTCAAAATGAATTCTTTGATTTCGACGCAAAATATACGCCAGGTGCTACACATGAAATTACGCCTGGCGAAATGAGCGATGAAGAATATTCTAGGGTACATCAAATTATTAAAGACGTTTACACTAAGCTTAATTGCAGAGGGATAGTAAGAATTGATTATTTCCTTGAGCATGAAACCGGCAATTTTTATTTCATAGAAATCAACACTATTCCAGGCCAGACAGCAACTAGTTTTATTCCACAACAAGTAGCTGCCATGGGTACTACATTAAAAGCTTTCTATACCGATTTAATGAAAGAAACATTAGGATAAATTATGCCATGAATTTCGAAAACCTGATTAACGATGGTTTTAAGACTAAAAAGTTCGCAAAAAATGATGTGGTCTATCGTGCAGGTACATTGCCGAAATATGTATATTTTATCGTAACTGGCGAGGTAAGAATGGTTACCATAAGCGAGGATGGCAAAGAATTTATACAAGGAATTTTTAAGGCCGGACAATATTTCGGAGAGCCTGCAATAATTGTAAATAGACGTTATTTAGCATACACCATTGTTAATGAAAGCGCAGAACTAATCCTGGCAACCCGGGCGCAATTTTTCCAACTTATCGAAAACACTCCTGGCTTTAGTATTACATTGATCCAAACTTTAAGCAACAGACTTTTTTATAAATCAATGATGCTTGAAGAACTTGCAAACGAAAGGGCAGAACACATACTCCTCACGCTTATTAAATATTTGCTGAATGATTTAGCAGCTGGCGAAAGCTTAAAGACAACTCGTAAAGAACTTGCGGACATGACAGGATTGAGAGTAGAAACCGTAATTAGGGGCGTAAAAGCGTTAGCGAAGCAAGGGCTAATTACTATCGAAAATGGTAAAATAGTTCGCACTTAAGCTCTCAACCTTTTAAAGCCATGCTTATATCATTATGATCATCGCTATGATTTAGATCATAAAAAACCATATTTCTTCGATGTATTTTTGTATTCAAATAAACAATAATATGGAAGAGCTTTCAAAATTTCAAGCATTTATAAAATGCAAGTGTCCAAGGTGCAGAAAGGGAGATATTTTTGAGGGAAATGCGTATGCCTTTAAATTGCAGAAAACAAATATCCATTGCCCGGTATGTAACTTAAAATTCGAGCGTGAACCCGGATTCTATTATGTTTCTATGTTTGTAAGTTATGCAATGAATGTAGCGGAAATTATAACCATTTCAATTGCATCTTATCTTTTTGGATTGGAATTAATTTACGAGAACCTTTGGTATTTTACTACAATAATAATCATTGGCGTTTTTCTATGTTCGCCATTTAATTATCGCTATTCGAGGGTAATTTTACTCCACTATTTAACCCCGGGGCTGCATTATAAACCAAAAATTTAGTAGCAGTCAACTTAAAAAACGTTGTAAACCTCATTCAGACAAGCTGTTAAGTTAAAAAGAAAATGAATGATAATACTGTACCAAATGGTATTCTCTCTAAGTCTTATAAATCCAAGAACTAACGCAAAGGGTAGTAACCAAAATACGGATATCAAACTAAAGTGAATGATGAAAAACAGCACGGATGTAATGTAAACAGCTTGCTGTCTATCTACCACCTTCAAAAGTTTTTGAAGAACGAAGCCTCTAAACGCAAGTTCTTCAAAAACCGCTGGAAAGATTGCGATAGATAGCACCATTAAATATTTTCCGTATGGATGATATTCGAATGTATCGTAGTAAGATTGTTCCTTTTGAAAAATGACTACATTTAGCTTACCGACAATGTATTGGACTGCAAGCGACGCAAGAATGGCGATGAAACTATAGAAGACAACCTTCTTTAATGAAAAACTCGGCCAGCTTAAGACCTTGCAATTTTCTCTCCAATTGTATCCGAAAAAAATTAAGCAAACAATTGCAGATAGCGTATCAAGCAATAAGGAGGACTCGATGTCATCTTGCTCGACTGCGAGGGGCAAAAGGCAAATCACAATCTGGGTAACGAAAAATAACGCAACTTGCTTTAAGCTCAACCATTTGGAATGGTATTCTACTTTGCAAGTTTGCAATTGGATTTCGCCACAGATGTTACAGAATTTATAACTTTCGGCAATCTCCGACTGACAACTATTGCAGGTTTTAATCGGATGTAGTTCTCCTTCCAAGTTATTTTATCTCGTTTTCTTTCTTTAATTTTTCGATATCTAACACCGCTTTTATTCCATTGATCAGGTAACCAATGATGATAATCTTGAAGATAATCCCAGAAAAAATAGATGCAGGTGCTACAATAAAATTTAAAATCTGGATAACAATGTAAAGAGACAGGCCAGATATCAAGGCAGCTGCAGGTTTGGTTTTACTCCAGGCCGCTAGGGACAAAAATCCACCCACTAAAATTACATTAGTGATTAATAACGCAAATGCTTCATTCCCATCACTAGTGGTAAAAAAGTTGATTGCTGTCCAGATAGCAGTAATTCCGCCAATCCAATAAAGAGAGTTTCGTGCTGAACCAACCTTGGCTTCTAACTCTCTTATATCTACTTCCGTGTGGCTTTTTTGAACAATAAAAGTTTTTTGCTCCACATCTGTACCTTGAATTGGGTAACCACAGCTGTTGCAAAATATGTCGGCTGTTGTAAATGGTTTATAGCAGTAATTGCAGTTTGTATTTTGTGTTAGTTCCATACTGAGCGATAATTTTTTAAAGATAAAATCTAATTTTAACATTTGCAATCGTACCGAAAGCGTTAGCTACTTTTCCAGTTGTTTCTTAAGATATCAATACTAGTTCATACCAAATAGCTGTTTCTATAATAAAGTGCTGCTTTTAACTTTATAATCTTCAAACTTGCGCTAATGCCTTTGGCGATATAATATATAACAAGAATTAATTCGAAAATTGTTCCTGACATGGGAAAGATGAAATAAACCAATAATCCCACAATAAAACTAGGCAAGGGATGATACTTGCTCCAAAGTGCCAGGCTGAAATATATTTCTAACCTAAGTGCCCCCTTAAACAATATTTGATATGCCTCATCGGGGTGTCTATTGGAGAAAAAATAAAATAATGTAATTACTAGCCAGCCGCCAGCCGTGATGAGAAAAAGATTTGTTACGAAATTAACACTCCGCTCATTGTCTTCAATATCTAATTCGAGATTTCGTTTTTGTACAATAAATGTTTTTTGTTCTTTTTCAGTACCATGTATCGGATACCCACAATGTTTACATACAAAGTCATTTGTTGAACAGGTGATGTTGCAGTAACTGCAATTTTCTTCTGCGATTTGATTCATCTTTGAGCGAAAATTTCTTAAATGTAAAAAATAACCAGAAAAAAATGAATGCTAATTGTGTAATGATTTAGTTATTTAGTTGATATCCAAACAGTGATTTAGGAAGTGATAGCCTCAACAATAGCTTTAACCTGTTCCAGAGATGTCAATTCATGTTGATATTCGTCTGTTACAGTGCCCATTTTGGTGCTTGTGTTGCGATACCGCATTTTGCTGGGTACAAAATCTTTAGCGGATGCATGAAAATTCATTGCACCGGTATTTTTCATTATTATTTTGATATTATTTGCATTAATTCCAGCACCTGGCATAACGGCTATTCTACCTTTGGCTTTTTCTATCAACCTGGCTAATTTATCTACACCCGCTAAAGCCGAGGTTTCGCCTCCTGAGGAGAGTACGCGTACTATTCCTAGGGATATTAAATCTTCCAGGGCCTGTTCCATGTCGTTAGTCATATCGAAAGCACGGTGAAAGGCAACCGGAAGTGGAGAAGCGAGATCAATCAGGATTTTACAACCTTCAATGTCGATGGTACCATCCTGGCGTAACAATCCGATAACTATCCCATCGCAATTTAATGATTTGCAGATTTTTATATCCTCCTTCATTAAGTTTAGCTCTAAATCATTGTAAAGGAAATCGCCACCTCTGGGTCTAATAATCGGCCAGACTTCTATGTTCAAATGCTTTTTAGTTAAAGAAATTTGAGCGTAGCTAGGGGTAGTGCCACCTTCGGCCAGGTTATTGCAAAGTTCCACCCGAGTTGCGCCACCCTGTTGGGCTATCCAGGCAGACTCATATCCATTTGCACAGATTTCTAAGTCAATGTTATTTGTTAATGTGCTACTTGTAACACTTCCGCTCAAATTCATTAATTTACCTCGAAGTATCTTTGGATGAACTATTAATAATAACTTTTGCCTTTTATAAGTAAATCTTGTTTATCTGCATTGCAAACCGCAAAGCTAAACCCCTTCTGTATGGCATAGGCACCATACTCGCCTTTTTTATTGATAGCCAAGAAACCTACCTGTATATCCTTAGCTGTTTCTGGTTTCTTTTTAATGATGCGCATTACCGCTTCTTTACATGCCGCTTCTGGGCTGTATCCTTGTCTCATTAACTCCACCACCAAAAATGAACCAACATTTCTCACTACCTCTTCACCAACGCCTGTTGATGTAGCCCCCCCAACCTCATTATCTACAAATAAACCAGCACCAATAATTGGGCTATCACCAATTCTTCCATGGAGCTTATAGGCCATGCCGCTAGTGGTGCATGCACCAGAAATATTACCTTTGGCATCTATTGCCAACATCCCTATGGTATCATGATTATACTGGTTACCAGGAAGTTTTTGAGGAGCTGCCTTATCATAAAGCTTGTTTTCAATATTCATAACAGGCTCATACTTGGCACTTTTTAGCCAAGTTTTCCAGGCCTTTTCGCTGGCTGGAGTTAATAAGTTCTCCTTCTTAAAACCCTGCTCTAGTGCAAATTGTAATGCTCCATCTCCAGCAAGCATAACATGAGGGGTCTTTTCCATCACTTTTCTTGCTACCGAAATAGGGTGCTTAATATGTTCAAGGGCAAGCACGGCTCCGCAGTTTCCTTTGTCATCCATAATGCACGCATCCAAGGTTACCCTGCCATCTCGATCAGGCAACCCGCCGTAACCCACTGTTTGGTTTTTCTCGTCAGCTTCCGGAACCCAAACGCCTTGCTCTACTGCATCTAAAGCTGTACCACCTTTAGCCAAAACTTTCCATGCATCTGCATTGGCAGCAATACCGAAATCCCAGGTCGAGATTACAATAGGTAAACTGCCAACAGCAGGTTTGCTCATTGGCATTTCAGCAAAACCAGATTTACTTATTGCTAAAACTGTAGCAGAGAGGGCAGAGGCTTTTATAAATTTGCGGCGGTTAAACATGTTTTAGTAATTCTTTATGTTTCGTGTACTGGCTTATAATTAATTTTTGTATATATTCTACTGAATGTTAAATTGGTCGGCATCCCGTAAAAAAGGAAATTGCCTGCGAATTTTAACTAGTTCCTCGTAATTAATGCTGAAAGTGTATAAATCTTCGTCTTCAGGTTTATAGTATACAGTGTTGCCATAAGGATCAATGCACATGGAGTGCCCGCTATGGTAAATTTGGTTTCCATCATGCCCCACACGGTTTACCGCTACAACATAGCTCTGGTTCTCTATTGCCCTTGCAGGAATCAGGGCTTTCCAATGCGCCGAACGCTTATCAGGCCAGCTCGCCACCAAAAGCAACATGTCATATTCCTCATTCACATTTCTTAACCAAACCGGGAAACGCAAATCATAGCATACGGCTAATCTAATTTTCCAGCCCTTCAATTCGACAATGAGTTTATCGTTTCCTTGGGTGAAATTTTTATCCTCATCACCAAGACCAAATAAATGGCGTTTATCATAATATTTACAGGTCCCGTCCTGGTCCATCCACACCAGGCGATTGTAAAAATTTCCGTTTTCTTTAATAATTAAACTCCCGGTAACGATACAGTTATATTGATATGCAATCTTTTGCATCCACTGCATCGTAAACCCACCCATTTCCTCGGCCAAGCCCTCGGCATTCATACTAAAACCGCTGTTGAACATCTCTGGTAAAACAATTACATCGGTTTTTTCCCTAACACCCATGGATAATCGCAAGGCTAGGTTTTGCAGATTTTTTTCTACATTTTCCCAGAATAGGTAAGCCTGGAAAACAGTTATCTTCAGGTTTTCTATTTGGGTGTAAACTGGTGTTTCCATCTGTGATTGTATTACATGTTAGTTAAACATTTCTTAATTTTTCGGCAGCCAGGGCAAGGGTTTCATCCTCTTTGGCAAAACAAAACCTAATGATACCATAATCAGTAGATTTTTGGTAGAATGCAGATATTGGTATTGCAGCTACGCCAAACTCTTTTATCAAACGCATGGTAAAATCAGTATCTTTTTCATCACTAATATTCTGGTAACTGGCACATTGAAAATATGAACCTTTGCAGGGCAATAACTCAAATCTACTTCCGCTAAGTAACGACTGAAAATAGTCTCGCTTATTTTGGAAGAAATTTGCTAAACCCATATAGTTGCTCGGTTCTGAAAGATAGTTTGCAATAGCTTCCTGCATCGGACTATTAACGCTGAAAACATTAAATTGGTGTACCTTTCTAAATTCTTTGGTCAAATGTTCTGGCGCCAGACAATACCCAACTTTCCATCCTGTAGCATGGAGCAGTTTACCGAAAGACGCTATGATAAAGCTCCTTTCGCGTAGCTCCTCGTAAAGCATCACACTCCGATGTTGTTCTCCGTCATAGATCAAATGTTCGTAAACCTCATCACTTAAAATCAAGATATCAGTACCGCTTACCAGCTTTGTTAAGGCCTTCATGTCATCATCAGTTAAGATACTTCCGGTCGGATTTTGCGGAGTATTTAGGATGATCATCCTTGTGCTGGAAGTAAATAGCTTTTTTACCATATCCCAATCAATGGCATAGTTTGGTGGCGCCAACTCGTACGTTTTAACTAAGCCACCCAAAAGTTTTACCGTAGGAGCATAGCAATCGTAAGCGGGCTCAAAAATAATCACCTCATCGCCCGAATTTATTACGGCAGCCAGCGCAGTAAAAATAGCTTGGGTTCCACCTGCTGTAATGGTAATTTCTGTATCACTGTTGTATTTTACTTTGTACAACTGATTCACTTTTTCAGAAATGGTTTCCTTTAGCAAAGTGTTGCCCGGCATCGGCGCATATTGGTTAAAGCCGTCTGTCATAGCCCGCGTAACCAGCTCAACTAATTTCGGATCGCATGCGTAATCTGGGAAACCTTGAGATAAATTGATAGCCTGGTATTCTGTTGCAAGCTTAGACATTACCGAAAAAATGGTTGTACCTACGCCTGGAAGTTTAGATGGTATACTTAACATGATCTTAGCGAAAATAGTAAAAAAAGACCGAAAGAAGGTAGATCGACTTATCCATCCCGTTTTAATATTTAGGAAAGCAATGTTGGTACCAACAATTAATGGATAGCCCTACTGTACACTATAGCCCTACACTTCGTTTCGGGGCTGCCGTTTCCATTAGGTTTAGGTGGCACGGCCAATCAAAATATTTACAGCAAGATCTAGTTCGCCGGTTCCATCTGTAAATAAAAATGAACTGTTTAATAAGGCTGCTTTAATAGCAAGTTGCTTTTATGCTGAGGCGCTATTGATGAATTTAGTGTGCAACAATTGTTCCTGTTGTTTCGGCCTTTATCTCTTTTTTTATTACTCGACTCCCTACAATCAGACAGATTAAGGCTATGGCGGCTGCCGAAGCCATTACAAGAGGCATTGGTACAACTGTAGTTTCGCTAAACAAACTCACAATAACCGACGCAAGCGCACCCAAACCCATTTGCAAAGCACCCATCAATGCTGATGCACTTCCTGCGTTCTTGGTAAAAGGTGCCAATGCCAAGGCTGAGGCATTTGGATTGATGAAACCTAAACAGCATAAAAACAATGCAATAAACAATATGGTGGGGTATAGGCTCAACCAACCATTCAATGCAAAAATTAAAAATATGAAACTTACCACGCACTGGGCAAGCAATGCCCAGTTCACAATTTGCTTACTACTAAACCAACGTAAAATAAAACTGTTTAATTGGCTGGATCCGATAAATGAAACGGAAAGCAAAGCAAAAATCCACCCGTAGCCTGTCTTATTAACCTCGTATATTTTCATAAACACAGTTGGAGATGAAGACACATAGGCAAACAAACCAGAAAAAGTGATTGCACTTATTAAAGCATAGGTTAAAAATTGGGGCTCTCTTAACACTACAAAAAAGTTTCTTAAAATGGGCTTGGGTTTTAACGAATAATTTGGATCTGGCTGATAGCTTTCTGGTAACTTAAAAATAGTTGCCAAAAGCATTAAAGTGGCCATAATCGCTAAAAAAACAAATACATATTTCCAGCCCAATGCAGAAATTAAATACCCGCCAGCCGTTGGTGCCAGCATTGGCGAAACTGCAATAACCAGCATTAAGGAGGCAAAAACTTTCGGACTTTCTTCCACTGAAAATAAGTCTCGCACCATAGCGATCGATGCTACGGCGGTAGCACAACTTCCAATTGCCTGTACAAATCTTAACACAATAAGCTGATTAACATCAGTAACTGCTAGGCAAAGAAACGACGACACAATATAGAGTACTAAACCAAAATAAAGTGGCTTTTTGCGGCCATATTTATCTAACAAAGGGCCGTAAAGCAATTGGCCAAACGAAATACCAATAAAGAAACTTGATAATGATAAGGCCACAGTAGATTCAGTACTGTGTAAATCTGTAGCGATATCTACAAAGCCGGGCAAATACATATCAATGGAAAATGGACCCAAGGCGGCCAAAGAGCCCAATATCAATATCAAAAAGAAGTGTTGTTTTTTTGCCATCAGGTTACCCATTTTATTAGAGGCGCAAAGATTGTGAGATTTATGCGCTAAACCTAACCGCTTAGTCGAACGAATGTAAAATATAAAAAGCTATTTGGCATAAGTGATAAAATATTTTCGTTGCAGATAAATGTGAAAAAGATTATTTCTAGATTTATGCACTATGACCTTTAAAACAAAAGAAAGCCGCTTACTCCTTATTTTAGGAAGTTTCTTTGTGGCTAATGCAATACTCTCCGAATTTATTGGTGTAAAATTATTCAGCGTAGAGGAAACCCTGGGTTTTAAAAAGTTCGACATTAACCTGTTTGGTGTTCCTCATCTTTCATTCAATATGTCTGCAGGCGTGTTAACATGGCCAATCATTTTTGTGATGACGGATATCATTAATGAATACTTCGGCTTAAAGCAGGTGCGTTTTTTATCTGTTCTTACTGCAGTTTTAATTGCATTTGCATTTCTGGTTGTGTGGGGCGCCATCCACCTTACTGCCTCAGACTTCTGGGTTATGAACAAGGTTAATGGTCGTAATTTAAATATGGTGGATGCGTTCGATGCCATTTTTGGGCAAGGGATGTGGATTATTGTAGGCTCAATTACTGCTTTTATTGTAGGGCAGGTTTTAGACGCGTATATTTTCCATCGAATAAAGAAGATTACTGGTGAAGGGGCGCTTTGGTTGCGTGCAACGGGTTCAACGTTAGTGTCTCAATTCATCGACAGCTTCGTTGTTATTTTTATTGCATTTTACATCAATCCAAATTATGATTACAGTTGGCAGATGGTATTTGCTATTGGTTTAGTCGGTTATACCTACAAATTTGTCGTGGCTATATTACTGACACCCATTCTGTACATCGTTCATGCTATTATCGACGGATATCTTGGTAAAGAACTCGCCAGAAAACTCATGGAAATGGCTGGAAGAGGATAGGCCTAAAAGATTGCTAACACAAAAGGTCGGAATCGCTCCGACCTTTATGCTTAACAACAAAACAAATAAAAAATATTTTCCAATAGCTTAGTTCTCTGCTAATGCTTCAGCATATGTATTACTCTCGAACTGTTCTTGCTTGTAAATCTGCCTGCCAGTGTAAGCAATAAAAACACGCTCATCAAGCAAAAGGTCTCTGTTTCTAATTAAATTCTCTAATTCAACCGTACCAATTACATATTTATATTCACTTGCGGCATAACGTTCGCTAATGTGATCAAATGCAAGCAGTTCGACCAAATCCTCGTCCGAATAACGGAGGTATATCTCGAGTAGGATGTTTTCTGTGTGCTTAACCCCGTTACCAGAATGATATTTTTTGTACTCATAACGGTAGTCATATCTTAGCGCAGCAATATCAGAAAGCACTGCAGCGCCTGTCGGATGACCGCCCGCACCCTTTCCAAAGAAAAACTGTTTGTCTGCAAAAGCTGCTTGGACAGTAACTGCATTGTATTCGTTTTCTACGTTATATAAAAAATCGTCTTTGGCAACCAATTTCGGTAAAACGTAAGTAACCACATCCTTGGTATTTACTTTTCTAGCGGTGGGCACCAGCTTAATTTTTAAATTCTTCTCTCGAGCGTATCTAATGTCGTGTTGTGAAAGGTTCTGGATGCCAATATTTAAAATCATATCCGGGTTGACAAAAAGTCCGTATGCATGTGCCGTAGCAATAGCCAGTTTATATTTGGGGTCGTATCCACCAACGTCCAAAATAGGATCGGTTTCTGCAAAGCCCAAATGCTGTGCCTCTTTAAGAGCCGCATCGTAACTCTGATTTTCATTAAATACTTTAGATAGAATATAATTAGATGAACCATTGAAAATGCCACTTAACGCATGGAAAAGCTCATTATCGTAGTATTCTTCCAGGTTTCTTATAATTGGAATACTACCACAAACTGCGCCTTCGTAAAGTAACGATGTTCCATATTGTTGCTGTAACGCTACCAGTTCTTTTAAATGGCTGGCAATCATTTTCTTGTTCGCTGATACTACATTTTTACCATTTTTTAAAGCAGTGGTTACAATATCATAGGCGGCATCCGCATCGTTGATTAACTCCACAACAGTGTTGATTTCCGTGTTCTCTAAAATCTCATTTTTATCCGTGGTGAAAAGATCTTGATTTAACGTTCTCTTTTTCCTAGGATCTTTAATTGCAATTTTAATTATCTCGAGGTTCAGGTTTTGACTTTGAATAATGTCAAGCAATCCTTGGCCTACTACGCCAAAACCAAATAAACCAATTTTTAAATTTTTACTCATGTTGTTTATGCTATCACTGCAACGCTAGAAAGCGCAGCAGTAAGTTTTATGTTTTTAATTGTTGATCTGACCGAAAAGTTAAGCTGTATGTTGCAGTTTAATAATTTTTTTATTGCTACTTTCCTTCATAAAGGTGCCAATGATGTTAGTAAGTACATTTGTTTCAATCAAGAAACCATCGTGCCCATAAGCCGAGTGAATTGCTGCAAACTGCGCATCTTTAATGTGATCAGCTAAATATTTTTGTTCCGAAATAGGAAAAAGAAAATCATTTTCAATTCCAATTACCAACGTATTTGCTAAAATCTGTTTAAGCGCTTCGGAAATACTTTTGCGGTTTCTGCCTACATTATGGCTATCCATGGCCTTGGTTAAATAGTAATAACTGTATGCATTGAAGCGGTTGGTTAACTTTTCACCCTGGTAATTTTGGTAAGAAGCAGCCCGGAATTGGTCAGTTTTATCATTAACGCTTTCTACTTGTGTGCTACCGTAGGCGTCGTAAGTTCTATAGCTCAAGAGTGCAATGCTCCTTGCAGCTTTCAATCCCTTTTCGCCGCCATTCGGTTGATTTGCAAAAAATGTTCTATCTGCAGTTATCGCTAAGCGCTGGCTTTCGTTGAAAGCAATTCCCCATGGCGAATGCACTGCATTTGTAGCTACTAAAATCAGGTTGGCAATCCGCCTGGCCTCTATAATAGCCCACTCAACCGCCTGTTGTCCGCCTAAAGAACCGCCAATTAATAACTTAATTTGGTCAATCCCAAGGTGTGTCGCCAGTAACTGGTGTGCAGAGACAAAATCGCGTACCGTAAATTGCGGAAATGCTAAATAATAAGGCAGACCCGTAACAGGGTTTGTGCTCAGCGGATTTGTAGTGCCATAATTGGAACCAAGAACATTAGCGCAAATGATGTAATGATCATTAGGATTAAATAAGGCATTAGCGCCAAATAAACCTTCCCACCATTCAAAAACATCTGCATTAGCGGTTAGCGCATGACAAACCCAAATCACATTGTCGCGGTTCGCATTCAATTTACCATAGGTTTGATAGGCAATTTGTAAGTTCTTGATTTTTTTGCCACTCTCTAGTTTAAACTGTTTACCGTAACTATATATTGATGAAATACTCATTGATAAAAGGAATCTTGTTTTTAAATGATAAGGTTAGCCTAGTTCTGTTTTTGCACCGGCCCCAGTAGCCTTAAAAGCCTGTTCAAAATCTGCTTTGATATCATCGATATGTTCGATACCAACTGAAACGCGGAGTGCATTAGGTTTCACACCAGCTGCGAGTTGTGCTTCATCACTTAATTGCTGGTGTGTTGTGGCCGATGGTTGTATAATTAGCGTTTTGGCATCACCCACATTTGCTAAGTGTGAAATTAATTTTAGATGATCAATTAACTGAGTGGCACTTTCTTTAGTTCCGTTAAGTTCGAAAGATAGTACAGCCCCGAAACCATTGCTAAGGTACTTTTTAGCGAGGCTATTGTATTTACTGCTTGCCAAGCCTGGGTAAGAAACTTCCTTAACTGCTGGATGATTTTCGAGCCATGTGGCCAATTCCAGGGCATTGTCTACATGCCTCTGTACTCTTAGGGAAAGCGTTTCCAAACCTTGCAACAGTAGAAAAGAGTTGAAAGGGGAGAGTGCTGGCCCTAAATCTCTAAGTCCTTCTACACGAGCACGAATTATGAATTGAATATTTCCAAACGGACCATCAACGCCAAAAACGTCGCTAAAAACCAGGCCATGGTATCCTTCAGCTGGTTGGCTAAATTGTGGAAACTTACCATTTCCCCAATTGTAGTTTCCACCATCTACAATCACACCGCCAATGCTTGTTCCGTGCCCGCCGATCCATTTCGTCGCAGATTCAACAACAATGTTTGCTCCATGTTCTAAAGGCTTAAATAAATAACCTGCGGCACCAAAAGTGTTATCAACAACTAATGGTAAATCGTATTTTTTAGCAATCGCTGCAATTTTTTCGAAATCTGGAATACTAAATGCAGGGTTTCCTATGGTCTCCAGATAAATAGCCTTGGTCTGATCTGTAATCTTTGTTTCAAATTCCTCCGGGTTATCTGGATTTGCAAAATCTACATGAATCCCTAATCGCTTAAAGGCGACTTTAAACTGATTATATGTACCGCCATATATATGGGAAGATGAAACGATACTATCGCCAGCCTCTAAGATATTATTTAATGCAATAAATTGTGCTGCCTGTCCAGATGCAACAGCCAAAGCAGCAACTCCACCCTCTAAGGCCGCAATTCTCTTTTCAAACACATCATTAGTTGGATTCATAATCCTCGTATAGATGTTACCAAACTCTTTTAGTGCAAATAAATTTGCACCATGTTCGGCATTCTTAAAGCCGTAGGAGGTAGTTTGATAGATGGGCACCGCTCTTGAACCGGTAGTTGGATCTATTTCCTGACCAGCATGAATCTGTAATGTTTCAAATTTATAGGTGTCTGACATTTTGATAAAGTTTAAGTGGAAACTGGGTTATTTTGCTTGGATCCTATAAAAGGAGCCGGCCAATGTTGCGTATCTCGAGTAAACGAGACCTTCCAATTTGAAGTAATTACAATAGAGGAAGTTTTATAGATTAGTACATGCAACAGCACATACCCGTAAACCCAATTAATTGAATAGAAAGATTTTTTACCTTATTCAGATGATGTTCGCCTTGCGATTGAAGATTTAATATTTTCATCAGTTAAAATTTATATTTCCAAATAACACCTTGTTAATTGGTCTGGAATTGGCACCTTCTCTTTCTGAGGGTTGCCAGTGGGTCAAAGAGCCAGTCTCTCGCCACTTCTTTATAAATCAACCTGAATAGATTGACTTTTATTTAGTTACCTACCAAATAATATTTCAAATATTCAAATTATTAATCAAACAACAAAATTAAATTCTGATATTTTTTTAAATACCTGAATTTCAGTGTTGTAATTTTTTAGATCAAATAGGATTAAACTTAATTATGCCTTATTAACATGACTCACATGCAAGTAGTCGGCAGTGTAATATGATCAGCACAGAACATGACCCCAACTTATTGTAGAATACATGCCACTGAAATGAGCAATCTTTAAAAAGTAATAAGCTTTATGAAATAATTTATTTTACGCCAGCGCTTGCGCTAAATCGGCGATAATGTCGTCTACATGTTCTAATCCTACAGAAATCCGTAGTAAATTCTTTGGCGTTTTGCTGTCTGGTCCTTCAACAGAATAGCGGTGCTCTATTAGACTCTCTACGCCACCTAGACTCGTAGCCTGTGCAAAGAGCTTAACTTTATTAACAACTTTGGATGTCGCGTCTACATCGCCCTTTACCAAAAAAGACATCATGCCGCCAAAAGCTTTCATTTGTTTCTTGGCAATGGAATGTTGAGGATGGCTTTCCAGTCCAGGATAAAATACGGCTTCAACATTTGGATGATTGACCAGATACTGCGCAACCTTTTCCCCGTTTTCGCAATGGCCTCTCATACGATAGGACAAGGTTTTTATACTTCTACATAGCAGAAAACAATCAAATGGCGAAGGCACCGCTCCACCTGTTTGTTGCACATTTCTTATCCTTTCCCACAGTTCATCCTTTTTCGCGGTGACAAGTATACCCCCTAAAATGTCGCTATGGCCACCCAGATATTTCGTGCTGCTATGCATTACAATATTAGCGCCTAACAAAATAGGATTTTGCAGAATAGGCGAAGCAAACGTACTATCGCAGGCTAAGGTTATTCCGCTATTCCTGGCGATTTTTGCAATTTCTTCGATGTCCGTAACCTTTAGCAATGGGTTCGATGGCGTTTCTATCCAAATTAGGGCTGTATTGGGCTTTATAGCAGATTTAATTAATTCGAGATCGGTCTGGTCTACAAAATCAAAAGAAAGCGTTTCATTGAAAATTGTGAGTAATTGTTTCTTAATTCCCCAATACATATCATCTGGCGCAATGATGTGGCTACCGGGTTTTAATGCCTGAAACAAGCTCATCCCGCAATTATTCCCCGATGCAAATGCCGCTGCGTCTTCACCAAACTCCAATTTAGCCACAGTGTTTTCTAAAGCAGACCTATTTGGGTTGCTCACTCGACTATACATGTGGCCACCAGGGTAACCACCATGCTCATCGCGAAAAAAAGTAGTAGATAAATTTATTGGAGGTGTAACATCTCCAGTTGTATTTTTTACAAGATTAGAGGCATGAATAGCAAGCGTTTCCGGTTTCATAACAGAAGTTGTAAGATCTAAATTAAAAGTTGTGCAATTTAATAATTTGGCGCTAAAATAAGGTACCAAATGGTTTTGGCAAGATTTATGTATTCACTTTGGCAAAAATTAAATTCTACAAAAAATGAGAAGATTATTTATAGCGATTGCAATTGCATGTTCTACATTGGTAATGTTACAAAGTTGTTCATCAACAAAAAATGCAACTACTGGTATTAACGGCGGTAGAGGAACCATTACCGGTACGTGGGTGTTAAGTAATATTGCGCTGGATGGATTACCTGATCAGGCTGTGCAAGGTTTATTTGGCGAAAAGTCTTACAAATGTTTTGAAGGCAGTACTTGGAAACTAACCAATAGTGGTAACGGATCATATACTTTACCTGCTTCGAGTACTTGTGGTGCAGTGATGCAAACGATTTTCTGGTCTGCAACTCCTGCAGAAGAAACATTTCAATTCAAAAAAATATTTGAAGGAGATAAAGCCAAGAACGTTACTGAAGGGTATCGTTTAGTGCTTACCCAATTATCAAAAGGCAACATGGTAATGAAATCTCCGATAGAGTTTGGTGGAAAAACGGCTAACATTATATTGACTTTCACTCCAGCTTCAAACTAATTCCGTCTCGATAATAACAATAAGGCACTTCTGAAAAGAGGTGCTTTTTTGGTTTTAATTAATGCTCTTGAAAGCTTTACTGTCCCAGATTCTTCTGTGTTTGAATTACTATTGATACCAGACGCAAATAGCGAAATTCACCGTTTGTTACAACAAAATGATTTTCAAATCGGCCCAATATTGTATTTTTGTTCAAAATCAATCAGGAATGAATACAACTGAGCAAGTTGAAAAAATATTAGCTGATGCATCATTATCGGCCGAACTCACACAGATCGCAAGGAAAGTCTTAAATAAAGCACGGATTACATTTGATGAAGGTGTTTATCTTTACGAACATGCTGAACTGGGATACCTGGGGATATTGGCCAATTATATCCGTACAGAAAAGCATGGTGATAAGACTTACTTCAATAGAAATTTCCATTTGGAGCCTACCAACCTTTGTGTTTACGACTGTAAATTTTGTTCGTATTCTCGTTTGATTAAGCAAAAGGAAGAAGGCTGGGCTTTAACGATGGATCAGATGCTCGATATCGTGAAGAAATACGATGCAGAGCCGGTTACGGAAGTGCATATTGTGGGTGGAGTTTTACCCCAGTACGACGTTGCTTTTTATTCGGCGCTATTTTCTGCCATTCGTGCCCATCGCCCAGATTTACATGTGAAGGCGCTAACACCTGTAGAATACCACTATATCTTCAAAAAAGCAAAGCTTGATTACGCATCTGGGATGAAGTTGATGAAGGAGGCTGGTTTACAATCGATGCCAGGTGGCGGTGCGGAAATATTTCACCCAGAAATACGCCAGCAAATAGCTAAAGATAAATGCACAGGGGAAGAATGGTTAGCAATTCATGAAGAATGGCATAACCTAGGTATGCGCAGTAATGCAACTATGCTCTATGGCCATATTGAAAGCTTTGAGCATCGTATCGATCATATGGAACGCCTGCGTATGTTGCAAGACAAAACTGGTGGTTTCCAAACTTTTATTCCACTAAAATTTAGAAATCAGCATAATCAAATGAGCCATGTGGCTGAATCTTCGGTAATTGAGGATTTGAGAAATTATGCGATTGCCAGGATCTACCTGGATAACTTCGATCATATAAAAGCGTATTGGGCAATGATTAGTCGGGAAACTGCACAGCTATCGCTCAATTATGGCGTTGATGATATCGATGGAACACTAGATGATACCACAAAAATTTACTCAATGGCGGGTGCAGAAGAGCAAACACCGGCAATGAGTACTCGAGAACTCGTAACCTTAATTAAACAAGTAGATAGAAAACCAATCGAGAGAGATACATTGTATAACGTGGTAACCGATTTTGAAAATGTTGTTTTTGAAGAAGAGAAAAAGCCTCAGTACTACAAGCTACCAGTCGTGAATTAATTAACTTACCAGTAACCTTTCCAAAGGGCATTATGCCTTGAAGATTGGCCATTGAGTTGGTCTGAAAACAAACATTGAATAACTTAAATGAAACAAATTTATATCATCCGCCACGGCGAAACAGAATTAAACAGACAGGGAATAGTGCAGGGAAGAGGTATAAATGCCGACTTAAATGATACAGGAAGAGCACAAGCGGAAGCTTTTTATCAAAAATATAAAGATATCCCTTTCGATAAAATTTACACTTCAGACTTGAAAAGAACTTGGCAAACCGTGCAAAAGTTTATCGATTCGGGTTTGCCATGGGAGAAGCTCTCGGGCCTGGATGAGCTAGCTTGGGGAATCTGGGAAGGAAAACCAAATTCTGAAGAAGCACGAGAAGCTTTTAGGACCATGTTGCAAACTTGGCAAGATGGAGATTATACAGCTGGCTTTGAAGGGGGTGAAAGTGTTCAGGATGTTTACGAGCGCCTGAAACAGCCTATGGAGTTGCTCGCGAACAGACCTGAGGAGAAAACGGTGTTACTTTGTATGCATGGGCGGGCAATGCGTGTGTTTTTATGTTTGTTACTTGGAAAACCCTTAAGCGAGATGACCGAGTTCCCCCATCAAAACACTGTTTTATACAGATTGGGTTTTGAAGATGGAAAGTTTTCAGTGCTCGAATTTAATAGTGTGCTACATTTAGATGGATTAGTGATCGGTTAATAGGTGATGTGCTCTTGCTAAATTTCTGCATCCTTTTATTCGCATAAGAGCTGAAAGAGATCTAGTGCAAGCGCTTAAATAAAGATTTATAAGCTTGAGTAAAATAAAAATATCGGCTGTTGCATATACCAACACCAAAGCATTCATTTACGGATTAGAACATTCTGCTATAATTGATAGCATTGACTTGAGTTTAGATATTCCTTCAGATTGCGCAGCAAAACTCATTGATGGCCAGGTTGATATTGGTTTGATTCCTGTAGCTGCGATACCATTAGTACCCAACGCAAATATTATAGCAGATTATTGTATTGGTAGCGATGGTGCAGTAAATTCTGTATTTATTTTTAGCAATGTTCCTATTGAAGAAATAAAAACGGTAAAGCTTGATGCGCATTCTAGAACCTCTAACAATCTTGCAAAAGTATTGCTTAAATTTCATTGGCAAAAGGTAGTAGCATTTACTACCGACCTTGATGCCAACACCGATGCGATGGTATTGATTGGCGATAGAACATTCGGCAAGAAAGATGATTTCGCCTATGCTTATGATATGGGTGAGGAGTGGAAAAATTTCACAGGCCTACCATTCATGTATGCAGCGTGGGTTGCCAATAAAGTAATATCGAAAGAATTTAAGGAGGAATTTAATGCAGCGCTTAGGTTTGGTTTGGCGCATCGCGATGAAGTTTTGAAAGCGTTAAAGCCCTCAAGAAATTTCGATTTGAGTGATTACCTTCACCACAAACTTCAATTTGATGTTACCGATGAGCGGAGAAAGGCCTTGAGCTTGTTTTTAGAATATATCCAAAAGCTCTAAGGCTAATCGATCATTATATTTTGCTTTGAAAAGCGTATCGTATAAACATAAAGGCAGCCTGCTTGGGCTGCCTTTATGTTTTAATGTGTTTTAAGTTTGCCGGATATCGTTTCCAGCTTACTTTTTAATTTCGTTAATGCACCCGCAATGGCCAAGTCGTAATTGTTGCCAAAGTTGGTAACTGCAATGGGCTCTTTGCCCGTAATTCTGGCTTCCAATAAGCATCTCTTATCTTCCAAACCGTCTTTACTTCCATTTTCGTCTGATAAATGTACCTCTAATCTGGTGATCAAATCATCGAATCTACCTAGTGCGTCGGCAATTTGTGTTTGAATCTTGTCTTCGTACTCTTGGTGTATGGTTAGGTTTTTGTCAGTATTAAGCTGTATCGTCATCATAAAATTATTAGGTTAAATGTACTAGATTAACAGCCGACTCTGAAAATCGTTTTCGATTAGCAATCTTTAATTTTAAACATTTAGCCTGGAGCATCCTTTGTTTCTAAACCTGATAGTAATGAAAATCTTTTTTGCTGCACGCATGGGGTGCATAGCTTTCCAAGATTGAAACAAACAGTAGCGAAATCTGTGCTTGTTCCTTAATCAAAAAAATTGTAATGTATAGCAGGGCTGCATTTTCCGAAGCGCAACTGCATGTTCATTTTCTGATCAAAAAATCTGTTTGGCGTTAGGTTGGTGAAGGTAAAACTTTCAACTTTTCAACAAAAGCGTTAGAAAATGGCTAATCGTGTTATCTTTATAGCTTTTGCAAATTAATTAAAGTTTTGGCTAAAGATACGAATAAGGAAACCCCTTTAATGCAACAATACAATGCCATAAAGGCAAAGTATCCGGGTGCACTTTTACTTTTTAGGGTTGGAGATTTTTACGAAACCTTTGGCGAAGATGCCATAAAAACAGCTCAGATTTTGGGTATTGTTTTAACCAGAAGAGGTACCGGACCAAATGGAGGTGCGTTGGAGCTTGCGGGTTTTCCGCATCATTCTTTAGATAATTACCTTTCCAAATTGGTTAGGGCCGGGCAGCGTGTGGCGATCTGCGATCAACTTGAAGACCCAAAGGCAACCAAAACCATTGTAAAACGTGGGGTTACTGAACTGGTTACTCCAGGCGTTGCCTACGGAGATAACATTGTTAACCAGAAATCTAATAATTATTTAGCATCGATTTATTTCGATAAGGCACAGATTGGTGTCTCATTTCTCGATATTTCTACCGGCGAATTTATGATTGCCCAGGGGAACAGCGATTATATAGATAAATTGCTGCAAGGGTTTAAACCGACTGAGGTTATTTTTCAAAAATCCAAGCGTCAGCAGTTTATGGAACACTTCGGCGATCGTTTTTATACCTTCGGCTTGGACGAATGGCCGTATACCGCTGATTATGCGCTGGAAACCTTAACCAAACATTTCGATGTTGCCTCTTTAAAAGGTTTTGGTATAGAGCGGCTGCAGAGTGGCATTATTGCCGCAGGCGTGATTTTGCACTACCTTGGCGAAACAGAGCACCGTAATCTTCAACACATTACTTCGATTAGCAGGATTGAGGAAGACCGTTACATGTGGCTAGACCGATTCACAATCAGAAATTTGGAATTGGTAAACTCGGCCAACGATAATGCTGTTACCCTGTTTGATATTTTAGATTACACCTGTACACCTATGGGTGCCCGGTTGCTACAGAAGTGGATTATAATGCCATTAAAAGAATTGAAACCTATACAGGAGCGCTTGGGGATGGTCGATTTTTTCGTTGGCAATACCGAAATACGACAGGAATTTTTGGTGCACATTAAGCAAATAGGCGATATTGAAAGGTTAATTTCAAAGGTTGGTTTACAGCGTGTTGGCCCGAGGGAACTGGTGGCTTTAAAAAGAGCGCTTATTCACATCGAAGCGGTTAAACATTTGGCCGCAAACTCAAAAAATCCTTTTCTTGTTAAAATTGCCGACCAGTTAAATCCATGTTTGTCTATTCGTGAACGTATTGAACGAGAGCTGCATGCTGAGCCTCCGGCTTTGCTGATTAAAGGCAATGTAATTAATGATGGCGTAGACGAGGAATTAGATCGACTGCGCAAGATTGCTTTTGGTGGGAAAGATTATTTGGTGCAAATTCAGAAAAGAGAAGTGGAAACTACCGGCATCCCATCTCTCAAAATTTCGTTTAACAATGTTTTTGGCTATTACCTGGAGGTTACTCATACGCACAAAGATAAAGTACCAGAAGGTTGGATTCGAAAGCAAACTTTGGTAAATGCCGAACGCTATATTACACCCGAACTTAAAGCCTACGAAGAGCAGATTTTAGGAGCAGAAGAAAAAATTCAGGCGATAGAAATTAGGTTATATAATGAATTGATGTATGAGACAGCGAGCTATATTAAGCCCATTCAGTTAAATTCGTTTCTAATAGCGCAATTAGATTGTTTGTTATGCTTTGCCCAGCTTGCAGAGAAAAACCATTATGTTAAGCCAACTGTAAATAAGGAAAAGGTTCTGGATATTAAAGGTGGTAGGCACCCGGTTATAGAAAAGCAATTACCTGTAGGACAGGAATACATTACCAACGACGTGTACTTAGATAGTGATGCACAGCAGATTATCATGATTACGGGACCAAATATGGCTGGTAAGTCTGCTATCCTAAGGCAAACTGCCTTGATTGTGCTGATGGCGCAAATGGGTTGTTTTGTACCTGCAAAGTCTGCTGATGTTGGCCTGGTTGATAAGATTTTTACAAGGGTTGGAGCTTCTGATAATATTTCATCAGGGGAAAGTACGTTTATGGTAGAAATGAATGAGACGGCCAGTATCTTAAATAATATTTCTGATAACAGTTTAATTCTGCTGGATGAGATTGGTCGTGGGACAAGTACCTACGATGGTATTTCGATAGCCTGGGCTATTGCAGAATTCTTACACCAGCACCCAACCTCGCGACCAAAGACTTTGTTTGCCACTCATTACCATGAACTAAATGAATTGGCTAATACCATGCCGAGGATTAAGAATTTCAACGTATCGGTTAAGGAGCTATCTAATAAGGTGATTTTTTTACGAAAGTTAGTTCCTGGCGGTAGCGAACATAGTTTTGGAATTCACGTAGCGAAGATGGCAGGCATGCCGCCGAAATTGGTAGGACGGGCCAATGAAATTTTAAAGAAATTGGAAATAGACCGAACAGAAGGGCAAAGTATTAAGGATAGCATAAAAAAGGTGCAAAACCAGGCATACCAGTTGCAGATGTTTGCGATAGATGATCCTGTTCTGGTGAAAATTAGAGACACTTTAAATAATTTGGATGTTAATGCCTTAACTCCAGTAGAGGCCCTGTTGAAATTGGATGAGATACAGCGGCTAATTAAGAATTAATAGATCCGTCACTTGGATTGGCCTGAGCTTCGAAGTCAGAATAATCCGTTGCTGTTTAATTGTTTACGCTGGTTCAATTGCAAGGCAAAATTAAATGATAATGAAAAGAAAATATTCGTTTTGGTTAATTCTATTGCTCTCAATAATTATTTCGGCTTGCGGAACTAGAAAATATACAGCCAAGAGTGATACGAAAGCAGCTAAAGCGGCCGATGCCATGTCTAACTTGAAGAGTAAACAGCTTTACAGGTTTATAACAGACTGGACGGGCGTGAAATATCGCTTCGGAGGATTAGATAAAAATGGAATTGATTGCTCGGGGTTTGCATTTCTACTCGAAAAGGAAATCTACGGCATTAATCTCCCAAGAATTTCGAGAGACCAAGCCAATGCGGTAAGAAGTAAAGATGTTTCACGATTAAAAGAAGGTGATTTGTTATTTTTCTCCTTTGGTGGTAGGGATGTTGACCATGTTGGAGTGTATCTTAATAATGGTTTTTTTGTACATGCCAGTACCACCCGGGGGGTAATTGTAGATGACTTAACCTTACCTGCATACCAACGAGTTCTGGTGAAGTCGGGTTCTGTAGATTAGCGATCATAAAAGATTTACTAACGCTGGCAATATTTGCAATCTTAATTACCTTATTTGTCCATTAGTAGGTTTACCAATTCTTTCAATTCAACCAACTCTTCCTCTAGCTTCGCGATTCGGGTTTCTAGCAGCGTGTTGTCTGGAATTTGATTCGTAGCGGCTTCTGCTTCTATGTCTACCTCATCAGCTTGTTCGCCTAATAGATGCTTGAATCGGGCTTCTTTTTGCCCTGGTTTTTTGATCATTTGTTTAACAAACGGTGTTTCACCTGTTGCAAGAATTTGCAGCTGTTCCAGCACCTCTTCAATAGTCTCAAACTCATGCAGTCTGCCAGAATTGCTATTAATTTCTCCAGGTGTCAATGGGCCTCGTAAAAGTAGTAAGCAAAGGATAGATAGTGATGCCGGCACTAAAGGAAAAACGATTCCCAGGTTATGTTTATATTTAATTACACGACTTGATCCTCCTGTTGCAGTCGATATCAGACCTTTTATCTTTAAGGAATTTAGAGTTAAGGTTACGGTTTCCTCATCATAGTTGACAACGGGATTTCGGGAGCTTTTTTGATTGCAGGCAGCAGTTAAACTATTTAATGTCATGGGGTAGTAGTCGGGGGTAGTTCTACTCTTTTCTATTAAAGAGCCTAAAACACGCTGTTCTGCTGATGATAAATCGGGGAGTGGTTTTGTATCTTCCATCCGATAAAAATAAAAATACGGTTAACAAATGCGAAATTAATTTGTTGTAATTCAATAATCCGAAACGGATTAATGATATCCACATACTGAAATGCCCCGTAGTTTTTGAATAATGGATATCCACTTAGAATTATTCTAAATTTTGCAATCGTGCAAATTTGAGCCATATATTAACGAACTTTAGAACAATACCCTAAAACATATTTTTATGCTATCATCCGATCAGGAACCACATAATGGCGACAGCAGGAGGGACTTCCTGAAGAAGAGTTCCCTAATTACGGCCATTGCGCTTACTCCATCAGTAGCGGTAAAAGCCGCAGAAAACCAGGCTGATGAACGTTTCGCAGCACTTTTTGAAAGAATTCCATTAAATATCACTGTAAATGGTACAGTGCACAAAGCCAGCATTGAACCCAGGGTAACGCTGTTGGATTACTTGCGTGAGGAACTCCATCTTACGGGCACAAAAAAGGGTTGTGACCATGGCCAATGTGGCGCCTGCACTGTTCATGTAGATGGCGAACGGCTGAATTCTTGCCTAAGCCTAGCGGTGATGAATGAAGGGAAGAAAATCACCACCATAGAAGGATTGGCCGATGGTGAACAACTTCATCCTATGCAAGCTGCATTTATCAAACACGATGGCTTTCAATGTGGCTATTGCACATCTGGACAAATCATGTCTGCAGTGGCCTGTGTAAATGAAGGACATACAGGATCGCGGGCTCAAATTAGTGAATACATGAGCGGAAATATTTGTAGATGTGGTGCCTATCCAAACATTGTTGATGCGATTGTTGAGGTTTCGAAAGGAGGAACGAAAGCATGATCAATTTCCAGTATTTAAGGACAACAACTGCTAAATCGGCACTGTCGCTTTTATCTAAGGATAAGAATGCTAAGTTTATTGCAGGTGGAACCAATTTGGTTGATTTAATGAAACGAGGGGTAAGCACCCCGGAGAAACTCATCGATATCAATCATATTCCGTTAAAAGACATTAGGCAAGTGGGCAATCAGATTATAATAGGAGCGCTTGCTACAAACACGGCTGTGGCCGAAAGTACCTTAATTAAAGATAAATTGCCTTTGCTTGCAATGGCGCTAAATGCAGGTGCATCTGCACAGTTACGTAATGCTGCAACTGTGGGTGGGAATATGATGCAACGCACAAGATGCGGATATTTTTATGATACTGAAATGCCGTGCAACAAACGCAAACCTGGCTCGGGTTGCGCCGCTATTGGCGGATTCAACCGAATGCATGCTATCTTTGCAACTTCAGAAAAATGCATTGCAGTTCATCCTAGCGATATGTGTGTTGCCCTCGCAGCGCTTGATGCCGTGGTTGTTGTAGCGAACCTTAAAGGAGAAAGAAAAATTTTATTCAAAGACTTTCATCGTTTAGCTGGTGATACACCTCAGCTAGATAACAATTTAAAAGCTGATGAATTGATTCTTCGAATAGAGATTCCACTAAACAATTTAGCTAAAAATACACATTACCTTAAAGTAAGAGACAGGGCTTCCTATGCCTTTGCGCTCGTATCTGTTGCGGTAGGAATGGAGCTTGTAAATAATAAAATTGCTGGTGTTAAATTGGCTATGGGTGGTGTTGCACATAAGCCCTGGCGATTAACGGCAGCCGAAGCATTTCTGGTTGGTAAAGAACCTAATAACGCCAACTTTGTGGAGGCTGCAAGGCTTTCCATGGATGGTGCAAAGGGCTTCGGTGAAAATAATTTCAAATTACAACTGGCACCGAATTCAATAATTGAGGCGCTAAATGTCGCAAAATCAAAAGCATCATAATGGAAAAAGTTAGATTAATTGATGAGAACGACCGCGTAGATGGTGTTTACAAGGTTACGGGAAAAGCCAAATATTTTGCCGAATATGATTTACCAGGCTTAACATATGGCGTTTTAGTTACAAGCAACATCACTAAGGGTAGAATAACCTCACTCGATACAAAGGCCGCGGCCAGTGCACCAGGCGTAATTTCAATAGTATCGCACCTTAATAAGCCCTCAGTGCCTGGTTATGAACAAGAGGGAGGTTCGCCGATGAAAATTTTTTATACAGATAAAATTTTCTTTAATGGTCAGCCTATTGCGCTGGTGGTCGCCAATACCTTTGAAAGGGCAACGTATGCAGCATCTTTGGTAAATGTGAGTTATGCTAAAGAGGAATTTAATACCGATTTTGAAAAAGCTGTTAAGGATGCTAAAGCTAAAAAGTTACAAGGCCAGCCAGATTATAAACGAGGTGTAGAGAACGCCTATCAGCAAGCTGAAGTAAAAGTACAATCTGAATACCATTTGCCGATTGAAACCCATAATCCGATGGAGTTGCATGGCATTATTGCCGATTGGCGGCCAAACAATCAATTAACAGTTTATGCAAAAACCCAAGGTGTAAAAGCCACCCAGGGAAGTATTGCAAATGTTTTTAAAATTCCTGCAGAGAATATCCAGGTAAATTCTGAGTTTGTTGGCGGTGGTTTTGGTATGGCCTTAAGAACCTGGCCGTTAGAAATGGCTACCATTATGGCTTCCAAACTTATCGCAAAACCAGTGAAGTTAGTGATTACAAGAATGCAAATGTTCACTATGGTTGGAAACAGACCTGCTGCTATTCAAACTGTGGGTCTTGGTGCTAATAAGGATGGTAAGCTTACAGGCATTACGCATCGGGCATTTGGTGAGAGCGCTGCTTATGAAAACTTTACCGAAGGCGTAGTGAACATGGCGAAGTTTATGTATCAATGTGATAATGTAAATACGCAATATACGGTAGTTCCGGTAGATTTAAGTGTGCCTATTTGGATGCGTGGACCAGGGGAGGCAACCGGTGCATTTGCGCTGGAGAGTGCAATTGATGAAATGGCACATGCACTAGATATGGACCCGCTTGACTTTAGGATCAAGAACGATCCTGAAAGAGACCAGCAGCGAGACAAGCCTTTTTCAGATAAAAATATTAAGGAAGCTTATCGAGTTGGGGCTCAGAAGATCGGATGGAACGAACGCAAGAACAAACCTGGAAGCTTGATAGACGGCTCGTGGCAAAGCGGATATGGTGTGAGTGTAGGTGTTTTTAACGCTAACCGTGGACGGGCAACGGTTAAAGGTACCTTAAATGCGAACGGAACACTCGTTTTGCAAAGTGCTACTAGTGATATCGGTCCTGGAACCGGCACGGGGATGACTTTAATTGCCAGCAAGGTAATGGGGATTCCAGCAAACAAGATTACTTTCGAATTAGGCGATTCGTCACTACCTCCTGCACCAAGTCAGGGTGGATCCGCTACACTTTCGACCGTGGGATCTGCTGTTAACGATGTTTGTGTAGCCCTAAAATCAACAGTTGCCGAGCTGGCTGCAAATGCTAACATGGATGCCACCGCAAATTTTATTGATGTTTTAAGAAAGAATAATCTCCCTTCAATTGAGGTAACTAAGCAGAGCCAGGCAGGTAAGGAACGAGATGAATTTTCGATGTACAGTTTCTCTATTCACTTTGTCAAGGTAAGTGTAAATAGCTTAACTGGCGTAGTTAAAGTGGATAAAATTGTTTCAGTTGGTGACTCCGGCAAGATTGTAAGCCCAAAAACAGCCCGAAGTCAGATGGTTGGCGGTGCAGTTGGCGGCGTAGGCATGGCCTTAACCGAAGAAGCCATCATAGATCACCGTTTTGGAAGGTACATTAATAACAATTTTGCCGATTACCATGTTCCTGTGAATGCAGATATTCCAGAAATTGAAGTTCACTTTATCGATAAACCCGATCCGCATATCAATCCTATGGGTGCTAAAGGAATGGGCGAAATTGCCCTGATTGGTTTCTCTGCGGCAGTAGCTAATGCGGTATTTAACGCAACGGGAAAAAGGATTAGAACGTTGCCAATTACCCCTGATAAAATTTTAAAAACAATCTAGAGAATCCAATTAATAAAAAAAGGCTCGAGATCAATTAAATTTAATGATCTCGAGCCTTTTTTTGATTATTAATTACTTGGCTGTTGATTTGCCTGTATAAGTAGCTGCTAATTTTAATGCCTGATAGGCATTTACAATTCCACCGCTTATACACAAGTCTGAAAATGGTACAGATACAGATTCGGCATTTTCATCATCGCCTTTCTTGTAAGATACATTATGATTCACTTTCGTTACCGACTTTACAATAATCTCTTTTACTTGTGCAGCAGATAATTTTGGATAGTATGAGCGAATTAATCCGGCTAAACCAGCTACAACAGGAGAAGCCATACTCGTACCATCGAGATTTTTATATTTCGAACCTGGAACGGTTGAGTAAATTTGTACACCAGGTGCAAACACATCAACTTGTGTTTTTCCGAAGTTAGAAAAACTAGCTTTAAGGCTTTCATCATCTTTAGGTCCAGATGCGCCAACAGTAATCCACGATGCGATCGTTTTATCATCCAAATCCTTGTGGTTCGGGAAATTGTTTTCTGTGTCGATATCTTTGTTTTCATTACCGGCCGCTTGTACAATCAGCACATCCTTTGAAGCAGCATATTTCATGGCATCATTTACTATTGCTTTATCCCAGCTATACGCCTTTCCAAAACTCATGTTAATCACCTTTGCACCGTTATCTACCGCATATCGAATTGAATTTGCAACATCTTTATCCCGTTCATCACCATTTGGCGTACAGCGAACGCCCATAATGGCAACATTATCTGCTACACCCATTATACCAAGGTTATTGGTACGGTCTGCGGCTATAATACCTGCAACATGCGAGCCGTGCATGGCATCAGGACCTGCCACATCGTTATTGCCATAGAACTTCTCTTTAGGATCATCTGGATTATCGCCTACTATGGAACGTGGGTTATAGTCTAAATTTAAGTTGTATTCCGCCTGGCGGGTATAGTAATCGAACCCTTCTTTAATCTGATCTTCATAGAAATCCTTAAAACTGCCGTTTTGTAATTGCTGTACCATTACAGCTTGTATGCGCTCTTCTAACTGGTTAGCCGGTTTCAAATTCTTAAAATCTTCCAAACTAGGATTTTCCTTACCTATTTTTTTAACAACAGCATCCAAGGCGGTTTTGAAACCTCCAATTCCTGCAAGCCCTTGTTTCGCCTCAGCTAATTGTTTTTCTAAATCTGCACGTCTTGCTTTAAAAGTTTCCCAGTCTTTTTTATCTTTTTCGGCTACACTTGCATCGGTGGTATTTCCAAACCGTTCCATGTCGCGGCGTACCAGGCGTGTCAATTCTAAGGTTTCATAATTAATAGATTCCTTTGGTCCCCCGATAAAATTCCAACCATGTATATCATCAGCGTAGCCATTCTTATCATCATCTACTCCATTTCCTGGCTTTTCTTTAGCATTCGTCCACATGATTCTTTTCAAATCTTCATGGGTATCAGCCACTCCGCCATCATTAACGGCAACGATGACTTTGGTCGATTTTTTACCTTTTAATAATTCTTTATATGCTTTCTCTGTGCTGATGCCAAAAGTGGAATCGGTTTTAAGATCTAGGTTTTGCCAATTTGGTTTCTGTGCATCTGCTATTAAAGGTGCAGCTATTATAAAGGTTGCACTTAGAAAAGTGTTAAAAATTTTGCGCTTATTCATTTATATTATTTTTCTTATTAACGTTGGAAAGTTAATTTTAATTTTCTTCATTCTGTTAATTTGTGTTAAAAATGTCGTCAGCATAGCAAAAAAAAATCCCAAATAGTCTTGGGATTTAGCATGCAAATGGGCTGGACTATTTTCTTATTTCATCTCCGAGGAAATTTTCTTAGCCATTTGATCGTGCTGCTCAATAACTTTTAAGGTGTTCGTTGCAAAAGTCTTAAGCTCCATGTCGCGATTCTGCATGCCCTCTTTAAACAAGTTTACCGTTTTTTCATGGTCGTTAACCATCATTTCCATATAATGCTTGTCGAAGGTTGCGCCAGTCATTTTCTTCATTGCATCTAAATGAATCTGTTCATCTGCAGGTAAACCATCTGGGGTGATAATTTTTTTGCTCGTGCTTAAGGCTTTTAATTCTGCATTTGCTTTAGTATGGTCTGTTAACATCTGTGCTGCAAAAGCTTTCACAGAAGGATTCATAGCATTTTGCTCGGCTATTTTAGCTGCTTCAACTTCCATTATACCCCCAATGGCTGCTTTTTTAAGGAAGGTAGCACCTGCTTCATCTAAACCCGATTCGGTGCTTTCGGCACCAGTTACGTGATTGCCATTTACCATAGAGGTATCGCCAGACACACTATCTTTTGTTGTCGATGATTTTTTATCTGCCGTTTGGCATGCTTGGAAGGTTAATGTAGCAGCTAAGGCTGCCGCAACTAAGAATATGTTTTTCATTTTACTTGATGATTAAATGTGAATAAAAAACACAACTAGCTTAAAAAGGTTTTGTTCTAATCCTGATCTCGCCCAGGCAAGGAGGTTTTTGACTTGAGCTTTAAAAGAGGTTGAGTTGCGCAGGCTGATATAGACTAGGATCAAAGAAGTACGCATCCTTTGCAGTTTGCTCAATGTAGAAAACGTTAGATTCCTGATGTCTGGAAGCTACCTCGACATGAATTTTTCCGGCCACATTTTTAAACAGCTGTTCAACCAGGGCAGGATCATTATTATCTTTCGAGAGGTGGCTGAGTAACAGGTGACTCATGTAGGATGGTCGGTGATTAAGAAATAACTCCAAAGCCTGCTTATTACTTAAGTGCCCATAACCGCTGGTAATTCTCCGTTTTAAGAAATACGGATAAGCACCTCGTTCTAACATCTCCACATCATAGTTAGCTTCTAAAAAGGCGGCGTGGCAGGTTTTAAATTGGCTGATTAATCGATCGCATACTGCACCAATATCAGTGAATACACCTACACGAACATCGCAACAGGCTATTGTGAAAGAGTATGGATCAGCAGCGTCATGGAATTTAGAAAATGCCGTTATTTCTAAGTTTCCTATAGTTATTTTTTGCGTGTGAGATAAATTAAAAATTTGTGATTCGTCGATAGACAGCCGGCTGCTTTTATATGTTGCAGTGCTGATATATACTGGTAGTTTATATTTTTTTGCTAAAACAGCTAAACCTTTGATATGGTCACTATGCTCATGAGAAATGAAGATCGCTTTTATACTATTCATGGAAAGCCCAAGTCTTTCCATTCTCCTTTCAACTTCCTTGCATGTCAGTCCTACATCAACCAATACGGCCTCGGTGTTATTACCAACATAATAACAGTTTCCATTGCTGCCCGAATTTATTGAAGTGAAATATAATGCCATTAGGGCTGCAAGATACGGCTAAATTGATTAGGTTAAAAGAAAACTATACAATGGTTTCGTTGTATTCTGCCAATCTGGATAGTAATGGCAAAAATGCCTGAATAAGCTGAATTTCATTTGGTGAATAAAGCTTTTCCATTGTTTTTACCAACCATTCCTCTTTTATCTTTCTAATGTCCAGGAGTTGGTCTCTTCCAAATTTTGATAGGGAAATAAAGATTTTACGTTTGTCTTCCTCACTTTGGAGTCTCACTATACACTTTGCGTCAAGCAAACGATTAAGAATTTGTGAGATGGCTTGCTTGGATACACGTTCCATTTCTGCAAGTTCAGTTGGTAATAAACGGATGTGCTGCTCTAAAAGAGACATGGTAAGCAATTCGGCATTACTATATGCTGCACCTACATTTTGTTTTCGCAATTGACGGGTTAGCCGGGTAACAGTACTTCTAAGTAAAGCAGCTACAGTTTCTGATGAGGTAGACATTATTATGGTTAATAAACTTTACAAATATATAAATTTAATCTAGATAGACTGGTGTGTTAAATTTGAATGATAAAACCCTTTATTATGTTTTTAACATGATAATTTGCTTTTGTTATGTTGCAAGAAAAAGAAGTTTCTTGTGTAACTTTGTAAAGTTACTTTACTAATAAAGCATGAGTATTTTTCGATCTTTAAAGCATTATAATTATAGGCTTTTTTTTACAGGCCAGGCAATTTCGCTCACTGGCACATGGATGCAGCGTGTAGCCATTAGCTGGTTAATTTACCGCCTTACGGGTTCTGCTTTTCTTTTGGGTTTGGTTACTTTCTTAAGTTTGATACCTTCCTTAATTTTAGCACCATACGCCGGTAGCTATACCGATAGGCATAATAAATACAAGATTCTTGTGATTACCCAGGTAATATTGATGTTGCAAGCAGGGGCTCTTGCCCTTATGATTTGGTTTAAGGTGTATGATGTATTCTGGATTGCCGCTTTATCATTGGTGCAAGGTTTAGTTAATTCTTTTGATGTTACCGCCCGTCAGTCGCTAATGGTTAATTTGATAGAAGATAAAGAAGACTTGCCAAATGCCATTGCGCTAAACTCATCAATGTTTAATGCAGCCAGGTTAATTGGTCCGGCTTTGGCTGGTGTGGTGCTAAGTACAATGGGAGAGGACATCTGTTTTCTGATTAATTTTCTAAGCTTTATCGCGGTATTGGCCTGTATGGTGATGATGAAACTCAAGATTACAGAACCACCTAAATCGAAAGAGAATATTTGGGTAGATTTAAGGAAAGGCTATCACTATTTAAAATCTTCTCCCGATTTGGCATCGATGATCTTAATGACGGCCGCTTCCAGTTTATTGGTTATCCCTTTTACTACTTTGCTGCCCGTGTTTGCCAAAGATATTTTTAATGGAGACGCAACTACCTTCGGGTGGTTTGAAAGTGCTGCTGGCTTTGGGGCATTCTTTGGCGCCATCTATATGGCTACGCTAAAGTCAAATCAGAACATCCAAAGAACTGTTATCATATCTGGTATTGTATTGGCTCTGGCAGTTATGGCGCTGGCATTGTCTTCATCACTTATATTGGCACTAATTTTTACAGGATTAGCAGCCTTGGGGTTGATGGCTCAGAACTCTTCTATAAATACATATCTTCAAACCCATGCAGATGATACGATGCGGGGCAGGACCTTAAGTTATTATATCATGGCATACCAGGGGGTTTTGCCTATTGGAAGTTTATTAATGGGCTTTATGGCACATCAATTCGGAGCGCAGACCGTTGTTGTTTTCGAAGGTGTTGCTGGTCTCGGTATTGCTGGTGCTTTTATTTATTACGAGAGGCATAGAAAAACAATTAAAGAAGTTCCAGCCTTTTCGGGCTAGTGGATGATAAGCTTGCAGTCCACCATAATTTTTTTGTAATCTGATCGGTCAATTTCCTGATTAATTAATCGCAACAGTAATTCAATTGCATTTTTCCCAACAGCCTCCGGATTTTCTTCGATAGATGCGATCGGAGGGGAATCCAGGTAGCTAATAAACGCATGATTGCCAAATCCGATACATTCTAATTTATCTAAACCTTGGTAATTGATTGATTTTAAATATTTTATGGCATCAAATAAAATAGGTTCCTTAAATGCAACAAGTGCCGTGGGCTCGAGCTTAGAAGAAAATAGTTTTTCAATAGCACTGTTGGTGTTGTCTTTATCAAAGTCTGTATAGGCAACCAATTCTGCTGAAAAAGGTAAATTGTTATCTTTTAAAGCATTGATGTAACCTTTGAACCGATCGTGTGTAAAGTTGTTCATCTTGGGCCCGCCCAAATAACCAATTTGCTGATGTCCGCGACTAATTAAATAGGATGTGGCGTCGTAACATCCCTGAAAAGTATTGCCAAGCACCTTGTGGCAGTTTAGGTTGAAGCTTGGGTTACGGGTATAATATACTACCGGAACGCCAATCTGCTCAAATTGATCTAAATGCGCAAAGTCTACAGTATTTTTAGATATGGCCACTATTAATCCATCAACCCTACTTTTTAAAAGCATGTTAGCCGACTGAATTTCTTTCTCCAGTGAATCATGGCTTTGGCTGATAATCACGTTGTACCCATTTTCTGTTGCAAATTGCTCAATACCGTAAATGCTTCGGGTAAAAAACTGGTCGAGTAGATTTGGTAAGATTATACCAATGATTCTCGATTTTCGCTCTTTTAAATTGATGGCAGATTTGTTCGGCGTAAAGTTCAGTTCCTTCGCCATTTCCTGAACCCTTTTTTTGGTATATTCGTTAATGGTAGGATAATTATTTAACGCCTTAGAAACCGTAGAAACAGACATTTTTAATTTTTCTGCCAAAAACTTAAGGGTAACAGGAGTATTAGGTATCATATTTTTCTAAACGGTGCACATAGATAACAAAAATTAAGCAATTATTTCAAACGTTTGAAACCTTTAACAAATCGAATACTGTTGAAATGGACACACTTTATAGCATCGTTTGCAGTTTGAGTATTTAAATTAGTCACGAAATATTTTCTGACATTCAATACACGAAGTTAGATGTATAACAGGTGATTTGATTTTTTAAGTATGTGATCAATATCAGTGAGAATCGATTTAGAAAAGGGAAAAAAAAGTCAATTTGACATCATTCGGAAGGATCATCTAATAATAAATTGCTAGTTTTGAAACTGTCAAATTCCTAAAATTTTTAAAAAATGACTATGCTTAAATCAACCTATTGCGTTCTTATAATTTTCTTATCCTTCTTTAGCACTGCTGCTGTAGCTCAAGTTAACGCCATACAAAATATTCAAGCAAGAAAGATTCAGTCTTTAAATGGTAAGTGGAACTACATCATCGATCCGTATGAGAACGGTTATTACGATTACCGACACGTACCTTTCGATCAGTCAAAAAGTGGTAGTGGTGGTTTTTTTGATGACCGGGTGCAGAAGGATAAGTCAGAATTAATTGAGTATGACTTCGACCACTCTCCAACAATGAACGTTCCTGGTGACTGGAATTCGCAATCAGAAAAACTATTATTTTATGAAGGTAATCTCTGGTTGCGAAGGAAATTCGACGCGAAACCAGAAAAAGGAAAAAAATATGCCATCTATTTTGCCGCGGTAAACTATGAAGCCCACGTGTATTTGAATGGAAAAAAACTTGGTGTTCATAAAGGAGGATTCACACCTTTTCAGTTCGATGTTACCAATAAATTAAAAATAGGAGAAAATAGCATTGTCGTGAAGGTTGATAATACCAGGAAGCAGGATGAAATTCCGACATTAAATACAGACTGGTGGAATTATGGAGGCATTACAAGAGATGTGTACCTGGCAGAATTTCCAGATCATTATATTAGCGACTATAAACTTCAACTTGTAAAAGGTAATAGCAGTCTGCTAAATTTCTCCCTCAAGTTAGCCGACGCTACATCAGGACAAGAAATAACCCTTTCTATACCGGAATTGAAGCTTGAGAAGAAATACAAGACAGATGGAGAAGGAAGAGTGTATGATGAATTTACCTGGAATAACCTAAATCTTTGGTCGCCTGAAAATCCTAAACTATATGCAATAAACATCAAAACCGATAAAGAAAATATTGATGATAAGATCGGTTTCAGAACTATTCAAACTAAGGCAGATAGCATTTACCTGAACGGGAAGCCAATATTTTTAAGGGGGATTTCTTTACATGATGAGAACCCCCTGTTAGCTGGTCGTTTACGTTCTGAAGGCGACATGCGAATGATGTTGCAATGGGCAAAGGACATGAATTGTAACTATGTACGCTTAGCGCATTACCCTCACAATGAAGAAATGATTAGGCTAGCAGACGAAATGGGCCTCCTGGTTTGGGCAGAAGTTCCGGTATATTGGACCATCAGCTGGACAAACCCCGCCACTTATGCAAATGCGAAACAACAGCTTTCTGACTTAATTTTTCGCGATAAAAATCGTGCAAGTGTGATTGTTTGGTCTATTGGTAATGAAACACCGCTGAGCGATGCAAGATTGAGTTTTATGACTAATCTCGCTGAAACAGCACGTAGTCAGGATGATACGCGTTTGGTAGCAGCAGCTTTGGAAGTTCACCGTGATGGCACTAACATTATTCTAAATGACCCACTTGGAGAAGTGATCGATTTGGTGAGCTTTAACGAATATGCCGGATGGTATTGGGGTGGTACGCCAGCTGAGATAACCAAGTACAATTTTGACATTAAATATAAGAAACCTGTGGTGATTACTGAATTTGGAGGAGATGCATTGGGTGGTTTTCATGCAGATGAAAATACACGTTGGAGCGAAGAGTACCAGGAAGCGCTTTACAAAAACCAAATTACTTTATTAAGTAAAATTCCTGCACTAAGCGGAATGACTCCTTGGATTTTAACGGATTTCAGATCGCCAAGAAGGCAACATCCAATCTATCAGAACTTTTGGAACAGAAAAGGACTCATTAGTGAAACAGGGAAAAAGAAGAAAGCCTTTTTTGTATTGAAAGATTACTACCAGCAAATGCAGGAAAAATATAAATAAAAAGCAAACCAAATATAACCTAGAAAATGAATAAATATAAGTCATTGGCCGTGGCATTAGCCATATCCTGTACCAGTGCATTTGCGCAAAATCAAAAGATCGATAAAAAGGTCGATTCGGTTTTAAAGCTGATGACCTTAGCAGAAAAAATCGGTCAGCTGAATCAGTATACAGGCGATAGTGATGCGACTGGACCCATCACCCCCAATCCAAATAAATTAAAGGATATTAAAGATGGGAAATTAGGTTCGATGCTGAATATTAAAGGCGCAAAAGAAACCCGAGAAGTACAAGAATACGCCATGCAATCGCGTTTGAAAATTCCACTTATTTTCGGTTTGGATGTGATTCATGGCTATCGGGTAACCTTCCCTATTCCCTTAGCAGAAGCGGCCAGCTGGGATCTGGCGGCGATGGAAGAAAGTGCCCGAATTGCTGCAAGGGAAACTGCAGCCTCGGGAGTGCACTGGACCTTTGCACCAATGGTTGATATTGCACGAGATCCGCGTTGGGGAAGGGTAATGGAGGGTGCAGGTGAGGATACTTACCTTGGTTCGAAGATTGCCTTTGCTAGGGTAAAAGGTTTTCAGGGTAAGGGATTAGGAAATTTAGATGCGGTAATGGCATGTGCTAAACACTTTGCAGCTTATGGTGCGGCAATAGCTGGTAGAGATTACAATGCTGTAGACATGAGTGAGCATACGCTATGGGAAACTTATCTTCCCCCTTTTAAAGCAGCTGTAGATGCTGGTGCAGCTACTTTTATGAATTCCTTTAATACTTTAAATGGGATTCCGGCTACGGGAAATGCGCATCTTCAACGCGATATTTTGAAGGGGAAATGGAAATATAATGGTTTTGTTGTTAGTGACTGGGGGTCGATTGGTGAAATGATCGATCATGGATTTGCCAAAGACAAAGCTCAAGCGGCTGAATTGGCTATTCTAGCTGGCAGCGATATGGATATGGAGAGCAGAAGTTATTTGCCAAACCTTGCTAAGTTGGTTGCCGAGAAAAAAGTTCCTGTGGCTTTAATTGATGATGCAGTACGGAGAATATTGCGGAAAAAGTTCGAACTCGGACTGTTTGATGATCCATACCGTTTTAGCAATGCAGCCCGCCAGGAAAAAGAACTCAATTCACCTGAAAATAGGAAGGCATCGCTATCCATGGCAGAGAAAAGCATCGTTTTACTAAAAAATGAAAATCAGCTTTTGCCCTTATCAAAAACCCTGAAGAAAATTGCGGTAATTGGTCCGCTAGGTAAATCTGAAAAGGACATGCAGGGATTCTGGTCTATAAGTTGGAAAGATGATCAACTAATTTCACTTTACCAAGGCCTAAAAAATAAGTTAGGAGACAAAACCGAGTTACTTTACGCAAAGGGTTGCGAGATAGCCGACTCATCTAAAGCAGGATTTGATGAAGCAGTTGCGGTAGCTAAACAGGCAGATGTTGTGGTTATGGCCGTGGGTGAAGCGCTTGATATGAGCGGTGAGGCTAAAAGTAGAGCTCACATTCGTATTCCCGGCGTACAGGAAGATTTGATAAAAGCTGTACAGGCAACGGGTAAACCTGTAGTTGTTTTAGTTATGGCCGGCCGTCCGCTTATTTTTAACTGGACTGCAGATCATGTGCCTGCAATTATGTACACCTGGTGGTTAGGAAGTGAGGCTGGAAATGCAATGGCAAATGTGCTGTTTGGAGATTATAACCCAAGCGGTAAACTCCCCATTACCTTCCCGAGAGATGAAGGGCAAATTCCAATTTATTACAATTATTTAAGCACCGGAAGACCATCCAAAAATGATAAAGATATCAACTATCGCTCTGCTTATCTAGATATGCCAAACAGCCCAAGATTTGCCTTTGGTTACGGCTTAAGCTATACCAGTTTCGACTATTCAGGTTTAACCATAAGCAAAAATCAAATTCATAGCAATGATAAAATTGTGGTCAATTTCACCTTAAAAAATACAGGTAAGTATGACGGAGAAGAGGTGGTTCAACTGTATTTGCAAGATAAGTTTGCTTCTGTTGTACGGCCAATAAAAGAGTTGAAAGACTTTCAAAAGGTTATGCTGAAGGCAGGAGAACAAAAAAATATTAGTTTTATTATTGATAAAGAGAAGCTTTCATTCTATAATCAGGCATTACAATGGGTTGCAGAGCCGGGAGATTTTAAACTAATGATTGGTACAGCATCTGATAATATTAAGCTGGAAAAAGATTTCAAACTGATGGATTAGCTCGAAATCAATCTACATTAACTCGTAAGTATTAAAAATAGATGCCTATATGACTAATGACTGCAAAAAATAACTTAAAAAATATTAACTATTTGAAGGCGCTTTAAACTAAGTGCACTTTAAATCACAAATATCGATGTCTGTTCTACAAAATGGAGCCAGGTCATCGTACAAAAATTAAAACAATGATAATGAAAAAACATCTGGGGATCTTACTCATGCTAGCAACGGCCTTTAGTGCCGCGGCTCAAAACAAAAAGGCAGCTAAAGCTGTATCGCAACCCGCATCAATATTTAGTGTGGGAGGCAAAAAAGTTACTATTTATACCACGGCAAATAAGTCTGATTACCGCATTACTAAGACTGGAACATTAACCTTTGTTGATAACAAGCAGCCCTTCGAGACAGAGCCTTGCATCTTTGTAGATCCTACTATTAAATACCAAACACTGGTTGGAATAGGTGGTGCGCTAACCGATGCCTCAGCAGAAACATTTGCTAAACTTTCGAAGAAAAATCAGCAGGAATTACTCACGGCTTACTATTCTCCAGACAAGGGGATAGGCTACACCCTGGCCCGCACGAACATTGCAAGCTGCGATTTCTCTACCGGCAGTTATACCTATGTACAAGATAACGATAAGGATTTGAAAACATTTAGTGTTGCACACGATGAGCAATTCAAAATTCCGCTTATTAAGCAAGCTACGGCAGCAGCAGGTGGTAAACTTCCCCTATATGTAAGTCCATGGTCGCCCCCCGCATGGATGAAAGATAACAACAGCTTATTACAAGGAGGCCACTTATTGCCTGCATACCGTCAAAGCTGGGCAAACCACTATGTTAAATTTATAAAAACCTACGAGGCCATGGGTATTCCAATTTGGGGATTATCCGTTCAAAATGAGCCAATGGCTAAGCAGAAATGGGAATCATGCTTATATACAGCAGAAGAAGAACGCGATTTTATCAAAAATTTTCTGGGTCCAACGTTGCAGAAATCTGGCCTTTCATCTAAAAAATTAATCGCATGGGATCACAACCGCGATCAGATTTTTCAGCGGGCAAGCACTATTTTAAATGATAAAGATGCTGCCAAATATGTTTGGGGCATTGGTTTCCACTGGTATGAAACGTGGACAGGCAGTGATATGCAGTTCGGAAATGTTCGCCAAACGCATGAAGCATATCCAGATAAGGCTTTAATCTTTACTGAAGGTTGCAAAGAAAAATACGATGTAAATAAATTAGACGACTGGACACTAGGTGAACGTTATGGCTACTCGATGATTAACGATTTCAATGCCGGAACCGCTGCCTGGACGGATTGGAATATCCTCCTTGATGAAAATGGCGGACCAAACCATGTGGGTAATTTTTGTTTTGCCCCTGTACACGCCGATGTAAAAAAAGATAAACTCATCTATACAAATGCTTATTACTATATGGGTCATTTTTCTAAATTCATTCGTCCGGGTGCTAAACGCGTGGGCACAGCATCTAGTAGAGATAAATTGGCTTCAACGGCCTTCCTAAATACCGATGGGAAGCTTGTAGTTGTAGTCATGAATCAATCTGATGATAAATTAGATTATAGTTTATGGATTAAAGGAAAAGCGGCCAATACCACCAGCTTACCTCATTCTATTACCACTTTGGTTGTCGAAAATAACTAATTAGTGAGTTGAACCATGAACAGAGATAATGGAATGCTTTTTTCTTTGAAGGATAAAGTTGTAGTGGTAACAGGCGCTACCGGTGTACTTGGCGAAGCCTTTATAAATGGCTTGGCCAGCGCAGAGGCATCGATAGTTGTGATTGGAAGAAATGAAGAGATTGCAAAGTTAAGGGCAGAAGAGGTTAATCTTGCCGGCGGAAAGGCTATGTATATTATTGCAGATGTATTGCAAGAGGAAGCGCTTAGGGATGCAAATAAACGAATCATTGAAACTTTTGGCAAGATCGATGCATTGGTTAATGCCGCCGGTGGCAATGTGAAAGAGGCTGTCATTCAACCAGGAAGCGATATCTTCGATCTCAATATCCCCGCACTGAAACAGGCCTTCGATTTAAATCTTTTTGGCACATTACTTCCAACACAGATTTTTGGGAGGGAAATTGCAAAAAGTGGTGGTGGCAGCATTGTCAACATTTCTTCGGTAACTGCAAGTCAGGCCATCACCCGGGTATTGGGATATTCCATGGCTAAAACTGCAATAGATTCTTATACCAAATGGATGGCTGTGGAGTTGGCCGCTCGATATGGCGATAAGATCAGGATGAACGCTATTGTTCCTGGATTTTTCATCACTAACCAAAACCGTGCACTTCTAACCAATGAAGACGGCTCGCTTACATCGAGGGGTGATGCTATCATTGGAAAAACGCCGTTTAAACGATTTGGAGACCCCAAAGAATTGATTGGCGCACTGATTTATCTGTTAAGTGATGCCTCAAAATTTGTAAATGGAACCAGCATTACCGTTGATGGTGGGTTTTGCGCTTATTCCGGAGTTTAAGGTAACCTAATGAAAGATCGGGCTTAGCAAATTGCCATAAATTTCTTTACCATTTAATTTACTAATGAATAATGAAATATAAAAAACTTGAACAAACCTGGCGTTGGTATGGTCCAAACGATCCGGTAAGCTTGCAGGATGTTAAACAAGCTGGTGCGACAGGGGTTGTTTCTGCCTTGCATCATATTGCCCATGGAGAAGTTTGGCCACTTGCCGATATCCAGGAGCGCAAGAACATTATCGAGGCCGCGGGTTTAACCTGGTCGGTGGTGGAGAGTGTACCTGTACACGAGGCTATCAAAACCAGGAGTGAAGGCGTAGATCGACTTTTGGATAACTATCGCATCACACTAAAAAACTTATCCGCCTGCGGTATAAAAACGGTTTGTTATAATTTCATGCCCGTTTTAGATTGGACACGTACCCAACTTGATCTGGAAATGAAAGATGGATCCAAGGCGTTGTACTTTAATTGGATCGATCTGGCTATATTCGACATCCATATTTTAAAACGCGAGGAAGCTTCGCATGATTATCCGGATTCTGTTCTAGCAAGAGCCGAAGCCAAATACAGCACCTTATCTGAAGCTGCACTTACGGCACTTCGGATAAACGTTCTGATGGGCATTCCAAATGAAAAGGAAATAGAATTAGAGACATTAAGAAATAGCATAAATACCTATAAATCACTTGGGGCAGAGGGTTTAAAAGAAAATTTGAAATTTTTTCTTTCTGCTATCGCGGATGTGTGTACAGAGGAAGGCATCAAAATGACCATTCACCCCGATGATCCGCCCTATCCAATACTTGGATTACCACGCATTGCCAGCACGCTCGAAGATTTTAAATATATTATGGGTGCGGTTAATCAGTCTTTCAATGGTGTTTGTTTTTGTACAGGATCTCTGGGTGCTGGCGTGGAGAATAATGCCCTTGAAATTTTCCATGCAGTTAAAAGCCGCGTTTATTTTGCTCATTTACGCAATGTAACCAAAGATGAAGACGGTAGTTTCTACGAAGCTGATCATTTAGGTGGTGATGTAAATATGTACGAGATTATGAAAGCACTTTCAGAAGAAAATTCACTGAGGGAAGAGGCGATCCCTTTTCGACCGGACCATGGTCATCAAATGCTAGATGATTTGAATAAGCACAGCAATCCAGGCTACTCGGCCATTGGTAGGCTGCGTGGATTAGCAGAGTTACGCGGCTTGGAACTTGGTGTAACGGGGAATTATTAAACGCGAAACAATACTGCAGGATAGACATCGCCATCCTGATTTTCTATAATATGATGTTAGGCTGTTGACTTAAATTATTCAGGCTGTCAAGTCAGCAGCCCTATATTTCTGGCTATTTTGCACCATTCAATGCTTGTGGCTTGAAATTTGTTTCCTTTAAAACATGGAACCACAATCACATCCCGAAAAAAAAATACTAAAGCCGAGTGTAATTCATGAAGACCTGCCAGAAGTCAAAAAACCAGAACACTTGCGCAAAACAGTAAGTAAACATGATGATTTATTACCTGAAAATCCAGAGAGAAATTATCACCACGAAGAGTCTAAGACCTTGTCTTCCAGTCATGATGAAGTTCGCCATGCCGACGATGACGTCTGGAATGGGGAAGATGCTTAGCTGAAAAATTTTTGAGAATAGAAAGGTAAGTTGTTCTGGTTTGCGCTCGCAGATTTGAGGTTAATAGTGTTCTACACCCAAACATTAATTCAACATTTAAATTGGGTGATGATAATTTTACGCCTTATAGTTACACTAAAGAAACCAGAACTGAGCTGAAATAAAAAAAGCTTCTAGTGTTAACTAAAAGCCTTTATAAAGTACCCCGGAAGGGATTCGAACCCCTGACCCACGGTTTAGAAAACCGTTGCTCTATCCAACTGAGCTACCGAGGCTCATTTTTTAATGAGCTGCAAATATAGAAGTTCTATTTATAAAGCGAAAATATATTTTAAAGAAATTCTATCCAATTTAGGGTGTTTTAAATAACGACTTCACAATTAACTAATTACCCAAACTACAATTTTTGCATATTCCCGAAACAATCAGATCCATATGGTTTATTTTAAAGCCTTTTTCGATGTTTAAGAGTGGAATAGTCACATCATCCAAACAATAAACCTTTAAACATTGGTTGCAGTTGAAATGTACATGCTCATCATGGTGCTCATGTTCGGTACAGGAATTAGAACAAATTGCATAGTTAGCTGTACCGTGGTTATCTAAAATGCGGTGGATAATGCCTTTCTCCTCGAAAGTTTTTAAGATACGATATAGTGTAACTCGATCAATGTTTTTACCAACCAGGCTTTCTAAATAAGGTTGGGAAGTGGCCGATTCACGATTGGATAAAATGCTCAAAACCTGCAAGCGTGCACCAGTTCTTTTAAGACTATTTTTCACCAGCAGATGCTCGTACGCTTTTATTTTTTCTTCTTCCATAATACAAAATTAAATAATCACTCGGGCATTTATAAGTGCAACTGGCGGTGCCTCGCTGGCACTTGTATTTGCCAGATCCAAGGTGCCTTTTACATGAACGGGCCTGTTTGTAAAATCAATAGTGTGGTTTAGCTTAACCAAAATCATAATTGGCACTCCATTTTTACCGCAAAAATAACACTGGTTAATGGGTAAGGTTGCCAGTAAAAACTCCTGGTGTTTCTTAGCAGCTTTCATTGGAATTATGTATCCACGTAAATCAAATTCGCGATGATGGAAACGCTTAATGGTGGCTCCATATACAGGTAGAAGCTCATTGTTTTCGGTAAGTTCAAATTTCACAGAACCGATTACATCCCAGTTCAAAGAAGTAATCTGATCACTGGTTCGATGTACCTTTTTCTGCGAAAAAACAAAGCCGGGTGATAACAAGCAAACTATCCATACAAGTTTTTTCATTGAATTTGTTTTGCATCTAATAAAAAGAAATCAGAACGGTTATCACCAGTGGTATTAATAACAAATTTCCCTTTAATTTTAATCGGCTTATCTGTAAATGGAATGGCTGATGCCATTTTAACCTCAATCATCGAAGGGATATCACCAGTTCCACAAAAGGGGCATGATTCTATTGGCACAATGGAGAGCATAAACTCAGAAAATTTTGCACCAACTTTTGTTGGATATATATAACCCGGAAGCTCAATAACCTTGTTATTTATCGCCATCAGTTCAGGTGGAAATATACTAATCCATTTTAGCGGCTTTACCTGCTTGTCGTAACGCAGCCCAATTAGGTTCCAGTTTGGCGTACGCATATCTTTGTGTACGGCCACCTGCCCGTTGGCTTTATTGAAACTAATTAATATTACGAAGGCGAAAAAAAAGTATCTCATCTATTTATCTTTTGAAAGTGTTTTGGCAATATCAACTTGGTAGGTTTGCAGTGCGGGGATAATCGCTGCAACAACGCCAATACCAATGCCAGCAAGAATAAGGTACAGCTCATCAGCAACAAAATATATCCCGGTTAATTTAGCCTGCGATGATTCCTGATAGTGTCCGATGAGTGATAGCGCTAGGTGACCAATTACTAAACCGAATAAGGCACCAATAATGGTAATCAATAAGCCTTCGAGCATCACCAGAAAAAAAACTTTGCTTTTTGATGCACCGAGGCAACGCAAAATAGCGAGGTCATATTTTTTTTCTTTCATGGCATTATACATGCTGATGAATACACTAAACGCCGAAATACCCATAATTAATATGGCAAACCACTTCAATGTTTCTACACCTACACCTATAAGAGAGAACAATCGGGCACTTTCCATCGCAGGCGAGGCAGCCTGCATGTTTGTGCTTTGGTTTACCAATCTTGGGAAAATGACAACAGACATAGGTGAACGGTACTGTATTAACAAAGCTGTAATTTCCCTTCCTGCAGTTTCCCCTGGTTTTTCTATTTTCGACACTTCATGGCGTTGCTCGGGTTCGTGCATTTGGTAAATGCTACCCATGTTGGTTAATATTAAATTATCGGTGACATTTCCCTGGGGTGATAAGATTCCGGTTACCAAATAGGCGTGATCCTTATGCTCATCGCTTGCATCGCTCAATCCGTGTGCTCCATAAAACTTATCTCCAACTTTAAGTTTTAACTCCCGGGCAGCATCAAATCCCAGAGTGGCCTCCAAATCAGCTTTCCAAAATCGGCCACTATTCAATTTAAGGCCATAAAGGCCGATAAAAGATGTATCGGTACCCACAATTCGATAGCCTTGGTAGTTATCGCCGAGGCCAAGTGGAACGGCACGTTTAACCATCGGATTATTCATGAGCTCCTGCGCATCTTCGGCAGGAATATTGCCAGTCGGAAAATCGATATGGTAAATGCTGCTTAAAATAAGCTGTAGCGGACTTCCTTTAGCGCCCACCACCAAATCTATATCTTTCGAATTGCTTTCTAATTTATTGCCGATCTGGGTAGAAGCCAAAAAAAGAATGGATAAAATACCTACACCGAAGGCTACCAAAACCACATTTAAAAAAGTGGTGAGTCTATTTCTCGATAAGTTCTTAGCACTTAGTTTTAGGATATTCATTATAGTAAGTATTCTTTGCTTAATCTGTTTCTAACTCTCGTATCATGGGTAGCTACAATGAGCGATGCATTGCTTGCAGCAGCTTGTGTGGTAATAAGCGATATTACGTTTTCGGCATTTGCGTCGTCTAAGCTAGAAGTTGGCTCATCTGCAATAAGTACCGAAGGGTTGTTTACCAAAGCCCTGGCAATAGACACCCGCTGTAACTGGCCCTGACTCAATTCATCTGAATATCTACTGGCCTTATCAGCAAGACCTAATCGATCTAAAAGTGCCATGATTGTTTCCTTGTGAATAGTTAAACCGGCCATAGAATTGGCAATAGCCACATTGTCGTAAATGTTCAGGCTTTTTATTAAATGTGGCCGCTGAAAAATAATCCCAATCTTCCGACCTCTAAATTTGTCCATCTTTTTTGTGGAAAGTTGATAGAGGTTGGTGCCATCTATTTGCACTTCACCTTTTGTGGGGCTGAGCAAACCGGATATAATATTTAATAGCGTACTTTTTCCGCTACCGGATGCGCCCAATAATAGCCACTGCTCTCGATCCTGAATTTCCCAGTCAGCAAAGCTTAAGTCGGGGTTAGTACCGTAACGATGTACTAAAGATTTAATTTTTATCATAGTTTTTTTTTGATCTCGAAACTATATTTTTGATGGCATACTTACGGTAGATTTCTTTGCCATCATTGGTATAGTGCCTGCATGCTGGATTCAGAAAGCTAATAAAGGTTAATGCAAAAGCAAATAGTAATTTTATTTTTCTTGGCATGTTTACAAAGATAGAATCCTTTTTTTGTTGCAACAAAGTTGAGTTAATATTGATACATTGGCATTCATTAGTTAAAATTTATGATCGGGCATGCCTGCATGTTTTGCTCAGTTTTAAGTTTACCAGATGGGCAATAGCGATACAAATCCCACCAATTGGGATGAGAATGGGTTCTAAAGCTTCAATAGTTGGCACATGACCCGCTCCAATGAGTGTAAAACCGACAATTAAAATCACAATCGGCTTAGGGTTTTGATGAACATTGCTGTAGCTTTTGGCCAATGACCATATCCCCAGGATAATTGAAAGACCAATCATCGCAATCTCGAAATGTATATCTGAAAGAAATCCTATGCCCCAAAATGGCAGAACAGTTATTACGAATGGTATCGCTGCGCAGTGGATGGCACATGCAGTTGATGCGGCAATACCAAATTTGTCTAAGCAAAGGTACTTGAGGTTCTTCATATTTTGATTTTAAGCCTCAAATATAAACGCAATCAAGTTGCATTTGAAATTTATTTTTTATTTAATTACGCATCATGGCTTTCGAATGATCTTTAGGCTGATAAAAAATAATATTTGATTTATATAAAAATAAATTTAGATTTGTCTAAATATTAATTTAGATATTTCTTTGTTTATGAAAACAATCTTAATCTTAACACTTTTATCCTTACTATCATATCGTGGATACAGTCAACAGTACATGATCTATGGACAGGTAAGGGGAGCAAATATCCCTCTGGAAGGGATTAATATTAAAGTTAAAGGGCAAGGAATATCCGTCAAATCGAATGTGTTAGGTAAGTATCGCATTGGCACGAATAGCAGCTCAGAAATAGAATTGCAATTTTCTGGTGTTGGATATCATAGCAAGAATCTAAAACTTAAAGTATTTTCAGATAGCCTGTTGCAAGATATGGAATTGATGCCTCAAACCTCCACCTTGAATGATGTGGTCATAACTGGTGTAAGCCGGGCAACGCAGTTAAGAAAGAGTCCAATCCCAATCGCCGTGCTCTCCAAGAAAACAATGGATCAAAATGTTAATACCAATCTCATTGAAGCAATTGTTAAAGGTGTGCCTGGTGTTACCGCGGTAACTACGGGACCAAATGTTTCCAAACCCTTCATCCGCGGGCTTGGCTATAATCGTGTGCTTACAATGTACGACGGCTTACGACAGGAAGGCCAGCAATGGGGAGATGAACATGGAATTGAAGTAGATGAATATGGCGTAGGTAGGGCAGAGGTGGTTAAGGGTCCTGCAAGTTTAACCTATGGCTCAGATGCATTGGCTGGTGTGGTTAATATGATTCCAACAAACCCGGATTTTGAAGGCAAAACATTAAAAGGCGATTTCACCTCCAACTACCAAACAAATAATGGATTACTTGGGGCTTCTTTGGGTTTGGCTTACCTTAAAAATAATTGGAAATACACGTTCCGAACCACAGGAAGAATGGCGCATGCCTACCAAAACCGTGCTGACGGGTATGTTTATGGTACAGCATTCAAAGAGTATAACCTGTCTGCCAGTGCAAGGGTAGACAAAGTGTGGGGGTTTTCTAAAACAGCCGTTACATACTATGATAATATGATGGAAATTCCGGATGGCAGTCGCGATTCGGTTTCCAGAAGATTTACTAAACAAATTCTGGATGATGGCGATGATATTAAAAACAGACCAATTGTAGGTGGCGACGCATTAAGTAGTTACAAAATAAATCCCTTGCATCAGCACATTCAGCATTTTAGGCTTTATAATACCAGTCAGTTCAAATTTAAAAATAGCGACTTAAATGTACTTATAGGCGCCCAACAAAGTATTAGAAGAGAATATAACCATCCAACATTACCTTCTCAATCAGGGCTACACGTAATACTGAATACTTTAAACTACGATCTGAAATACAATCTTCCAAATTTCTCCGGAATAGAAAGTACTGTAGGGATAAATGGAATGTTTCAAGGCAACAGAAGTAAAGATGCTACAGACTTTCCCATTCCAAATTACAGCTTATTTGATATTGGTGGATTTTATTTTGCAAAGAAGGAAGTTGGAAAACTTGCGGTTTCAGGCGGCATCAGGTTCGATCGAAGGAATACCCGTTGGGATAATTTTTACGTTGGCGTAAATCCAGCTACGGGGTTTGGGCAACAAGTTAATGGATCTGTTAGCAATGCCCAACTGCAGTTTCCAGCATTTAATAAAAATTTTTATGGCGTGTCTGGGAGTCTCGGCATCACTTACAACCTTACCGAGAAGCTACTTTTCAAAGCGAATATTGCTCGGGGGTATCGGGCCCCTAATATCAACGAAATTGGCGCCAATGGTTTGGATCCCGGCGCACACATTGTGTACCTCGGCAACCGTAATTTTAAACCAGAGTTTAATTTGCAGGAAGATTTTGGTTTACTTGCATATTTGCAGGATGTAGATTTAAGCGTGGAAGTCTTTAATAACAACATTCAAAACTATATCTATCAATCGAGATTAAGTGATGAGAACGGACAGCCGGTAATAATTGTTCCTGGCAATTTAACCTATCAGTATCAGCAAGCTACAGCCAAGCTTTACGGATTTGAATTTAGTGCTAATGTTCATCCCCAAGGTGCAAAGTGGCTTAATTTTAATAATAGTATGGCCTACGTCATTGGTTTGAATACCAACAAACAATCGTTGCTGGAGAATGGTGAAGCGGCAAAGTATCTACCATTTATACCTCCATTTCAGGTTCGCTCCGAGTTAAAAATTACCGCTCAAAAACCGATTTCATTTTTTAGCCAACCTTATGTAAAGGTTGATGTGACAGCTTTTGCCAATCAGAATAAGTTCTATGCCCTGGATGAAACAGAAAGCTTCACTTCGGGTTATGCCTTATTAAACGCTGGGCTTGGGTCTACTATAAAACAAAGTAGTGGCAAAGTCTTGATGGATCTTTTTATCCAAGTCGACAATATCTTCAATAAAAGCTATCAGTCTCACCTGAACCGATTGAAGTATTTCGAATACTATCAGAATGTACCAAATGGGCGCTCTGGTATTTTTAACATGGGCAGAAACATAAGTTTTAAGGCAATCTTTCCGTTTTAGTGCAGCAATATTTTAAATTTACTTCATGGAAGAATCATTAAGTGAACAGCGTTTAAATCTATTACGCCAATCTATAGGGCAGCCAATAACCGATTCACCGTCTAATTTTATGAACTGGTTGGCACCTGTTTTGGTGAATGCAGGTTATGGAATATTAGTTTGTAAGTATTTGATTAGAAAAGAGATGACTAATCCATATCAGATCTTACACGGTGGAGTTACTGCAGGCATTATAGACGACTTGATCGGTGCTACGGTTTACACTATGGGGCTGAACCATCGTTACACCACAATAAACAATTATATCGACTATTTTGCCCCTGCAGCAGAAGGCGATGAAATTGTAGCGGAGACAGCAATTGTGAAACACGGAAAAACCATATTGAATTTACAGTGTGAAATATATTTACCTTCAAAAAAACGTTTAATAGCTAAAGGTTATTCGAATATGTTAAACATAGGTTAAGCTATTTTTACCGGTTTTATAATTATTTATTAATTTGTTAAAACCAACGAAACATTCTCGATTATACTTTGTTGTAATTTAACCAAAAATATAATGAGCCATGTTAGAAAATTATTCAACCCTGCAATTTATTGTTAGAGGCAAGATTTTTAACGGATTTTGCATGCGCATTCAAGACGATTTTCATGAAACCTACGCTGTAGTTTTAGATGGTTACCATTCTTTCTGTATTTGGTTAGATAACAGGAATGAAAAGTGGTGTGCCTCAAAAAATGCTGCAATAGATCCTGATGCAATTGACGAAATTATCAGCCGGATTTCTTTTCCGGTTTCCTAAACATCAGCTGCCTAAATGCATTACTTATTTATTCTTCGATTATCCGAAGAATAAATAAGCTAATCCTATAGCTGTACATACGCCTACGAGGTCGGCAAGCAGCATGGCGCCAACTGCATATCTGGTATTTTTTATGCTTACAGAACCAAAATATACGGCAATAACATAAAATGTTGTATCCGATGCGCCTTGGAATATGCCCGATAATTTACTGGCAAAAGAATCAGCACCATAAGCGGTCATTGTATCAACCATCATTCCCCTAGCAGCACCACCACTAAGTGGCCTTATGAGTGCCGTTGGCAGGGCTTCTACAAAACGGGTATCGGCACCGATCATTACAAACAAATTTTTTATTCCAAGGATCACTACATCAAAGGTTCCACTTGTACGCAGCATGCTTATAGCTACCAGCATGCCCACAAGGTAAGGAATGATTTTAATGGCTGTTTCGAAGCCATTTTTTGCGCCATCGATAAAAGCATCAAACACATCAATTTTTTTATAAATGCCGCCTGAAACAATTAGCAAAAACACCAATAGAATTAATCCATTACTTAGCATTCCTGAAAAGGATCGAATGCCATCAGCATCTAAGGAGGTTACATAAACTACCAGCAAGGCGATAATCAAAGAAATTCCAAAAATCCACGACAAAATAACGGGTTGGAAAAGATTTATTTTTTGTCTTATTGATACAATCAACATTGCAGCCATTGTGCCTACGAAAGTCACAATTAAACAAGGAATGAAAACATCTGTCGGATCAGAAGCATTTTGGGATGCTCTAATGGCAATAACGCTTACAGGAATAAGGCTTAAGCCGGCAGCATGCAAGCAAAGAAACATTATTTGCGAATTACTGGCGGTATCTTTACTTGGATTAAGTTCTTGTAAACTTTCCATAGCCTTTAAGCCAAAGGGTGTGGCAGCATTATCAAGCCCCAATAAGTTAGCCGAAAAATTCATAATCATGTGTCCCATCGAAGGGTGTCCCTTCGGTATTTCGGGGAAAAGCTTTGAGAAAAAAGGTCCCACAATTCTTGATAACAGGCGAATACCACCAGCTCTTTCAGCAATACTCATAAAGCCCATAAATAACGCCAATATGCCGATTAGCTTTAGGCACAATTCTACCGATGTCCAGCAGGTTTCGATAATTCCGTTAACCTTAGTTAAATTGGTTGGATCATCTGCTTTACCAATAACCATCCAGCTAAAGACCTCGGTCTGTCCAAAGAAAATACACTTAACCGCTGCCACTAGGATGGCTACAATAATAAATGCCGACCAAATTCTACTTAATGCCATAAATAAGTGTTGTTTTTTCTGATGCGTGAAAATAGGGTTTTTACATCTAACTCCATAGTTCTAAAATCAAAGTATATCTAAACGGTTGCTAGATGTATGATAAAAGAAAAGCCCATCGGTTTAGCAGACGCTAAAGGCGATGAGCTTTTCGAAAAAAATTACCAATATTATGGTTTATCGTCAGTTAGCTCGAATCCCCAGGTTTTCCCTTTTTCGGTCGCTGGAATGCCAACCGTCATCCATATCGGTGCTTTAGCCCCTTTTAGGTAGTAATCAAAGAACTGCTGTTCCCGGATTTGAATATCCTTACGGTTTTGGCGTTGCACTAAATTGTGTGCTTCTCCATTGTAATTAAGCATCCACACTGGTTTTCCCAATCTGCGTAAACCTGTAAACATTTCTATACCTTGGTACCAAGGCACAGCACCATCAGCATCGTTAGCCATTACAACTACAGGTGTGTTTACTTTCGGGAACATAAAAAGTGGAGAATTTTCTATGTACAATTCTGGTTTTTCCCAAAGCGTTGCACCGATGCGACTTTGAGTTTTTTCATATTGGAATTGGCGGTTCATCCCACTTTCCCAACGGATGCCTCCGTAGGCCGATGTCATATTAGCTACAGGTGCGCCAGCCCACGCAGCCGCGTACATATTATTCTGGGTAATCAAATAGGCAACCTGATAGCCACCCCAACTTTGTCCCTGAATGCCGATTTTGGTTCCGTCTACCCAGTTATTTTTCTTTAAACTTTCTACACCAGAATTGATAAATTCTACTGCAGATTGGCCAGGATAACCTGTTTGGTAACTGATATCCGGAGCAAAAACCAAGTAGCCATTACTCACAAAAAAAGAAATGTTTAAACGCGATGGGGTAGGTGCAGGCGCTTGATAGCTGTATAACCCATCTGATAGTTTTTCGTAGAAATAAGCAATCATTGGATATTTCTTGTTGGGATCGAAGTTCTCTGGCTTGTATAAAATCCCTTCAGCCTTAAAGCCTTTTGGTGTGGTCCATTTAACCAGTTCTGCCGTACCCCAATTATAGTTCTGTTGTTGTGGATTTGTATTACTGAGTCTAGTTTCGCTCTTAAAATCGCTGGTTACGTATACATCTGGAGATTGTACATAGTTGCCTTTATCGTAAATGTAAACCGGAGCATCTTTGGCTTTAAGCAGGTTAGAATATTTCATCTTTGCCATAACCACTAATTCTGGTGCCTTTACCGAACCAATATTAGTACGATAAAAACCATTTTCTTTGGTGATGTTATTGAACCCATTTAACCATACAAGTTCGTTAGCTTTTACAAACTTGCCGTCTCCATTTCTCCCAGTTCTATTTTCTTGGTCTGTCCGTTCATATCTGAAAGTAATGTTGTTCGATCTGCCAAAACCTGCAGTAATATTTTTGGCTGCTGATTTACCATCTGGAGAGAACGACCAAATATCGTATCTATCATTTAACAACACCGCTTTATCATCCTCTGTCCACGTTGCTATACCATAAGCTGATGGTAAATCTGGCACGTCGTTTTCTTCATCAACAAATTTAATGTTTAAGCTTTCGGTAAGCGCTACAATTTTGCCAGATGCTACGTTATAAGTATACCAATTTGCATTTTTCCTATCAAAGTACAAAACATAATTACCCTTTGGAGAGGCCATGGCATAGCCGTTTAACTCGGAAATGATCTTTTTACGCTGGCCGGTCTTCGTATCAACTGTATAGTAATCTTTTGTAGTTGCACCACTCCACTGCGATTCAATTCTTCTGCCAAAATCTGTCGAAGCCAATACAAATCCTGCATCCCCTTCTGCAACCATATTTGCATCCGGAACATTCAAGTCAGTTAATGGAATCACTTTTGGATCGCTGCTGTAAACATCAATAACCGATAAATAGCTTTTCTTACTATCCCGATCGGCATTTTTAAGCTGCATAGGCTGTAAGTAATCATCCTTGTAATTCCATACATCAACTTTTGCAACCTCAAAATCTACAATTGTAGTGTCTTTTGGCTTTTTAACAGGTGATATTCCGAAAAATAATTTTTTTCCATCTTTACTAAACGATACTCGTCCATCACCATTTACAGACCAGTTTTGCGGTAATCCAGGCATGTCGTAATCCACAATCGTTTGCGCCGTATCCAAGGTTAGCGAGCTGTAGTAAACATTATAATTTTTTATCTCTTGCTTTTCAGGACTTTGCTCGCCAACAAAGGCCAGGTGCTCACCATCTTCATCGAAGGTAAAGTTTTTGAAATTGCCTTTGCCTTTTACAAGGGTTTTAAGCGTGCCTTTTTCAGTATCGAGCAGGAAAACGCCTTGTGGTGCATTCTTATCTTTCTTAGATCCACTGCAAGCAAAAATAAGCTGCTTTCCGTTCTTGCTAAAAGCATAGTCTGTTACGAATTTGTAGGTTTTTTCAGTTCCCAATAACAAATTTCTAACCACCATTTCTGTACCTTCCTCTGTTTTTCCTTTTGCTACTGGCTCGTCGTCAGCAAAGTCCATATCTAAATCTTTTTTCTCTGCTGGCCTAGTTATTTTCTTAGCCGTATCTGGTTTTTCGAATAGATAGGCAAATAATCCATTACCTTCTTCAGGAAATTTGAATGATTTTACGCGTGGAACTTTGGTTATCGTATTTGTTGTCAGGTTGGCAATACCCAAAGAGTCTTTAGGCATTTCATCCGATTTTTTCTTTTTGATTTTTGCGTTGCGAAGATCCTTATTCAAAGGACGAATCGTAAAAACAGCAAATTTAGAATCGTTGCTAAACTGGGCATTCATGCCACGTGCGATATTAAGTTTAGCACTTGTCTTGAGGTTGTTAATATAAAGCTGGGCATCACCTTCTTGTTGCAAGATGCTGTACACTGCCCATTGACCATTATTTGAAAGTTGCTTAGCACCCACAGACTCCCAGGTGTCATACACCGAGTGATCTAAAGGTTTTTTCTGTGCATAAGCAAGGTTGACAACGAAAAACAGGATAATTGTTAATCTCTTTTGCATTTTTTATGAATGAATTAATTTGTTGGTTTAATTTAATCTTCTAAAATTGGAATTTTCTCCTTGATTTAAAAGCTTGTATGCCAAATATTACAATTGCCGAGAGCGATTTAGATCATCTTTAGCAAAAAAAATCCCCGACTGTAAAAAACAATTGGGGATTGCAAGCGCTGTTACAGCCTATTATTTTTTAGCTTGTTGTTGCTGTTGCTGACGCATATAGTCGTCTAAGCGTTGTTGAAACTTAGATTTTTTCTTCTTTTCATCAGCCGGACGAGCTTTATTTTGTTGAATTAACGCATGGATCTTATCATCATCAACCATTTTGCGAATTAGAAACTGCTGTCCAAAGGTCATCAAGTTGGCCAAGAAGTAATAGTAGTTCAATCCGGCAGGGTAGCTATTTAAAACCCCCAAGAAAATAATTGGCATGATGTAACCGATGTATTTCATCTGCCCGGTAGCGCCAGAAACCTGGTTATTAAAATAAGTCATGATCAATGTCGAAACTGTCATCAACACGCACATTAGACTCAAGTGATCGCCAATGAAAGGTACCTTAAAACCAAATTTGATGAACTCATCATAGGTAGACAGATCCTTCATCCATAAGAAACTTTCTCCACGCAATTCGAAAAGGTTAGGGAAGAAAAAGAAGAATGCCATCACCAGCGGCAACTGCAAAACCATTGGTAAACATCCACCTAATGGATTCACACCAGCTTTTTTATATAATTTTAGATATTCTTGTTGTACTAAAGTTGGGTTATCTTCTCCAACCTTTGCCTTAATTTCGTCCATCTCAGGTTTTAAAACCCTCATTTTAGCCATAGATAAATATGACTTATAGGTAAGCGGCGATAGGGCAACTTTCAGTAAGATGGTTAGCACCAGGATAATCAATCCGAAATTCCACCCAAAGTTATTAAGGAAGTTAAATACGGGCAATACAATAAACCTATTAATGTATTTCAAAGGCCAGTATCCCATGTCAACTTGCTGCTCTAAATCGTAACCCTGCTCTTTTAACGTATGATATTTGTTTGTGCCAAAATAAAATTCCATTTGGTAAGTTTGGCTAGGCGCATGCGCATATGCCATTTGCATGTTTGCATCATAGGATTTTACCACACCTGGTGTTGTGGGCGTTTTAACCTCTAAACTTCCTTTTTCGAAAGGTTGTTTAGCAATTAACGATGCAGAGAAAAAGTGCTGTTTAAAAGAGAACCACTGGATTTTGCCTTTTGACAATTCTTCTTTTTCATCTTTGGAAACACTCAGGTGATCAACATCTCCATCCATAATTTTGTAGTATGGAGCAGAATAGCGATGCTCGCTTTCTATCGATTTCTCTTGCTGTAAAAGTGTAGTTTTCCAGTTTAAATCGATGGTATTTCCCGCAACCACTTGTTGTAAACCAACTAGATTAACGTTAAAATCAACTTTATTGCTCGCCGTTTTCAGATTGTAACCATACTCTATATAAGCATTCGATCCATAATCTGCACGCATGGTAACGGTATTACCTGCTTTATTTGCTTTGAAATATAAATCGTTTGTGTTTACAGTTTTTCCTGCCACATTTAAATTTAAGCCAAACTTATTGTCATCACCAGAAAATAACACTACCGGTTTACCATCGTAAGTTTTCTGCCCTTTAACCTGCACTGAAGTAATTTTACCACCTTTGTTGCTTAAAGTAATTAAGAGGTTTTCATTCTCTAACATCGTAGCTTCGGCGGTACCGGTTAATGCTGTACCAAATGGGCCTTTTAATGCAAGTGAATCTACTATTGGATTTGCAACAACGGCCTTACTTGCAGTATCCTTAACCACTGGTGCTACACCAGCTTTTTTCAGAGAATCTAAACGTTCTATCTCTTTGGCTTTATTCATTTCAGCCGTGCTGGGCTTCAAGAAGTAAAATGATCCAGCCAAGATGATCAAAATCAGGAATAATCCTGTAAAGGTATTTCTATCCATTATATATATGTGTACTGCTTTTAATTGGTTTTCTTTTTCGCAAACTCCATCGCAGCGGCGACAAATTTAACAAAAAGTGGGTGAGGATTTGCAACTGTTGATTTTAATTCTGGGTGAAATTGACCTCCAACAAAAAAAGGATGGTTTTTTAGTTCCACAATTTCTACCAGATTGGTTTGCGGGTTAATCCCTGAAGCAATCATTCCAGCGGCTTCATACTGCGCCAAGTAATCGTTATTAAATTCATAGCGGTGGCGATGGCGCTCGTTAATATGCGCTTTACCATAAATTGAAAATGCCTTAGTGCCTTTTTTAATATCGCATGGATAAGAACCTAAACGCATGGTTCCACCCATATTCACGATGTTTTTCTGCTCTTCCATCATGTTAATTACCGGGTTTACCGCATCGGCTTCAATTTCTGTAGTGTGTGCGCCTTTTAAGCCAAGTACATTTCTTCCAAACTCTATAACAGCACACTGCATGCCCAGGCAAATTCCAAAGAACGGAATGTTGTGCTCGCGAACATACTTAATGGTATCTATTTTACCCTCAATACCTCGACTTCCAAAGCCTGGCGCAACTAAAACGCCTTGTAAATGTCCAAGTTTATCTTTTACATTATCTGGAAAAATACTTTCAGAATGAATATATTCGACCCGTACCTTACACTCATTTTTAGAGCCGGCGTGTACGAAAGATTCAATAATAGATTTATAGGCGTCGGGCAATTCTACGTATTTACCAACCAAGCCAATTTTTACTTCGGCTGTAGGATTTTTTAAACGGCCTAGAAAATCTTTCCAGCTTTCCATATCCGGGTCGTTTTTGGTTGGTAGCTTCAATTTAGCCAGTACCGTTTTATCTAATTGTTCCTTTAACATTAGCAAGGGTACATCATAGATGGTCGATGCATCCATCGATTCTACAACGGCGTTGATGTTAACATTACAGAAAAGCGCTATTTTCTTTCTTAAATCTGGGCCTAAATGGTGCTCAGTTCTGCAAACCAAAATATCTGGTTGTATTCCATACTCCAATAAGGCCTTAACAGAGTGTTGCGTAGGTTTTGTTTTCAATTCGCCGGCAGCTGCTAAATAAGGTACCAACGTTAAGTGAATTACAATTGCATTTGTACTACCTTCTTCCCATTTAAACTGGCGTACCGCCTCAATAAATGGTAGCGATTCGATGTCGCCAACGGTGCCGCCAAGTTCTGTAATTACGATATCGTAGTCGCCACTTTCACCTAAAATACGCATGTTACGCTTAATTTCATCGGTTATGTGGGGTACCACTTGAACCGTTTTGCCCAGGTATTCGCCTTTACGCTCTTTACTAATCACATTCTGATAAATGCGGCCGGTAGTAATATTATTTGCCTGAGATGTTGGAACGTTAAGAAAACGCTCATAATGACCAAGATCTAAATCCGTTTCTGCACCATCTTCTGTTACAAAACATTCGCCATGCTCGTAGGGATTTAAAGTTCCCGGATCGATGTTGATATATGGATCAAATTTTTGAATGGTTACACGGTAGCCACGTGCCTGTAAAAGTTTAGCTAGAGATGCGGAAATGATGCCTTTACCCAAAGATGAAGTAACACCCCCCGTAACAAAAATATACTTAGTCATGTTTGTGATTTTTTACAGCAAATGCAAATATTGCTGCTTTTTGTACGGGATACAAAGGTATGAAAATTACTTGTTTCGATGCTTTAAAATGTAAGATAATTTAAAATTGATAATCTTGTGTTTATCAATTATTTAGTTGTCTGGTATAAGGTTAAACTTATTTTTGTAAAGCAGGTTCAGTAACCATATTGTCGTATGCTCCCGTTTTTCACGTTATCTTTTTTGCCAACGGATGGTTTCGATTGTAAGCTAATGCCAACAAAAAAGGATGCTGTTCCAACCGGGTTTAGTTACATAGTGAGTACTTTCTAATGCTGGTTTAGCAACATCTGTAGTAGATTTTTACCTGCTGTTCCTTTTCACTCCAGGCAATGTAAACATTACTTTCTTTTCCCAATCTATACTTGAAACCATTAAGCTTTGTTTTCTTCAATTCCTCATAAAATGCTTTATCTGGAACGTTTTTGTCTGCCTTATCTTCTGGCATTACGGCAGGCTCCAGAAAATTATCATCAGCGAAAAAATCGTCGGCAATCGTCTTTAAGAAAACCACCTGATCTTTTTCTTTAGTTAGATCTACGTTAGGATCTGTACTATCGAGTAGATCTGTGCCCTTCAATTTTGTGTGATAAATTTCCTTTCCATTAGCATTTTTAATGCTGAAATGAATAATCATTTCTCCTGGTTTGCTGCCTGTTAACTCAATTTTAAAAGTATCTGGTTGTGCTAAACTTGAAAATGATTTTGCAAGTATTTGATCCACATTTTTCGATGCTATAGCATCACTATCTGAGTTTTTTTCCGACTTGCATGCCGCAAATGTTAATCCGAAAAATAAAAAGAGCACTAAGTTTCTCATATTCAAAACTACAAATTTTCGTTTTCTATTTTTAAGTTGGTTAAAAAGAATAACCAACCGATAGGTTTAATTGTACGTCTAAATAGCCGCTTGGTTTGTTGGTTCCATTAAAAGTTTTAACATTATAATACTTACCATAGCCTAAACCTGTTGTTGTTTCCAGGAAGAACCTTCGCTTAGGTATAAAAAGTACTCCCAAAGTACCTCCCGCCCGGAAAGAATCTGCAATAAAATCCAAATCATGCCCCCACGCAAGGAAACCTGTTGGATGCTTGTAGCCGTTGTTTGCTACGATTTTCTTATTTAATACTCCAGCGTAAGCGCCATAAAATAAACTTGCTTCCTTTGCTTTAATTTCAGTAGTGTAAACTTTTCCCCTCATCAACACTCCTTCAAACTGATATTCCCTGCCCCAATTTAGCTCACCCTTTGCATAAGATAGTTCTATGCCATAACGTTTATTAAAGACTTTCTCAACTGCTATGGCAGGTTGCTTAGCCAGCAAATTTAGTAAATCGGTTTTTACATAAACACCAAGCGCACCCTGGGCATGTGCCAGGTTAACCAATAGGATGCATGAGAGTAATAAGCGGATAATTTTCATACTTTATAACTAAAGTAAAAAAATTCCTGAACTAAAAACATAAAATAAGTGTGGATTTATTTCGTTTTCTATTGGCAATTCTTCAAAACCTGCCAAAAATAAATGACCATTTTTGGTAAGTCGACTCTGGCTTACTTCAACGCTTCGATAAGCTTATTTAGTTTAACCAGATCTTCAGGTGTGTCAATAGCAACGGTTTCTATATTTGTAACTTTGGTTTGGATGTAATAGCCATTTTCAATCCATCGCAGTTGCTCTAAACTTTCGGCTATTTCCAGCGAGGAGGGCGGTAGCTTTGTAATTTCCTTTAACGAAGCAGTTCTATAACCGTAAATGCCTATGTGCTTATAAAATTGGTGTTTTTCAGCCCAAACACCTGGCTCTCCGTTCCTGATAAATGGAATAGGACTACGGCTAAAATACATCGCCCTTCCATTTACGTCAATTACAACTTTCGGGCTGTTTGGATTATATACGCTTTCCTGATTATGGATGGGTTTGATTAATGTGGCCAATTGTACTTTATCTTCAATAAAACAACTTGCCAGTAAATCGATTTGATCTGGTTCGATAAAAGGCTCATCACCCTGAATGTTAACAACAACATCAAAATCAGTAAAATGCTGCATTACTTCTGCACATCGATCGGTACCGCTTTGATGATGTGCTGCCGTTAAAACAAATTCGCCACCAAACCGCTGCACATCATTCGCAATTCGTTCATCATCAGTTGCAACAACTACCTTAGCCAAACATTTTGCTTTAACGGCTTGTTCATAAACCCGTTGAATCATCGTTTTGCCTGCAATATCTACCAGGGGCTTTCCTGGAAATCGGGTAGAGGCATAACGGGCAGGAATAATGCCAATAACTTTTGAATGTTCAGCTTCCATACACGAAGGTGTTTAAGGTGTAGAATGAAAGATCAATTAGCTAGGTATATAAGGGTGTTTTAGTCTAAATATCCCGTCAGGATTAACTTAAAAGTGGTTGCTAAAATTTAAAACAATCCATTGATTTCGGCTTCGATAGCTTGAATCACTGTACCTAAATCTTCCGGATTATTTGTAAAATCCAGCTTATCCTTATCCAGGATCAGTAATTTTCCCAAATCATAGCCTTTAATCCAGGCTTCATATTTTTCATTCAATTTCGATAAATAATCGATGCGGATTCCGGCTTCATACTCGCGGCCACGCCGCTGAATATTATTTACCAGAGTAGGAACAGATGCACGAAGGTAAACCAATAAATCTGGCGGTTTAATGAAAGACGTAATGTTATCAAAAATCGCCCTGTAATTATCATGGTCACGAGTGGTCATCAAGGCCATATCATGTAAATTTTCCGCAAAGATATGAGCGTCTTCGTATATGGTTCGATCTTGAATAACGTTGCGTTTGTTGATCTCAATATCAGTAATCTGCTGAAACCTGCTGTTAAGAAAATAAATTTGGAGGTTAAAGCTCCAACGTTTCATATCGCTATAAAAATCTTCAAGATAGGGGTTGTTATCCACCGCTTCATACAAAGCTTCCCAGCCATAATTTTTTGCCAATAAACCAGTTAACGTTGTTTTACCGGCTCCTATGTTTCCTACAATTGCGATGTGCATATATTTAAGCTATGAAATTGAAATTTGAACGCTAACAATGAGCAGAAGCTCATTAAGCTCGCATCACTCAATTTATTGAATATTAAAAACTTTTAAAACCGATTAAACTGCGAACTTCGCGAATGGTTCTTTGGGCGCTTTCGCGAGCCTTAAGTGCACCATGTTTTGCAACTTGTCTTAAGTACGCATCATCTTTTGCAATGTCTTGTATGCGCTCACGCATTGGGGCAGTAGCAAGAATCATATCCTCAGCCAATTGCTTTTTGAAATCGCCATATCTAATTTGCATTTTATTATACAAATCATCAAAATGTTGGTGCGTATCAGCACTAGACACCACTTTCATCAGATCGAACAGGTTTTGAATAGGTTCTGGTTTAGGCTGGTTTTCCTCGGTAGGGCCTCCATCGCTTACTGCTCTCATTACCTTTTTGCGTATGATTTCCGGATCATCAGAAAGATAAACTGCATTCGCTTCGCCTTCAGATTTTCCCATTTTGCCTTTGCCATCCAAACCAGGTACTTTTACCAGTTTATCGGCATAAGTGAACGCATAAGGCTCTGGAAAATATTCCGTTTCGTAAAGCCTATTAAAACGATTACCAAAGGTTCGGGCCATTTCTAGATGCTGTTCCTGGTCTTTGCCAACAGGTACTTTAGTTGCCTTATGAATTAATATATCTGCAGCCATTAGAACAGGGTAAGTTAACAGGCCTGCATTCACATTATCCGGGTTTGCCCTCACTTTGTCTTTAAATGAAGTACTGCGTTCTAATTCACCCATATAGGCATTCATATTTAGATAAAGATATAGCTCGGCAATTTCAGGCACATCACTTTGAATATATATGGTGCTATTTTCCGGATCGATGCCACTCGCTAAATATTCAACTAAAACATGCTTAATATTTCCATGCAAATCGGCAGGGGTAGGGTGCGTTGTTAATGAGTGTAAGTCAGCAATAAAAAAGTAACAATTGTAATCATGTTGCATTTTTACAAAATTCTGTATTGCACCATAGTAATTGCCTAAATGTAATTTTCCTGTTGAGCGAATCCCGCTCACCACTGTTTCTTTCATAATGGCACGAAATTAAAAATAAAATACCAGCAATGTATATGATATATTCAATTTTACGAAAAGAGATTTAACTTCATTGCTTCAATTGTGCATTCGGCAAAGAGGCTGATCATTTGCACCATCACTTAATTCAATTTGGTTGAATAATTTTCCCTTTCATCAGTTTATTTCTCGTGCTATTTTATATTTTTGAATCAACTATGATCAAATTTTTAAGGCAGGTTCATAGGGTTTGGTTTTTATTCTGGATCCTTTTGTTTTTTGCACTTTTCTATCCGCTTTATTACCTAACCTCGAGGCATGAGCGATATTACCTGCTGCTAAACGCCTGTAGAAGTGCGAATAGTTATTTATGTAGTTTTTTCTCAGGTGTCTTTTTTTCGTTCTCGTTCGAAGAAAAGCTAAATCCACAACAGACCTATATCTACTGTGCTAATCACAGCTCTAATCTTGATATTATGATTTTTTGTATCATGGCGCATGGTCGATATCATTTTATGGGTAAAGATGAGTTGCTGAAAAACCCTGTATTGGGACTTTTTTTTAAGACTATTGATATCGCAGTTAATCGCGACAGCAGAATTTCGGCATTTAGGGCGTTTAAGAAAGCGGGTGAAAATTTAGAAAAGGGGATGAGCCTGATTATCTTTCCCGAGGGAAAAATAGATGACCACTACCCGCCAAGATTAGGCGAATTTAAGAATGGACCGTTTAGGCTGGCTATCGATAAAAATATTCCATTAGTACCTGTAAGTATTACAAATGTTTGGAAAATAAATTGGGATGATGGCGCAAAATATGGAAGTAAGCCTGGAATTTGCGATATTTACGTCCACAAGCCGATTAATACATCGATATTAGCAATTGACGATTCAGATGTGTTGAAGGAAAAAGTTTTCAAACTCATAGAAAGTAAGCTAGCGAAATGAATTTAGATACACAAACTATTCACAAAATTGCAGATTTGGCCAGGATTCACGTCAATGATGAAGAAGTGCAACAGCTTATTCCCGAAATGAATAAGATTTTATCATTTATGGAAAAACTGAACGAGCTTGATACCAGCGATGTAAAGCCTTTGGTTTACATGAACGAATCTAAAAATGTTTGGCGTGAAGATATTGTCTTCCGGGAAATTTCGACGGCAGATGGTTTAAAAAATGCCGCCAAGCATACAGACCAGTTTTTCATGGTGCCCAAAATTATCGAAAAGTAAATTGTTTCTACGGACTTTACGATTCCAAACTTCGAAAGATTAGATCGTCAGTTTCATAATTTCGGCTTTCGCTGTAACATCTTATTACCAACCCTAGTCTAAAAAGAAAAAAACATGGAGAAATCACTCATCACGATAAAAGAAATTGGTCGGAAATATGTAATTGGTTCAGAAGTTATCCATGCGCTGAAATCGGTGTCTTTAGACATAAACAAGGGTGAGTTTGTGGCATTGATGGGACCCTCTGGCTCGGGAAAATCAACACTAATGAATATCTTAGGCTGTTTAGACACCCCTTCTACAGGCACTTATATTTTAAATGGTACCAATGTAAGTCAGATGAGTGACGATGCGCTTGCCGAGGTTAGAAACAAGGAAATTGGTTTTGTATTTCAAACATTCAACTTGCTACCCCGGTCTACTTCGCTGGATAACGTTGCATTACCATTAATTTACGCTGGCACCAGCAAAAAAGACCGCGATGCAAGAGCTACGCAAGCGCTCGAGAATGTAGGATTAGGAAACAGGATGGACCACAAGCCAAATGAGCTCTCAGGTGGTCAGCGCCAACGTGTTGCCGTTGCACGTGCTTTAATAAATAACCCATCAATCATTTTGGCCGATGAGCCAACAGGAAACCTGGATACTAAAACTTCCATAGAAATTATGGGTTTGCTGGAAGAGATACATAGCAAAGGTAACACGATTATTTTGGTTACCCATGAAGAAGATATTGCCCAGCATGCGCACCGCATTGTACGCATGCGAGATGGTTTGATTGAGAATGATTATCTAAATACGGAAGTAAAAAGTGTATCTCCAAGACTGCAGGCTTTAAAAGATAGTGGTAGCGATTGGGAGAAGATTAGCTAAAGATGAGGCTTGTGATAGACTATACCTTAGAAAATGAAAATTTACACCAAAACGGGCGATAAGGGCCAAACCTCGCTAATTGGAGGTACCCGAGTGCCGAAATACCATTTGCGCATTGAAGCGTACGGAACGGTAGATGAGCTAAATTCTCACATTGGTTTAATACGCTGCCAGGATATTGATCCAGCATACCAACTGCTTTTAAAGGAAATTCAAGACAGGCTATTTACCGTTGGTTCGTCGTTAGCAGCCGATCCTGAAAGATCAAAAATGAAAATTCCTGATCTTCATGATGAAGATATTTTGTTGTTGGAAAAGGAGATGGATAGCATGAATGATTTGTTGCCGGAGTTAAAGCACTTTATCTTGCCTGGTGGAAATACCACATCTGCTTATTGCCATTTAGCAAGGTGCGTATGCAGGAGAGCAGAAAGATTATCGGTAGAATTAGCAGAAAATAGTTTTGTTGATGAGCGGGTAACCATTTATTTAAACCGGTTAAGCGATTATCTGTTTGTTTTGGCACGAAAACTGACGATGGATTTGGAGGCGGAAGAAAACATTTGGATTCCGCGGATTTAATAGTTGAAAAATAAGTTTGTTTTGCTCAAAAATTTTAATATACTTTGCGCATTGTTAACACAAGAATTGAATTGAAGATATGTATTGGACATTAGAATTAGCATCGCACTTGGAAGACGCACCATGGCCTGCAACTAAAGATGAGTTAATTGATTACGGTATCCGTTCTGGTGCCCCGGTTGAAGTTATTGAGAACTTACAAGCATTAGAAGACGACGGTGAACCTTATGAGACGATTGAGGAGATCTGGCCAGATTATCCTACTAAAGAAGATTTCTTTTTTAACGAGGATGAATACTAAATAGATTTAAAAACATAAAAATCGCTTAATTGTTAAGCGATTTTTTTTTGATCTTTTTTTTGGAATTTCCGTGCTCACGAGGTAATAGGGCACGATTTTCAAATATATTTGACAATTTTTAAACAAAAGTTTATGTGGTCTGTTAATACTTCAACATTACTTAAAAAATTAACACTATGGGAAATTTATTGTATTTAGTAGCAGTAGTATTGGTTATACTATGGGTTATCGGATTTGTGTTCCACGGCTTCGGCGATGTAGGTGGAATCATTCACGTTTTATTGGTTATTGCAGTGATAGCAATCTTGCTAAAAGTAATTGGCAGGGCTGCTTAAGACATAGAACGAGCCATATTGATGTAAGCTTCGGCAATAATCAGTAAGAACTTAAAAGGGGGATATCAGTTAAACTGATTCCCCCTTTTTTTTAATGCTATTGGTAAATATAAACCTGATCAACCTCCATTATTTCTTAAGTAATAACTCTGCTAATTCGAGGTCTATTGGATAAGTAATTTTGATGTTATTCCGTTCGCCCTCGATAATATTTATTGTCTGTCCCATCGCTTCAACCACACTGGCATCATCTGTAAATTTGCTTGTAAATTCTTGTTTGTAAGCCTTTTTAAGGGTATCACATTCGAATGTCTGTGGCGTTTGTACCAAATAAATATCGTCGCGATTTAGCGCTTTACTTGTGTTTTCAGCAAACATTCTAACGCTATCGCTCGATTTTACGGCGGCGATTGCGTTTCCCATTGTTTGGGTCTGATTAAAACATTTATCAATCAACGCTGAGGAAACAAGGGGACGAACCGCATCATGGATAGCAACGTACCCGTTCTCGAATAATCTATCTACCGCATTTTTTACAGAATAAAACCGTTCCGTACCCCCGGTAACAACTTCATGAGGAATGTAAAAGTGAAATTCCTCACACAAACGTTTCCAATAATCTTGTTGTTCTTTTCCCAAGACTAAAAAAATTTTAGGCTGCGCATTACTTTGGGCGAATGCTTTAATGGTGTGCATGAGAACCGGGAGGTTCTGCAAGAGTAGAAATTGTTTTGGGGTTTCTGTTTGCATCCGATTTCCGGAACCGCCTGCCACAATTATAGCAAAATATTTCATTATTGCATTTATGCCGATCGAGAAAACAAGTATCACAAACATTCGTGATACTTGTTTTTGTACCGGATTTATATGATCAGCATGGCATCGCCATAGCTATAGAATTTATATTTTTCTTTTACAGCAACTTCGTAAGCATTCATAACATTTTCATAACCACCGAATGCACTTACCATCATTAATAAGGTAGATTCTGGCGTGTGGAAATTGGTAATCATGGAGTTGGCAATACTAAATTCGTATGGAGGGAAGATGAATTTACTCGTCCAGTCGTTTGCTGCTTTCAGTGTTCTATTTGCAGAAACAGCCGATTCAATAGCACGCATAGAAGTGGTTCCTACAGCACAGATTTTCCTTTTTTCTTCAATTGCTTTATTAACAATATTCGCATCTTTTGCTTCAATAATGAATTGTTCAGAATCCATTTTGTGCTTGGTTAAATCTTCTACTTCTACAGTTCTAAATGTACCCAAGCCAACATGTAAAGTAACTTCTGCAAATTCAATACCTTTAAGTTCAAGGCGTTTCATTAATTCTCTACTAAAGTGAAGTCCTGCCGTTGGGGCCGCTACAGCACCTTCATGTTTAGCGAAAATTGTTTGGTACCGTTCTTTATCTTCTGGTGTAGCTTTACGTTTAATGTACTTTGGAAGCGGTGTTTCACCTAAGATTTCAACATTTCTCCTAAATTCCTCATCTGTTCCTTCAAATAAGAAACGAATAGTACGGCCACGAGAGGTTGTATTGTCCACAACTTCTGCCACCAATAGGTCATCATCTCCAAAATAAAGTTTATTACCAACCCTGATTTTACGAGCCGGATCTACTAATACATCCCATAAACGTAATTCTTTATTTAATTCACGTAGTAAGAATACCTCTATTGTAGCCCCAGTTTTTTCTTTATTACCGTATAAACGTGCAGGAAATACTTTGGTGTTATTTAATATCATTACGTCTTTGTCATCGAAATAACCTAAAACGTCTTTAAAAATTTTGTGCTCAATTTTACCGCTGTCTTTATGTAAGACCATTAGACGAGCTTCATCGCGTTGTTCTGCCGGATTATTGGCAACTAATGATTCTGGTAAGTTGAATTTGAATTGTGATAATTTCATTCTTGATGAATTTTTTGAGGTGCAAAAATACTAATTTAATTTTTCTTTTCCTTATTTTATCAAACGCAAATCCGGTATATTATGTTTTGAGTGATTTAATTTCGTGTAAGCAAGCCGTCTAACACTTTTCCATTTAAAAATAACTAGTTTTGAACTTATATTGTAACGTTTTTTACGGTAATGCATCTAACTAATAATTATGATGATATTTAGGCTAATAGGAGAGAGTTTTCGTTTTGCGTTTGATGCATTGCGCCAAAATAAGATGCGAACAATGCTATCGCTCTTGGCTATAACTATAGGCATTTTCACCATCATTGCCGTTTTTTCTGCAGTAGATACCTTCCGGGGCAAATTACAGTCTAGCGTAGATAAGTTAGGCTCAAATACCATTTATGTTCAAAAATGGCCTTGGAGCTTTGGTGATAACTATCCATGGTGGAAATATATGAACCGACCTCAGCCATCTTTAAGAGACTTTGCCCAATTGAGATCTAGAATGGATAATGCGCAAGGGATCACTTTCGAGATTTCTACCAGTGACAGAACAATCAAGTATCGAAGCAATTCTGTTGAGGGAATTACCGTTTCTGCAGTTTCGCAGGATTTTGATAAAACCTGGAATTTTGAATTACAAGCGGGAAGATACTTTACCGAAAATGAGAGCAACAACGGATCGCCGGTATTGTTGATGGGTGCAGATATAGCCGACGGACTTTTCAATGGAGAAGAGCCGATAGGAAAGCAAGTTCAGATATTAGGGAGGCGCCTAACTGTAATTGGTATTTTTAAAAAAGAGGGTGAAGATATGCTTGGCACATCACTAGATAAAAATGTAAATGTTCCAATAAACTTCGCTAAAGGTGTTTTAGATATTCAGAATGAGCGCTATGGCCCGCAAATTACGGTAAGAGGAAAAGATAATGTTTCTTTAGAAGAAGTAGAAAGTGAGCTTCAAGGTTTAATGAGGTCTATCCATCGAATTAAGCCCGGTCAGGAAGAAGATTTTGCACTTAATAAAACAACTATTATCTCCAATCAATTAGATTCAATGTTTACAATGGTAAACTGGGCAGGATGGATCATCGGCGGATTTTCAATCTTGGTTGGGGGATTTAGTATCGCCAACATTATGTTTGTTTCGGTTAAAGAAAGAACTAATATTATCGGCATCCAAAAATCACTAGGGGCTAAAAATTATTTTATTCTATTACAATTCATATTTGAATCAATTTCATTATGTATTTTGGGGGGCTTGTTAGGACTCTTGCTTGTTTACCTTATAGCATTAGCACTAGGTCTGGCTACTGGCTTTTATATCATTCTCGGCCTAAACAACATCTTACTAGGCCTCTGGATCTCTGTGATAATTGGTACCATCTCAGGGTTTTGGCCAGCTTACTCCGCATCGCGTTTGGATCCAGTAGAAGCAATCCGGAGCTAGCACTAAATTTCATATTCAAATAATATAAACAGAAACGGGCTTACCTTATGGTAGAGCCCGTTTCTGTTTTTACTGAGGAGCACTATTTAAGCTAATTTTCCTAGTGCTTCCTTAATTCTACGTAATGCTTCTACCAAAGTTTCGTCTGATGCTGCGTAGGATAAACGAATATAATTATTGTTTCCAAATGAATCGCCGCCAACTGTCGCCACGTGTCCAACATTCAGAAGATATAATGCTAAATCTGAAGAGTCTTTGATTACATTGCCATCCGCATCTTTTTTTCCAAAGAATGAGCTGATCTCTGGAAAGAAATAAAAGGCACCATCTGGCAGGTTTGTTTTTACTCCTGGAATGTCGTTTAATAAGTCATATACTAATCCCCTACGACGTAAGAATGCTTCTTTCATTTTAAGTACGCTTTCTAACCCTTGCTCGTAAGCAACAATGCCAGCCCGCTGTGCAATAGAACATGTACCAGATGTTGTCTGACCTTGTAATTTATCATTGGCTGCCGCAATTTCTTTATTTGCCGCAATATAACCCAGTCTCCAGCCTGTCATGGCGAATGCTTTTGAGAAACCGTTTACGATGATAACCCTATCTTTTATAGATGCAAACTGTGCAATTGATTCATGTTGATCAACAAAATTAATGTGCTCATAAATCTCGTCAGAAAGAATATAAATGTTAGGGTATTTTTCGAAAACTGCAACTAAAGCTGCTAGTTCCTCTTTACTATACACTGATCCTGTTGGGTTACAAGGGGAAGAGAACATGAAAAGTTTAGACTTCGGTGTGATGGCTGCCTCTAACTGTGCTGGGGTGATTTTAAAATTGCTCTCAATATCTGTATCGATAAATATCGATTTACCCTCCGCTAGAACAACCATTTCAGAATATGAAACCCAATATGGTGTGGGAATGATCACCTCATCCTCAGGGTCGATCAATGTCAATATTACATTAGATAGCGATTGTTTTGCACCAGTAGATACAACAATCTCAGAAACATCATAATCTAAGTTGTTTTCACTTTTAAGCTTGTTTACAATAGCCTGGCGTAACTCTGGATATCCAGGAACTGGAGAGTAGCGGGTAAAGTTTTGATCCAATGCTTCTTTCGCTGCATTTTTAACATGGTCTGGCGTGTTGAAATCTGGCTCACCAACGCTTAAACTAATTACATTGATGCCTTTAGCCGCTAATTCACGACCAAGTTTAGTCATTTTAAGTGTTGCAGATTCTGATAAACTGTTGATTCTTTTAGATAAGGTGCTCATGGTTAAATACTTTGAGCGCAAATATATAAACCAAATATTATTCTGCACTAAAAAAGCAGACTTTTTCTGATTTAATTTCATTGATAAACGTATTTTTGTAAAAAAGAGCGTCGTGTCGGTAAAGAAAAGAGCCATCATCCTATCATTGGTTGTGAGTGTTGTATTAATGCTTGCTAAATTTGTAGCCTACTTCATCACAAATTCTAATGCCATCCTTACTGATGCTGCTGAAAGCATTGTAAACGTAATAGCTGGAAGTTTTGCGTTCTATAGTATTTACCTAACTACCAGGCCTAGAGACGAAAACCATCCATATGGGCATGGAAAGGTTGAGTTTTTTTCTGCTTTCGTAGAAGGGATTTTAATCCTCATTGCAGGTGTAATCATCATTTTCAAATCTTCATATAATTTGATATATCCGCACCCGGTTGGGCAGCTGATAGAAGGAACACTCATTATCGGCATCACTGGTTTGGTAAATATGGTTGTGGGTTTATATCTCGTTAAAATAGGTAAAGCCCAACACTCTATAACGCTTCAGGCAGATGGAAAACACCTCTTAACAGACACTTATACCAGTTTAGGGATCGTTGTAGGATTAATCTTAATCCAGGTAACAAATATAATTTGGTTAGATAGTGCTATTTCTGTTATCGTTGGTTTGTATATTGTGTATTCAGGTTATAAATTAACGAGGGGATCGGTTGGGGGTTTAATGGATGAAAGCGACTTCACCCTCGTTGAGGAGGTAGTGGCAGTTTTGCAGGGAAACAGGCACAATCCATGGATAGATGTTCATAATCTTCGAACACAACAATACGGTGCAGAATTTCATATCGATTGTCATGTAACCCTTCCATATTATTTTGATTTAAATAAGGTACATCGCGAAATCTCACAAATAGACGAGCTAATTAATACAAGCGGTGTAAGGAAAGCAGAATTGTTTATTCACGCAGACCCCTGCCTGCCAGAATGTTGCCACTATTGCCGAATGAGTGAGTGTCCGGTTAGGAGTGAAGCATTTAAAAAGGAAATTGTTTGGACACCTGAAATTGTGATCAAAAACAAGAAGCACTTCCAGAATGAGTTACTTTAACATTAGGGTTTATGGTCTACTCATCAATGCGGCAAATCAAGTATTGGTAAGTGATGAACAGGAGTACGGTTTCAGGTTCAGTAAATTTCCAGGTGGCGGACTTGAATTTGGAGAAGGACTTATTGATGGGTTAAAGAGGGAGTTTATGGAAGAGTGCAATGCCGAAATTGACATCATTTCTCATTTCTACACCACCGATTTTTATGAAAAATCTTCTTTTAATGACAGCCAGGTAATTAGTATTTACTATTTGGTAAAAGAAAAAGCACCCTTGCAATTAGCCTTCAAAACAAATATTTATGATTTTGACGAAGAAGGCGAAGTATTGCAATCTTTTCGATGGGTAAATATTCAGGATTTATCAGTTGATGAAATCACTTTCAAAACAGATAAGACGGTAGTTGTGCTCTTGAAGGATATTTTCGCAGATAACTAAATAGACAACGCAAGAGAGAAATTTTTATCAGGTAATAACGGCAGTCCCCGTTCGCTAACACAGGCATTTAGAAGCCTATCTACAGGGACTACCTTCAGTTTTGATAACGGTTTTATTTTAACCAAGCGGCATCTTGCTCATATCCATGTAGAGTATGCTCCAACGTTGACCATCCAAGTCTAAGAATCCGCAACCGTACATCCAACCATCTGCATACCCAGGCTCGCCATATACTTGCCCACCTGCAGCAACAACTTTCTTTGCCAGCTCATCAACTTCTTCCGGACTTTCAGCATCAAATGAGAATAATACCTCAGATCCAGAAGTGCGTTCAGGTAACGTTGTTCCCGCGAAACCTTCATACATCGATCGCTCAAAAAGCATAATCACTAACTTATCATTCCCCACCAAGAATGAGGCCGAATCTGTTCTAACACCATAAGCATCATTAGGTGTAAAGCCTATTGCGGTGAAGAAGGCCTTAGATTTTGATACATCTCTCACAGGCAAATTTATCCAAAGTGATTTTGTCATAACTATTATTATTTTTTGAGGTAAAGATAGTGGGTAATTAATTTACTAGACAGGCTAGAATGAGCAAAAATAGAGGGTATTTGAGACAGTACTTACTTCTTTACCGTTTTCTTCTTATACTTTTTAACCATGTCTTCTGGTGCAACTGTGCAATAGGCCAGAACCAATGCCTTTTCCAGTAACTCCTCTTCGATAAATTTAAGTTCAAAAATTGTCCAGCCTTGCTTTCCCCATCCGGCTTGTGCAGGATAGATTGCAGAAGGATCTAAATCTGAAAATTTACTTTGATCTTTTGGAGATAAACGAAAAACAGCCTTTAGGTTAATATTATCGATAGTAATAAAGATTTTATCATCTACTTTAAATGAATTTTTATTAGCATTGGGTGTTTCTATAACGTTTTCGAAAGATAGTGCTAGTGCTCTAAAAGAATCTGGACTCATAATATTTTATTTTTTATAAGTTAATAGCATTGCTATTGAACATTTGAAAAGGCAAACTTACGCCAATTTTAGTAAAATGGTCGGTTTATGGTTAAATAAAATTTGATGTTGAATATAATTTAGCCTGTTAAATTGTATATAGCTTGTGGGGAAACTGGGCGGCGTAATTTAAAATTAAATTTAAGATATAGCTATTAGATTGGTAAGTTGCAAGTTCTGTTTTTAAACTGGCCAGGCCATTTGATAGGTATTGCATGTCTGTAAAGTATCCCATGCCATAGAACTTTCCTTTTTCCACCATTAAACAGCTCAACTCATTCTCTTTTCTTCCATCGTCTACAATGGCAAAGCTGGGTTGCGATTGTTGAACTTCTGACAATGCCGAGTTTAATCTTTTATTATACACTGCAACTGTTTCTATTCCACTACAAGCGCCAAAGCATTGACCGTTGTCGTGCGCTAAGCATTTTGTTGCCGTTTTTTGCAGATAACATAATTTTGCGCACAGGTGATATTTCTCAACCAAATCATTTAGAAAATTATAACCCTCTAAAAGACTGTTAAAACTTTGTATGGCTTTGTTATTTTTTTTGTGCTTGTCAATCGCCAAGCGCTGATACCCATTTTGATCTTCAAAAACATACAAATCATATTTATGTTCGTAGCGCTTCATGGTCCTGTTATTTTCTGGCCAAAGCCTTTTAATTTCATTGGCTTCTAAAATTAGTGCCATCAGCTCAGTACCACATAAAACATAGTCTACGTGATGGATAGATTTTAAAAAATCTTGTCTTTGCTTATTTGGCCTATTGCCTGTAAAATGACTTGTTACCCTCTTTTTAAGATTCTTGGCTTTACCTACGTAGATGATTTTACCTTTGGCATCCTTGAAATAATAAACACCTGGTTGGCTTGGTAGGCCAATGATTGCTGCTCTGTCTAAGTGAGGCGGAAGCACCTGTTCCTTTGAATTCTTTTTAAGCATCTCGAAGATAACGCCATCCAAATCATGTGTTAACAACAAATTGAATAAGATACTGGTAGCATCGGCATCTCCGGCAGCCCTGTGCCTATTGCTTATGGGAATCTGTAAGACACTGCAAAGCTTGCCCAAACTATAAGAAGGTTTTCCGGGAATTAATTTCCTGCTTAGGCGAACAGTACATAATTTTTTACATTGCAAATCGTAACCTGCAGCGGCCAAGTGATGCTTTAAGAAAGAATAATCAAAATTTACATTATGAGCTACAAAAATCTTGTCGTGTAATAACTGGTAAATCTGATATGCTACATCAGCAAACGTTGGGGCGTCTACCAGCATTGCGTCATCAATGCCGGTTAATGCAGTTATATAAATTGGTACTGGTGTACCGGGATTGATTAAAGTTGAAAACCTTTCGACAACCAAATTACCATCATGTATGTTTATGGCAACTTCAGTAATACCATTTGCCGATGCGTGCCCACCAGTGGTTTCTATATCTACAACTGCGTATAACATTTACATTTATTGAAACACAAATATATGCTAAAAATGTTAGTATTAAAATACCTTTGATCCATTATTTAGCATAAAAAAAGCGACTGCAAATTAATGGAGTCGCTTTGGTATTCTTTTTAAGAATTTTACAGCTTGCTTAATAGCTTGCTCAAATTGGGTTTAATACCTACAGAAATGGGAACCGTGTTAAATACCCTGTTTTGTATTTTACTAAATCCATACATGTAGCTTGCTTCAACGAAGAGGTTGGCTCCGCCGATGTTGTATTCGATACCGCCGCCGCCTTCAGCAATACCGAGGCTATTGGTTTTGTTATCCATGATTACTTGTAACGTGTTTGCATTTACTGAAGCCTGTGGCGTAAGTATGAAGCCACCACCTGCACCAGCGAAACCATAAAACGCCCATTTGTTCACAATTTTGCGATACCCGAGCGCCACATTGAGAAGATACGTTGTTGCTCTTCCATCTTGAATGGTGTAATTAAAGCCTGCGTCAGGTGTGATTTGATTAAAAGTAAATGCATGTAAACTTACCTTCGGATAGAGGAAAAGACCACTATCTCCCAAACCTAGATTAATCCCTAAGGCAGTGGAAAATTTCGGCTTAAAATAATCAGCTGTTTCACCTACCGGAAATGCAAATCCAATTCCACTCATCGAGTATAATTTGTCAGGTCTTGCAGATTGCGCCATTGCATGTTGCGATATACCCATATAGAGCAACGCAATTGATGTTAGTACTTTAAATTTCATGTTCTTAGTTTTCAGTTAGTGCATTTACTTTATGCAGTAGTTCTTGTATATCGAATGGTTTTTCCAAATATTGATCGGGAATATATTGTTGAGAGGCTAAATACTTTTCATCGTATCTAGCCGAGGCCATAATTACCGGTATTTTTTCAGTGTCCGAATTGAGTCTAAGTTCTTTAAAAACTGCTCGGCCATCCATACCGTTTAGCATAATATCAAGTATGATGAGATCTGGTTGAAACTCCTTTATAGTTTTAAAAATATATCGTGGAGATAACAATGGATAGACATCGTATTTTTCCGCCTCTAGCGCTAGTTGAAAGACCTCTAATATATCTGGGTCATCATCTACAACTAAAATTCTTTTCAAGGTTTATAGTTATTAATATTAATGTAAGACTATGCTAATACAATATTTAAACTATAATGTTTGGTACAGATCGAAAAATATACACCCAAAGCCTAATTGGGTTGAGGCTGATTGCTTTGAATAAACTTGTTGAAATTAATCTGATGTGTATCTGCAATGGCAAATGAAGTTTCTTTCGACAACAAAATCTGGTTGCCTAATACACCTTTAATGTGTTGCTTGGAGATAATAACGTCATTGCTGATCTGGATAAAAGCCGGATGCTTTTGAAGCATATTGATCATCTTCACAAAATCTATCTTCGAACTTACAAAATTCAACTTTGAAGTGATAAAGGCTATTTCCTGATCTTTCTGCTCCATTGCAATAAGATCAATTAATTCAATGCGCAACAGGTCTCCGTTATCATTTTGAAACGGCACATAAAAAAAGTGATCATCAAAGATCGGGTAGGATATATGTTCCTGGTTACCTGCGGGATATAAATTGTTGATGGTTTTTGCGAAATTCAATATCGTATAAGGCTTTAACAAATACGCATCTGCATCTACTTTAAAGGCATCTAAAGCATACCTTGGATGAGCGGTAGTAAAGATCAAGTGTTTTGCTTTCTGCCTTAAAAGACCTGCAAGCTCGATTCCAGACAATGCAGGCATTTCTACATCCATGAAAATTATATCAACAGGCTTAGACATGGAAATTTCAGCAAGCGCCTGTAAGGGCTCAGTAAAAGTTTGTATAAGGTCTAATTCTGGAAGTTTTTCCATATAAGAAATTAGACTTTCTAAAGAATGAGGATCATCATCGATTGCGATGCAACTTATGGACATTTTAGCGGTTTAGATTGGTGCAAATTACGATTTACCGAAGAAAATCGAAAAAAAAGTTAAACATAGCTGAGATATAAAAAGGATATTATTTTTAACTGTTTAAATTTCACTTTATTATATCCAATCGCTAATTACACGGTCAAGTTGTACTTAATCACACATACAAGACACAAATTAATTATACAACCCTAATATCAAATTATTTCGAGTGATAATCGTTATTCATACTAGATGTTGACAAACGGATTGCAAAGAAAATGGTTGAAAACGTTGTCGCGAACAAGCTGAATGCACACAAATGTATATTAAATAAGATATTTATTGTAATTTTTATACGATTAAATACGTTAATCAACTTAAATTATCTGTAATATTACGGGAAGCGTTTCTGTATTATTAATAATTTATAAAAATGCCTAACTTCTCTAATTCATATTTTGAATAATTTGGAAGCCTTATGAAATGACCTTGGAGAAAAACAAAACAATTCTCCTAAATAATTGTATAACAATTGATTAATATTTTATTACACATCGAAGTGCTATTAAAATCAAATCGCCCTAAAATTGTCCTTATGAAAAACAGCACAAAAGCTAAATGCAGACTTAACGTCTCCATTACGAAGAAAGTTATCGAATTGCAGGAAAAAGGGTACGACTGCGACTTCCTTGTAATTTCTAACGAAAATCTCTTGTGCATGCAAACCAATACCTTATATCCAATGACAGCAGTTTCAATCAAGAATATGGAAAATGGTTATGATTTTTTCAGTCAATCATACAAAAACCTCCATATCATTGATACTGGAAATGGGGAGCGGGGTGTATTACTAAGCGAGCAGGACTTTAATTAAATCACTTTTTCCAGCGCTGGAATTATTCCTTTACCAAGGCCTATCTTTTTGTTGATGCACTTCGAGGTTCTTTTATTTTGGATGCCTCGAACCCGGTATGTCCTAATCATAATTTTGCTGTTACATCTATTAATCAAGGTGCGTTCGTACAAACTTTGCAACAAATATTTTGTTTAAGTTTCATTAGATAAATTTAAACAAAATGTCCTATTCAATATCAGATCTTGAGCGGCTTTCCGGAATTCAATCACATACTATTAGAATATGGGAGCAACGGTATAATGCCTTGGATCCTACTCGTTCGGTTGGCAATACGCGACTATACAATGATCATCAGCTGAAAAAGCTGTTAAACATTGCCAGTTTAAATAAATCTGGACTTAAGATTTCCAAGATCTGTAATTTGTCTGATGATGCGGTTGATAAGCTTTTAAATGCCCAGTATGCAGTAAACAATGTTCCGGAAGCCGATGATTTTTACATTTTACAGTTGGTAAATGCAGGTATTACTTTTGATGAGCCTATTTTTCATTCCATTATAAATAGTTGTTTCGAGCAACTAGGAGTACACCAAACTTATCGAAGAATTATTTATCCTTTGCTTGTTAGAATTGGTTTGCTGTGGCGCACGGATCATGTCTGTCCGTCTCATGAACATTTCCTATCTAATTTAATTAGTCAAAAAATAAGTGCAGCAATTGAGCTTATTCCACCTATTAAAGATAATAAGAACCCAAAATGGCTACTTTTTCTACCCGAAGATGAAACCCACGATATTGGGCTTCTATTTGCTAAATATATGCTTTTACACAAGCAACAAAATGTTATTTTCTTGGGAGCTCGTGTGCCTATCGACGCTATTGAAAGTGTGCTGTCGACAATTAAAATTGATAATATCCTCGTGTTTATGTCAGCCTTACAGCTACCAGATAAGGCCCAACAATATTTGTCTGCACTAACAAAACTTTGCACCAGTCAGCGAATGCACTTGGCTGGCAATGCAAATTTAATTGGCAAACTGGACAATATCGATCATATCAATTGGATTAAAAACGTCGATGATTTTGAGCGGCAAATCACTAAACCTACTGCAATATGAAACAACTTTTCGATAAAGTATCTGAGGAATGCAGTAAACTCACAACAAGAAAGTATAGCACAAGTTTCTCGCTGGGTATTTATTTCCTAGGTAAAGAATTACGTTCACCCATTTACGCCGTTTATGGCTTCGTACGTTTGGCTGATGAAATTGTAGATAGCTTTCACAACTTTGATAAAAATTATTTATTAGATAAATTTGAACACGATACATTCGAAGCGATTGAACAGGGAATAAGCCTTAATCCCATCCTAAACTCTTTTCAATGCGTAGTTAATAAATATAATATTGACCATCAGTTGATTAGGCAATTTTTAAAAAGCATGAGGATGGATTTAGTTGAATGTGAGTTTACGCCAGATTTATATGATGAATACATTTTAGGCTCTGCCGAAGTTGTAGGATTAATGTGTTTAAAAATTTTTACCAATGGCAACGAAAATGACTATAAAAAGTTAAAACCTTATGCCATGAAATTGGGATCGGCTTTTCAGAAAATTAATTTTTTACGTGATATCAAATCAGATTTTCAATCACTTAGTCGTTCCTATTTTCCCAACGTTAATCTCGCCGTCTTTTGCGATAGCCAAAAGCAATTGATTGAGGATGAAATTGAGGAAGAATTTGCCGAAGCGCTTGTAGGTATAAAAATGTTGCCTTCGAGTGCAAGAAATGGGGTATATTTGTCTTATATCTACTATAAAAAATTGTTTTGCAAAATAAAAGGGTTAAGTGCAGAACGTATTATGACAGAAAGAATCAGAATCTCTAACCATTTAAAAGTGGCGTTGATGTTCGATTCTATCATAAAACATAAACTAAATGTAATATAATGGTTGAGCATGTAATAGTTGTTGATGAGCATGACACTCCACTAGGAGAAATGGAGAAATTGGAGGCACACCAAAAAGGTGTGTTGCATCGGGCATTTTCAATATTTATTTTTAATTCCAGGGGAGAATTGTTACTGCAACAGCGTGCTGCAGAGAAATACCATTGCGCTGGTTTATGGACAAATACCTGCTGTAGCCATCCGCGATCTCATGAGACCAATGAAGACGCGGCCAAGAGGCGCTTAATGGAAGAAATGGGTTTGCGTGCCGAATTGCATTATGCATTTAACTTCCATTACCGAGCGGAGTTTGATGATGGATTGATCGAGCACGAGATAGATCACGTTTTTATTGGGGTTTCAGATCAAATCCCTTTAATGAATCCATTGGAGGTTGGAGGCTGTCGATATGCCGATTTAGCATCGCTACAAGAAGACATTTTTTATCATCCAGAACGTTATACGCCATGGTTAAAGATTTGCTTGGATATGGTTATCGCCCATCTCGATTAAAATGTCATCAATACCGTAACTGGCTAGTTATATATGGTAGAAGATGATTAAACTGTTAAGCTTGAAATACCACGGTGCTCAAGATACTTAAGACGAATAGGCCCAATTAGAACGGACCTTCTTAATGTGCTTAAGCGATCTGTTTTCATATTAATTTTCTACATATAATAGAGCCATCTTACCATCAAAATTAATCATTTTTAAGGGCTGATTCTTCTCTGGCAGCTTTGAGCTTCTCCTTTTTCAAATCTATTCTAATGATGTTATATAGACTCATATAAACATTTGCAATCCAAACGATAGCGAAAAATGCGATCAGGTATCCTCGCCAGTCGGCATACAAAAGGGTGAATTTTGTAATGAACAATAGCATTGCGGTGATGTAATGACTAAAACAATATTCACATGTAAAGACATAAAAAAATTTTCGTTTAACAAGCTTGTTACAACGCTTTGCTTTATCAACACAAAATTCTCTTGCCTCTCTAAAGATTTCTTCTTTTGTTACCGTCCATGCAATGCATGCTACAGGTAAAGCTAGTATGAAAATATAATAAATATGCTGTTCCATTCTGAGGTATTTATCTAATAACCTCTAAGGCTGCCAAATGTTTATTAACCTGCTTAAACATTTCAACTTCAGCTTTGTTAATACACTAAATAAATTTCAACGATATGGAAAGGCCCGAAATTATTGCGATGCTAGAAGTTATAAATCAGCAAGTCAGTTCTTCAATACTTGGCGGAATGGAAGCAAAATATGAGGAACTTGAAGCCATGGGTTTAATAAAGATCAATAGAGATTCTGTGCAGTGGGCAGCAACCATGACTCCCGCAGGAAATGAATTTCTTGGTCACGATTGAAACATTAATCTATCCTGAATTACAATTTATTTCTTCTAAATTTGCGGATACTTAGCATAGGATATACAAGTTTTATGTTTCTCGGTAACCGTATATGAACAATTTCCAGATTAGAACAGTGGATGTATGCCGATACGTAACACCATTACGTGAAGGTGGCTCTATGCCTGCCATTGCCGAAGCGAACGACGAATTTCTTTATGTCGTTAAGTTTCGGGGAGCGGGGCAGGGGGCACGAGCCTTGATAGCGGAGCTAATTGGAGGAGAAATTGCCCGTGTTTTAGGTTTAAAGGTTCCAGAAATAGTTTTTGCCAACTTGGACGAGGCATTTGGTAGAACCGAGCCTGATGAGGAAATTCAGGATCTGCTGAAAGCAAGCGTAGGCTTAAATCTTGCGCTTCATTATCTTTCTGGAGCCATTACGTTTGATCAAACCGTTACCATTCCAGATCCGATATTAGCTTCGCAAATAGTATGGCTCGACTGCCTGTTGATGAATATGGATCGGACCTGCCGAAATACCAATATGTTAATTTGGCATAAAGAATTGTGGTTGATTGATCACGGTGCAGCACTTTATTTTCACCATTCCTGGCAAAATTGGGAAGAGCAGGCAATAAGGCCGTTTGTTTTAGTTAAAGATCATGTTCTTTTGCCTTGGGCCAGTGAGTTGGAATCGGTCGATCAGGTGTTTAGGGAAGCACTTACTCCCGAAAAAATTATAGCTATTGTAGCCCTCATTCCAGAGGTTTGGCTAAGCGGAGAAAGCACCTTTTCGAGTATTGAGGAACACAAGGCAGCTTATGCACAATTCCTAATCAGAAGATTAAATCATTCAGAGATCTTTTTAAAAGAAGCACAGCATGCAAGAGAAATTCTTATTTGAGTATGCTGTAATTCGCGTTATGCCAAGGGTAGAGCGTGAAGAATTTATGAACGTTGGCATTATCCTTTTTTGTTCCAAGAAGAAGTTTCTTAAAAGTATTTTCCATCTTGAACCGAACAAAATCGCAACTTTCTCTCCTTTGGTAGATTGCTTCGATTTGGAAAGCAATTTAGATGCCTTTGTGCGCATTGCATCTGGTGTTGAAGGTTCTGGCCCCATCGGTCAATACGATCAGGCATCTCGCTTTAGGTGGTTAACTGCAACTCGAAGTACCGTCCTGCAATGTTCCAAAGTTCATCCTGGTTTCTGCGCAAATCCAGATGAGACACTTTTAAAATTGTATCAAGAGCTTGTTCTATAAACTGAGTTTACCGCATTAATTTACATCATTTGTCGTTATCATACTTTAAAACACTAGAAGATTTACTTGCCTTAGAACGCAAGGAAGATCTTAGGAACTATTCAGCGCTTACGGCTGGTACATCAGCTGCAGATCGTCGTTCACTTGGCTTAACCTGGTATCCCATAGCCATTAGAAATACCGAAATTGGGAGGGGAGAATACTTAACTTTAGAAGTTGAGCGTACTACCCATCATGACCTGTCCCATCAATTTAGATTTGGAGCTGCAGTAGCGATCTTTTCCAATCATCAACCTGATAGCGATAAAGTTGAGGGTGTAATCTCACACCTCAGCGGAAACAAAATGAAAGTTAGCCTGCGAATTGATGAGCTACCTGAATGGGCACAAGATGGTAAGCTTGGTGTAGATTTGCTTTTTGATAACAATAGCTATGATGAGATGCAGGGAGCGCTAAAAAGTGCTGCACTGATAACCGACAAGGAAGCCCAGCATCAGTTGATTGAGATATTAACTGGTAAGGAAAAACCTACTTTTACCGCCGGAGCAGGCAATGATACTAGCAATAAACTCAATCATGCACAAAACGAGGCAGTTTCAAAAATTCTTACTTCAGACCACCTTGCTATCGTTCATGGTCCTCCTGGAACGGGTAAAACAACAACTTTAATTCAGGCAATAAGCCTGTTGGCACAGCAATATGATGATAAAATCCTGGTTGTGGCACCTAGCAACACGGCTGTAGACCTGCTCACTGAAAAGTTGTCGGTTGCTGGTTTGAATGTAATTAGGGTAGGGAACCCTGCAAGGGTATCTGCACAACTCAGCAGCACCACGCTGAGCCATCAAATGGCCGACCATCCTGAGATGAAAAGCATTAAACAATTAAAGAAAAAGGCCAGTGAATATAAAAACATGGCTCATAAATACAAGAGGAGTTTTGGTAAGGCTGAACGAGATCAGCGGAAAGCGCTCTTTGCCGAGGCCCATAAAATCGGAAAAGAGATTGAAAAAATAGAGTCTTATATTATCGATAATCTTTTTGAAAAGGCGCAGATTATTAGCGCTACCCTTGTCGGCGCAAATCATTATACCGTTCGGAACTTAAAATACAGTGCCGTTTTTATTGATGAAGCAGGCCAGGCAATGGAACCTGCTTGTTGGATTCCTATTTTAAAAGCCAGTAAGGTGGTTTTAGCTGGAGATCATTTCCAGTTGCCGCCAACCTTAAAATGTGTAGAAGCAGCCAATAAGGGATTGGAAAACACATTAATGGAAAAATTAGTGGCCATACATCCCGAAGCAGTTACCTTGCTTACTGAGCAATATCGGATGAATGAACAAATCATGCTTTATCCCAGCCGAGCATTTTATGCTGATAAGTTGCAGGCGCATTCTTCCGTAAGTAAGCAATTGATTTATAAGGATGAAGATGCCCTTACTTTTATTGATACCGCAGGTTGTAGTTATGATGAAAAACTTGATGGTACGAGCACCACGAATCCCGATGAAGCAAATTTTTTAATCCTACATTTATCAATATTGGTTACGAAGTTATTGAACCACAATTCAGTAGAAAATTTCCCGACCATTGCTGTTATCTCACCTTACAAACAGCAGGTTGTGATTTTAAAGGAACTTTTAAGCGCAAATGATTTATTATCAAAATTGGAGCATAAGATTGCCATTAACACTATTGATAGTTTTCAAGGCCAAGAACGAGATGTGGTGTACATTAGTTTAACACGGAGCAATACCACCCATACAATTGGTTTTTTAAGCGATACCAGGCGGATGAATGTGGCCATGACTAGAGCGAAGAAAAAGCTTGTGGTCATTGGTGACAGTGCAACTTTAGCGAAGCATAAATTTTATTCGGATTTTATTGATCATGCTGAGAAAAACAATGCCTATCGAAGTGCATGGGAATTCCTGGCGGTTTACAGTTTGTGATAATGATAATCATTTTGGTTGAATTATTATTACATTTGAGCAATCACCCTTAACTCATTTATGTCCGCAACTGGCACTAGACCAAGTTTATGTTTAGCCTGCGTCTTGATGAGTAATGTGAGCAGATAAATTAATTATTCTCCATGCAAGAAGGACTCCATATTTTAATCGCCGATGATAGCGAACTCATGCGTGTGGTGATGAAGGGCTATTTCAAAAAGTTACTCACCTCTCCGCAAATCGTTGAAGTGTCCAATCTTATAGATGCATTTGATTTTCTTAATGCCCAACGCTTCGACTTTTTACTTCTGGATATAAATATGCCTAGAGGCGACAGTAATCCAGACACGGTAAGACAAGTGCTGTCCATTCAGCAAGACATTAAAGTTTGTATGTTTACTGGCAATGATAAGGCCTCGCTCCAGGAAGCATACCACGAAGCCGGAGCGATAGGGTTTATCCAGAAAGACGAAGACATGGGCTTATCCATAAAAGAGATCTTGGAAAGGTGTTTTAGCTAACATCAGCAGTTTTATCGTTTAATAATTTCGCTGAAATTGAAGCTCCCGCAACTAGCAGTTCATTTGTAATTAGCCTGGTATAGTTAGTAATCTCCAATTTAAAATCTGCAACCGAAGATCCAGACCTGATTTCCTCCAGTCTCTTTTCCCATTGTCCGGTAAGCTCGGCCTGCGCAATTTGTTTGTCTTTTACAACCTCGTAAACAGCCAGTCCTTTGTTCGTAGGAAGTAAATTCCGCTTCTCTCTAATAATATAATCTCTGGTAATTAATGTTTCGATGATGGATGCCCGAGTTGCTGGTGTACCTAAACCGCTATCTTTCATCGCATAGCGAAGCTCCTCATCTTCTATTTCTTTACCACAAGTTTCTAACGCTTTAAGTAATGATGCTTCATTATACATCGATTTGGGTTTAGTTTGCTTCTCTAAAAGTGCTTTTTCCGTAATTGGCAGTTGCTCGCCAGCTACAACTTTTGGCAATGCAGCATTGTCTTCGTCTTTCTTATCATCGTCTGTTTCGTTAAATACAGAACGCCAGCCAGCAGATCGAACTACTGTACCGTTGGCCATAAAAGCTAAACCGGCGTATATGGTAATTTTAGTTATTTCCTTCAGGCATTCCTGGTGAAAGGCTTCGATCATTCTTCCTACTACCATATCATAAACGGCTTGTTTATCACTCGTTAAGTTATGTGCTTGTTCACCAGTGGGTAACACCGCGTGGTGATCGGTTACTTTTTTGGCATTTACACTTCGTTTATTAAGTGCAACAGTCTGCAGAAATTGTGCCTGTTTGCCGAAATCGGGATGACTTACAAACTTGGAAATTAAATCTGGAACACCTGCAAAAACATCGTCGCCAATATACCTAGAGCCAGTACGCGGATAAGACACCAACTTGCTTTCATACAAACTTTGTAAGATATTTAATGTCTGGTCTGCGGTGAATCCTTTCTTCTTGTTTGCCTCTTGTTGCAAACTACTCAAATCGTGTAAGAGGGGTGGTGGCTCTTTTCGGGGTTTTGCCTCAACAGCTGTAATATTACCTCCATTATTGAAACCGGCATTTACGTCTTCAACTAAGGCAAAAAGTCTTTCTGCCTCCTGTTTTTCTTTAAAATTATTAACTGATATTGCCTTAAATAATTGTTCATCCTTGGATAACAAAATACTGATTTGATAATAGGTTTGGGGAACGAAATTTTTGATCTCTAAAAACCTGGTGCAAATCATGGCAAGGGTGGGCGTCTGTACCCTACCTAGAGATAGAACAGTTCGGTTCCCGGCAGAAATGCTTAGTGCCTGCGTGGCATTCATTCCCACTAGCCAGTCTGATTCTGAGCGGCAATGCGCTGAATTAAATAACGTATCGTAATCTGCACCGGGCTTTAAATTTCTGAAACCATCTTTGATCGCCTCATCTGTTTGCGAAGAAATCCACAACCGCTTAAACGGTTTTTTACACTTTAGATAATAATAAATGTACCTAAAAATAAGCTCCCCTTCACGTCCGGCATCTGTTGCAACAATAATTTCTGTAGCGTCATCAAACAATTTTTTAATCGTATCTAATTGTTTTCGAACCGCCGGATCTTCAACAAAACCATCTTTTGTTTTGATTTTTCTTACTGCAAGTTTAAATTTTGCCGGCAACATTGGTAAATGCTGTTTCCGCCAACCGATAAAACCGTAATCTTGGGGTGGCGCCAATTGAAGCAAGTGGCCAAAAGCCCAGGTAAACGAATATCCCTTTCCTTCAATGTATCCATCTCTTCTGGTGGTTGCTCCGAAAACTTTAGCAAGTTCGCGACCAACAGACGGCTTTTCTGCGATAACAATTTTCATCAATCAAACTTAATTTCTAAAGTTCAAAGATGCCTAAATATTCCATGCGTGCCCCAAAAAATTACTCACAAAGTAAACACCTGCCAGCTAAACAATTTACCTTCTGGCATGTTAGGTAGCCACATTGGTTGGTAACAATTGCAACCATATTTCATCTGATAACTTAATGGAAAAGCTTTTTTACTTTCAAGATTATAAAGTCAAAGTCAATTACGAACCCGGCATCATACGCGTTTGTAGTGATAATGAACTTTGGCAATTCTTAGATGGACAAGCATCGGTCCGTTTAGAAATTTTATCACAAGCAATTAAAACTCAATATCAGCAAATCTATAATAAAGCATTGCAAATCGAAACCGATTCACTGATTGTAGAGCTTGTAGCACATATTTATTGTGATTATATCGGCTTGGCATTTAACAAGATTGTTCCTATAAGGTACACACAACGAATTGTGGGTAAGCTGCTCAAGCGTGCAGAAATAATTGATTGTGGTGAAAAGGGACATGATAGCAATAGGTGGTTGTGGGATCTCCTTTCGGCATATAAACGCACAATTGTGATGGTACTACCAAAAAATCTTCACGCTAAGAAATTAAAACCTGCTTCTCCGGTCGGGGATTATAACTCCTGAGCCAAGTTCACTAAAAACCCTTTGAGCTTTTCTAGCGAATCAATAATCTTCTGATTTTCCTTGACATCGCTTTTATTGTTTTTCAAATATTCTTTTGCCCCTTTCAGTGTGAATCCCTTTTCATCGACCAAATTGAAAATTATTTTTAAGTTTTCTATGTCTTCTGGCGTAAACAAGCGATTGCCTTTTTTATTTTTCTTAGGTTGAAGAATGTCGAATTCTTTTTCATAAAAACGGATTTGAGATGCATTTACGCTAAACATTTCCGTTACCTCTCCCATGGTATAATACATTTTATTGATGTCTCTTTCCTTGTACGGCATATATCTTACTTGATTATGAGTGTATTATATCGATTAATTAAAGTATTCAAATGTAATGCGATTTTTCCTGATTAACGCAATAAAATTTTAATTTTGTTCCTCCAATAATACAACGATGACAGCACAAGACATAAGACAAGCATTCCTAAATTTTTTTAAAAATAAACAACACCAAATCGTTTCATCGGCGCCAATTGTGGTTAAAAACGATCCTACGTTGATGTTTACGAATGCCGGAATGAACCAGTTTAAAGATTTATTTTTAGGTGAAGCTACTATTAAATACCCCCGTGTAGCCGATACACAACGCTGTCTGCGTGTATCTGGTAAGCATAATGATTTGGAGGAAGTTGGAATTGATACCTATCACCATACGATGTTCGAGATGCTTGGCAACTGGAGTTTTGGCGATTATTTTAAAAAGGATGCGATTGCCTGGAGTTGGGAATTATTAACAGACGTTTACAAAATTCCTAAAGATAAATTGTATGTAACCTACTTTGAAGGCGATGAAAAAGAAGGTTTAGCAAAAGACCAGGAAGCTTACGACTTATGGAAACAATATGTAGACGAAAGCCACATTCTGCCCGGTAATAAAAAAGATAATTTTTGGGAAATGGGTGATACTGGTCCATGTGGTCCGTGTTCAGAAATTCATGTAGATTGCCGTTCGGATGATGAGAAGGCATCGGTTGATGGTGCTACCTTGGTTAACGCAGATCATCCGCAGGTGATCGAAATCTGGAATAACGTTTTTATGCAATTTAATCGTTTAAAAGATGGTTCCCTACAAAGTTTGCCTGCCAAACACGTTGATACAGGAATGGGTTTTGAACGTTTAGTGAGGGTGCTTCAAGAAAAATCTTCTAATTACGATACAGATGTTTTTCAGCCCATGATTCAATTTATTGCCGAGAAATCTGGAATTAAATATGGTGCCGATGAAAAAACGGATATCGCTATGCGGGTAATGGCAGATCACATTCGTGCAATTTCCTTCGTAATCGCCGATGGACAATTACCCTCAAATAATAAAGCCGGATACGTTATCCGCCGAATTTTACGTCGTGCAGTACGTTATGCCTATACATTCTTAAATTTCAAAGAGCCGTTCCTAAACCAACTGGTACCGCTTCTCGCAAATCAATTTAAAGGCGTATTCGATGAACTTTTTGCACAGCAGGATTTTGTTCAAAAGGTAGTGTTAGAGGAAGAGGTTTCCTTCTTGAGGACGTTATCCACAGGTATCCAAAGATTTGAGCGATATCAAACCAATGACAATATCGTAGAAGGGAGTTTCGCGTTTGAATTATCAGATACATTTGGATTTCCGATTGATTTAACGGAATTAATGGCAAGGGAAAAAGGTTGGACTGTAGATATCATTGGCTATGAACAATCGCTGAAAAAACAGAAAGACGATAGTCGTGCGGCTACGGCAATAGATACTGGAGATTGGGTAATGGTTAATAATGATGATCAAAGTGAATTTGTAGGTTATGACGACTTAGAGATTGAAACAGAGATTATTAAGTATCGGAAAGTTAAAGCAAAAGGTAAAGAACAATACCAGATTGTATTAAGGCAAACGCCATTTTATGCCGAAAGCGGTGGTCAGGTTGGCGATACCGGCAGGCTAGAAGACCACAGCCGCCAGTTCTGGGTTGATATTACGGATACAAAAAAAGAAAATGGTTTAACGGTACATTTTACCGATTTGCTTCCAGATAGTTTGGAAGGTAAATTCTGGGCGGTGGTTGATGAAGATAAAAGAATCCTCACAGATGATAATCATTCTGCAACGCATCTTTTACATGCGGCTTTAAAGCAGGTGTTAGGTAAGCATGTAAACCAAAAAGGCTCCTTAGTAAATGCAGACTATCTGCGTTTCGATTTTTCGCATTTTGCAAAAGTAACCGATGAAGAACTGGCACAGATTGAAGTGATCGTGAATCAAAAGATCAGACAAAATATTAAGTTAAAGGAGCAAAGAAATGTACCCTATCAAGATGCTATAGAAAGTGGTGTAACTGCGCTCTTCGGAGAAAAATATGGTGACTTTGTGCGAATGATTACCTTTGATGACCATTATTCTAAAGAACTATGTGGTGGAACGCATGTAAAAGCCACCGGCCAAATCGGCTCGTTTAAAATTGTCGCAGAAAGCGCAGTTGCTGCTGGCGTAAGAAGGATTGAAGCCATTACTGCAGATAAAGCTGAACAATACTTTTTAGACCAAAGGCGAGAACTCGGGCATCTGAAGTCGTTATTAAATGGTTCGAAAGATCTTTCAGCTGCTGTACAAGCGTTAATTGATGAAAATGCTAAATTGAAAAAAGAAATTGAGAAATCTACTCTGGAACGTGTCAACAACCTGAAGCACGAAATTGTACATCATGTAAGAGGGATCAATGGCGTTAATCTTATTGCTAAGCATATTGATCTTCAGAGTGCTGATGCAATTAAAAATTTGGCATTCTCGCTTAAAGACATGATCGATAATTTATTTCTAGTATTCACCACAGAAATTGACGGCAAACCAGGCATTACTGTTATGCTGGCAGACGAGCTTGTGAGGAAAGGGATGAATGCATCAAACATTGTAAGGGAATTGGGGAAAGAAATACAAGGTGGGGGCGGTGGCCAGCCATTCTATGCAACAGCAGGCGGGAAAAATCCGGCAGGATTGCCAACTGTGTTAGAGAAGGCAGAGGCGTTTATCAAAGTAAATTAACATTTTTTACATCTATTCCGATATTGTTACAGTTAGTTCACCTCTAAATAGGCAGGTAAACTAACTGTATCCTTGATGGCTTGCTAGCCTTTGCTGTGTGAACACATTATTCTGCCGCTCAGATTATAAAAATTTTCATTGGATTTGCGTCTATTATTAGCGTAGGATGAGACAATCGTTGTATTGAAGCCTATCCACGAATAGGAATAACACTTGGAAAAAGATTTTAAAACAAAAAAGAGGCACATGCCTCTTTTCTTATTTAATGCCTTCCTCTACCATGCCCCTTGCCATGATCATGTCTAGGTCCATGTCCCAAATTTCCCTTATACTTAGTCGGTTTATAATGTGCCTTCGGGGCAACATATCTTACCCTGTTGTATCCCCCGTATGACGAACGAACCACATTAACGTTTCTCGAATATCTTGTCCGGTGTATATTATAACTTCTGTACGGACTGTTCCCATGGACGACTATTTTCCGGCCGCGGTTCAAATCGTAACCTCTATATCTGGTAGGTAAGTACCTTGATCTGGTCCAACGGTTGCCGCTAAGGTAAACGAACTGTCTCTGCGGCACATAATAATATGATTGTACTTCTGGGAGATAATAATAATTTACGTTTTGGTAACCAACTGGAACCCAAGCCGGCTGTCGACCAATATTTACATTAACATTTACCTGAGCGCTAGATTGATTTGAGGTTAATCCTATGATTCCTACAATCGCAGAGATAATCAATAACTTTTTCATAATCGTTTCTATTTGTGTGTGTACACAATTTCAAACGTTGTGCCAAAAAAACTATTGTAACAGAAAATTGAAAAATGACAATTCCGTAAAGACCATTCCTTCGCAAAATAGCAGTTGGATTCAATCTGATAATTATTCAAATGGTTTCATTTGACATTCTTTAACTATATTTGAGGAAATTTTAAGCGGGATAATCAAGAATCCTAATCTTATTTATCTGTGGTTAACAACAATTAAATGCCTTTACAACAAAGAAGCCCACAACATCAGTACGAACTTGTTTCGGGACTTGAAATACATGTTCAATTAAATACGAATACTAAAATATTTTCGGCAGATAGCACCACTTTTGGTGCGCAGCCAAACCAGAACATCTCTACTGTTTCATTGGCACTTCCTGGAGCCTTGCCAAAGCTAAATAAAGAGGTGGTAGAAAAAGCTGTACGTATTGGCTTAGCTTTGAATTGCACCATTAACCAAACCAACCATTTCGATCGTAAAAATTACTTTTACGCAGATTTGCCTAAAGGCTACCAAATTACGCAAGACAATCAGCCTATATGTATAAATGGTTTTCTGGAGTTAGCGCTTGCCGATGGTTCTTCAAAGAGGATTGGAATTAATAGAATTCATTTAGAAGAAGATGCAGGAAAAAGCATCCACGATCAGGATGATAGATTCTCGCTTGTAGATTTGAACCGTGCCGGAGTACCTTTGATAGAGATTGTAACGGAACCAGACATCCGTACATCGGAAGAAGCATCAGCGCTGCTGAACGAAGTTAGAAAATTGGTACGCCATCTAAATGTTAGTGATGGGAACATGGAAGAAGGCAGTTTACGCTGCGATGCAAACATTTCTATACGACCAGTGGGCGCAAGTGAATTTGGCACACGCTGCGAGGTAAAAAACTTAAATTCCATGCGTAACGTACGTAGGGCTATGGATTTTGAATTTACCAGACAAATAGAGGTAATTGATAATGGCGGTACAATTTTGCAAAGTACTTTAAATTTCGATGCTGATAAAGGGACAACCTCGCCAATGCGAACTAAAGAAGAAGCCAATGACTATCGATATTTTGCTGATCCGGATTTACAACCCATTTATATTGCAGATGATTGGTTAAATGAGATTAAGAACGCAATGCCGGTTCTGCCAAACCAGATCTCAAAACAAATGATATCGGAGTTTGGAATTACTAATGCAGATGCTGCAATCTTTGCAGAAGACCTGGAATTGTTAAATTATTTCAATTCGGCATTGCCCTTCATTAACGTTAAAAAGAGCCTAATTAATTGGCTGATAGGGCCTATCAGGGCGGTTTTAAATGATAAAGCAATTACGATTAAACAATACCTGGTTAAACCCCAGCAGCTAGCAGCTACAATAAATCTAGTTGATAACAAGAAGCTGTCGCAAAAGGTGGCGGTTCAGCAATTGTTGCCCGCCATTGAGACACAAACTGAGCAAAACGATGTTGCCGCTTTGGCTCAATCGCTAAATCTACTAATTAGTGAAAACACCGATGAACTCGATGAATTTATTGAAACGGTGCTAGCTAATTACCCGCAGCAGGTTGAGGCCTTCAAAAAAGGTAAAAAGGGAGTGTTAGGGCTTTTTGTTGGAGATGTAATGAAGTTGGCGAAGGGGAAGGCGGATGCAAAAAAAATAAACGAATTGATACTTGAAAAACTAAAATAAAATGAAATTAAACAAAGTAGGCTTTTTTGCCATCATTGCATTAGCATTTACCGCTTGCAAACCGAAAGATAGTTTTACCATAGACGGCACTTTTAAAAATACGGGAACAGAAAATAAGGTGTATTTATTTGGAATGAACAACAGTAAAATGGTTGCGATTGATTCAACCAATCTATCTGAAAAAGGCGAATTTAAGTTTATTCGTAAAACACCTTCTGTTGATTTTTTCCGTGTTTCAATCGGTAATCATGAATATATGTTAATTGCCAAAAATGGCGATGATATTGATTTGGAGGCAGATTTAGCAGATAAAACCATGGCATACAAAATTTCTGGTGCCAACGAGGTTGAAAAATTATCTGAACTTAACAGCATTAGAAATAATTTCGCCCAACAGGTTGAAAAGCTTCAGGCAGATTTCGAAGCCAAAGTGGCTACCCAACCAGAAAACAGAGCCACCATCTTAGAACAGATGAAACCTCAATATGAATCTTACATCAATCAATTAAATACACAGATCTTAAAATTTGCGGCAGATAATAAAGGTACATTGGCGAGTTTTTATGCCATGAATACCTTAAGTCCACAAGAGTTTGAAGCCGAATTGGTTAAGTTTGCCGATGACGTAAAAGAAGAGATTAAAGGCAATGCAACAGTAGATACTTTTGTAAAACAAATGGCCTTGTTAAAAAGTGTTCAAGTTGGACAAATTGCGCCTGCATTTACCATTAATACAGCAGAAGGCAAGGCTATAAGTTTATCAGATTACAAAGGGAAATATGTTTTAGTAGATTTTTGGGCATCTTGGTGCCAGCCTTGTCGCCAGGAGAACCCTAACGTAGTGCGCATGTACAATAAATACAAAGCAAAAAACTTCGATGTGTTAGGAATTTCTTTAGATACAGATAAAGCAGCTTGGTTGGGCGCAATAAAGGCCGATGGTTTGACATGGACACATGCCTCAGAACTAAGCGATTTCAACGGCGCAACGGTAAAACAATACCAGGTACAAGCAATTCCAACATCATATCTAATTGATCCAAGCGGCAAAATTGCAGCGAAAAACCTTAGAGGGAACGAGCTAGATGCATTTTTAGCAAAAACGTTACGTTAAAAGAAACTGCATGTTAATGTATTTATACAGGTTAACAATTTCTTAACTTAGGCTTAACCAATAATTACATCAGAGCAAGTACTTTCGTAACAAATACTTAACTATGAACAACGCAGGTCAGAAAATATTAATTGTTGACGATGAACCAGATATTTTAGAGTTGATCGAATACAACTTAAAAAAAGAAGGTTATCAGGTATTCACTGCATCCAATGGACAAGAAGGAATTACAGTTGCCAAGAAAGTTCATCCTGATTTAATTATTCTTGACATCATGATGCCTAAGATGGATGGGATTGAGGCATGCAGAATCATGCGTGGAATTCCTGAATTTAAGAATACATTTATGGTTTTTTTAACGGCCAGAAGTGAAGAGTATTCAGAAATTGCAGGATTTAATGTAGGTGCAGACGACTATATTGCCAAGCCCATAAAACCACGTGCCTTGGTTAGCAGGATAAATGCGATTTTGAGAAGGAATTCGGGCACGGAAGAAATTTCAGAAAACAAGCTGGAAATAGGCGATTTGGTGATTGATCGCGAGGCATACCTCGTTTTCCAAGCAGGAACTAAAGTGGTGCTGGCTAAAAAGGAATTCGAATTGTTATACCTGTTGGCATCTAAACCGGGAAAAGTCTACACCAGGGAATCGATTCTCAAAAATATATGGGAAGATTCGGTAGTTGTTACCAACCGCACAATTGATGTTCACATTCGTAAACTCCGCGAGAAATTAGGTGAAACTTATGTGTCAACCGTAAAAGGTGTCGGATATAAATTTGAGTTATCTTAGTTGATATAAATAAGCCCTTACCTGGCTTAAGCACACAGTTTGATACAGCATTGGCATGTATTAAGCTGTGTTTTTTTTTTGGTAATCAATTTTAGTATCTCACAAATGCCTTCAAATTGATAACTGGTATCGTTAGAGCAGTCAAATAAATTTGAGCTTACAGTGCCCATCAAAAATTAAATCCGTATTTTTGCGATCATCAATCACATACAGCTTGAAGTATCCTAATTTTAAAGACCTTATTCTTTTCGAAGACAACGATTTCATCGTAATCAACAAACCACCATTCTTAGCTTCGCTCGATGAAAGAGGTGGATCTGGAGAAACCAATGTGCTAAGAATGGCTAAGCAGTATAGCTTCGATGCCCAGGTTTGCCACCGATTGGATAAAGAGACTTCTGGCGCTTTAATCATCGCAAAAAATCCTGAAGCTTACCGACATGCCTCGATGCAGTTCGAACGCAGAAAGGTAAATAAAACTTATCATGCTGTTGTAGATGGACATGTAATTTTCGATCAGTTGTTGGTTGATCTGCCTATTTTGAACGACGGAAATAAAAATGTAACCATTGATAGGGCAGAAGGAAAACGTGCTGAAACAATTTTTGACTCGTTAAAATACTATAAGCATTATACATTGGTAGAGTGCAAGCCAATTACCGGCCGTATGCACCAAATTCGGATTCACCTGGCTACACAAAGGGCGGCTATCGTAGGCGATGATATGTACAAAGGGAAACCTGTTTTCCTATCTGCTATAAAGCGTGGATATAAGCTTACAAAAGGAGAAGAAGAGCAACCAATTATGAAACGCTTTGCCCTTCATGCCAGACATCTTGTTTTCAAAGGACTCGATGACCAAGACATTATTATCGAAGCTCCATATCCTAAAGATTTTGCCACACTTATAAAACTGCTCGATAAATTTGATGCTTAGTGCAGAGAACTTAACCCAGCTAATTTAAAAACAAGAAAAATGTATATCCACTTTGTAAATTACCTTGATCAGATAAATCAGTTTCGAAAATCTAAAATATCAAATCGTAATTTCTTAGTGATCCTGGCTATTGTAGTAGGAATTTTGGCCGGATTGGCTGCTGCAGCGCTCAAAACGCTAACCCATCACATCGAAGAGTTTCTCCAATCAGATTGGCAATGGAAATATAAATACTACCTGTATCTGCTCTTCCCCATGATTGGGATTTTTTTAACGGTAGTTTATGTAAAGTATTTCATTCGTAAAAGTAAATTTGAAACAGGCCTAACGCCACTGCTTTATGCAATCTCTAAAAAATCCAGTCGGGTAGAACCACATAATATCTATTCGCAAATAATTACCGCCGCAGTTACAGTAGGCTTTGGCGGATCTACCGGATTAGAGGCGCCGATTGTAACCAGTGGGTCTGCCATTGGCTCTAACTTAGGTCGGTTTTTAGGTTTGTCTTATCGGGAGATCACCATGTTGGTAGCTTGTGGTGCAGCTGCCGGAATAGCGGGTGCCTTTAATAGTCCGATAGCTGGAATTGTATTTGCCATCGAAATTTTGCTTCCAGAATTCACTATTCCAGCTTTTATTCCATTGTTATTGTCGGCAGCAACTGCTGCTGTGGTTGCCAGGCTTTTCTATACCCAGCAATTATTCTTTTTGGTAACCGAAGGTTGGCAGGTTAACGCCTTGGTTTACTATGTGATTTTGGCGGTTTTAATCGGCTTGTTTTCTATTTATTTCACCAAAGCAAATTATGCTGTAAAAGGATTGTTTTATAAGATTCAACATCCTTATACAAAAGTGGTAGCGGGCGGTTTAATGCTAGGTGCCCTGGTATTTCTTTTTCCTACGCTTTATGGAGAAGGATATATTACAATCAAAAGCTTGTTGAAAGGGGATTATTTAGCCGTTATTAATAATAGTATTTTTTCTGATTTCAATACCGTGCCTGCGCTTGTTGTACTGTTTACCCTCGTAACAATTTTTATAAAATCTATTGCGACGCTGGTTACATTAGGCGCTGGCGGAAATGGGGGTACCTTCGCACCAAGTTTAATTATGGGCGGCTTAATCGGGTTCATCTTCGCATACATGGTGAATTTATCAGGATTTGCGCAGTTGAATGTATCTAATTTTATTGTGGCAGGCATGGCTGCAGCCTTGGGTGCTATTATGCATGCACCACTCACCGGTATTTTTCTTATTGCAGAAATTACCGGCGGTTATATTTTGATGGTGCCATTAATGATTACGACGGCCATTTCTTATGCCATTAATCGAAGCGCACAAAAGCATTCTATATATACTAAGGCACTGGCCGACAAGGGTGAATTACTTTCACATGAGGATAAAGATACCACCGTTCTAAACCAAATGAAATTAAAATACCTTACGGAAAAAAATTACCCGGTTTTAGAGATGAGCGACCTGATTTCGGTAAGAATGAATGACATTGTACAATCACATAAAAATATATGTGCCGTAACCGATGAGGCAGGTGATTTTAAAGGCATCGTATATGTAGAAGAGGTATTTAACGAGATGATGAAAAGTGAGCAAAAGGAAACACTTACCGCCGCACATATTGTTCACCCTGCACCGAGAACAATCAATGAATCAGATGATTTAAAAGTAGTGTTAGAAAAGATGGAGCAAGAGAACGCATGGACCTTACCCGTAATTAGCCCTCAAAACCAATATCGTGGATTTGTTTCAAAAACTGCCATCTTCAACAAATATCGGGCTTTGTTAATGAGACAGAACGATTATATGGGGTAAGTTACCAATTTAAATTCCTTTAACAGCCTCAGGGCAGCAAACCAAAAAAAAGTTGAAATGTATTAGCCTTAACCATACACCCCAACTTTTCTTATTCCAATCTTAAGAAGTCACTGTCAACCTTTTGCCTGCTAGGCTTTTTTATTCCGCCCGCTTTAGGCCGAATTTCTCGATTTTGCTGTACAGGTGACTTCGTTGAATGTCAATTTCATCTGCTGTTTTGGATACATTCCAATTGTTTTTTTCAAGTTTGAATTTGATGAATTCCTTTTCAGCGTGATCTTTATAATCTTGAAAATTATTGAAACTATCGAAAGTTGAACCTAATCCGGCACCTGTTGCAGACTGTGCAATCTGTGTGCTGCTGGCAGCGCCAATGTTTGTACCGCCGCCTGGATTGGCGAATGCACGAACATCATTTTCGGTAATTACTTTATCACTTAAGATAATTAAGCGTTCGATCATATTGTGCAATTCACGAACGTTACCCGTCCACGGTAATGCTTTAAGAGCAGCCATGGCACCGTCGTTTACTTTTTTAACGGGCATGCCATAGTCGTTACAAATATTTTCGAGAAAGTGTTGCGCAATTACAGGGATATCATCTGTTCGCTCGGTTAAGTGCGGTACATGGATGTTGATTACGTTTAACCGATGGTACAAGTCCATACGGAAATTACCATCTTCAATTTCTTTCAACAAATCTTTATTGGTTGCAGCAAGTACCCGTACGTTTACGTCGATCTCTTTTTCTCCACCTACACGAGATATTTTGTGCTCTTGCAAAGCCCTGAGTACTTTCGCTTGGGCTGAAAGGCTCATATCGCCAATTTCATCCAGAAATAAGGTTCCTCCATTGGCGAGCTCAAACTTACCAATACGTTGTTTTACCGCCGATGTAAATGAACCTTTCTCATGGCCAAAAAGTTCACTTTCTATTAACTCTGATGGTATTGCAGCGCAGTTAACTTCTATCAACGGACTATCTGCACGATTAGATTTCTCGTGCAACCACCGAGCAACAAGTTCTTTACCACTACCGTTTGCACCGGTTATGAGCACCCTGGCCTCTGTAGGAGCCACACGTTCTATGGTTTCTTTAATTTTAGATATGCTTTCAGATTCGCCGAGAATTTCGCGGGTTTTGCTTGCCTTACGTTTGAGGACTTTAGTTTCTGTAACCAGTGTACCACGATCTAAACCATTGCGAACCGTAATCAACAGGCGGTTTAAATCTGGTGGTTTAGAAATGAAATCAAATGCACCTTTTTTGCTGGCCTCAACCGCCGTTTCAACCGTACCGTGTCCGGATATCATGATGAAGGGCAAATCTGGTTTAAGCGCTTGAGCTTGCTCCAACACTTCCATACCGTCCATTTTGTTCATTTTTATGTCGCAAAGTACCAGATCGAAGTTTCCTTTTTTGATCATTTCTAGCCCATCGATACCATTATCGGTATCATCGACATCATAATTCTCGTATTCCAAGATTTCGCGTAAGGTACTCCTGATCGCACGCTCATCATCAATAATTAGTAGTTTGGCCATTTGGTTTTGTTTGTTCAATATATTATGCGAATATATCGTTTTTAAGTTAATGTATAGTTTTTAATACAATATTTAGCCTTTAAACCAGTATGAATGTAAAAGGTTTTAACCGAATGGAAATATTCTTTGGAAGTGAGAGCGATTGATAGAAGCAATTACCTGTGTATACAAACCCGATGGAAGCGGTATACTTTTTTGAAGCATAACGGATATAGCTTGCTGCAGGAACACAAAAAAGATAAAGCGTACAGCGGGAGTGAAGTTACCTAAGAGTTACTGCTATTGCTTTTCAAAAAAAAATGCAGGTCTATAAGCCGGGTTCTGTTGCTCAATTGCTTGAGATTTCTATCATTAATCTACTGCAAACGTTGCCGTTTACCTCTAACGACCTACCCACTAACATCGGACGGGCAGCCCTACATGCGTTAGCCTATTTGGTCTTTCAACGCTCGGGGTTTACAAACCACTACAGTCACCTGCAATGCTCGTGCGCTCTTACCGCACGTTTTCACCCTTACCAAAACCGAAGTTAAGGCGGTATATTTTCTGTTGCACTAATCCATAATTTAGGTTTTCATTCCTAAATTCCTTTCCGTTAGAAAGCGAGATGCCCTGTGTTGCCCGGACTTTCCTCTCTCTCGGTTACCCGAAACAGCGATAGAACAACCTGCATTTTTGCACAAAGATGAATGTTTTTTGATAGAAATAGGCGAAAAGATTTGATTTTTTTACTAGTTGCAATTCTGAAGTTGCGTAGCCACTTTTTGGTAAGGAACAAAACCCTGTTTGTTCCCAAAAGCGTTGGTTACGTACACCATTACCTGCGCCACATCTATATCGGGCAATTCCGGGAAACCAGGCATTTTTTCTGTGTATAATTTTCCGTTGATCACCAAGCTGTCGTTTATACCATTTTTAATAATACATGCCAAACGCGACTTGTTGTTTTTAAGAAACGTAGTATCGGTTAACGGGGGCGCCAATTGACCAAGACCTTCGCCCTTTTCGCCATGGCAGTTTTGGCATTTTGCGATGTAGATATCTTTGCCATTGGACATGTAATTTTGAAAATCGATTGTTTCTTGATTTTGGCAGGAAGTAATGACGGCAATTACCGAAATAAAAAATGCACTAATAATTAGATACTTACGCATATTTTTGAACAAGGTGGTGATCTCTGACTAGTAAATGAAACTGAAAAATTGCAGAAATGTTTATGATTTATTTACCATTATCGAATTGAGCATGGTAAGTATTCTATTTTTTATATTCTGCTAATAAAACTGGGATATCTTTCTTTAATTGTTCTACCTGTTCTTCTTTAGTACCATCGTAGGCGCCCCGGATTCTCCTGTCTTTGTCAACTAAAACTAAATAGCCCTGGTGGATATAACCATCTTTGGCAGTACTGTCTTCGCCAACGGCAACTAGATAGCTTTTTTCGGCTAAAGTATATACACTGTCTTTACTGCCGTACAAAAATTGCCATTGCGGACCATCTACTCCTAATTTTTGAGCATATTTTTTTAATGCGGCAGGTTTATCATATTTAAAATCTATCGTGTGTGAAATGAACATCACATCTGGATCTGACTTATATGCATTGTAAACTGTCATTAAATTTCTGTGCATAGTAGGGCAAATTGTGGTACATGAAGTGAAAAAGAAATCTGCAATATAAATTTTTCCATCTGTTACCTTATTCGTGGTTACAACGCTATCTTGATTTAGAAAAGACCAGTTAGGTATGGTTTGATAAACCGTATCAATTTTTTCATTTCCTGCGGCATCTTTAACCGTTTCAGCATGCCGCTCACCATAAAAAGGAAGCCGCTTTTCTTGCTGACAAGCGGAAAGTATAACGGCAAATAATACACAGGTTGATATAATAATATGATTTTTTAACATGTTTTGTTGATTTAATGTGACGGTAACTATAACTCTTAATTGCGAAATCTTTTAATTAATGAGGTTTTTCTTTACACAAACCCACAATTTGATGAAAGATATCGTGCAGTACTTTAATTTTATCCATTAGTTGCTTATCCGTAGCCTTATTTTTAACAAGCAGATTTAATTCTAAACTTGTGGTATTTAGCTTTTTAACGGAATTTCTAATTTCAGGCTTATTATAAGCTGCCGGAATTTGAGATTTCTGCAAAGCATTTGCTTTTGCAACCAGCTCTCCACTTCTCTTCTTTATGGGTTCTAAGTTCCCTTCTTCACTCGGATGAAATGTGGCGGACATTATATCGTGGAAATCTGACAACTTGGGCCACTGACTGAAAACAGTTTGTGAAAATGAAATGTTGGCAGCGCTAAAAAAGAGCAATAAACCGATAAATAATCTTTTCATATTTATTTTTTAATATAACTGGTAGGCTTGACAATAAATTTTTGCTTGCAGCCATCAGAACAAAAGTAGTAAGTTGTTTTGTTGTAAACTACATTTTTCGAAGAATTCGGCTTGATCTTCATTTTACAAACAGGATCTATCGTTTCTTTCTTCGTTGAGTCAGTTATTGCGATGGAATTTTCTACAGCAACATGACTAGCAAATGAAGGTTTTGATAATACAAACATAAAGAGAACTGGAATGATAATATTAATCGTTTTCATATATAGTTAGTGTTTATGATGGCTTGTTGAGGTTGATTGTGGTAATGAAATGCTGTAAACTTTTATAAGTGAGTCTGAGACCCGGGTAGACTGGATATATTCATCTTCCACGCCCCGGATTTTGATCATCTGTGATTGATAGTAAGCAAGATTTTCCTCTTCGCTTTTTCCTTTAAAATCGTCTTTAAAAAAATGCATCCAATCCATCATGTTTTCATCAGCCTTGTTTAGTCGATTAATGATGTCCGCTATACTTGCCGTATCTGCGGATTTCTTAGCTATTTGCTTTTGGAGCAATGTATCCAAAATCATTTTATTTTTGATCACTTTTTCACCGTCTATCATAACCTTATCATGGAGGTTAAGCACTTCTTTTCGAACGGCATCAGCGTCTGGTTGGGTTTTGCAGCTTGTAAAACTCATTATCCCGGCGAACGCAAGGATTGCGTAAATAGTTATTTTTTTCATGTTAAATTATGATTTAAAAAGGAACAGACATATGGAGCATTAATCTGTTGCCAGCAAACGCCCGGCCACCGGCCAATTTTTGTGCACGAACATTTTGATAATTTGCCCCGATAGAAAGGCCCTTCATTGCAATTTCTATTCCACCTACAGCCGATAGTGAATAGCCCCCAGACACATCTACAGTATATTTTTTACCCTCGACATCTTGCCCAGCGGTTTCGTATAACAAGCCAGCATTGGGTGCTACGGTAACTGCGTGGGCAATTCTAAATTTATAGTAAGCGAGTACATTAGCGGTGAATTTATTGCCATACCTGTAAGCATACTTATTTTCAGTGTTTACTTTATAGTTGAAATTGGTGTTAAGCCCCAAGTCATTTAAACGAACGTCGTAGGCAATATTAAATGTAAAATCGGTGCTTGCAGTACCCAGTTGGAAATTATTCGGAGATTCTGATATGGCAAGGCGCTCTGTGGGTTCGTACTTCCCGGTGGGCACTTTAATGCCTGCGCCTACCCATAATGACTGAACAAGTAGCTTATCGCCGAGTCCGCCACGCTGATTAAAAACGTTGTAATACCCCATTACTGCTATATCGCCGAGGCCTTGTTTTGTTCCTATGTCATCTTGGGTGCTACGTCTGTTGAAATTGTAAGGTACAAAAGCCAGCACCCGAAATTTTTGTCCGATGTTCCAGCCGCCCCAAATTTCTGCACTTTGATAGGTTTCATTGGCGGTTATCGGTGTGATTCCACCATCTGGCCCTAAATGAGTTCGCAGGGTTTTGTATTGATATCGTAAGCCAAGAAAACGTTTATTATATTCTGGCAAAATGCCGATGTAATAACTTCCCACGCCACAACCGCATATATCGCAAGCAAAACCGCTTAATGTTGAAACAACAAGTGCAAAGGTAAATATGATTTTTATCTTCATCTTCTAAATTTATTGTTCTGCCAGGCTACTGTTATTAATAAATGTCTCATCATTTAGCGTAGCTAAAAAAGCGATCAAGTTTGTTTTTTCTTCAGCTGATATATCAATACCAAGTTTGCCATTTTGGTTCAAAATAGGATCTAAATTCTCCAGGTGCTGAACCTGACTACTATAATGAGCCAAAACTGCATCTAAGGTTAAAAATCGACCATCATGCATAAATGGTGCTGTATATTTTAAGTTTCTTAATGACGGAACCTTAAATTTATATCGATCTGAAGTCAATAGGGTAGCCGTATATAAGCCCTGATCTTTTACCGGGCTAAGCGATAAGCCATTGTTTCTGAAAGTTCCGTCTGTAAACAGCGGTTCTTTGTGGCACGATCCACATTTTTCCTTAAATATGTTATAGCCATTGAGTTCGGCCTGCGTGAATGAAGTATTTCCTTCTTTTCGCATCACTTTATCATACTTGGAATTGCTGCTTACACACATCACCATGAATTGCGATAGGGCTTTCATGAATCTACTGGTATTGATTTCGTCAGAACCAAAAGCAGATTTAAATAATGCATTGTATTTTGGTAACAGACGGAGTTTCTTAAATACGTTTTCTAAAGTTTCGTCCATTTCCTCGTGGGCGGTAATTGGAACGATAGGCTGAAGGTCCAAATCGTATACGCCACCACCCCACATAAAAGCTTTATTCCAGGCTAAATTCATAATCGGGGGAGAATTCCTTGTGCCCAATCGATCGTCTATACCATGACTAACATCATGGCCATGCTGCGTAAACGCCGACGATTGGATGTGACATGAACCACAACTTATCGTGTTGTTTCTTGACAGCCTTGCCTCGTAAAAGAGTGCTCGCCCCAATTCGAAGCCTGGTTTGGTAACCGGATTGGCTGCAAAATTGTAACTGGTTTCGGGAAAATTGGCCGGTTTTTGAAAGCCCAGGAAAGTATCAATTTCTTCCTGTATGATGTCACTTTTTTTGCAAGCAACAACAAATAGGGAAATGCAAATAATAATTATCCAATGTTTCTTACTCATGGTTATCAATTTTCAGTATGATCGTGCTTGAACATTTGGCTTAAGTTGTTTGCGATGTTTACGCTATAGTCGCTGAACATCACATTCGGGTGATCTGCAATTTTAAAACTGTTCGAACCATTAAAAACCTTCATCGCATCTACAAAAAGGTGTACATTACTCTGTCTGTCTTTGCGTACCTTAGCGATACCTGCACTGGTTAAGTCTATCGTGATGGTTTTAATGTTATTTATTGTGGGAGCAGAATAGCCTCCGAAACCACCAATATGATATTTGAATTGCTTTTTGCCTGTAGGATCTCCATTCACGTCATCAGAAATCACATTAGAATTTCCTTCGAATCTGAAAAATATATAGCCAGAATTCCAACCCCAATACATACCTCCATTATCATGATCGCCATTTGAGGCCGGATCCAAAACTCCTGTTCGCTTATCAATACCCATAGTGCTGCGTAAACTGTCTACACCTAATGTAAAGGTAAGTCGGGTATAGTCTCCTTCAGGCACATTTACTTTGGCGAAGCGAGTAGCTTTATCTGCAGATTTAATCAGGAAGTAGCTATCATCTTGTTTTACAGCATATGTTTTACCATCTGCAGTGGCAAGCTTAATATTACTTATATAATATTGTAGCATAGAAATGGTGAAAGCCTCACCTTTAGCATTTATGTAAGGGGTAGCGGAGTTGTTGAAGCTCAGCGTTCTGTCGCCAACAATGTTATCGAACTCAACTGAAAAAGGTGCAAGATTTTTTTCTTCGAATTCGGGCACCGGGCTATCTTCTTTTGAACAGGATGCAAGCAATAAAATAGTCCAAAATGTGAGTAACGTCAATTTTATACTTAATTTGTTCATGATTAATTTAATTAGGGTTGCTAAATTTTTTATTGTTGATAAAAGTATGATCAGTTAAAGCCGAAAGAAATGATTTTATGGCCAGCTTTTCTGTTGATGAAATTGGAATTCCTGGATTTCCTGCATTTTGCTTTAGGCTTTGATCCAGCGTAGCTGATGCCTGGATTCCAGAATTGTAGTGATCTAGCACATCATCAATGGTGTTGAAACGGCCATCGTGCATGTAGGGTGCCGTCACCATCACGTTACGTAAAGAAGGTGTTTTAAATTTTCCCAAATCGTTAGGATTGAATGTAACCCTAAATCTACCTTGGAAAATACCTTCATGGTCGTCAGAGAAACTAGCATCAAGGCCATTATTATGATACTGGTTATCGGTAAACAACGCTCCAGAATGGCAGGAAGCACATTTCTCTTTCACTAATTTCATTCCAGCCAATTCTAGGTCGTTTAAAATTACGCCATCTTCATTCCTGATGTATTTGTCATATTTGGCATTGTCAGAAATTAACGTTCGCTGAAATTGGGCGAGTGATTTAACAATATTTGCCGATTTTATTTCTTCGCCAAATACAACTTTGAACCTTTTTACATAATCTGGTATTTGTTTCAACTCTGCCTCTAGCTCAGTCAGATTTTGATTCATCTCATCGGGATTTGTAAGAGGCCCAAAAGCCTGCGATTCTAAATTGGTTGACCCACCATCCCAAAACAAGCCCGTTTTAGACCATGCCAAGTTAAATAACGATGGGGTATGCCGGTCTAGTTTCCTTGCAGAAACTCCAATATTTGTTAAGGCAACTGCATCTGTAAAGGCAATATTTTGTCTGTGGCACGATGCACAAGAAACTCTGTTGTTTCCTGAAAGCTTCGTGTCATAGAATAAACGTCTACCTAATTCAATTCCTTCGGCAGACAGTGGATTATCAAAATCATCATCAACAGCAGGGAAATTAGAAGCTACAGGTAACTTCACATTGGTAAGCCTTGGTGTAATTTCTTCCATTGAATTATCCTTTTTGCATGCATAAAATATGCACGCAAAAAGGATACAGGCCGATAATCGCACCAATGCATTATTGCCTATGTACGTCATTAGTTGACCGATTTTACACTAAAAACATTTGTTGCATAGTTATTTGCTACAGTTGCCATTGCGGTAGCTTGGGCAGCACCAACAGATGGGGTGGCAATTATATCTACTCCGTTAAAGGCCTTAGCTAAATCAACATTTAATACAATGCTACTAGATTTTGACGAACCAATCTTAATGGTTTGAGGAAAACTTAATGATACTGTTTTGTAATTCGAATTTAAGCCTGTCTCTACTTTCAGGGTTTTACTAGTTGCACCATCTTTAACTGTTCCGGTTGCAGAAGTAAAAATGTAACTCGTTAACCACATCCATGAAACATTAGTCATTCCATTTAACTGTGATAGTTCCCCAGACTGAAGACTTAGGTTGTCGTTGTATTTCTGATCTACACCAACGCCAAATTTTATGGCTTTGTAGTCACCTGCAGGGATTTCTTTCAAAGAAACATCTTCTCTTTTTGTTGCCGGATAAATCGTTGTAGAAACTTCATTATTTACGCCAACCAGGTTTATAGCGCCAGTTTCTTCAATAAGATAGTAAGATCCAGCAACTTTTACATCCTCGCCTGCAGCATTTACAAGTATGACATTACTTACCCAGTATCTGAACTTATTAAAATTAAAAGTCTTTGTGCCTAGCGTAAAGTCTTTATTAAGAGCGAAATCCGTACCGTTAAAGGTGGCGTCGAAAGTTAAAGTTGTTTTTCCCTGACTATCCGTGGTTGCGATTAAATCGCCCTCTTTTGAGCATGATGAGAATAAACCTATTGCCAGCGTTAGACTTGTTAAAAATTTTTTCATTTTATATAATGTATTTTCCAAGATGTTGCCAGTGCATTTGTATGCCTAGCAAGACTAATTGTTAGTAATGTTAAATCGTGATTTTAGCGCTACAATTAAATAAATGTGTAGCATTTGAAACATGGCATGCTGAACCTATACATAATTAAATATGTCATAAGTCTAAAACGCCAGATAAATAGAAGTTACGAAACTAACTTAGGAGGCTGGAAAATAGAAAAATGCAAAGTCGGAAGGTCTTGCTGAATGAAGCCACTTTCCGATTTTAGTTCGAATGATGGGATGTAACCATTAATGGCAATAGATGTAAAGCTGGGATCGGATTCTACCACTCGCTTTAAATTATCTTGTATTTGTTTGTTTTTACCTTCAAGATCCTTCAGCTTTTTAGCAAGAAAGCACGTGCCATCACAATGTAACTCTGGGTGAGCCTTGTTAATACAGAAAACGCTGGTAATGTATTCCTTATTCATTTCATAACCAGAATATATGGCAAGCTGTATTGCACCCTGAGAAATGGTGAATACGATCAGCAGATATACGATTATGTTTTTGAACATGGTATTTGCTGCAAAACTAAACAAAGAAATTGAGAGCAGCAAAGAAAAGGTGGTAATGCCAATAATCTTTAGTTTTGTTACAACTGGATTTAAAAAAATCTAATAACTAGGAATAGGCATCTCTTTAAAACAAAAAATCCAGGTACAAAAATGCACCTGGATTTCTATTTATATCAGAGATAACTTTTATGCCTGTAAATCGGCCATAACAGCATCAATTTTTTGACCTAACTGTTGGTTAACCTTCTCAAAATCTCCACTTTCGTTTAATGGAGCATTTACGCTGCAGTAGAATTTAATTTTAGGTTCGGTACCACTCGGGCGGGCTGAAACAATACTTCCATCTTCAGTTATAAACTGCAGAACGTCAGAAGTTGGATAGTCCAGTTTGGTTACTGTTCCGGTAGATAGATCAGTTTCTTGACTTAATTCATAATCTTTCAACACCGAAACTTTAGAACCGCCCAATGTTGCCGGTGGATTTTCGCGGAATTTTACCATCATGGCCTTAATTTCTTCAGCACCAGTCTTGCCTTTTTTGGTAAGTGATACCAGATCCTCTTTGTAAAGACCATATTCCACATACATATCCAACAAAGCCTGGTATAAACTGGCTCCTTTATCTTTATAGTATGCTGTCATTTCAGAAATGAAAGCAGCAGATACTACCGCATCTTTGTCACGAACTAAATCCCCAATTAAATAGCCATAACTTTCTTCTCCACCACCAATAAAGTACTTTTTACCCTCTAACTCAGTCATTAACTGCCCAATGTATTTAAAACCGGTAAGGGTATTATAATAAGTTACATCTTTCTTTTTAGCAATTTCCTCAATAAGGTTTGAGGTAACAATAGTTTTCACAATAAATTGATTACCGTCGAGCTTACCACTTTCTTCCCAAGCAGAAAGTAAATAATTAATCAGCAGACTTCCGGTTTGATTTCCGTTTAACAGTACCCATTCTCCATCGTTATCCTTCACAGCAATACCTACACGGTCAGCATCTGGATCTGTAGCCAAAACTAGATCTGCATCAATCTCCTTTGCCTTTTTCATTGCCAGCGTTAATGCATCTTTCTCTTCAGGATTTGGATAAACAACAGTTGGAAAGTTGCCATCAGGCTTACTTTGCTCTTCAACAACCGTTACATTTGTAAAACCAAATTGCTCCAACGCTTTTGGTACAAGGGTTATTCCTGTACCGTGAATGGGAGAGTAAACAATTTTCAAATCGTGCTGTCTTTTTATTGCTTCTGGTGAAATGGAAAGTGCTGTAATCCCATCAAGGTATAACTTGTCGATGGCTTCACCAATCAATTCAATGTTCTCCTCTACGCGATCAAATCTAACCTCATCAATACTTTTAATTTTATTTACCTCGTCAATCACCAATTTATCATCAGGAGAGGTAAACTGACCGCCATCTGCACCATAGGCTTTATAACCATTGTATTCTTTCGGATTATGAGATGCCGTAAGCATCACACCGCTTTTACAACCGAAATGACGCACGGCGAATGATAATTCTGGAGTTGGCCTTAATGCCTCAAAGAAATAGACATGAATGCCGTTAGCTGAAAAAACATCAGCAGTAATTTTAGCGAAATAATCGGAGTTGTTACGGCTATCATGTGCGATGGCAACGCTTATTTGTTCGCCAGAATATTTGTTATTTAAGTAATTGGCTAATCCTTGGGTTGCTGTACCAATTGTATATTTATTTATTCGGTTTGAGCCAGCGCCCATTATTCCACGTAAGCCACCAGTACCAAATTCTAAGCTTTTATAAAAAGCATCGGTTAATTCGGTTGTTGCGTTATTATCTACTAAATTTTGGATTTCTGATTTTGTCTTATCATCGTAGTTTCCTTGTAACCACTGATTTATTGTGGCCTGGATGGTTTGATCAATTGCTTGCATTTAACTTTAATTTTAATTTATTATCTGGTAGTGAACAAAATTGGGGTTGTTGAAGTTTGGTTAGAATCAAAAATCAGTATTATTCCAAATTTTATTTTGTTGAGGGTGTTGCTTTTAAGCTGGTTTTGTTTATTTTCACGCCCCGATACAATAATAAAGAAAATTACATATTCCAGTATTAAAAATGAAAATATTAAAATTTGGGGGTACTTCTGTAGGTAGTCCCGAGCGCATGACAAAATTGTTGGATATCATTAATCCAAACGAAGAACAAATTGTGGTTTTATCAGCTGTTTCTGGTACTACAAATAGTTTAGTGGAAATTGCAAATCATTTTTTAGCCGGCGATAAGAAGAAGGGCAGCGAATGTGTAGAAAATCTGTATCAAAAATATAAGGACTTTGTTATAGAATTATTACCATCAGCAAACTACCAGGAAGAAGGCAATGAGGTAATTGATTATCATTTCGGATTTCTAGCAAGCTTAGCAAATGATTTATTCACCCCAATTGAAGAAAAGGTAGTTTTAGCACAGGGGGAATTGTTATCTACTACGTTGTATCATATTTACTTAAAATCTATTAATGTACCATCAGTATTGCTACCTGCCTTAGATTTTATGAAAACTGATGAAGATAACGAGCCTGATATTCCCTTTACCACAGCACATTTAATGCCTATATTGGCAGCTCACGAAGGCAATAAGTTATTCATCACCCAGGGGTATATTTGCCGAAACAGTTTTGGTGAGGTTGATAACTTACGCCGTGGAGGTAGTGATTATACCGCATCGCTTTTAGGGGCAGCCATCTTAGCGGAAGAAGTGCAGATATGGACAGATATTGACGGTATGCATAATAATGATCCTCGAATAGTTAAAGGTACCAAACCTATAGCACAACTGTCATTCGACGAGGCCGCTGAGCTAGCTTATTTTGGCGCAAAGATTTTGCACCCGCAATCGGTTTTTCCGGCACAGAAATATAAAATACCTGTTCGCTTGCTTAACACGATGGAGCCCACTGCCGCCGGAACGCTGATTACCCATAACAGCGAGAAAGGCAAAATAAAGTCCATCGCTGCGAAAGATGGAATTACAGCAATTAGAATTCAGTCTAGCCGAATGTTATTGGCTTATGGCTTCTTACGTCGCGTGTTCGAAGTTTTTGAGCGCTATAAAACGCCAATTGATATGATTACGACATCTGAGGTTGCCGTTTCGTTAACCATAGATGAAGTTGGGAACTTACCTAAAATCATAGCTGAACTGGAAAGTTTCGGAACAGTAGAAGTTGATACAAATCACAGTATTGTGTGCGTTGTAGGCGATTTCGGCTCAGAGAAACATGGGTTTGCAAGCCGTGTTTTAGAGGGATTGAAGCACATTCCAATTCGGATGATCTCTTACGGAGGAAGCAACTACAATGTATCTTTACTTATTTTAAGTGAGTACAAGACAGAGGCGTTAAGAAGTCTTCATAACAGGTTATTCGAATAGAAGATAGCAGCCACCTATTATTACCATTACGGCTACTAGGCAATGAAGTGCAAAGAAGCTTGATGGCAGTAAGTTGTTTTTATATTTCCGATAGGAATTAAATAGTCCCAAGGAGATAATGATGACAATAAATATAGCGGCTACAATTTTCATTTTTTAATGAATAGAAGAAATAATACAATTAGCAGTAGAACGATGAAAAATCGGATTTTTCCATTGTATTGCTTTTGGGTGATTCTTCCATGCTTCAAATCGAGGTAGTTACCCAAATAAATAAGCCCAAAGAATAGAATTAAAATTATAATAAGGAATTTGAACATGTTCGCCGATAAAGATATAGCAAAGTTTAACAATATAGAAACGCCTTTTTACTATTACGATACCGATTTGCTGCAGAAAACCCTCGAAGCGTGTGCTTCAGCGGCCAAACCCTATGGATTTCATATACATTATGCCCTCAAAGCAAATTTCAATCCGGTCATTCTAGATCAGATCAAAACCATTGGCTTTGGTGCAGACTGCGTTAGTGCAGGAGAGGTGAGAAGAGCTGTAGAAGTTGGGTTTGAAAATAAAAAGATTGTATTTGCGGGGGTCGGCAAATCTGACAAAGAAATAAATGAAGCCTTGGATCTAGACATCTTTTGCTTCAACGTAGAATCGATACAAGAACTAGAAGTATTAAATGAACTGGCAACGGCCAAAAGAAAAACTGCGCAAATTGCTATTCGTATCAATCCTAACGTAGATGCGCATACCCATCACAACATTACTACAGGTTTAGACGAGAATAAGTTCGGAATTAATTCCTGGGACTTACCAGCGTGTGCGGAAGTATTGAAAGCCTCAACAAACTTAGCATTTCTGGGTATTCATTTCCACATTGGTTCTCAAATCACCAATCTTGATGTATACAAGAATCTCTGTGTTAGGGTAAATGAGTTCTGCAATTGGTTTGAAGATAAAGGGTTTACAGTGGCCGTTTTAAATGTAGGCGGTGGGTTAGGAATTGATTATCATCATCCCGATCATCAAATCCCAGACTTTAAAGCTTACTTCAAAATATTTAATGATTTTTTGGAAATTAAGGCCAATCAGGAAGTTCATTTTGAGTTAGGTAGGGCACTTGTGGGTCAGTCTGCAGCATTAATAACCAGGGCTTTATACATCAAAAATGGTAAAAAGAAAAACTTTGTTGTTTTGGATGCAGGTATGACGGAATTGATGCGCCCAGCATTGTACCAGGCATACCATAAGATAGAAAACCTAACAAGGGGACACGGCAACGACCTAAGGTATGATATTGTTGGGCCAATTTGTGAAAGCACAGATTGCTTTGGAAAAGAAGTTGAACAGCCTGAATCTTTTAGGGGCGACGTGTTTGCCATTCGCAGTGCAGGTGCTTATGGAGAAGTGATGGCCTCCAAATACAATCTGCGAGATGAAATCAGGTCAGTTTACAGTAGCGAGATTTGATATGATATGTGCTTGTGACATGAATTCTTTCGCCACAAGCACATTTTCACATTTATTATTTTCGCTTTGCGGATACAAATACAACAACGCCAGCAATCAGTATAACCCCACCAACATAAGGCGGCCAGTTAACCGACTTTTCTTTGTCTGCCGATATCTGGATTGGCCCGGCGTCTACTAACTTTTCCTTTTTTGTATAGGTAAAACCGGTCCAAACCAGCATGGCTATACCAACAATTATTAATATCAATCCTACAGTTTTATTCATAATTTTCTCGTTTATTTCATCAAAACATAGCGCAGAATGATTTTGTTTGATTAAAACGAATAGCCGAGGGTAATTTTTCCAGAGTTGTTGCCTAAATTACTGCCACTACTTAGAATGCCGTAGACATCTTTAATCTTAACGAAAAATGAAAAATCGGAGGCAAGGCCGGTAAGTTTTTCTTCACCATAGTTGATGTTCCGTTGCAGGCCTAGCGTACTACCTAAAAATAAACGGAAACCATATTGTCTATCTTTGTTCTTGCTTCCAGACCATATCACTTCTGTTGAACCGCCTGAAGTAAACATTGTGGTTTGATCAGCCACTAAAGAGAGGGGATCTCTTTTAGCCTTTAAATTTTTCCTGAACGAGCTATAGTTTCCAGTTTCATAAACAAAGGCATTCTCCCAATTCAAGATCCTAAACTCCGTATTTCCGGATGTTTGCGCAACTCCAATTGATGTTCTTAGCCCACCACCAAAGAAACCCTTTCCATAGTAATCGTCATTAATTTTACGGCTCGCATTATCGTATCCACGAGTTGTTCCACCAAAATAAGTAAAAGCCCCGTAAGCAAAATTTAAATTCTTAAAAGTATGTGCCCGGTTGTAATTTAAGTAACCCATTGCAGCATCACCAGTCTCATAAGGCAAGCTATTGTTGGCAAAACTTGCACTAACATAGTTTTTTGCTTTTACACTGTCACTCGCCATTGGTTTAGGCATGTAAGTCATGTGATTTGAAGTTGCCGCTGGTGTGTAAAAAGCGGGCAAGCTGGTTGCTAAACTTCCACATGATAAATTTAAGACTGTCAATACCAGCATTGAGAAGGTATTTTTTAATGTTGAGAGGCGCATCATCATCTAAAGGGGTTAAAATAATTACTCGTCAAAGAAATCTACTAGTCCAGCAAGATAATATTCTTCGATACCCGCTGTAAACTCCTCATAATCTTCGTCGGGAATATTTGTTTGTTTATACTCAAGTGATGTACCTTTTTTATCTTCATGAAGCTTGATCGTAACGATAGACTGCTCTTTAGTATCTCCGAAATACCATTGCTGCACAATTTTCTTATTAGGCTCAAATGAAATGTTCTTTCCGACTATATCACCATCCCAGAAAGAAAACTCGGTATCTGGAAGTTCTTCAAATTCTACTTCGGCGCCTGTCCAAAGTTTAATACTAAGTGCTTTAGTGAGGGCCAGGTATACTTCCTCTGGACTAGCAGATATATAAGTGTATTTCTTAAAATCTTTCATCAATATAATAGTATCTAAAGTATTTATTTAAAGGCATTTAAGCCGGTAACATCCATCCCGGTTATAAGTAAGTGGATGTCGTGTGTACCCTCGTAAGTAACCACTGATTCTAAATTCATCATGTGGCGCATAATCGAATAATCTCCAGTTATTCCCATTCCGCCTAACATCTGTCGGGCATTCCTGGCAATATCAAGGGCAATTTCCACACTATTCCTTTTAGCCATAGATATTTGTTCTGCTGTTGCTCTACCTTCAGATTTTAACACACCCAGGCGCCAAACCAGTAACTGTCCTTTGGTAATTTCCGTAATCATTTCAGCCAGCTTTTTTTGCTGTAACTGAAAACCGCCTATTGGTTTGCCAAACTGAATTCTTTCTTTAGCGTATCTTAAAGCAGTATCGTAACAATCCATGGCGGCACCTAGTGCACCCCATGCTATGCCATAACGTGCCTGGTTTAAGCAACCCAATGGTCCTTTTAAGCCGCTTATTTCGGGGAAAACATTTTCCTTGGGTATTTCAACATTATCAAAAACTAATTCACCAGTTGCCGACGCCCTCAAACTCCATTTATTATGTGTTTCTGGTGTAGAAAATCCTTTCATCCCACGTTCCACAACCATACCACGAATTTTACCGGCTTCGTCTTTGGCCCACACCACCGCAATATCTGCAAATGGCGCATTGCTAATCCACATTTTAGCACCATTTAAAATGTAATGCGAACCAGCATCCTTGATATTGGTTACCATGCCGCCAGGATTAGAACCATGATCGGGTTCTGTTAGGCCGAAGCAACCCATCCATTCGCCAGCGGCGAGTTTTGGTAAATATTTCTTACGCTGTTCTTCGCTCCCGTAGGCGTATATAGGATACATCACTAATGAACCTTGTACCGATGCGGTTGAACGTATTCCCGAATCTCCACGCTCAATCTCTTGCATCAAAATGCCATAGGCGGTATAATCTAATCCGGCGCCACCATATTCAACGGGAATCGTTGGGCCAAATGCACCAAGCTCTGCTAAACCTTTAATTAATTGATCTGGAAACGCTGCCCTTTGTGCATAATCTTCTATAATAGGGCTTACCTCTTTTTTAACCCACTCTCTGGCGGTAGCTCTTATCAACTTATGCTCATCTGTAAGCAATTCATCCAATAAATAATAGTCTGGGGCCTCGTAAAGGTCTTTCTTAAGTGATTTGCTCATACCATTTATATATTCTGGTGAAGAAATTGATTAATTTCAAAGGTAACAATTTACCACAATGGCCATTGTATTCATCAATAAAAATTTAATTTTGCTAATCAAAGTTGCTAAATGAAGAATTTGAAACAGATCGTCGCGTTGAATGATGTAAAGTGCTTTGCCCTACACGGATTTTATCCAGAGGAGCAAATTATTGGCAATAATTTTATTGTAGATTTATCAACTGAATGCACGCCATTAGGTTTTGATGACGAAATTTCGCAAACAGTGAATTATGAAGATCTGAATCATGTTATTTTAACAGAGATGAATAAAACGCAAAAACTATTAGAAACTGTTTTGCACAACATCATAGCCCGGGTAATAGAGTTATACCCATTTTTAGATGCAATTAATGTAAGTATTAAAAAATTGAATCCACCTATGCCTGGGCAGGTCGGCTGTTCTAATGTTACATTATCTTATCATAAATAAACCGCAATGAACTTTACTAAAATAACGTCAGAAATATTAACAGAAATTAAGAACGCAATAGGCGCAGAGAAAGTTTTCACGGATATTGAAAGCCTCGATTATTATAGCCACGACGAAACCGAAGACTTACGATATCAACCTGAAATTGTTGTTAAGCCGACAAGTCCGCAAGACATTTCCGCATTACTGAAAATCTGTAATAGTCGCCACATACCTGTTACACCAAGAGGTGGCGGAACAGGACTAAGTGGAGCTGCGCTCCCAATCTATGGCGGCATTTGTTTGTCGATGGAAAAGTTCAAAGCGATTATAGAAATAGATACGGAGAACCTACAGGCTACAGTAGAACCCGGAGTGATTACTGAGGAATTCATTAATACTGTTGCAGACAAAGGTTTGCTTTACCCGGTAGATCCCAGCAGTAAGGGGAGTTGTTTTATTGGAGGAAATGTTGCACATGGTTCTGGCGGCCCCAGAGTAGTAAAATATGGCACCATTCGAGAATACATTTTAAATTTAGAGGTTGTTTTACCTAACGGAGAAATTATCTGGACTGGAGCTAACACTTTGAAGTACGCCTCGGGATACAATCTTACGCAAATGATGATTGGTTCTGAAGGAACCCTGGCAGTTGTGACCAAAATTGTGACGAAGCTTTTGCCAAACCCTTCTCAATCTGTTTTGATGATGGGCTCATTTTCTACAAACGAGGATGCTTGTGCAGCTGTATCTGCTATTTTTAGAGCAGGAGTATCGCCGTCTGCTTTAGAGTTCATGGAACGTAAAGGGGTAGAGTGGGTTATAAAGTTCGATGATGTGAAGTTTGACTTAAAGGATGATGTAGCGGCTTTATTAATGATTGAATTTGATGGCGATGATTTAGATGATATCTTCAAAAATTGTGAAAAAACCAACATTGTACTTGAGGAACATCATTGTACAGAGGTATTATTTGCTGATACGGCATCTCAAAAGGAAGAGTTGTGGCGGATGCGTAGAACTATGGCTGAATCTGTAAAAGCCAATTCCGTGTATAAGGAAGAGGATACGGTGGTACCTCGGGCAGCGCTTCCGAAATTAATAAATGGCATCAAAGAAATTGGGGCAAAATATGGTTTCGAGAGCGTTTGTTATGGCCATGCGGGTGACGGAAATCTTCATGTAAACATTATTAAAGCAGGAATGAGTGATGAAGATTGGCAGAATAAATTAAAATTTGGCATCGAAGAAATTTTTGAACTTACCACGGCCCTCGGTGGAACCCTATCGGGTGAGCACGGTATTGGCTTGGTACAGAAAGATTTTATGCCGATAAAGTATTCTGAAATACATCTTAACTTGATGCGTGGGATCAAAGCGGTTTTTGATCCAAAGGGAATCTTAAATCCTGGTAAGATTACGCCAGACATAAACTAGCAAAGATCATAGCTGCGCATAATTAAATATGCGCAGCTGAAATTATGCGCTCAATTGCTCAAACCCGATCATTTTTTGCTTTTCGGCTTCCGGAACCCCTGTGGGTTTTTTTGTTGCATAGTCAATGGCTATGCAAACGGTTTTTCCTTTGCTACAGATTACTTCTTCCGTTCCTTTAACCTTCACTATTTGGTAATCTAAGTCGAAACTCGAACTCCCAATTCTTGACGTTCGTATATGGATGGCAATCCGGTCATTCATCAAGATCGGTAAAATATAATCCATTTCCGCGTGTGCAATCACAATCCCAGTCTTCTTCCAATCCCACCTGATAATCTCCTCCCAGTAGTTCGTTCTGGCTATTTCTAGATAGGTAAAGTAAACTGAATTATTTACATGGCCCATCAAATCAAAATCTACAAACCGGGTATGTATATTCGTTTTGTAGTTAAAATTGCTCGAAAAAGTTAAATCATCTGTCAATTTGTCTTTATTTTTAGAAATATTTTGCCATAATGTCTTCAAAATCATCATAATTTGGTTTGGTATATAAGTTGAATATCGATTAGTATCAATTGAAAAAATAAAAATTAGCGATATGACACTAGTAAATTTTAACAACAGAACCCGCAACACAGCTCCTTACTTTAACAATGTTTTTGATTCATTGTTTAGCGATGCCATTACAAAAAATAAAATGGTTGCCCATTCACCTAACGTGAACTTATACGAAACGGAAAAGGCATACATAATTGAACTTGCTGCCCCCGGGTTAAACAAGGAAGATTTCCAAATTAACCTTAAGAAAAATACACTTTCTGTTTGGGCAGAAGTTAAAAAGGATGATCAACAACAAACCAAAGATTTTAGTAGAAAGGAATTCGACTATAGTTCGTTTGCCAAATCATTTACTTTACCAGAAACTGCCGATGGCGAAAACATCGAAGCGGCTTATAAGAATGGTATTCTAAACGTTATTGTTGGCAAAAAAGATGAAGCCAAAATACAACACAAAGAAATTGTGGTTTCATAATTTTAAAATATCATCAAGAGAGGGTTTTCATAATAGTTTAAGTTTAGGTTTTTTTAAGGTTAGTAACGGATGTTGCTAACCTTATTTGTTAATGCTATCCCTTACTTTATCAGCATAATCGGTGTTTAACCATAACAAATGGACCATTTGCAATTGAACTACTGATGCAATTTTGTACTTTTGCGGCATGGTACGAGAAATTCTAGATACAAAACGTAAAGCATTAAAAATAAATCTTGATCCACGTATTTACGGCACCTTCGCCGAAATAGGAGCAGGGCAGGAGGTTTCAAGAAATTTTTTTAACGCTGGAGCGGCATCTGGAACAGTTGCGAAAACGATGTCTGCATACGATATGACTTTTAGCGATGCCATCTATGGTGCTGAAACGAATGGTAGATATGTGTCGCAGAACAGATTGTTGCGGATGCTCGATCATGAATTTGGATTGTTAACTGAGCGACTATCTGGCGAGAAGTATGAAAGCCGTACTTTTTTTGCATTCGCTGATACAGTGACCACACTTAACTACAAACGAACAAACGAGCCCCACGGTTGGGTGGGCATTCGTTTCCAGGATAAACCTGGTGGCTTACCAAATGAGATTTTTTTCCACGTAAGGTTGCTCGATACAGATGTAAATATGCAACAACGCGTTTTGGGCATTATTGGTGTAAATCTTGTTTATGCCGCGTTTCATCATAATAATGATCCCAAATTGATGGTAGAATCGTTAGCTGACAACCTTACTATTGGCTCAGTAGAAATCGATTTGATTTCAGTAAAGGGCCCCGCCTTTCCTGGTGTAGACAATATTCTGCTTAACCTGTATATGATCATGAAGGATTTCTCTGCAGCAGCAATTTTCGATACCGATGCTCATCCAAGGCAGGCAAAGGATTTGTTGTATAAGAAAGACATCATGATCTTGAGAACCAAGTATGGTCAGAAATCATTACCAAACTTCAATTTATTTAACAAGGCTACAGATCAGTTTGTGCGTACCAACAATGTGCAAGATGGAAATTTAGCCATGATGATTGAAGTTTTGTTAACGAATGTTTTAACTGATGATAAAGATACGCCAGATGATATCGACTTGGAACTTGTAGCTAAGCGTGCTCAGGAAATGTGTGATACCGGCAATATTGTAATTGTTTCTAACTTCACCAGACACAATCGGTTAGCGAAATATTTAGCAAGATGTAAGCCTAAAAGCGTTGGGTTAGCAACAAATATTAATAACTTGAAATTTGTATTTAACTCTACTAATTTTAAAGGAGAGAACTACTCGGGCCAATTGTTAAGTTATGTAAATGATATGTTTAATACTAATGTGAGGCTATTTGCATATCCTTTTTTAGACAAAAAGACGAGCCAGGTCATCACAACTTCAAATATGCCTGTTACGGCCGAAGCTAAACCTTTGTTCGATTTTCTGTTAATTAACAAATACATTACTGATGTGGAAGATTATGCTGAAGATGAAGTAAAAACAGCTTAGCATATTTACGTTGCAATAAGCTTCGTTCCTGATTCATCTACCAACAACGAATGGGCAGTGCCGCATCTTAACGCGAAATTGTTTCTTTGGTGGCCAACTGGAAAGTCGAATGCAACAGGGTATTGATAATCTTGAACTTTTTCGTTCACAATTTCATAAATATCCTTTCCGAATTCCTCGCCAACATCATCAGGCTTAACTTTGAATCCGCCAACAATTAAGCCCTTTAGGTTTGATAGCTTACCGCTACGTTTTAGATTCCAAAGCATTCGATCGATACTGTAAAGATATTCACCTGTATCTTCTATGAACAAAATTTTATGTGCCGTATCTAAGTCAGACACACTACCAGCTAAAGTTTCGATAATACTTAGATTGCCACCAACTAAAATCCCTGAAGATTTTCCCGTTCTATTATTGATGTTTGGGGGTGCGTTATAACCCAAAGCTGTTCCAGTTAAAGCATTCTTGATTGACAATATGGTTTCCATTTGTGTTTGATCAGCGTTTTCCCAATCATCAGGAAAGCTATTGCACATTTTAGAATGGATAGACGCCACATGATGGTTCGCAGATAAATGACAGTGCAATACCGTTATATCGCTAAAACCAATAATCCATTTCGGCCTTCTGGCAAAGTTTTCAAAATTTAAACGGTCAATAATCCTAACAAAACCATAACCACCCCGTGCACACATGATCGCCGTGATATTTGGGTCATCTAACATCGATTGAAAGTCTTTTAACCGCTCATCGTCGGTTCCACCGTAAGTAAAATCCTTTTTACCAATGGTTTCTCCAATTTTAACTTTGAAACCCCAACGCTCCATTTCTATTACTGAAGATTGAATCTGGGCTAGCGTAATATAACCCGCCGGGCTTGTAATACCAATCGTGTCTCCAGGTTGTAAATACGGTGGTATTTTGAAAGTGAGGTTTTCAGTTGCGGTGATATTGGCAAAAGTTTTAAAACAAGGCAGTAAGGTAGTGGCTGCTGCAAATGAAGAAAGGAAAAGTTTTCTGTTCATCAGTAAAATTGGTAAACTTAAAACGCTAATATAAGGTTTAATCAGCCTGTTAAAAATAAAAGGGATTTATATCCATAAATCCCTTTTTTAAACCAAACAAATTAATCTGTAATAGATTAGTATAATGTGAATTGTATTAAAAACCTAAAACTGAGTAAAATGTTTTCTCGAGATTAAAATAACATCAATAACAGTTTTCCTATCTGGAAGATGAATTTGCTAAAAGCTTAATTATTTTAAAGATATTTGCAATTCCAAAACGAGAAGACGTGTCATTAGATAAATTAAAACTTAGTAAACCACTTGTAGCTGCGATGACTGAAGCAGGATTTTTAACTCCCAAAGAGATTCAAATCAGGACGATGTCGCGGATTTTAGGTGGTCAGGATGTGATTGCCATAGGGCCAGAAGGATCAGGAAAAACAACAACGTATGTTTTGGCAACGTTAATGAAGTTAAAATATGCCTTTGAAGAGGCGCCGCGGGCTTTGATACTCGTTCCTGATGCAGAACATGTAGATCATGTAATCGCCCAGTTTACTTTATTAAATAGGAACAATACATTCAGAATTTTGGGGATCGATAGTCGTGGAGCGGTAGAATCACAGATGAACGAAATAACAGATGGTTGCGATATTATAGTTGCCGTTCCAGATCGTGCCCGTGCGCTCTATCTAAAATTAGCTCTAAATACGAACAAAATTCAGTTATTTATCGTTGATAATGCCGAGTTAATAGTAAAGAAAGGTTTGCAATTACCTGTTGTTGAGCTTGCTAACAGCGCATACAAGTCTCAGCATGTAGTATTTACGGAAGTGATACACGAGAAACTCAATCACATGTTAGCGCCATTTATGAAAGACGCCACCGCAACAATAACAGTTGATGAGATAGGCGAAAAACAGGCTGAAGTTTATCCTCAGATGTTATATTTGGTTCCCAATTTTAGAACAAAGCTCAACTTACTTACTCTACTTCTTGATGATGTCGATTTTTTCGATAAAGTCATCATATTTGTAAATACACGTTTAACAGCGCAAACTGTTTTCAAAAATTTTAACCACCAAAAAGAGAACGAAATCGCTATCTATAAACCTTTATTTTTTGATGATCAAGGTTATGATGATATTGAAGATTTCAAAGCTAACGCTGAATCGAGAATACTTATAGTGGCTAATGAGAACCTTGGAGATTTGGATATTCAAGGTATACCATTTATCATTCATTTCGAATTGCCAGAACAGAAAGAAATGTTTATCCAACGAATTGTTAAAAATGATGAGAGCAGTGAGGTTGTAGCAATTACTTTTTCAACAGATATTGAGTTAGGAGAAGTGAAGAAAATAGAGCAAGCCATCGGCCACAGAATGGATGTAATTGATTTGCCAGATGATTTAAAAGTAGTTGATGTTGCCCCCAAGTCTAAAAAGAAAAAGAAAGACGATGATGAATTGGCTGGAGACAGGGGAGCTGCTTTCCATGAAAAAAAAGCCAGTAACTTAAAAAACTATAATTACAGCGCAGGCACTAAAGCAAAAATGACTTATAAAAATAAAAAAGGCCTTTCCTAATTGCCAATATTTTTTTATCAAAAAAAAGGCTCCCGATGAAAATCGGGAGCCTTTTTTGTAATCGTACTGTCGACTAATAAAGTGTAAACTCTACACGACGGTTTTCTTGACGACCAGCTGCTGTTTTATTTGTAGCAATTGGTTGATCAGGTCCGTAACCTGTAGCTTCAATTCTCGATGCATTTGCACCTTGAGAAACTAAATAAGCTTTTACAGACTCAGCTCTTTCTTTAGATAAACGTAAGTTCAATTCTCTTGATCCTGTAATATCTGTGTGACCAGCTAATTTTAAGCTGAAGTTCTTTTCTGTTAATAAACTTGCTACGCGGTTTAGAGATGAGTAAGATTTAGAACGAATTGTAGCTTTTCCTAAATCAAATTCTAAGTTAGCAATTGCATCTTTTACAACTTTACGGTCAGCTTCAGTAATAACAGTAGTTTCTTTAATAATTTGAGGTTTTGGTGCTGCTAAAGGACAACCTGAACCATCAACTACTGTTCCAGCTGCAGTACCGGCACATTTATCAAATTTGTTTGCTACGCCATCAGCATCATCATCAGCCATGTCTTTTGCGTATTGATCTCTATCACGTTGTGCATTTTGCTCTGCTGTAGATAATGCTCTTCTTAACTCTGCACTTTCTTCTGCACTTTGTTTACGAAGATCTGCAATTGCGCTATAGTTTTGCAGTTGCGATTTTTCTTTATCTCCAAGAGCAAGTTCAAGACCTACGTGTGAGTAAGAAAATCTGTTCTCTAGATAAGCATTCTTAACCGTTGGAGATGATTTGATAAAATTGATATCATAACCTAAATCGATGTTGATACCTTTTGCAACACCAAATTTAAATCCAACTCCTGTTGGGATATACCATCCTTCTCTATCCTGGAAAACTTGCGTAGCTCCAACTTCAGAATCTGAAGACATGTAACCAGCACCAGCTTTAACATATGGAATTAGAACTGCATTTTCAGTATTCAAGCTGAAGTTTGCGATGTTTAATACGGCTGTTAATGACCCAGACCAATTGATACTGTTTTTTTGTACAACGTTTGCAGGTGTAACAAAGGTTTTCATTTCACCACGTAGAAAGTCGGCTTGCAAACCTAAAGCAGGTAAAATTTGCTTTTTAAGAAAAGCACCGTAACCGAAGCTTTTGAATTCGTCTGCTCTAACGCTTGTTCCGCCTAAGAAAGTGTTTTGACTTAAGATACCTCCGTGTGCACCAACGCTCCATGTCCTTAAAGATTGTTTACCAAATCTCCCAGATGGGGTAGGTGTTTCTTGTGCAAATAATTGTGATGATAAGCTTAGTAAAGCAACCAACATTGTTGATTTTGTAATTCTCGTATTCATTTTTATTTTTTATTAATAATCACTTAACAGTTTTATTAGGTTACTGTTTCGTGCTTATAAGAAAAAACCCTGCCAAAAGAATTAAGATTACTTCAACATCCAATAAATCAAAAGATTACGAAAAATAAAATATTTCACAATAATGTTACCGTAGATAGGAAATTAAATCAAAAAGTGTATTTTATTCTATACAATTTACCTAACATCTAAAGCTAGAATACTATTGATCGAGCAAATTCTATCTGTATTGCGTGAAGATTCAGTTTTTTAATGCTTAATGCGGGTTATTTAATAAGCAGTTATCAAGCGCTTGCGCCAAGTATCCGTGAAAATATAGATCATGATTAAGAAAATGATTAAAACACAAGATAACTTTGATACCAAAATTGAATAGATAAGCGCTATTAATGCTAGAATTAATCTTGTGATTCCGGGTTATAATTTCAGTTTTGCGAAGAAATCCCAAAATACGATACCAGCTGAAATTACAATATTAAATGAATGTTTCGTTCCAAACTGGGGAATTTCGATACAGGCGTCGATGGTATGCATCACATCATCGCTCACGCCATCAACTTCATTACCAAATATCAGGGCGTATTTTTTGTTCTGGTCGGGAGTAAAAGTATTTAGCATGGTGCTATTTTCTGCCTGTTCAATAGCAATAATTTCGTATCCTTCAGCACGCAAGGATTCGATAGCAGACAAAGTGTCGGCATAATGCGACCATGCTACAGACTGGGTTGCACCCAATGCTGTTTTTTCGATTTCGCGGTGTGGTGGCTGGGCCGTAATGCCACAAAGAATTACCTGTTCCAATGCAAAACCATCGGCTGTACGGAAGATAGAACCAACATTATGCATGCTCCTAACATTATCAAGCACCGCTACTACCGGCAGTTTATCTTGCGCCTTAAACTCTTCAACATCCAAGCGATTCAGCTCATCTAATTTCAATTTCCTCATATCTTTATTGCTGGTATGGTCTAAAGTTTAACCGGGCCGTTGCCAATTTGGCTAATATATATTGCCGCTGGATAGCCAATTTTTGCGACGTAATAGTCGGTGAGATGTTTAGCAAAATCTTCTTCGAAACCCTTTTCAAGCAATGCGATGGCACATCCTCCGAAACCAGCACCTGTCATACGTGCCCCTATAACATTTGGGTAGGTATAACAAAAGTCGACAACCGCATCCAATTCTGGTCCGCTAACCTCGTAAAGTGTTCTTAGCGATTGATGGGAGGCATACATCAACCGACCAAACTCCTGCAGGCCGCCGGTATTTAATGCTTTGGCCGCCATATGTACCCGATCGTTCTCTTTAACCACGTGTGTAGCCCGGTCTAAGATGGTTTTATCCTCAATTAGGTGACTGTGGAGTGCGAATTTCTCTGCATTCAATTCGCATAAATTATTTAATTTGATTTCTTTGTTTAGCAGTTGCAAAGCAGATTGGCATTCGGCCACCCGCTCATTATATTTTGAATCTGCCAATTCGCGTGGCTTGTTTGTATTAATGATGGCAAGTACGTAATTTCCAAGATTAACATCAACCATTTTATATTTTAATGTTTCGCAATCCAATACAATAGCTTTATCCTTTTCTCCGAATGCAACGGCAAACTGATCCATTATACCCGAATTTAGTCCGATGAAATTGTTCTCAACGCTTTTGGCAATTTTTACCAGATCTAACTTATCATAGCCAAGATTTAAATAGTCGTTAAGTGCAAATGCGGTAGCAATCTCAATAGAGGCCGATGAAGATAAACCAGAGCCAATAGGGATATTGCCGTAAAATAGAAAATCCATACCAGAAATATCCTTACCATCTTTAACAAATTCATTAATAATACCAAGCGGATAATTGCTCCATAACCCCCCGTTTTTACTGTACGTTGATTTCGTATCTGCTTCAACAAACTCCTCAAAATTTACACTTTTAAATCTAAATTTCCCTTCTGTATTCGGAGCAATGGCAAGCCAGGTTCCCAAAGTAATAGCGCAAGGCATAACCAGGCCCCCGTTATAATCAATATGTTCACCTATTAAGTTTACCCTACCTGGTGTAAAATAAACAGCATCAGCATTTTTGTAATATTGTTCGGCAAATTTTTCTTGAAGGTTAATTTCCATTTGGTTAAAAATATTTATTAAAAGCAAGTAATATTGGTATGTTTGCTATGCAAACAAAAGCACTAAGTTACAATTTATGAGCGTTCAGCAAATACCAACAGGTAAAATTATTGATGGCGAAGAAGTAATAGCCATCGAGCTAACCAATAGCAGAGGCACTTACGTTAAAATATTCAATTATGGTGCAATCATTAACAAATTCATCGTGGAAAACGCCAGTGGAGAAAAGCAGGATATTGTATTGGGATTTGATGATTTTGGAGGGTATTTGGACCCTGCTTATATTGCCAATGGAGCCTACGTGGGCGCCGTTGTAGGACGCTATGCCAACCGGATTAAAGATGGGCAATTTACACTTGAAGGCAAATCTTATCAATTAGCCAAGACCACAGGTACCGATACCCTACATGGAGGGGTTGTAGGATTTGATAAAAAAGTATGGGAGGTAATAGAGGTTGGAGAAAATAATTCTAACAGCGTTACATTACAGTACGAAAGTGTAGCGGGTGAGGAAAACTTTCCAGGCAATTTATTGGTTGAACTCACTTTCGAACTTACAGAAAATGATGAACTTATTTTAAGTTATGAGGCAGAAACTGATCAAGCAACACCCATAAATCTAACTCATCACGGCTACTTCAACCTCTCACCTGCGGGAGGAAATGTAAAAGATCATCAACTACAAATATTTGGATCGAACTTTCTGGAACAGGATGAAAATTATTGTGTAACAGGTAAACTTATCCCGGTTAAAGATACGCCGTTGGATTTTACCACTTTAAAACCAATTGGTAAAGACTGGGATGAGGGCGAAGGTTACGACCAAACATTTGTATTGGATAAAACCTATGGTGAGCTCACATTAGCCAGTAAAGTCACAGAAGAACATAGTGGATTAATGTTAAGTGTTTATACCACAGAGCCCGTAGCCCATTTATATACATCAAAATACTTGCGGGTTAAGCATGCCAAAGGTGGGCGGGAATATACTGGGTTCGATGCTTTTTGTGTAGAGACCCAACATCACCCTAATGCCATCAACATTCCAGGCTTCCCCAGTACGGTGTTAGCACCTGAGGATTTATACACTCAAACCACAATTTATAAAGTCTCTTTAAATAAATAAACTATGTTTTCAATCGAGGATATTAAAGCTGCCGAAAATAAAATTAAAACAGGAACGGATTTCCCGAAGTTTATAGCAGAACTGAAGACACTAGGTGTGGTTAGAAACGATGTGTATGTATCAACCGGTTTATCTATCTATTTTGATGATGAAGATAATGTTCAACAAATAAGCCCGCAAGATTACCCATCCCTTGTAGTCAACGATGAGGTTTCTAAAGATAAACTGTCTCACGCATTGAACATACACCAACAAGGACAGACAGATTATTTCACGTTCTGCAAGCAAGCAGCTGATGCAGGGGTAGAGAAGTGGGTTATAGATCTGAATGCCATGACATGTACCTATCTTACCAGCCAGGCTGAAGAATTAGTTCAGGAACAAATACCTCATGTTTAAATTCATGCGATAATTAGGAAGTATATTGATTATCAACAAGCTAAACATTATTAGTACTTAATTATCTAGCAAATCCTTTCCAGCACGAGTTTTATGGCTCGATCTACAATTTCATTTGGGTTTTTACTAAATTCAAAGTTAACCCTGCTTGCTAAGATGGCATTTATGGAAAGTGCCTGGTGGCCTAAAGCCTTGGCTAAAGCATAGATGCCCGCTGTTTCCATTTCCAGATTGGTTATTCTTAATTCGCCGCTTCTAAAGGTATTGATGAGGTTAATAAATCCAGGAACGGCATTTTCCGCCCTTACTAACCGTCCTTGAGGTGCATAAAAGCCTGGAGCAGTCGCAGTGATTCCTGTAGGTAAACCTTTACCAACGCCATCTAAAAGACTACTACCAGCCGCGGTTAGGTAAGGCTTTATTCCTTCAATCTTATTAAAGTGATCTGCCACATCTACCATTATTCTTTTTTCTTCCTGAGATAGTTCGTACCTGTAATAACTCATCAATGCATCCATACCTAAACCGTATGAAGAGGCCATTATGGTTCCCATGGGAAGATCTGATTGAACTGCGCCAGAAGTGCCAATGCGAATGATGTTTAAAGAGGTAAGCTTATTTTTTACTGTTCTGCTCTGGAAGTCGATATTAACTAAAGCATCCAATTCATTCAACACAATGTCTATATTATCGGTACCAATACCTGTTGAAATTACGGTCAAGCGTTTCTTGCCTATGTAACCTGTATGGGTGATAAATTCGCGTTTCCCTTTTTTAAGTGTTATACTATCAAAATACTTACTTACTTCTGCAACACGATCGGGATCGCCAACAGTAATTACAGTTTCTGCAACATCTTCCGGCAGGAGATTAAGATGGTAAATACTCCCATCTGGATTAATAATGAGATCACTTTCCGAAATTTTCATAAGTTAATGATAAGGTTATTCACTGTTATACAACGAAATTTAGGCGTCTAGATAGTATGCAAATACCTAAGCTTGGTGTGTTCTAATTTACTAAATTTTGCCATAACTTGGTTTAATTGCGATTTACGAACTTCGAACATAATGGTGCATTTGATATCGAAATTTTGAGATAAAACATGAAGTTCCTCATCTTTGATCAACTTCATAACATCGTTCATTAAAATGTATTCGAAAGCTATTTCGTAAACATCATTTACGGTTTTGCTAACAACTTTGCTTGACGATAACGCATTAACTGTAGCGTTTTTATATGCATTAATTAAACCCGGCACACCTAGTAACGTGCCACCAAAATAGCGCACAACGACTACCAGGATGTTGGTAACATCTTCAGAAAGCAAACAATTTAAGATGGGGCGACCGGCAGTTCCTGAAGGTTCACCATCATCATTTACTCTAAAAACAGATCGATCGGGTGTGAGCCGATAGGCGTAGCAAAAATGCCTCGCTTTGGCATGGTCATTCCGTAGGTTTGCAATAATTGGTTTTAATTCAGTCTCGCTCTTAAAAGGATACCCGTATGCTAGAAATTTACTACCCTTATCACGATAAACCCCTTCAGATGTATCTATTATAGTTCTGTAAGTATCATCAAAAAGCATCCTGCGAAATTTTTATTAATACAATGGCCACAAGCGCCAAAGCAATACCAACATAATTTAGTTTATTGACTCTTTCTTTAAATACCAAAATACCAACCAAGCTTCCAACCATAATTACGCCTAAATTCATTGCCGCAAATACGGTAGAGGGATTTTTGGGCAACGCCTGATGTGCCTTGAGATAAAAAAGAATATTCCCGAAGTTGAAAATTCCCAAGAGAAAGCCACAGGCTATATTCACTAATTGCAGCTTCGCCATGCCCGATACCAACATATAGATGGTAATGATAAGTGCTACTAAGAAAGATAGACAGAAAACGACGAAAAGAGAGGTTGTGTAAGGAATTGCTTTATATAGTGCAATTTGTTTGAAAAGTATATCAATAATTCCAAAACCTAAGAAAACAACTATCGGAAGTAGCCAACTTCTTTGATTATCTTCTTTCTTTGATTTCCTTGCCAAGGTTAAAATAATAGCTGTGAAGCCTACCAGCAAACCGATGATTTTGTAAATATTGAATGATTCCCCAAAAATAAAATATGCCGCCAAAATGGGAATAAATAGCGACAAGCGTTGGGCAATATCGGTTTTCACGATTCCAATGTGCTTCACCGAGGCTGCCAATACGAGAAATATGGATGGTAGCAGGATCGCTAATCCAATATAGATATGCCAAGGCGAACTTGAAATCTCACTTGAAATGCTTGGCTTAAAAAATACCAAACAAAGCCCTAATGCTGTAAGATAGTTAATTGTAACAGCTTGGATGATACTGATGTTATAACGTTTACCCAATTTCAGGAATACAGCTACAGTTACACTACAAAAAACGCTTAGTAATATGTATATCATCTGTTTGCGTGATTCATATAAATAGAAAGTTCGTCTTTTGAAAGCTGTACACGTTCGATCAAATTACCTTTAATAACGGGTGAGGAAATTCCATCTGTCCAGCTGTCAGAAGACCTGAAGATCCTTGCCTCATCCCAAAGGTTATGATTGAGAAATTGTGTTAAAAGGATGGCACCACCTTCGACAATTACCGATTGGATATCCATGAGATAAAGTTGAAACGCTATTTTTTGCGCAAGATAAAACTGCATATCTTCCATTTGGATATAGTGGATATTCTCTACAACAGCTGTTTTATGCTCGTTAAAAATAATGGTTTTTGCTTCTCCATTGAAAATGTGATTCCCCTGTGGGACCTGCAAATTGCGATCGATAACAAGCCGAACTGGATTTTTCCCAGGAAATTCTCGTGAAGTTAGTTGTGGGTTATCCATAAGAGCGGTCTGTTTGCCAATTAAAATCGCATCCTCTTCGGTTCGCCACTGGTGAGCAAGTTTTTTAGATAGTGTCCCACTTATCCACTTTTGATGTCCGTTTGGTGTTGCAAAATATCCATTTGCAGTTTCAGCCCATTTGAGAATGATGTATGGTCGCTGTTTAACTACCCTTGTAAAAAAACGGCGATTGAAATGTTTGCACGCATCATCTAATACACCGCTTGCTACCACTATACCGGCATGCCGAAGTTTTTCAATTCCCTTGCCATCCACGCCAACGAAGGGGTCGCGGTTTCCAATAACTACTTTCTTAAGTCGATGCTTTACCAACAAATCGGCACAAGGCGGCGTTTTACCAAAGTGCGCACATGGCTCAAGATTTACGTATGCCGTAGCATCCTTCAATAAATTGGGCGCATCATTACCGTAACGATCGAAAACTGCTTTTATCGCATTGGGTTCGGCATGCGGCTGGCCATATTGTTGATGATAGCCTTCTCCAATAATTTTATCTCTGACTACAATTACGCAGCCAACCATTGGATTGGGACTTACCTTGCCCATACCTATGGCTGCCAGCTCCAGGCATCGATTGATATAAAATTCATCGCTCATTAGCGCAAAAGTAACAAAAAATGCCTGATAGATGATCAAATGATAGGATTGTTATCATCTCAAATAAGTAATTTTACAGCAATGAATATCGGCGAACTTGAACAGAAATACATTGTAGCATTGGCTTCAGAATACAGTGAAGAGGAGGCACAAACTTTATTCAGCTTTGCAGCAGAGCATGTTTTAAAGGTGTCTGCTTTGAAGTTGAAGTTGATAAAGCCCGAATTCATTGGCCCAGTAGATCTCCAAAAAATGCTGGCTATTCTTGAAGATCTATCCAGCGGAAAACCCATACAGTATATTTTGGGCGAAGCTCATTTCTATGGCGCTGTTTTCAAAGTGAACGAGAATGTGCTCATCCCCAGGTCTGAAACTGAGGAACTGGTAGATTGGATAATTACTGATCACTTAAATATGAGCGGTTCTATTTTAAAAATCATTGATATCGGGACCGGTTCAGGATGCATTCCCATTTCACTGAAAAAGTTCCTACCTAATTGCGATGTTTCTTCGTTAGATGTTTCTAAAAAGGCCCTTGCAGTGGCCCAGGAAAATGCAAATGCGATGGGTGTTTCAATAAATTTTATATCAGGGGATATAAGAAAATTTGAGACTTTGGATAAATTCGATATTATCGTCAGTAATCCGCCTTATGTTAGGGCATTGGAAAAAGCAGATATGCACAGAAATGTACTTGCGCATGAACCACACCTTGCACTATTCGTAAGCGATGAAAACCCACTCGTTTTCTACCATGCCATTGCAGATTTTGCATGTAAAAACCTTGAAGATAATGGAAAATTATACCTGGAGATTAATGAGTATTTAGCTGCTGATACAATTGAGATGTTATCAGCTAAAGGTTTCAAAAACATAACTTTAAGAAAAGATATGCAAGGTAAAGACAGAATGATTTTGGCTATGATCGGGGATGAAACTGCGTAATTACTTCCCTAAGATAATCTCGATCCAGATGGGTGTAGATTTCAGTAGTCGTAATGCTCGAATGTCCTAACATTTCTTGTACCGCTCTTAAATCTGCGCCACCTTCTATCAAATGTGTTGCAAATGAATGGCGGAAGGTATGCGGACTGATATTTTTTTTTAAACCTATTACCTGCGCCAATACTTTAATTATATTGAAGATAGAAATGCGAGAAAGTTTTGCGCCAAAGCGATTAAGAAAAATATAATCCTCATTTCCTTTTTTGATGTTTAGATGCACCCGAACGCTCGTCAAGTATAGGTCGATATACTTTAGTGCAACGCTGCCAATTGGTACCAGGCGTTCTTTATTTCCTTTTCCAATTACTTTTATAAACTCAATCTGCGGATATAGATTTGATATTCTGAGTTCCGTAAGTTCGGTAACCCGCAAACCGCATCCGTATAAAACCTCCATAATGCCTTTATTGCGCATCCCCTCTGGCGTAGACATATCAATCGCATCAATCAAGGCATTAATTTCATGAATGTTTAGCGTATCCGGTAATTTTCTACTTGATCTTGGAGCCTCGATCAATTCTGTCGGGTTGCGATCTATAACTTCTTCTAACATCAAGTATGTAAAAAATGCTTTCAGCCCAGATATTATTCTGGCTTGGGTGCTGGCAACCATCCCTAACTCGTTAATCCAACTAAGAAATGTTTTTAAATCATCAGAAGTAATCTGCGGCAGGGAAGGTGCCAACTGTTGCGATTGGAAATACTGAATGAGTTTATCTATGTCGCTCAGATATGCATCAATTGAATTTCCCGATAATGACCGTTCTAATTTTAGGTAAGACTTAAATCCTTTCAGGTATGATTGCCACACAATAGATAAAATGAATGTTTATAATAGTTAATCCGCAATCAAAGATAGTTAATCTTGGTTTGGTACGGCTAGAAATATGAACAATGATAGAAAGTTTAACAATAAATTTTAATATCAATTTGTATTATTGTAAAGTAATAGTTCTCGAATGAAATCATCTTGAACTGGCAATTATAGATCAATACAACATGCAAATACAAATCATTAACGGTCCAAATTTAAACCTTTTAGGTGTTAGAGAGCCATCAATTTATGGCAATACGAGTATCGAAGATTATATCAAAGAGTTAAAACAAATATATCCCTCGCTGTCGATCTCTTACTTTCAAAGCAATATTGAAGGGGAACTCATTAATAAATTGCATGAAGTAGGATTTACTTTCGATGGAATTATCCTAAATGCTGGAGGCTACACCCACACTTCCGTTGCCATAGCTGATGCAATTGCAGCCATCAAAACACCTGTGGTTGAGGTACATATATCAAATATCTATGCGAGAGAAGAATTTAGACATGTTTCGCTAACAGGTAAAAACTGCAAAGGTGTGTTAACCGGCTTTGGTATGAAGGGCTACCGCCTTGCAATCGAAAGCTTAATGTAAATTGATATGCTAACAAAGACGCTCTCTATCTTTTTTATTGTTATTTCCTCGTTTGCATGCGCTCAAGAGCAAGGAAATAACCGCAACACAATTAATCCAGAATCTGTAGTTAGGGGGGAAGATGGTATGGTTTATACCTATAAAGTCTGGAATAAATTAATGCAGACCGGCAATTATGCCCTTAAAAATAGGAATACGCTAACCGAAAACGGGCAGAAAGAATACATGATTGTTGAGTTAAAGGAATCGGAAAAAGCTGCATATTTTGAACGCATGCCAAAACCAAAACCTAGTGCCGCATTTGTTATTGATGAAACGTTCAATGGCGTAAAGGTTACCGATATAAATGGAAAAAAACATGACCTTAAAAATTTAGCTGGCAAAACGCTAGTACTTAACTTTTGGTTTGTAGATGGTTCTGTAAGTAACATGCAAATCCCGCAGTTGAATAACCTTCATCAAGAATTTGGAGACAATGATTCCGTTATTATGATTTCCTTTTGCAATAATAGCAAGGATGAGATTATTGCCTTTCTTAAGAACACACCTTTTCAATTTAATGTAGTTGCTGACGCAAGAGCGCTTGCCAAAAATTATAATGTTGACCGATATCCGACAACGATTGTGGTCGATAAAAATAACCAAATCAAGTTTAGTAGCGTTGGCCTTTCGCCAAGCACCGGATATTGGATTAAAAAAGCGGTGGATGAATCCTTAGCACATTAAGACAATTTAGAAAAGTATCGAACTTTTTTGATAAAAAATGCCCATACTACGCTGTTTTTGTACACACCAGCGTGTGTGGCAAAAGGTTTTTGATAAACATTCCTTTTTGCATTTGTTTTAGTTATGGATTTAATAAAATGCCAGTGCCCCTTGGTTACCGCCATGGTAAATTTAGGTTTGCCTGTTAGTAGAAAATGCCACCAGGCAATAAAATCTATACACATTCTCAGAAAAATTCTAAAAACAGCATCACCTGCAGGAAGGTTTTTCTGCATGATAATTAAATTATTTCTAAAGTTAAGATAGGTTTTGAAAGGATTTTCAGTTTGTAATGTACCGCCTCCAACATGGTAAACTGTAGCATCAGGACAATACATTACCTTGTATTTTAAATTTTTCAAGCGCCAGCATAAATCAATCTCTTCCATATGAGCAAAAAGATCGGCATCTAAACCACCTGCTTCTTGCCAGCATTTCCGTTTGATAAAAAATGCTGCACCACTGGCCCAAAATACTTCAGATTGCTGGTCATACTGTCCCTGGTCGAATTCATAAACATTAAATAAACGACCGCGGCAAAAGGGATAGGCATAAATGTCTAAATATCCCCCTGCAGCACCTGCATATTCAAATTGATTTTTATTATTGAAAGCTTTAATTTTTGGCTGTGCAGCAGCAATCGCAGGATCGAGCTCCATTAAATCAATTACTGGAGCAATCCAATTGGGGGTTACTTCTACATCGGAATTAAGGAGAATAAAGTAATCAGCCTCAACTTGTTCTAATACTTTATTGTAGCCTCCGGCAAAACCATAGTTCAGATCATTTTTAATAACCCTTACAGAGGGAAAATTTTCGGTTAAGAATACTACAGAATCATCAGTAGAAGCATTATCGCCAACAACCACCTGTAAGTTATCATATTCGGAATCTAAAACCCCTGGTAAAAATTGTTGCAAAAATGGTTTTCCATTCCAGTTTAGAATCACAACGGCTACTGATGGCTTCATGCGTATAAATCGGGTTTAAATTTCCACCGCTTATGGCTCCAGAGCCAATATTGGGGTTGTTCTTTTATAATATCTTCCAAAAATTGAAAGTGCAATTTAGTGATTTCATGATCAACTGTATGGGCAGGGCTTAAACACATTGGTATTACTTCCACATGGTAATAACCTCTTTTTGGAACCGTAACTTTGAAATAAAATACTGGTCGATTAGTAGATTTCGCTATTTTCTCTACACCAAGCAATGCAGCTGTAGGCTGATGGAGAAAGTCTAGGAAATACTTAGTCTCTTCCCTGGTAGGTGCTTGGTCGCTAGCAAAGCAAAGCAATGTTGGCTCATTTTTATAAGCTGCAATTCCCCGTAATGTTTGCCGCATAGAAATAAAAATATTGCCATATTTCGTGCGGAGCTGATCAAACCAACTTTCGAAAATTTTGTTATTGATGGGCTTGTAAATGACCATCGTTTTGGCAGAAATATTTAGCCCTAATGCTAAAGTGCCAAGCTCCCAGTTGCCATAGTGCCCGGTGCATGCTAGAACACTGCTGCCTGCTTTAAAATAGCTTTCCAGATGATCCAGTCCACTAAAAGTAACCCGTTTGTTTGCTTCCTGTTTCGAAATGGAATTCATTTTGATGATCTCGAAGATAAGGTCAGCAAGGTATTTGAAAAATTTTTTCTCAATGTCAAGAATATCATCTAGCGACTTTTCTGGAAAAGAATTTATCAAATTTTGGCGAACTGTTTTTTTTCTATAGCCAATAACGTAATAAAGGATATAATATAGTAATCTTGCAAAAAATAATAGTACTTCCAGCGGAAGGAGCGACAGCAGGCATAAAAAAAACACGCCCAGATGCGCAATTCCTCTTTTAATCATTATTTTTAAAACGTTTCGGCTACAAACATAAATTTTCAAATGCAGAATCTAGCAATACTTCCATTATTTTATCTACCTCCAGTTGGTTATTTTAGCACCGTACAAGCAATGGGCGATCGGTTTTTGATCGAAAAACATGAGCATTTGGCCAAGCAAACGTACCGGAACAGGGCAAGCATTTATTCACCAAACGGTAAGCTAGATTTAACCGTACCTGTAGTTAAAGGTGCTAAAACTCATACTAAAATGAAAGATGTACGCATCAGTTACGATTTTAAATGGCAACGCCTACATTGGTTGAGTTTAGAAACGTGCTATCGAAGTTCAGCTTACTTTGAATTCTATGAAGATGAGCTGGCTCGGTTTTATAATGAGAGATTTGAATTTCTATTTGATTACAATATGGAGCTTTTACTGTGGCTCGGAAAAAAACTTAAGCTGTCGACTACCTTTAACGTTACCGAAGACTACAGCGATGATGTAGCTTTAGAATTGGATTTTAGGGGGATGATGAATCCTAAAAAAATGGATGAAGTAGTAAACAATAAGCCTTACTATCAGGTCTTTGAAGACAGACATCAGTTTCTCCCTAACTTAAGCGTTGTAGATCTGCTGTTCAACCAAGGTCCACAAGCTAAATTGTATTTGTAAAATGGGAAAAAACAAGCCTCGTAATCGACATAAACACTACAAAGTTCCAGCGCCTGGCACTAGCCCGGGCTTATATGAAATAGATCAGGATGCGCTAAAACCGCAAATTGTATTGCACACTTATAATCAAAAATCTTATAAAAATGAGATCCTTGACGATATTAGTAATATTGACAAGCTGGTAGCCAATACAGATTTTAATTATTGGTTTGATATTAAAGGCTTGGGCGATAATGGTATGTTTGAGACTTTGTATGCGAAATTCGACATTAGTCGTTTGGTACTTGAAGATATAACCAGTTCTTACCAAAGGCCAAAGTTAGATGAATATGACAACGATAAATACATTTTTTCTGTAAGCCGACACCTTTACCTTGGGGAAAATAATATCTTATGCAACGATCAGGTTTCATTCATTCTATCTGAGCGCACTTTAATTACCTTCCAGGAAACTTATGCCGATTGCTTTGAACCTGTAAGAAAAAGACTCGAGGTTGGTAAAGGTAATATCAGAATTGCTGGAAGTAGTTATCTGATGTATGCTATCATGGATGTGATTGTAGACAACTATTTCTCGCTTTTAAATTTTTGGGGTGAAGAATTGGACGCCATTGAGGATCGTTTGTTCGACAATCCGGATAGGCGAATTATGTATGACACGCAAGCCATAAAGCGATCGTTAATTACAATTAGAAAAGTTGCCTGGCCAGAGCGAGATAAACTTAATGATTTGATCCGAACGGATAGCGTTTTAATATCTGACCTTACGAAAACCTATATCAAAGATGCTTACGACCACTGTATTCAAATTATTGATTTTATTGAGTCGCTTAAAGAAATTGCATCCGCCAATATTGATATGAATCTGTCTATCATTAGTAACCGGATGAATGAAATCATGAAAGTATTGACCATCATATCGTCGATATTTATTCCCCTTACCTTTATCGCCGGTATTTACGGAATGAATTTTAGCAGGGAAGACCCCGCAACCGGTAAAGTGCTCCCGCACAATATGCCTGAATTATATAGCCCTAACGGTTATATATGGACTTGGGTTGTGATGGGCATCATCGCAATTGTTCAGGTTATTTATTTTTGGCGCAGGGGTTGGTTTAAATAAATAAATGGTTCGGTTAAACTATTTATTTTGGTAGCTTTAAGCGTTTTTAGTTGGGTTATACATGCAGTCATTCGAAATAGACAAAAGAGATGTCCAGAAAGTAAAGAGCGCAATATCAGCTGGTGATGAAACCCTCCAACTGGTACTGTCAGAATATCATGCTTCGGAGATTGCAATTTTATTTGAGCGTTTAGATAAATCTGAACAGCAACATATCATCAATATCCTACCCGCAGAAATTGCCTCCGAGATTATCTCTGAAATGGACGAGGAATCGCATCCCGAAGACTTACTATTTCAGCTCCATCCAGATAAACGTACAGAGATTGTTGAAGAGCTTGACTATGATGATGCAACAGACATCATTTCCCAACTTGAAGACCATGAACAGAATGAAATTCTGGAAGACCTCCAGGATGAGCATGCATCAGAAATTAGAAACCTTTTAACTTACGACGAAAAAACCGCTGGGGGGTTAATGAACACTGAGTTAATCTGTGTAAATATCAACCTTACAAAAAAAGATGCCATAGATGAAATTATCCGCCAAAGCGAAGAGATGGAAGAATTTTATACCATCTACGTAGTTGACGATGAAGAGATTTTTAAGGGAATTGTTTCGCTTAAAGACATTATAAAGGCGAAGCACAATGCAAAATTGACAGAGTTGGTTAATGCTGATGCTGTATATGTACATCCAAATACAGACCAGGAAGAAGTCGCAAATTTAATTTCACAATATAATCTAACTAGTATTCCTGTTATTGATGATTATCAAAAACTATTGGGTAGGATTACTTTTGATGACGTTATTGACGTTTTAGAAGCCGAAAGCACGGAAGACATCCTAAAAATCTCCGGGGTATCGGAAGATGAAGAGTTGAGTGGTAATTGGATTGAAGCGGTAAAGTCACGTCTGCCATGGTTAATTATCAATCTAGGTACCGCGTTTTTGGCATCATCTGTAGTGCGTTCATTCGATCCAACCATAAAATTGATTCCATCTCTTGCAGCATACATGACAATAATAGCAGGCATGGGCGGTAATGCTGCTACTCAGGCACTTGCCGTAACTGTTAGGCGTATTTCGCTTTACGATCTAACGGATAAACAGGCTTACAGAACGGTGTTAAAAGAATTTACCGTAGGCTTAATCAATGGTGCGGTTAACGGTTTAATTGTATTTATTTTCGCTTATTTTTTTGATGGCAATCCTATGCTCGGCTTGGTTATCTTTCTGGCTATGACGGGCAATCTAATCATTGCAGGTATCACTGGTACGGGTATTCCACTTATTCTCAAACGAGTTGGAATCGATCCAGCCATTGCATCATCTATTATTATTACTACTTTTACCGATGTTTTTGGCTTCCTGCTAATATTGGGTCTTGCCAGCAAATTATTATTATAACATAGCTGTATGATAACAGCCGTAGCTAACAAAGTTTATAAAACCTAAATCCTAAAAATCTGATCATAATGCAAACAACGAGACACGATTGGACAAAAGAAGAAATATACGAAATTTACAATAGGCCATTTTTAGATTTGGTTTATGAAGCAGCCACTATTCACAGAGAAAATAAGGATTATAACGAAGTACAGGTAAGCTCTTTAATATCAATTAAAACCGGTGGCTGTGCAGAAGACTGTTCTTATTGTCCACAAGCTGCCCGCTACCATACCGACTTAGAAGTTCAACCACTTATGCAGGTAGGCCAGGTTGTTAGTGCCGCGGTAAAGGCAAAAGAGGGTGGGGCATCTCGCCTATGCATGGGCGCTGCTTGGCGTGAGGTTAGAGATAACCGAGATTTCGACCGCGTGATTGAAATGGTTAAGGCTGTGAATGATATGGATATGGAAGTTTGCTGCACACTTGGTATGCTTACCGAACACCAGGCACAACGATTGGCAGATGCTGGGTTATATGCTTACAACCATAATATAGATACCTCTGAAGACGATTATAAGCGTATCATTTCTACAAGAACTTATGATGACCGTTTGAATACGATCAAAAATGTGCGCAAGGCAAAACTTACGGTTTGTAGTGGCGGGATTATCGGATTAGGAGAAACTGTAGAAGACCGGGTTTCGATGTTACAAACATTATCTAACATGGAAAAACACCCTGAATCTGTTCCTGTAAATGCGTTGGTCCCGGTTAAAGGAACGCCATTGGCAGATCAACCCCGCGTACCCATTTGGGATATGGTAAGGATGATTGCTACAGCACGGATTGTAATGCCAAATTCGGTAGTACGGTTGTCTGCTGGAAGGAATGAAATGAGCACCTTAGAACAGGCGTTTTGCTTTATGGCTGGCGCAAGTTCTATTTTTGCGGGCGATAAATTATTAACTACACCCAACCCTGCATTTGTAGATGACATGGCTATGTTCGAATTGCTTGGTCTTAAAACCAGGGATGCCTTTAAAAATGGCAGACCAGAACGCACGCAATTGGCGCAGGAAACATTTTAAACATTTAACACTAAATAAAAAAAGCGGCTATTGCCGCTTTTTTTATTTATTTCACAATTTAAACTGCTGTTACTCTTACATCAATGTTTCCTTTTGTGGCTTTAGAATAAGGACAAACCTTATTTGCTTTTTCTGCCAAGGATTGAGACTCCTCTATTGAAATACCGGGGATGTGGACATCCAAATCTGCCGATAATGCAAATGAATTTCCATCCTGGTTAAAAGAAACTAATACTTTTACATTCGCCTCGCTAATATCCACACCTTCTCTTGCAGCTATCGAACCCAAAGCACCAAGATAGCAAGGGCCCCAAGCTGCTGCAAATAATTCTTCAGGATTTGTGGCTCCACCTTGTCCACCCATTTCTTTTGGCTTTCTAACATCAAAATCTAAAATACCGTCACTAGATTTAACATGTCCATCTCTTCCACCTGTAGCTGTAACTTCAGCCGTATATAGCTTTTCCATAATCTTTATTTTAATAAGTTAATTAAGTAACAGCCTTGGCTTGTATTTGTTTGCAGATGTACAATCACTTCACATTCATGTAAACAATTTCACGCCTTCATGTAAAAAATAGAGCCATTTCGTGTAAAAAAACATTTGCATTTACTGGTCGTTGATCAAATTTAAGTTTTACCAGAACACTCACAAGAACACATTTCTTGAGAGAAAAAACTTAATTGCCAATATGTTACATACAGGTATTAGTACATAGTGATAAAAACTATATATAATACTACTCAATTGTAAGTATAGGTTTTCGTGTAAAAAACGTCGCTTTCTGGTGAGCAGCAGATATCTGGATATACTAAAACAATATTTTTACATCATAACTGTTCAAAACTTGTATTGTGAAATATAGATTGTTGTGGATGGTGCTACTGACTAGCATGATTATTCCATCTAAATTATTTGGTCAAAGTTGTCCTGAAAATGTTGGTTTTGAAGACGGTAGTTTTCAGAATTGGAAAATCTATACTGGTACCACAACCATCAATGGAACGAAAAATTCGGTATCAAATATCGAAATACAAAAGCCAATACTAGGGAGGCATACCATCATGAGTGATAAGAGTCTCGTAGACCAATATGGCAAGTTTCCGGTAATCCCTAAAAATGGTGGAAATTTTTCGGTTAAATTAGGTAACAATGGTACCGGCTCTCAAGCTGATGGGATCTCATATTTGCTCAGTATTCCGACAGACAGGCCAGAATTCACGCTAACTTATCAGTATGCTATTGTTCTGGAAGACCCAAACCATCTAAATGAAGAACAACCTCGATTTATCGCCAGGATAAAAGATGTTGAAACAAATGAATATATTCAGTGTGCATCTTTCGAATATGTTGCCACTTCGGGTTTACCCGGGTTTAAGCAAACCAATACTTCACCGGCCATAATTTATAAAGATTGGACACCGGTAACAGTTAATCTGTCTGGCTATCAGGGCAAAAAAGTGATTTTAGAATTTATAAGTACCGATTGTGCCCTTGGCGGACATTTTGGTTATGCATATATTGATGTAAATAATGTGTGCGGAGATATCATTGCAGGGAACACCTACTGCGAAAATGCTACAGAAATTAATGTAGTAGGACCAAGCGGATTTCAGCAATACAACTGGTACAATGAAGATAGATCTAAAAAGTATGGTTCGGGTCAATCGCTAACGATAACACCCACCCCAGCAGAAGGATCTAAACTTCTGCTAGACCTCATTCCTTTTAAAGGCTTTGGCTGTTCTACCACCGTTTCTACAATCGTGCATGCCGTTAATTACCAGCTACGAGCTATTCCTAAAATTAAGGTTTGCGAAAATAGTGAACTGGATTTAACAGCTCCGGGCTTCATTCTAAATAAATCAAATGACTTTGAATATTTGGTATTTGCCGATAAAGACTTAACCCAACCAGTTGTTGGAAATGTTAGGGTAACGGGCAATAAAACTTACTTCTTTAAAGCAACAAACCATAAGGGTTGCGAAAGTTTTGCCAGCATTGATGTTTCGGTGTCCGAACTATCAAGTTTAACAATTAAAAATCCCACTCCGGTATGCTTCAACCAAACAGTCGATATTACCGACAACGCATTAATTGAAGGAGACATTGAAGGGTTAACTAAAGCTTATTTTATCGATGAGAAGGCGACTATGATTTTGCATGACCCCCAACATATTAGCACTGCAGGCAGGTATTACATCAAACTTAACAGTCAAAGTGGTTGTGAAAAAATTCTTCCTATTGAAATAAAGATAAGCGATAAACCCCAACTGAAAATTACTAATCCGATGCCGGTTTGCTTTCCTGCTACTGTTGATTTAACTGATATGAAAATCTTCGCCGGCAGTGATGCAGATCTATCTTTCGGGTTCTATCGTGATAGCACGATTAAAACAGAAATAGCTAATCCGAAAAATATGGGTATTGCAGGCACTTATTATGTTAAAGCAACCAATGCTAAGGGCTGTGCTGTTATAAAAAGCATTCGCGTAAGCATTAATGATCTACCTGTCCTGTCTATTACCAATCCAGAACCTGTTTGTTACCCAAATCAGGTAGATCTTACACATCCCTCGCTATTTGCAAACGCTGGTGCTGGCTTAACTTTTACATTCTATAACGATATCGACCTTAAAAATAAGGTCACAAACCCAAAGGCTGTCTCCAAATCAGGTATTTACTTTGTCAAAGCTACCAACGCGGGTGGTTGCTTTGTAGTCGGGAAGATGGAAGTTAAAATAAATGAGCTTCCAAAGATCGTGGTGCATAAGCCAAAACCAATTTTCGATAACGCAGCAATTGATTTAACATCAATGGCAATTATTGAAGGGAGTAGAGATTTTGTGAAAGTGAAATACTTCACTGATGCTGGTTTAACGCGTCCGGTAGCCGATCCTACCAGAGTCAATCAGGCTGGCACTTATTACATTAGCATTGAAAATGAGAATGGATGCAATGCCGCAACGGCACTTACGCTAGACATCCTTCCCAGGCCAAAGATAGTAGTACCTACTGCATTTACGCCGCAGAAAGAAACTAACAATCGCTTATACCCATTTCTGGTAAGCATCCAAAAGTTAATTAGCTTTAAGGTATTTAATAAGTGGGGAATTATGGTCTATCAAACCGAATCGCTAGAGAATGGCGGATGGGACGGACAGTTTCAGCGTAAGATGCAGCCTTTAGAAACCTTCTCCTGGTTTGCTGAAGGCGTGGACGTATTGGGTAGCAAGATTCAATCTACTGGCAAAACGATATTAATCTTGTAATGAAGAAAGCATTTGTTGTATTGTTACATTGCTTAATTGCTTTTTGCTGTCGAGCGCAAGACCCAAAATTTTCGCAATATTTTGCGGCGCCATTAACCTTAAATCCTGCATATACAGGGTTTTTCGATGGCGAATATCGAATTGCAGCGAATACCCGCCAGCAATGGGGAAATATGGGCGACCCCTACAACACTTATAGCGTTTCGGGAGATGTGAAACTTTCTGACGATGAAAATTTTACAAATTCTATTTTTAGTCTTGGTTTAAGTGGTTTGTTCGATGAATCCTTTAACAAAGCCCTAAAGTCTCAATACATTAGCGCAAGTTTTTCATATTATCAGTATCTCGATGTTGAACATCGTTATAAGTTTGGACTCGCCCCGCAGGTTTCATATGTTGTAAGATTTTTGGATTACAACCAACTTACCTTCGCGTCTCAGTATAATGGGAGTGGGTTTGATCAATCGTTGCCCAACTTTCTAGACTCGAAAAATGACAAAACCTCGTATTTTGATCTCAACTTAGGTGCAAATTTTTCGGCCAGCTTCGATCAATTCAGCGTTGCCATTGGGTATGCGCAATTTCATCTCACCAAACCAAGAGAAACTTTGCTAACCACAGGCAACCAGGAGATTGCAGCTCGTAAAACCGCTACCCTTGGGATGCTATACCTTGCAAATAACTATCTCGACATTAACTTAACTGGCGTGTATAACCTGCAAAAAAATAATAAAGACGCCATTTTGGGAACAGTGTTAGGCATTAAACCCAATGATGATAGCAAAATAAAGATCAATGTCGGTATATGGTATGGTTTCAACCAATCTTCTTTGTACCCTTATGTCGGCCTTGCTATGGGGAATATTAGCGCAGGCCTGAACTACACTGTATACGGCAACAAGATGTTGAATAGTACGCCACGTACATACGAATTATCATTTATTTACAGGCACAATAATTTTAAAGGGTTTAAAGTTGCATGTCCAAAATTTTAATTATGAAAATGAGGTTTATTATTTTTGTACTGATGCTGATAGCTGAATTTGCACATAGCCAAACGAAACAGCAGCTCGACTATCAATATTTTCGGGATGATAAAGTTTACTATGCATACGAACTTTTCCGAAATACGACAGGTACTAACCGTCAATTGATGCTTGATTTTACCGTAAATGTTGCTTTCAAGAAAATACAGAAGGTATATTTAATCTCAAATAAAAGTGAGATTAAGGTAGCATTCGAAATCAGGAATGAAGTCCTGAAATCAGATAATCCATCTCAGCATTCTTTTCCTATGGCCATGGATAAGGATTTCGATATCAGCATCGTACCATGTGATGCAAAAATCGTTTTCGTGCTGGATAACAAGGAAAGTTACCCTTTGCCATTCAGTGCCTGTGCAGTCACAGATCTGCTTATTAAATCTTAATTTTTGCAGAAAGTTTATAGATATCGTAAGCCACTTTCTGTATTAGATCAAATTGTTCTGGCACCAGATCTTCTCCTTTTTTGATATTTAATCCTGTATCGGTAACGCGGATAAGCGGTACATTGTCTAACTTCCCTGTACCTTCAGATAGGTTTTCGATTATCCTATCGAACAAATAATCGGTGTTATTAGACATCGGTTTTAATCCATCAAAATTATCGAATGTAAACTGATGTTCCTTGTTATACAATGAAAGTGTAGCAATGTAAGATGAAAGCAAATGGTTCAGTGTAGTAAATTGATAAACTTCTTTAATAAACAGCTGCTTACTTTTTGGTTCGGAAAACATCCGTTGAAAAAGTGATGCAAGGTTTGCTGTACTCACATAAACTTCCTTACGTGCAAGTTTGTATTCTGTTCTGTTATAAACTTTCTCAAAGTATAATTTAGAGACTTTATCATAGTAAGATTTGTTTGCTTTTAACAAGTTTAGCATCGCTTCCCTTAGCTTTTCGTGCTCCCAGGTTGGGAAGAGCGAATAACTTGCCAGCAGGGCAATTCCTGAGCCAATAAATGTATCATAAATTCGTTCGCGGGCAAGTGCCATTGAACCCATTCCCAAAAAGTCGAACAAAATAAGAATGTAAGGTGTCATAAAAAGCACACTCACTACATAGTTTTTCCTTTGGAAACTATAGCTTCCAATCATGCAAACCAATAGAATCCAAAAGAGTACGTTTTTATCATGGATATAGCTCACAACAGCCATCCCAATAAACGCCCCTAGGGTTGTCCCAATTAGCCTTTGGTAGTTTCGCTCTTTGGTTAAACTGAAACCAGGCTTGGAAATAACCAAGATGGTGAGTAAAATCCAGTAACTGTGTGAAAAAGCCAAAATCTGCGATACTACAAAGCCAAGAGACATCACCACAGTTACCCGCAAAGAGTGTTTAAAGGTAGAAGAGCTGTAAGTTAAATTTTCGGTAAAAAGTTTAAAATCGAATTTCTGACGAGTGATAAATTTTTCAGTATCTACTTCAGCCTGTCTAATGTCTTTGTTGCTTCTTACTTTAAAATAGCTGTAAATGTTTTTTACCCTAGCTAAAATGTTTTCGATATTTACTTCGATATTTTTTAAAGCAATAATGCCGATTGTGCTATATTCCTGATTTGTATTATTACTTTCGAGATGGTTTATTTTAATTTTTAATCGCTCGATTTCTATTAAAAGTCTTTTCGAGAGCACAGGTTTTCCACCACTCTTTAAAGCAAAAGCAATATCGTCTAGCGCATACGAAATTCGTTTAATTGCCATCTCATAGTCTTTCAAAATGCCGGCTTTGTCAAACTGTTCGTGCAGCTGTTTATAATTATAGTACGTAGACATTACCTGCTCGAACAAATCGACCATATCTACAAAAACCAGTAACAGAAATCGGCCTTCCGGACTAGAATCCCGTACCATTTCCCTCGTGCGAAAAAGTAGTTCCCTAACTGCATCTTGCTTTTCGTGTACAGATACCTGGAGCTGAATTAAATCAGCATACGTTTTCTCATAATTATTATCTTGATGGTAGAATTTTGCTTTCTCCCTTAAAAATTCCGCTACTTCTAAAATAGAATCGCTTAAAGACTGCTGCACAAGCCGAAAGGGCCTAAGGCGGTAAACAAAATAACTTAAGCATGTGTACCAAATGCTCCCAGCCAGAATCAAAAAGCTATATTTAATTACTTCATGCCATGGGCGAATATCATCTATACTCAATACAATAATTAGAAGCACAGCTGTGCCTACAGATGCCGCCCTAACACCATAGATGTAAAACATCGAGAAAACAAAACTGGCTGCTGCTAGTAGTACACCAATGAAATAATGGTTTTTGTTAGTTAAACCAGTTAATATTGAAAATACAAAGATTAGAACCGCTGTCACCAGCATGGCATTGCGTCTATGGGTAATTGGTCCTGGACTATCGACAACGCTTACGCACAATGCGCCTAATGATAAGGTCATACCAATTTTAAGCATCCCAAACTGCGCCAAAATTAAAGAGGGCAGTAAAACGCCCATTGTAATGCGAAGTCCATCTGCGAAGTAAGTACTTAATAAAAAATCTTGAACATTTCTGATGGGTTGCCTTATTTGCATGATACAAAAATAACATAATAGCCATATTTTTTGTTGTGGAAATTCGGAACTTTTCTACCAGAACACCTGCGACAAACTTTTAAAGCATAGCCTACTGACTGCTAAGGCATTATATCTTGTTAATAAAAATGAGAGATTAAATGTTGATAACAACCTAACATAAATAAAATCTTTATTTTTGCATCTGTTACCGCTATATCAGTTGTCGGTTTTCTTGGTTTCAAGTGGATAACTTTGTGCAAAAATTATTATTCTTTTCTATTGATAAATGTTGATTTGTGTATTAAATTAGATCATATCAAATACGAAGTACTTTGAACGCTGAGCTAACAAACTAAATAAGGATAAATGCCAAAAGGTGCTTATTCTTAGTATGTTAATAGGGATTGTAATCCATTTCTTTAATCGGGTTAAGCCCATTAGGAATATACATCATTATCGAAAGATGAGCGATATGAAATTTACGAAGGCCCACCAGCAATTATTGAACGCTAAAAAGTTTTCGAACAGATTAGTCGGAGATAAATTTTCACTTATTGTTAAAGTTTAGACACTAAAACAAGAAAGGAAAAATCAAAGTAAACAGTGTATGCGATTTCTTAATTGAAAACGAAGGTTTTTATTAAGGCTAAAACGGGGAACTAAATCGAAAGAATTAGATCCCCGTTTTATTTTCAGAAGCATCTAGAAATTAAATGGCTTCTAATCAGGCTAACTTATTAACATCTTACACCCATGCAAACCCCCAAGCAATCGGTAGAAGGGCAAAAAACGCTTCATTTATTACATTAAAAAGTCCGAAAACTTAATGATATTTCCTTAATGCCCTAATGGCGATAAATAAGCCAATAAGCGTAAGTATGGCACTAAGAATAAATGGGGCGCCGGGAAAATAAAAAGGTGTTCCATCTTGGATAAAATATACGAAGATATGACTTGCTGCAAAAGGACCGATTATTGCCGCCAAACTCTGCAAGCTAGTGGTAATACCTTGAATTTCTCCCTGAGCATTTTCTGGTACCTGATTTGAAATAATGCTCTGCATTGCCGGCCCACCAATTCCTGCCAAACAATAGGGAATAATAAATAACATCATCATTAATCCATTTGCGGCGAAAGCGAAACATATAAACCCAATAATATATAAGGTTAATCCAAGATAGATCGCCCTGCGATTTCCAATCTTCGGGATAATAACGCGAATTAATCCACCTTGCACTACTGCTACCATAATACCCACAACAGCAAGTGAATAGCCAATCATGGTGGGCGTCCATTGAAATTTCTCAATTACATAATAAGACCAATTGGATTGAACTGAATGACTGGCGATGTATAATAGCAATAAGGTAGCAAGTAAGCCTAAAATAGCAGGATATTTTGACGCATTAATGAAAGCACCTACGGGATTGGCTCGTTGCCAGGAAAAATCTCGGCGGTTTGCTTTGGAAAGCGATTCGGGTAAGATAAAATATCCATATAGCCAGTTAATTAACGACAGCCCAGCAGCCACCATAAAAGGAACGCGTAAACCGAATTGGCTGAGCAGACCACCACCAACCGATCCTAAAATAAAGCCTAAGCCAAACGCTGCGCCAACCATGCCAAAATTCTGCGCTTTTTTTTCTGGCGTGGATATGTCGGCAATGTAAGCCATACCTGTTGTAAAACTAGCGCCTGAGATTCCTGCTATAATTCTTCCAATAAAAAACCAAACAATAGAGGGCGCAAAAGACAGGAATAGATAATCCATTCCCAAACCAAACAACGAAAAGAGTAATATTGGACGTCTGCCATACTTATCGCTCAAACCGCCTAATATTGGTGAAAAAATAAATTGGGGCAGGGCAAAGGCTACCATCAAATAACCACCATAATCTGCAGCCACACTGGTGCTGCCACCGGTGAACTGCTTAATCAGATCGGGTAATACGGGGATAATAATCCCGAATCCGGTACAATCGATTAACAGTGTGATCATAATAAAGATCATCGCCGATTTGTTTTGCTTCGCCATTTTAGATATATCTTAACACACAAAAATATCAAATTGAGCCAATCATTTTATCGCGATCATACCAAACCTTGTATTATTATTGCTAATCTTTTATGCAACAGCAACTTCTAGTCGATAGCAAATAAATAATCCGGCCCGATAAGAAAGTATAGCCATTGATTCATAGATGTGCAAAATGATTTAAAATGCGTTGTAAGCGCTTAAAAAAATATCAACACTCAAAATGACTTATTCAGGGTCAAAACTTTTCCACAATACCTTATTTCGCCATATTTTTGCTAAATTCGCATGGTTATAATAATACCTTTTTTGAAATATCGTTTTTGACAACGAGAATAATAATTTATGGCAGAAGATTTAGAAAATCAACAAAACGACAAAGTTATCCAGATTAATATAGAGGAGCAGATGAAATCTGCCTACATTGATTACTCAATGTCGGTGATTGTATCCAGGGCCTTACCTGATGTTCGGGATGGTTTAAAACCCGTTCATCGTCGCGTACTTTATGGCATGCTCGATTTAGGAGTAACCAGCAATAAACCACATAAAAAATCTGCCCGTATTGTAGGGGAGGTATTGGGTAAGTATCACCCGCACGGCGATTCATCTGTATATTTTACAATGGTAAGGATGGCTCAGGATTGGAGCTTGCGCTATCCGATGGTAGATGGACAGGGAAATTTTGGACACATTGATGGCGATTCGCCGGCAGCAATGCGTTATACTGAAGCACGTTTTTCGAAAATAGCCGAAGAAATGCTTGCCGATATTAATAAGGATACAGTAGATTTCCAGTTGAACTTTGATGATACACTACAAGAACCTACCGTATTACCTGCAAAAATTCCTAATCTTTTAGTAAACGGTTCCTCGGGTATTGCTGTAGGTATGGCTACCAACATGGCACCGCATAATTTAACCGAAGTAATTGATGGTGTTGTAAACTATATCGACAATAGAGAAATAACAATAGAGGAATTGATGAAGTTCATCAAAGCACCTGATTTTCCTACTGGCGGTATCATCTATGGTTACACAGGCGTAAAGGAGGCTTTCGAAACAGGCCGCGGTCGGATTGTGATGCGTGCGAAAGCAGAAATTGAAAACCTGAAAGATCGTGAGGTAATCATTGTTACCGAAATACCATACCAGGTAAACAAAGCACAAATGATTGAGCGTACTGCTGAATTGGTTGGCGAAAAGAAATTAGAGGGAATCTCTAATATTAAAGATGAATCAAATAAAGACGGTATTCGTATCGTTTATGAAATTAAGCGTGATGCCAACGCATCGATCGTATTAAATAATCTTTACAAATATACCGCACTTCAAACTTCATTTAGTGTTAACAACATTGCGTTGGTTAAGGGTAGGCCGCAAATGTTAAATCTAAAAGATTTAATTGTGCATTTTGTAGATCACCGTCACGATGTAATTATACGCCGTACTAAATACGAACTTGCCGAGGCTGAAAAGCGTGCACACATATTAGAAGGTTATCTGATTGCCTTAGATCATTTGGATGAGGTAATCAAACTGATCCGTGCATCAGAGACTCCGGAAGAGGCTCGTGTAGGCTTAATGGAAAAATTCGGGTTAAGTGATCTTCAGGCACGTGCTATCCTTGATATGACTTTACGTCGTTTAACAGGACTAGAACGTGATAAAATTAAAGAGGAGTATGCCGAGTTGATGAAAACCATCGAATATTTAAAATCTATTCTAGCGGATGAAGGTTTGCGTATGCAGATCATTAAAGACGAGCTTGAAGAGGTTAGGCAAAAATTCGGTGATGAACGTAAAACTACTATTGTTCATTCTGCTGAAGATATGAGCATGGAAGATTTTATTGATGATGAAGAGGTTGTCATCACCATTTCTCACGAGGGTTATGTAAAACGTACCCCAGCTACAGAGTTTAGAGCGCAGGGCAGAGGCGGTAAAGGATCTAAAGGCAGTAACTCAAGAAATGAAGATTTTATTGAGCACATGTTAGTGGCTACTAACCATAATTACATGCTATTCTTCACGGAAGCAGGCAGGTGTTTCTGGCTTAGGGTTTACGAAATTCCAGAAGGTTCCAGAACCAGTAAGGGTAGGGCAATCCAAAACATCATCAATATTCCAAAAGATGAAAAAATAAAGGCTTACATCAAGGTTAAAAACCTGAAAGATCAAGATTATCTTGAGAATAATTTCATTATCATGTGTACTAAAAAAGGTACCATTAAGAAAACCTCATTAGAGGCTTATTCTCGTCCGCGTGTAAACGGAATTAATGCAATTAATATCAATGATGGCGATGTATTATTAGAAGCTTGCTTAACTAATGGCGAAAGCGAGATAGTAATGGCATTGCGCTCTGGAAGGGCAATTCGCTTTAATGAAAGCACTGTTAGGCCAATGGGCAGAACGGCTACCGGGGTTAGGGGAGTTAGGCTTGCACACGATAAAGATGAGGTTGTTGGCATGATTGCTGTAAACAATCCTGAAGTAACGGTGTTGGTAGTATCAGAAAAAGGATACGGCAAACGTACAGACATTGATGATTACCGCGTAACAAACCGTGGTGGTAAAGGTGTTAAAACCATCAATGTAACAGACAAAACCGGGCAATTAGTATCTATAAAAGACGTTACTGATAGCGAGGACCTAATGATCATAAACAGATCGGGTATTGTAATTAGAATCCCGGTTTCTGCTTTAAGAGTAATGGGCAGAGCTACACAGGGAGTGCGATTGATTTCCCTTAAAGGTGAAGATGAGATCGCTTCTGTTACTAAAATAGATCATGAGGAAGATGAAGAAGAAACAGTTGATCTGGAAAGCGTTATTGTAACCGACGGCGAAGAAATCGAAGCAGATAGTACAGAGGTTGATGACGCTGAAGAGCATGATGAAGAAACTGATGACGAAACGGAAAAATAAAAATAACTAAATTAAAGATTAGAATAAAGATTATGAAAAGAGTATTTCTAGGTATAATTTTAGCAGGAGCAGCAAGCTCTGCATTTGCTCAGAAAGGTGAAGTAACCGCGGCGAAAAATGCTTGGGGTATGTTTCAATTGACTTCATCAAATGCATCTACGCCTCTAGCTAAAAAATTAGAAACCATTAAAGGTGGTTTGGCGCATACAGATAAAGCTATTGCTGATGAAAAATCCAAGGTAATGCCAGAGGCTTGGAGCTATAGAGGTTTGTTTGCCTCTTCTGCTGCAATCTTAGATACAGTAGATATAGCCAATGCTGATGCAAATATCAAAATTGCACAAGATGCTGTTGCGGAAGCAAAAAAGCTCGACACAAAAGGAGCAGAGAAAGATAACATTGCTTTAGCTGAAACCAATATAGCTAATGCTGTAAGAAATGCTGGCGTAGTTGCTTACAATAAGAAAGACTATAAAACGGCTTATGCAAAGTTTGTTCAGGCAACTGTTATTAATCCTCAAGATACATCGATGTATTTAAATGCGGGTATTGCTGCAAGAAATATTGAAGATTATCCAGCTACCATCCAACAGTTTAAAAAGGTAATTTCACTAAATTCGCCACAATCGAGTGATTTATATAATGAACTGGTAGACATTACGTTAAGAAAACAAAAGGACACTACAGCTGCATTGGCAATAATTGATGAAGCCGTTGCAAAGTTTCCAGATAATGCGGATTTGATCAAAACTCAAACTCAAATTTACATCGATAGGGGTGATGAGGCTAAATCTGAACAAATGTTGAACGCGTTGGCTACCAAAGAACCAACTAACCCGAATTACCAAGTACTTTTAGGCAACATCTATTTTTCAAAAGCTTTAAAAATGCAGAATGAAAGAAATAAAATTGATGCGAAGAAAGTTAAAGAGTATAATGAGGTTACGGCTAAAATGAATGCATTGCTAGATAAATCATTACCTTATTACAAAAAAGCGTTGGAAATTGATAGCAAAAATGCTGGAGCTTTGGAGACGTTAAAAACGATCTACGCGTTTAGAAATGATACTAAAAATTACGAAGATATCAAGAAACGTTTAGACGCCCTTCCAAAGCAATAACGGTTTAGATACTTAAAAAAGAGTCCTGATTTTATCTCGACTCTTTTTTTTTGTTTATTTTTACCGCTGATCACATTTTTTACTGCAAAATATCCCCATATCCTATGCAAAAAGGTTTTAAATTTATAGTCGCTCTTTCATTAATGTTTTCATCGAATTTATTTGCACAAAAAAGTCAGATTTTGATTGCACGAAATTCTGTAGGAAAACTACAGGCTGCTATTGCTGGCAAAGAAAATGAGAAAAAGCAATTGTCAATTATCACCGAAGGTTTAAAAGCAATAGAATCTGCAGAAAAGGATAACAAGACAAAAAATTGGGCAGAGACCTGGGCCATAAAATCTTATCTAACATCATATGCATCGATCATTGAAACTGATGAGGGGAGTGCTGATAAGTTTTACAACGCTGCGAATGATGCGATCAAGCAGGCGAAAAGCTTGGATAAATATGAAGATAATTCAGGTTTAATTAAGGCTTCGCACCATAATATCCTTATCAAAAAGCAAGATATAGGTAATAGTTCTTATTTTAATAATGATTTTAAAGCAGCATATGAAGACCTTAAGGAAGTAAGTGATAGCTTTCCTACGGATACAACGTTGGCACTTAATACTGCAATTTGTGCGTTAAATATTCAAAATTACGATGAATCGCTTAATTACTTTAAGCGGGCAAAAGAAAATGGAATTAGAAATGCCGCTATGTTCCAGAAGCTCTCACAACTTTATGTTTCTAAATATGACAACGAAGCAGCTTTGAAAACGCTGGAGGATGGTTTGGCAAAAAATCCTTTCAACCATCAGCTTACTAACGATTATATTAACTTGCTGTTGGATACTGAAAATTATCAAAAGGCAGCTTCACTGATAGAGTCTAACCTGAAAGTTGAAAAAGGAAATAAGCTTTTATATTTCCTTTACGGATATTTGCAACAGGCGGGAGGAAATAACTCAACAGCAATTTTAGCTTATGATAAAGCGCTGGCCACCGATGCTAATTATTTTGATGCGCTTTACCAATTGGGTTTGGCATATGTTAATAATGCTAATGATGCGCTCAAGAAAAATGATGCCGACAAAGTTGCTAAGTACAATGCATTAATCAACAGAGCACAAATGGCACTACAAAGGGCTAATGAAATTAATCCAAACGACAAAAAAACGGTGCAATTGCTAGCGGATGTTTACAGCAGAAAGAGAGCAACCGACAAAGTCCAGGAGTTGAATCAAAAGCTGCAGGAATTATAATCTGGCTGAAATCATATTCATCAACGAGAATCCGATTAACTTCAGCAAAAATCACTCACATTGATCAAGTGTGTCCCTCGTGTTTTAATAGTCTAACCACATCACAGCTCGGGGCTAAATTATCGTTGCAGCAATTGTTGTAGGTAAGTCAAGCGAGGAGACACTTAAACATCAAAGTTTTATTCAGGATTTTGAACAAACCCGTAAGCTACATCAAGTATTCAACTTAACATAATATTAATTATAGGACATTTCTATATCGTGAAGATATTGTCGCTGGTTAGACCTGAATGACTAAATCCAGTTGATGCCTTTTTTTAAGAATTGCTGGGTTTTAAACTCATCTGAACCTTCATTTGGTTTTACATTGTAAGCCCAATTTGCCTGTGGTGGCAAACTCATTAAAATAGATTCGATACGGCCATTAGTCTCCAAGCCGAATTTAGTACCAGAATCGTAAACCAAATTGAATTCTACATAACGGCTTCGGCGTTGGTATTGCCATTCCTGATGCAAGTTGGTAAATGGCTTATCGCGATTGCGATCAATAAGTTCAGTGTAGATTGGCAGAAAAGTTTCTCCAATGTTGGTCGAGAAATCCAGAATTTCGTTCCAAGATAAATTCGTGTTATCCGGTTTCAGGCGATCGTAAAAAATTCCTCCAATACCACGTGTTTCTTCACGATGTTTGATAAAAAAATAATCATCAGCATGCGCTTTAAACTTTGGGTAAAACTCAGGATTAAATTCGTCGCAAGCATTTTTCAATTTATGGTGAAAAAAACGAGCATCATTTTCAAACACATAATGCGGGGTTAGATCGATTCCACCACCAAACCAACGGGTTTGCTCATTGAGTTCAAAGTACCGAATATTCATATGGATAATGGGTACTAATGGATGGTTAGGATGAATAACGATTGACACACCAGTTGCGAAGAAATCTTCTTCGGCAACTCCAAAAGCTTTTTTAACGGATTCTGGCAATTTTCCATGCACTGCAGAAAAGTTAACCCCGCCTTTTTCGATTATTGCACCATGTTGCATAATACGGGTACGACCGCCTCCCCCGCCTTGCCTTTCCCACAGTTCTTCCTCGAATTTACCTAAGCCATCAGCTAACGCTAAACCATCACAAATCTGGTCCTGAATTTCTTTATATCGCTCTGCAACCTCTTCTCTAAACATGGTCATTTCGTTTTGGTATGATGCAAACTTACGGCTATTACAAGATCTATAAATAATAATTTGGAGATAATACAATAGCTTGACATAGCCCTTAAACCCCTTACTCTTCCAAATAATTAAGGTCTTTGTTAAAGCTTTCTTTTAAGTATAGTACCGAGATCATGGCGATTGCCGTAACAATCCCCATCACGGCAAAGCCAGCTGTAATGATACCATAACGTTTAACGAAAAATTCAAAAAGGTAAGTAATTGGTATTAATGCGCCGCGTACAAAATTAGGCGCAGTAGTGGTTACTGTAGATCGAATATTAGTACCAAATTGTTCGGCAGCAATGGTAACAAATGTTGCCCAATATCCAACCGCAAAGCCCATAATTAAACAGATGAGCATAAAACTACTTTCCGTAAGCTGTTCGCGGGTAAGGTATAAGATCACAGTTAAAACCGATAACATTTGAAAAATAAGTACCGTTTTTCTTCTCGAACGAAGAATTTGTGCCAAGAAGCCGCAAACCACATCACCAATGGCAATACCAAAGTAGGTGTACATAATACCAGTTCCTGCGTTTAGGACATCAACAGCGCCTATCGCCTTGCCAATTTCTGGAGACTGGGTAACCAATATGCCTACTATAAACCACAGTGGCAGGCCAAGGCAAATACAGGCCAGGTATTTTAAAAACCGTTTCCGATTGGAAAACAGCATGAAGAAATTTCCTTTTGACACTGTTTTTGCCTGCTCTACATTCTTAAACATGCCAGACTCGAAAGTGCCAACACGTAGAAGCAAGAGTAGCAGTCCCATACCGCCCCCTACAAAATAGGATGTTTGCCATTGAAAATGCTTACCTATGGTTGCAGCAGCGGCAGCACCCAATAGCCCAATTCCGGCAACTACCATTGTTCCATAGCCCCGCTTTTCTTTATCCATGGTTTCTGTTACCAAGGTTATACCGGCACCAAGCTCTCCGGCCAAGCCTATACCTGCAATAAATCTGATGAGGGCATAAGTATGCACATCATTAGCAAAACCATTTGCAATATTTGCTATTGAATACATCAGGATGGATCCAAAAAGTACCTTTATCCGCCCAAATTTATCGCCAATTGTGCCCCATAACAACCCGCCTAAGAGGAGACCAAACATCTGCATGTTTATCACATATTCGCCATCTGTTCGCATTTGTTCTGGCGACACACCAATATCTGCGAAGCTTTTTAATCGTACAACAGAAAATAAAACAAGATCGTATATATCTACAAAATAGCCTAAAGCGGCTACAATAACAAGAAATATAACGTTGCGATTGGTTGCTTGGGATTGGAACTCCATCTACTATTTGGTTTAATTGATGAAAGTACAAATAACCACAAATAAATAAAATAACTTTTAAAAATAAAGCGGCAGATCTTCGTGGCATCCCTCATTTAAAGATGTATTGCAAATACTTTCGGAACGATTTTATGCGCCAAAAAAAAGGCTATCCCGTTGGAATAGCCAATAATTGAATGATCACTATGGGAAATAAATTTTATTGCCAAACATGCTAACTGAATAGGTGTTATAAATTTTATAGGCTATTTTTCGTTTACCATATCCATAAATATAGATTTTATGCCTTCGAGTAAATCTTTTCGCTTACTTGCTAATACCAATGGAAACCATTCGTCAGTATGCACTTCGACAACATAATCATGAATAATATAGTGCCTTCCCGCCCTTATTCTCCTCTTGTTGCCCGGTAAGGGGGTTCCCGATAATATTTTAACGATAATTTTGATAATTGTTCTGATGTATTTTGAAGATTCTTCGTGCTTGCAATCAATGAAGAGAATCCATAATTCATTCATCGTATTAAATTGAATACTAGCTTTCATTGAGCGGAAAAAGATTATTTGGTTAGGTTAGAAGCGGTTTCAGCTAACGCGTAAATCCCCACGCGATCCTAAAGCCGACAAAGTTGTTGTAGTTATCGCAATGATAAAATTTACTGTTGCTTTCAAAACGGAGGCCCGCATCGATATAATCGCGGGCGTGGAGATAAAAAATCATCCCAGCTTGTGGGGCATATACAAATGCTGCGTTTTTTCCTTCAACACATTTTGCTTTATTAAGGAGAAACGAAAAACCAATTTCTGTTTGAAAATAGAGGTTGCTTTTGTAAAAATATTTAAGACCTGCTTTAAATGGAACTAAGTGCAAATCGTCTACCAAACGTACATAGGTTGCGGTGGTAAAGATGTTATTGAAACCAGTGTTCACTGTTCCATACAACTCCCCTTCTAAAAAAGGGAACTCTGCTTGGACAGAAACTCCAAGAGTACCTTCATATTTTTTAGCAAGATAGCCTGTTGCCAAGCCAGTTTCTATGCCAGCACTATACCTGATGCCGGTGCCGTTGAATACTTGAGATTGTGCGAAAGATTTTGTAAATCCAAAAATTGAAAATAAGATAATTAGGGCGTTAAGCGTTTTCATAATTAATTTTATTAGGGGAGCAATACAGATCCCTTACCACAAGCAGTTGCAGTTTAGGATGATGTTAATGAAATATTAATTCGGAAAATTGAGCGCTATGTAGTCGATTGGGGTCCAAGCAAATTTGTAAGGGCCAGCAATACGATAGGCAGATTATTATTTATAAGTGCTAATAAGATTGATGCTTATTCATCATACGTGACAACAGAGAGCTCTCTCTTCACGTTTCTAGGCATAGCTTGTTCTGTAAGCTTTCTGTTTTCAGAAACATGACTTAAGATTTCGTTATATTTTTCCAGGAGTTTGATGTACTTATTCATCCAGAAATAAACCGAATTGGCATCCGCTTTAGGATTTTCCGTGTTATGGAAATCGAAAGCTTCATGCAAATTATTTCCGGCTTTGATGTATGATTCTGGAAGGTCAATCGAAAAATCGTGTCCAATTACGGTTCCTACCTTCCAAATAATTTCAGGGTTCAAACTTTTTTGGTCAAACCAGTTGTAAATAGTTCTTCTACTTACGTGAAGTTTTCTTGAAAGTTCGCTGATACCCATTCGGTCTCTACGCACAACGCGTTCGAGTACCTGACCTACGTTTACATTCATGGCGGTTAATTTAAGTTTTAGACTGTGTTAAACTAAACCAACACTCGGGACGAGTATGTACAATATAATGCTATAATTTAAACTAAGCAAGGATTTGAATGATTATTTTTAGTTTGCAACCAATAAATCTAGCTCACCATACCTGGAGTTGTTACTAATATAATCGGGAATAATTTCTTTCATCTTTTTTACCATATTGAAATCGTTTCCATCACTGTTAAGGTCGATTAAATCTTTAATAGATTTGTTAACGACCAGATAATTGTAAGACACCTTTTTTGATATTTTTATTTTAGGATGGTGTGTATCCAAAAGTTGCTCCTCAGATAGTAATAACTCTTCATGTAATTTCTCTCCTGGTCTTAAACCAGTGAAAGCTATGCTGATATCTTCATGAGGTACAAGGCCAGCCAAGCGAATCATATTCACCGCTAAATCGACTATTTTAATGGGTTTGCCCATGTCGAACAAGAAAATCTCCCCTCCTTTTCCCATTGCTCCTGCTTCCATTACCAATTGCACTGCTTCGGGAATAGTCATAAAATAACGGGTAATATCTGGATGCGTAACGGTGATTGGGCCCTTTTTCTCTATCTGACTTTTAAACCTAGGTATTACAGAACCGTTGGATCCCAATACATTGCCGAACCTGGTGGTAATAAAGCGGGTAAGTTTCGGTACTGTGTTATCGTTAATGGTTTCATCCACGTTATTATTTAGCGATTGAATGTAGATTTCTGCAAGCCTTTTTGAAGCACCCATAATGTTAGTTGGCCGAACGGCTTTATCGGTCGAAATCATTACAAACTTTTCTACCCCGAACTCCATTGAGATATCGGCCATATTCTTGGTACCTAATACGTTTGTTAATATCGCTTCGGCTGGGTTCTCCTCCATCATTGGCACGTGCTTATATGCAGCAGCGTGGAAAACAACTTCAGGCTTATACAATTCGAAGAGTGTTCTAATCCGATTTGGGTTTTGTACATCGGCCATAAAGAGCTTAATATTATCGGCCTGCATTTTATCTTCAAGTTCCAATTGCAACTCGTGGAGCGGTGTTTCTGCCTGGTCGCAAAGTACGAGGCATCGTGGTTGATATTGAATGGCCTGACGAACTATTTCTGATCCGATTGAGCCAGCTGCGCCGGTTATCAAAATGCATTTACCCTTCAAATCGGCTAAAATATTTTGCTTGTTTAGCTTAATCGGCTCACGTTCCAACAAATCTTCTATTTTTAAATCGCGAAGCTGGTCGGAACTGAGTTTCCCATAAAGCCATTTGTTAGGTGGCGGAACCATAATTACCTTTATCCCCAACGAAATACAAAGATCCATGATCTTCTTTTTATTTAAAGTATTCATCATGTCATCAGCGAAAAGAATTTTCTTAATTCCACATTTTGCTTTGAGAGATGACACTGCCGAGGAATGGTACACCTTTTTTTGTTCCAAGTATTTCGAAACCCGATCTCGGTTATCATCAATAAAACCAAAAACCTGCATGTGCGATTCCTTGCTATCTTCTATGGCTCTTTTGATGAGGATGGACTTTTTCTCTGATCCATAAATTAATATGTTTTCATTCTCCTGGTCGGTTTTCAGTTCCTTAAATAATAGGAAAACACTTTTTACCGAAATCCTAAGCAATATTAATATGGATGATGAAATGAAAAAATTTAAGATAAGCGCCTTATCCATCTGCGACCAAAGCAATTCGAAGCGTTGGGATAGAATTTTATTAAAGCCAACGAACAAGACGCTGGTAGCCAACACCCCAACAAAAATTCTTAAAATATCTTGTGTATTCGAATAGCGGATGATGCCCGTATGAATTCTAAGCGTTGTAAATACCCCTATTGCAATTGCACCATACAATGCTACATAAGCGTAATTTTGGTAGTTGAATATTTCTACTACATTTACCGTATTCGTAAGCAAAATCGAAATGAAGAGTGTCCATACGATAATGCATTGGTCGATGAGCAAAATTAACCACCTGGAGTGAACTTTATCTGGAAAGAAAAGCTTTTTCATAATTTGTAGTTCGTTAAGTTTAAGATTGTGTTAGTCTATACAGCGGGAAAAAATCTACATCGTTTTGAGGATCTTGCCCGTTGTCTTTTACAAGGGTTATGTATACATCTTTGTTGGCCACCAGTCGCCAACTTTTATAAGGTAAAGTGAGTTGAGAGAATCCCAGTTTCCATTCGAAAAGTGAATTTTCTTTAAAACCAAGACCGCCGCCTAAGTGATAGAATTGCATCCCAAGGGCTCGTCCGAGAATGCTAACCTCATCTACAAGCAATTTTGCCGGTGAATGGCGTAAGTATTTTTCGTTGGTTGCGATAAGGTGGCCTTGAATAATGCCATGGTTAAGCATGATGATACTACCGCATACAAGTTCCCCATCGTTTTTAATGAGTACCAGTTTGCATAGATACTCGTCAGTATTAATCAGTTTGGTAAAATATGCTTCATCAAATAGATAGAAGTCTGCCGCATGGATACGGTTCATGTTTTTTTGATAGAGCTGGGTAAATTCGGCGATATCATCCTGCGTAGCAGCTTCTACCATATTATACCCCAAACGACGGCATTTCTTAATGGCGTCTAACGTAGTTTGCCTATAGCCCTTTCGTTGTATTTCTACTGGTACCCTTAAATCAATGGCTACTGTTTTTCCATTATCAAACAGCCCATCAAAATTTCTTATCAGCACATCTTGCTTAAAAAAAGGATGTAATTTTGAGAAAACAGATACGCCATTTTCCTGCTTAATAAAGTCTAACAATGACGTTTTAAAACTCTTTAGCATTGCTGCTGGAACCTCATCGAAACTAAGATTAGATATGGGACCGGAATAGCCATAAACTGAGTGAAAATCATTGTAGTTGGTCCCCTCTATTTCACGCTGTAATAATGGAATCGCGATGAAATTATTATCTTCTACATACACACATAAAATTGGTCTGCCATTTTGAGCTAATGAATGGTAATGCCAGGTGTGGTAAAAATCTGAGTGGATGGCTTTTTTTACATAAGCAGTCCAATCTTCTTTTTCTGCGATAGTAATTTTTAAGATTGAGCTGAGCGTACTATTGATAATCGACATAGCTTAAAATGATTAATATGCATATACTTTAAGATGCAACTACAGGGCTTCTATATAGCGGGAAAAAATCTATGTTGGCATATTCTTCAATAGATTTTTGTTTGATTAATTCGTGGTAAACTTCGGTATTAGCAACATATCGCCAACTATTGAACTCGAAGCATAAATCTGAAAAGCCCTTCTTCCACCCAAACAAACTATCTTCTTTAAAATTGACTCCCCCACCCAAATTAAAATACTTAAATCCTAAATTTCTTCCTATTACGGTAATTTCATCGGTTAGTAGTTTTGCAGGCGACTCAAAGAGATGAGTGGTCCTGGTTGCAAGCAAATGTACTTGCATAATTTCGTTGGTACAGACTACCACGGCACCCGAAATGGCTACTCCATCTTTGTAAACCAGAAATAACTTGGTGTCGAATTCGTTAGAACGGAGTAGCTTGATAAAATAATCTTCATCAAATAAATAGCAATTGCTGGCACCAATACGCTTCATGTTATCGCTATAAATCTCACAAAAAATAGCAGCATCCTGTACATCAGTAGAAAGCACAACTTCGTAATTTTTCTTTCGCAGCCGCCTTATTCTCTCTTTAACACTTTTCCGGTAACCCGCCCTTTGAGATTCTATGGTTTTGGTTAAGTCTATAGCTACTGTCTTACCATTTGCATGAACGCCAGAAAACCTATCCATTAAGCATTCTTGATTAAAAAACGGATGGAGACGGGAAAACACACTTACCGTTTGGGCAGTTTGCAAAAATTGCAGAAAGCAAGCTTTGAAACGCTCCATAAATTCGGGCTCGAGTGCTTTAAAATCGTTGTTGCTAATTGGCCCGGTGTAACCATAAACAGAAGTAAAATCGAAAAATTGAGTGTTCGGAATGGCTCGTTTTAACAAAGGAAAGGCAATATAATCATCATCCTCCTGGTAAATAAACATGATTGGTGTGCCAGACCTTTCGAGACTATGATAATACCAGGTATGATAGAAGTCGTAGTGAAACGCATTTTCGACATAATAGGTCCAATCGGCCCTTTCTGAAATTGTAATTGTTCTATTCATTTTGGGAAGAGTTAATTTTGATAATAGATTTGTTTAAAGTGCACTTGCATGGAGTGTTGGCGCATCAATAGCCATTTTAATAAATCCATCAGTCTCTGAAATACGCTTGAAGCCTGCTTTTTTGTAAATTGAGTATGCAGCTGCATGATCTGCATGCACCTCTAGCGCAATATTTTTAAGATGTAGGGTGCTAAATGCATATTGAATTAACATGGTAGATGCCTGGTAGCCATAGCCTTTGCCCCAATGGATTTTTTCGCCTATAAACAAATGAAAATCGGCGCTTTCTGCAGTGATGTTAAGTAGTTGAATGTTACCGATGTATGCATCATCTTGTTTTAAGCAAATCGCAAATCTTCTTTCATTTGGCAACTTCATTTTCTTCGACAACCATTCCCTTTCAATTTGATGGGTAATTTCGGATTGGAGCACGAATTTTGTATAAGACCAAACCTCGGGATCATTTCTCCATTTGAATGAAGTTGCTGCATCTGCCAGCACTAGCGGCCTTAAGTATATTTCAGTATTCATAATATCGAGTTTAATACCTCCAGAATTGCTTTCATATCGGCTATGCCATATCTATGGTCTATTGGGATGGCGATTAAATTCTTCGTTAAGAAATGTTCAGTACTATCTTCACTGGCCCATTGTAATACATTCGGCCAATACGTAGGGATATAAACATTGCGTTCAATCAGCTTTTCCCGCAAACCCGGATGGTTTAGTAATAGCGGGTAAACCATTGGCACATCGTTAGGGCTCAATTCAAAGTTCAGTAGGTTTAGTGAGGCCAGGTTTTGGTGTAAGTATTGAAAGTTGCGTTTACGAGCTTCAATACATCTGGAATAATCGATGGCTGATAAAATTGATTGTGTTAGGCGAGACATTTTTTTAATCTCGTTATTTTCCAGTACCCGATTGTTTTCGATATAGTCCTTATAGCCGGTTTCAATATTAATATCGACACTTTTAATTAAGTGTGAAAAACGATCAATTGAGAGATCTTGTTGCAATTCTAAATGATGGGTTGTATCAATATATAGATAAGCACCATCTGGAACGCCAAAAAATTTTCTGCATGAATAAAACGTGTCGCAATTGGCTATTGGTTGGTTAAAAAAAGCTTGTGCATTGTCTATTATGATATTTTTGATAGAATGACTTAGCCTGGTAACCACGTCTGTTTTAACGCCAAAATAATTGGTATAAAGTAGGCAGGCATCATCTTCTATTTCAAAATCTATAATCGGTTCTAAATTGATGTCTATTTTGTAAAAGCGATGTTGGATATTCAGTCTTTTCAAGGGTTCAATAAGCACCTCGCAAGTATAATAAGGCAGGTAGATAAGCCGATAGCCCCTAACCCTGAGAATATATTCAAGGGCGTTTCGCCCGGTGTTTAGCGCAAGTAAGTTTTGGTGGTATGGTTCTGCTTCAATAAGTTGAAGACCAATAAAGCCTCCATAGGTTTTTGGTGTATCGGTTTGAGCGTTCATTATTTATGGTGTTTACCCTTGATCGGCCTTGTACATTCTTTGCGAGGTGGGTTGATAATATTCGTGCAAGCTGGCTGGAACCCTGGCATTGTATCCGATAATTTGTCTTAAATCGCTATTTAATGTTTCGCCAAATTCGTAACCTAGGAACCTGGGATAATCAAATTGTTGTTTGATGTATGGCTTAGTAAAGCCTAATGTAAGTGCTCGCCTTACCTTTCTTGTAAAATTAGTACCGCCAGCATGCCAAATGTTTGAATCGAATAAAATGATACTTCCTTTTTTTGCAATGGCTTGCTGGGCAAAAGCTTTGAAATGTTTCTCATCTGGCTTACAATCTAACTTATGAGATCCGGAGAGGAAATGCGTAGCGCCATTGAAAATTGTAAAGTCATCCAACACAATAATCATTTGGATCATCAATCTATTTTCTCCCGAAAAGGTTCTAACATCTCTGTGGATATTATGGATGTAGGTGTTTTTTGCTTTCTTTGAATTAATTACGCCATTGATACCATTAAGGATATAATTTCCACCAAGAAAATCTCTAATTTCTCTATGGCAGTAAAGTTTGCTAAGTAATTCTAACGAGAAATTATCTTTTTCCAGAAGGTGATGAAGTGTGCCTTCCATATTTACTTCAATACCATTTAGCATCTGGATTTCCCTTCGCATGCTGTAACAGGTATCGAAACTTGAAATGATTTCAGAGATGAGCTTTTGGTTGATGGCTTTTTCGTAAACAACCCAGCCATACTCATCAATGGCTTCTTTAAATTCGGCCAGTGTTGCTCTTTTGTAAACAAATGTATTCTTCACAATTTAAATTTTTAGGTAATTATTAAGGTTTAGTTGGTTTAACAGATGTTATGCCTCCAGCTGCATGATTTTGAAAATGTCTGAATTGATAAGATTTACATCGAATTTCTTTTTGGCGAAGGCCCTTCCCCTGCTGCCACAGTTGATAATCTCTTGCTTATTATTGATGAAATACTCCATTTTAGTCGCAAGTGCATTGGCATCTTTTATTGGAATCAAGAACCCGTTTTTGAGTTCTGGGTCGTTACTGATTGTTTCTCTACAACCAACAGAATCACTGGTAATTACTGCTCTTCCCATCGCCATTCCTTCTAAAACACTTCGGGGTACCCCCTCGCCATAATATGATGGCAATACCAGCACCGATGCGCTTTCTATTTCTGGGCGAACATCATCGAGTTGACCGAGGTAACGAATTACATTTCCGCAAGTTATTTCCTGGTATAATGCTGTACTAATGGCATCGATATTTGGTCCGTATGGTCCAACAAGCTTAAATTCCGTATTTGGGAAGCGGGCGCTAACCAATTTCGCAGCATCATAGTATTCTTGGATACCCTTCGCATTAATGAGCCTCGAAACCATCAAAAAAGTGATTTTCGACGTATTAGGCGTAGAGTATTGGTAATGACCTAAATCTACCCCAGACCCATTTACCACATAAACCTGGTGTTTTTTATTTAGGATTTTTAGGTCTACTAACCGGCTTGAATCATCTTTATTCTGGAAGATTATATTCAAACGTGGATGAGGCTTTAAACTAAACTTCAACAACATCCTGGTCATTCTCATCACCAGCTTATTCCCTGCCGCGTGATTGGTAAAACTATAACCAAGGCCTGTAAGCATTGGCGCAATTAAACCTACATTACATAATTTGGCTAAGAATGAGCCATATATTACCGGCTTGAAAGTGTAAGGAAAAAAGATATCAGGTTTAATTTTTCTAATGAGCCTATACAGAGAAAAGATAAATTTCAAATCTGATAAGATAGAAACGTTGCTGCCATCCAGGTTACTCTCGTAAGTAATTACGCCCAAATCTTTTAATCTTTCGCGTACGCTAGCTTGCTCAATTAGTGGCGTAAATACGTAAACCTGATTCTGCTGCTGCATTTTCTCTATTAACCTCCCTCTAAAGTCGAGTAGATTTCTTGAAGAATCGCAAACGATAAAAATCTTCTTACTGGTAAAAGTCATCATGTCAATTTGGTTATTTATTTAAACTGCAAAGCCACCCATCCGGGTGGCCTTGAAGAAAAAATATGAAGATTTTTTTATTTAATTATTTTGGTCCTGCGCCATTCATTACAATAGAAGGAACGCTTGCCGCATCATTTAAGTAAGCGCTATAACTGTATTCTGGTACCCAGTTGGAAATGGCTGTGGTAATCGCGTTTGATCCAGACTTGTCGTAAATATTGGTTGTTACACCACTAAAATATCCTTCAGGGTCTGTATTGATTTTCGAAACCAATGGCATGGCACAGTTTGAGAAGTACTCATTATCTGTTCTAACAATACCCCCAGCTCTTGCAGCAATCGAATAGCCTGAGTTGTTAAGGTGATAGTTATTAAACATGTGCACTCTTCCATAATTCATTGATGGCTCTCTCTCCGATACGTTGTACCAAAAATTGTGGTGCATTGTAACGTGGAGTTTTCCAGCGTCTGCTTCGTGTCCTGCAATACCACCACTAATCAACACAGATAAATTGGTATCGTGGAATTTACTCCAAGAAACGGTTACGTAATCTGCTTCCCGGGTGATGGTAATATCTTTACCCCAATAGTCCCAACCGTGGCTTCTATCGGTAGAAAAATCACAATGATCTACCCAGATGTGATGAGATCTTTCTTTGATCTGAAGCGCAGCATTAACCACATAATTTTTAAAGGTGATGTTTTGAAAAATAAGATTGTTAACCCCAAAGATGAAAAACTCTAAGCCTTCTAACACAGCCCCAGATCTTCCAATTAACGACTTATTAGATTTAGCATAAATAGGATCTTCACCAGCACCCTTAATAGTTCCACTTACGTACACAATACGCGTCACATTATCGCTCATTGCCGCTTTAAGCTGTGCCAATGTTGTAACAGTTGTTTCAACGCCACCCTGGCCGCCGGTTGTGGTGCCATTCACCATGGCATAACCCATTAAACCTGCTGTAGTTTCTGCACCACTTGGTTTACTTGTTACAGGTGTACTTGTTTGCGGTGGAGTAGCCGCGGCATCGGTAATTACAACACTGTATGTCCTGCCATTAGTACGGGGATTACTATTATCAGATGCTGAAAAATAGAGTGTATTCCCCCAATGGCGAAAACGTCCTTTACCTACATCCCTGATATCTGTTAATACCGAATGCGCAGGTCCTATTTCTACCCCATTTTCGTAAAGTTTCAGGGTAGATTTGTTTGGCTCCGTGTCGGTGTCACCATCAGAATTTACAGTAGTTGTAAAACTATATGCAAACCCTGCTTCTGCTTTAATCGAAGCTGCAGGAAGTTTTCCTGAATAATTAAATCCGATTAAACTTTTAGTTGTATCTGAAAATGTATCGGTAGTATCTACCACATCTTCAGCACCGCTAAATTCTTTTTTACAATTACTGAAAAAGATAATTGTAGTCAATAATAAACTGAAAAAAGTCACTTTTCTAAACAATTTGGTTTTTCTCTGCATTTTTGAATGTTTTTTTAAATTTACACCTTAACGCTATATGCGATAAATGAGTATATCTAAAAAAATGCAGGGAAATTTACATTAACACCTAATAATCAGACTAAAAGAAATTTACAATCACTGTAAACCAAAGATTTAACAAATGCAATTTGTAAACTTTAAATTACAGTATGTGAAATTTACAATTACCTTATGTTTACAGTTTAATGACAAACTAAACCGCTATTTTATGTGTTATAACGTCGTTTTTAGACTGGTAGTTGTAAAATGTTGTAAACCAATTCACGAAATTCTTTACACCTTGTTGCACAGATACAATGGGTTGATATCCTAGCTTCCCTTTAAGATCTTCAATATCTGCAGCTGTTTCTGCTACGTCACCATCCTGCATAGGCATGAAAACTTTTTGGGCTGAAATACCGGTCTCATTTTCAATTTCTTCAACAAAATCTAACAGTTTTACCGGTGTTCCTCTACCGATATTAAAGACAGCAAATGGCGCTTTAGACGTTGCAGGGTCAGGGTTTTGCGCATCCCAACTGTGGTTTGCAGTCGCGGGGTTATCAAATACACGAACAATCCCTTCAACAATATCATCGATGTAAGTAAAGTCCCTTCTCATTTCGCCATTATTAAATACTTCTATTGGCTTGCCGTCTAATATGGCTTTGGTGAATAAAAATAATGCCATATCTGGTCGGCCCCACGGACCGTAAACTGTAAAGAAACGTAAAGCAGTAGTTGGCAGGTTAAATAAATGGCTGTAAGCATGTGCCATTAATTCATTACTTTTTTTCGAAGCAGCATAAAGAGAAACCGGATGATCAACATTATCATGCGCAGAAAACGGCATGCTTTTATTTAAACCATATACGCTTGATGAACTGGCATACAGTAAGTGGCCAATTTTATGATGCCTGCTACATTCTAACACATTTAAAAAACCTTTGATATTGGCTTCAATGTAAGCGTCTGGATTGGTTAAACTGTATCTTACCCCTGCCTGAGCCGCTAAATTACAAACGGCATCAAATTGATAAGTTTTGAAGCAATGTTCTAAAGCATCCTTGTCGCAAATATCAACTTTAATAAAGGTATAATTTCCGTATACACTGCTTTGTTGTGGAATTCCGTAAGCTAAATTGTGATGATTGATACCAGTTTGATTTAATCTGGCATGTTTAAGGTTAACATCATAGTAATCATTAATGTTATCTATACCGACTACGGTATCTCCTCTTTCCAATAAACGTTTAGCAAGGTGGAAGCCAATAAATCCGGCTGTGCCGGTAATTAGAATTTTCATAATATTTAAGTTTTTGAGAAACGGTTACAAATTGACGCGGAGTGCAAAATTTGGGCACGGGAATATCATCTTGCATATAATGCAAGTAGCGTATTAGCCGTACAATTACTTAGTTTTTGATAAGGGTATTTACAATGGCTTTGCAGAATAAATCAGGTTTGCGGGCATTGAGGTATTCATAAATTATTCCCTGATTATTTGATTGATGGTTTATTGCATTTTCCATGGCAAGTGCGAGTTTGGGTACATCATTTACTGGTACTTTTTGGATGCCCGGTATTTCTTCTATCCCTCCTGCACATAAGGTAGAAATCACTGAACTATTAACAGCCATCATCTCTAGCAACACGTTAGGAAACCCTTCTTTTATAGATGATACCACGCAAAGTTTTGCATGTTTAAAATATGGTACTGGATTATCGATATGACCTTTCAGGAATACTTCATCATTTAAGTTGTTATCGGCAATTCGTGCCATTAGTGCATCTCTTTCTTTCCCATCTCCAAGGATTAATAATTTTAACCCCGGGTGCTTAATGCTCAATTGTTTGAATGCATCAATTAGGATATCAAATCCTTTTTCTGGGATTAATCTCCCTGCAGCACATATAAATGGCACGTTTGCATCACCATTCAAAATCTGCTGGTTAGATCTTGCCAGCACGCCGGAAAAATCAATAGGATTTGGTTGAACAAGGATTTTCTGGGCTGCAATGAAAGAGTTATGTTCCAATAACTGGTCCTTCATCGCTTCTGTCTGGCAAACTACTAAATTCACCCCTGGGTATCCTATTCTATAAAGAGCGGCATAAGTCCATTTTCTTATTCCCGAAAACCTGGTAAATACAGAAGTGCACTCTCTGGCAATTAATTTTGATCTGATGTAACCCATTCTTTTCAACATCCCTAAAATCGCATTCAAATAAGGGTGGGTACTCATAATGATCTCGTATGATGAAATCTTTCCTAACTTTGGAATCAGCTTCATCAATCCATGAGGAATGCTATTATCAGAAAGGTATTGAGCACTAACGTTTGCCGGAATTTTTAATCTATTTGTTTTGCCTTTGCGCAGAAATATCATATCTCCATCTGCCGCAGTAGCCGCCATTAGCAATACATTCTCTGCCCCGTTTGGCTCATCGGTGAGCGATATAAATACCATTTTTGATTTGTCTATATCCATGAGTTTTATCTTACAATTAGAACCTCATCCTTATTTTTCTAACCAATTTTTTAAGCGGAACCAATGCGTTTATGACTTTTCGCTTCCCATCAAATACAATTATCCCATTAGCGAAGCTGATATTATGCATGCCACGGTTATAATTTTGATCTGGCATAAGTTCGAATAATTCTGTGCTTTTAAAGTGTTTGTGACAGAGTTCAACAATTTCATTTATAATGATAGATCCACCATATCTGGCTGTCGGGTTCTGAGTAGGTCGGTAAATTTTTCCATTCACTTTGAAAAGATCACCAGCTGCTCTACACACCCGCCTTTCTACCGGAATTGGATTGAGCTGATGCGGTTTGTACTCACCGTCAAGCTCATCAGCGTAGTAAATATATAATTCAGTATGCTTCCCAGAGATAGTGGTAAATAGCCAGTATTGTTCGTTATGATGTAAGATGGAAGTATCGACAAAAGATTCTCCTTCAATGAGAACTTTCTGCTTAATTAACTGTGTTGGATCTTTTTGGTCGATCTGATAAAGCGCAATTTCTTTTGAAGCGGCAGTCTCTGGCACACAAAAGCATTTACCTCCACTATTAATTAAAAAAGGGTATGACAAATGAATTGATCCAGGTTTAATACCTTCTACCCTCTTTTTGTTCGTAAATGTGAAATCATCAATCATCATAATCTCACCTTTACCCTTCCAAAAATTCAGTTCTTCATAATATATCCTTGGCTTATGATCTACATCGATAACGAAAGGATCTGCAGCATAATCAACGTTATCCTCTTCAAGCCATTTTATCTGGGAATCTAACTTTCTGGTAGATATCAGTTCTTCTTGCGATTGGTAGACATAACCAATATTCCATTTATCTGCAGTAAACAATTTATTAAACAGATTAGCTGCAAGCCCTAGCATAGTATCATCAGGTTAAACGGCAAGAAGAGCCTCATTTTTTACGCTGCTTTTATTTTTATTTAGCCATTGCGACAGCACCAGCAATTTCCATATCTGCGGATAACGATTCCACTGACCAGACATGTGCTCGTTGATAATTTCCTGGGTACGTTTTATATGGATGCCAGGAATGTTTTTAAGATTGTCTGACGATAGATTATCCATCACGTACGATCTCAACTCGTTTCTAAACCAATGCTGAAAGGGCATGGTAAATCCCGCCTTTGGCCTGTCGAACATCTTAGCGGGTACATGCTCAAAAAGCAGGTCTTTTAGTATTCTTTTCTGGTTACCGCTGTTGTATTTGTAGGCGGTGGGTAAACTTCTGGCGAATTCAATCACCCGATAATCCATCAGAGGACATCTCGATTCTAACGAAAACGCCATAGATGCTCGATCTACTTTCGTATTGATGTCCCCATTGAGATAAGTCTTAATATCAAAATCGGAAATTCGTTCGAGTAATGGTTTCGATGGGTTTTTTAGTACATGCATCAATGGGTTGTGCTTAGCCAGATCGGGCTGCTTTACCCAAGAGTTCTCCATATTGCCAAACATTTTCACATAAAGCTTCTCTACATCTTCCATTGCAATACCCATTGCAATGAGTTTATGGCGGTAGCTTGGCGACTGGTTTATGATGCTCCCTAATGCTTTTCGAACGGCGTGTGGCGCATAAAACAAATTGTTCACTTGTTTTATCCACTTATAACGATGGTATCCTAAAAATGCTTCATCGCCGGCATCGCCACTTAATGCAACAGTGACATGTTTACGTGTATGTTTACTCAACAGCATCGTTGGTATAGCACTCGAATCTGCAAACGGTTCATCGTAGTATCTATTAAAGTTCTCAATGAGTTCGATGCCATCATCATAGTTGCATTCAATGGTATGGTGATCTGTACCTAAATGCCTGGCAACTTGTTCGGCATAAACACTTTCATCGAAACCTTTTTCATTAAATTTTATCGAGAAGGTTTTAACATGATCAATCTCTTTGGTGGCCATCGCCGCAATCAATGAAGAATCTATTCCACCAGATAGAAATACACCCAGTGGCACATCTGCATTCATCCTAATCTTAACCGAATCAGCAAGAATTTGCGATAAGCTATTTTTTGCCTCATCGTAAGAACCAGTAAATTTCTCTTTCCAACAATAATCCAATGTCCAATATTCATGAACCTTAAATTTTTTGTTTAATAAATCGTAGGTAAAAGCATGTGCTGCTGGAAGTTGTTTCACCTCATCCCAAATCGACTGAGGCTGGGGAACGTATCCCCAAATCAAGTATTGGCTTATGGCATCTTCATCTATATTAAGCTTTCTTCCAATGCTGATTTGCGAAGGCTGACTGGCAAACTCCAAACCATACGCATCTAATGCATAGTAAAACGGCTTTTTACCAAACCTATCTCTGGCGCCAAATAAAATACCTTTATAGGTATCGTAGATCACAAAAGCGAACATCCCGTTAAATCGATTAACGCAATCATTACCATATTCAAGGTAAGCTGCACAAATTACTTCTGTATCAGAGCTTGTATTAAACTTATAACCTTTTTGCACCAACTCCCTTCTAATATCTTGATAATTGTACACTTCACCATTGAACACAATGCGCAGGTGCATATAGGAAAAAGGTTGGTTAGAGCGGGGATCTAAATCGATAATTGCCAATCTATTATGGGCAAAAATTACTTTATCATAACGGGTTATTCCCGTAAAGTCCGGACCTCGAAAATTGATTCTGGCCATTTTTTCGCGAACTATTTCATCACCGTATTGGATGGTTGAGCCGTATATTCCACACATAATTTAGAGCTTAATTTGATTAATTGATGAGTTCTTCGTAACGTACACTAATTTTATCGAGCGCACATTTTTGATATACATTCTGCCTGATTTTAAGGGCATCCCAATGGGTTTGTGTACAGGCTGCAATTACCTTTTCTTTAAAGTTATTTAGGTCGCCTTGTTTGATAACGTAGCCATTAAAACCATCTACAATTAAACCTGGGATGCCGCTCACTTTAAAAGTTACTACGGGGAGTCCAACAGTAAGTGCTTCTAACACCACGTTTGGAAAACCTTCTGTATGTGAGCTTAGTACCATTAGATCATGTTCTGCCATAACCTGGTGGATATTCTTAATCTCTCCAAGGAAGGAAATTCTTGATCTCAATCCCATGTCATTCACCTTTTGCATAATCTTACCCTTCAACACCCCCGTTCCAACAAAATTGAGGTGGTAATTCTCGGGGAGCATAGCCATGATATCGACCATCCTGTCTAGCCCTTTTTCTAGCGCAAACCTGGCAACAATTAGTAATTTATATACTTTGGGTTGCGGCTTAGGCACCTTAATCTGTGCGGTAGGCAATACGGGGTTAGGGATTACCGTAATAGCCTGATGGTCTACGTTATAGGTTTTGATCAAAGATTGTTTCATTTCTTCTGATTGACAAACAATTTGTTTGTAACCACGGTAGCTCATGCTAGTAAAAAGTTCATAAAACCTCGATTTGAATCCTTCAAACAAACGTTGTTCATGAGGGATATTCGATGCTCTAGCAATCAGCATTGGTATATTCAGAAACCGCCCAACTAATGAAACTAAAATGTTAATATGGTCAGTAGTGGAAAATACGGCGTATGGTGCTTCATCTTTTAATACCCTGTGGAGCGCAAAAAATGATTTCGAAGCTTTCTTGGTTTTTAAATCAATGAACCTCACATCTGGTAAATCCATTGTAAAACAGTTAACAGTAGAATCCAGGATAACAATTGTGATGGCAAACTTGTCTTTGTCGAAACCCTGCGCCAGGTTCCAGAAAACCCGTTCAGAACCACCAGAGGCCAGAGAGCTTAAAACAAAAAATACTTTCTTCTTTTGCGCATAAAACGCTTCGGGGTTTGTATTTCGTAACGCGTTCATGGGTTAGTTAATTACAATTCTGTTAATGGTTAGCCAAATAATTTTAAAATCTGTGCGGATATCGTGCTTATAGATATAGCGCATATTCTGTTCAATTTTTGCGGGAATAATTCGCTCAATATAATACGCTTCCGGATCCTCGGCATGTTTCAGCAACTCGTTTTCATTACAAAATTCTACTGAAGCCCAATCTGTAATTCCTGGTTTGACCGATAAGACATAGCGTTGCTCATCATTGTAAAGATTTACATATTTCCTAACCTCGGGCCTTGGGCCAACAAAACTCATTTGCCCTTTTAATACATTTAGAAGTTGAGGTAGTTCATCAAGTTTATACTTCCTAAGCCAGTAACCGATTCGGGTAATCCGGCTGTCTGTATTACCAATGGTTAACAGGCTCCCTACTTGCTTTTGAACATACATTGTCCGAAATTTTACAAGATGGAAATCTCGCATGTTTTTACCAACACGCAATTGTTTAAACACGATTGGTCCCCTAGAATCGATAGCAATTAGAAGTGCTATTAAGATGAAGAGTGGCGACAGAAGAATCAATCCAAATATCGCGAATGTGATGTCAAATACTCTTTTACTATCTATCTTCATGATGCAACAGCCATTTGTATAAGTGGTTTAACATAAACTTCTTCTCCTAAATCACTAACTTGATTAAGCAGAATTTCCACACAGTTGATTACGGAACTTATAATAAATTCAATTTCATTCTGGGTGAGTTGAGGATATATTGGTAGTGAAATCTCGTGAACATAATTTTCAAATGCCCTTGGGTAGTTTGCTATGTCATAACCTAACTCCTTAAAATAGGTTAACATAGGCATTGGTATGAAATGTACATTCGCAGCTACGCCTAAAGCAGCTAAGTCATCTATAACCTGATCTCTTTGCGCTTCTGTTAAGCCTTTAACCCGTAGTGGAAATAAATGATAGCAAGTTTCTCTGTCGGTATTTTTTAATGGCGGTAGAATGAACCAGTCTTTATCTTCGAAGCCCTTACAATACATTTCTGCCACGTGTTTGCGTTGCGGCAACAAACTGTTGTTGTATTTTTTGATCTGTGCCAAGCCAATGGCGGCACAAATATCTGGCATGTTGATTTTGAGGCCAGGGAAAAGAATATCGTAACGCCAGCCCCCTCCTCTTGATTTGGCAAGTGCATCTTTGTTCTGTCCGTTTAAAGTGTACATTTTCAAATATTTGTATTCTTCTTCCGGATTAAATTGTTGAGGTAAATTTAAACATATTGCGCCCCCCTCTGCGGTTGTAATATTTTTTACAGCATGAAATGAAAAGATAGTAAGATCGCAGTTTACAGCAGCTGGTTTACCACAATATGTACTTCCGATAGAATGTGCCGCATCTGAGATTAAAAGAATCCTATTGAGCATTGTCTGCTTGGTGCTTTCGGGTTTAAACATTTTCATGACTGCCTGATCGTTCACAATCTCTCTAAGGGCATTGAAGTCGCAAGGCCAACCTGCAATGTCAACGCTAATAATGGCTTTCGTTTTTGTGGTAATGGCAGCTTTAACTTTCTCCGGATCGATGTTGAAATCATCCAGAACGTCTACCATCACGGGAATAGCGCCACAATGCAAAACACTTAACGCTGTTGCGCAATAGGTATATGCAGGAACGATCACCTCGTCTCCCGGTTTGATGCCAAACCATTTCATCATCAACATTGCGCCTGAGGTCCACGAATTAACACATACAACTGCATCAGATCCGGTTAGCATTCGTACTTCATCTTCCAATGCCTTAACTTTCGGACCAGTTGTGATCCAATTGTTTTTTAAGGTTTCCAGAACCTGATCAATAACCGATTGATCGATAAACGGTGGTGAGAATGGGATATTCATAAAAAATAATTAATAGGTTTGATTCAGATATTAGCTGATAGATGTACTTACTTGGTTTTCTTCAGAAGTGATGCGTTCGTGATCCTGAATTTTCGCAAGTTGCAGTATCGAAAAATATAGAAATAATGTCGGCCCGCTTACAGCTAAAAGCCACTCATTATGGAATAATGAATTAACAGATATGGAAACAAACGCTACAGACAAACAAGCTAACAGTGCATTATTTTCTGCTCGTATATTTAAAAAGGCGTGGATGATAATTTTTCCCACTTTAAAATACAGTAATAGCAATAAAATGAATGCTAGCAACGGGCCCAGGTAAGTAATGAACATGAGATAGGCATTGTGCGAGGTAATTACAATGGGCCCTTTTTTGTAAACGTAATTGTGTTGTACTACATCATTCCAGGTTTTGTTATAGAACATGAGTCCTAGTGGATAGTTAGAAATAATTTCCAAATTCTCACCCATTAAATCACCACGCTCCTCTTTACCTTTAGCATTCTCAACGTTTTTGTTTAGTATGTTCTTATTATTTTTTCCTTCAGAGAACTGCTCTACTGTTCCTTGCACCATAATAAACATTAATGCGAAAGCGCCAGCAATCAAGATTGATTTACCTCGATAGTAAAAGAGCACAAAGGCACCAACTGCAACACCGAATGCTACTAAAACCGACCGTTGCATACCCAGAAATATGAAGGCACCTGCCAAACCGCTTGCGGCCAAAACAACAAGCCAGTTCCTTTTAAATATTAAGGCTGCTACTACAATAAATGGTGTAACTGCTGCCATCTGGTATCCAAATGTGAAAATGGTAACTGATATACCGGATGGCGCTTGCAATACATCATCCATAACCAATAGAGACCTGATAGGCGCCACATTTACCTGGTGATCTACCAGCATGATGATACCGGAGAACACCAATAATGAAATGAATATGCTTACCGAAATTCGTAATCGCTGGATATTGTTACCTACCACAAAATTGAAGTAGAGTGCATAAGAGGATACCACGATCATGAGTGAAAAAAAACTGGCTATTTCTGATTGAGCAGCCGCATAAAAGACAAAGCCAGCAATAAAAAAAATTACCAGCGCTCTACCGTAAGTAAATTTTGCAGGCAATTCCCTGTAAAAATATATCAGCGGTGCTAAAAACACTACCGGGGCAGGAATTCTGAAAATACCTGTCATGAAGATATTGAATGTTGTTACGTAAATGAACATGAACAACAAAAACAGAAGCGTTAATCGATTAATCATGAGAAGATTAAATTTTCCCAGTTGAGGGTAATCTGTTCAATTGAATTGGTATGGTTGATTTGTTTTGCGTTATTGGAAAATTTCGCTTTCAATGATTTGCTGTCGAGTAACTTAGCTATCGCTAACGAAAGTGCTTGTGTATCTCCGTGCTTTACTAAGATTCCATTTACATTATGCTCGATAATTTCTGATGGACCAAATTCACAATCTACTGCTACGCAAGCACAGCCAGAACCCATTGCTTCTACTAGCGCATTAGGATAGCCTTCATTCCTCGAAGACAATACGAACAATTCTGCTTGCGCATAATAGTCTTGGAGATTAGATTTAAATCCAATTAGCAATACCCGATGTTGCAGACCTAATGCAGCAATTTGACTTTCGAGGTTTTTCCTTTCCGGCCCTTCACCCGAGATCAGCAGGGCTACATTCTTAAGGCCAAGTTTGTCATAAGCATCGATCAAAATATCAAAACCCTTTTGGTAATCTAACCTGCCAACGGCTAATATAAAACGTTCGGAGTGCACCATTTGGTACGATGGCCTTTTAAATGCATGGATAGGATTATTTATTGTAGTAAAATTTTGAAGACGTTGAAATAACATGTTCCTTTTAAAACCAACTCCCATTCCTCTTGCGGGCAAAACGATTGCTTTAGCTTTACGGTAAACCGTAAAAGAGAACCATTGGAAGAATCGATTGTATTTATTGATGGTATCGTCTGGTGTTGTACGTTCAGAAACCAGATATGGTAAACCTAATAAAAGGCAGCAAAAGCCCGAGTAAAGGTTTGCTGAAGTCATAAACGAAATGGTGCATGCTGGTTTTTCTTTATGCAGTATCTTAAGCAACCTGTAAAATGTTAACCATGCATATTTGATTCTATTTAAGGTGTTTGTGTTGCTTTTGCGTTTTACCAAGTTTATTATGTTGATGTGTTCATCAACCTCGTATTTAACAGCGGCAGTATTTAAACACAGTATGCTCACCTTGTAATTCTTCTTACTAAAACTGTTAGATAGATTACTGATGACTCGTTCTGCGCCTCCACCTTCGAGACTATTGATTACAAAAAAAATTTTCTTTGCCATTAGGATAGCGTGACGATGGTTTTAATGGTTTGGAAGGCATTGCTTGCCCGATTATGTTTCACTTCAAAAACAAAGTATTTTTTGAAATAGAAATACAATAATTTTAGCTTTTGGGGTAGTGTGTAAGTGAATATTTTCAAAATGATATAGAAATCGCTGAGCTGCATTTTTTTCAAAGGCACATAGGCCACCGGGCTCCAAACGCCTCCGGGATGCCTCCTATAACAGCTCATCACCTCTGGTAGAACATAAATTTTCTTACCTGTTGCCCAGGTAGAATAGAGTTTTAAAAACTTATCGCAGGCATGGCATTTTAAAAACCAATCGTTCTGGTATAGTTGCCTGATTTCATCAACATTACGGTAAACGATAGTGGCTGTACAAGTTTCTGTCTGCTTATTTACAATTAAATCACTAAAACTATATTCAAGCGGCACGGGATTAAAATCCATGTAAATCAATTCCGTTTCGTCATAATTAATTTCTTTTGTGTAATGACAGCACATGACATAGTCTGGGTGCTTTTCCAAGAAATCTACTTGTTTCTGCAACTTATATGGATCGATCCAATAATCATCGCCATCGCATGTGGCAACATATTTGCCCTTGGTTTCGAGCGCCACACGGATTACATTTTGTGTGGCACCAATATTCCTCGGGTAAATTAATCGCTTAATTCTGCCAGGATATTTAGCTACATAGTCATCAATAATCTGCGTAGTACCATCAGTGGAGCAATCATCGCCGATAATGATCTCAGTTTTAAAATTGCATTTTTGCATTAAAAACCCTTCGATTGCTTTGCCGATAAATTTGCTGTGGTTATATGTAATGCAAAAGATACTGACTAAAATATCTTCCTGTTTCTGTTCCATATTTAGCATCGTAATTAATTTCCGTTTACAACCATCCCTAAATTATTGTTAATTAAGGCACCATAATCTGCCAACTTAACCACTGGTTTTTTGCTGTAATTTTGAGTTCTTAAAATAATCCTTACTACCAGATCCTGATCGGCATGAGTAAGGGTGTGGTATAGTGGCAAGCACATAATTCTTTTGGCGATACTATCGCAAATGGGCATACTTACCTTATCAATATATGGCAGGGCAGAAAGTGAAGGATAGAAGTATCTTCTGCAATAAACCTGCACCATTTCAAGTTGCTTTTTACATTCCAGCATTAATTCTTCTGATGGAAAAATTACAGGGAAATAGGCATAATTAAAGGTTGTCTCCTTCTGGATCAGCTGAAATTGAGCATCAATTTTATGCAGTCTCATCATATAGTGTTCAGACTGTTCTTTTCGCCGCCTTAATATCTGCTCGATTTCTTTAAGGTTACACAGCCCCATGGCAGCATGAAACTCAGAATTTTTGGCATTGGTACCAACCTCAGAAAAAGTATCTACGCCGCTGTAGCCGAAGTTTCTCATGATGGCCATTTTCTTAAGCAGGTCGGGATTTTGTGTAAATACTGCCCCTCCTTCTATAGAATGAAAAAGTTTCGTAGCGTGAAAGCTGGTGGTGCTAATATCTCCGTAGGCAAAAATCGATTTGCCTTTGTATTCCGTGCCGAAACAATGTGCTGCATCGTAAATAACTTTGAGGTTATGTTTTCTAGCTATACAATCGATTGCTTCAACATCACACGGGTTACCGAATACGTGTGTAGCCAATATTGCAGATGTTTTTGGGGTAATTGCAGCTTCTATTTTATCAGGATCGATATTCAATGTTTCCTTATCGATATCGACAAAAACTGGCTTACAGCCTTGCCAAACAATTGTACTTGTTGTAGCCACAAAAGAAAAAGGTGTAGTGATAACCTCGCCCGTTATATTCAGGGCTTCCATTGCCAACTGTAAGGCAACGGTCCCGTTTGTAACATACAGCAGGTGTGGCAGATTCAGGTATTGTTGCAACTTAATTTCAAGCTCATTTACTAACGGACCGTTGTTGGTGAGCCACTGTCTGGCCCAAATGCTACTTACATAGCTTTTAAAGTCTGCTTGTTTAGGCAGAAATGGTTTGGTTACAGGAATCATTGTTTGAGAATTAATTGTTTAAAATCGACCATGGCTGTTAATTTTACCACATTGCTGATGCCCAGGTAAAATCCGCCGTAAATAATTGCAATGCAGAGTATTCGAAAAATGTTACTAACGTGGTAGGTCTCGAGATACCAATAATCAAGGTAAAAACACCCCAATCCTAAGATACCAGCCAGCAATAAAATCGGCATTACATCAACAAGCTGTTCTTTAAGCGGATAGTTAATTAGCCGACCACTATATGATGAATTGATGTAATAGGCAAAGACCGTAAAACATAACTGGAAGTATAACAATCCCATAATTCCAAATGGAATTACGCAAATAATACCAACTACACTCAGCACCTTCTTCACTATCTCCAGCTTTAGAAACTGCCCGCTTTTTCCTTTTACCTTTAAAATATTCAGATTGTATGAATGCACAGGATAAAGAACACCGGCTATGCACAATATTTGAAAATATGGAACGGCCTGCAACCATTTATCAGTTAGTAAAAGCAAGATTAGCGGCTCTGCCACAACCGCCAAAAAAATCAGGATTGGTGCATTCCAGAACAAAACCTGTTGCATTAATTTTTTATAAAGCGTTTTCAGCTTTACATCATCATTGGCAATGTTTGCAAACATGGGGTAGGCCACCTTGTTAATTGCCGCAGAGATAATACCAATTGGTAACTGGCTTAAGCTATCTGCCCGGGAATAGAACCCCAATTGCGCTGCGGCATAATATCTTCCAATAATGATGGTATAGAGATTTTGATATACCGTATCCAGCAATCCAGAAAGCGTCATTTTATAACCAAAATGAAAATGCCGTTTAAAGCTTTTCTTGCTAAAGACTAACATGGGCCTCCACGACGAAAAATACCAATGAAGCGCAGTAGAGATTGCGGAGTTGATTAAATTCATCCACACCAGGCTCCAGGTTCCATATCCGTTATTTGCTAAATAAACACCGAAGCATCCGCCAACCAAAACTGCAGGAATCTGTATAACTGTTTGTAATTTAAATTTGAGCTCCTTAGCAAGTAATGTACTCTGAATGCTAAAGAAAGCATTAATGATGAACGTTAAACCATAGACCCTAACAATATTTGTGAGTGATGGCTGCTTATAAAAAGTTGCTATTAACGGGGCAAAAAGAAATAAAAGAAGGTAAACTGAAAAACTGCCAATGAGGTTAAAAAAAAAAACAGTGGAGTAATCTTTCTGGCCTGCTAATCTGGTTCTAATTAATGATGAGGTTAACCCACTATCCATTAACGAGTTGCCAACTGCAATAAAAATGGCAAGCATGGCAATTAAGCCAAATTCTGCCGGAGTTAAAATCCGGGCTAGGATGATGGTGATAAAAAGACTGATGAACTTAACACTAAACTGCTGTCCAAGAGACCAAATAATACCAGACCTAGCTTTATAAACTAGACTCATAGTGATGTCTTATAAACAAACTGCTTCCATGGATTGAGGAAGAACGGATTTTATATCGTAAACTACGCAGTTTGGTTTGCGCAGGCTTTGTAAATCGTAACTATCAAAGGCAGTGTGGGCCACGGCAAGAATAATTGCATCGTATTGTCTGGTTTTAGAAGAGCCATTTTCGCAAATCACGCCGTAGTTGTGTTTAGCTTGTACTTCATTAGCCCAGGGATCGTGGATTGTAACTTTTACTTTGTACTCTTCCAGGCGCCTAACAATGTCTATTACCTTTGTGTTGCGTACATCAGGGCAATTTTCTTTGAAAGTGAATCCAAGCACCATCACTTCAGCCCCAACAATATGGATATCCTTAGCAATCATTTCCCTAATAAGCTGGTCGGCAACATATTTGCCCATGCCGTCGTTAACCCTTCTACCGGCTAAAATAATTTCTGGATGGTAGCCAGCTTCCTGCGCTTTTTGAGCGAGATAGTATGGATCCACACCAATGCAATGCCCACCCACTAAACCTGGCTTAAAGTTTAAAAAGTTCCATTTGGTACCGGCAGCCGCTAAAACTTCTGAAGTATTAATCCCCAATTGGTTAAAAATCATAGCCAATTCATTCACAAATGCAATGTTGATGTCGCGTTGGGCATTCTCGATAACTTTTGCGGCTTCTGCTACTTTTATGGATGAAGCCTTGTAAGTACCAGCCGTAATTACCGAACGGTAAAGCGCATCTATCCGCTCGGCAGCTTCTGGAGTAGAGCCAGAAGTAATTTTCAAAATATTTGCAACAGTATGGTTTTTGTCACCAGGATTGATACGCTCAGGGGAATAACCGGCAAAAAAATCTTTGTTAAAAACCAGTCCAGATCCTTTTTCCAAAATCGGCACACATTCATCTTCGGTTACCCCTGGGTAAACCGTTGATTCGTAAATCACGATATCGCCACGTGTAAGCACTTTGGCAACGGTTGCACTTGCTTTAATTAAGGGCGTTAAGTCTGGTCGATTGTTTTTATCCACCGGCGTTGGAACTGTAATAATATACACTGAACATCCACGTAGTTTCTCCAGTTCATTGGTACAATACAATCCTTTAAGTGTGGTGCATTCGAAAGTAAGCACCTCATTTAATGCTTGTTCCTCAATCTCAAGTGTATTGTCGTAACCTGCTTTAAGTTCGGCTATTCGCTGCTCTTGAATATCGAAGCCGAAGACTTTGTGTTTTTTTGCAAATTCTACAGCCAGCGGTAAACCAACATAGCCAAGACCAATCACGGCCATTTTCAAATTCTCTGATGGATTAAACATATTGTTGTTGATTTTTTATAGTTAAAGCAAGATTGTTAAGTGGAACTTTAGTAACCAATGCGCAATCAAGATGATCAAACGACATTAGGACATGTTTGCCTTGAATTTGGATAACTTCACCTTCCTGATCATGAAATAAACCACTTTTTATTCTTACCCGATCTCCACGCGATACTTCATTTAAACTCACCACTTCTACGCTGCTGTAACTATCCATAATATGTTTTAACTGATCTATTTCAGCATCTCTCACTATGGCAGGCTTACCCATATAGTTAATAAAGTTGAGCACACCTAAGGTGAAACGAACCTTATAAGCATCGCGTTCGCTGATTTTAATAAATACGTAACCATTAAATAAGGGTAGACTGACCATTTTTTTACGATCTGCCCACTGGCTTTCTACCTGCTTAACCGGACAGAAAGATTCGAAACCTTGTTCTTGTAGCAATCTGTCAACTTTTTTTTCCCAACGTGGCCGGGTATAGATCACTAACCAATTTTTTTTGAATGAGGCTTTGATGTTAATAATAGATTCCATTTGTGGATTTTTAGAGATGATTTAGGGGATTGTTTACAGCTTCGCTATATCACTTACAGTAGCTGTTATGATAGTTGGTGGTTAAACAGGTTTGGGTAATAGTAGTATGCAGCAGATACAGCTTCGCTATATCACTTACATGATGTTTTTAATTTGGATAAAAGCTATTGGCAAAAGTGCAAATAGGTATTTTGGTTTTTTTGATCTTAACGCTAGCGGAAAACTGATGCATAGTTTAGGCATCTCCACTTTGTATTAAGGGTAATCGACAGAATTAAAGAGAACTGGGACGTTTGTTTGGGTGTGCACACCATAGAGGTGTGGGAAATTATACTAAGTAGCCATTGCATAGCCGTAGCCACCGTAGCTATATTTTTCATTCTTTTCTCGCTTGGCGTCGTTAAAAACTACCATCGTGTTTTTGAGTTTATTGTTATCACATATGTCTTTAAGTATGCTTAACTGGTACTTATTTGTATAATTATAACGTACCAGGTAGATGCTAACATCTGCATAATCGGCCAAGCTAAAAGCATCGGCAACTTGGCCAACCGGGGAAGTATCAATGATAATGTAATCGAATCGCTCCTTCAAATCGGCAAACATCTGATCAATTTTTGGATTCATCATTACTTCTGCCGGATGCTCAGGAGATTTGCCACAGCCAATTACAGATACATTTGGAGATATCTTCGTACTTTGGATAATGTCTTCAAGATAGAGCCGATCATCAGAAAGATAATCGGTTATTCCTACTTTCTGTTTAAGTCCTACTTTATTAAGAAGGTCCGGCTTCCTCAAATCAAACTCTAATACAACTACCTTTTTATCGAGCATACCCAAGGTGGTTGCCAGGTTTACACTAAAAAAAGTTTTGCCTTCCCCCTTCATGCTAGAGGTAACCAGCATCACCTTATTTTCGCCATTATGAGACATTAAGCCAAGATTCATTCTGATATACCTGAACAATTCGGATATGGTAGAACGGTTATCTTTTTGAAATACAACAGTGCTTTTATCCAGGTTATGCGACAGCTCCCCGAGCATCCTTGCTCCAGTTAGTTCTATCGCTGATGCGTCTTTCACTTTGTTATTGAAGAAACTACTCACATAAATAATCCCGGCAGGAATAAAGATGCCGGCAACCAATCCGATGAGATAAAGCAAAGGCTGTTTTGGACTATCTGGAATAGTGATATAAGCTGGCTTATCTATGATTTGAGATGTCGGAACAGTTGCCGATAGCGATAAAGCCGTTTCTTCCCTTTTCTGGAGCAGATATTTATAAAGCCCCGATTTTACACCCTGTTCCCTGCTCCTCTCAAGCAACCCACGTTCTATAGTTGGTACCGACTTTATTTTATAATCTGTTTGGGCATAGCTCGAACGAACATTGTTTCGCTCGATGATAAAGCCCTGCTTGATATTAACTAGGTTTTCAAGAATATTGCTTCTCAGGTTTACAAGCTGCTCATTTAGGTTGATGACCAACGGATTTTCGGCATTGGCAGTGCGTAACATCCGGTTTCGTTCAAGCTGGGTATCATTATACCTGGAGATGAGTGAGTTGAGGATAGGGTCTTTTAACCCCATTGCACTTGGCGCAAGATTGCTTTGCTCCTGTTTGTTTCTAAAATAACGTTCCAGAGATTGTACAATTCTTAGCTGTATTGCAGCATTCTCGAGCATAGCATTATACTCCCTGGAGCGTGAGGAATTCATCTGTGCATCCATATTAATGTCTGTTACACGATTTTGTTGTTTGTATGCTTCAACATCTCCTTCGCCACCAGATAAATCACTCACTAAAAACTTCAACCTGTTGTCTATAAATTTGATGGTATTCCTGGCAATTAAATTTTTGTTGTTAACGTTATTGATGTTATAGGTATCGATAAGGTCAGTTAAAATGTCAACCCCTCTTTGTGGAATATTATCATTTAGGCTAATGGTAATGGTATTTGCATCTTTAGCCACAGGAACGATTTTCAGTTTCACAAGGCTGAAATTTTCCGTCATATTATAAAGGTTCTTAAATTGAATTTTGATTTTTCCGAATTCCTTTTTAAACGCCTGGCCTTTGTTAACACGAATTGTATAGTTTTTATTCTTTATTACCTCACCATATCTGGCAATATTGGTATTGGCACTATCGGTAATGAGGTAAGAGATATCATCTAAATAAGCTACTGCTATTTCTCTGCTGTAAGCATTTTTGCCTAGCGCCAAGGCGTCTACTTTTAAAGGACTTGTTTCACCATAAAGTTCTTTAAACCTTATACCTTGACGTTTAAAATATGAAGTTTCTAAATTTAGTTTTTTCAGCACTTTGAAGATCAAATCTCTTGATCTTAGGATCTCAATTTCGTTATCGACTGTTTTTACAGTCTGAAACATATTCAAATCACTAAAGGCTGTGCTGTTAGACATTGCCGCACCATTCTTATCGTCTGAGATAAGTAATGTACTGGAAACTTTATATTTAGGTGGGGTTATATAAATGAATGCATAAACTGCTGCCAGAGAAAGAAAAATACCTAAAACAAAGTATTTCCAATTTTTGACGAACCTGGTCATTGTATCGGCGAAATCTTTTGAGCCAGTATTTGAGCTTTGTATTAACATGGGATGTTTTTATTTGGAGCGTTTTTTATTTACTATTTAATACAGCTGTGATGAGTACAGCTACCGCCGATATTGAAGCGATGACAAGCGGCATGGCCCTCGTGCTCGAACTATATTCTATGGCTTTAGATTTATCTGGTTCAACATAGACAATATCGTTCTGTTTAAGATAGAAAAATGGAGAACTCAAAACTTCCTGATTGTTTAGGTTTAATCTTTTCATCTGGCGCTGCCCGTTTTGTTCCCTAATTACCAGCACATTTTCCCTTTTCCCATAAACGGTCATGTCTCCGGCCATACCTAAGGCCTCTAGTAAGTTAATGTTATCTCCCGGTACTGTAAAACTAGAGGGTCTGTTTACCTCTCCAATCACTGTCACTTTAAAATTTACAAGTTTGATATCAACAACCGGCTTTTTTACATATTTATCCAGTTCCTGTGAGATAGACATTTGCGCCTGTTCTATAGTTAGCCCCTGTAGCCGCATGGGTCCGATTACGGGAAGTACAACAAAGCCTTCTTTATTTACTTTATACCCATCAACTTTCATCTGAGAATCTGCACCGGGCATTCTATTATTAACTGCAAACAACACATTTGATTCTGGATTGAGGCTATTTACGCTTATACTTAAAAGATCGTTCTGTTGAATTTTTACTTCCTGACCTTGAAGTTTTTCTTCACTACTTACTTTGGCAAGATTGCTAAAGTAAACCAGATCTCTTTTAGGTGCGCAAGACAAGAGCACAGATGCATATATAGTTAGAAGTAGCGTAATTTTTTTCATGACTCAATCAATTAGATTTTGGCGTTTGTTTTAATAAGACTAAGCTAGAGATTTACTCTCCAAAGTTTTATAGCCCAACCCATGTTGCTTTTAAATTGTATAATTGCAAAACAACATTTACAATAGTTGAAAATCTCAAATACCACTATGCACACCATCTGTAAAAATTATCATCTCACAACTGTAAATTTTTAAACTATAACTCGGCGGTTGGCAATGATTTTAATTGGTGTACAACGTGTAATCAACCTTATATTTCTTCTTATTTTTAGTACTTCATCTAAAAAACCTGATTAATACTACAGGATTTTGTGGCACTTCCATTGATTGATTCATGTTAATTAACGTGTCATAATAAATCTTGCACTTATGTAAATAATCATCACAGAGGCTTGTATTTGACTGTTGTAACCTTCATTAATAGAACCTCTGGATTTTACAACACAATTAATTTAATAAGTCCTTTTGTGATTATGCACCTATAAATCAATAATCATAGTTAAAAATCAATTTGATTGAATTGGCAATTACACAGTGGAACTGGACCTAATAGTGAAGCCATGCACAAGTGGAATATCTTGTTTGCTGAAAAAAATAAAGTGAGCGATATCTATTCAACGTTCAGAATGCGCTGGCAATTCAAGTTAATGATCTGTAAACTCTGAGATACATTTTTCAGTTAATTTGCGGAGAGTAACTGCAGCGAGTCATGTACCATCGATGCCACAACACGAGGCATAAAACACCATCATCGGCTGAAAAAGCCATTTTACATCATTTAAAAAGAAATTACTCAGATTGATCCGGTCGGATAAATGCCAAGATTCTGGCTTGTAAACATGTGTAATTCAATTACCAAAACACTTCTGAAGTATAGCAGAAGCTTGTTTTACATTTAACTTTAGAATTATCTTTTTAAATACGCTTAATAATCAAACTATGAATAATTTAATAATTTATGGAACTGGAAAAATGGCAGAATTGATCTGTTACTCCTTTATTCATGATAGTCCGTACGAAGTTGTAGCTTTCTGCGTTGATGATGCCTATGTAAAACCCGAAGGCGGCAAACTGCTCGACATTCCCATATATAATTTTGGCGAGATACAGAAGCTATACCCGCCAAGCGAGAATAAAATGCATGTGGCTATTGGTAGAAATAGCGCCAGAACTGTAATATACAACAATGCGAAGACCGCCGGCTATAGTTTCGCCAATTATATCTCGTCTAAGGCAAACTTCTGGCCCGATTTGACCGTTGGTGAGAATGTATTTATAGATCAATGCTGTGATATTCAACCCTTTGTAACCATCGGTAATAATTGTATGCTAATCGGGTCTAGAATCGGTCATCATTCTAAAGTACACGATAATGTGCTACTTTCTGGAAACATTCTTGCCGGAAATGTAACCATCGGCAAAAATTCATTCCTTGGGATAAATTCTGCTGTTAAAGAAGATATTGTTATCGGAGAGAATAACATTGTTGGTGCTGGCGTCTTCATCAATAAAAATACAGAAGACAACAAACTTATCTCTAACCCTGCAACCCCACAACGCGTGAGCGATTCTAAAAGGTTTGTACTGTTTAATAAGGGCGTTGAAGTTAAGCAGGCATAAAACCCAATATAGAGATAAAAAAAAAGGAGGCGATTGCCTCCTTTTTCTTTTATAAAATTTCCAGTATTAGTTAACTATTGGTAACACTATTTTCTTTACTTATTTTCAGCTGTGCATTGATGCGAGCTAAAACATCATCAATATCAAATGGCTTACTAATGTAATCGTTTGCGAAAGCAGCTATAGCTTTTTGCTCACTATTATTCTGCGCAGACATCACAATGATCGGGATATGTTTGGTGAACATGTCAGTTTTTAAATCTTCGCAGATTTCTGCCCCATTTCCATCAGGTAACATTACATCCAACAAAAATAAGTCTGGCATGGCATCTTGAATATTTTTCTTTAATTCTGCAAATGTAGAAGATAATTGTAATTCGTAACCCTCTTCTTTTAAAAGAATTTCTATTACATTTCTTATTTCCTGGTCGTCTTCTAAAATGTGTATTCGTTTAGTTTCCATTTTCAAATTATATTGTTTTGGTTCAATTTGTAGCAGTTTTCGGCTACACAATAGTTACAGTAACACCCAAACTCTCCAAATGTTTTACAATTTGTTCCGAAATTCCCTTATCAGTAATAATATGGTCTATTTCTTCTAAACCGCATATCTTTCCAAATCCACGTTTACCAAATTTTGTAGAGTCTGCAAGCACAATAGTACGCTGTGCGGCACTAATCATTTTCCTATTTAAATGCGCTTCCATCGAATTGGTGGTGGTTAAACCGAAGTCGAGATCTATTCCATCCACACCCAAAAACAATTTGTTAAAGTAGAAATCCTGTAGAACTTGCTCTGCATAGCTACCCATTACAGATGAAGAACTTTTACGCAATAAGCCGCCAAGTTGTATCACTTCTATGCTCGGCTCCCTCATTAATTCTAACGCAACATTCAACGCAGAAGTTACAACGGTTAAATTTGTTGCCGGAGGAATGTTCTTAGCAAAATAATAAACTGTAGTACCAGAGGCAATTACGATGGAATCGTTATCATTGAGCATTCCTGCAGCTGCCAGACCAATTTTATTTTTTTCGGTAGATTGAATTTTTTCTTTCTCATTTACGGGCCTGTCAACAGTATAAGGGTTATTAACCGTAGCCCCGCCATGGGTTCTAAACAACAGATTTTTGTCTTCAAGGAGTTTTAAATCCTTTCTGATAGTTACCGACGACACTTTCAATTCCTTACACAAGTCTACAACATTAATATATTGGTCTTTCTGTAGGCGAGTTAAAATAAATTGATGCCGCTCAGCTAGATTCATCATAAACTTTTCTAATTAAGTGTGTCGCAAAATAATAAATAAAAAGCTGTATAAATTTGATTTATAAAAATATTTAACATTTTTTTAACCAGGATATAATATTATTTCGATAATGATTTCTTATAATTGCGTATTGTTTCGTTTTATTATTTTTTGGAAATAAATGGAAAGAGCGTATAACTATAATTTGCCAGAAGATTCTGTTTGGGATATCATTGTAATAGGTGGCGGAGCCACAGGCTTGGGTACTGCACTAGATGCAACTACAAGGGGGCTGAAAACGCTGCTGGTTGAACAATCAGATTTTGCAAAAGGAACTTCAAGTCGGAGTACGAAATTGGTACATGGTGGCGTAAGATACCTTGCACAGGGAGACATTAGCTTGGTAAAACATGCCTTGAAAGAACGTGGCCTACTTCAAAAAAATGCCAATCATCTCGTTAACAAAGAGCAATTTATCATCCCATGCTACGATTGGTTTTCGATTTTAAAATATTTAACTGGATTAACACTTTACGATTGGCTTGCAGGTAAGTTCAGCTTCGGAAAGTCCAGGTATTTTTCTAAAAAAGAAACCATACAAATGATGCCTGGCATAAAATCGAAAGGTTTAAAAGGAAGCATTAGCTATTACGATGGAAAATTCGATGATGCACGTTTGGCAATAAATATAGCACAAACGGCTGTAGAACATGGGGCACAATTGTGTAACTATACGAAAGTAATTTCACTCCTGAAAAACAGTAAAGATGAAGTAACTGGGGTTGAAGTTTTAAACACTATTTCTGGAGTTAAAGCAAAAGCATATGCGAAGGTTGTAATTAATGCAACGGGAGTTTTTGTTGATGATATTCTACAAATGAATAACCCACAATCCAGAAAATTAGTTAGACCGAGCCAGGGTGTGCATATCGTATTAAAGCATCAATTTTTAAATAGCAATGCAGCATTAATGATCCCCAAAACATCTGATGGAAGGGTATTGTTTGCTGTGCCATGGCATCAGCATCTACTGGTTGGCACAACAGATACACCGCTTGATGAACATAGCGTAGAACCTAGAGCGTTAAAGGAAGAAGTTGATTTCATCTTAGCCACTGCAAGTGCTTACTTTGTAAGCAAACCCGAAAAGAAAGACATCCTCAGTGTGTTCTCTGGCTTAAGACCTTTGGCAGCTCCTACACACGCAGGAGGAAATAGCACCAAAGAAATCAGCAGAGATCATAAGCTGATGGTTTCGGCTAAGGGGTTGATAACAATTACAGGTGGAAAATGGACTACCTATAGGCGAATGGCCGAAGAAACAGTGGATCTGGCAGTAAAACATGCTCATCTTTCAGCTGGGGCCTGCACAACTATGAATTTATCGATTCATGGTTGCAGCAATGTGGGTGGAAATCACCCTCTCGATAGCTATGGTACCGATAGGCAGAAAATCGAAGAACTTACAATTAAAGAACCATCACTATCAGAAAAACTACATCCAGATTTTGAATATACAGCAGCACAGGTAATCTGGGCTGCAAGATTTGAAATGGCAAAAACCGTCGAGGATGTGCTCAGCAGGAGATTACGTATCTTATTTATAGATGCAACCGCCGCAAAAGCAATGGCTCCACGTGTGGCGGCGCTATTGGCAAAAGAATTTAATTTAGATCATCAGTGGGAAGATAACCAAATCAATATTTTTAATACTTTAGCAGATGGTTATACCTATAACAAGGAAATTAATACCCCTGAACCTGCATTAGTCAAATAACCACTAACCAAAATTTAGTTATGAGTAAGTATATCCTAGCGATCGATCAAGGAACCACAAGTTCGAGAGCAATTGTTTTCAATCACAACGGAGAAATTAAGGCAATAGCCCAGAAAGAATTTACACAAATTTATCCCCAGGCAGGCTGGGTAGAACACGATCCTTTAGAAATATGGTCAACCCAGTTAGCCGTTGCTACAGAAGCGGTAACTAAAGCAGGATTATCAGTTGCCGATATCGACTCGATTGGTATAACTAACCAACGTGAAACAACTGTAATTTGGGATAAGGAAACCGGAATTCCCGTTTACAATGCCATTGTTTGGCAAGATAGGCGAACTTCTGCGTATTGCGACGAAGTTAAAGCCCAAGGCCTGGCAGATAATATTCAACAAAAAACAGGGTTAATAATCGACTCCTATTTTTCTGCAACTAAAGCCAAATGGATTTTAGAAAATGTAGAAGGCGCAAGAGAAAAAGCTGATGCCGGCAAGTTGCTATTTGGCACTATAGATACCTGGCTTATTTGGAAACTTACGGCGGGCGAAGTTCATATCACAGATGTGACCAACGCTTCGAGAACGATGCTCTATAATATTAATACCTTAAGTTGGGATGAGGAATTACTTTCTCAATTTGGCATCCCTAAAAACATGCTGCCCGAGGTAAAATCATCAAGCGAAGTATATGGATTAACTGCGGGAAAAATCCTTGCAGCAAAAATTCCTATTGCCGGCATCGCGGGCGATCAGCAATCAGCACTATTCGGGCAAATGTGCACGGAGGTTGGTATGGTTAAAAACACCTATGGCACCGGCTGTTTCATGTTAATGAACATTGGTAAAGCACCAAAAATATCAGCTAATAATCTGCTTACCACTATTGCCTGGAAAATCAACGGCGAGGTAAACTATGCGCTCGAAGGCAGTATTTTTATAGGTGGTGCAGTGGTACAGTGGTTGCGAGACGAAATGGGTCTCATTTCACGATCTGCCGATGTAGAAACACTTGCCAAAAAAGTAAAAGATACCGATGGCGTATATGTGGTACCAGCCTTCGCAGGCTTAGGCGCTCCACACTGGGATCAGCACGCTCGTGGAACCATAACAGGACTTACTCGTGGAACCAACAAATCGCACATTGCAAGGGCGGCTTTGGAGAGTATTGCTTACCAGACCATGGATGTGTTGAAAGCGATGCAGGCAGATGCCGGCGTAGAAATTGCCGAACTTCGGGTTGATGGTGGGGCTACTGCCAACAATCTACTCATGCAGTTCCAGGCAGACCTGCTTAAAAGCAAGGTTGTTAGACCAGAAATTACTGAGGTTACCGCACTAGGTGCAGCATACCTCGCAGGCTTAGCAACCGGATTTTGGGAAAGTATCGATCAAATAAGATCGCAATGGAAGATTGATCAGACTTTCGTGGCCGAACCAGGTATAGATAACGCAGAGCGGATTAAAGGATGGAACCGAGCAGTTAAAGCGGCTAGGGTAAATGCAGAAGACTAAAGACCAAAATATAAACTAACCAAATATTACGTCATGACAGAATTTGTCGCAGAATTTGTAGGCACAGCCCTATTAATCTTATTAGGCAACGGCGTTGTTGCCAACGTGGTACTTAACGGTACCAAAGGCCAAAATAGCGGATGGATTGTAATTACAACCGCCTGGGCTTTAGCGGTGTTTGTCGGCGTGGTTATTGCCGCTCCATACAGCGGGGCGCACCTCAATCCTGCGGTAACCATTGCCTTAGCAATTGCACAGAAATTTCACTGGATAAAAGTTCCCTACTATATCTTAGCACAGATTTGCGGGGCAATAGTGGGTTCTTTCCTGGTTTGGTTAATGTACAAAGACCACTTTGATGCCACAGATGATAAAGGTTTGAAAGCCGCTCCATTTGCAACGGCGCCCGCTATTCGCAATCTAAAGTCGAACCTTTTTTCAGAAATCCTCGGCACATTCGTCCTTATATTTGTGATTTTTTATTTTACAAATGCAGAAATGGGAAACGATAAAACCCCTATCGGACTGGGATCTTTGGGTGCAATTCCAGTGGCATTTCTAGTTTGGGTAATCGGCCTGGCTTTAGGTGGTACCACCGGCTATGCTATTAATCCTGCAAGAGATTTAGGGCCTCGTATTGTACATGCACTAATTCCCATGAAAGGTAAAGGAACCAGCGATTGGCCGTATGCATGGGTGCCTATTGTTGGGCCAATTATTGGTGCCAGCTTGGCTGCATTAGCGTATCTGGCCTTGCTAATTTAATGTCTAATATTTTCTTTTTTTTGGAAAGCAAGGCCTGTGCATGTAGGTTAAAGCAGCCCCGCCCCCACTTCTGCCCCGATGAAAAATCGGGGCATCTCGTTACGGTCGGGTTTATAAATCTAGGCTGTTCAGTTAGCTGAAAGGATTGGCCTCCGACGTAGAAATCTGAAAAGATTACTCCTGCTATAAAACCAATAAACCTGCCTGTCTAAGCGTATTTACTGGCTTGGCGTACCAAAACAATTCGAAATTTTGCATTCCAAGCTCGAAGTCTACTTTAATCTCTGCAAATGTGTAAACCTTCTCGCTACTAATATGGACCTTATCTAAAATCTTTGCCAACCAGATGCCTTCCTCTTTGCTGGTTTGAATAGTAAAGCTTTTTCGCTTGTCGTGAAATGTGAGGGTTGCCATCTCCCAGGTGTTGCCTTTTTTAGATTTAGTAACATAAGCTATGTCTGGTTTTCCGCCTAACCATATTACTTTGGCAGTGGTTTTCGTACTAAAATGAGCATCACTGTTTAATGCACTTTCAATAAAATTAGGTGCTATTTTTGTTCGCGGAATTTTGAAGTCGAACCAATCCTGTAGCTCATAATCAAAACAAAGGCCGTGCATGAAATTGAAAAGTGATTTTTTCAAGCCATAACTAAATCTGTTGTGGTCAATTCCAGTTTTGTCTGTATAGTTTATATCGTTATTAGCAAATGCCCCAACTTCAGTTGTTTGTTTCACAACATTAAACTGGTCAGGATACATTCCTACAGGGCTGTGAGCAGTCATGGCAAACTGGTGCCAAAACCCAGATTGGAGTGTGCCCGCCTCAAATAACTGCCGCACCATTTCCAAACTATCAACCGTTTCTTGCACAGTTTGCGTTGGGTAGCCATACATTAAATAGGCATGCACCATAATGCCGGCTGCAGTAAAATTCCTTGTTACTTTTGCCACCTGCTCTACCGTAACACCTTTGTCAATCAATTTCAGTAATCGATCCGAAGCAACTTCTAACCCTCCAGATACTGCAATACATCCAGATGCTTTCAAAAGCAAACACAAGTCGGCTGTAAAGCTTTTTTCAAATCGTATGTTAGTCCACCATGTAACAGTCAATTTTCTCCTGATGATCTCCAACGCCACTTCACGCATGAGTGCAGGCGGTGCAGCCTCATCTACAAAATGGAAACCATTCTGGCCGATTTTTGTACAGAGTTCTTCAATGCGGTCTACTATCTGTGCAGCTTGTACTGGCTCGTAAACTTTAATATAATCCAAAGAAATATCGCAAAACGTACATTTCCCCCAATAACATCCATGGGCCATGGTCAGTTTGTTCCAACGTCCGTCGCTCCACATCCGGTGCATCGGGTTTACAATTTCAATTACTGAGATGTATTCGCTTAACAACAAATCTGCATAATCCGGCGTACCAACGTCTGCCTGCTTGTAATCTTTTCTAAACGAATCATTTTTATATACAACCTTACCATTTTCCAGCAAAAATGTACGCTTATACATTTTCATTTCATCAGGGATCGAATCGCCAATGTTCTGAATTAATAATTCTATCGGCAGTTCACCATCATCAAGCGTTATGAAATCGACAAACTCGAATACCCTGCTATCTGTCAATGAGCGTAATTCTGTATTGGGAAAACCTCCCCCCATTGCAATTTTAATTTCAGGAAAATTGGCCTTAACCCATTGTGCGCACCTGAGGGCACTATATAGGTTACCAGGAAAAGGAACCGAGATCAAAAACAGTTTAGGTTCCAATCGGGCTAGTTTCTCTTGAAGGATCGAACTCAGAATGCGATCAATATAAGTTGGCGGATTTAATAGCGCAGCGTATAAATAATCAAAAGAATTGGCACTCCTCCCTAAACGTTCTGCATACCGGCTAAAACCAAAATTTTCATCAACACATTCCACAACCAAATCCGAAAGATCTTCTAAATAGAGCGTAGCTAAATGTTTTGCTTTATCTTGCGTGCCCATTGTACCAAAAGCCCAATCCAATTCTTCCAATTGTTCGAAGCGAGCGGCTTGTGGCAGAAAATCATCACCACATATTTGCAAAGCCAAAGTAGGGTTTTTGCCCTGCAAGAACGCAATAACAGCATCAATTGTTCTCAAATAATCGGCCTTAAGGGCATAAATCCGTTTGCAATTATCAGTTTTAGGCAAACAGAAGCGTTCTACATGGGCAAATAAGTCGGTTAAGCCACTTTTAGAAAAGAGTGCAAGAATTACTTCGATTCCTAAATCTGCCTGAAACGATAAAATACTTTTAGTGTTTAAAAATCCCTTAATATAGGCCGTTGCCGGGTAAGGAGTGTTTAATTGAGTAAAAGGTGGTGTTATGGCTAAGACTTCAGTTTTCAAAAGCAATTTTTTTTTACAAAAGTAATCGAATTTTAAGACTTAAAAATTATTAATGATGTATGGGTTCGATCTCTAGATCAAAGTAATGCCTGCATCTGAGACAAACTAAATTTGCTGTTTCAACGTTGTATAAGTAAATCAACACTTTTATTTCTGAATGAGGATTTTAAACTTATTACTGCTGTTACTTGTTGCAAACAGCGCTTTTGCTCAAAAGTCATTTTTCTTTCCAAAAGTTAAAACACAAGGCAATACCATTTCTCAACTCATCCCACCAGACTGGAAATTAATTAATCAGACCGCAGGTGATTTAAATAACGACGGTGCAGCAGATTTAGCTTTGATTTTCGAATCGGATAAGACGATAGATGAGACGCGTGCTTATGGCGATAATCATTCTGACATTATTAAGGAAACACAAAAGCCTAGAATTCTGGCAATATTTTTTAAGAACCAATCTTCTGGCAAATATCAACTCTCTACCCAGAACAATGATTTTATTTTACGTGCAGCTGAGGGCGGGAAATTGGGCGACCCACTCCATCAAATCGACATAAAAGACCAACAACTTTACCTGAGGTTTCAGGGAGGTGCAGAGTGGCGCTGGGAGTTGGGTTACACCTTTAAGTTTGAGAATAACGACTGGTTTTTAACAAGTGCTATTAATTTATACTTCAACCAAAATACAGGTGATATGACAGAAAGGGTTTACGATTTTAAAACCCGCGAGTTATTTACAACGGTGGGGAATTTACATCGCCGGGATATCGGTAACCGTAAAACTAGCGAGGTTTTGTATTTCTCGCAACTCAGAACTTTCAAATCATTTAAAAAGCCCTGGGCTTGGGAAATTATGCCAGATGTTTATTTGTGATAAGACTAAGTCAAATAAATACTAAAGTTGTTGCGCAATTACGAAACCACTAGCCCAGGCCCATTGAAAATTGTAGCCTCCTAACCAACCTGTAACATCGAGGCATTCGCCGCCAAAATATAGGTTGGGCAGCTTTTTACATTCGAGCGTTTTAGACGATATTTCATTGGTATCAATTCCACCACGCATCACTTCTGCTTTGTCGTAACCTTTATCGCCAGCTGGTTTTACCTTAAACTGGTGTATGGTTTTGCCTAATAGATCAATGTCGGCATTGTTTAACGCAGCAACGGGTTTAGTAAGTGGCAAAAACTTTCCAAGTGCATCGGTAAACTTTCTCGTATAATATCGATTTAATAGGCTTGATAATAATGTTTTCCCGTTGGTTCTGCGCTCTTCGTTAAGTATAGCTATGATATCATGTTGGGGCAGCAGGTTGATATTTACCAGCTCACCTCTCCGCCAAAACGAAGAAATTTGGAGTATGGCAGGCCCGCTAAGGCCCCAATGGGTGAATAGAATGTTTTCTTCAAAAGAAATTTCGTTATTGCTTACCTCACAGAAAACGCTGTTACCAGCAAGTTGTGCAAACCATTCTTCGTCTTTACCGGTGATGGTTAGCGGAACCAAAGCAGGTGCGGTTTCTATTATATTTAGGTTGTGCTTGCGTGCAAACCTCAAGGCAAAATCCGTAGCGCCCATTTTCGGTATAGGTAAACCACCTGTTGCTATCACTAATTTTTCAGCAGTCAAAAAAACCAGTTTTCCATTCTTCAAATAGCTAACCCGGTATGCATTGTCTACAATCTCGATGTCTTTTACATCAGCATTACATCTTATTTCCTGGCCAAAATCTGCGCAAATAGAAGTAAATACAGCTACAACGTCTCTTGCATTTTTATCAACAGGAAATAGTTGGCCAAGCGTCTTTTCTGATCCATTAATGCCGTAAGTTTCGAAAAAGCTTATGGTATCCTCTACTGTCCACTGCGTAAAGGCAGATTTAATAAAATGCTGGTTTTGTGATATAAATTGTGAGGCCGTAGCAAACTGATTGGTATAATTGCATCGGCCACCCCCAGAAATTAGAATTTTAGCGCCTGGTTTTTCATTTTTCTCGAGTACAATAACCTTCTTGCCGAGGTAGCCAGCCTGCACGGCACACATCAACCCGCAAGCACCTGCACCAATAATTATCGCATCAGCATTCATCAATAAAATTTTTATGGTTACTTTTGTGCAAAAGTAGCATTATTTTCAAGCGCATGGCAAAACAGATTAGCGAATTAAAACTAGGTATATTAGGTGGTGGGCAATTAGGTAGAATGCTTATCCAGCAGGCAATAAATTATAATGTTACTTCTCTAGTGCTAGACCCAGATCCAGATGCACCATGCAAGCACATCTGCAATTCTTTCGAAAATGGTTCAATTACCGATTTCGATACTGTTTACAATTTCGGGAAAAAAGCAGATGTAATAACTATCGAAATAGAAAAAGTAAATATTGATGCACTAGAGCAACTGGAAAAAGAAGGAAAAAAAGTTTTCCCTCAGGCAAGGGTCATCAGACTAATCCAAGACAAAGGAGTGCAAAAGCAGTTCTTCAAGGAAAACGATATTCCAACATCTCCTTTTCAAATTGTAAATACGAAAGAAGATTTAGAAAATAGCCAGATTCCTTTCCCTTATATTTTGAAGTTAAGGAAAGATGGTTACGATGGCAAAGGCGTAATGCGCATTAATAGTTCAGCTGACCTTGAAAACGCATTTGATGCACCATGTATCATCGAAAAACTGGTGGAATTTGAAAAAGAGGTTGCCGTTATTGTAGCAAGAAACAGTAATGGAGACATGAAAACATTCCCTATGGTCGAGATGGAATTTAATCCAGAGGCTAACCTTGTGGAATTCCTAATTTCGCCTTCTACATATGCAGAAAGTTTACAAGAAAAGGCAGATAATATTGCCAAGAATATTGCTTCATCAATGAATATTACCGGGATTCTGGCAGTCGAAATGTTTGTTTGCAGCGATGGCGAAATCCTTGTGAATGAAGTTGCGCCAAGACCACACAATAGTGGCCACCAAACCATCGAAGGAAATTATGTTTCGCAGTTTGAACAACACTTACGTGCCATTTATAATCTCCCCTTAGGCGATACCAGTAGTATTACAAATGCAATTATGATTAACCTACTTGGCGAAAAAGGATCTGAGGGGGTTGCGAGGTACGAAAACCTGGAAAAAGTTTTAGCGATCGATGGTGTATTTGTACATCTTTATGGTAAGAAATATACCAAGCCATTCCGCAAAATGGGCCACGTTACCATTGTAGATATTGATAGAGATAAAGCTATCGAAAAGGCCAGATATGTACAAAATACATTAAAAGTACTTGCCTAACCAATCAGAATTAAGACAGAAAATTTAAAACCAATAGCATAAATAAATCGCAACATGGAGCAACCGAAATCAGCCGCTTTAGTAGGAATAATTATGGGAAGTAAATCAGATCTGCCCGTGATGCAAGATGCGGCAGACGTATTAGGAGCGTTCGGAATCAGCTATGAAATAACCGTTGTCTCTGCACATAGAACACCCGAACGCATGTTCGACTATGCCAAAGATGCACACCAAAAGGGGCTAAAAGTTATTATTGCAGGTGCTGGCGGTGCTGCGCATTTACCTGGTATGGTTGCCTCAATTACTACCCTTCCTGTAATTGGCGTACCGGTAAAATCATCAAATTCTATTGATGGCTGGGATAGTATTTTATCGATTTTACAAATGCCAAACGGAATTCCCGTTGCAACGGTAGCGTTGAATGCCGCTAAAAATGCGGGTTTACTTGCGGTGCAAATACTGGCAACTGCTGATGAAACTTTAACCGCGATGATGCAGGATTATAAAGATGAATTAAGGAGGAAAGTTGAGGAAAGCGCTGCGGAAATGTAGCTCACCACAGCTATTGTTTTCGAGCCCCCGATTAGATCTAGTGTCTAGTTCAAGCTTGGGTCTATCGGGAAGTTACTTACATGCGCATATTTCGGACCCAAGTTTACAATTACATCTCTCCACAGCTGCTCATCATCTTTTCCAAAAATAACGTCTGTATGAAAAATGTCGCTCACCATCCAGGCATTTTGCTCAATTTCTCGTTCTAGCTGCCCGTTATCCCAACCAGAATAACCCATAAAAAATTTTACCTCATTTTCATCGATGGCATTATTATTTATGAGCATTTTCAGCGTGTCGAAACTGCCTCCCCAGTACAATCCATTGCCTATTGGCTCTCCGCTCTGTAATTTATCGTATGCGCAATGTATAAAGTGGAGTGTATCTGCAGCAACTGGTCCGCCAAAATAAATATTATGGTGTGCTTCCCACAAATCCAGAATAACATCTTTGAGAATCAAATTACCCACTTGGTTTAAAATATATCCTACAGATCCATCAATTCCATGTTCCGTTAATAAAACAACAGATCTTTTAAAATTAGGATCAGACATGAATGGTTCTGAGATCAATAAACGACCTGTTTTTGGTTTTATATTGTTAAGCATGACGATAATCATTTGCAGCACCATAAAAGATGCCTATTTTTGTTTATGCAAGTTACTAATGAATTTCTACAAAACCTGCGCCAAGATTATAAGGGCGCCACGTTAGATGCGTCTGACGTAGATAACAATCCTATTACTCAATTCAAAAAGTGGTTTGATGATGCTGTTACGGCTCAGGTTTATGAACCTAATGTAATGACGCTGGCGACCGCGGATAAATCTGGAAGACCTGATGCGAGAATCGTATTGCTAAAGGGTGTTGATGATGATGGATTCAGGTTTTTTACCAACTACTTAAGCGCAAAAGGTAAACAATTGAAACGCAACCCTTATGCCGCCCTTGTTTTCTTTTGGCCAGATTTGGAACGGCAGGTACGCATAGAAGGTGTTGTAGAAAAATTAGATAAAGAAACCTCAGAAGCTTATTTCATTACACGCCCAATTGCAAGCCAGATTGGAGCGGTAGCATCTCCGCAAAGCCAGGTAATTCCAGATCGTGCAGTATTAGAAGAAAGGTTTGAAGATTTAAAGAATAAAAGCGAAGGAAAGTTAATCACTAAACCAGCACATTGGGGCGGATACATTGTTAAGCCAACCAGAATAGAATTTTGGCAAGGCCGCCGTAGCCGTTTACACGATCGAATTAACTTTGAATTGATAAAAGGCAGTTGGGTAAAAAATAGGTTGGCACCATAACCGGCGCTTAGCGGTATGGGATCTTAGCACCTGTAGGTTCTAGATATGATGTATCTATCATCATTCCACAAATAAATAGTTATGACGGAAACAATCTTATCTCGTTTATAATACGATTAATACTAACCAAATGATAAATAACATTTCAGTAATAGGATCAGGAACAATGGGTAATGGTATTGCGCATGTATTTGCGCAGCATAATTTTAAGGTAAGTCTGGTTGATGTGAATCAGGATGCCCTGAATAAAGCGATCCAGACCATTAGCAAAAACCTCGACAGGCAGGTGGGTAAAGGAACCATAACAGAAGAGCAAAAGTTAGCTACCTTGAACAACATCAACACTTTTACCGCGATACAGCAAGGAGTGCAAAATGCCGATCTCGTTGTGGAGGCAGCCACAGAAAACAGCGATTTAAAATTAAAGATATTTAAAGAACTAGACACATTCGCACCGGCTGATTGTATTTTAGCTTCCAATACATCCTCCATATCCATTACTCAAATTGCTGCTGCAACCAATCGTGGAGAAAAGGTTATAGGCATGCATTTTATGAACCCGGTACCAGTAATGAAATTGGTTGAGGTAATTCGTGGTTACCAAACAAGCGACGAAACTACACAGACCATCATGGACCTTTCGGAGCATTTGCAAAAAGCCCCGGTTGAAGTAAACGATTACCCTGGCTTCGTGGCCAACAGGATCTTAATGCCGATGATTAACGAAGCCATTTATACTTTATTTGAAGGTGTTGCGGGCGTTAATGAAATCGATACCGTAATGAAGCTAGGCATGGCGCATCCAATGGGGCCTTTACAGTTGGCAGATTTTATAGGTTTAGATGTTTGTTTAGCCATTTTAAACGTCCTCCATCAAGGTTTTGGTAACCCTAAATATGCCCCTTGTCCTTTATTAGTGAATATGGTGGCAGCGGGTAAGAAAGGCGTTAAAACTGGCGAAGGATTCTATCAATATACCACTGGCACAAAAGATGTATTTGTATCCAGGAAATTTCAAAAATCCTAATTTTTTTAGCATTTAATTTTATATTTGCTTCATGAACGAAAATCTTGATCCAGACGCAAACAACCTTAGCCCTACCGATCGCGATATTGAACGGGTGCTAAGGCCACAAGCTTTTGAAGACTTTACCGGTCAGGAAAAAGTTATGGAAAATCTAAGGATCTTCGTTCAAGCTGCGAAACTTCGTGGTGAAGCCTTAGATCATGTTCTTTTACACGGTCCCCCGGGTTTAGGCAAAACCACGCTTTCCTATATTATTGCTAATGAAATGGGTGCCGGAATTAAGGTAACCTCAGGGCCTGTTTTAGACAAGCCTGGCGACTTAGCTGGGCTTCTGACAGGATTGGATGAGGGTGACATTTTATTTATAGATGAGATTCACCGTTTATCGCCATTAGTTGAAGAATATCTGTATTCTGCCATGGAAGATTTTAAAATCGATATCATGCTGGAAACAGGTCCGAATGCCCGTTCAGTGCAGATATCACTTAACCCATTTACATTAGTTGGTGCTACAACACGTTCGGGATTACTTACGGCGCCACTGCGGGCACGGTTTGGTATCAACTGCCGTTTGGCTTACTATGATGCCAAGCTGCTCACAACTATTGTACTTCGATCATCTGAAATATTAAATACACCAATAAGCGATGAAGGTGCTTTCGAAATCGCCCGTCGAAGTCGGGGAACGCCACGTATTGCCAACGCTTTATTGAGGCGTACCAGAGATTTTGCTCAAATTAAAGGTACTGGCAATATAGATCCTGCAATTGCAAATTATGCACTAAACGCACTTAATGTTGATGAACATGGTTTGGATGAAATGGATAATAAAATTCTCTCGACGATCATCGACAAATTTAAAGGGGGACCTGTTGGTTTAAAAACAATTGCTACGGCTGTTGGAGAAGATGAAGGAACTATTGAAGAAGTTTACGAACCATTCCTGATTCAGGAAGGATACATCATGCGCACCTCCAGAGGTAGAGAAGTGACAGAGGCCGCTTATAAACACCTGAAGAGAAATTTCCCCGGACAAACCGGAAAATTATTTTAATATAATTTGCGAAGCGACAAATTAATAAACAACTTTCTTCATTTTAATGATGAATGTTATGAAATAATAGTTGCTGCTATTTGGTGCTGCTATTGCTTTAACAGCTATCAGTCAGTTTGAATGATATCAAAATCTACAAACATTCCATAAACTTGTATGTTCATATGGTAGAAATCAAACATTATGAATATTGAAATACGTAAATTAACACTTGAAGACTATGCAGATTTAAAAGAATCGATGCTCCAGGCCTATGATAGCATGGGTGGATCGATTTGGCCTAAATCAAGCATCGCGAAGCTTATAAATATTTTTCCTGAAGGCCAACTTTGTATCGCAGTAGACGAGAAAGTGGTCGCTTGCTCATTATCTATTATTGTAGAGTATGACGAATATGGGGATAGACATACCTACAAATTAATCACAGGCGATTATTCATTTTCCACCCACGATCCGAATGGGGATACCTTATATGGAATTGAAATTTTCGTTCACCCTGAATATCGAGGACTGCGGCTTGGCAGGAGGCTTTACGAAACCAGAAAAGAGCTTTGCGAAAGTTTAAATTTGAAAAGTATTATCGCTGGAGGCAGAATCCCTGGCTACCACGCTCACGCAGATAGTTTAACACCGAGGCAATATATAGATAAGGTGAAAGCCAAGGAAATTTACGACCCAACGCTTACATTTCAAATATCAAATGATTTTCACGTTAGGAAGGTGCTTAAAAACTACTTACCTGGCGATAAGGAATCAAAAGAGTATGCCACGTTAATTGAGTGGAACAACATTTACTATCAAGGAATTGATGCATCTGCACGTTCTGCAATGACCATTCGTTTAGGTTTAGTACAGTGGCAAATGCGTTTATTCCCTGATATGGAGACATTCTATGAGCAGGTTGAATTTTTTGTAGATGCTGTTAGCGGCTACAAATCTGACTTCATTATGTTTCCTGAACTATTTAATACACCCCTATTACAACCATATAATCATCTTCCAGAAATTGAGGCAATGAGAAAACTCGCCGAAAAAACTGAAGAGATTGTACAGAAAATGCATGAGTACGCTTTGAGTTATAATGTTAATATTATTACTGGAAGTATGCCTTTGCTAGACGGCGGAAGACTGTACAACGCCACCTATCTTTGCCACAGAACAGGTAAAATTGACGAATATAGAAAGATTCACATCACACCAAACGAGCAGAAATATTACGGAATGGTAGGTGGAGATAAGGTAAAGGTATTCGATACCGATTGTGGAAAAGTAGGAATTCTTATTTGCTATGATGTTGAGTTCCCAGAGCTTAGTCGGATTTATGCAGACCAGGGAATGCAGATTTTATTTGTTCCTTTTTTAACAGATACGCAAAACGGTTACACACGGGTGAGGCATTGTGCACAGGCACGGGCTATAGAAAATGAATGTTATGTAGCAATTGCCGGCTGTGTAGGTAATTTGCCAAAGGTGAACAATATGGATATTCAGTTTGCACAGTCAGCAGTGTTTACACCATCAGATTTTGCTTTCCCTACTAATGCGATAAAAGCTGAAGCTACTCCGAACACCGAAATGGTGTTGGTTGTTGATGTAGATCTCCATTTGCTTGATGAGCTCCATCACTATGGAACTGTTAAGATTCTAAAAGATAGAAGAAAAGACCTTTACCAGGTTAACCTACTAAAATAGGCACAAAAAATGCCGGTTGCATCAACAACCGGCATCTCATTATAATTGATCTAAAGCTAATTATTTCCTTAAGGCAAACCACACAATAATGCCAATAATTACTGCGATTGGTAAAATCCATTTAAGTACCGAGCCGGCGCCATCTTCGTCTTTCTCTGTAACCGCAGGTTTAGCTGGTCCTGGATCTTGCTTATGATTTTCGTAATCTTTTTCTATCGGCTTAGGAGCTGCTCCTGATTCCGTATGTTGCGGATCTATGTTTTCCATTTTTTTAATAGCGTATGGTTAATATCTAAAGATAGAAACCCCAGTTAATTAATCTAGTTTCTGTAGTTAGAACAGCCGATTGATAAAAATGTTTTGATTGTAAGCCTTATCTTTGTGTTTCTGTGTACAACAATCCAGCGAAATATAGTCAGATGATTAAAGCCGAGGCTAAACGCCTGGGATTCCTGGACGTTGGTATAGCAAAGGCTGAATTTCTAGAAGAAGAAGCGCCCAGACTCGAGACCTGGTTGAAGAACAATCGGCATGGTGAAATGAAATACATGGAAAACTATTTTGACAAACGCCTAGATCCCCGATTATTGGTAGATGGCGCCAAGTCGGTAATATCCCTCTCGTTAAATTATTTTACAACAGCAACACAAAGTGATGAGGCCGCACCAAAAATCTCAAAATATGCATACGGGCAGGACTACCATACAGTAATAAAAACCAAACTTAAAGCACTTATCCATTTTATTGAGGAGCAAATAGGCGAGGTATGTGGGAGAGCTTTTGTAGACTCTGCACCGGTTCTAGATCGGGCTTGGGCCAAAAAATCCGGGATTGGGTGGATGGGTAAAAATTCAAACCTCATCAGCAAGCAAGATGGATCTTTTTTCTTTCTGGCAGAATTAATTGTTGATTTAGCGCTTGATTATGACCAACCATTTAAAACCGATCATTGCGGCACTTGTACGAGGTGCTTGGATGCTTGCCCGACTGAAGCAATTATTGCGCCTCAAGTGGTAGATGCAACCAAGTGCATTTCTTATCTCACAATTGAGTTGAAAAACGAAATTCCTGCAGAGTTCAAAGATAAGATGGATAATTGGATGTTCGGATGTGACATCTGTCAGGATGTTTGCCCCTGGAACAGATTCTCCAAGATTCACCGTGAAGAAGAATTTAGGCCACAAACAGGTCTTCTGGAATTAGATCATAAAGCATTGACTGAAATTACGGAAGATGTTTTTAAGAAGGTTTTTAAGGGTTCGGCGGTTAAGCGAACTAAGTATGCGGGCTTAAAAAGAAATATTGAATTTTTAAAAACCTAGATGAAGCGGTTCATTTTTTTATTTTTTTGCTTAATAAGCTTTAACCTGCAAGCGCAGGTTTTGAAGGTGAAAGATCGAAGTGAAAATGCCTTGGGTGGCACCGCCTTTGCGAAAGTCATCTCAGACGGCTCAATTAATTTAAAATCTCGGGAAAAGCTTATTTTTAAGGAAATAAGGCATGGAAATATTCCTAAATTTCTTAGGAAGCTTGTAAAATGTACCGACACGATTGAGGGCAGTGTAATTACTTTTTTTGTATTGCCAGATTATTTGGCAATAGGCAATGATACAGACTTTGTCTATATGCCTATGACACCGATCCTCGCTCAACGGATCGCTAACCTCACAAAGTGTACGCTGCCAACAAAGACACTGGTAGATCGCATTCACAAACATGCTGAAATCAAGCTTAAGCCACAACCCATCCCGCCCTCAGATCTTATGACGACTGTGCCGGTGTTTGTCGCACATACAGACAGTGTGCGAAAACAATTATCGACATTAGAAAGTTACGCTGGAAAACTAACCAGTGGAAATAAAAAAGATATCATAGTATCTAATAAAATTTATGCAGAACAAACAGCTAGAGTTGTTATCTACGGCTGGCACCAGCAAAATGGCAAACCAATTCAACCAGTCTACAACAGACACACCAATCTTTGGGCAGATTATAGCCACGGAATACGTTTGATACAAGATAAAATATACATCGACAATAAAAAAGCATCCCTTAAAAAAGCTATAAAGGATGTTCGCTTGTGGCGATTCTTTAGCGATGAGGGATTAATTGCTAAGCCATATTATCCAGTATCAAATAAATACTAGTTCACACTAAAACTATTGTCTCCTTTGGATTTGTCGGGAACATGACTGCTACCCATTACCACTTTTTTTAATTTTTTTACCGTTTTTACATCGACTTTAACCTCCTGCGCTCCATGTTCCCAAATGCCGATAGTCTGGTGTATATTTTCAACAGAACCGTCATCGTAAGTAAGCATCAAATCAATAGGAAGCGGCTTTGTGCCTTTATTTTGAACGGTTACAGCATATCCCGTGGAAGTTGTATCCACTGCTTTTATTCCAAGATCAAGAATTCCACCTTCAAAAAACCATTTCTTCCAAAACCAATCCAGGTTTTTTCTGCTACCCGTATTAATACTATTAAAAAAATCGTAGGGCATCGGATGTTTTCCATTCCAGTTTTTAATATAATGATGGAGTGCCTTGGTAAATAATTCATCACCGAGGTAATCTTTAACAAAAAGATAAGCTAACCCGGGCTTTGGATAAGAGTTAGTGAAGGAGCCAGAACCTTTCAAATCAGGTGTGAGGGTCATAATTGGGGTATCATCTTTGCTCCCTGAAGATGATGCAGTTGGCTGGATCCCATACTCATCTACGATACTAGAATCTATCATCGGTGAAATAAGCCACTCCCCTATTGTCGCCCATCCTTCATCCATCCAACCATACTTAGTTTCATTTATACCCATATAAAATGGGAACATAGTATGGAAGATCTCATGATCAGTTAGCGTAATGGCATCTTCGCGGTTATCAACGGGGTTGTCATTCACCATCATTGGATATTCCATTTGATCCAGACCATCAAAAATTGTTTCATGGCTGTATGGAAATGGCCATTTAGGAAATTTATAACTCATCGATTCCACAGTTTTACGAGCAAAATCGATAACCTCGTAATAGTCTTTGTGTTTTGCATTAAACACAGCATCTACGCGTGTTCGTCGTTTTGTTTCGGGATCGACCACAAGACTCGTCGACTTCCATAAATAATGATCGCTTAAAGCAAAAACAAAATCAGTAACATTGGTTGCCTCAAATTTGAATGTATTTAAAGCATTATCTCTGGTTACTTTTTTAGCAGACAAATCTTCCTTGGTAATGATATCTACTATGGCATCATTTTTCTCCGCTGAAGCCAGACGTGCTACAATTTTGGAGTCGAAAACTTCAGTAGCATTTTTTAAGTCGCCAGTAGCCCAAACGCCAAATCCACCAGGTACGGTAACCGATGCATTAAAATGATCGAAATCGTTATAAAATTCTTCTGCACCGGTATATGGATATTTATTCCATCCATCTATGTCGTCGTAAACGGCAATTCGGGGAAAGAAGTAGGCCACAAAATAAGATCCATCGTCCACCTGTCCGGTACGTAAGTGAGACCCTCTATTTAAGATGTAATTATAGTCAATATCGAAGGTGATACTTTTTTTTGGCAAGATTCTGGTAACCTTTACTATCATATTTGTACCATCGATTTTGAAGTCGCTGATGGATTTTCCCTGTGCAGACAGCTTTTCAATCCTCACACCATCACCTAAATCTGAATCTGCAATTTTTGACTTCCGCGGTGTGCCTTTCTGATACAAGTTTGGATACAACTTGAACCAAACTTCCGACAACGTATCTGGACTATTATTTGTATAGACAACCGAAACCTTGCCCTTTAACAACCTGGAAGTAGGATCAAAGTTAATTTTTAGATTATAATTAGCGTGGTTTTGCCAATAATTTCTCCCTGGCTTACCGCTTATATCACGTGTGTTTTTCTCATAAGCTTGCTTAAACCCTGCAGCTACAGGTAGTTCATTTTGAGCAATTGCAACAACGTTTAATGTAAGAAGTATAGAAAGTATTTTAATAAACTTCATAGGGTAATTTAATAGTAAAGGGAAAATGTAGCGCTACATTTTCCCTTTGGTTTAAAAATCGCTTTTAGCTTACTTTCCGAATTTCATCTTCAGTTGCTCAAGCATATCGGTATTGATAGGTTGCGCCGGCTTTTCTACTTTGGCTTGTGGTTTTGGTTGGTATTGCAGACGATTTCCTTGTGTGGGGTTTTGCGGCCTTGGTACCTTGTTTTCATTTTTCTTTGCATTAAACTTCGCCCACTCCTCATCTAATTTCTTTTTGGTGTACAGCGGAAAATCGCCATTTTTCATCCAGGCGTAATAACTAGGTTCAACCGAAAATACTTGGTCGGTTGTCTTGCCTTTGTGCTTACCAAAGTTAAAACAAACCTCATCTTTTTCATTGTAAACCAATCTTCCTGCGAAATCAACAGGTTTATTGATGTTAGTAAAGTCATGCAATGCATCTACATCGTTAACTACGGGTGTACTTTTCACGCCTTGTTTGTTCTCGAATTCTGTGTCTTTGTACATTTCCAATTGTCCAAGCAGCACTTTATAGGTTGCAATAACATCGGCTTCTGCCGCATGTGCGTTTACTAAATCTTTTTGACAATAAAATTTGTATGCTGCTTTCAAGGTTCGCTGTTCCATTTGGTGGAAGATATTTTGTACATCGACAAACTTCCTGTTAGCCATGTCAAAGTCTACCTCTGCCCTTAAAAATTCCTCGAGTAACATCGGAATATCAAATTTATTGGAGTTGTAACCTGCCAGATCGCTATCGGCAAGAAAGGCTGCTATGTCTGATGCGAGCATTTTAAATGTAGGCTCATGGGCAATATCCTCATCATAAATACCATGTATCAACGATGTTTGCAAGGGTATTGGCATTTCAGGATTTACACGCCAAGTTTTCACCAACTCCGACCCGTCGGGCATTGCTTTTAGAATTGCTATCTCCACTATTCGGTCTGCACCTACATTTATGCCTGTTGCCTCAAGGTCGAAAAATGCCAAAGGACGCTTTAAATTTAATTTCATCAGTTTCAATATCAGATAGAGGTGATTGCTAAGAAACACACCACCCGTTATTATAAGTTTATTCAAAAGTGCTAAAAAGGATTGATTTGTTTATAGCACAGCTTTATTAAATTTAAAATATATTTTAAAATCTAGTAACCTAAACTTAAATTGCAAAAAATTACGCTCCAAATGAAAAGCTTTCTAACCTTAATCTCTTTCTGTCTCCTTACAATATCTGTCTCCGCACAAAACTTCGATTTTGGAAAGATAACCTATGACGACATGGAGTTTGACAGAAAAAAAATTGACAGCAACGCAAATGCAATTGTTTTGAAAGAGTTTGGCACAACTTCAATTCAAATTGACGATGCTAGCGGCAAGCTCGAGGTAGTGCATGATTACCATGTCAAAATTAAAATCTACAATAAAGAAGGTTTTGAGTCTGCAAACGTTATTATTCCAACCTATAAGGATAATACTCGGGAGGAATTGATAATAGACATTAGGGCATCGACATTTAATTATGTTGGAGGTAAGTTTGTGGAAAGCCAGATGGATAAAAAAGCTGTCTTCAGTGAAAATAGATCAAAATACACGCAATTAACGAAATTTACACTTCCGAATTTGAAAGAAGGAAGCATTATAGAATACAGCTACAGACTTAAATCGCCAAGAATTTTTAATTTCAAAACCTGGGAATTTCAATCGGCGATTCCGAAATTGAGTAGTGAATACCTTGTTTATATTCCAGGCATTTATAACTACAATGTATCGCTAAGAGGATACCAGAAGCTTACAGATCAGAAAGTAGAGCTTTCGAGAGAATGTTTAAGGATCAATGGTGCAGTTATTGATTGTTCAAAAATTTCCTACTTAATGAAAAACATTCCTGCTTTTATTGAGGAAGATAACATGACAGCACCGAGCAACTTTAAATCAGCAATATACTTCGAGCTTTCTGATTTTACCAATCCAAACGGTGGAAAAACGTCGTACACCAAAACGTGGAAAGATGTAGATTTCGAGCTAACATCAGATAAATCTTTTGGAGGCCAGATGAAGAGAAAAGACATCTACACAAGTTTGTTGCCATCAATCATCAAAAATGCATCTGGAGAATTAGAAAAAGCACAGGCAATTTATAATTACGTTAGAAAGCAAATCAAGTGGAATGATTACTATGGTGTTTTTTCGGAGGATAATATTAAAAAGGCCCTGGAAAACAGATCTGGTAGTGTAGCAGATATCAATTTGAATCTTATTGCCGCCCTATCTGCAGCTAACCTGGATGCAGAAGCAGTGATACTTTCTACCCGGGAAAATGGGAACATCAACAAGCTTTATCCAGTAATAAGCAATTTTAATTATGTAGTTGCGAAGGTTAATATAGGCGACAAAAGCTATCTGTTAGATGCAAGTGAACCACTATTACCATTCGGACTGCTTCCGCTTAGGTGCATTAACGACCAAGGACGGGTAATTAATTTAAAAAAGGCTTCTTACTGGATTGACATGAAAGCAAGCCAGAAAGCCATTACCAGTTACGTGTTATTAGGAAAATTAACCAATGAAGGTAAGATTGTTGGAACTTTAACCACGCACACTCAGGGCTACGCCGCTTATAACAAAAGAAAGGAGATTAACAGGTCTGGCTCGGTAGATGAATTTGTAGAGAAACTAGATGAACGTTTACCCAGAATAAAGATCCTAAAACACCAGATTGAGAACGTAGACAGTATTGAGAATATCCTAACGGAAAAATACGAAGTTGAGTTTACCGTTAATGAAGGGTTAAATAATAAAGCGTTCTACATGAGCCCGTTTTTCATCAATTCAGTGAGCAAAAACCCATTTAACCTGAATGACAGAGCCTACCCTGTAGATTTAGGAGCGGCATCAGACGAAAGAATTATTATCAATATCGAGTTACCGGATAAATACGAATTATCAGAAAAACCGAAGGATTTAGCTGTGGGCCTGCCAAATAATGGTGGCAAGTATTTGCTCAAAACCGGCTTAGACGGCAATATGCTTTCCCTTAGCCAAGTACTCCAACTTAACAATGCTATTTATCAGCCAGAAGAATATCTATACCTTAAAGAATTTTATAGCAAGATCATTCAAAATCAGAAAAGTGAATATTTACTAAAAAAAGCAGAATAGATGCGTTTTATTTATAGCCTGGTCTATTGTCTTCTCTTTACCTGTCATGCTTTTGGTCAAACCAGTTATGATGTAGATTTATTAACGCCAAATTTAAGGGCAAGGGCTAACGCTTGCATTCGCAATGAAGAACTTATAATAGATATGCGGGCTAAGGACAACGTAATTAGCTACCATAAAAAAGTAATTACTGTTTTTAATGAAAATGGCGATGATGATGCCAGAATGATTATTGGGTACGATAAAAATATAGCAATAAAAAGTATTAAAGGGGAGGTTTACAATGCCGCTGGAATCGTCATGAGTAAATTTAATCAAAATAATTTTGCCGATGTAAGTGCCGCCGATGGATTTTCTCTATTCGTGGATAGTAGGATCAAATATTTCAGGCCTTCAATTAATCAGTATCCCTACACTGTAAGTTATCAAATTGAAACAAGGAATAAGCAAAATTTGATTATTCCAGACTGGACACCAATAATTGAAGATAATTTATCAGTTCAGGAGAGCTCGTATACGTTTATTTGCAAGCCAGATGACCAGATCAGAATTCAGGCACAGAATTATCTGGGCAAACCTATAGAAGTTGTTGACGAGAAGCAAAAAAAAACGACCTGGCTCATCAGTAATCACATGGCCACAAAATCACAACCTTATAGCCCCGATCCTGAAAAATACACCACCAAAATACAGATTGCTCCACAGGATTTCTACTACTACGGCTACAAGGGAAGCTATAAAAATTGGCAAGAATTAGGCAAATGGGTTTATGATGATTTACTTAAACAACGCACTGCGCTTCCTGCCACTACAATACAAATGGTTAAGAACCTGGTAAAGGATGAAAAAGATGATAAAGCCAAGGCCCGAAAAATCTATCAGTATTTACAAGATAAAACACGTTATATCAGCGTCCAAATCGGCATTGGAGGTTTCCAACCAGTTGAGGCAAGTGAAGTAGATCGCTTAGGATATGGCGACTGCAAAGCATTAGTAAACTATATGCAAAGTTTATTAAATGCAGCAGATATTTATTCTATGTACTGTGTAGTTGAAGCTGGTTCACTAAAACGAAGCGTAGATCCTAATTTCGCAAGTATGGCACAAGGCAACCACATAATACTTTGTTTGCCACTCAAAGGTGACACTACCTGGCTGGAATGTACCAATCAAAAGATTCCATTTGGATTTTTAAGCGACTTCACCGATGATAGGAATGTTTTTGCCTGTACGGCAGAGGGAGGGAAATTGCTTCGAACACCAAAGCTATCGATGAATGAAAACCTACAAATCAGAAAAGCTAATTTAGTGATCAGTAACGAGGGCGACGTTACAGGTAAAATGCATACCGTATTTTCTGGTTCTCAATATGATAATCGCGAAGCTTTGGTAGAGAAACCAAGTAACGAACAACACAAAGCACTAAAATCTGCCTATAACATCGACAATATAAATTTTGACGACATACACTTCATCGCAAAGAAAAACATTAACCCAGAACTTTCTGAAGATATCTCGCTAAATATTAAAAATTATGCGCCAATCAACGGGAATAAAATGTTTATACAGCCAAATGCTTTTAATATACAACCCGTTGTATCAGAAGTAAAAAACCGAACTTTACCGTTGTACATAAACAGAGGATTTACTGACGAAGATACCGTAGAATATATATTGCCAGCCAATGCAAAGCCTGAATCTCTAACGATAGCAGATAAACAATTTTCTTCGCCGTTTGGCACCTATGAACGGAAAGTTGCATTTGAGGGCCAGAAGATGATGTTTTATCGCAAAATTATGCTCCGCGATGGTACTTATCCAGCAGAACAATATGCAGCCTTTGTAAAGTTTGTTAATGATGTAAATGCTGCAGATCATCTAAAACTAGCCCTCAACTTAAAATAAGTATACCCAGGGCAATACCGATAATCATCACCAGGTACATTATAATTTCTGTCGAGGCAAATCTTTTATATTTAGTCCAAAATGAATAGTCGTGATCTTGATTAGGCATATCTGTTTTGCAAAACCAAATGTAAACAATATCCAGTTATTTTTTTGGTTTATAGGTGGTAATCTGCTTAGCCATACCCTTAAAAAGCACCAAGTGAAAAGGCCACATGGCATACCAATATATTCTTCCTAGAAGACCATGCGGCCTGAAAGTGGCAACCTGTGATAAAAATGCTTTTCCATGGAAGTTGATAAGTTTAAGTTCGAGCCAAGCCTCTCCAGGGACCTTCATTTCAGCATATAAAAGCAAACGCTTGTTTTTTTTATCAGCAAGTAATACTCGCCAGAAGTCTAACACGTCGCCAGCCTGGATATTGGTGTTACTTGTTCTTCCTCTCCTGGTACCAACACCACCAAACATCTTATCTAAGAAGCCCCTTAATTGCCAAAGCCAATCCATATAGTACCAACCCCTGTTGCCACCGATACTCCAAATATTATCAAACACTTCCTCGGCTTTCCTCTCGAAAGGCATTCTAACCTTGTACTCGAGTGTGCCATTTTGCGGAACCTTTATCTGATCCATAAAATCTGTTTGAAGATAACCTCTGTTTAGCGCATCTTTCCAGCTTGACACAATTGAATTCTGATCAATCTTTTCGAATGCCAGATGCAGTGCTTCTGCATAGGTAAGACATGTTCTGGGAACCACTTGCTTAATTCGATCATCTTTACATACCACCTCATTCTTCATGCTATCAACCAAACTCTTTGCTAAAGAGTAAGGAACGGGTGTTATCATATTTAGCCAAAGGGATGAGAGGCGTGGAGTTAAAACAGGTACCGTTATTATCCAGCGTTTTAGCTTTCGTTCATCAGCATAACCTTGCAACATTTCCCGATATGTTAAAATATCAGGTCCACCGATATCAAATGTTTGCGCTAAGGCTTGCTGATGGCCAAGCACTCCAATTAAATAAGCCAATACATCTCTAATGCCAATAGGTTGACACCTAGTGTTGACCCATTTGGGTGCTACCATAACCGGAATTTTTTCCGTTAAGTCTCTTATAATCTCGAACGATGCACTTCCCGAACCGATAATAATTGCAGCACGAAGAATAGTACATGGTATGTTTGACGATTTGAGCTCCTCCTCAACGGCTAACCTTGATCCGAGGTGCTTAGATAAATGTTGATCATTGGCAATTCCTGTTAGGTATATAACTTGCTTACAAGATGTTAGCTTAAGTGCTTGTGCAAAATTGCTCGCCGATTTTCGCTCCATATCAGAAAAGCCACTATCGCTAGCCGACATGGAGTGCACCAGATAATAGGCAGCCTCTATATCTGCGGGGATTTCATCAAGTGAGTCTCTGTTTAGTAAGTCACCTGATATAACTGTGATTTTCTCAATCAGATCTGACTCAGCAACAAATCGACGCTTATCCCTAACCATGCAGACAACCTCGTGGTTTTGTTCGAGAAGTAAAGGTAATAGCCTCGTACCTATATAACCATTGGCACCTGTTAACAGAATTTTCATATCAGCTTTCTTTGGTTTATTAACAGATGAACAGCTTATTTGTTAGCTGGTAAACTTAGTTTCATAAATGCTTATAAACAACTAATTATAGTTCTTTAAGTCATATAACAGTAAAACAATTATACTCGAAAAAATTGTTAGGGCAACAAAATGGCATTTATTTCGTGATAATTAGAATTCACACCAAACATCCCATTAATGAGAAAATACCATTTTAGCTTCTGCTTAGGCGCATTAGTATTAATCATTTTCACGAGCACAAGCTGGAAACCCATAGACAGCAGGCCTCAAATACAACAAGAGTTAACACCTTACGTAGATAGCCTATACCATAACTACATGAAAGATATTTATTTAACGGCTGATTTGGATTCGGCAGGTTTAGGGGAAGATGTATTTGAAAAAGCCCTAACAGGTTTTTACAACTTGAAGTCAATGGGGACTGTAAATCAAAAATCTATTTTAACAATAGCAGACTTTGACCAGGAGAGTGCCAAAAAGCGTCTATACATCATCGACATCGATCAGAAAAAATTATTGCTAAATACTTGGGTAGCACATGGTCAAAATAGTGGCGGCGATAAGCCAAATCACTTTTCTAATACTATAAATTCAAATCAAAGCAGTTTAGGCTTCTACCTAACGGGAGAAATTTATTATGGAAAGCATGGAAAATCTCTTAAACTAGATGGCATGGATGCAGGCTTTAATAATAATGCGAGGGCGAGGGCAATTGTGGTTCATGGGGCAGATTATGTCTGTCAGCAAACCATCGATCAACTGGGTCGGTTAGGGAGAAGCCAGGGTTGCCCCGCGGTGTCTTCAAACCTTGCCGAAAAAGTAATTGCCACTATTGCAGAGAAGACAGTACTTTTTATTAATAAATCTGAAGAAAGCTACAAATCAAAGTTCTTAAATGAAAGTTTGGCAGCTGTTGAGGCCTTAAGCCAGCAAGATATTCTTGCTTCCCAATTAGACTGATAGAGATATAAAGTTTTTTTATCTAAGGAATTTTTCGCTATTTTTAGAAGACAAACAAATCACTCTATTTTTTATACGTCCCAGTTAATGCTCGGCTATGAAAAATTTGTGGTTTTTGTTCATTGTTACGTTTAACAGCGCCGCCTTCTCGCAGTATAATTCTGGTGCTAAGCTTACCGGAATGGGTTATTCAGGCACAGCGGTACAAGACCCTTGGGTAGCACAATTTAACCCTGCCGGCATTACTTTTTTAACTAAGCCGGCTCTATCGCTAAGTTACGCCAAACATCTTTTCAGTAATGAAGTAAGCAGTCAAGGCGTGGCAGTTGTTGTTCCGATTGATGATAACGTTGTTGGTCTTAATTTTCAGCGTTACGGCTTTTCAGCATATCGAGAAAACAAAATTGGCTTAACCTATGCCAGGAAATTTGGGCCACACCTCTCTTTCGGACTAAATACAAATTACCAGGAGATCAGTATTCCTAACTACGGAACTACAAATGGATTTTCTGTTGATTTTGGAGCCCAATACAAATTCAATAAATACTTTATTCTAGGGGCAAATATCAACAATCTTGCTCGTCAGAAATATGCAAACAATGATATTGATGACATCATCCCCACCTGTTTTAGTATAGGTCTAAGCTATCATGCGTCTGACAAAGTCTTAATCGCAACGACTGTTGTAAAAGAATTAAATCAGTTGATAAACGTGCAAGTTGGACTAGATTATAAGCTTATTGAACTGTTTAGTTTAAGGGGCGGTATAAATGCTAGACCTTTTAAGCAGTTTGCCGGCTTCGGTATTTATTATAAGAAGTTTATGGTAGATATGGCAACAATCTACGACGCTAATCTTGGTTATGCACCTCAAATCTCATTGGGTTATGCGTTTTAAAGTAATTATCACTCTACTTATGCTGCTTGGGTTAGTAGTTAATGCCCAACAAAAGTTAAAAGATGTTGACTTACGTGATATTCTGGAAAGTATGGCTGAGACTTTGCCAGACGACTATGACATAACTGAATTGGTAGATGTTCTCAATCGCTACCGCAAACATCCGATAAACCTCAATAAAACCTCACCAGAAGAATTAAAAACCCTAATTTTCCTTTCGCCGTTGCAAATCAGCAATTTCTTCAATTACACTCAAGAAAATGGCAAATTCATAGATGTATTAGAACTCCAATCTATTAATGGTTTTGATCCAAACACCGTAGAATTATTAATTCCGTTTGTTACGGTAAACCCGATATCGGGATATGAGAAATTAAATGCTAAAAACCTTTTAAAGTTTGGAGAGAATGATGTTTTTCTTCGCTTTGCACAGGTTGTAGAACAACAAAAGGGATTTACGGATTTGCCTGGCAATAGGTATTTAGGAACTCCGCAACGCCTACAATCCCGGTATAGATATCATTACGGCTCTATTTTTTCTGCTGCCCTAACCCTGGATAAAGATGCCGGAGAAAAATCTACGTCAATTGATTTTCTTTCGGGAAATGTTGCCCTATTTAAATTAGGAACTATCAAAAAATTCGTTGTCGGAGATTACACCATGCAATTTGGTCAGGGCTTAACACTTTGGTCGGGGTTTTCATTTGGCAAAGCCCCCGATGTTACTAGTGTTGCCAAGAAAGATTTAGGTTTGAGACCCTACACCTCGGCCAACGAATATTCCTTTTTTAGGGGAGCTGCAAGCACAGTGCAAATCTTGAAGAATATCGATTTAACAGGATTTATATCCTTTCGGAAATTGGATGCAAGTCAGGATCAAAGCTCAGATGGAAGTTTGAAACAATCTACTATAAACCAAACCGGCTTGCACCGTACACCAACAGAAATCGAAAACAAGGATGCACTAAAGCAAGATATATACGGCGCTGTAATACAATACAACAATAATGATATTGCAATCGGAACCATTGCTTACAGAAGCAAATACGGCAATGAGTTTATTCCACAGGCAGCCCCTTATGATCAGTTTAGCTTTACAGGAAATAAACTTACAAACCTTGGCGTCTTTTACAACTACACTTATAAGAATATTTACACTTTTGGCGAGTTTGCAAAAAGTTTAGGAACTGGAATGGCAAGTGTTAATGGTGCATTGATAAGTCTTTCGCCCATAGTTTCTGCCGCAATCACCTACCGAAATTATGCAGAAAACTATCACAGCTTTTTTAATCAGGCCGTTTCAGAAGCCAGTGAAGCAATCAATGAAAAGGGATTCTATACTGGCTTAAATATCATACCGAATAAGCGCTGGTCTCTATCTTTTTATGCAGATTATTTCCGATTTCCATGGTTAAAGTACCGTGTGGATGCTCCATCAAAAGGTTACGAACTGTTAGCACAATTGGCTTACACGCCTACAAAAACTTTTAAGGTTTTGGGCAGATTCAAAAAGGAAACCAAACAGCAAAACACCGATTTGGAAGAGCCTATTTATTTTTTAGACGATGTAACGCGAAGTAATTATCGTTGCGAAGTAAGTTGGCAGATCAATAAGATCTGGAGCTTTCAAAACCGATTAGAGGTATCGCAATTTAAAAAGGGTGATGCTAACAATGAGTTTGGATATTTAGTCTATCAGGATATTGATTATTCACCAATGTTCTCTAAAATAACCGGTAATATAAGAATTGCGTATTTTTCAACAGCTAGCTATAACAGTAGAATATATGCTTATGAGGATGACGTGTTATATAGTTTTGCATTCGGTATGTACAGTGGAAAGGGTTTCAGAACTTATATCAACACTAAATTGAGCATAGCAAAAAGACTAAATTTATGGTGTAGATATGCCATGTTCTACTACCGAAACGTAGAAACTGTTGGTACGTACCTTGATGAAATCCAAGGCAATAAGAAAAGTGAGCTCAAAATTCAGTTAAGGTATCAGTTTTAAAATGTTTAAAACAGAGGTTGTTTTTGCAAGAATATTGGCGCCATTCATTTTTGGTATTGGCTTCGCCTATTATTTTGCGAGCAAAAATTTACTATGGGTTGCTGCTGCTTTTGTTTTCATATTGTTTTTTCTAGTGATAGTTAGCAATCTTTGGTATAAGAAATTAAAGGCTTATCGCAGTAAGGGAATATTAGGTATATCCATTTTAATATGCTTCTGCTCCCTTGGTGTTTTCTTGGTGATATTGAATAATGAGCAACTCAAGTCTACTTATTTTGGTAACCAAAATTTTAGCGCATTAAAAATTTACGTTAACGATGAACCTCAAATAAGTGGAGATATCGTTCGTTTTAAAGCCAGGGTAACAGCCGGGTACAATCATAAAAGAACTACGAAACTTACAGGGCAGTTGCTTGTTGCACTTAAGTTAGATAGTACGCGAAATTATAAAGTGGCCTATGGGGATGAATTTATTATGGTGTCTAAACATCTTTCGATAGACCCTCCATTCAACCCTGCAGAATTCGATTTCAAGCATTGGTTAGCTGCACAAAATATTTATCGCCAAACCTTCATCAACTCCAGCCAGATTATAGAAACTAGACGCAACGTAGGAAACAGCCTGGTAAAATTTGCAATTAATTCGAGAAAAAAACAAGTCAGCGCCTTCAAGAAAAACATTGTTAATCCAGAGGCTTTCGCAGTGGCATCAACTTTAATATTAGGCTATCGGGCAGATTTAAGTCAAGAAACCTTAAATGCATATTCCAAAACAGGAACTATCCATGCTTTATCCGTTTCTGGAAGTCATGTCGCCATCATCTTTTTCATTTTAGATTATTTACTAAAATTTATGGATAGGAAAAGGCGCCTTAAAATCGTAAAATTTATTCTTATCTGTTGTTTAATTTGGGCTTATGCTTTAATTACGGGCCTGTCTCCGTCTGTTGTTCGATCTGCGATAATGATTATGATTTTTATCGCTGGTAAGACATTTGCGAGAAATAAAAACAGTTACAATACGCTCGCCTTTGCAGCCTTCTGCCAATTGGTGTACAATCCATTTCTGCTTTGGGATGTTGGTTTTCAACTATCATATCTTTCGGTTTTTGGACTAATTTATTTACAGCCAAAAATTTATAACTGGGTTTACGTAAAGAATAGTTGGCTAGATAAGATCTGGTCACTCATTGCGCTATCTACCGCGGCGCAGGTCATCACGTTTCCACTATCAATATATTATTTCCACCAATTTCCAATGTATTTTCTGTTGGGGAACCTCTTTATTTCTATTCCGTTAATACTGATCATGGTGATTGGTATGCTCACACTCATTCCCTTCCTATCGTGGCTTTCCCCAACTTTAGAATGGATTATAAAATTTACAAACCTGATTTTAAAGTGGATCGCCGATCTTCCTTTCGCAACTGTGTCATCCATCTATATCAATTTGTTGCAACTTGCATTGCTTTCGTTGGCTTTAGGCATATTTATCTACGCACTCGCTTATTATAAACGATATTTGCTTTTGATTTCAGTAGTTCTTTATCTCGCTTATAGTTGCCTAATAGAATACGGCAATTGGAGTGCATTTCATCAGCGTAAGATAATCTTCTTTAGTCTTAGGAAGAACTATGCAGCAGCATTTATGTCGGGTACGAGAACCATTTTGATTACAGATTTGAAAACCACAGATAGAAGCTATCAATTTTTCATCGCACCCGCACTCGCACAAAGTCAGATTCGTGATGTTAAATTAATCACACTCGCAGAAGATAAACAACATGGGGATTTTACGAAGAACGGGCGTCAAATTATATTTAACAAGTATAAAATACTGATTATAGACAGTTCGTTAAATTATAAGATTATGCATGGCCGGGCTAGATTCGATGCAATATGGCTTACAGGCAATACCAAATTTAACATCAATGGTGGGGCAAAAGATATGACCTATTCCAATATCTTAATTGATGCAACCAACAACGATTACAAAATTGCCGCCTTTAAAAAATTCGCTGAAATTAATCGAATTCCCTTTCATATTTTAAAGAAAAATCCTGCATATTTGGTTCAATTTAGAAATAGCCAAATTTTAAAATAAGAAGGATCTATACACGTAAATGTGGATAGGGCTATTCGATTAATCAAATACGAAGAACCTGATGGAAAATTTAGTGCAATATGAGGTGGAGAATAGAATTGCAACCATAACATTAAACCGCCCCGAAAAACGAAATGCACTTAACCCCTCACTTATTAAAGCCTTAACTGAAAATTTTATCCTTGCAGAAGAAGATGACAAGGTCAAAGTTGTGGTATTGAAAGCCAATGGCGGTTCTTTTAGTGCTGGGGCAGACCTAGAATACTTACAACAACTACAAAATAATTCCTTTGAGGAAAATGTTGCCGACTCAAATTTGTTGAAAAAACTTTTCACAACAATATACTATTTACCAAAAATAGTAATTGCCCAGGTTGAAGGCCATGCGATTGCAGGCGGTTGTGGTTTGGCCACAATATGCGACTTTGTGTATGCTACACCTGAAAGTAAGTTCGGCTATACCGAAGTAAAAATCGGCTTTGTACCAGCAATTGTTTCATGCTTTTTAATGCAAAAGGTAAATGAAACCATTGCCAAAGAAATTCTACTCACTGGTAAAGTGTTTTCTGCTACAGAGGCCTTGAATTATAATTTGATAAATTTTGTAACAAATTCAACAGAAATTAATCTCACAGTTAAAGAATTTGCATTAAGTTTGTGTAGAGAAAGCTCAGGAAATTCCTTGATGATTACAAAGCAATTAATCGGTCAAACTGTAAATCCTTTATTAGAGAAAAAGTTAGAAACCGCAGTACAAATAAATGCCCGGGTAAGAGAAAGTAACGACTTTAAACGCGGTATAGCATCATTTCTAAACAAAGAACAAATCAACTGGTAAAAAACTAAACAGAAATAAATCATGTTCAAATCAATCAAAACAGGTGTGTTAGCCTTTATTTTAGTAGGTACTGCCGTTATCGCGCATGCGCAAAAGAAAATAGCAGAGGGAACAATTACTTATGGGCTGGAATATAAGTTAACTGATGAGCAGAAAGCTGCAATGGGTGGTCAAGAACCTCCTTCAGAGCTTAAAGTCAAATTTAATAATGGTTTAACCAGAATTGAGATGGAACAAGGACCTGCATTAATTGGTATTGTTTCCGATAATAATGATAAAACGGGCTTGCTTTTAATCGATGTGCCTATTGCACAGAAACAGTTTGCTGTAAAACAATCTAAAGAAGATATAGAGAAGGCAATGGGAACGCTACCTAAATATTCAGATTTCAAAGCTACAGGAGAGAAACAAACTTTAGGTGGTTACAATGCAGAAAAGTTCACATTTAAAGACGATAAAGGTGCTTCACACGAACTTTGGGCAACGAAAGATGTGGAATTACCAAACGTAGGTTCTCAGAATTACTTTCCTGGTTTAGCTGCTTTTCCGGTAAAATATACGTTAACACAAAGAGGCATCGAAACTACCACTACTCTGAAAGCAATTTCAGAAGGCAAAGTTGGTACAATTTCTAAAGATGTACCAACAGGTTACGAGGTGGTAACTATGGATGAATTAATGAAAATGCAAGGTGGTGGCGAATAGTTAACCGCAAATGCTTTAACATAAGGCTTTTTAACCGCCGGCTTTTTATTAAATTAGCCCGAAAGTTAAAAAGCTTTTTTTATGAACTAACTTTATTATGATTAAAAACTTATTCATCAAATTATCATTTGCATGTATTGTTTCTTTTTTAGCAATAAATGCAAAAGCACAAAATGTAAACTGGGCAGAAGATGGCAATGGATACTACCAAGTTGCAAGTGGCGAGGTAGTTTTAGTTACGCTTCCAAAAAGCGAACGAAAAACTGTTATATCTAGTGCATTACTTACACCATCAGGAAAAGGGGCACCAATCGCCGTAAGGAGTTTTCAATTTTCAAAAGATGGTAAAAAAGCACTTATCTATACCAATAGTAAAAAAGTTTGGCGTTACGACACTCGTGGCGACTATTGGCTGGCAGATTTAGCCACGAATAAAATTACGCAAATTGGCAAAGATAAGCCCGAATCATCTTTGATGTTTGCCAAGATATCTCCAGATGGCACTAAAGTGGCGTATGTTAGTCAGCATAATTTGTATGTAGAAAATATTGACGGCAGCGCGGGCAAAGCCCTAACTACAGATGGAACAGACCGGATGATCAATGGAACATTCGACTGGGTTTACGAAGAAGAGTTCGATTGTAGGGATGGTTTTAGATGGAGCCCTGACAGTAAAACAATTGCGTACTGGCAAATTGATGCAACTAAGATCAAAAATTTCCTGATGATCAATAATACCGATTCGATCTACCCTTATACCATTCCGGTAGAATACCCCAAAGTTGGCGAAAACCCTTCGGCCTGCAAAGTTGGCGTGGTAGATGTAGCTACAGCAAAAACCAATTGGTTAAATATTCCCGGCGATAATGTTCAGCATTATATTCCACGGATGCAGTGGGTTCCGAATAGCAACGAAATTATTTTACAGCAACTTAACCGCGAGCAAAATGAAAGCAAGGTGTTTATTTGCAATGCTAGCACAGGAACAGCTAAAGCCATATATTCAGAAGCGGCAAAAGCATGGATAGACGCTCAAAACGATTGGAAGTGGCTTGCAGATAATAAAGAATTCACCATCCTATCTGACAAAGATGGTTGGAACCACCTCTACAGGATCAGCCGCGATGGCAAAAAAACAACGCTGGTTACGAAGGGCGATTATGATGTAATCGATGTTAAACTAATTGATGAAAAAAATAATTATGTCTATTTCCTAGCTTCGCCGAATAATGCCACCCAAAAATACTTGTATAAAACCAAGTTAGATGGTAAAGGAAAGCTAGAATTGGTTACTCCCGCCACCTTACTTCCGGGCACACATAACTACGACATTTCACCAAGTGCTGCATTCGCCCGCCATAGCTACAACAGCGCTTTGGTACGGCCAATTACCGAGTGGATGAACTTTGCTACTGGAAATCCTTTTACAATGGATGGTAGCATCACCAATCAACTGGCTAAGCAACCTGCACCGAAAAACAAAGTTGAATTTTTCAAGGTAACCACAGAAGACGGTATAGAAATGGATGGTTGGATGAAAAAACCAGATAATTTTAATCCAGATAAAAAGTACCCTGTGGTATTTTACGTGTATGGCGAACCGGCCTCTCCTACTGCTTCAGACACTTATGGTGCTGGCATTAATTTCTTATATGCTGGCGACATGGCTAAAGATGGCTACATCTACATTTCTATGGATAATCGTGGTGCCCCTGTTCCAAAGGGTGCAAATTGGCGCAAAAGCATTTATAAAAACATTGGGGTAATTAATATCCGCGACCAGGCCATGGCTGCGAAAAAATTATTGGCCACCAATAGTTTTATGGATAAAGATCGTGTAGCTGTTTGGGGCTGGAGTGGTGGCGGTTCTTCTACTCTTAACCTGTTATTTCAATATCCCGAAATATACAAAACTGGCATTTCCATCGCTGCGGTTGGCAATCAGCTTACCTACGATAACATTTATCAAGAGCGTTACATGGGCACACCATTTCCCAGCAAAGAAGCATACGTGAAGGGCTCGCCGGTTACTTATGCCAAAAATTTACAAGGCAACCTACTTTACATTCATGGCACGGGAGATGATAATGTTCACTACCAAAATGCTGAAATGCTTATCAATGAATTGATTAAAAACAAGAAAGTTTTCCAGTTGATGAGTTATCCAAATCGTACGCACAGCATCTCTGAGGGCGCTGGTACCAGCGAACATTTGTCACTCACCTACACTAAATTTTTAAAAGACAACTGCCCTCCTGGTGCCAGATAACCTCAACTAATTTAGAAAAGCAATTACAGCGGGGATTCGGTTTCGATAGCCCCGCTTTTTATTTCAACCTTTTTGGTCGTGTTGCTGCTGCATTTCCTCTAAGTGCAACAAAAAGGGTTTTCATTTCAATCGGGTTTAGGTGGGTTAGTCTATGCTCCTATTTAGTGCCAGCTTACAGGTGGCAGATTAAGTTATGTTATTAAATGCAATGTAGTTAGCGCAACGCTTATTGCAATTCCAAAACTCAATAGGGTTCCAATTAATACATATTCTGTCAATCTTAGATCGTGCGCCTCTTTTAAATCGCCAAAGCGGAAGATCGATTTAGCAGCTAATAAAAATCCTACCGCTTCAAAATGATTGGTAAGGATAAATACAAAAATGAGCACCCGTTCTAAAATACCAATGTATTTTCCAGCGTTCTGCAACGATTTCGGACTATCATTATCGCTTTCTGGTAGCCATTTTGCAATAATTACTTTCATTATAATGGAAGTTGGCATCGATAAAAACACAACACCAGAGATTAATATCCAAGTATTGATCTCGTCGAACAAACTTATGTTTATGTAGCCTTTATAAAAAATATGCCAAACTAATACCAAAGAGGCAATGTGCATCACCTGGTCTATAAAAAAGAATAATCTTGCCGTCCGCTTGCGTTGCAACATTAACTTTAATACATCAATAGCCAAATGAAAAACACCTATTAGCAACGCCATCTTCCAAACGTTAAAACTCCAGAAGATGGCAAAAACTAAAATAATATGTACCAGCACATGTAAGTATAGTTTACCCGACTTTAATTTACGATGTTCTTTTTCCTTTACCCAACTTGTTGGTTGGAGAAAGAAATCGCCAATCAAATGTGCTACAATTAGCTTAACCAGGTAAATTTCCATTATCTAAAATTAATTTTTCTAATTTTTTCCGATAAAGCTTATCCATTTCTATAATCTCTGCGTATCTAGCACGTTTTAATGCTTCACTAACAGACGATTGTGTTCGCCCAGAAATGGCTGCTAATTCACTCTGAACTGCATTTTCATTTTCTAAGGCTAGTTTAACCATTTCTGATGCTACTATTCCCCAACTATCCATCGCAATTAAGGCAAGTTTTATCAGCACATTCATTTCTTCATCAAAATCAGTCCAATTGGTTTTTATAGCTAAATTCACTTTTGCTTGTTTTAGGCTATCAAATGCACTCCCCGAATTGACAAATGCATCCCCGCTAGATTCAGATAATTTTTTCCTTACACTTTTAACCTCACCAATTCCGATAGCCATTCTAACATCAGCCGGTCTGTGTAGTCTTATACAGGCTTTTAAATATGCAGCAGCTCTTAAGGCATCCGCTAACGGTACTTCTACCTGGAAACTATCTCCACGGTAAATCTCCCACTTATTATTTGATGTAGCAACCCATTTTAAAGCATTTTTCAAGCTTTGCAGCCAAATATCTTCAACCTTTCTTGAGCCTACTATGTCTCCGGTAATGATACAAATCATAACACAATATAGTGCATTTTATCTAAATATAAAAAATTATCGGGTAATTAGCCGATATTTTCAATTATCGGGTAATTACCCGATATTTCAGATTATCGGGTATTTAGCCGATATTGAACAAAAACTAATGGCTTAATTTGTTGTTAAGTATCTATGGCATTAATAGAATTTACTAAGAGAGGTATTTATTGCAAACAAGGCGATTTTTATGTCGACCCTTGGTGGCCAGTAGATTATGCGGTAACTACACACGGACACGCAGATCATGTGCGTTTTGGAAACAAATACTACCTTTGCCATACCTTAACAAAACCAATAATTAAACGCCGTATAAGCGAAGATTTAAATGTAGAAACACTTAATTATGGCGAAAGTATTGTCAGGAATGGTGTAGATATATCTTTCTATCCTGCAGGCCACATCATTGGGTCGGCCCAGGTAAGGCTAGAATATAAAGGTGAAATTTGTGTCATATCTGGAGATTACAAAACAGAAGATGATGGAATAAGTGATGTATTTGAGCCTGTTAAATGCCACTCTTTCGTATCAGAAAGTACTTTCGGATTACCTGTGTATAAATGGCAAAGGCAAAATATTGTGTTTGATAAGATCAAAAGCTGGGTAAATAACAATATAGCCGACCAAAAAACGAGTGTGTTAATTGCTTACAGCCTAGGAAAGGCACAAAGATTAATTAAAAATCTGGCTGGCGATGTTCCAATTTATGTGCACAATAGCATAGCTAATCTGAATGAAGTCATTATAGATGCAGGTGTTGCTTTACCTCAAACCATCCGCATAACGCCAGAAACCACAAAAGACGAATTACAAAAGGGTATTGCAATTGTTCCACCGGCCATGCGAGACAGTCGCTGGATTAAAAACCTCTCCCACCCGGTTACAGGCATCTGCTCTGGCTGGATGCAAGTAAGAGCGCACCGGCGCTGGCAAAGCGCAGATGCAGGTTTTGCATTAAGCGATCATGCCGATTGGCCAGGCCTAATGGATGCTATTACCGCAACTGGAGCAGAAAAAGTGTATGTAACCCATGGCTTTACCGCTGCATTTAGCCGCTTTCTAAACGATAATGGTATCGAATCGGAGGAAGTTATGACCAAATTTGGACAGGAAGACGATGAGGAAAACAAAGTTGACCTGGCAACATCTGAAAACAATCCAGAACCAGAAAGCACGAAACAAATATGAAACGCTTTGCAAAACTGATTCAAAAGCTTGAATTGAGCAACAAAACCAATGATAAAATTGCGGCGTTGGTAGATTATTTTAATTATGCCAATGATAAAGATAAAGTTTGGGTGATTGCATTGTTTACGGGTAAAAAGCCAAAAAGACCAATAAAATCTGCATTGATAAAATATTGGGCCATAGCCATTACCGAAACACCAGAATGGCTATTTGCCGAAAGCCATGCCAACGTTGGCGATTTGAGCGAAACCATTGCATTGCTATTGCCACCCGCAGAAAACACATCAGACTTACAATTGCACCAGTGGATCGAAGATTTGCACAGTCTGGAAGGCAAAGATGATGAAACAAAGAAAGCGTTCATCATAAACGCATGGAATAGGCTAGAAACCCAAGAAAGATTTATTTTCAACAAGTTAATATCTGGTAACTTTAGAATCGGTGTATCCAACAAAATGCTTGTAAATGCTTTGGCCAAGCAAAGTAATTTAGATAGCGCACAAATAATGCACAGCATTATGGGCAAATGGGATCCATATGAAATTACTTTTAATGAGCTTATAAATGGTATCCATGTTAATACCGATAATTCTTGGCCCTACCCTTTCTGTTTGGCTTATGCATTAGAACAAGAAACAGAGAAATTAGGTGAGATTGCAGAATGGCAGGCAGAATGGAAATGGGATGGAATACGCGGACAAATTGTTAAACGGAATGGCGAATTGTTTATCTGGTCTAGAGGTGAAGAACTGGTAACCGAACAATTTCCTGAATTGCATTTTTTAATTGATGTTTTACCAGATGGTGTAGTATTGGATGGGGAAATACTGGCAGTTTTAAACAAGCAAGTATTATCATTTAGCACCTTACAGCAACGCTTAAACAGGAAAACCATTAGTAAAAAACAACTTGAAGATGCGCCTATTGGCTTTTTTGTTTACGACATTTTAGAGTTCGAAGGCAATGATTTTAGGGAACAACCACTCTCTAAACGCAGGGAGGTACTGCAGAACCTCATTGGCAATTTAGCTGAAAGTGCTGTAATGCTATCGCCTGTTATAGAATGTAATACATGGGCCGAGTTAGCGGCACTTAGGCAAACGGCCAGAAGCATAAACAGCGAAGGTATTATGCTTAAAAAACTAAGCTCCCATTATCACAGCGGCAGAAAACGCGGCGACTGGTGGAAGTGGAAAATTAATCCCTACACGGTTGATGCTGTAATGATTTATGCCCAAAAAGGAAGTGGGCGAAGGGCGAACTTCTTTACAGATTATACTTTTGCAGTACGAGATGGAGAAAACCTGGTTACCGTTGCAAAGGCCTATTCAGGCTTAACAGATAAAGAGATAAAGGAAGTAAATAGCTTCGTTACCAGGAACGCTATCGAAAAATTTGGCCCAGTACGTACCGTAAAGCCAGAGCTGGTCTTCGAGATTGCGTTTGAAGGGATAGCAGAAAGTAAGCGACATAAAGCTGGGTTAGCCCTACGTTTTCCCAGAATTTTACGTTGGAGAAAGGACAAAAAAGCTGCTGAAATTAATACCCTGGAAGATTTACGACAGTTACTTGCTTCGACTTTTATCAACGAAGTTTAAATAAAACGATTGTTTTGATTGCAAAGGACAATGATATTTCATCGTATCTGCATGTTGAAATATAAATCAACTACACGCTGTTTATTTTAGGTAGGTTTACTTAACAGCATTAAACCCGACAGACGCGGAAATAACCCGATTTTTCTTCGGGTATTGTAGCAAATGGCGGGAGTATCGCAACCGAAGACTTGCTGAAATTGCTTTCCAAAAAAATTATAATATCAAATGGATCAAACGAAAACCAAAGGCTATAAAAAAATTAAGCAATGGCTTAAAGCTAATGGGCGTACGCCATTTAAATTCCAGGAAGATGCCTGGCAAAATTATTTGAACGGCTATAGCGGATTAGTTAACGCTCCGACAGGATTTGGAAAAACCTTCTCGCTTTTTTTGGCAGTAGCAATAGAAGCAATAAATGCATCGGCTGCCAACAACAAAAAAGCAAAAGATCGACTTCAATTAATTTGGATTACACCGCTGCGATCATTGGCCAAGGATGTAGCAAGAGCCATGCGAGAAACGTTGGCAGAGCTGGATTTAGACTGGCATGTAGGTGTCAGAAATGGTGATACCTCGCAAGCAGAGAAGCTGCAACAAAAAAAGTCAATGCCGGAAATTTTGCTTATTACACCTGAAAGCTTGCATCTTTTATTAGCACAGAAAGGATCATCGACACTATTTAAAAACCTAAAATGCATTGTTGCCGACGAATGGCACGAGCTTTTAGGTAGCAAACGTGGTGTATTGGTTGAACTTGCAGTATCAAGAATAAAAGGTTTACAGAAAGTTGAGAAAGAACAGCTTCTGCGGGTTTGGGGAATTTCTGCCACTATTGGTAATATAGAAGAGGCTTTGGAGGTACTGGAACCAAATGCCGAAGCCAAACGGATTATTGTGCGGGCAGACCTGGAGAAAAAAATTGAGATCAGGTCTATTATTCCTGATGATATTGAAACCCTACCGTGGGCCGGGCATTTAGGCCTTAAGTTGGCTTATAAACTTCTGCCTATTATTGCAAAAAGCAAGACTACCCTCATCTTTATAAATACACGCGGCCAATCGGAAATGTGGTATCAACATCTCCTTAATCTAGAACCTGAGTTGGCAGGGAGAATTGCAATCCATCATGGGTCGATAGATTTTGAACTTAGAAACTGGATTGAAGATGCGCTACATACTGGTCAGTTAAAAGCAGTGATTGCAACCTCATCATTAGATTTAGGCGTAGATTTTAAACCTGTAGATACTGTTGTCCAAGTTGGTTCGCCAAAAGGTGTTGCCAGATTTTTGCAACGTGCGGGCCGTTCGGGGCACTCGCCACATGAAGTTTCCAAAATCTATTTCTTACCAACCCACGCACTTGAATTAGTTGAAGCTGCCGCCATTAAGGAGGCTGCAAAAACCAACAATATAGAAAGCAGAGAGCCTTTTATTATGGTGTTTGATACCTTGGTTCAGTATTTGGTAACCTTGGCTATTGGAGATGGTTTCGATGATAAAGTTATTTATGAAGAGATAAAAAACACCCACGCATTTAAACTTATATTGCCCGAAGAATGGACGTGGGTAATGCAATTTATAACATCTGGCGGAGATAGCCTAGGCGCCTATAGTGAGTTTAAGAAAGTTACCAAGGATGAAGATGGACTTTGGAAAGTTAAAAGCAGGCAATTGGCAATGCGACATAGACTTCATATCGGAACCATAGTGAGTGATGCCATGCTGAAAGTGAAGTTCCTATCGGGGGGCTATATTGGGATGGTTGAAGAGTATTTCGTTACTCGTTTAAAAGCTGGAGATAATTTTAGATTAGCCGGCAGGGTGTTGGAGTTTATCCATGTAAAAGATATGACGGTTATTGTGCGAAATAGCAAGCAGAAAAATGCCATATCGCCAAGTTGGAACGGTGGAAGATTGCCCTTGTCATCTAATTTAGGTTCTGTTTTGCGAAAGAAATACAATGAAGCTTTAGATAAAACACACCAGGATGAAGAGTTAGATTCCGTTTATCCGCTTTTCTTATTGCAAAAACACCGATCTCATGTACCGAGAAACGATGAATTGTTAATCGAACTCATTAATAACAAGGAGGGATTTCACCTATTTGCCTATCCTTTTGAAGGACGTTTGGTTCATGAAGTCTTGGCTGCACTCGTGGCGTACAGATTAAGTAAACTTTTGCCCATTAGCTTTTCTATTGCCATGAACGATTACGGATTTGAACTGTTGAGTGAAACTGAAATCCCTATGGATGAGTCTATTGCTTATGAAGTTTTTTCTCCAAATAATTTAACTGAAGATATTACTTTGAGTATTAATTCAACTGAAATGGCCAGGCGAAAATTTCGGGATATTGCGTGTATATCTGGTCTGGTTTTTCAAGGCTATCCCGGAAAATATGTCGCTAACAAACATCTGCAGTCATCGGCAGGTTTATTTTTTAATGTTTTTAGTGATTATGATAAACATAATTTACTTTTGCGGCAGTCCTATGATGAGGTTTTCTATCAACAATTGGAAGAACCAAGGTTGGCAGCAGCTTTAGACCGAATTCAACATGGAGCGGTAGTGATTACCTATCCAAAAAGCTTTACGCCGCTCTCTTTCCCAATTAAAGTGGATAGTTTGCGTGAAAACATGAGTTCGGAGGAATTGGAACAGCGAATTGCTAGAATGAAAGCGGAATCAGAGAAAGTTAAATAATTAGAATAATCGTTGGCGTTGGAGATTTGGAATATTTGTTTGCCACATCGCCCATAGCACCGGTTGCAGCAAGTTAATACCAATTTATATTGATGACAATAACAAGCCATGGTGAAGAACTGATTTTAGATAAAGAAAGGGCGCTATATTTACCACAACATGGATTATTAGCCATAAGCGACCTTCATTTAGGCAAGACTGCTCATTTTAGATCAGCGGGTGTACAGGTGCCTGCTACCTTGGCTCAAAACGATTTACAAAGGTTAAGTTTGTTGATTTCAAAATATAAACCAAGTACACTTTTGATTAATGGGGATATGTTCCATCACGGATTGAACACAGATATCGATGAATTCGCGATTTGGAGGAAACAGTACCAACAACTAGAATTGTTATTAGTTAAAGGCAATCACGATCGCCTTGCACGTGCAGATTACGCCAGTATGGGCATATCAATTCACGAACCAAGCTTCTGTTTAGGACCTTTTTGCTTTATACACGATGCACCTCAATGTACCGAGGAAGAGTTATATCCCATAAGCGGGCACATCCATCCAGGTGTAACTATAGTGGGCAAGGCAAAACAGCGCCTTAAATTTCCATGCTTCTTTTTTGGCAAAGCATATGCTGTTCTACCTGCCTTTAGCACGTTTACCGGACTTTACAACATCTATCCAAAAAGCAATGAACAAATCTATGCCATTACCCCGAACCATGTTGTAGCGGTTTAATTACGAAAATGAAGCAATAATTTCTTTTAGTTGAGCAGCCTGCAAAACCCCACTTTGGCGCCAGACCTGCTTGCCATTTTTAAAAAGCATTAAGGTAGGAACACTCTTCACTTGATAAGCTGTTGCCGCTGCCTGATTTTTATCTATATCGACTTTGATAATATTAACAGCTGATCCTACTTGTGATTTTAACTGGGTTAGTATAGGTTTCATCATCTGACAAGGCCCACACCATTCGGCGAAAAAATCTACTAAAACGGGCTTTTCGCCATTAATCAATTCTGAAAATTTTGCCATGATATTTTTTTATTAAAAAACAAACTACCAGGAGCTTAGTTCTAGAATTCTGTTAAAAAAAATTAAGCATTAACAGGTAGCGATAGCTGTAAAGCGCCTACCCAGTTTTCGAATAAATGATGTTCTATTTTAATCACTTCAGCAGCATGAGTCTCCCAATCACTTGAAAACCCAACCAATTGATTAATCATTTCTTCCAGATGTCCTTCTTCCTCCAAGATGATAGATTTAACATTCACTTTGCTTTTTGCCGAATCAAGCACAACTTGGTAAACGGGATAGAGTTCATCTGCTCTAACTTCTATTGCATAGGTAACAAAAAGGTAAGCAGCAAATTTCAGCTCATAACCAGTCAGATTAAAATTTGCCTTTAAGTAACGGCAAACAGCAATATCCAGCGCATGTAAATAATATTTTGTCTGGTTTGGAGAAAGCAGCTCATCGTTGGTGTAAGTTTTACATAAACCCTCCCCGATTTTACTAATTTGTTTTTTTAGGTAATAAGCATGGCGATGTTCCTCAGCCGCGTGCTTAAGAATAATGAGGTTTACGTTCTCTTTATGTTCTGATGCTGATATCTTTTTTGCACCTGCATTTTCCATATAAGAAAGTGTATTTAACCATTTGGCATGCAGTATATTATCGTCTACTATCGTTTTTAAAATTGAATTTAACATCCTTGATAATTTATGGAAATTTAGGCTGAAGTTTTATTGCATAATTAAATTTCTCTATTGAGATCCCAAGCCTCTAAATAATCAGCTACGCGGCGAACGAACATCCCGCCTAATGATCCATCTACAACCCTATGATCGTAAGAGAGCGAAAGGAACATCATATGGCGAATGGCAATAACGTCGCCATGTTCTGTTTCTAATACAGCAGGTTTCTTTTTTATGGCACCAACAGCCAGAATAGCCACCTGGGGTTGATTAATGATTGGCGTACCCATTACATTGCCGAACGAGCCAACATTAGTAAGGGTAAACGTACCACCTTGCGTTTCATCTGGCTTTAGTTTAGAATTTCTTGCTCTTCCTGCCAAATCGTTTACAGCCTTGGTTAACCCAACAAGGTTAAGCTGATCTGCGTTTTTTATTACTGGAACAATTAAATTTCCACTTGGCAAAGCAGCTGCCATCCCAATATTTATATCACGCTTTTTGATAATTTGAGAACCATTTACCGAGACGTTAATCATCGGAAAATCTTTAATCGCCTTAGCAACAGCTTCCACAAAAATTGGGGTAAAGGTTATCTTCTCGTTCTCGCGTTTTTCAAAACTATTTTTCACTTTATTGCGCCAAAGCACCATGTTAGTTACATCAGCTTCTACAAACGAAGTTACATGAGGAGAAGTGGTTTTGCTCATCACCATATGGTCGGCAATGAGTTTACGCATTCTATCCATTTCGATAATCTCATCTCCGCCTGAAACTGAAGTTGTAGTGGTTTTATTTGCCGATGCCTGTATAGAAGCAGCGTTGGAAAATTGTTTTGGCTCTGATTTGGTGTCATCAGAGATAGCACCAGGAGCTCCACCTTTTTTACTGCCGATGTACGCCATTAAATCATCTTTATTTAATCGCCCCTCAGCGCCAGACCCTTTTATGGAATTCAGTTCTTCTATTGAAATATTTTCCTGGGCAGCAATGCTCTTTACTAAGGGCGAATAAAAGCGATCGCCAACTGAAATGTCACTTTTCTGAACGGGTGCTGCTTCTGGCAACTGTTCGATACCTGGAATTGGTTCCGGCTTAACATCTTCAACTACAGCTGTAGGTTCAGCTTCGTTCTGTTGACTATCATCATCGCCTTCGGTTTCGATGATCGCTATCACCTCGCCAACCTGTGCCACGTCATTTTCCTGAAACAATTGTTTTACCAATCTTCCTGCCACTGGTGAAGGGACTTCAGAATCTACTTTATCGGTTGCGATTTCCAAAATAGTATCGTCTAAGCCGATCATATCTCCAGGATGCTTTACCCATTTAATTACCGTCGCTTCAGCAACGCTCTCACCCATTTTTGGTAACAATAATTCGTATTGAGCCATATTAAATTACAGTATATTATATTGGTATTGCTGCAAAAATACAGTTTTTATTCGTTCAACTGGTCTTCCTTAAGTAGATTTAATAGCATGGTAAGTGCAGATACTGCCGATCTTTCTATATTTTGAATACGTTTATTACTGAAAGTAAAGACTTTAGCTACTGTTTTAGATTGATTAGAAATTGCAATCCAAACCGTACCAACCGGTTTATCATCTGTGCCACCATCTGGCCCTGCAATTCCACTTACGGCAATGGAATAGTCTGTTTTAAAATGTCTGATTGCACCTTCGGCCATCTCCTTTACTGTTTCTTCACTTACTGCGCCAAAAGTAGTTAGAGTGCTTTCTTTGACACCTAGAATTGACTCTTTCAACTCGTAGGCATAGGCTACCGCCCCACCCCAATACACCGACGAGCAGCCGGGATGTTGTGTTATCAAATGGGCAATGTAACCACCAGTGCAGCTCTCTGCCGTTGAAAGTGTTAAACCCTTTTTTCGCATCAGATCCAAAATCGCTTTTTCTAAAGGAATATCATCATCAATAACCACATACTTTTTTATGCTAGCTATGATCTGTGCGGCATACTCTTCAACCTCATTCTGCAAGGTTACCTCATCTGCTCCTTTCGCACTTAAACGCAGACGCACTTGCCCTAATTTTGGCAAATAAGCGAGCTTTATATGATTTGGCAATGAGTCTTCAATATCTTCAATCTCCTGTGCAAGAAAAGACTCTCCAATATTTGCCGTTAATATGGTCTTATGAACGATTACAGGTAGATCGAATTGATGCTTAATTCGAGGTAGGATTTCTTCATCCATTAAATACATCATCTCATAAGGTACTCCAGGCATCGATACAAAAACTTTTTCGTTTCGTTCGAACCACATACATGGTGCCGTACCATTCCTGTTTACAATAACTTCGCAACCGTCTGGAACATCAGCTTGTTGTACGTTTATATCTAAAAGTGGTCGTTTATATTTTTCGAAGATCTGTTTTACCATAGCCAACGCACCATCATCCCTTCGAAAGCCCATATTAAAATACTTCGCTAATGTTTTCTTTGTGATGTCGTCCTTTGTTGGCCCCAACCCTCCTGTAATAAGTATGATCTCGGCTCGTGTCTCTGCTGCCTTAAGAGCTGATAAAATGTGCTGTTCATCATCAGAAATTGAAGTTATCTGTTTTACTGAAACACCAATAGAATTAAGCTGTTTCGCCATCCAGGCAGAATTGGTATCGACGATTTGGCCAATGAGAATCTCATCGCCAATGGTAATAATTTCGGCTAACATAAATTACTGATAAGTATTGTAGAAACCTTGTCTTTTACTCAATTTTAAATCCTGAAGGATAGATGCTTTAACCTTTAAAGTTAATGAGTAACTCTTATAGGCGCCGTAAGGTACCCAGTTCACACTCATATCCCAACAATGTAAGTCGCGGTAGATGCCAATATTCATTGGAGTTAACCCATTATTCTGAAAATCGTAACCCGAATTAAAGGTGATTTTCCATTTGGGAGTTAGGTTTAAATCGCCATTGAAGTTGAGCGTGTTACTTACCGTGCTCTCACCCAAACTATTGCTGTACTGAAAACTGTAAGAAAATGAGAAATTCCATGGAATATTAAAATCGACGAACGCATTAGGATCTCTGCTAATGGCCGCCAATTGCTCGGATTGCAATGGCGAAAGTCCTTTTTGTTTAGCTGTTTCGCTAAGTTTATCATTAGCTTCATTTTTTCTTTTTAAAGCTTCGGGGTTTAAGCTGTAATCGAAAGAAAAACCAATTGATGTTAAACGTGCCAGCCTACCTCTGCTTAGCAAATAGTTATTACTTCGAACATAGATCGGCGAGCCATCTACGTTTCGTATGGGATTTCCGGTCGCGTCTATTGATGGTTCTAAATCATAAGGATCGAAGGTACCATTATAGTTAATACCTAGTTTATCTGTAAACTGCGAACGACCACTAAAGTTGAGCGTAGACAATTTGTTTCTTTCCGCCAGAAAATTATAGCTTCCGGTAATGCTTAATCCCTGAATAATCGGAATTTTTCGCTCACCTGTTCCAGTAGTATCTTTGCTTGATTTTACCTTCAATTCTACCGTATTATCTACGCCAAAACCAATGGAGGCAGATCTTCCCGGAAAAGAGCCCTGGTAAGCCATCCCCTGAAATATAGAATACGTTAGCGGGTTTCCGATATTATCTATTATAGGTTTATTATTTTGATCAAGTGCTTGTTCGAACGGTCCCCTTCCGGCTTTGGTAAAATCTGGGGAATAACTCATTGAAACATTCGGCGTCATTACATGCCTTAATGCTTTAATGTTTCCAAGGTTTTTGAAGACTTTAAGACCATAAATCTTTGTAGAAAGGCTCGTTGACAAGCTATAACTTCCAGCCCTTCTAAAGCCACTTACTGTATCAGTTCTAATAGTGTAGGTATTATCTGCGAACGATGTATAACGATTTCTGATAGTTTGGAAATTCCATACCTCATTGTAAGATCCACCTAGAGAAAAATTTAAGTATTTTAGAGCGGTGAAGGACATGTTAACTGGAATGTTATGAGAAAAACCGGATCTTAATCGCTTTAAGCCATCATTCTGAAAAAGTAAGCTATCTTTAGTATCAATGGCGTTCGTACCCAACAATGCATAACCTACCGTAATTTTCTGATACCATTTTTGTTCGCCAACACGTTTCTTGGAGTCAAATGGGCTAAATGTAGGAACGTTGAAAGTAGCCTCTGGCAGTCTGATGGATACATCACGAGTACTCAACGTCTGATTGGTCGTCATAGACAATGAGTAGTTCATGTTATTGGAAAAGGTTTTGGAATAGCTGATACTACTATTAGTTGTGTTATTTGCTATTGCCCTAATATCGTAAGTTTGGTTGGCAGCAGTATTGGTATAATAACTACTCGAAGTTAAGTTTACGCTGGCGCTAAATGTTGTACCAGGATTGGCATTGGCATTCTGCGAGTGCGACCACCTGATGCTAAAATCCTTGTTCGGATTTGCGAATGCCTCTGTGCCTTCTAAACCATTTTTTACACTAGCATAGTTTAACCCAATATTACCTGAATATTTATATCGCTTAATGTATTGTGAGTTTATACTCGTTTCATAAGAGCCATTGGTATATATACTTCCCAATATTTTCGCATCCCAATAATCGTTCAAACCTAAATAGTAACCACCATTTTGCAAGAAAAACCCTCTGGTTGCATCTTCACCCGGCGAGGGTAAGATAATGCCAGAAGTTCGTTTATTTGGTTTTGGGAAAAACGCAAAAGGTAAACCCAGTGGCGTTGGAATATCTTCAATAATCATATACACCGGACCGGTAATGATCTGTTTCTCGGTCACAATGCCTTTCGAAATCATGAGTCCAAAATGCGGATGCGGCAAATTACAGGTGCTATACATTACATTCTTAATGTGCAGCTCATCATCTATTTGCTTTTTGCTTTGTCCGCCAGAGAAAAAGCCGCCCTCTTGCTCAGAAAAAACACCAAAAACTTTGGCCCTTGTGGTTTCAGAATTGTAATATAATGAATCTGCAATTGCCGATCCTTCAGCGCCAGACTTGAAGATAGGTTTTCCGACATACCTGTTTGTTTTGGGATCTGTTCTTCCACTGGCAAATATTATTTTTTTATCAGAATCATATCTGATATAATCTGCATCAAGTTCAAAATCTCCGTATAGCACACGAGCATTTCCATATAAGTAGATGACGCTCTTGGTTTTATTAAACTTCACAGAGTCTGCTTTGTATTCCACTTTTTGGTCTAATCCGCTGTTATTCTTCCTTTCCGTTTTAGTGGTATCCCTTTTGGAAGTGTCTTGCTGAAGAATTTGTTGCAATGAAAAACCAGAAAATGCGTTAGCTTTACCAACACCATGTGTTAATAAAATGACAGAAATAAATAAAATAGAGCCCCTAAGAAGTTTCAAATTCGTATTTGAATGTTATTTTTGCACAGATGTTTAATCAAAAACGTTCAAAATTAGTGAAAAATATACCATTGATGTATCTTAAAACCATTTTAACACTTATTATTTGTTTTGTACTAGGCAATTCAATTGATAATCAAGCTATTGCACAGGAGTATAAAATTAAAACAATTGTAATTGACGCTGGACATGGCGGCAAAGATGGTGCTACCCACGGAGTTTATTCTAAAGAGAAAGATGTTGCATTAAAAACTGCGCTTAATCTCGGCAAGGCGCTTCAAGACAGTATTAAAGACATTAAAGTTATCTATACCAGAGAAACAGATATCTTCATTCCGTTATATGAAAGGATTAATATTGCAAATAACGCGAAAGCAGATTTATTTATTTCTATACACTTAAATGATATGCCGGTACGCGTTTCGCGGGTGGTTGATTATTACAAAAAAGTTAAAGGTAAAAGAGTTCCTGTTTACCGTACAATAGCGTCTAAAAGTACTTCTACCAAAGGTACTGAAACATTCGTTTCTGGAACAGGTAGGTTAAGTGAGCAAGACGAAGTAATAAAGCGTGAAAACGCAGCTATGTTCCTGGAGGATAATTATCAAAAGAACTATGAAGGATTTATAGCAAATACACCAGAAAACGATATTATGCTATCGCTGATGAAGCAGACCAATAGAGAACGGAGTTTGAAATTTGCTTCGCTTTTACAGCAGGAATATGTAAACGCCGGGCGCATTAATCGTGGTGTTCAAGAGAAAAGTCTTGCCGTTTTAGCACGGGCATCAATGCCTGCCGTACTAACTGAAATTGGTTTTGTGAGTAATCCTGATGAGGAAGACTACATGAATTCTCCAGAAGGGCAAAAGGAAATTGTAGACGGAATTATTAAATCAATTAAAAATTACAAACGTATTGCTGAAACATCGTTTTAAGTTCCTAATAAATGAATGTTAAACTTCTATTCACATCTATTTTCATTGCCTCACTCCTATCATTCCAGGGTTTTGCCCAGGGTTACAAAATAAAAACTATTGTTATCGATGCCGGGCATGGTGGTAGAAAACCTGGTGCCTCTGGAAGTTTCTCAAAAGAAAAAGACATTGCGTTGAAGGTTGCATTGAAACTAGGGAGTAAACTGAAAGCGGAAATGCCTGGTGTGAGAATTATTTATACCCGTACAAAAGATGTAGATGTCGATTTATACCGCAGGGCTGAAATTGCAAACGAAGCGAATGCAGATCTTTTTATCTCCTTACACTGCAATTCTATGCCTCCTGGAAATAAGCATATCAAAGGTGCGGAAACCTTGGTAGCTGGCTCTCATAGATTAAAGGAACAAGATGCTGCGATAAGGGAAAATGCCGATATTAAGTTAGAGAAGAATTATAAAAGCAAATACGACGGCTACGACCCGAATAATCCCAGCACTTTCATTTTAATGTCGCTACTTAAGAACACGTTTCGGGATAAAAGCATAAAATTCGCTAAGCTTATTCAGAATAGCTACATCAGCAGAGATAATAGAGCAAGCAGAGGTGTTAAAGAGCAAGGTGTATTGGTGTTACAACGATGCGGTATGCCTTCTGTTTTAACTGAGATTGGTTTTATATCGAATAAAGAAGAAGAAAAGTACATCAATTCTGAGAAAGGTCAAACGGAAATTGCCGCTTCGATCTTTGCCGCAATCAAAACATACAAGAAAGATATAGAAGTAAATTAATTTGGCATTATAAATGTTAACAAAATCATAATTAACAAGTAAAATAACAAATAGCAAACAAAATCGTTGATGCAAACATTATCTATTATAATACCTTTGCATTAAAAATTGATAGCGCTCAAGCAAATTTGATAAATCAACTCAACATTTGCAGCCGTAAATAGAAACAGATGAAAATTAAGAACGAAACCAAAGTAGGCATTTTAGCTGCATTTGCCATTGCTTTATTAATTATTGGGTATAACTTTCTAAAAGGAAATTCGATATTTTCAAGTGAAACCACCCTTTTTGCCAGATATACCAGCGTGGATGGTTTAACCGTTTCAAAACCAGTTTTAATTAATGGGTATCAAATTGGTCGTGTGGCAAAACTACAGCTTGAGCCTGGTGGCACAATCTTAGCAACCCTAAGTATCAACAGCAAATATGACATTCCAGAAAATAGCATTGCCAAATTAGAAGGTACAGATCTTTTGGGCAGCAAAGCAATTGTTATGTCGTTAGGTAATTCTAAAAAGATGGCAGAAGATGGTTTTACATTAAATGCTAATGTAGAGAAGGGTTTAATGGATCAGGTGCAACCAGTACAAAAGAAAGCAGAACTAATTATTGGCAAAATGGATTCTATTCTAAGTAGTGTAAACTCCATTTTAAATCCCAACTTTCAGAAGAATGTTGACAAGAGTTTTAACAGCATAGCAGGAACTTTGGCATCATTGGAAACTACCTCTAGAAAAGTTGACGGTTTAGTTGGCTCTGAAAGCGCTCGTATTGAAGCTATCTTTAAAAATGTAGAAGGCATTACGGCCAATCTGAATAACAACAACAAGAAAATTAGCGACATTCTTACCAACATTAATACGGTTACCGACAAGTTTGCCGCTGCTAACTTTAAGGAAACGCTAGATAATGCCAACAATGCCATCAATGATCTTCAAAGTGTTATTGCCGGCATCAAAAATGGTAAGGGATCGTTAGGCTTATTGCTTAATGATGAAAAAATGTATAATAACCTAAATAACGCCAGCAAGAACTTGGATGAGTTGATGATAGACTTAAAAGCTAATCCTAAGCGTTACGTCCATTTCTCTGTATTTGGTGGTGGAAATAAGAAAGATAAATAGTAAATCTATTAACAAGATTAGGGCCTCAGGTTTCACCTGGGGCCTTTTTATTGAATATTATTTCTTAAAGGTTTTCGAGTGGATTAATGAATGATAAACAGAAAGAACAACATCTACTTCAAGAGGTGGCTACCGATATTCGAGATGTAGATTCTTTTTGTCTGATTAGTAAAACCCTAAAGACTAAATGTTCTCCCCTCTACAGCCAATTCGGTATTTTGAAATACTGATTGGGTTTCTTCCAATAGCATTTGAAGCGTTTTATATCGAGAAGAAAAATGGCCAATAAGCAACTTTTTAGCGCCAACAATTTTGGCTACCTCACCGGCCTGAAGTGCGGTGGTATGATGGGTCTCCAAAGCCCGATCTATGAGTTCGTGTAGAAAAGTGGCTTCGTGATAAAGCGTATCGCAATCTTTTATGGCCTCGAAATAGCGCTTGTCTAACATCGTATCAGAACAGTACGCATAGCTTCTGGGTTCATCTGGTGGCGAAGTATAATCTATGCTTTTGATAATCCTTCCATCCGGCAACTCCACATCAACGCCTTTTTTCAGTGCGGTATAATATGCCATTGGTATCTGGTCTGTCTTTTCTTTAATAAGCTTACGCTGACGTGGCTTTTGTTGAAAAACAAAGCCAGTTGTGGGGATGCGATGATTTAAGACTACCGTTCTAACAATTAGATCCTGGTTTTCGAAAATCTGCCGTGGCATATCGGCTTCAATGGAAGTAAATTCAATGGGATAACGTAACGTGGTATCAGAATATTTAAATTGAATTTCTAAAATTTCTGATAAAGGCGCAGGCGCAAAAATCTGAATAGCCTTCGTACGACCATTGAGGTGCAAGCTTGACAGGAGACCAACTAGTCCGAAATAATGGTCGCCATGTAAGTGACTGATAAAAATATAATCTATCCGGTTTGCTTTTAGGTTGTATTTAGACAACTGTAGTTGAGTACCCTCTCCACAATCTATCAAATAAAATTTTTCGTTACAATTTAAAAGCTGCGCCGATGGATTTCTATTGTAAACAGGTGTCGCAGAGCTACTTCCAAGAATCGTTACCTCAAATTTCATTGTGCTATTGATATAAAAAGCCTCGTAGATAATGAATAACTACGAGGCTTAAGTTGTATTTTATAATCGCTATTGAGCGCCTCTAAATTCTTTTTCCAGCTCATCCATAAAGATGAAATCAGTTGCCTCTGCTAATGTATTAACAAACGTTACAGACTGGAATATGTTTGATAATTCTATAATTGGTGCAATCTGGTCGTTTATACCGGTAACGATAAACAAACCACCCGCAGATTTACATAATCGATCGCCCACTAAAAGGCAACTTAGATCTTGTGCATCTGTGCATTCTTTTACTTGACTAAGATCTACAATTATGTTTTTAAAACCTTCGGCGTTTAGTAAATACAATTCAGATTTTAATCCTGGAGCATTATCATTCGTAAACCTAGGTTCTTTTAACTTTAAGGTTACGTATTTATCGTGTTTATCAACTGAAAATTTCATTGCTTTTAATCTTTACGTTATAAATGTATAAAAATTTAAAGGGTTTCCAAAGCCTTAAGCACATTGCTTTCGATACGGGTTGAGATGGATTCGGCATCAGCTTTGACGAACTTTTCACCTACAATTTGCTCATATAGTTCGATATATCTTTCCGAAATAGAATTTACAATTTCTGGGGTCATCTCTGGAACAACTTGCCCGTCTTTGCCTTGGAAACCATTTTCGATCAACCATTTCCTAACAAACTCTTTTGATAGTTGCTTTTGGGGCTCATCGGCATCCTGGCGTTGTAGATATCCCTCTGCATAAAAATAACGCGAAGAATCTGGCGTATGGATTTCATCAATTAAGTAGATAACGCCATCGGCTTTACCAAATTCGTATTTAGTATCTACTAAAATTAAATCGCTTTTTGCTGCGATCTCAGTACCCCGTTGGTACAACTGATAGGTATATTCTTCAAGTTTTTCATAGTCTGATATTGAAACAATTCCTTTAGCCAGAATATCTTCTTTAGAAATATCTTCATCGTGCCCAACTGATGCTTTTGTGGTCGGCGTGATGATAGGTTGCGGCAGCTTATCATTTTCTTTTAGTCCTTCGGGTAAAGCAATGCCACAAACCATTCTCTTACCTGAGCTGTATTCCCGCCAGGCATGTCCAGCAAGATAGCCACGAATCACCATCTCAACTTTGAATGGTTCGCAGATCCTTCCAATTGTAACCATTGGATCTGGCACAGACAAAACCCAATTTGGAACGATGTCTTGAGTGGCTTCTAGAAATTTAGCGGCTATTTGGTTAAGCACCTGTCCTTTAAATGGAATCGCTTCTGGCAAAACCACATCAAAGGCAGATATCCTGTCTGACACTACCATTACCATAGACTGATCGGCAATTGTATACACATCGCGTACCTTGCCTTTGTAAAAATTGCTTTGATTTGGAAAATTAAAGTGAGTTTCTTTTAGTGCTTTCATGAGGGCATAAAAATAGGAAAAAGATATGAGTAGTACGATATGAGACTTGATTTGCGATCACGAAGTTTAAGGCAGAATTTGAAGATTTAAGTATTGCTAGCTTGCAGAATTTCCCTGAAAGTACTTGATGAGCTGATGCCAACAGATTTTTGTTTCACCAAAACTTCAATAACACCTCCTCTTTTGCTAAGCTGTAACCTCCCTTTAAAAAGATGAGTTTGGTCTTCTGCCAAAAAGTGCTGCAAATTTTTAAGCTTTTCTATTCTGCAAACCAATTCTTCATCGCCTTCAAAAAGGACTAACCTCAATTTATTCTCCAAAGCTTCAAAAGCTAAAGTGAATTTTTTATTGAGGATAAATTGGAGCATAAGATTGATGTCTTGCTAATTGATATTCAAATCTAGATCCTTCATTTGCAAACCTCAAAACTTACTGAATATCTCCATAAGCTTTCAAAATGTCTTTAACTAACTTGTGGCGAACTACATCTTCACCACTTAGATAAATAATATCGATTCCTTTTATGTCTTCTAGAATTCTTAGACCATTAAATAAGCCAGACATTTGTTTCTTTGGCAAATCGACCTGAGTTACGTCTCCTGTTACGATGAACTTAGCAGTTGGACCCATACGCGTTAAAAACATTTTCAGCTGCATGTCTGTAGCATTCTGGGCCTCATCCAATATAACGAAGCAATTATCAAGCGTTCGACCACGCATAAAAGCCAATGGAGCAATTTCAATCGTTCGGTTCTCGATATAAAACTTTAACTTCTCAGCAGGAATCATATCATCCAGCGCATCATAAAGCGGGCGTAAATAGGGATCGATTTTCTCTTTTAAGTCTCCTGGCAAGAAACCCAGGTTTTCACCAGCCTCAACCGCCGGACGAGTTAGAATAATTCGCTTAATTTCCTTGTTCTTAAGTGCTCTTACCGCAAGTGCAACAGCAGTATAGGTTTTTCCGGTACCAGCCGGACCAATAGCAAATAGAATATCATTTTTAGCAATGCTGCTTACCATTTTGCGCTGATTCGCTGTGCGTGCTTTAACGAGTAACCCATTAGTACCAAAAACAATTACTTCACCCCCTCCGCCTGTTGGCTGGTCTACCTCTTTTTTCTGTGTACCAATTGTTTTAGCCCCCAGAATCGATTCCACATCATTATTTGTTAATGAGCTATATTTCTCAAGATGTGCAACCAATTGATTAAATTTCTCCTCAAAAGTTTTAAGCTCTTGCTCATCCCCGAGTACCTTGACATCACTTCCTCTCGCTACCAGTTTTAACTTTGCGAAAGCGCTCTTAATCATTTCGTAATTCTCGTTGTTAGCACCCCAGAAGTGAGCTGGATTTACGGTATCTAGGGTTAATTTTAATTCGTTCAAACTGTAGTATTTTAAAAAGTTATCGGGGTATATTAATTAAAATTTGAATATTTGCAGACGCTTAGGCCTATGCACAAGAATAAGCAATAATAATGAATTTTTCATGGGGATAATTACTTTAACAACAGATTTAGGTTCGAAAGATTTTTACCAAAGTGCCCTCAAAGGTAGTTTGCTAAGTCTTATGCCTAATGTTAATTTAGTTGATATTACCCATGAAGTTCCATCATTTAATATTTCCTACGCTGCGTTTGTATTAAAAAATGCCTACCCATACTTTCCTAAAAACACGGTCCATCTTATAGGCATTGATTCTGTTTATAGTGAAAACACGAAGTACATCGCTATAAAACATAAAGATCACTTCTTTGTAGGTGCAGATAATGGAATATTTTCTTTGCTTTTCGATGATGTACCTGAAGACGTTGTAGAGTTAAATATCATGCAGGATTTGAAATACCTTCATTTTCCGTTGGTAGATATTTTTGTTAAAGCGGCAACTCACCTTGCAAAAGGTGGCAAACTTAAAGATATTGGCATACCTGTAGCAAATATTGAGCAAAAGATGCTTTTACACCCTGTAATTGAGCGAGATATCATCAGAGGAAGTGTAATTTATATTGATACATTTTGTAACGTGATTACTAACATTACAAAAGACTTGTTCACCAGAATTCAAAAGAACAGAGACTTCACTTTATACTTCAGAAAAAGTGAAACCATTACCCAACTTAGTTGGCATTACAACGAGGTTCAGGAAGGCGAGAAACTTTGTCTCTTTGGAATTAGTAACCATTTAGAAATTGCAATCAATAAAGGCAAGGCAAGTGGATTGCTTGGTTTGCATCTCGGCGATATCGTGAGGGTCGAGTTTCATTCTTAGGTTAACTTATTCACTCATTTTTAGTTCAATAGTTTATTGATAGACAGATTGCTATGTGAATAAGTTCATTGATCAGCTAATTACCTGGTTTCATCACTCTTGGAGTTTAGCGTGTTTTTTCAGCTTTTTATTTCGCTTTCAAAGTTTAATGTTTTGCTATATCGTCTTAAATGAGGGTGAATGGGAATATTGAAACCGGATACGCTCATGCCAAAGGAACTTGCTTTCAAACAACTTATACGCTTCTAACGTTTATATCGAATGAGGAAATATGTATGTTTACTATCGATCTTAATAATGGGCTACCAAACCTTCGCCCAACAAGATACTTCAAGCTACGCTGCTCAACGCGTTAAGGTTAATTCTTTATTAGCAGAGCGAAGTGCGAAGTTTGGGCAATACGATGAAAGCTTGACTAAAAGGACAGGAATATTTGGATGGCAAACGAAAAAAGATATCAAAAATTCAAACGAGATTCTTCGTCAGGTCGTATTGACAGACAATAATATTTTCAAGGAACTTAAGGTGCTAATGGACTATAAAGATCTAGAAAATCAAAAGAAAGTTTCGATAGCAGATAATTCACAGGAAAGAATTAACAACTACATGCTTACCATCAAGAAACTGCAAGACCAAAATGAAGAATTAAAGAAGGATATTGCAGCCAAGAATGGTAGTGGTATCTCTTATTACATCATCGCATTTCTACTATTAGTGATGTTTGGCGGAATGTATTTCTTCAATAAAAAACTGAAAAAAAATGAAAAAGCGACTATTTAAGGTGTTATTGAAATTGAACAATGCGATTTTGCCGAGCCTGATTAAAAAGGATCCAAATAAACTAACAACATTTGAAAAGGCAATTTTAGGCTATCGATATTGGGTATTAACCCAAGCTTTGGACTGATAAATATCGTTTTGAACTTGTCGAAATTACAGTTTCGTTTTCCAACAAGCTCAAAACGACAAAATGAAAGTTATTTTTTGAAATGCTCAATAATCAATGTTGCCAATTCCGTACCAATACGTTCTTGAGCTTCATTGGTAGATGCGCCAATATGTGGTGTTAATGATATTTTCGGGTGATTTAGAATTGCGGCTAAGGGAGTTGGTTCATTATCAAAAACATCTAACCCAGCAAAAGCAACCTTGCCAGAATCCAGTGCCGAAATTAGGGCTTGTTCGTCTAACGTTCCGCCACGAGAACAATTCACCATTCCAACACCATTCTTCATTTTTGCAAATTCATCAGCCCCTAAAATCGGCTTATCTGCAAATGGCGTATGCAAACTGAGGAAATCACTTCCTGAAATTACCTCTTCGAGTGAAACCGTTTTAATAGGTATGCTTACTGATTTACCTCCTTGAAAATCAAGGGTAATTTCAGATTCTGATGGATACAAATCATAAGCTAGAACATTCATACCCAAGCCCAAGGCTACCTTTGCTGTGGCACGGCCAATTCTACCAAAACCGATAATACCAATTGTTTTACCGCTTAATTCGGTTCCTTTGGCATAGGCTTTTTTAAGATTATTAAATTGGGAAGCGCCTTCTACTGGCATTTTTCGATTTGCATCTTGCAAGAATCTGATGCCGGTAAACAAATGAGAGAATACAAGTTCTGCTACTGATAATGATGATGCAGCTGGCGTATTAACTACGGCAATACCCTTACTTCTGGCGTATTCTACGTCAATGTTATCCATACCAACACCGCCCCTACCAATTAACTTAATATTAGGTACAGCGTCGATAAGTTCTTTACGTAACTTCGTGGCGCTTCTAACCGTAATTGCATCGTAACTTTTCAATGCTTCTGCCAAATCTTCCTGCGCAATGGTTTCTGTGTCTACTTGGAAACCTGCCTTCTCCAATAATTCTTTACCGATGGGATCAATTCCATCGTTTGCTAATATCTTAATCATTTTTTATGATGGTTCAACCTAAAGCTGTGTTTCTATTAAATTAATTTATTTTTGCCTGCTTTTCTTCGAAAGATTGCATCGCATCAATTAAAGCATGTACACTGGTAATTGGCAACGCGTTATACATCGACGCTCTAAAACCACCAACGCTTCTATGTCCTTTGATTCCCACAATCCCTTGTTCTTCAGCATGCTTTAAAAATGGCTTTTCAAGTTCCGCATTTTCCATCACGAAACAAATGTTCATTCTGGAGCGATCCTCTAGTGCACAAGTACCTTTAAATAAAGGATTACGATCAATTTCTCTATAAAGTGCCTCTGCTTTTTGTTTATTCTCTTTTTCAATTTCAGCTACACCACCTTTAGACTTTAACCAGCGTAGGTTTAACAACGCCACATAGATTGAAAATACTGGAGGTGTATTGTACATGGAGCCATTATCTATATGCGACTGGTAATTTAGCATCGATGGAATTTTACGGTCTATTTTACCTAAAATCTCATTCTTCACAATTGCAATGGTTAAACCGGCAGGACCAACATTTTTTTGTGCACCTGCGTAGATTAAGTCGAATTGCGAAACATCTATTACCCTACTCATTATATCAGAAGACATATCACAAACTACGGGAATACTGGTTTGCGGAACATTGAATAGCTCGGTACCGTAAATTGTATTATTAGATGTATAGTGAAAATATGCACTATCTGAGGGAATTTCAAAGTCCTTCGGGATAAAAGTATAGTTAGCCTCTTTGGACGAGGCAGCTATATTTACGTTTCCAATAAACTTAGCCTCTTTTAGCGCCTTAGTAGCCCAAACACCTGTATCCAAATAAGTTGCAGTTTGATCATCACCTAATAAATTCATAGGAACCATTGCAAACTGTAAACTTGCCCCACCTTGTAAAAACAAAACGGAATAACCAGAGGGAACATTTAATAGTTCCTTCACCAATTTTTCAGCTTCAGCAACAACAGCCTCAAACTCTGTTGTTCTATGCGAAATCTCCAAAATTGATAATCCATCGTTAAAATCTAAAACTGCTTGTGCAGCTTGTTTAAACACTTCTTGAGGTAAAATACAAGGGCCTGCGCCAAAATTATGCTTCATCTTATTATATAATGTTTTATGGGGGTAAATGTAAAATTTTAAAAGCATTTATGACTATAAAATCGCAATCTAAAAAATCAAAATTTGTTAAAAAACCTCTCGATTTCGGGTATTTTATTGATGTATTTTCAATTTCTGCAGCAAACAGAATCGAAATTTTACGTCGCAATGAAATTTAACGAAAAGTATGCCCAATGTGGTAATAAACAATCGATACAGTATATACTAATGCTTGTTTTTTAACTTAACAATTAACTTAAGGTTAAACTGTCGTCCGGTTAAATAGTTCGGTATAGCATATTGAAAGTTATCAACATCCTTAAGCCATAAATATGAGACCGTATTATTGATGTTAAGCATATTAAATACCTCAAAAAAGAGGATAAACGAATTGAAATTTTTATCGAGGAACTTGGGCTTGTGTAAAGCTGCATCATCTAGAAAATCTTTAGAAAATCCAATATCAACGCGTTTATAGGAAGGTATAAAAAACTTGTCTAAATATTTTGGGGTTTGTGAAGGGCCAATAGGTAGGCGTGATCCATATAAAGCATTCAAATGAACCTTATAAGTTGGGCTATTTAATAGCTTATCCTGAAAAAAAACGGAAAAATTTACACGCTGATCTGTAGGACGCTTCAAGAAACCCGGATAGACTGTTTCATTACTCTGGATATAGCTATCTCCAGCGATATCCTCATTTGCATGCATTATCGAAATGCGAAAATAAGATACCAAATCCTTCACGAACTCACCTCCAATACTCAAATCTGCGCCATAAGCGTAGCCTCTCGAAACTTCATTAGCCAAATATTTAATAGTTAGATTATCAATTTTATAAGGTATTAACCGGTCAGAATACTTGAAATAAACTTCTGAGGTAAATTTCAAACGGGTGCCGAATGCATCAAACGCATAATCGTACCCTAAAGAAGTATTATAAGATATCTGCGCTTTTTGACTAATATTTAATCTTCCTGATATATCTCTGATTGTACGGTAAGATGGTGGCTGCTTATAGACCCCAGCTGTAAACCTCAGGATTTTGTTGTTTGCATTAGGCCTATAAGCAAGCAAAATCCTTGGACTAATCATCAGCTCCCTGCTTAATGAATTGAAAGATGCACGGGCACCGAGTTGAAGTTCTGCAGCCGCAGAAAGGGAGTAACTATCTTGGATATAAGCGCTATAGTTTCTAATGTCAATATTATTCTCAACATCAATTAGATTTTGAAGGGTAATGTTTGAAGTGTTGTTTGGGAGAATATATCCAGCTGAATCGGTGTAGCTATACTCTTTTAGGCGGTCGTCGTATCGAGATTGATCGAATTTTAAACCCCATGAAAACACGTGATTATCAAAGTTTTGATCAACCTTTATCTCAGATGCTAAAATCCGCGTATTGAGGCTATTTCTGCCATAATTATAATAACTACCAATACCGCGGTTTTTGGTAACAGGCCCGAAATTTTCTAAGCCAAAAGTATTGTCCACCTCATTAAAGACGTAACTGCCATCAATATCGAACCGTTCTCTTTCAATAGTATTAAAAAAGCTGTTGATAAATTTGATTACTAAGTTTGGCTTAGGAACATATGAAGCCGTTATCGCTGTCCCCAAAGTCCGGTAATCATCTATCTCCTTCCCGGTATAGTCTACATCTAGGCGCAGTGTGGTACTTAGCGTTCCAAATTGTGTTTCGCGGTTTGTAGGGATTAACTTGAACTGTCCTAAATTAAAAGTTCCTAAAACGCTTAGGTTAAACTTTGGTGAAAAATCATACTGATATAACAGTTGTGCATCAGCAAAATTTGGGTTGTAACTACCTTTCTCATCTTGCCTGATGAGCACGCTGGTATTATTTTTATATCGTAATCCGGCAATCAGAAAGCTTTTTTTTAAATTTCTTTTAAATGTAAGTGAAGTATTCAGCAAACTCGTGCTTAATACGGTTTCATTACTATCTGGTTTATCATACCGAATATCAAGCACAGATGAGAGCTTATCGCCATATTTAGCTTCGAAGCCTCCTGCAGAAAATTTGGCCTTGCTTACCATTTCTGAGTTGATAAAGCTTAAGCCCTCTTGCTGTCCATTTCGAATCAGGACTGGTCGGTTTACCTCTACATCGTTAATATAGATTAGGTTTTCATCAAAATTACCTCCTCTAACACTATACTGTGCACTTAACTCATTGTTGGTAGATACCCCAGGAAGGGTTTTAAGCATCGTTTCAAAATTACCCGAAACCAATGGCATCGAGGCAACATCAGCAATGTTTATTGTTGTGGTATTACTAAGTTGATTTTGCTTATTGGTGATATTTACTTGTTCTAATTCGTTCACATTGGCAACAAGGTTAATCAATTGTGTAATCCTGGCACCAGATGGTTCGGTAAACTTTAAAGTTTTAGGTTGATATCCAAGTAAGGAATATTTTATGGCAAAGGATTTTGTTTTTGAATAGATGGTATAAACGCCAAATTCATCGGTAGTGGTAGATTGCGCCTGACCTAAAACAATAACAGTTACTTGTGATAAGGGTATTTTGTTTTCTGTGTAAACGATCCCTGTCACCCTTACCAAAGGTTGGGCAACAGCTACACCAAAGCTGGCTATCATAATGAGAAGAAATACCCGAATGCTTAACATCACTTAGATAAGAAAATTATTGGCTGCCAGAACATAAAGTTATATTATCTAATGAAAATGAGTCAACAAGCAATAAAACCTCCCTATTTGCATTTTGGTATCAAATGATTCACGGAACTATATCAACTAAATCTTTTAACTTATTTGTGAAAACGGAAGCTAGATGCTAGTGCCCATTGTCAGAACCTTTCCCATTTGTGCAATGGTTTCAGCCGGACTTTCAGTTGCGAATATAGCGTTACCAGAAACAAAAGCAGTTGCACCGGCCCGAGACAAATCTGCAATGTTTTGTAAGCCAACACCACCATCAACCTGAATCACTAGCTCTTCATTTACACCATAGATTAAATCTTTTAAGTCTTGTAACTTTTTGTAAGTGTTATGAATAAATTTTTGCCCTCCAAAGCCTGGATTAACCGACATGATTAAAACCAGATCTAAATCTGCAATCACATCCTGTAACAAACTTACAGGTGTATGGGGATTTAATGCAACTCCAGCTTTACACCCAGAACTTTTGATCAACTGGATAGTCCTGTGTAAATGTGTACAGGCTTCGTAATGAACAGTGATTCGATCTGCACCTGCCTGTGCAAATTCATGAATGTATTTATCAGGTTCAACAATCATCAGGTGTACGTCCAATTCTTTTTGAGCATGCTTTTTTACAGCAGCCATCACAGGGAAACCAAAAGAAATATTAGGTACAAAAACACCATCCATCACGTCTATGTGAAACCAATCGGCATTACTTTGATTAATCATATCGATATCTCGTTTCAAATTACCGAAATCGGCAGAAAGTATAGATGGGGCAATGATGTATTTCATTTGTCTTTAAAGGATTTCCGTCACTATGAGCCACGAAGCAATCTATTTTACTAAACTATTAAGACTGCTTCGTGCCTCACAATGACGAATTGGTTATACAATTTTACTAATACTGCAAGTTACAAAATCATTGTTAAACAAAATAGCCATCAACAAAAAACCCTCCCAGTAAAAACTGAAAGGGTTTATATCAAAAGTCTCCTTTAAGAGATTTAACGGCTTACGCTTTTGGTGCAGCTGGTTTCTCTGGTCTTGGCAATAAAACTTTGCGAGAAAGTTTCATTTTTCCTTGTTTATCGATGTCTAATAATTTAACCTCAATTTTATCACCTTCTTTCAACACACCATCCATTGTTTCTAAACGTTCCCAAGAAATTTCAGAAATATGTAGCAAACCATCTTTGCCTGGCATAACTTCAACGAAAGCTCCGAACGGCATAATTGATTTTACTTTACCTTGGTAAACCTCACCAATTTCTGGTTTTGCAACAATGTTACGGATACGGGTAACAGCAGCATCAATCGCAGCTTTATTATCAGCAAAAACCTCTACAATACCTTTACCATCAACTTCTTCGATAGAGATTGAAGCGCCAGTTTCACGTTGCATCTCTTGGATAATTTTACCTCCAGGGCCGATAATTGCACCAATAAATTCCTTATCGATGGTTAAAGACACAATCCGTGGAGCATGTGGTTTATAATCCTCATTAGGCTGGCTGATCGTTTTCTTCATCTCATTTAAGATGTGTAAACGACCTTCCTTAGCTTGCAATAAAGCTTTAGTTAGTACTTCATATGATAAACCATTGATCTTTAAGTCCATCTGACAAGCAACAATACCATTTTCTGTACCTGTTACTTTAAAGTCCATATCTCCTAAGTGATCTTCATCACCTAAAATATCAGAAAGGATAGCATATTTACCAGTTTTCTCATCTGTAATTAAACCCATTGCAATGCCAGAAACTGGAGATTTAATTTTAATACCAGCATCCATAAGTGCTAAAGTACCAGCACAAACTGTAGCCATTGATGATGAACCATTAGATTCTAAAATATCAGATACCACACGGATGGTATATGGATTTGCTTCACCTTGTGGCAATACTTTTTTCAAAGACCGTTGTGCTAGTGCACCGTGGCCAATTTCGCGGCGGCCAGCACCTCTGTTAGGTCTAACCTCTCCTGTTGAAAAACCCGGGAAGTTATAATGCAACAAGAATTTTTGGTAACCATTGAAAAATGCACCATCAATCATTTGCTCATCATCTTTACTACCTAAAGTAACCGATGTTAACGATTGCGTTTCTCCACGGGTAAATACTGCCGAACCGTGAGCTGCTGGTAAATAACCAACTTCACTCCAAATCGGGCGAATCTCAGTGGTTTTACGACCATCTAAACGAATTCCTTCGTCTAATAAGAGATTTCTAATCGCATCATACTGTACATCATGATAATAATGCTTAGCCATTGCCTTGGTTAAATCCTCGGTATCTTCTGGCATTGCATCGAAGAACTCATTTATAATTGCTGTAAAACCAACTTTACGTTCATCTTTATTCGAGCCAGATTTAGCAACTGCATAAACTTTATCATAAGTATCTGCATAAACCTTTGCTTTCAAATCCGCATCATGGTCTTCGTGGCTATATTCACGTTTCACCGTTTTGCCTGTTGCCTCAGTTAATTCAACCTGAATAGCACACTGAACCTTAATGGCATCATGGGCAAATTTTAATGCCTCAACCATTTCATCTTCCTGAATTTCATCGCATTCACCTTCAACCATACCGATATCGTTGGCCGAACCAGCAACCATAAATTCCAAAGTCGCACGCTCTAAATCACTAGCATATGGGTTAATAACCAACTTACCATCGATTTTAGCTACACGTACTTCAGATATTGGCCCATTAAATGGAATATCCGAAACGGATAATGCAGCCGATGCAGCTAAACCAGCTAAACAATCGGGCATTATATTTTTATCTGCAGAAATTAATGATATCATCACCTGGGTATCAGAGTGGTAATCTGACGGGAACATTGGGCGTAGTGCTCTATCTACCAAACGAGAAATCAACACCTCGTAATCAGATAATCTTGCCTCGCGACGTAAGAAACCACCAGGAATACGACCTGTAGCCGCATATTTTTCTTGATAATCAACTGATAATGGTAAGAAATCAGTTCCTGGCTTAGCACCAACAGTTGATACCACAGTTGCTAACAACATGGTGTCGCCCATTTTTACCACTACCGAACCATCAGCCTGTTTAGCCAATTTACCCGTCTCAATTTCTACAATTCTGCCATCGCCCAAATCGAACGATTTTTTTATTACATTCATTTAAATAGAATTATGGTGTGTTTTCCTCTTTCTACACACCGTTGTTTATATATGTTTTTGTTTTTGCAAACGAAGATAAGATTTAAAAAGCCTATCTATAACAAATCCCGTTAAAAATTTAACAGGAAATGTAAAAAGCCATTCCCTCAAGAATGGCTTTCGCTGATAAAATTCGCTTATTTTTGTTTGATGATATCACGAAGCTCTAAAGCTTTAATGATAGCACGGTAGCGCTCAATATCTTTTTTGTATAGGTAAGCCAAAATACCGCGGCGTTTACCTACTAATTTTTGAAGTGATAACTGTGTAGAAAAATCTTTACGGTTTTTCTTTAAGTGTTCTGTTAAGTGCGCAATACGGTATGTGAATAACGCTACTTGACCTTCTGCTGAACCAGTGTTGGTTTCAACTTCGCCGTGTTGTTTAAAGATTTCGGCTTTCTTTTCTGAACTTAAATACATTTCTTGAATAATATTAAAGCATTTAAAAAATTATTAATTGCGGCGCAAAGATAAGGCTTTTTTCTTTGCAAACAAGTGTATTTATTTTCTTGATCAGACAGCGCTAAATTCTTGATTATAAGGAAAGCAATGTTCTGCACTTATCGGTTGCAGCAGCCCCGCCCCCGCTACAATCTTTTTGCCTATTGTAATTCCCTTATCGTCCTTGCGAGGAGGAACATCAAAGAAATCTCAATCAGGAAAGTGTTGCAAAAAGTATTTACGCTAAGTCGGGTTTAGGGCATTTAAAACTGTGCAATAAAGTTAGTTCCTTGTGCGAATACGCTCCGATTGTAAAATATCAAATGGCCATTATGTTTATTTATCACTTTTTTTAGGAAGGTGGTTGTAACGAAAAAATCAAAAGACATGTTTGGAATTTTTTTTTCGGCTTGCTAAAAATTCCTTTTTACTTATGATGTTTTCAATGGTCTCCTGGTCTCTCTCCATTCATTACTACTGCTAGTCTATTAAGTTTGTTTTCTCGAACACTTTTTTCCAACAGAAAGCAACAGCAATTCGATTTCAATCTTCCTTACTATTATTCTCCTTTCAATATTAGAATTACATATTGTTAATCTAGTCACTGCTTAAAATAGATAAAAACTTAAAATACTTCTAATTTAAAAAACCATACTTTTGCACAAAACAATTACCCTTGGAAAAGAATCAATTCAGCATTTTTGAAAGCGAATTACGTGTGCGTCCGGATGATATAGACATGTTTAACCATGTGCACAACAGTAAATACCTTGATTATGTATTGGCTGCCCGTTACGAGCAAATGGAAAAATTCTACAACATGTCTTGGGAACACTTTACGAAATTAGGTTTAGGTTGGGTTGTTAGTCGGGTTCACATTAATTTTAAACGCCCGCTATTAATGAATGATTTAATGTTAATCAGAACTGGTATTTTAAGTGTGCATGATAAAGGATGTTCCGTTCAATTCGAAATCATCAATAGAAAAACGGGAAAGATAGCTTCAGATGGCATTTTTGACTATGTGCTTATTGATTTAAACACCAACCGTGGAACAAAAGTTACCGAAGAAATGATTAAGGCTTATAGTATTTAGCCAGGTGTTAGCTAACGGAAGTCCGAAGATATAGTTTAAGAAATATACTCTGTACCTAAGCCCGTGTCTCTACAAACTGAAACGAACCCCTTTTTCCAATCTCAAAAACATTTTCCCGTCATTTACGTGTCTCATTGACAAAAACATGAAAATCAGTTATAAAAGCTTGGAAATAAAAATTTCCCTGCGCTTTGATTGGTACTCCACAAACTGAAACGAACCCCTTTTTTCAATCTCAAAATACATTTTTCCGTGATTTCCGTGTTTCCGTGGCAAACCTGAAACTCAGCCATCAAAGTTTGACAATAGAAATTTTCCTGCGTTTTGATGAATATCTCTAGAAATTAAAACAGAAATCCATTTTTGAATCTCAAAAACATTTTTCCGTGAATTCCGTGTTTCAGTGGCAAACCTGAAACTCAGTAATCAAAGCTTGACAGTAGAAACTTTTATTTATCTTTGCCTCATCAAAAAGAAAAAATCATGATAGTTTCTGCAATCCGTTTAAGGTTTTAATTAATCCAGGATTTCCTTCCTAACAAACTCAAATTGAATGCTATTTTGTAGTGTTCGTAAAGGTTTATTCACTACATTTTACAATAATTTATGTCAGAGCCAGTAAAGACACAGGGCAAACTATCTTCTTTTTTTGATTTGCTATTACAATCGATTAGAGGTCACGAAGTTGATTTAACTTCAATTAGCATAAAGCGTGCAATAATTTTACTGGCAATTCCAATGATGTTGGAAATGGCAATGGAATCTGTTTTCGCATTAGTCGATTTATATTTCGTTGGACATCTCCAGAACAGCAGTTACGCCATACAAACGGTTGGTTTGACTGAATCTGTTTTAACAATTATTTATTCATTGGCCATAGGCTTAAGTATGGCGGCCACAGCAGTTGTTGCCAGAAGGATTGGCGAGAAAAACCCAGAAGCAGCAGCCAAAGCAGGTATGCAAACCATCGTAATCGCAGTTGCGATTAATATGTTAATCAGCATTCCCGGATTAATTTATGCCAGAGATATTCTTTTATTGATGGGTGCATCAACAGAAACGGCAGAACACGGAACAGCTTTCGTTCGGATTATGATGGGCGGTAGCATCATTATCGTTTTACTTTTCTTAATAAACGGAATTTTTAGGGGTGCTGGAAACGCCGCAATCGCCATGCGAAGTTTGTGGATAGCTAATATTACAAACATTATTCTCTGCCCAATTTTCATCAATGGTTTCGGGCCAATTCCTGCATTTGGTTTAACTGGTGCAGCAATCGCAACAACCATTGGTCGCGGATTGGGGGTAATATACCAGGTATATAATCTATTTAACGGGAAAAATGCATTAAAAATTAGTGTTAGTCAATTCATCCCCGATCTAGAACAGATAAGGGCCATTATTAAGATTGCTGCTCCGGCTATTTTCCAGTTTGTTATTGCAAGCTGCAGTTGGGTATTCCTTGCTGAGTTAGTTGCAACTACCGGCGGCGAAGATGGTTCGGCTGGCTACCAGACTGCATTGCGTTTAATGATGTTTTTCATGTTACCTGCATGGGGTTTAAGCAATGCTGCCGCTACCCTTGTCGGACAAAACCTAGGCGCAGGCTTTATCGATCGAGCGGAGCAATCAGTTTTTCAGACCTTAAAATATATTGTTATTTTCATGGCAATAGTATGCACCGTATTCCTAACTAGTGGACATCTGTTTGCATCTTTCTTTACAACAGACTCAAAAGTAATTGAAGTTGCTGGTCGGGCCCTCAAAATTCTCAGTGTAGGATTCGTGATTTATGGTGCAGCAATGGTTTTTATCAGTGCATTTAATGGTGCTGGCGATACATGGACACCTACCAAAATTAATATTTTCGCTTTTTGGTTGTTTCAAATTCCATTAGCCTACTTGCTGGCTAAATATTTCGAAATGGGGCCAACAGGAGTATTCATTGCTATTCCAACGGCTGAAGCTGGCATTGCGATCGCGGCATTTATCTTGTTCAAAAAAGGTAAATGGAAGAAAACTAAGGTATAATTTTTTCGATTTGCCACGCAAACAAGGATTTATACGGAATTAGGTTTTTATTTACCACAGATAAAAAGGATAAACACAGATGTATCGGAATGGTGCAGGAACTAAATTTCCCATGATTTCTGTGTTTCCATGTTAGATTTTATTTAATCGACTTCAAAGGTGAAAGTTTAGAAGAGTTTTTTTTTGTGTTAAATAAACCTGATTGAAGTGGAAATACTTTTACAATGCAGCAACTTTGAATATGCTGTCATGCTGAGGCACGAAGCATCTGCAAGCGACAAAACAGATGCTTCGTGCCTCAGCGTGACAGGTGTCGTTTGTAAAAGATTGCAACGAAAAGCAGGACTGCTGCAACCGAAAAATTACTGCTTTTGCTTTTCAGATATTTAAAAATCCAGCCATCTTTTCCACCTTAAATTTTCCATTAAAAAGCATATCTTTGCGCAAAGATGAAGCATATACGTAATTTTTGCATTATTGCACATATCGACCATGGTAAAAGTACTTTGGCCGATAGGTTATTAGAATATACCGCGACTATTTCTCAGCGTGAAGCACAAGCCCAACTGCTTGATAACATGGATTTGGAGCGTGAAAGAGGCATTACAATTAAAAGTCATGCCATACAAATGAACTACAAGGTTGGCGAGATTGAATACAATTTCAATTTGATTGACACCCCCGGACACGTAGATTTTTCTTATGAGGTATCGCGTTCAATTGCAGCTTGCGAAGGTGCTTTGTTAATTGTTGATGCATCGCAAGGGATACAGGCGCAGACCATTTCTAACTTGTATTTAGCGTTAGAGCATGACCTTGAAATAATCCCTATCTTAAATAAGATGGACTTGCCTGGTGCCATGCCAGAAGAAGTTAAAGATCAGATTATTGATCTAATTGGTTGTAAAAGAGAAGATATTATCCCGGCCTCCGGAAAAACAGGTATGGGAATTCCAGATATCATCCAAGCGATAGTAGACCGCGTGCCTGCACCAGTAGGCGATCCAGAAGCACCACTTCAAGCCCTAATTTTTGATTCAGTTTTCAATTCTTTTAGAGGAATTATCGCCTACTATAAAGTGGTAAACGGTGAAATTAAAAAAGGCGATAAAGTTAAGTTTATTAATACGGGCAAAGAATATCTTGCCGATGAGGTTGGTATTTTGAAGCTAGATATGGCACCTCGTAATGTGGTTAAAACGGGTGATGTTGGCTACATTATTTCGGGAATTAAGGAAGCTAGGGAAGTAAAGGTTGGTGATACCATTACCACCGTTGCCAGACCATCATTAGATGCTATTCAAGGTTTCGAAGAGGTTAAGCCAATGGTATTTGCCGGTATTTATCCGGTTGATACGGATGAGTTTGAAGAACTTCGCGAAGCCATGCATAAGTTACAGCTGAATGATGCATCTATTGTTTTTGAACCTGAGAGCTCTGCTGCATTAGGTTTCGGTTTCCGATGTGGGTTTCTGGGCATGCTACACATGGAAATTATCCAGGAACGGCTGGAGCGGGAATTTGATATGACTGTAATTACCACGGTTCCCAACGTATCATACATTGCACATACTACTAAAGGTGATGAAATTGTTGTAAATAATCCATCAGACCTACCCGATCCAAGTAAGCTTGATTCGGTAGAGGAGCCATATATCAAAGCAAATATTATCACTAAGGCAGAATTTGTTGGCCCAGTAATGTCTCTTTGTATTCAGAAACGAGGTATTATCGTTAACCAATCTTACCTTACATCAGATAGAGTAGAATTAATTTTTGAAATGCCTATGGGAGAAATTGTATTCGATTTTTACGATAAGCTAAAAACAATTTCTAAGGGTTATGCCTCTTTCGATTACCATCAAACCGGCTATCGCAAGTCGGATTTGGTTCGTTTGGATATGTTGCTTAACGACGAGCCTGTGGATGCATTATCGTCATTGATACACCGAAGCAACGCTTACGACTTTGGTAAAAAAATATGCGAAAAACTTCGCGAATTAATTCCACGCCAGCAGTTCGAGATTAAAATTCAAGCTTCTATCGGTGCAAAAGTTATTGCCCGCGAAACATTAAGCGCTTTACGGAAAGATGTAACAGCTAAATGTTACGGTGGTGATATTTCTCGTAAACGTAAGTTATTAGAGAAGCAGAAAAAAGGCAAGAAACGCATGCGCCAGGTAGGTAATGTTGAGATTCCGCAAACAGCGTTCATGGCAGTTTTAAAATTGGATTAAAAATAGAATGAAGGATAAAAGTATCAGTTAGCAAGACATCGTGTCTTTACATAATATTTGATACTTACTACTCGATACTTTGAAAATGAAATTATTAGACGGTAAATACGTTTCTGAAAAGGTTAAAGTTCAGATTGCTGAAGAGGCGGCAGCGTTTTTGAACGACTGCGGACGCAAGCCACACTTAGTAGCCATTTTGGTTGGTAATGATGGTGGAAGCGAAACCTATGTAGCCAGCAAGATGAAAAACTGCGAAAAGGTGGGCTTTAAATCTTCACTCTATAGGTACGACAATTCGGTTACTGAAGATGAATTGCTTGCTAAAATCGAAGAAATAAACCAGGATACTGAAGTTGATGGTTTAATTGTTCAGCTACCATTGCCAAAGCACATAGACCCTGAAAAAGTAACCGAAAAAATTGACTATAGAAAAGATGTTGACGGTTTTCATCCAGTTAATTTGGGTAGAATGATGCGTAATTTGCCTTGCTTTGTTCCAGCCACGCCTTACGGCATCATGTTAATGCTGCAAGAATACAATATTGATACAGCAGGTATGCATTGCGTTGTGGTTGGAAGAAGTAATATTGTAGGAAGCCCGATGAGCATACTCATGGCCAGAAACGCCAATCCAGGCAATTGTACAGTAACGCTCACCCACTCTCGAACTAAAGATTTAAAAGAACAGGTTTTACAAGCCGATATTATTATAGCAGCAATAGGCAAGAAAAATTTTATTACTGCGGATATGGTTAAGCCTGGTGCAGTTGTGATTGATGTAGGTATCAATAGAGAAACTTCATCTGAAACTAAGTCTGGTTTTAAACTCTATGGCGATGTTGATTTTGAAGGGGTTGCTCCAGTTGCGTCTTACATTACACCAGTTCCGGGTGGCGTAGGCTTAATGACTATTGTGGGTTTGCTTAAAAATACTTTGGCTTCTGCAAGAAAAGAGATTTACAAATAGTACGTAAAGAACATTGTCAGCCGCCTGTTGATAAAACAATGCTGATTTATCTGTTCTGCTAAGCACTTTTTTCGAGTGGCAATGCTAAGCCAATAATAATACGCAGGTTAATTAATTTCCTGGAACCAGCTGGCAGGCAATTCTATCCCCAGAGCTTGCTCCACCAACTTTCCCTGAAACCTATATATAATCCATCTGCTCTTATTTCTGTTGGATAAATTGTGATGAAATCGCCCTGGCCATCGGCACCTCTTCCTGTGTTTAAATCATATTCATAGCGATGAATGGGGCAAACCAAATAGCCGTTTTTGCACCACCCGCCTGAGAAGTGACCACCAGCATGAGGGCAATTGGATTGAGTGACTATTATTTGACCCGCTGTATTGATGATACAAAGTTGTTTCCCATTCACTTCCATGGTTTTAATCATATCATCCTTCGGGAGCTGATTTGTATTTAACGCCTTTAGCCAGATCATGATGCTAAAATAGGTATTTAAATATCAGCGTTATTTCATCTTTCGACTAAATTTTAAATCGGCAAGTGCTACACCATATTTTTTTAAGATATTTGCCAGCTCGAAAATGAAACAAGACATACCCGAAGACGGCACATTGCTTCCCTTAATGGAAGAATTTTACACCATACAAGGTGAAGGATTCAATACAGGCAAAGCCGCATACTTTATCAGATTAGGCGGTTGCGATGTGGGCTGCCACTGGTGCGATGTTAAAGAAAGCTGGGATGCCGAAATGCATCCTTTAACACACGCCGATACTATTGTAGCCCATGCAGATCGATATCCTGGAAAAGCAGTGGTTATAACCGGAGGCGAGCCATTAATATACAATCTAGACTACTTAACAAATCAGCTCAAATCACGTGGAATACTAACTTTTATAGAAACTTCAGGTGCGTACCCCTTGTCGGGTAACTGGGATTGGATTTGTTTATCTCCCAAGAAATTCAAAGCTCCGAGACCAGATATTACCCCGTTTGCGCATGAGTTAAAAGTAATTGTTTTTAATAAAAGCGACTTTAAATGGGCAGAGGAATACGCGGCAATGGTATCTCCAACCTGTAAGCTTTACCTTCAACCAGAGTGGTCTAAATCTAAAGAAATAACGCCTTTAATCATTGATTATGTTATGGCCAACCCAAAATGGGAAATTTCACTGCAGACACACAAATTTTTAAATATTCCTTAAAATAGTTTACATTAGCTATGATATCCAATTGTTAATGTATGAAGTACTGGTGTATCCTTTTCTTGTGCCTAACAGGCAATCTGGCAGTTGCTCAAATCTCGAGCAATAAAAAAGCACAGGCATTTTTCGAGAAGGCTGGGCCACTTATAGACAAGCAAGACTACTTATCTGCTGAAAAAAATTTAAGGAGTGCGGTACAGGAAGATCCGCTATTCCAAAACGCATACATTTTACTTGGTGGTGTTTTTAAGATTCAAAAAAAATATTCCGATGCGAAGGCTGCATATCAGAAAGCAATCCTGATCACCAAAACGGTAACACCCCAAGTTACCTTTGCGCTTGCTGAAACCGAATTTGCTACACAGGAATTTGAAAATGCTAAAATGCATTTCTTGGAAGTCGCAAATGTTGATTCAGGATCAGATCGAGGCAAGAGGGCAAAAAAATACTTATTAGATTGCGATTTCGCGGCGCAGGCGATAAAAAAACCGGTGAAATATGCACCTCAAAATTTAGGTAGCGGTGTAAATACGACTGACGCGGAATACTTCCCTGCATTAACCGCTGACGGCGAAACTTTAATATTCACAAGGCAAGTAAATGGTAATGAAGATTTCTGGACTTCGCAGTTCAAAAATAATTCATGGAATCTGGCGCAGCCACTTTCTACCAAAATCAATACAGCAACATATAACGAGGGTGCACAAACCATTTCTCCTGATGGGAAATATTTATTTTTCACGGGTTGCAATCGCCCTGATGGCTTAGGACGGTGCGACATTTATATATCACATCGCGAAGGAAAAGATTGGGGCGAGCCGTATAATGTAGGCAAACCTGTAAACTCCGAATACTGGGAATCGCAGCCAGCAATAAGTCCGGATGGGAGGACATTATATTTTATTAGCAATAGACCCGGGGGCTCGGGTGGATATGATATTTGGAAAAGTACTATCACTGATGATGCCAAATGGGGTCCCGCAATAAACTTGGGTCCTGAAATTAACACCGCATATGACGAGAATACGCCTTTTTTGCACGCAGATGGCAAGACGCTATATTTCGCATCTGATGGATGGCCTGGGTTTGGAAACAAAGATATCTTTTACAGCAGGATGAATGATGATGGAAAGTTCCAAAAGCCGGTGAACATTGGATACCCAATCAATTCCTTTGAAGATGAAAGTGGTTTAATTGTGGGTGCCAATGGAAGTTTGGGGATGTTTTCATCCAATTTAAAGAATGGTTTAGGAGGTCAAGACATTTATGCTTTCAATTTACCGGAAACGGCCATGCCACTAAAGGTTTCGTATGTTAAAGGTATTGTAAGAGATAAAGACACTAAAAAAACAATAGAAAGCAATGTTCAGGTAATTGATTTACGTAGTAACAAAACGGTGTTCGATGATTATACAGATGCTGAAACAGGTGAATTCCTGGCGGTAATGCCTGTTGGGAGCGATTACTTATTCAATGTAAATGCGGAAGGTTATTTGTTCTATTCAGAAAACTTCGAGTTGAAAAGCGGTAATGCCAACAAACCTTATCAAATTGAAGTATATATTGAGAAAATAAAACAAGGTGGAAATGTTACATTACGGAATATTTTTTTCGACACAAATAAATATAATCTTCTACCAGCATCAATTAGAGAACTCAATCTCCTGATAGATTTTCTCCAGCAAAACGAAAGCGTAGAGATTGAAATTCAAGGGCACACAGACAATATTGGAGATGTAAAATTAAATGAAAAATTATCATACAACAGGGCCAATGCCGTCTACGAATATTTAGTTTCCAATAAAATTGATCCTAAAAGGCTTACCTTTAAAGGCTTTGGAGCGAGTAAACCCATCGCAGATAATAAAACAGAGTTAGGCAGGAAAAATAATAGGCGTACCTCATTCGTCATCACCAAAATTTAATATATGGCACAGCAATACAATAACCACAAAAGATTTTACCCATTATTTCATTTTTTCACTATTCCACTTACTTTTATTGGTTTGTGTTTTGCAATTTACGGCTGTGTAAACAATCCGAACCTGTTGAGCACATTGGTGGTGCTTGCCTTTTTTTTGATTTTAATGGTTGCTCTGATTTCTAGAATGTCGGCATTGAAAGCACAAGATCGTGCGGCAAGAGCAGAGGAAAAGTTACGGTACTTCATACTTACAGGTAAACCATTGCCAAACGAGCTAAAGCTAGGTCAAATATTGGCACTCAGGTTTGCCAGTGATGAAGAATTCATTGATTTGACGGAGCGGACATTAAATGAAAATCTCTCACCAGATGAGATTAAAAAGAATATAAAAAAGTGGCGTGGCGATTATCACAGGATTTAAGCGTTTTATTGCAATATCTAATCAACAAATGTGATCGCCAACTGCAAACGAGGCTAGAATTTAAAATTTTCGACCTCTGAGGACCTTTATTTCAGAACCTTCTGCTAATATGACAGAGCATGGCTTTTCGTTATTTAGGTAAGAAAAGTCTTTCCCGTAGTTGATTTCAAAATCAACATCTATGATGTAATCTTTGATATTATAAACCTGCCATCGTGGATGTTGTACGCCGTATTCCGAAGTTTTATCTGGACCTAATTTAGTATATCCCCAATAATGTTCAGTAATAAATTCTGCTTCGCTACCTAGCTCCATTTCTACCGGCACCGGGTTTGCTTGTACAGAAAACTTGTGCCAATGCCGATTTTTCCAAAGGTAGTCTACCTCTATTTGATGTGCTTGCTCAATCCACACATGCTTCATAGGCAAGGTTTGGTATTTTTCTTTATAAACTGTTCTAGCTATGAAAGTAATTGCTGGTAATGGAACAATTTCTTTGATAAAAACCACGCCACGTTTCCACTCATTACCATGCTGATACTTGACATAAAAGCGAAGGTTAACTTCTTCAAAATTTGTATGAAAAGGAATATTGAAGCCTTTTAGCCGCACATCCAAAAACATGAAGCCAACTAAACTTACATAATACTTACCTTTCCAGTCGTCTAAAAGCGTACCTTGAGGTAAGTATTTATTTAAGATTTTTTCGTCTACTTCGTATTGGGCCATTGCCAGTTTGCGCCATTCTGCTGTTAGAAAAACGCCATTATTTTTTAACATTATACTATGGCTTGTCTAACTCGGATCAGTTTAACCAATGTTTCTTCGAGTAAATCCAAGTGTAACATATTGGCGCCATCAGATTTTGCGTTTGCGGGATCGGGATGGGTTTCAATAAATAATCCATCTGCACCTACAGCGATAGCGGCCTTTGCAATGGTCGAAATTAATTCAGGCTTTCCCCCTGTAACACCACTACTTTGATTCGGTTGCTGCAAAGAATGTGTACAGTCCATTACCACTGGCACACCAAAACTTTGCATCTCTGGCAAGCCCCGATAATCGACGATAAGATCCTGATAGCCAAAAGTATTTCCCCGGTCTGTTAAAATAACTTTATCATTTCCAGCCTCTTTAATTTTCTCTACCGCAAATTTCATCGAACCGGCAGATAAAAACTGACCTTTTTTTACATTGACAACTTTTCCTGTTTCAGCGGCTGCTATTAGCAAATCGGTTTGCCGGCAAAGAAAAGCAGGAATTTGAAGCACATCAACATAAGCCGCAGCCATTGCTGCCTCATCGCTCTCGTGGATGTCTGTAACCGTAGGCACGCCAAAAGTACGTCCGACTTTCTCGAGGATTTTAAGTGCTCTCTCATCACCAATACCCGTAAAAGAACTACCCTTACTCCTGTTTGCCTTGCGGTATGATCCCTTAAAAATATATGGAATTTGTAATTTATCGGTTATCGTCACAATTTTCTCGGCTATACGCAATGCAATCTCCTCTCCTTCTATTGCACAAGGCCCAGCCATTAAAAAAAAATTATGCGAATTGGTATGTTTGAGTTTATCTAAGTAATTAAGCATAAAAGCAATATAGAAGTTATTATTGATTGTAATTTTATAGAGCGTTGTTAAGGTATGCCGCTAGGATACAAGGATTGCCCATCACCTTGTTCCAGCTAGAAAAATTTACTTTGAATTAATTTCCCAATTCAGACATAAACTTAATTCTCATCAGTTGAATCTCTTCTCGGGTATAGTCCGTTTCTCCCAGTTCGTTCAGTGCCTCGTCAATAGAATCACTCTCTGCAGACCTAAAATAATCAAAAACCTCATCCTGCCTATCATCATCAATAACCTCATCGATAAAATAATTCAGATTAAGTTTAGTTCCGGAATTGACAATAGATTCTACCTCTCTCAAAATCTCTTCGTAAGTAATGCCTTTTGCATCAGCAATATCTTCCAAACCAATCTGCCTGTCTATATTTTGAATGATAGAGACCTTCATTTGAGATTTATTGGCTTGGGTCTTAATGATTAAGTCGATGGGCCTCTCGATATCATTGTCTTCAACATACGTTTTGATAAGCTCAATAAAAGGTGAACCAAACTTCATTGCCTTGCCAGAGCCCACACCAGAAATTTGGCGCATTTCCTCCATGGTTACCGGGTAGTGCGTACACATCTCTTCTAGTGATGGATCTTGAAACACAACAAATGGGGGGACATTTTTCTGTTTTGCAATCTTCTTTCTAAGGTCTTTCAGTAACTGAAGTAAATGCGTATCTAAAGCTCCGGTACCCTGCTTAACATCATCATCATCATCTTCAGTCCCGTTTTCAATAGGTTCATTGAGGATAAACTTTAAGCTGTATGGGTTAACGATATAATCTTTGCCTTGCTTGGTTAACTTAAGTAATCCATAGTTATCAATGTCTTTGTACAGATAATTGTTTAAAACCGCCTGCCTAATTACCGATTTCCAAAGCAATTCGCCATCCTGCTTGCCTACACCAAACTCTGGCAACTTACTATGCTCATAAGCAATAGTTTGGGCGGTTTCCAAACCTAAGAACACATTTAATAGATGTGCATCATCAAATTTTTCCCCTGTTCTTTCGATGAATTTTAACAACGTGGTTAACTGCTCCTCCGCATCAAATTGCTTTTTAGGTTTTTTGCAATTATCACACATGCAATTGCAGCCAGTTTCATTAAAATTCTCTCCAAAATAATGTAAAATCTGTTTTCGACGACAGACGCCTGATTCGGCATAATCAATTACTTCCTTAAGTATTTGGGTTCCAATTTCACGTTCAGAAACTGGCTTATCCTTCATAAACTTGGCTAACTTATCCACATCTTTTTGGGCGTAAAACGCGATGCAAACACCTTCTCCACCATCTCTTCCGGCCCTACCCGTTTCCTGGTAATAGCCTTCCATGCTTTTAGGCACATCATGATGAATTACAAAACGTACATCAGGCTTATCTATACCCATACCGAAAGCAATAGTAGCTACGATCACCTCTGCATCTTCCATCAAAAATTTATCCTGTGTCTCTGCCCTAACCTTCGGATCTAAACCTGCATGGTAAGGCAAGGCACTGATGCCATTTAAATTAAGGGCTTCTGCAACTTCCTCTACTTTTTTCCTGCTAAGGCAATAAATGATACCGGATTTCCCAGGATTTGACTTAATATATTTAATGATTTCTTTCGTGATGTCTCTTTTCGGGCGAATTTCGTAAAACAAATTTGGTCTGTTAAACGAAGATTTAAACAGCGTCGCTTCAGACATCCCCAGGTTTTTCATGATGTCTTGTTGCACTTTAGGCGTTGCTGTGGCGGTAAGTGCTATGATGGGTATGTTGTTGCCTAGGCCAGCTATCACTTGTTTAATTTTCCTGTATTCGGGCCTAAAATCGTGTCCCCATTCTGAAATACAATGCGCTTCATCTACTGCAACAAAAGAAATTTTAATTAAATTTAAGAATTCAATATTGTCCTGTTTTGCTAAAGACTCGGGCGCAACATATAGTAACTTTGTCTGCCCACTTAAAAGGTCAGACTTAACTTGGGTGATTTCAGATTTATTTAATGATGAATTCAGAAAGTGGGCAATACTGTCGTTCCCACCAAATGCCCTTAACTGATCAACCTGATTTTTCATTAATGCAATTAATGGAGAGATCACAATTGCAGTTCCTTCACTCATTAAAGCCGGTAATTGATAGCAAATAGACTTTCCTCCGCCAGTTGGCATAATCACAAAAGTGTTGCTGCCTTCTAAAATATTTGTAATGATCGACTCCTGATCACCTTTGAAATTATCAAACCCAAAGAAATTTTGCAGGTTATCAAATAACGACTTTTTCACGTCCATTTTGTGTAATAAAATATGCGATGCTATTTTTGTATCCAAAATAACATAATTTTACAAGAATTTAAAGTATCCACAAACAATTATTTTCTCTTTGAAAAGTAAAAAATATATAATCCAATCGGCCATAAGCACTTTAGAGCTAGAGGCGGCTGCAATATTGAATGTTGCGAAAAACATTAACGATGATTTTGAAAAAGTGGTATCTACTATCTTTAAATGTGATGGTCGGGTTATTGTTACCGGAATTGGAAAAAGTGCCATCATTGCTCAAAAGATTGTTGCCACCTTCAATTCTACAGGCACACCTGCAATTTTCATGCATGCCGCGGATGCTATACATGGCGACTTGGGTATGATACAGAGAAATGATATCATTATTTGCCTGTCAAAAAGCGGAAATACCCCCGAAATAAAGGTTCTTGTGCCCCTGTTGAAATCTGCCGGAAACACCCTTATCGGTATGGTTGGGGAATTAAAATCTTTCCTTGCAGAACAAGCCGATCTAACACTTAATACCTCTTTTGAGAAAGAAGCTTGCCCCCATAACCTGGCGCCAACTACCAGTACAACAGCACAATTAGCCCTTGGCGATGCGCTGGCGATCTGCCTTTTGGAATGTAGGGAATTCAACGAATTGGATTTTGCAAAATATCATCCAGGTGGTTCTCTTGGTAAAAAACTTTATTTGAGAGCTGGTGATTTGGCATCAAATAACGAAAGGCCGCATATAAACCCCGATGCAACCGTGAAAGATGTACTAATAGAAATTAGTAAAAACCGTTTGGGGGCAGTAGCTGTTGTTGATAGCGAACAAAGTGTTGTTGGTGTAATTACCGATGGCGACATTCGCAGAATGCTTGAAAATAACAGTGACATTCAAGGGCTTAAAGCTGCAGACATTATGGGAAAGTTTCCGAAAAGTGTGTCTTATGACGCCTTGGCTGTGGAAGCGCTAAACATCATTAAACAAAATAACATCACCCAATTACTTGTTCTTAAAGAAAATAACTACTTTGGAATCATCCATCTTCACGATCTACTTAACGAGGGGATCGTGTAATATAAAAACATAACATGAATAAAGATTACTACGCATTAATTATGGCTGGTGGCGTCGGAAGCCGTTTCTGGCCAGTTAGTAGAACAGAATATCCAAAGCAATTTATCGACTTTTTTGGGGTAGGAAAAACCTTAATACAAAGCACTTATGAGCGTTTTTTGAAGATATGCCCTCCTGAAAACATTTTCATTGTTACCAATGAAATTTATTCTGATTTAATCAAGAGCCAACTTCCTTCATTGAGCGAGAACCAGATTCTTGCAGAACCTCTAATGCGTAATACCGCACCATGCATTGCCTACGGCAGTTTTAAAATTGCGGAGTTAAATCCGAATGCAACGATTGTAGTGGCACCATCAGATCATACAATCGCAGATGTAGATGGATTTGTAGACTCCATTCAACAGTCTTTAGATGCAGCGTCCAAAAATGATTGCCTTATTACCCTCGGTATCAAACCGAATAGGCCAGACACGGGTTATGGATACATTCAGCATACAGATTACGTTTTAAATACTGATACTGATTTGCACCGTGTTAAAACATTTACTGAAAAACCAAATTTGGAACTTGCTAAATCATTTATCCAAAGTGGAGACTTTTTATGGAACGCCGGTATCTTTATCTGGTCTGCAAAGTCTATACTCAAATCGTTCGAAAAACACCTGCCAGACATGTTCGAAATATTTAATCTGGGAAGAACAGAGTTAAATAAAGGCGGGGAAAAAGAGTTTATTAACAACGCCTATTTTCAGTGCACCAATATATCTATCGACTTTGGAATTATGGAAAAAGCCGATAATGTTTACGTACTACCTTCTGATTTTGGATGGTCTGATCTGGGCACCTGGGCATCGATATATGAGATGGCGGAGAAAGATTATGTAGGGAATGCTGTAATCCCTTCTGAACAGGTTATTATGTTTGATTCATCTAACTGTATGGTTAACGTGCCAAAGGATAAGCTTGTTATTTTAAACGGTTTACACGATTATATCGTTGTTGAAAATAATAATACATTGATGATTTGCCCAAGAAACGAAGAGCAAAAAGTAAAGGAATTTGCAGCTGAAGTAAAATCCAGATTTGGGACGAAATTCAGTTAATCTTTCAAAAATTTTATGATCTCACCTACATCACTAGGTTCGAAAATCCTAACCGATCTCAATATTAAGCTTTGAGAGAAGTTAGGATTTATAATATTACGACCCACTTGGGAAATCTTCATATCTAATCCATTGATATAGGAATTGTATTCAACTTGCGGTAATGATGACAAGGCAACTGCATTAATCCAGGCAGTATTTCTGGCAGTCTGCATACTAAAGTTGATCACAGATTCCTTGTGTTTGTTATCTACATACTCAACCAGTTTCATCGGCATACAAATTTCTTGTAAGTCTGTTTGTACACTATTCACTAAGCTTCCAATTACATTATTGATGAGGTTGAAATCAGCCTTAAGAAGCTGTATGTCAGTACCCTTGCTTACCTCTGCTGCTGCAATACCTAAATCTAAATTGATGTGTGCATTCATCCCGAGAAGTAAATGTTGTATCACGGTAAAGGGCTGCTTTGTGGCTTCGAAAGCAGTTTTCCAAGATGATGTGATCTTATCTCTTTTGGCGTAACTATAGTAAGCGCTGATGTACCGGTTGGCGAAAATTACATCCAAGCGCTCCATTCTTTGTGCATCAGCAAAAAAACCGTCCTTTATTCCCCTATCCACATCCAACGTCATTTTCCGATATAGACAGGCAAAATAGCCTAACCTTGATTTTTGAGCAATGCTAGTATTGATAATTTCATCTAAACGAGAAACAACTTCGGCAATGGTTTTGGCGGGTAGCATAAGTGTGTAATTCTTATTAAAAATAGCAAAATATTTTAAATAAGAAAGCTAACAGCCTATTTATCAATTAGGTTGTTCGTTGCCTTATGGCCTCATATAAGATTACGGCAGCGGAGACAGATACATTCAGGGACTCAATTTTACCTGACATTGGAATTTTAGCCAAATGATCGGCAACTCTTAATAAATCATTTGAGATCCCTTCATCTTCCGAACCCATTACAATTGCCGTAGGCATTGTGTAATCTGGCGCATAAATTAAATCTGTAGTTTTTTCGGTGCATGCTACCACCTGCAAACCACTTTCCTGTAAAAACAAGCAGGTTTTATGCAAATTCGCATGTCTACAAATCGGAATACTAAATAAAGCACCTGCCGAAGTTTTAATCGCATCTGCATTAATTTGTGCGGCATTTTTCAACGGGACAACGATCGCGTGAACACCTACACAGGCGGCAGTACGGGCAATAGCACCCATATTGCGCACATCGGTTACGCTATCGAGCACCAAAATTAGTGGTACTTCACCACTTTCAAAAATCGCAGGAACAATATCTTCGATGTTCTGATAGGTTATTGGAGAAATTACTGCAATTACCCCTTGATGATTTTTTTGAGACATCCTGTTTAATTTCTCAACAGGAACAGCATTTAGGGGGATCAGCGTATCCTTAAGCAAGGCTTTAAGCTCTAAGAAAAGTTCACCACCTAAGCCACGTTGCTGGTAAATGGTTTCGATATCTCTGCCAGCTTTTACAGCCTCTATCACCGCCCTGATACCAAATACAAACTCGTTGTTCTCTTTTGGTCGCTGTGGTCTTCTAAAATTATCCATGATTTCAAATTGTTTGGCAAAAGTATTCAAATAATTGTTCTGGCACTAATCTAATAGGTGGCTTATTAACATTTAATTGTTTAAAATAACGATCTCGTCGTGCTAACCTTCCAAACCAAATTTCCTTATCAGGAAATTTGTTAACAAACTAGTAGTAACTTAATCGAACATGGAGTTAAACTTTTAATTACTTTTGTGAAATGAGTATCGATAACGGACAAGGCGGAAAAAATAGTTTAACAGCGAGAAAGGCACGACTGAATACCACGGTTAGCTCAATGGGAAAGCTACCACCACAGGCATTGGATTTAGAGGAAGCGGTGCTAGGCGCATTAATGCTGGAAAAAGATGCCCTATCGGCAGTAATTGACATTCTGAAACCAGAAGTTTTTTATCAGGAAGCTCATCAAAAAATTTTCGAAGCAATACACATGCTGTTCGAAAAATCTAAGCCAGTTGACATTTTAACCGTAACCGCAGAGTTACGCCAAATGGGGGCATTAGAAATGATTGGCGGTGCTTATTATATCACCAATTTAACCAACAGGGTTGCATCTGCTGCGAACATAGAATACCATGCCCGAATTATCTCTCAAAAATACATTCAAAGAGAGTTGATTAGAATTTCTACTGATATTATTACGACAGCATACGAGGATACTGCAGATATCTTCGACTTATTGGATCATGCAGAAAAAGGCTTATTTGATATTGCCCAAAACAACTTGCGCAGAGATACGCAGAAAATGGATGATATTATTAAGCAATCTTTGGCTACGTTAGAAGAGTTAAGAACAAAAACAGATGGTTTAACAGGCGTTCCAACCGGGTTTACTGGCTTAGATCGAATTACCGGGGGATGGCAAAAACAAGATTTGGTAATTATAGCTGCCCGACCTGCCATGGGAAAAACGGCTTTTGTTTTAACATGTGCTAGAAATGCGACAGTGGATTTCCAAAAACCCACAGTAGTGTTCTCATTGGAGATGTCATCTGTTCAGTTGGTGAATCGTCTAATATCTGGAGAAGCTGAAATTGAACAGGAAAAAATAAGGAAAGGAAATTTACAGGAGTGGGAATGGCAACAGTTACACAGCAAGATTGGCCGTTTAACGGAAGCTCCTTTACTAATTGACGATACTCCTGCTCTTAATATTTTTGAATTTAGGGCAAAATGCAGAAGGCTTAAGTCTCAGTATGATATACAATTGGTAATTGTGGATTATTTGCAATTGATGCATGGTAAAGGCGAAGGTGGTAAAGGTGGCGGTAACCGTGAACAGGAAATTGGTAGTATTTCAAGGGCGCTTAAATCTGTTGCAAAAGAATTAGATGTTCCAGTTCTTGCACTATCACAATTAAGCCGTGCTGTAGAGAGCAGACCTGGTTTGCAGGGTAAACGACCAATGTTATCAGACTTACGTGAATCTGGATCGATTGAGCAGGATGCGGATATGGTACTTTTCCTTTACCGCCCAGAATACTACGGGATAACTGAAGATGAGCAAGGCAGATCGCAAGCGGGTATTGGTGAGGTAATTATAGCAAAGCACCGTAACGGTGAAACAGGGATTGTACCCCTTCGCTTTATTGGGAAGTTTGTAAAATTTGCTGATTTAGAGGAAGATTTTAGCGCACCAAGTTCATTCGCAGCTGCAGACCCATCTGCTGGTATGTATCCATCGCAAGATTTTGAAAAACAAAGTAACGTCATCATTCGTCCATCTAAAATGGATGATTATAATGATGATGATCCACCGTTTTAGAGAAGCTTAGCACCTTATTAATATTGCAGGTTTTGATTCAGCTTTTGAATAAGCTAGAGGCACGTTGTTGTTGTATAGCAGTACTTGCTTTGGTATCTAAACCTGACAGTGCGGATACCGGCCTCGTGGCTAAGGCCTGCAGGCGTATAAGCGAATGGCAGGGCTAACGGTAATGAAAACGACTAGCTTTGCTTTTCTGATTTTAAAAAATGTAGCCAATCATTATTCCAGCCAGCACAATAAGTGGCGGACTTACTCTGGTAAAATTCAACAATAAAAATGTGACCGCCATAATGGCTAAAAATAGCCAATTAAAGCCCATTGGAATTAATAGAAGTATAAATGCAGCAATGATGAACCCTACACTTACGGCGTTTATTCCGGCCAGGCTATGTTTGATTCTGGAGATTTTTTTTAGATCATCCCAAAATGGCACGATAAATAAAACCAAAATTAACCCGGGTAAGTTGATGCCCACAACGCCGATAATACCCCCCAAAATTTGCCCCCAGGTGCCATAGCCAAATGTTTTCATACTTAAAGCGCCTAAGTAACTTGTAAAGGAAAATGTGGGACCAGGTAAGGCCTGCTGCAGCGCAAAGCCCGATAAAAAACCAGGGGCCTGCAGGTAATGTTTCATATCTACAAACTCCGTAAACATAAGCGGCACCAATACCTGGCCCCCGCCAAAAACAAGGATGCCATTACGATAAAAATTTTCTAGTAAACGGATGGGCAAACTGAAAGGCGAAGTTCTATTAATGATTGCCCCAACCATTGCAAAAAGTAATAAAGCTCCCAAAAAGTAAATCATTTTTTTTGGGTTGATATTAGAGAATAGCCTAACGCGAAGCTCAGACTCTTCTTTTGGAGCAGCTATCGCTGAGGAAATGATTGCGCCTACCAAAATCGCCAAGGGAAATACATAAGCATTTCTAAGTACAAAGGTGGCTACAACCGAACCGAAAGCTAGAAAAATGGCCACTTGGTTTGTGAGCACTTTTCTGCCTAGTTTCCAGGCTCCATATGCTACAATACCTAGCGCAATTGGTTGGATATATTCCAAGACATCGCTAAACTTTTGTTTTTGATCTAGTAAGGCGTAACTAATCGCAGCAAAAGTCATGATGGAGGCTGTAGGCAAAATCCAAATTAAGAATGTAATTATGGCTAATTTTAACCTGCCAACTTTCCAGGCTATTCCTACTAATGTTTGGGTAGACGCCGGACCAGGCAGCACTTGTGCCAAGGCGTTTAGTTCTAACAATTCTTCTTCTGAAATAAACTTGCTGCTATGTACAAAGTACTTTAAAAGCAACGCCAAATGTGCTTGCGCACCTCCGAAAGATGTGAAAGTGAAAAATAATACATTATGCAGAAAAAGCAACTGCTTTCTGGATGAGATGGGTTGGGTTTGCATGGGCTGGCTTTAGATACTAGTCATCTTCATAATCTAAACCCGCTGCTTTATTATAAGCACCCTGTAATTCTGAGAACGCATGCATATCTCGTTTGCCTCTGGCGATTTCCATTCCTTTCTGGTAGATTTCAATTGCTTTCTCTTTGTCTCCATCTTTTTCTAATAATTTGCCAAAATGGTAATAGGTTCCAACATAATCTGGATGTTCATTGGTTAACTTAAGGTAAAAAGCATACGCTTTTTCCATATTATTTTCAGTGTTATACTCTGTGGCTAAGGCATATAGAATAAAAGGGTCGTTAGGTTCACTTTCTAAAAACTCCAATAACTTTGCTAAACGGGTAGATGACATTTTATTTCCTTGCTTTTTTAATTAAATTTGCAGAAAGACCTTTAATATAAATTGTAATACTATGAAAATACTAGTTTGTATCAGTAATGTGCCCGACACCACTACAAAAATAACTTTTACCAACGATAATACCGAATTCAATACCACAGGCGTGCAATATATAGTTAACCCTTACGATGAAATTGCACTTTCTAAAGCTATAACCCTTACCGAGGGTGGAAAAGGTACTGTAACAGTGATTAATGTTGGTGAGGCTGCAAACGACCCGACAATTAGGAAAGCACTGGCTATTGGAGCAGACGATGCTGTACGTATTAATGCTGCGCCCCGGGATGCGTATTTTGTTGCGAAACAAATTGCCGAGTATGCTAAGGGCCAAGATTTTGATATGATTTTAACCGGGAGAGAATCTATTGATTACAATGGGAACCAGGTTGCAGCAATGGTGGGTGAGTTTTTGGATATTCCATCTATTTCTATTATTAAAAAACTGGAGTTGGATGGAGATACAGCTACAATTGAGCGAGAAATTGAAGGTGGCAAAGAAATAGTTCAGGTAACAGGGAAATTTATAGCCAGTTGCGCAGAGGGTGTTGCAGAACCTAAAATACCTAATATGCGTGGCATCATGAGCGCCAGAACGAAGCCATTGGCAGTTGTAGAGGCTGTTGAAGTAGCTGAAGTTACAAAGGTTACTAAGTATGAAACACCGGCTCCACGTGGTACAGTAAAATTGATACCGGCAGATGAAACAGCTTCTCTAATTGCTTTGTTGCATAGTGAAGCAAAAGTGATTTAATCTTTAATCAAAATAATTAATCAATCGTTTTTAAGATATCCATTTCGGATAAAGACATAATTATATGGCAATATTAGTATATGTAGAACAGGCTGAAGGAAAATTTAAGAAATCTGTTTTTGAGGCAGTTTCTTATGCCAAAGCCATCGCTAACCAACAATCAACAAATTTAACAGCTATATCAATTGGCGATGTTGCAGAGGGCGAACTTAAAGAATTAGGAAAATACGGTGCCCAAAAGGTACTTAACGTGAGCTCCGAGCAGTTGAAAACCTTTGTGAACCAGGCTTATGCAAGCGTGATTGCAGCGGCAGCTGCTCAGGAAAGTGCAGATATAGTGGTATTATCTAATTCTTTTTCTGGAAAAGGACTTGCGCCACGTATAGCTGTTAAACTAGAAGCTGGTTTAGCAGATGGCGCAGTAGAACTACCAAGCACCGATGGTAAATTTGCTGTCAAAAAAACAGCCTTCTCTGGAAAGGCTTTCGCAATTACAGAACTTACATCGGCAAATAAAGTTATCGCTTTAAATCCAAATGCCTTTGGTGTAAAAGAAAATCCGACAGAGATTTCTATTGAAAACTTTGCTGCAGATGTTAAACAATCAGATCTAGGCACTTTGATTAAGGATATTGTGAGGGCGACAGATAAAGTATCATTGCCTGATGCGGAGTTAGTTGTTTCTGCTGGCAGAGGATTAAAAGGACCTGAGAACTGGGGTATGATTGAAGAATTGGCAAACCTTTTAGGTGCGGCGACTGCTTGTTCTAAGCCTGTATCTGACGCTGATTGGCGTCCACATTCAGAACATGTTGGACAAACAGGGATTGCGATTAGTCCAAATTTGTATATCGCAATTGGTATATCTGGTGCCATCCAACACCTGGCGGGCGTAAGCTCATCTAAAGTAATTGTAGTCATTAATAAAGACCCGGAAGCACCTTTCTTTAAGGTAGCTGATTATGGTATTGTTGGAGATGCATTTGAAGTAGTTCCAAAATTGATTGAGGCTTTAAAGGCACACAAAGGATAATTTTGTCAGCGGTTAGTTGTTAGAACTTAAAATGATTTTGAACAATTAACCTGGCAACAAAGCGTATGAAGAAAGTTAAGTTAGATATTGTAGGATTATCTTACAGCCAGACCCAATCTGGTGCCTATGCCCTGGTGTTAGGAGAAGTGAACGGTAGAAGGCGTCTGCCCATTATAATTGGCGCATTTGAAGCACAGGCCATAGCAATAGAAATTGAAAAAATGACCCCAAGTAGGCCATTGACCCATGATTTATTTAAATCGATGGCCGATACGTTTCATATCAACATTCAGGAAATTATCATTTACAACCTCGTTGATGGTGTTTTCTATGCGAAACTTATTTGCAGTGACGGCAAAAACGTACACGAAATTGATGCCAGAACATCAGATGCAATTGCCTTGGCGGTTCGGTTTAATGCCTTAATCTATACCTACGAGTTCATTTTAGCTTCTGCCGGAATTGTGATAGAGGGCAATGATTTTCTTTTTTTGGAAAATATGGATGCCATTGCGAAGGAACCAGATGCAGATAGCACGCCCAATGTTGCTAAACAGCAAAATTTCGGCGATTTATCATTAGAAGAACTGCAGCAAAAATTGCAACAGGCTATTGCAGATGAGGCTTACGAAAAAGCGGCCAGGTTACGAGATGAATTGAATAAACGAGGCACATCTTAATAGAAATTTCTGCTCATGAAGCTGATAGAAATGCTGGTTTTTATCACTCACTAGAATAACAATAACAAAATATAGTAAGCGCCCAAATTGTGTAAAATAATTTGGGCGCTTTATTAAATTATGTTTCAAATAAGTTCTATATTCAGCCTTTACTTTCAAAAATCAAACAAACACTAATATGATGAATGTTAAGTTTCGCTTAACGCTGATGAGTTTCATGCAGTTTTTTGTATGGGGCGCATGGCTTATCACTATAGCAAATTATTGGTTCGGTACCAAACAATGGGATGGAACACAGTTCGGCGCTATTTTCGCCACAATGGGTTTTGCTTCGCTTTTCATGCCAACGCTTACTGGAATTATTGCAGATAAATGGGTTAATGCGGAAGTACTTTACGGAATCTTACACATCCTCTATGCAGCTGTTTTGTTTTACCTTCCCCAGGTAGAAACACCGAACGCATTCTTTTGGACAATACTCGTAGCCATGTGTTTTTATATGCCAACCATTTCATTAAGTAATTCTATATCTTATACTACCTTAAAGTCTGGAAACCTTGATGTTGTAAAAGATTTTCCTCCAATCCGCGTTTGGGGAACTGTTGGGTTCATCGCCGCCATGTGGATTACCAATTTAACAGGAAACAAGGCAAGTGCATATCAGTTTTACATTGCTGGTACTGGTGCTTTACTATTAGGTTTATCTTCCTTTTCTTTACCAAAATGCGTTCCAAGCAAATTAATTTCAGAAAAGGCATCCTTAATTCAGACGCTTGGTTTAGAAGCTTTCAAGCTTTTTACCAACTATAAGATGGCTTTATTTTTCATCTTTTCAATGTTTCTGGGTGGTGCATTACAATTAACAAATGCCTACGGGGATGTGTTTCTAGATGAATTTAAACATTTCCCAAAATATGCAGACTCTTTCGTAGTAAAGTATTCTACAATCATCATGTCGATATCTCAGGTTTCTGAAACTTTATTTATTTTGGCCATACCTTTTTTTCTGAAACGTTTCGGTATCAAAAAAGTAATGATTATTGCCATGCTGGCCTGGGTTTTCCGATTCGGCTTGTTTGCATATGGTAATCCTTCAGGTAATCTCTGGATGATTATTTTGTCGTGTGTTGTGTATGGCATGGCATTCGACTTTTTTAATATCTCGGGTTCCTTATTTGTGGAAACATCTACCACAGCAAAAACAAGATCTTCTGCGCAAGGGTTGTTTATGATGATGACAAATGGCTTCGGCGCTGTCTTTGGAAGTTTAGTTTCTGGGTGGATGATTGATAAATATTTCACAAAATCTTTCATAAACATCAGAGAAACTTCTGAATTTGTAGGCTCAGACCCTAGTAATAGCAACCTTATCGATTTTGTTAAAAGCCAGGGCGTGAGCATGATGGATAATGGCACGTTCGACAAGGCTATCCATATGAAAGACTGGCACCATATCTGGCTTTCTTTTACAATTTATGCATTAATCATTACCGTACTTTTTGCTGTTTTATTTAAGCATAAACACACTAAAGCTGAAGAAAAAGCCATTGATGCAATTACCCATTAACTTTCTCAAACTCATCTATGTCAACAGGTAAATACAGAAAAGAGCACAACTGCTTAAACTGTGGTTCGCATGTAGAAACCCATTATTGTAGCAATTGCGGTCAACCTAACCTAGAGCTCAAAGAAAATTTCTGGGGTTTTATTAGCCATAGCATTGCTCATTATTTTCATTTTGATAACAAGTTTTTTCAAACCTTAAAGCCACTACTTTCTAATCCTGGCCAGGTAACATTAGATTATCTGGCTGGAAAACGTGCTCGCTACATCAATCCCGTAAGTATGTATATTTTCGTTTCGATTGTATATTTTCTAATCGCATATACACCTAAGCATATAGGAACTAAACAGAATGGTACTAAAGTTAATGGTAAAGAAATAATAGACAGCACCAATAAAGAGCTTGAAAGAGCAGGATTGGCGAAAAACTCTCCAGCCATTGCAAATGAAGCGAAGAGCATAATTGTTGAGCGAATTGATAGGGAGACTTTCTATGATCAGTCGTTTATTGAACAAAAACGTGAGCTAGATGATTTAAGAGAACAAGCTAAAACAAATAATAGTGATTCCCTTAGGCAAATTATCGAGGACTACAACGATATCCATGCCAGCCGCAACGATAGTACGTATGAGGCATATCTCGCACGTCAGAAAACGTTACCTACTTCAAAAAGGGATAATTGGCTGGAACGCATGTTTAAGCAAAGATCTATCAAATTAAGCCAGAAGTCTGAAATTATACAAGAAACCTTAGAGCATAATAGACCAAAACAATATTTTTTATTGATGCCCTTATTGGCACTTTTTATCATGTGGAATTTCAGAAAAAACCACATTTACTACCTGGATCATCTTATTTTCACGATACATGGGATGACGGCATATTTCATTGTTCAAATAGTAGCAACGCCATTAACACATCGCGTGTTTGGAGAGCATTCCTGGGTAAGTGCAACCATCGGTTTAGCGGTAATTGTATACGTCTTATGGTACATGTTCAAGGCATTGTCTAAATTCTATAAAAGGAAAACCAGTACTACCATCTGGCGTATGATGTGGATATTTTTCATGTATGGCTTTGCTTTTTTAATTACTGAAAAGATCATGATTAATATCATTTCTTTTATTACAAGCTGACCAACACTCGTTTTAAACAAAAAGATCCCGCCAATTTTGAATGTTAGCAGGATCTTTTTTATGAGATTAGGAATATTATTTCCTATCGTTCAATGGCACAAATTTTCTGTCGGTTTCGCCAACATAGACTTGGCGAGGGCGACCAATTGGCTCCTTGTTCTCGTGCATCTCTTTCCACTGTGCAATCCATCCGGGTAAACGACCTAAGGCAAACAACACCGTAAACATTTCGGAAGGGAAACCTAATGCCCTGTAAATAATTCCAGAATAAAAGTCTACGTTTGGATAAAGCTTTCTATCAACAAAATATTGATCCGTCAATGCAGCCTCTTCCAGCTTTTTAGCTATATCTAGAATCGGATCATTAATCCCCAAATTTTCTAAAATATCATCACAAGCTTTTTTAATAATCTTGGCTCTAGGATCAAAGTTTTTATAAACACGGTGTCCAAATCCCATCATCCGGAATGGATCATTCTTATCTTTAGCTTTATTAATCCACTTTTCAGTATCACCCCCATCTGCTTTAATTAATTCAAGCATATCGATAACAGCTTGATTGGCACCACCGTGAAGTGGACCCCATAACGCCGCAATCCCTGCTGCAATAGAAGCATATAAATTACAATCTGAAGAACCTACAATACGCACAGTTGATGCAGAACAATTCTGTTCATGATCAGCATGTAATATAAGAAGTTTGTTCATTGCATTTACAACAATCGGGTTAACATCATAGTCTTCTGTTCGCTGACCGAAAGTCATCCAAAGGAAGTTGGTAACATAATCATATTTATTCTTTGGATAAATAAGTGGATGCCCAAGAGACTTTTTGTAGACGAAAGAAACAATTGTTGGGAATTTGGCGAGCAACTTAATAATTGTTAAGTCTTGTTCTTCGGCAGTTTGGTTTGGTTTTAAACACTCAGGATAAAAGGTAGAAAGCGAAAAAATAAGCGATCCCAGTTGACCCATAGGATGAGATTTTGACGGATATCCATCAAAAAATTTCTTCATGTCCTCATGAATGAGGGTATGTTTACTAATATCAGCCTGTAAAGCTTCTAATTGTGATTGCGTAGGGAGGTCTCCATAAATAATTAAATAGATAACTTCCAAAAAACTTGATTTTGCAGCAAGCTCTTCGATAGAGTAACCTCTGTACTTTAATATACCTTGCTCACCATCTAAAAAGGTAATTTTACTCTTAGTTGAACCTGTATTTTTAAATCCGGTATCTAATGTTACGAAACCAGTTAGATCTCTTAACTTTGAAATATCAATGGCCTTCTCATCTTCCGTTCCTGTAATTACTGGCAATTCTATAGTCTTACCATCAACTTTGATCTCTGCAATATCTGACATATTATTGTATTGTGTTTATAGCTTTCTAAATTATATAAAATTAATATACGAGCATAACAAATCTGTTAAATTTATATGAATAAACCGTCAAACAGAAGTAACAATCATGCTTATTTCGTCATCCCTAAAATTATCAATTTGATTTTATTTCTTCGATAACGCGGCCGCACTCTAGCATTTGATCGCCATAGTATGGATTTTTAATATCTTTTGCAGTTGATAGCCAATCTCCACCATCACCTTTATTAGCCATTGGGCAGTGTTGAATGTAAAGGGTACCGTTTTCAAGCGCTGAACTTTTCATTAATGCAATAAGGTCGGCACTCAATGCTGTAAAGTTTTTTCGCTGATCTGCCAGATTTTGAGTCGATGCTATCCGCTGAGCAATTTCAGCAGTAAGCTCACACCCTTCTAGCTTAGCCAGACTTCTCTGCAATTTAACAGCTTCACCTTGAGCGGCTACCTCATCAGATTTCACCAACGCATCTTTCAATGATATATATGCTTCAAGCGTTGTATTTTTTTTATCCTCTTTAAAGGATACAACATTTATTTTTGCCGAAGAATCACTGTTGGTTGAATCGCTACGTTGTACTGAAGATTTATGTTCCGATTGACCGCAAGCCAGCAAGGTTGCTAATATCGATAATCCGAATAATCGTTTCATGGTATTTGGTTTTCCGCTCAAAATAGCGATTTAAATTTTAAAATAATAAAAAAAGCCCCGCAAATTGCAGGGCTTCCAAATATATGATGATGTAATTATAATTACAATTTGAAATTGTAAGCCAGGCGCAATGCATACTGACCAGTTTTTGGGAAATAATAAGTTGATGCGCTATCGTTTACGTAACCTTCGTATCTCACGCCTGCATCAAATCCACCAAATTCGAAACCGAATCCACCAGAATAAATGAAGTTAGTTTTAGCACCGTCTTGGATGGCAAAACCTGCTCCAGCTTCAGTAGCAATGTACATTTTCTTAATTGGAAATACTTTAACACCACCTTTAACTGGGATGAAATCTGGATCAACGGTATTGTTTTTAGACATTAATTTAGTGTAACCACCAGAACCGGTTACAGCTACGTATGGTGTAAGGTCCCATTGTAATTTTAAATCGGCACCGTAGGCATAATCCATTGGAGATTTATCTCTAAAGATACCACCACTAACGCCAACACCAACTTTAAAACCCATTCCAGAGTTCATAGTAGCATCGGTTGTAGTCATTGTTTGTGCTTTTACGCCTGTTGTAGCGAAAATTGCAAGGGCTGCTGCTGTAGCAAAAAATTTAGTAATTGTTTTCATGATAGATATTTTTAAATTATTAATTAAGGGTTTTTGGAATATACGTAAACGCGGATGTTTTAGATTTGTTAATTTTCATTTTTTTCAGAATTAACAAAACTTAGAGAAATCCCAAGGTTGAGATTTCTCTAAGTTTATTGCTTACAGACTAAATCCGTAAGCTAAGCGGATGCCGGCAAAACCGATGCTTCCATTATTAGAATAACCTTCATATTTTGCGGCAAGGTCTAAACCATTGCTCCAGGCGTAACCAATTGCAGGAGAATAAACAAATGATGTTCCAGCACCTTTGTTAGTGCCAAACCCTGCACCAAGTTCAGCTAAACCATAGGCACCAGCACCAGAATCATTGAAAAAATATTTTGCACCAGCTTTAACAGGGATTACTCCGAAGCTTCCTCCACCAAAAGAATCTTTGATTGAAAAATTATTATATCCGGCAGTAACAGGAATAGACAGTTGCTTATCAACATTAAATTGATATCTGATATCTCCGCCTAATACTAGTCCATATCCAGTTGAGGTACCTGCTCCTACATTCAAACCGATTCCTAAATTGCGAGATTGTGCATTAACATTTGTTGATAAGAATAATGCCACTACAGCTGCTGAGGTAGCAAAAATTTTAGTAATTGTTTTCATTATAAGGTGATTATTTTAAAGTAAATTAATATATCACCCCAATTACAAAACTTGTGCCAAACGAGCGTTTTTAATATGATAAAGGGCTTTTTAGCATCGAGATTACAAAAAAACTGTTAAATATTTTTTTATAAAACTTTTTGCAGTAACTGCTGTTTTAGTAGATTGGTGTTCAGCGACGCGTTCAACCAATTGATTACAACACCATCTTTTTCCATTTTTCTAAAGAAGGTATTTTGTCGCTTGGCAAACTGGCAAATTGCAGTAAATAGATTTGCTCTCAATTCATCATATGTAATTACATTATCCAGGTAGCTAATAATGAATTTATATTCCAATCCATAAAATATTAAACTTTCCTTCGCTACACCCATTTTCAATAGGTTTTCTACTTCCTTAATCATTCCGTTAGCAAGCCGTGATTCAAGCCTAGTCCAAATTTTTGTACGTGTGTGTTGCACTTCGCTTTTTAAACCGAAGATAAGTGGAATAAGATCGGGACGTTGCACTTCCTTAAGCTCATGATGCTCCAGGTATGTGGCAATTTCAATAGCCCTAATCAAACGCTTTTTGGAACTAATATCTGCATGACTTGTGTTTTTTTGGGGAAAGTTGGCCAACTCCACCAGCAAATCCTCGCGATCCTTTTCAATTAAAGATGCCCTGAGATCGGGATTCACCGGAACTGCGGTGTATTCTTGATTTTGTAATAAACTATGAATGTACATCCCGGTACCACCACAGAGAATGGGCACTTTATTTCTGGAAATAATAGATTCATATGCCGTAAAAAAGTCATTCTTGAAAGCATCTACATGGTAACGTTCCCCAGGATTTAAGATATCAATCAAATGGTAAGGAACTTTGTTGGTTTTAAGCTGATATTCAGACAAATCTTTGCCAGTTCCAATATCCATATGCTTAAATATCTGACGACTGTCTGCGCTGATAATTTCACCATTTAATACATCTGCAACCTCGACTGCTAATTTGGTTTTACCCGATGCAGTTGCACCCAAAATTACAATCAAATTGAACTTAGACATCCGTTAACCTTAAAATAAATTTTAAACTGCCAGTGTTAGATACTGAAGTTACATTTAAACTATCAATTAGTCGACTCCGATGTAAATCAGCATCTATTGTAAACCTTTGCGGGGGTAGAATATCTGTGAGTTCAAAACCTAAACCAAAATAAGCGGCTCCAGCAGACCAGTCTCTATCAGCATAAGTCATTAAGTCATCTGGCTTGGTAAGGTCAACAAAAAAGGCGATTAGTTTACTCAAACCCCCATTAACAGAGTAATTTGATTTAACCGCAAACCGGATCAGTTCTGACGATCTAAATTTCTCACTATAGTTCATATTTCGAAGAGAAGCAAAAGTCGCAACTGCCACTAATTCATCTTTAAAGTAAAGCCCTAATTTATAACGACTATTTACGGCACCCTGTAAATGGTGTACATTTAAGAAATCGCTAGCTTGTTTTTTATCTATTTTCCTAACAATTGTTTGTCTACCATGAATACGCTTATTCAAACCCGTAAGTGATGTAATCCTGGCAAGAACTTGATTTGGCTTTGTGAGCCATACATCTTCCCAAAGGTGGCAAATTTGGATTCCTTTGATCGCGTAATACTCTTGAAACGAAATCATCTCCATTGGTGTATGTGCAGACCCAATTGAAACTAAATTTATCCATACGGGATGATCAGTAATTTTCAATAGAGAGAAATCCCCGTCTAAACATAAAAGACACTTAAGTCTGAGTGCGCTAATATGCTCACTCAAACTTAAATGCCAATTATAATTCTCGTTTAATAAACCTGAGTGTTCCAAAGCGTACTAAATTATCTGCAATGATGCAGGGTCAAATTTAGTCTTCTGGAGCTTAAATCCACTGCTTTTCTTTAAAATTGGCGTGAATTATTTCGATAAAAGTATGTATCTCGCGAAGTTGTTCATCATCTAGTTTATTGATCTTGAATCCATCTTTATCCATTTCAAAATTAACCAAATTATCGCTCGATGGACTAAAATCCTCCGTGTTTAACTTTACCTCTACCTCATTGCCATTTATATAAATTCCTACAAAAAAACGCTCAGTAACTTTCCTATCGGCTGTCTGAGTATTTTTCTCACTGTACAAGTCATATCCTGTTTCAGAATTTTCGTGAACTGTATACCCTCTGGTTGCAAAAGGCTGTACGCTTGCTCTTATGGTCTGAAAAATTTCTACAAGGTCTGTTTTCATCTTATTTTAATTTAGATTAAAACACCCACATCGCAGTATTGTTTAAGGTTATTGCCACCATTTGAACGTTGGCATATATTTTCCCAATATCACGCTCTCGCCTAATCTTGGCGTAACAATGGGCATACCTTTTTCTTGAGCCGCCGCAGTTACTTCTGAGATAGGTTCGTTCCAGGGATGCATGGCCAGGCTAAACTTTCCCCAATGCACAGGCAGTAATGCTTTTGCTTGTAGATCAATTGCAGCCTTAACAACCTCGGTGGGAAACATATGAATGTAAGGCCAGTAAGCATTATATTGACCGCATTCTAAAACAGCCAAATCAAACGGGCCGTAGGTTTTGCCAATTTCTCTAAAATGCGAATCATAGCCAGAATCCCCGCCTAGAAACAGCTGGTGCTGGTCTGATTTAAGTACAAAAGCCGACCATAACGTTTGATTACGTTTAAACTTTCGACCAGTAAAATGTCTGGCCGGGACGGCTGTAAACGTAAGTTTATTAAACACATTTATACTTTCATGCCAGCATAATTCTATGATTTGATTAGGGTTAATTCCCCAACGTTCTAAATGCGAACCTACTCCTACAGACGTGATAATCTTTTTAGCTTGCGGTGCAATTGTTACAACACTTTCATAATCGAGATGATCATAATGGTCGTGAGTAATCAACAATACATCTATATCTTTGAAATGCGTTGATTTTACCAATTCGGTGCCAGGAAACGCTTTGCTTCCAATAAACGAGAATGGGGATGCAGCCTTACTGAAAATAGGATCAACCAAAATCCGCAGTCCGTTAATTTTGACAAGATAGGAAGAGTGTCCAAACCAGATAATTTCTGGCAAGTTTTCTGCCGGAATCGAGGTTAAATCCGGCGTTAAAAATTCTAAAGCGCTAGCTGGCATCTTATTAGGATGATCTCCAAAGAAAAATTCTTTCAAAATTGTCAAGTAACCTACACCTTCTGGTTGCATTGGTGTTGGAGATAAGTTTTCAAGAGCTCTGCCCCTATAATTTGGAAGCTGATGAATTCTGGCAGCTCTTGCACCATCTGGCAAACGGCCAAAAACTGGTAAATTTAGGATGACTACACCTGCAATGATTAGAAAAAATAGAACGACCAATAATATCATTTTATATATGTTAAGCAGCTAAAATATAAAATAATTCAATATAGATTCTTAAAGTTTAGTCAAGCAAAAGCAAGATGACACTGATTTCCGAAATATTTTGGTTAATGTGACATGAGTCGAAAAACTTAGGTTAATTTTGTTTCCGAAAAAATGGTATTGAAAAAATTTATGGTAGCAAAAAGGCCCCGAAATTTCGGGGCCTTTTTGTTTCATACTCATGAAATATTATTTTTCAGAGTTTTTCTTTTCAGTTACTTCTGCACGGATTTCTTGTGCTAAAACTTTAAGATCTTGCATTGCTTTACGCACACGAGTACCAGCAGCTGCATTGCCAGCATTATAAAATTTTTCTACATCTGCTTCAATTGCAGCAACAGCAGCTTTAACTTTTGAGAATTTTTCCATCGCTAATTGATGTTTTTAAGGTTTAAAGAATTTATTTTTTTCAATTATACATATTTACCTTGAATTAACAACAGAAAGCAAATTTTAATTTAAAATAAGTTTTGCACATTTACACAATAAAAAAAATGCCCTAGCGATATAATAGAACTATTTTTTTGCAAATTAGGATGTTGATTTGTTTGATTGACTGAACTGTCTAGACAGATTAATCAGATTATCAAACGTGTTGTTAGCACTATCTACACAACGTTGGTAATCATCCTCACTTACCCTACTATTAAGTACATCTACAAACTTTTTCCATTTCATACCCAGTTCCCCACCATATACCCCATAGTAATTTAATCCACCTTCAACATCACTAAAATTCTCATTATCAAGCAATTGCTTTTTTATCACATTTCCACCTAAGGTAGCGCCTTCCAAAACATATAAAGCTCCCAACACTTCGGCGTTGTTTCTAGCTGGAATATATAACTCAAAATTAAGTTCTGGCAATGTAAGCGTATCTATGCCCCAATAATCTAAATCCTGTTCTAAAGCACCTAACTTCAGGCGTGAAGCCATATCGATCTCTTCGGCAAGACTAACATCCAACTTATTGGCCAATTCATTTTCTAATCTCTGGTGGATGATGTAGTTAATGGTAATTAATTTTTTGAATTCTTCCCTCGTGAGGGATTTGTTCATAATTTTATCTACAAACATAAGTTGCTCTAAGGCCTTGTGCTTTTCTGCTGTTTCAGCCCTTAAGATATTGGCAATCATAAAAAATCTAAAATGGTTTTAAAAACAAAAGATTCGGCTAATTACCGAATCTATAAAACTATGGATATGTAACTTCTAATTAACCCTGAGGTACTGGTTAAACCAAAAGTCGTGTACAGAATGAAGGCAGCTTACCAAGTTATCATAGCCATCTGGCTTGGTTAAGTAAGCATTGGCACCGAATTCTACACTGGCTTTTATATCATCAGGATTATCAGACGTTGAAAATAAGATAACCGGAATAGATTTTAAGTAAGGAATCTCCTTAATACATTTAAGCAAATCTAAACCCGAAAGACCGGGTAAGTTCAGGTCGAGCAAAATTAATTTTGGTTTAGTTTTCGTATCAACGAAGCTTTGAAGTTTGGAAAGGGCTTCTTTTCCATCCTCAACAATAGCTAAATTTAGTGTATCCTTAACTTCTTGAACAGCGCTTTGCATAAAAAATGCATAGTCGATGTCATCCTCCACGTAAAATATGTCTGGCGTATTCATGTTATTTATTCTTAAAAGCTACATAAAATGTAGATCCATGGTTCAATTTACTTTCGAACCAAACTCTACCCTGGTGTCGTTCCATTACACGCTTTACAATAGCTAACCCAACCCCTGTTCCTTCAATTTCTTTAACATTGTCCATGCGCTTAAATAGTTCAAAAACCCTGTCGTAATATCGATTATCAATTCCTATACCATTATCTCTAATACTATAAATAATTTCGGCTCCATCGGTAAATCCAGCAACCTCAATCCGAGGTGTTTCAACCATCAGGCTATACTTAACGGCATTACTAATTAAATTTGTAAACACTTGCGTAATTAAAGTTCTATCGCCTTGCACATCTGGCAAATGCCCTAAAATCAGCTCTACCTTGTCTGCTTTAAAAGCCGTCCACACATCGGTCTTGATTTCATTAATTAAATCACCCATGTTTATGGTCTCAGAATTAATCTCATACCTACCTACTCTTGCGAGATTTAAAATCTCTTTAATAAGGAAATTCATTTTCTCTGATCCGGTCAATATCCGGCCAAGCATTTTCCGAGCATTATCATCAAGACTTTTATTCTTTAGCATTAACTCGGCATAGGTCTTTATCGAAGTTAGTGGAGTTCGGAGGTCATGTGAAATGGTGTAACTGAAGGTATCCAATTCGTCGTAAGCTGCCTGCAGTTTCTCATTAAGTAACCTAATTTGGTTGGCCTTTTTATTGACGTCCGTAACGATTATTTCTCTAATCCTTAACACAGATGATACTTCTTCAGGCAACCACCTTTCTGATGTATTCTTCACCACTTGCGACCATGTTTCGAAAGATTTTCGAGGTGATAAACTCATTAATCCGTTGTCGGATAATGTCGCCGTCTTTTCAGGATTACCAGCCCAATTTACAGTTGTAATTATTTCTGGTTTGAACCAGATAATCATTTCGCCAAGTTCACGGCTTAGCGTACAAGCTAAAATTCCGGCCGCAATTTCTTTGTATTTTTTTGCTGGCGAATAAATTTCTGCCAGGCGATTTGTATGGTAAATGGTTTCGTCGCTGTTATCTTTCAACCAATTAATCAATGATAAAATTTCTTCATCTGAAGGAACAGCTCCTATTGTACTTAACTTATTCTCAAAAACTATAGCCGCACCACTTCCGTGCGTAACGTCTAAAATGTTGATATTGTGTTTTGTAATTGCGTCTATAAGGTATTTATCGCGGCTTAAATGTTCCGACAACACGCTTGCAGTGTCTCTGAATTTTTCAATAACTTCTGCATCTTCTACATCTTGTTTATATTCTAATGCTGAAGATAGAATCTGTCCCATAAGCTTGGCACCTTCTCTAGCCTTATAATCAATAAACTTTGGACTATAATTATGGCAGGCAATCAGACCCCATAACTCTCCATGCGAAAGTAAAGAAATACTGAAGCTAGAATAAACGCCCATATTTTTCAAATATTGAATATGGATAGGCGACACCGCTCGCAGTGATGCGTTAGTAAGGTCAAGTGGCTGATCTTCGTTATAAGTTAATATTGGCGCATCTGCCTGATTTACATCTGCAATTAAACGTGTAATATTAAGTTTATACAGTTCCCTCGCTTGTTTAGGAATATCAGAAGCAGGATAATGTAAACCAAAGAACGCCTCCAAATCATCATTTTTTTGTTCCGCGACTACTTCTCCATGTCCGTCATCCAAAAATTTGTAAATCATTACCCGATCATAATCGATTAACTTTTTAACTTCTTGTGCTGCTCCATTTAAAACGGTCGTAACATTTTTTCCCTGTAGAATCAAAGATGCAGAACGGCCAATTAAGCTTTGTATATCATACTGTAGGGTAACCGGCTCAAATTCAATTAGCCAGTGATTTACACTAGACGAAATGATCACATAATATGGATTTCCGTTGATCTCTACGGGATGGGGGCTAATGGCATCAAAACTTTTTCTGATGATGCCTAGATTTAAAAGGTCTACTAAGTTAAATTTAGGTTCTTGTTGAGTCAGGAATTGGTTGATAACCTCTAAATGCTGACCCAAGATCTTTGTTGGGAGCTGGTTTATAAATCCTGAAACGTTTTCACTAATATAATTAATAGTTAAGGAAGCTTGATCGACAGCTATTAGAAAACCATGAGACTGTACTTTTCCAGGAATATGGATCGGCTCTTTATCGCAATTGGTTAAGTCTACGGTGAATTGGTTCATGTTTTTCAAAATTACAAAAGTATGGCAACAATTCACTAAGCAAATATTAGCCCCATTTTTGTCAAAGTAATTAATTTTATTGTTGAGATTTTTTTTTATTTATCTTTGCCTAAATATTAAACACCCCTATCTCCCTCTTGGCAAAAAAAAACATACTGGTTATTGAAGATAACCATGCAATACTGGATGTGATTACCCTGATATTAGAAAGCGAAGCTTTTCATGTATCAGGCTTAAATAATGGTATCAATTTTTTTAACCATGTAAAACAATTTACTCCGGATGTCATTATCATGGACATCATGCTCCCAGATATCGATGGCAGGTTGTTGCTCAAGGAAATCAAAGAATCAGCAGCTACTAAACATATACCCGTATTAATGATTTCTGCCCGATATAATTCGGGAAATTATTCACTTGATGAGGTATATGCAGATGATTTTATGTCGAAACCATTCAACATAGATGAACTGATGGACAAAATTTATGCACTCTTAAAGTCTTAAAATTACTGTTCTGGCATTCCTGGAAGCTTTATACCTCCTGTTTTAAGGTTGCGCATTAAGAGCTGTTGAAATGAAAGCTTACTATCTGTAAAACCATGGGCTTTCAACCAAATATTCATGGCAACTTTATAGCCACTCTCTTCTAGAACCGATACACCTATTCTACGTTGCGGCAATTTTAGGCAGTCTTTAAACTCATCTACTGTTTTATTGAAAACCGACTCTACTAACCGATATTCTACTCCATAGTTAAATTTCAATTCAATATCCAGTCGCCTACTTCCTTCCCTACTGATGTTTATAATAACCTCATTAGAAAGTTTACTATTTGGAATAACTACTGTTCGGTTATCAAAAGTCTTTACCAGTGTATAGAATATTTGGATGGAGGTAACCGTGCCTTCCTGCCCCTGTGCAATAATATTATCTCCCACCGCAAATGGTTTTAGCAGCAGAATGAGTACGCCGCTTGCAAAATTCTGTAGGGTACCAGAAAGCGCTAATCCGGCAGCAACACCAATCCCACCTACCAGCACAGTTAGAAAAGTAAGCTGAAGGCCGATAATTTGCATTACGGTTAATATTAACAGCACACGTAAAACGATTACTACCAAGCTAGACAGAAAGGGAGATAAAGATGGATTAACTGCCCGCCTCTCCATACTTGCTTTCATCCATTTACTTAAGACGCCGATAAACCAAAAGCCTATAATTAAAACGAAAATACCAGCTATTATAGATGGACCCTTAAGTATAATCCATTCATATGCTCGATCGTAAATCTTACTAACACTAAACGTATTGAGATTCATTAATATTAAGGTTGCTCTTTTTTTGATGGTTGTTTTTTTTCTACGTTGACCTTTTTTGCGTCTTTCGCAGATGTTGTACTTTCTGCAGCGCCTTTGGCTTTCTCTTTTGGCAGTGCCGTAGCCTTGTTCTGCTCTTCCGTTGTTTTAGAATTTTTCATAGGTTCTTGTTTTAAGGTTAATCTTCAGCTGCCAACCAAGCTTTGGCCTGCTCTAATTCTTCTGGCTTAAATCCTTTCGACTGCCCCGGTGTAGCAATGGTAAATACATCTGTAAACCATTCCACTCCTTTCTCTTGACTTACCACGGCAATTTTTTTCCACTTAGTAAAGTTCTTCAAACCGGCTTTCGCATCTTGAATCCAAGCACCAGCTGTAAAATTTTTTACTTCCGTTTCCAAAACGAGCAAATATCTGATTTCCCCAAACCGATCCGCTGTTCTGCTGAGTCCAGGCAATAGCACATCTTTCAAATCATTACTGGTAACCTCTCCAGTTGCTCTTACCCCAAAAATATAATCAGGTAATCCTGTGATTTCTGTTAGCATACGTATATATCTTTTCTTTATGGTTTAACACGCTATTTGTTAAAGATGTTTTACACATCGCAGCAATTCTATAAAGTTGTAAACAGATTAAAACTCTTATCATGTTGATAATGTTATCGAAACAACGTTTACCATAATTATAATACAATGAAAAATAATTTCCTAAAAATTACTACTGCAGCATTCGTAGTAGCAGCGAGCGTTTCCGCTTGCACAAATGATTCTAAAACCGCAAATACGTCTGATTCTACAATGATGGATACAACGACGGTTTCTACATTAAAACCTGCTGGTCCTCCACCAGAATGGGGACAAAGTATAAAACCTGAAATGCAGGCTGTTATAGAAAAGTTGGCAAGTTACGGCGACAAGCCAATTGAAACTTTAAGCGCAACTGAGGCTAGAAAAAACCACACGCCGACAGATGCAGTAATGGATTTGGTTAAGGCGAATAATATTACAATGCCAGCACCTAAAGTAGATACTATGGGTAAGGACATAGATGTTAACGGTGCCAAAATTCATGTTAGGGTATATACACCAAAAACCGGAAACGGACCGTTTCCAGTAATTGTTTACTACCATGGAGGGGGATTTGTTATTGCAAACTTAGATGTTTATAATGCATCTGCCCAGGGACTAGCAGAACAGGTTGGAGCCGTTGTGGTTTCAGTAGCCTATCGTTTAGCTCCAGAAAACAAATTTCCAACAGCACATAATGACGCTTTTGCTGCTTACGAGTGGGTGGTAAAGAACGCTGTTAGTCTGAAAGGCGATCCGGCGAAGATAGCAGTAGTTGGGGAAAGTGCTGGAGGGAATCTTGCAGCGAACGTATCTATCATGGCAAGAGATAAAAAAATTATGGTTCCGGTGCATCAGGTACTAGTTTACCCAATTGCTCAAGCTAATATGAACACTGAGTCATATAAGATGTATGCAAGTGCAAAACCATTAAATAAGCCCATGATGAGCTGGTTTACAGAAAAATATTTAAATACGATGATTGAAGCGCAAAATCCGAAGATATCTTTAGTAAATGCAAATTTAAAAGGTCTGCCACCTACAACAATCATAACCGCAGAAATTGACCCATTGCATGATGATGGAACAATGCTAGCCAATAAGTTGTCAGCAGCAGGTGTTAAAGTTAACAGTCGCAACTATGAGGGCGTGACTCACGAGTTTTTCGGAATGGCGATTATAGTTCCAGAAGCTAAAGCAGCCCAAGCCTACGCATCAGATGAGTTGAAAGCAGCTTTTAAATAACTCTTTAACAATTTTGGTCTAATAGATCATTATCACATCAGTCTTAAGACAAAAAAAGCAGTCAGCTTAAAAACTGACTGCTTTTCCTTTATAACCTTTTAACCCAATGAATTTTGGGAAAAAAACTCTTTGTACTAGTTGAAGTTATAACGAACACCAAACTGCATGTAGTAAGTTGAAGATATTGTTTGAGTGGTACCAAAAGTATCACGAATTACATCTCCACCAGCAGTATTTAATCTGAAAGTAGGTCTAGTAGTGTTGGTAACTAAACCCGAATTGGTTGGAACTAAAACAGATGTACTGTTTACGAAATTTCTATTTCCCCATTTCCTATTCAACAAGTTTCCAACATTGAAGATATCAACTGTAAATTGAAATGAATTTTTTGTTTTTCCGTAATTTTTGAAAATTTCTTGAGTTAACCTAAAGTCAAATTGATTTCTCCAAGGTAAAGTTGCGCCATTACGTGTTGCATATTCGCCTCTATGTGCGTTTAAGTATTCGTCTTGTGCAATGTAATTTTCAAAGATTTGGCTTTGTTCCGGACCAGTAAATGTTCTTGTTACACCGTTGGTAGTAATACTTTGTGCAACAAAATCAATTTCACTTGCATTCCTTGGAATATACATTAAATCATTACCATTAACACCATCACGGTTAAAATCAGCACCATAAGTGTAAGAGAATCTACCTTGTTGAGCACCTTCGTAAAACACTGACACGTTAGTGGCCAAGTTTCTCAAAAATTCTTTGCGATAAGAAACGCTTGCAATTATTCTATCTGGTGTTAAGTTATTTGAATAACTTAGCGTAGGGTCGTTGGGATTTCCAGAAGTCTGAGGAATTGACCATAAGTTACCTAATTGATCACCAGCGCCATCACCATAATTCCGTTGGTCTGAGCGTGTGTAAGCAATCATTGCAGACATTCCACTTGTAAATTGTTTTGTTAATTGGGCTGTAACCTGCCAGTTGTAGCCACCTTTAGCATTTGTCATTTCGGTAACATTCAACGTTCCGGTTCCGTTTGCAGTTGGGATACCTGCAGCGTTAATATCTACCACTTGTCTTCCAGAAACAGAAGATGGAAACAATGGTCTATTATCTGGATAACCTGAAATGGCAAGATTTGTAGGATCAACAAGATTTACATTCTTAGCAACTGCAACCCTAAGATCTCTTCCGTAAATACCTTCTAAAGTACCCACAACACCCCAAGGTAATTTTGCATCAATTGCTAAACTAGATTTCCATGTTTGAGGGAATTTCAAGTCTGGAGACATTACACTTATGGTACCTGGAATAGAAGTTCCGGCTGCAGGTTTAGTTGCCGATAACAAATTTGGTGCTATACTAGGGTTAAAGAAAGGTGTGGTACTGCCCGAATATACTTGTAAGAACTGTAATAGACCAGCATCGCTTGATTGAGATACTATCCATACAAATGGAACTCGTCCGGTGAAAATACCAGAACCTCCACGAACTTGTAAAGAACGATCACCTAGCACATCCCAGTTAAAGCCTAAGCGTGGAGAGTAAGAAAGCGTGTTACCCGGTAAAACACCTGTATCTACTTTCTTGCCATTTGCAAAAGTTTGAGCAGCAACTAAAGGATGCGTTTGTATTTCTGCAGCATCTGGATAGGTAGCTTGCTCTACACGCAAACCAGCAGTTAACTTAAAGCGTTCAGATATTGAAAACTCATCCTGAATGTAAGCCGAATATTGTGCAAATTTAAAACTTGGAAACGCTTGAGATCCGTCTGCTGTCAATGGATAAGTTACTGAATATTGTAGGGGTCTTTGGTTTGTTATAAAATCATTCCAAGATCTAAAAGTATAAAAACCTGTACCAAAACGTTGGAAACCATTCTTTGTGGTACTTAACTCTGCTTGCAGACCAATTGTTAGGTTATGTTTTCCTAATGCTAAACTTAAATCATCGCTATAAGTATATCCAGTTACATCACGTAAGTTACCATATGTAAATGGCTCATAACCGAAAGTAGTTAAAACGTTTCCGGCATTTGCACTTGTTTGTGTACCATCTAAAATATCAACTAAGGGAAACTCTGCACTATCAGAGTTTCTAGGATCATTTTGATGTGAATACGTTACACGAGCAACGTTGGTAATTTTGCTACCAAAGTTTGAGTTTAATTCGGCAACGGCAGAGTATAAATTTGCTGCCTGATAATAGTTTGAATTATAAAAAGGTATACCTGCATTACGAGCAGTACCTGAACGCTGGTTATTATAAGACAGCGCTCCGGTAACACCAGAGTTGGTAACCGAAGTACTAGCGAACGAAGGAGATTGACTTTCTACTTGGTTATAACGTACACTGAAACGATGATTTTTATTGATATTCCAATCTAAACGAGCGAACATTTTCTCATTGTCGCTAACGTTTTGATAACCTTCGTATGGACCAGTTTGGTATCCGTATTTAGTGCTTAAATAAGATGACACTTCATTTAAGAAAGAAGCAGATGCCTGCACAACATTTGGATTTGCTGGACTGTATGGATTTGCTGGAGTAGCAGCGATGCGTTGTGTACCCGCTTCAGCCGTGTGTTTCTTTTCGTAGTTAACAAAGAAAAATAATTTATCCTTTACAATCGGACCGCCTAAGCTAAAACCGTAGTTTTTCTCATCTAGCGGCTGCAAAGTTGGGATTCTATAGGTATCGCCAATTCGTTTACCTTGATTATCTTCATTTCTCATGGTATAAAATGCATTTCCAGAGAAGTTATTTGTACCAGAACGGGTAACAGCGGTTACAGATCCACCAGTAAAACCTGTTTGACGAACATCATAAGGCGTAACGTTAATCGAAATTTGTTCTAACGCATCAATAGAAATTGGCGATCCATTAGCAGGAATGTTTTGACCAATACCGAACTGATTGTTAAAGTTAGCACCATCAACAGTAAAGTTATTTGATCTATAGTTACCTCCTCCAATCGATGTTCCGTTTGCTTGAGGAGTTAAACGCGTTAAATCATTAACACTTCTTGATATAGTAGGCAAAGCTTGTATCTGCTGCTTACCAATAACTGTTGAAGTACCATTTTTATTCGAGTTTAAGATACTGTTGGTACTTTGCCCAACCACTTTAACTTCTGCTAATGTAGCACTGTTGTCTACCAGAGTTAAATTTAAAAGATAGGGTTCACCCAGTTTTAAACTTACATCAGTTAATTTTTCAGGTCTGTAACCAACAAAACTAACTTCAATTGTATAAGGGCCACCAACACGCATACCGCCGATTGTAAATCTACCATCATTGTTTGTGGAGACAGAATAAACTGTTCCTGTAGGCGTGTGTGTAGCTTTTACACTTGCACCAGGTAAGGCGCCTTTGGCATCCTTAATGGTTCCTGTCATTGATGATGTAGTTACCTGTGCATTTGCACCAAAAGTAATTCCCACAAATGCAACAATAACGAGTACTAATCTTAAAAGTAAAGATTTCTTCATACTTTGTTTTTTAATTGTTTTTTGTTGTTAAATAATACCAAGAATGATTTTATTGGCGCAAATGTAGCTAATAAAAATTAACACATTTTAACATTCAATGTTAAATTATCGTTAAGCATTACAAAACTTTTCAACAATTAACACGCTATATACCTACTATAACTTACACTTTATCAATAACTTGAAAAAAAATATATAGATTTCTTACAAAAAGACGTAAAAAATTAAAATTCGAGAAGCGAAATGTTCAATCGAATATTATTTTGGAAATCATAAAAAGCTGCTATAAGTTGCATAATTGTTTGATCTACAATCTTGGCAAATTGTTTTTTTTTACAATTATTCAACACCTGGAACATGGAGAAATCCATAAATTATGTATTTATATCCTCAAAAAACCTTAAACTTATTATTTTACAGTTTTTCTGTCAGTAAATGAATTATCAACTTACCATTTGACAATTTTTTTTTAGTTTTGGCGGTCGTCTAAGAGATATAATTTAGGTATTATATTATCGCCAAGGTTATATGCTGACAGAATAGACCTTTATATAACCTTCATCAGGTTAAATAATGAATATAGATTATAGTATGAATGAATAGCGGATGAGTGTTACTATATTAAAGGTATAGGCTTAGAAATCATCTGACATTAAAATAAAAAGAAAACAAATGAATTACGACGTTATTGTTTTAGGCAGCGGCCCAGGTGGTTATGTAGCTGCAATCAGAGCTTCACAATTAGGAATGAAAGTTGCCATTGTAGAGCGTGAATCATTGGGTGGTATTTGTTTAAACTGGGGTTGCATCCCTACAAAAGCATTGCTGAAAAGTGCTCAAGTTTTTGAATACATCAACCATGCAGCAGATTACGGTATTACAACTGCTGATGCTACGGCAGATTTTTCTGCGGTTGTAAAACGCAGCAGAGGTGTTGCCGACGGTATGAGCAAAGGTGTTCAATTCTTGATGAAAAAAAACAAGATTGAGGTAATTATGGGAACCGGGAAAGTGAAGCCGGGAAACAAACTGGAAGTTAAAGGTGCTGATGGTTCTCAAAAAGAGCTAACCGCTAAAAACATCATCATTGCAACTGGTGCCCGTTCGAGAGAATTGCCAAACCTAAAGCAAGATGGGAAGAAAATAATTGGTTATCGCCAGGCCATGGTTTTGCCAGAACAACCCAAAAGTATGGTCGTGGTAGGATCTGGAGCTATTGGAGTAGAATTTGCTTATTTCTATGCTACAATGGGTACCAAGGTTACTATCGTAGAATTTATGGATAACGTCGTTCCGGTAGAAGATGAAGATGTTTCGAAACAGTTATTAAAAAGCCTGAAAAAAATCGGTATCGACATCATGACTTCGTCTAGTGTAGAGTCTGTTGATACAAGCGGAAATGGATGCAAAATTCAAGTAAAAACCGCATCTGGCATGCAAACTTTAGAAGCTGATATTGTGCTATCTGCAGCTGGTATTGTGTCAAACATCGAAAACATTGGGCTGGAAGAAACTGGCATCAAGACTGAAAAAGGTAAGATCGTAACTGACGAGTTTTACAATACATCAGTAAAAGGGTATTATGCTATTGGCGATGTAGTAGGCGGACAAGCTCTTGCGCACGTGGCATCTGCTGAAGGAATTATCTGCGTAGAGAAAATTGCTGGTCAACATGTAGAAGCGTTAGATTACAACAACATTCCTGGATGTACTTATTGCACGCCCGAAATTGCATCGGTAGGTTATACTGAGAAAGCAGCAAAAGCTGCAGGTTACGAATTAAAAATTGGGAAGTTTCCTTTCTCGGCATCGGGAAAAGCAAGTGCTGCTGGCGCGAAAGATGGATTTATCAAATTAATTTTTGATGCTAAATATGGCGAATTGCTCGGTGCACACATGATCGGTGCTAATGTAACTGAAATGATTGCAGAAATTGTTGTTGCCCGCAAACTGGAAACTACAGGTCATGAGATGATCAAATCTGTACATCCACACCCTACCATGAGTGAAGCAATTATGGAGGCAGCCGCGGATGCTTACGGGGAAGTAATACATCTATAAGCTATACATATTAAATGCTTAGGCTCAGTATCGAGCAGTTAGCGTTAAATTATAAATACATTTAAAAACCCTTCAGTTAAACTGAAGGGTTTTTGTAATTTTAAAGGTCTTTTTCTCTTAACCCCCTAAACCGTAATGAAACTTCATACTATAAATACCGGAATGTTTAAGCTTGATGGTGGCGCCATGTTTGGAGTGGTACCTAAAAGTATATGGCAACGCACTAACCCTGCAGATTCAAATAATCTTTGTACATGGGCCATGCGATGCTTATTGATTGAAGATGGTAAGAATTTGATATTGGTAGACACTGGTATCGGCGACAAGCAGGATGAAAAGTTCTTTAGCCACTATGATTTGCACGGAGATGACTCGCTTGAGAAGTCACTCCATAAACTAGGATTTTCTACGGAAGACATTACTGATGTTTTCCTCACGCATCTGCACTTCGATCATGTAGGAGGTGCAATAAAAAGGACAGGAGAAAAATTGATTCCTACGTTTAAAAATGCCCATTACTGGAGTAATGAAAAACATTGGCAATGGGCGATTGAGCCAAATGCTAGAGAGAAAGCATCATTCCTAAAAGAAAATATTATTCCAATTCAGGAGAGTGGACAATTGAATTTCATAGCAGAAGAAGTTAATAGTGCCTGGAAAAGAAACGTAGATATCAAATTTGCATATGGGCATACCGATGCCATGATGCTTCCAAAAATAAGCTACAAAGAGCATACGATTGTATATGTTGCAGATCTGCTGCCTTCTGTTGGCCATATACCACTACCCTACGTTATGGCTTATGATATGTTTCCGCTTCAAACTTTGAAAGAAAAAAAAGAATTTTTGACCGAAGCAGCGGCTAACAATTACATATTATATTTAGAGCACGATCCACTTAACGAGTGTTGCACTGTTGTACAAACCGACAAGGGAATTAGGTTATCTGAAAGTTTCGCGTTGAGTGAAATTTAATATAAGTTAAAAAAACATCCTTCTTTATTTGTATTTAATCTAAATAATAACAACTTTTGTATCAATGGAAAAAGCTTGCATTGATATTAATGAATTGGTTAACGTATTCACAAACGCAAACGGAGTAATCTATCAATCCGATAAACTGAATTGCTTCTTTGTAGATTTTGGTGGGAAGTTTGCGAAATACAATTGCCTGTCATTACAGAAATTGAAAAAAGTGATCGAGCATACTGATATTGAGGCTTTGTTGATGAATACAGACCGGGCCAATTTCGAGATCATAACATTTAATGGCTGTGAACATATCTATCTATTAAATGCATTAGAGATTATTGCTTTTAAGGATCTCCTTCAGGGTGCCTTTACCATGTTCAAATTGAACCACCTTATTAGCGACTGCTTATATAGATATGTTGTATAACTATATTACTCAAATCATTCTCCGAAAATTTTATATACTTTAGGCTGTCTTCACATATATTTCTCTTCCTATTTACAACAATACAAACATTTGCTGAGCAGCAATTTAGATTAATTTCATATTGTTAATAATATGTACAACTGAACAAAATCGTTTTAAATTTGTATAGTATAAAAAGCAATATTATGAAAGATTTAATGCGTATTAAATGTTTAATATCTCAAGATATAGAAGCACTTTTGAATCAACAGATTAAAAAAGAAGCCCACTCTTCATCCTTATATTTATCAATGGCATCCTGGTGTAATCAAAATGGTTACGACTTCTCTGCGGATTATTTTACGAAACAATCGGAAGAGGAACGTATGCACCAATTGAAGCTTTTCAAATATGTGCTAGATATGGGAGGCAATGCCATTTCTCCGGAAATTAACGGCATTAAAACAGAATTTATTGGTTTTAGAGAAGTTTTTGAAGATGCCCTGGAAGCAGAGATAGCCATCACGCAAAGTTTTAAAAATATTTATTCAAGGTGCCATAAGGAACAAGATTTTGTAACGATGGAATTTTTAAATTGGTTTTTAAAAGAACAACGAGAAGAAGAATACAAGGCTCGTCGTGCTTTGGAACTTTTTGAAGTTATTGGAGAGGAAGGAACAGGACGATGGGAAATTGATAAGCACATTAATAAAATAACATATACAGAAGACTAAAAGTCTCAATCGAAATAATCAAACCATCTTAAACCGATTTAAGATGGTTTTTTTTTATAAAGAACATAAAAAAGAAAGCTTCCAAATGCATATTTGGAAGCTTTCTTTTAGTTTAATTGTTTGGTTTATGTTGATTTATGAATAAGTCTTGAATTTTCTGTAAAAAAAGCGCCGTTTCCAGCGCTTTTTTTAAACCAAATATATAATAATAATTAACGAGCATCACAAAAGTAGCATTTATTATCATAAAATGAAATAAAATCTAAATAAATTTTATTTTTTTTTGACATTAATATCTTTTTATCTCAGTTAATAATAATTATACTTAAAATAATTAGTTTAATTTAAGTATTTATAGCTTTATTTTAAAAAATATAGAAATAAATCAGACAAAAATCCTATTTTGAACGAATATTTAAGTCAAATAATGGATAATCTCACTAAAAGCTACTTAAATCACCCCAAAACTTACGATGAAATGTTTTTAAATAGTGACAAATATAGAAGTCACTATGAAAATTTCATTAAAAACTTTTCCCAAGAATCATTAGAAAATCTAAACAAAAAAGAAGAGCTCGCTAGAAAACTTTTTATGAGCCAGGGAATCACCTTTACCGTTTATGATAGTGGTGAAGGAATAGAAAAGATTTTTCCATTTGATATTATACCCCGCATCATCACCTCAACAGAGTGGGCATTCATCGAGAAAGGAATAAAACAGCGTTTGAAGGCTCTGAATTTATTTCTGAAAGATGTGTATAGCAATCAATTTATTATCAAAGATCAGATTGTACCAATCAACGTAATTTACTCATGCCCCCACTTTTTGCGGGAGATGCATCAGCTTAACGTGCCTCACGACATTTATATACATATTGCCGGGATAGACTTAATACGAGACCATGATGGAACATTTTACGTATTGGAGGATAACTTACGTACGCCATCGGGTGTGAGTTACATGCTTGAAAACAGAGAAATTACCAAAAGGCTTTTCCCAGACCTTATTCCTCAGTGTGGTGTTCGTAGCGTTACAGAATATCCGGCTATCCTATATAAAAACCTGATGTCGCTTTCACCCCGAGCCGTTTCTAACCCTACAATTGTTTTGTTAAGCCCTGGCATGTATAATTCTGCCTATTATGAACATACTACCCTAGCCCGTTTAATGGGTGTAGAGTTAGTAGAAGGAAGAGATCTAGTAGTTAAAAATCAAAAGGTTTTTATGAAAACCACAACAGGTTTGCAGCAGGTAGATGTAATCTATCGACGGGTAGATGATGATTACCTTGATCCTTTGGTCTTTAACCCAACAAGCGTACTGGGTGTAGCCGGACTTATGGGTGCGTATCGGAAAGGAAATGTTGCCATTATTAATGCTGTAGGCAATGGTGTTGCAGATGACAAAGCCGTTTACACTTACGTACCAGACATGATCAAATATTACTTAAATGAAGAGCCAATTTTGAAAAACGTACCTACCTTTCAGCTAAGTAACCGCGATGAACTCGACCATGTCTTTGCAAACATTAACCAAATGGTGGTTAAAAAAACCAATGGAAGTGGAGGCTATGGCATGTTAATGGGGCATGCCGCTTCAGAAAAAGAAACTGAAGATTATAAGAAAGAGATTTTAAAAGATCCCAGAAATTTTATTGCCCAACCTACCATTAGCTTATCTTCAGCTCCATGTTTTATTAATGGTCAACTGGCTCCCCGACGAATAGATTTGCGACCATTTGCTTTAAATGGCCCCGATGGCATTTCTATTGTTCCCGGCGGCTTAACCAGGGTAGCATTAAAGGAAGGCTCTTTAGTAGTAAACAGCTCGCAAGGGGGAGGAAGTAAAGACACGTGGGTATTAACATCTTAAATTATACAATATGCTAAGTAGAGTTGCATCAAGCTTATATTGGTTAAGCAGATATGTAGAACGTAGCGATGGTATGCTACGTATGTTAAAAATAAATTATGCATCTTCTCAAGATACCATCCAGGAATTTACCTGGAAGCCAATCATCCGTATCTTTTCTTCTGATGATGAAAACGAGTTATTAAATATTCAGCATGACAGTCGGGCGGTTATTGAGTATTTGCTATTGAATAAAGATAATCCAAACTCAATTTTGAATATCGTAACACTTGCCAGAGAAAACGCAAGAAGTGTGCAAGAACATATCCCAAAAGATTTATGGCAGTGCCTTAATGAATACTACCACACTGTTAAAGACGATAAACTGCTGCGATACGTTAAACAGGATGATCCAATTACGGCCTTAGACTTGCTCATCAAACAGGTAATGCTCTATCATGGAACGGCTGATAGCGCAATGGAACGTGGTGAAAGCAGAAGTTTCATGAAAATTGGTAAACATCTTGAGCGCAGCATTCAATCTGTGGATATCTTGGATATCAAATTTAGTTCCATTAGTACCAACCCTGATCTCCTTACAGACATTGCCTACTGGAAACACCTGCTCCTATCGCTGGGCGGATACGAATTGTATCTAAAAACTTATCGGCAGGGCTTTGATGCCAAAAATATCATTGAACTGGTTATGTTAAATAACGATTTCCCCCGCTCCGCATTGTATTCAATGAATAATATCGAACGTTACTTTGGCCGTTTGAAAAGCGAAAGCAATATAGACCATTACAATAACCTATCCTTCAAAATTGGCAGATTAAAGAGCATGATCACTTATAGTTCTGTGAATACGATGGGCGAAGAACAACTACACCATTATCTAACAGAAATCAGGTCTGAGCTTTTCGGTATTGGAAACTTGCTCAACGAGTATTACTTCGCCAACTCTTAATAAAAAATCTATCCTGATTTTTAAATTTATAACACAAGCATATGCCAATATTTAAAATAAAACACATCACCAACTACAAGTATGAATCTCCTGTTAGGGATAGTGCGAATCAAATCATTCTATTTCCTATTAAGGATGATTTCCAAAAGGTAGTAAAACATGATCTAAACATTTCTGGAAGCCCGGAAATTGAAATATTTATAGACTATTATGGCAATGAAGTTGGAACGTTTACGCAGAATGAGCCACATAGCCAATTGAAAATTTTTTCGAAAGTTAGCGTGGAAACCTTCGCAAAACCTTTGCCGCAAGATGATATGTTTAGCGGTGAGCAATGGAATATTCTAACGTCGATGAAATATGAGGTGCCCTATATTGATTATTTAAACCAAGAATCTTTTGATGGGATTATTGAATTGAAGGAAACGGCTTTGCAACTAAAATCAGAAGAAGATACGCCTTACCAAACAGCAATAAAATATTGCGCTTATGTTTTTAACAATTTCGAATATATCAAAGGCATCACGGCGGTGGATACAACGATCGATGAAATTTTAAAACTCAAAGCTGGTGTTTGCCAAGATTTTGCTCATGTACTTACCGCTATGCTAAGACTCAAAGGCATTCCAGCCCGTTACGTTAGTGGGTATATTTGCCCGAATAGAGATGGAATGCGAGGTGAAGGTGCTACTCATGCCTGGGCCGAAGCTTACCTCCCAGAATATGGATGGCTTGGACTCGACCCGACAAATAACTGCATTGCAAATGAAAAGCATGTTCGTTTGGCAGTAGGTAGAAACTTTGCAGATTGTTCGCCAGTAAAAGGTGTTTACAAAGGAGGTTTTGAACATCTGATGGAAGTAAATGTATCTGTAGGCTACAATGATGAAGACTTTAACGACCATGACAATTATTTCCAGCCTAAAGAAATTAATTATACGCCACCCTCAGGTGCCACAATCTTAGCCAAAAAGCAAAATAGTTACCAACAGTACATGGCGGCCATGCAACAACAACAACAATAATTGGAAAGGCAAACACATACGCATTAAGCAACAAATATCTTCGTCGCCCAGCGGGTTTTGGGCCGATAGATGGCATGCTCAATTATATTTAACATTAAAATCAAACGAAAAATTGAGGGTATGTTAGGCATAGCGGTACCATTTTTTTTTCTAAATTTGCGGCTTTTACAAACAATAATATGATTAAGAGACAGCAAATTAAAGATTTATTAAAATCGACTGCATTTGATACAGAGGTAACTGTTATGGGATGGGTAAGAACTTTCCGTAACAATCAGTTTATTGCGTTAAATGATGGATCTTGTATGGCCAATATCCAGGTTGTTATCGATTTTAATAATTTGCCAGAAGAGCTGTTGAAAAGGATCACAACGGGAGCATCAATCTCTGCTACGGGAAGGTTAATTGAATCACTAGGTAAAGGACAAACAGTTGAAATTAAAGCTCATCAGGTCGAAATTTTGGGTGATAGTGATCCTGAAAAGTTCCCATTGCAACCAAAAAAACATAGCCTGGAGTTCTTACGTGAAATTGCGCACTTGCGTTTTCGCACCAATACCTTCAACGCAGTATTCAAAGTTCGGCATGCTTTGGCATTTGCTATCCACCAATTCTACAATGAAAGGAATTTCGTTTATATGCACACGCCGGTTATTACAGCAAGCGATGCAGAAGGAGCTGGAGAAATGTTTAAAGTTACTACATTAGATTTCGATAATACACCACGCAGTGATGATGGTAAAGTAGATTTCTCTCAGGATTTTTTTGCCCGTGCTACTAATTTAACGGTTTCCGGTCAGTTGGAAGGCGAATTAGCAGCCATGGCATTCGGGAAGATTTACACATTCGGACCAACCTTTAGGGCAGAAAACTCTAATACTACCCGACATTTAGCCGAGTTTTGGATGATTGAGCCAGAGGTAGCTTTTGCCGATCTGGAAGACAATATGCAACTTGCTGAAGACATGATGAAGTATGTGATAAAATATGCTTTAGATAATTGTAGAGAAGAACTGGAATTTTTAAATGGCAGATTAGCCGAAGAAGATAAACAAAAACCTCAAAATGAACGTAGCGAATTTAGTTTGTTAGAAAAGTTAGACTTCTGCTTAGAAAATGAATTTGAAAGGCTAACATATACAGAGGCAATTAGAATTTTAAAGTCTTCCAAACCTAACCAGAAAAAACAGTTTAAATATTTAATTGATGAGTGGGGCGCTGATTTACAAAGTGAGCATGAACGCTATCTGGTAGAAAAACATTTTAAGAAACCTGTGATTTTAACAGACTACCCGGCCGATATTAAATCATTTTACATGCGCCAGAATGAACCAGATGCGGAAGGAAGGCAAACGGTTGCGGCCATGGATATTTTGTTTCCTGGTATTGGAGAGATGATTGGAGGTTCGCAGCGTGAGGAGCGCTTAGATCGGCTTACCAAACGTATGAAAGATATGAATATTCCACAAGATGAATTGTGGTGGTATCTAGACACCCGTCGTTTCGGTTCTGCACCGCATGCGGGTTTTGGCCTGGGCTTTGAGCGCCTGGTGCTTTTCGTTACTGGTATGACAAACATCCGTGACGTGATTGCATTTCCCCGCTTTCCAAAAAACGCAGAATTTTAATCTCCAACATGCAATATGAAGCTTGGAAAACTGCATCAAATAATATGATTTTGATGCAGTTTTTTATGAATGTTTAGTTTTACGAACTGGTCTCACTACCAAAACTTGCACTTAGGAACTTCAACTCGTTATAGCTTTTTAAGAATTTATAACGCAACTCCAACATTTTCTCCTGTGCATCGATTAACTTGTTCTCCCTGGTGTTAATCAGAAATAAGGAGCTTTCGCCATTCTGATATTTCGTTTCTTCTGCTTCGAGTAGGCGGCTATAGTTGCCAATATTTTGTTGGGCAATATTAATCTGGGTTCTATAATTCGTTACCTCATTCACATAACTATTAATTTTTGCATTCAGCTCCTGGCGTTTTAAATCGGTATCTAAACGATTCTGCACTACCTTCGCCTTTGCCTGGCTATAATCTGCTCTCGCCTGTCTTAAAAATATCGGAATTTCTAATTTTAAACCATACTGATAATTATTCTGGAAAAGCGGGAAAAGGTTCGTCTGGTAATTCTCTTTGTTAAAAAAATTATACGTAAAATCAATCTTTGGTAGAAAACTCTGCCATTTTAGTTTACGTTCGCTTTCCAAGATGTTTTGCTTTTGCTGGTAATACACTAATGAAAGATGGGTATTAATGGGCTGTTGGTTAAGTTGTGCGATTAGTGCTCCATAGCTATTATAAGCATCGCTTGCGGTAATTTTTTCGGCTGGTAAAATAGGCTTAGATAATTCAAAAGGTTGCTGCCCGGCTTGCCATAGATAGACAGATAGATCCATTGTAGCCTTCACATACTGCAGATATGCATCTTCTTTCTCTAGTTCGAAGCCACGCAACTGAGACAATGTCTCGGTGGTATCTATAGCAGCCCTCTCGCCGTACTGAAAAGTTTTTAACGTTAGCGCTAACCTTTTTTGATTGATAGCCACGGCTTTTTGTTGCACCTTGTAAAGCTCGTAAAACTTTACCCACTCCCAGTAAGCATTCTCGGCATCTCTAAATAACTCGTTGGTTAATACCTGCTGCTCTGCCGCCGTCATAACTTGAGCAAACTTTGCCTGTTCAAGCAATGCTCTCCGTTTATCGTAAATTAAATTTTTTGCTAAGGGAACCGTCAATCCAAATTGAAAAAGTCCGCCACGTGTATCGCTATTATTTAAGCGTTGGCCATCAATGAAATTATAACTCCCGCTTACTTCAACCCCATACCATGTAGGTATAACCAAACCTGCATTGCTTTGCTCATAATAGTTGGTTCCGTCTATTGTTTTAGCTCCTTGTTTCGCATCAACTATCGGATCAAAATTTCCCCTTGCCTTTAACACTTCAGCCTCAGCAATGTTATTTTGCAGCCTGTATCTAAATGCCAGGGGGTGATATTTTTTTACAATCGACAAAAACTCTGGATGCGATAGCCTCAAGGTATCTTGTGCGGAAACTTGCTCAGCTAGCACACACAACAATACGAATATGATGGTTCTACTTAGCTTTTTCATCTCCTGATTTTGATTTCTCTGAATTTAAACCATAATAATCTGGCGGAAAGCCGTTGATATTTCGCCAAAGTTCGTACCAGATGGGTACGTCATTCAAGATTGCAATTCCTTTCACTCCTGCGCCAATCTTTATTTGTGGCGGCCATGGCTTTTGTCCTTTTTGTTCAATCACCAATGCTTTAAAGAGACCGTTCGTATTGATATTATTTTCAATAGCAATTACCTTACCCGAGAAAGTTCCATAGCTAGAATTAGGCCAACCAGAGAAAACGATCGCAGGAAATCCGTCGAAAATGCACATTACCTTCTGCCCTACTCTTAACAAGGGCAAGTCGACTGGCTTAACGTAAATTTCCACAGCATAGTCTACTTTTTTAGGCACAATTGTGCCAATACTCTCAGTTTCTTTCAAAATTTCTCCGATACCAGCTTTGTTTAATTGGATTACCTGACCGTCTTGTGAAGCCACAACTGAATATAAGCCTTGGCGGGCCTTGTAGTTGGCAGCCTGGTTCTCTAATTTGGCAATTTCTCCGCTACTGCCTTGTATCTGACCCATGCTTAGAAAACGTTCTCCTTCCGTTTTACTAACCTTTTCCATATAATCTTGGATGGTGGCATTCTGCTCTATATTAACGGTAGTAATTTCCTGGCGAGTTTGTGCTAGTTTATTTTCTACTGCAGTTTTTTTAGCCAGCGCATTCTGATAGGAAATGCTCCTTTGCTGGAATTGGGTAAGTGAAACTAAGCCCTCATCGTACATTTTTTTCTGCCTGTTATACTGGTCTTCGCTAAGCTTAAGTTCGTTGTTTACCGCTGCTAACTCGGCAGTTTCGGCCTCAACCTTATTATTCAGTTGGGCAATTTTTACTTTGAGCTGCTCTAATTTTAGTGTTCTTGCAGCATTGATTGCGCCGAGCTGTGTATTGGTGGCGCCAACCTTCGCCTCATAGTAATCCCTTACCCCCTTTTTAGCTGCAACCTGTTCCCTGGTACGCTCAAGTAGCTGAGGATCAAGATAATCTTCCTTCACTTCGGCCAACTGCAAAATGGTGTCACCTTTTTTCACGAAATCTCCGTTTTTGATGTGCCACTTTGTAATCCTACCAGGAATTGGTGAGTTGAGTTGCTGAGGTCGCTGTTCCTGGTAAAGGGTTGTTACATTTCCTCTAACCTGGATGTTTTGGGTCCATGGTAAAAATAGCACCACCACGCAGGATATAATAAAAATGAAAAACCATCGCTTTACGCGAGAATCTTTATGTATGTGATAAATTTTATCGAATGATTTGATATTCATAATCTGGCTAATTTAGGATAGATCGATGGTGATGGTTCCGTCATTAAGTTGGAATTTCCGATCTGCAATTTCAAGCAATTCTCTAGATCTCGAGATGATAATAATTGTACTATTGTTCTTAATCTTCATGAGATAGGCTAACATTTTCCGCTTAAATTCATCATCCATTCCGTAAAGAGGATCTTCCAGCATAATTAATCTGTTTTTACCTAACAAGGCACGTAAAAGCGTAATTTTCTTCTTCCCACTGTATGAAACTTCGGTATCTGTTTCGCTCAACTCCGTGTCAAAGCCATTGCTAAACTGACTGGAAAAAGTTCCTAAACCGATCTGGTCACACAATTCCATTATTTCCTCTGTAGAAATATCGTTTCTACCAAGTAGAATATTTTCCAGCAGCGTCCCTTTAATAATTACCATATCATGGGTATATAGGCCAATCTTGTCCCTAATAGCCATTTTATTTAAGTTTTTAAATGGAATCTTATCATACATAATCACGCCTGAAGTTGCTTCAAAAAATCCAGCCATCACATTTAAAAGCGTGGTTTTACCGGCACCCAAACTCCCTGATATCACATTTATGGTATTAGGCTTTACTTCAAAACTAATGTTCTTTAAAATTGGTTTTTGATCATTAAAAGCGAAATTAACATCTTGCAGACTCACTGCCAGGCCTTCTTGGACTTGTTCCAGAACAATATCTCCAGTTGTTTCCTCACTCAGATCGGTAACCTTATTTAGTTTTACCAATGCAGCTATAACATCGTAATAACTTTCTAAGCTTTTGATAAGGCTTTCGACCGCATTCATGATGGTAAGTACAACAATCTCGGTGGCAATGAAAGCGCCGATGTTAAGTTTTTGGTTAACTAGCAAATAGGTGCCAATCCCTAGCATCACCAAGGTGATAATAACCTTAAATCCGATAATTGCTTTGTATTGAAATTCTAAAACTTTAAAATGCTCTGTTCGGTTTTCCAGGTATTCTACCACACGTTCATCTGTACCAGTAAGATGCATATCGGCATTGGAATTGATCTTGAATGTTTTAATGGCACTGGCCACGTCTTCCAACCAGGACGCCACTTCATACTTCTTATCACTCTCTTCCAAACTGGATCTGATTCCCGAATTCATCGTAAACCTAAAAATAAAGATGACGATGATTACAACCAAAGCTCCAAAAACCAGAAACCAGGGATGATAAAAAGATAGAAGAAGAATCCCGAATGATATTTGTATTAATGCCGTTGGAATATCTAACAATATTTTTGATATGCCCTTTTGTAGGTTTTGAGTATCGAAAAATCTATTCACCAATTCTGGCAAGAAATACTTTTTTGTGGCCGACAGGTTTATTTTCGGTATCTTTTTAGCAAAGGCGATAGAATACTCTACAAAAATCTTTTGTTGAATTTTCTCAATAATTTGCATCACCTTAATTCTGAAAAATCCTGCTAAGAATGTCCCTAAAACTACGAAAGCAATAAGCAAGTATAGCGACGTTACCATAGTGGCGCCCATTACAAAACTTACAATAGCTTGTATCCCCAGGGGAATACTTAATTGTACAAGTCCACTCAAAATTGCATATACGTAGATTGCGGTTACATCTTTCTTTTCTTTAGTGATGTACTTAAACAGTGCAGTGCTGCTTACGGTAAAATCTTTTTCGTGGTACATATTAAGCCGGGCTAATGGTGTAGAATGTTAATCGGGTAAGGTATTTGAGCACATAATCTTTGTGATTCTCCCGCACTTGGTTGTCAGTCAATTTCGGCAAATGCTCGCTAAAAAAATGCTGATCATGGGCGGTTTCAATAAGAGTACTTGCCAACGATTTGGGATATGGAAAATGAGGATCTAATTTTAAAATCACTTCGCTGATGAACAAACAAAGGCTTTTTAACGGCGCAAACATCATTTCACTATTAATTTCATCAACTTCCTTAACCAGGTAGGATTTACTACTTTCAGAAATTACGATATGATGCAATTGGTCTAGGTTATAATTGTGCAAATGTGCATGTGTATCAATGTGGTGGGTAATGATCTCTAAAATCATGATCATTTTTTTGGTAGGATCATTTACCTCTGCCAAACGCATCTTACACACATACTCCACGTAGTTCCAGTACCAATTAAGAATATAAGTGAGCAGCTTATGTTTAGATGTGAAATAACGGTAGATGGTTGGTTCTGTAGAGTTGATCTTGGCGGCCAGTTTCCTAAATGTAAACTGTTCAAATCCAATTTCGAAAATTAGTTCTATTGCATTACTTACAATTGCCTTACCAATCTCGGTTTGTTCTGGATCTCTTAGATACAGGTGTTCATTAAGTTTAAATTTGAGTAATACTTCCATAATTCTGGTAACAACCCAAAAGTATAAAACAATCGCACCAAAATGTATTACTAAAATAGTAATTACAAAATTATTACAAATAATAGTATTACTATCATATAAGTTTGTTAGAACCTAGTTTAAATTGTTTGAATGAATTTAACAACTCTAAAATGTAGCAATTAGTTGATCAGAAGAGATTAAGTAGAAGCCTTGTTATTAGAATCCGATTAGCATGAGGAGATAAATGTAGATCCATAGCCCTCCAATGAAGTGCCAGAAGATTGCAGTTGTTTCCAAGCGCATCACATTTCTAATATCTCTAATGTTTGCTTTTTGTTTATTTAGCGTGTAAACAATCATGATCATGCCTCCAAGTACATGCAACAGATGGATGCAGGTTAGCATAATAATGTATAATTTTAGATTAGCAGTTGCGCCTACTAATTGCAAAATAACTAACCAAGAATACAATTGCAACATAAAAAATAAGGCACCTAATGAAAGGGTAATCCACAGCCAATATCTTTGCCGCTCGAAATTCAAGCGTTTTTCTGCATTTACACCAGCATTCATACTGTAACTGCTTGCAATTATAAAGCAGGAACTTATTGCAAAAGAGATGGGTAAATTTATCCTGTTTTCGAAAGTGAAGATAATGGCTCCAAAAATGCTAAAGAGTACCGCAGAGGCTAAAATGACTAGCCAAATCAAGAATTTTTTAGCTTTAAGATTTTGGACTTCTTTTTCCTTAAAGTGCATATTGGAGAAAGCTGATTGTCTGTTATGCAGAGCGAAGCGCAACATTCATGTAGAACAAGCACTTTTACTGTCGGGATGAGAAGATTCGAACTTCCGACCTCCAGCACCCCATGCTGGCGCGATACCTGGCTACGCTACATCCCGATAAAAGTAATTTCACGAAGATAATATGGAAAAGCTATATCCACAATATCTTCATGAAATTTTATTATCATTAATTAGAACCATTACGTCCCTTTATCATATTTGTAACTACGGTTGGCCCCCACCACCCATAGCGCCATAAACCTGGCCTGTAGAGTAGCTCGCTCCATTATCTGCTAGTTGCACATAAATCGAGGCCAATTCTGCTGGCTGACCTGGTCTGCCCATTGGCGTAGCTTCTCCAAACGTGGTCAATTTTTCATTTGTTGCGCCCCCACCAACTTGTAGAGGTGTCCAGATCGGGCCTGGAGCCACACCATTTACCCTTACACCCTTTGGCGCCAAAGATTTTGCCAATGACCTTACCGTACTGGTGTTTGCGGCTTTTGTTTGTGCGTAATCGAAAAGCTCTGGGGATGGATCTGTTGCCTGCTCGGATGTGGTGATGATAATGCTGGAACCAGGTTTCAAATGGGGTATTGATGCCTTTAGCAGCCAAAAAGGAGCGTAAATATTTGTTTTCATCGTGGCGTCAAAATCCTCAGTGCTGATTTCTAATATCGATGGCTTGGTTTGTTGTCTGGCAGCATTGCTCACCACAATATCAAGCCCGCCTAATTTTTTTACACTGTCTGCTACCAATTGCTTGGTAAATGATTCTTCTCTTAAATCACCAGGTATGGCATAACCTTTTCTACCCGCTTTCGTAATCCATTCAATTACTTCCTTAGCGTCTGACTCCTCTGCCGGCAGATAGTTAATTACCACATCAGCACCTTCGCGGGCGAATGCTATTGCAGCTGCACGTCCCATTCCAGAATCTCCTCCTGTAATTAACGCTTTCCTACCATTCAGCCTTCCCGATCCTTTGTAGCTTTCTTCACCATGGTCTGGGCGTGGATCCATTTTGCTCGCTAAACCTGGAAACGGTTGTTGTTGTGCTTTAAATGGTGGCCTCGGATACTTAGTAGTTGGATCTTCGAGTGCGGCCACGGATGCGTGTCCCATCGTCATGCCTTCTGCACCGAAAGCCGGGGATATAGCTAAACCGGCAATGCCAGCGCCAAGACCAGCTACGGCTTGTCGCCTTGTGATGTTATCATTGTTTTTCATGGTAATATGTTTTAATAATACTACAACAAATAATAGAAAAATGTTTAGTGCAGTATTGTAACGGCTAAGTGATAAAGTCTTTCTGATGGAGCTGTTGTGAAAGTATGGTAGTTTCAGAAATGTAAAAATCTATAAAACTGATGCGATTGCTGATAAAGAAGTGCGTGAATAATTTCGGAGCAAGCCAATTTGTATAAATTATCCTTCTAGAAGTTATAATACAATCAGATAGTTAACACAATACACGCACAGTAGTTAAAGCATCATAAAAATCATAATAATTTTAGTATTACAAGCTTTATCTAATATTTTTTACATTACATTTGGTTGTCCTTAAATACCTCCTCCAATGCTTTACAACTGCATAATTGTTGATGACAACGAAATAGAAAGAGATGCAATTGAAATGCATTTGAAAAAAATCCCATCATTAGCAATTGTTGCCAAATGTGCCAGCGGGTTGGATGCACTGCAGGTGTTGTCTACCACACAAATAGACATTGTCTTCTCTGATATTGATATGCCAGATCTATCAGGAATCGAATTGTCTAAAAGCATAAAAACTCAACCACTTTTTATCTTTATTACCTCTTATAGTCAGTATGCCGCCGAGTGTTACAACATAGATGCTATAGATTTTATCATAAAACCTGCAACATTTGAGCGTGCTGTAAAAGCAACCAATAAAGCTGTAGAGTATTTGGAACTCAAAAAAATAGCGCACAGTATCTCGCCACAAGATATTAAAAATGAAATTGGCGATAATGACTATTTTTTCTTCAAGGAAACCAAGGGGATTACTAAGTTGAAATACAGCGATGTAATTTATATAGAAAGTATGGGTGACTTCTCAAAATTATACACCCACACAGATAAGCACGTGATACTGGTTAGTTTGAAAAATCTGGAAAAGCAACTTCCTAAAACAATTTTTGCGAGGGTGCATAAACAATACATTATCAATACCAATCATATTGCTACCATAACGAACCATGAGGTGCAATTAAAATACAATTTCGTGGTGCCGATAAGTGCCTCTAATCGCCAAGAACTACTAGAGAGTGCTGTAGATAAAAAAATGCTATCAAGGTTTACAAAATAACCCAGCCGATTACTTCGGCAATAAAATCTTAAAAGTAGTTCCCTGAGGTGTATTGTTAGATGCGCTAATGGTGCCATCCATTAATGCAACAAACGTCCGGCATAACATCAATCCTAAACCGGTGCCCTTTTCTTTATCTGTACCAGGCGTACTCATTCCTACACCGAGGTAGCCAGAACTATTAAAATGGTTTAGCTGGTCTGGTTTCAACCCTAAACCATCATCTGCTACAATGATCGCAACATCATCTAGGAAATCTTGTACGGATATGGTGATATTTCCTCCATGGGCGGTAAATTTTACCGCATTACTGATCAAATTCCGCATCACTAAGGTTATCATATTTTCATCAGCCTTACAAACCTTATCAACCGACACATTGTTGTGAATGACTATGTCCTTCAAATCTGCATGATGCTGAACAGATAAGATTACCTCTTCAATAACTTTAGAGATTTCTAAACGCTCGAGATATGGATTAAAGCCCTGCATCTGGCTGGCAGCCCAATTTAGGAGATTTTCCATCATGGATGACGTATAAGTGAGATTATTTTTTAAAGTAGCGGCATATCGTGTAAGTTTATCCTGATCGATATTCCCACCCTCCAACAACTGTATGAAAGAGATAAGCGAATTAACCGGCGTTCTCATGTCATGACTCACAACACTAAAAATTCTATCCTTTACCTTACTAAGTTGTTCCAATTCTCTCTTTTGCTGATTGATTACCTTATTTAACCGCATTACACGTCGTTGGCTAAAAAAAACAAGAATAGCAATCAATAACATTAAGCCTACCGCAATTATTAAAAAAAACCTTACCCTCCAATCGAATTTTATTTGCTGTTCTTGTTTTGTAATTTGCTTATCACGCAACGACGTTTCATACTTTGCCTGCAATTTTGCTCGCTCAAAATTGCTGCTTTGTGTTTCCTTATCAATTTCTAAATCCAGCTGTTTTTTTAAAAATGTAAGGCGTTGCAGACTTTTTTCTTTGTCGCTCAAAGCCAACTGTTGTTTCCTTAAAAACAATTGCTGTTGCTGTTGCTTCGCCAATAATACCTGTTTCTGCAGTTCTACACTGGTTATTCTTTGTTTGAATAAATAGTCTTTCTCTTTAATACCAAAATCAATTTGCATTTGCCTTTTGGTGATTTCTCGTTCCTTATCTACATTAAAAATCTGACCCTTGGTTTCAACATAAGCCTTATAATATGATAAAGACTTATCATAATTCTTCAATCTTTCGAAAATATCACTCAAACCCAATGCAGCATTTTTTTTGTCTTCTAGCAGGTTATTATTGCTTGCAATTTGGAAGCAGTTGCTTAGAAATAAGATGGCATTCTCGAAATCGTTTCCTTTTTGATAATATGAACCTAATGCAAGGAGCGTGCTTGTGTAGTTAACCTTATCATCCAAAGGTTCGCTTAATTGAATTGCCTTTTTGTATGCACTCAAGGCAAGCTCCCTATTACCCATTTCAGCATATACATCACCGAGTAACTTGGTTGAAGATGCAATGATGGCTTCATCATTAAGAACTTCAGCAGATTTAAGTGATTTCTGAAAATATTCTTGAGCCAAGGTAAGCCTATCACTAACGCTCGTACCCATTTTCCCGAGCTCCGCGGCATCAGCATTTAAGTAAGCCAAACCAATATATTCATTTACAACTGCAACACCCCTGGCATTCTGGCCTTCCTTCAAAAATACCTTGAGAGCCATTTTTAAATAAACTAAAGATTGACTTTCATTACCTAAATCCTGATAAATACTTGCCAGGTTGGTATAGCAGCTTGCTAAGTCTTCTTCGTTATTCATTTTTTCGTAAATGGCTATGGCCTGCTGATTCACTTCCAAACATTTAGCGTAATCAGGAATAGCACTATACATTGCACCTAAATTAAGATATGTTCCACCAATCATATCCAAGTTATTTGAAAGTGAAAATTCTGCTATGGCTTTGTAGTAATTTTCTTCCGCTTTCGCAAAAGATGTTCTACCATGATGAAACATGGCCATTCTATAGTAAGCAAGACCCGATAAATTTCTCAATTTTAATTTTTGTGCCAGAACGACAGTTTTGTTGACGTACTCATCGGCGTTATCGCTATCTCTGAGTTGTAGATATTGCCGATAAATTGCTGTAAGTATAGTTGCCTTGACCGAATCCTGGCCTGGGTGCTTCTGGTTTACAATTAAAAGGCTATCAAGCGTTTGCCTTGCAACTTTCGTTTGACCGTAAGCAACTTGAGAAAATAATAAAATTAAAGAAAAAAGAAAACAGGGAGCAATCCTCCTAAAGAAATTTAGGAATAGACCAAAGCATACATTGATATTTTTAAACCTAAGGGACAAGTTTAGCTAGTTGGATAATAAGGAATTTAGGCACAGGGAGGTATAGGGCATGTAACGGGCGTTAATACGGCTATTATAATAAGGATGAAATTTCCATGAAGATAAACCATTTTAATAGATTTCAATTAAAAAAATGATTTATTGTGCCAAGAAAAATTGTATTTGAATCGGTATGTAATTAAAAAATTGGCGGGAATTGATTCGGGTGTGCTTCATGCATCATTCCACAAATCGTTTCTATAATATCATCTACTGAAGGTTTACTAAAATAATCGCCATCTGAACCAAATGGAGGTCTGTGCGGTTTCGCGGACAACGTTTTCGGTTTACCATCCAGCGTGAAATAGCCGTCCTGATCTTCTAACACTTTTTGTAAAATATATGCTGAGCCACCTCCGGGCACATCTTCATCTACGATAAGTAATTTATTGGTTTTTGCTAAGGAAGCTGCACATACTTTTTCGGTATCAAAAGGCAATAATGTTTGAGGATCGATGATTTCAACAGAAATACCCATAGTTGCCAGTTCCTCAGCCGCTTCTTGCACCAGGCGTATGCATGAGCCATAAGAAATCACGGTGATATCCTTACCATCTTCTATTACTTCGGCCTTGCCTAATGGAACGGTAAAATCCCCCACATTATTAGGAAGTCTCTCTTTCAGTCGGTAGCCGTTTAAACACTCAATTACCACCGCCGGTTCATCTGCTCTAAACAAGGTATTGTACATACCTGCGGCTTGGGTCATGTTTCTGGGCACACACAAATGCATACCACGCAAAGAACCCAACAACATACTTATTGGTGAGCCTGAATGCCAGATGCCCTCTAGACGATGACCCCTGGTACGCACCACAACGGGCGCTTTCTGAATTCCTTTGGTACGGTACGAAAGAGAAGCTAAATCATCACTCAATACGTTCAACGCAAAAATAAGGTAATCTAAATATTGAATTTCTGCGATTGGCTTCAAGCCACGCATGGCCAGGCCAATGCCTTGACCCATGATAGTCATTTCCCTAATTCCGGTATCGGTAATTCTAAGTTCTCCAAATTTAGCCTGCAGACCCGCAAAACCTTGATTAACATCACCAATATTTCCTAAATCTTCGCCAAAAGCTACCAAGCGTTGGTCGCGGGCAAAGTTTTCATTGAAACAGGCATTTAACACTTCTCTACCATCAACCATCTTAGAGAAATCATCATATATCGGCGCTACCACAGGAATATTGCCAGGTCGATCGATACCGTTGGTGTGGAGTTTAGAATTGTACCTGTCTATTGTTAACTCTTCCTGATTTTTATACCAGGTAAGCAAATCCGTGCGTTCAGCAGAATTAGATTTTGCAGAAATTCGAATGGCTTTTCTTGCTGCCATAAATACTTCGCGACGCTGTGCATCGGCAGTTGATGCGAGTTGAGCTGCAATTTTAGATAACTCTGGCTGGTGCTTAGCTAAGCCATTAATTAAATCTACCACTTGTTTTTGCTCTGGCTTGATGCTATCCAGAAATTCGTTCCAAGCTTCTTTTTGTGCATTTCTCACAAAAGCTTTAGCTTCATTTTCGATTTCAACAATCTCATCTTCTGTAGCTACTGCCGAATCGAGCATCCATTCACGCATCTTTAGGATGCAATCATGCTCATTTTCCCATGATAATCGATCCTTGGATTTATAGCGTTCGTGAGATCCAGATGTTGAATGGCCTTGTGGCTGCGTTAATTCAATAACGTGGATAAGGACAGGAACGTGCTCATCTCTACATACCTGGATAGCCTTCTCGTATACCTCGCAAAGGGCAGGATAATCCCAACCTTTAACTTTATAAATTTCGTAACCTGGCTGACCTTCTTCTCTTTGAAACCCTTTAAGAACTTCGGATATATCTTCCTTGGTAGTCTGATATTTTGCCGGGACGGAGATGCCGTAAGCATCGTCCCAGATGGAGATTGCCATGGGTACCTGCAATACTCCCGCAGCATTGATAGATTCAAAAAACACACCTTCAGATGTAGATGCATTGCCAATAGTGCCAAAAGCGACCTCGTTCCCGTTTACCGAAAAGTGTTTAAGATAATCCAATTCATGGTTATTTCTAAACAATTTAGAAGCATATGCCAAGCCTACCAAACGAGCCATTTGGCCGCCGGTTGGCGAGATATCTGATGAACAATTCTTGAGCTGTGTTAGATCGTTCCAGCTGCCATCCTCGTTGATCGATTTCGTGGCGAAGTGGCAATTCATTTGCCTGCCACCAGAAAAAGGATCGGCGCCAGTAGTGGGGTTGGCATATAGTTGTGCAAAAAACTCTTTTATAGTAGATATGCCTGCAGCGAACGCAAATGTTTGATCGCGATAATAGCCTGATCTCCAATCGCCTTTCTTAAAGGCCTTGGCCATGGCAATTTGAGGAACTTCTTTACCATCGCCAAAAATTCCAAATTTAGCCTTTCCTGTTAACACTTCCCTCCGCCCTAAAATACTAGCTTGCCTGCTTTCGAAGGCTATTTTATAATCGTTAAGTACAATAGATTTAAAATCGTTGAAACTAAGCTCGGAAGTATCAATAGAATTGGTTATAAACTTTTCATTTGGCATCATAAGCAAATATTGGTTGCGGCAAATATAAACAAAATAAAAAGTTTGCCTTTAAGTTGGAATGTAAAATTATATATGGAATTGGAAAATATAATTGGAATAGTTTTTGTTTTAGATAGAAAACATTAAATTTGTTTTAGTAATTTTTTGATAAAATATATCACACATCTCATGAAAAAGATCTTAGTATTATTCGCTTTCGTTTTAGGCTTTGGTGTTGTTGCGAATGCACAATCTAAACCAGCTGAATTTAAATTTGAATCGGAAACTCACGATTTTGGTAAAATCCCAATGGGTAAGCCCGTAACCTTCGATTTTAAATACACTAACGTTGGCGAAGAGCCATTAATTATCACAAAAGCAGAAGCAAGCTGTGGCTGTACGGTTCCCAAATATACCACTACCCCTATTAAAAAGGGTGAATCAGGTGTAATCTCTGTAACCTTTAATGCAGCAGCTGGTCCATCAGCTTTTTCAAAAGCGGTAACCGTTACTTCAAATGCTAAAACGCCTATTAAAGTACTTTATATCAAAGGCGAAACCATCACTTCAGCAACGTCTAAGTAATATTTTAATTAAACATATTCAAAGTCCCGATTTTCATCGGGACTTTTTTATTTTTGCACCATGCCAAAAATTTCACAAAAGGGAATGCAAATGCCTGCTTCTCCAATCAGAAAACTAACGCCTTACGCCGATAAAGCTAAAAAAGAGGGTAAAAAAGTATATCACCTCAACATTGGGCAGCCCGACATCGAAACACCCGAGGGTATGCTTAATGCCATTAAAAATATCGATTTCAATGTTTGGGCGTACACCCAATCTGAAGGTACATTAGCCTACCGTACAAAATTAGCCGAATACTACAATAAACTAGGTTATAACATTACCGAAGAAGATATATTGGTAACTGTTGGAGGCTCCGAAGCCATTACAATTGCCATGCAAACCTGCGTTAATGAAGGAGACGAAATAATTATCCCAGAACCTTTTTACGCCAATTATAACGGTTTTGCCTGCATGAGCAATGTAGTAGTTAAACCAATTTTATCATTTATTGAAAATGGATTTGCCTTACCTCCAATTGCTGAATTCGAAAAATTAATCACCGAAAAAACTAAAGCGATAATTATTTGCAACCCAAACAATCCTACAGGTTATCTTTATTCTAGAGAAGAGCTGGAAGCGTTAAAAATGCTTTGCAAGAAGTATGATCTTTTTTTGTTTTCTGATGAAGCCTATAGGGAATTTTGCTATGACGGACGGGAGTTTATATCGCCAATGCATTTGGATGGCCTGGATGAAAATGTAGTGATTATGGATACGGTTTCCAAACGCTATAGTGCTTGTGGTGCAAGATTGGGATGTTTAATCACTAAAAATAAAGCAGTTATTGCATCGGGATTGAAGTTTGCACAGGCCAGGTTAAGTCCAGGCATGGTGGAGCAGATAGCTGGTGCCGCAGCAGTGGATACACCAGACAGCTATTTCGAAAAGGTAAATACTGAATATACGTTACGTAGAGATACCTTGGTGGGCAGGCTGAATAGTATTGAAGGCGTTTTCTGTCCGAATCCAGGTGGTGCATTCTATGTGGTCGCTAAATTTCCTATTGATGACGCCGACTATTTTTGCCAATGGATGCTGGAAGAATTTTCCTATGAAAACCAAACCATCATGATGGCGCCAGCAACAGGATTTTATTCTACACCAGGTTCTGGAAAACAGGAAGTTAGAATGGCTTACGTTTTAAACACTGCCGATTTGAATGCCGCAATGGATTGTTTAGCAATTGCCTTAAAACAATATCCAGGGAGAACCATTTAAACCGAAAAATTAAAATCATTAATGCCAAATATAGGCGGAGACCTATTATTTGGCATTTTCTTTGTACCTTTACCCCTCGGTTGGATAACCATAACTAATTTAACATGGGGCCGTTCTTGGATTTGACAGGGTGGCGAAGGTTATGTTAGCATGCAGTGCGTTGTTCGGAGAGCACTTAAAGTGAACGATCACATTTTGATTGGCGAAAATACTTACGCCTTAGCTGCCTAGTTTAGAACTAGCTAGCTTTTGTCCCTCTAACTGCTGCATTGTTGGGTTAGAATCTGGGGCATCGAAACAACAAAGCTGGCCTTAAAGAGATGCGATTTAAGGTGAGATCAAGTATCTAAGGTTATAAACAAGGTCGGTTTCCAGCCCGTTTATCTCCCTAAAATTAATTGGAAAATAAGCATGTAGAAGGTATAATTTATCTCACAACTGGACAAGGGTTCGACTCCCTTCGGCTCCACAAATTTTACAACTATTAGCCACTTATTACCACAATAAGTGGCTTTTTTATTGCTAAAACATAGATTGCTAATATTTTTAGCAGTATATTCGTTAAATAATAGTACAAAAATCGAACACCATATTGACACCAAGTAAAATATTTACCGAACACCATGAACGCTAGCATTCGGCTCCACTTCACTTCTAAAATACAGCAATAAAGAACATCCAATAGTTCGTTTGATGTTTTTATTCCGCGGTGTAACTTTAGTATGTATAGCAGAAGCAGGAACACTTTCGTATCAGTCCCGAATTGGAAGAATGTTGAACGCAGTCCAGACTTAGCCATTGCTATCAACATGATGCATCATATGATAATGTATTTAGGGAGATTTTCAGCGAATCATTCTATTATTGAAGGCATCATGTATCGAACCGTCCGATTGTTCACCTAATATCATATAAACTACTCCAATCTGCTTTCGTATATAGTTCCAGAAAAGATAAGGTTAATATCCGGTACGAGATCCGCCTCTGATTTTATGTTTAGACGAATAAGCTGGACAGATTTGCTGAGCGCAAGATGACAACATCGACACCAATAGTATTGCTGCAATAATTTTTTTCATAACGCAAATTTCTTGAATATCTAATATTTGGTAAATAGTCTTTTAGGACTATCGCATATGCCTATCAATGTGGCAGTTCGGAAGTTTAGGCTAAGGTATACTGGAAATCGTATCTCATAATGAAGGCGCTTTTTCGTTGTCTGATATTAATTGATAATGCGTTAGCGAATAATGTCTGGCTGCTGAACTAAACACTCATTCAGCGAATACGCTTTTCGCTCAGACTTTTTTATTAATAGTCTTTTTAGTAAGCGAAACTGAAGTTGGGTTAATAAATTTAATAACTTTTGGTCAATCGAAAAAGCCAGACATTTCTGCCTGGCTCGTATCAAATTATTTTTGCCTTGTGATATGAAGGTTGTACGTCTCATGAATTAATTCATCAATGCGCAATAGCGATAAAATTACTCTTGGTGGAACTTCTTCGCCTACATTCCACTTCCAATAGACGTGATCTGGAACATGCTCAAAGTTTATAACCTGGTTACCAGATCGAAGCTTCCAGTAGTAGATAGTACCACCAATTGGTTGTTTATCATCAAGCACAAAAGTTTTAGTCTTTACATCTTCAACACTCACATGATCGGTTTCAAAATCAGATAATTTTAGTTTTTGTTCATGCTGTTTGGCTTTAATCCCTTTGGGTAAATAGAGGCCAGCAACTAATGAAATGGGTAATATAACTATCAGAAGGGCGATTAAGAGGTGTTTTAGTTTCATTGTTTGATAAAAATTAAATCACTCAAATTTACAGATCATAGAAAAATCCTTAAATAGCGATAAAGGGCCATTATCAAACAGCATTCTAAAATCATTAGATTAAGGGTCGTATGAGGGGATCTGCTCCTATTTCTTCAATATGATTTTGAACATTTTTGCCTGTTCGGGTCTGAGGGTTACAGCAAGGTCATTTTTAATATCAACCTGGTCTTCGGTTATTGCATCCTGGAGTTTTAAGATTTCAGAGCGATCAATTCCTAACCGTACAAAATCGAGAATAAGTTTGGCCTCTTGTTTTTCGTAATTGAATAAGGCTACATATCTTTTATTGCCAACTGCCTTCACAAACAGCTTGGACGCTCCACTGCCCGCATTACCTTCTACAGGTGTAAAGGATTTTCCATTTTTAATTATAGTTAGAAGCTCCTGATTCTGGAAAAGATTTTTAGCCCGATTTTTCCATGGTCCTGGTGTAGAAAAATCGTCGCCAACGATTAAAGTTCCGGTAACGATGGCTGATAAGGTTCTAGAGATATTGGTCGCTTCATTCTCGTTGCCCAATACCACATGATCGGCATCTATGTAATTGTACAGGTAAGTCTGCCACCAACCATTTGTGACACTGTTGAGCGTGTATTCGGTATCATTTATTCGCGAAAATGCGTCGCAAGCGATGCGCCTAACATGCACATACCTGCCAGAGGCCAGGCTTGGCGATATTGCAGCGTAAATAAGCATTTTATTATCAATACATTTAAGCAAATATTCCATTCCAACACGATATGCTTGCATACCTGTGGTTATGCTTGTATCGTAGAAATGGGTGGATTCTGCCGCGGCGTGACCCAAAAAGTCAATCTTAATCATTTCGAAACCACATTTTTTAAGGTTTGAGATGATAAAATTTATTCGTTGCTGGGTTCCTGGATGTGTGGGATCCAATGCCCGTGCACCGTCAAAATCATGGTAACCCTGGTTAATTTTTGTCCACATTTCGCCGAAAGTAAAATTGCTTCCAGGGGCTTTCCGATTGGCACTATGTTGAAAACCCCAATCAGTAAACGGTGCCCAATAGATTCCTGGCTTCAAGCCTTTCAATTTACAGTAATCGGCAAATCTCTTCAAAGTCGAATAATCATCGCCTTTAAGCATATTATCCCAATACGAATCCAGGTCGATATACGCTGCATTATCTACCCGAAGTCCTTTTAAGCTATCAGCAAAAAAATCTACAACCTGTGTCGCCTTCTCGTATGAAATTTTTTGCTGCATGGCTCCCCAACTGTTCCATCCAACGGGTGTTGGCCCTTTCCAATCTGGCAGGATTGGCTTTTCCGTTTTTCGAACAGCCGCTGCGTAAGTCTCCATTCCCGTCCGCCAGTCATTGAAATAGCCGACCAAAATTCTTGAACTGGAAATCTTATCTGCCATTATTTCACCGTGCTTAATTTTGTCTCTTGTGAGTTTAAAATCGGTGAAACCACAAGTTACACTTAAATTTAGTGCAGACTGGCTTACAAGTTGCGTAGTGATGCCTGTTTTCCATTGGTGATGATCTAAAGTACCTACAACAATCCCTATGCGGCTATCGTTACTGTATACGGCTGTGGCTTCGGAACTCACATTTTTCTGGTTAAGCTTGGGGACATCGTTGTGATATCGAATAAAGGCGTCATTATCAAAAGGTACAAATAGTGTCCGTTTGTCATCGAAATTATCACTTACAAGTTCAGCATTTAATGGAATCATTTGATTAGTATGCAAATTCTTCCCAACTATGCTCAGTGTTATTATAAAAAAATCTAACTTTTTGTAGGTACGGATTTCCTGAGTCAAGGTTAAACCATCAGGTGTAAGACCAACGAAATCATAAATAGCAGCGTTTCCAAGGACATCTTTAACAGTTTTTTTTACTTTCAAACTCATCTTTAAGCCCTTTGTACTAATCAAATGATTGTCAATCAGTAATTCAGAATATGCTTCATTTATAATTTTTTTACCGCCAATAAAGACGTCGAAGGCACCTTGAGCTGGTTGGACCATGATTATACCTCGACTACCAAACGAGATTCTTTGTGCAGATGCTATGTTAGAAAATACTGAGAGGAATAACAGAAAAGCGCAGGCCTTAATCTTGAAAAACAGTTTCATAGCGCATGTATTTTTTAAGCTAGCAGGATTTCAGGATAAACTAATTTTACAACCCCATCTTATTTTTGATTTTTCATCTTGAACAACCGCGGAGACGTCGATATCCAAGTTAATATTTGTAGTCTAAAACCCGACGCATTATTTACGTCGAGAAGGCTAAAATACCAAATAATTAGATAACGGCAAGTTAGACGCCGCTCAATAGGCATAAACCTTTTTTTATATAATTGATAATTCAATTAGCTCCCAGTTATGCATTATCAGTGCAGAGGCTTTGATTTTTTACCACTGCCAAGCCAGAGCAAACTATTCAAAATTAATTTGTTCTGCTCCGCACTATTGAAAGTACTGGATAAGCTTCGGTTAGAATTATCATAAAGGTGCTCGTAATCCATGTCGTCGTGTCCCATGTTCATGTAAACCATCCTATACTTTTTGTTTGTCCACACTACGGGATAATAGCCTTGGTTCCATATTTCATGTTGCTTTGGTCCTGTTCCAAGGGGAAAACTGCTGTTGTCGATAGACAATAAAATCTCAATATCAGGATTTGTTCTTAAGTCATTGCTCCATTTATACCATTCATTGGGCTGGCTTTTAAATTTCTGCGGGAGGCCAGCTGCTATGGGGTGCTTTGGACTTTCTATCTTCAAAATGGCAGATGTGGGCCGCCAGGTGTTGCTTACGTATGGCCCACAGGCTAAAAACTCGTTATGATACCAGTTCCAGTTGGTGTCGAACTTCGATTTTTCCATAGAAAACGCTGAAAAATGGAAGCCCATCCAGGCACCACCCGTTTCCATATAAGCCTGAAATGCTTGCCGCTGTTCGGGTTTTTCGGGTCTGGTATCTAAAAACAATACCACTTGATATTTAGATAGGAAATGCAGGTTCAAATTATCCCAATTTGATGTGGTATCATAAGTGAAATGATTTGCCCTGGCCATTTCAGGGAAAATTTTATTGGCTTCATTCACAAAGCTAATGTGTGCCAAATCATTCTTAGCAGTAAAGAATGCTATAACATTAAATCGATCTACTTTATTTTGAGCGAAACCATTTATCAAAATAAATTGCAAGAAACAAAACACGCCTAAAAAGCCAATTGAGAAAGTTTTAAGTGACCTTACTGGCGGAGCAGGTCGTTTTATTTCAATTTGCTGGCCATTCATTGTATTAAAAATTTAAGTTAAATAGGATAAAGTTACTCTTCAGAACAAGTCAAAACCATTTATTTAGCAAGCACCATATTTTTACTTCGCAGAAGTGCTTCGATGTAATAATAATCTGCATAATTGATGGGTACATCAATTTCTGAGTTTGCGGGGCGATGGCCGGTACTGTGTGCTAATAAGAACCCATAATTTGTTTGAGGTTGATTTACATATTGTGTACTCAACGATACCATTATTTTGTCGGCTGCAGACTCGTATCGCTTGCTATTTGCTTTGCTAAACTTAGCAAGTTCGTAAAGCGCAGATGCTGTAATGGCTGCTGCTGATGCATCTCTTGAGACGTTGGGAATTTTTGGATCGTTATAGTCCCAATAAGGCACACCATCTTCAGGAGTAATCTTGCTAGATAGGATGAAATTTGCAATCGCATCTGCCTGAGCTAAATAAGCTTTATTTTTTGTGTAGTAATAACAGCGTGTAAACCCATACAAACCCCAGGCCTGTCCCCTAGCCCAAGCTGACGAATTTGCAAAACCCTGCGCTGTCAGTTTGTTGCGAACATCACCAGAAACGGTATCATAATCAACAACATGATAAGAGCTAAAATCAGGGCGATAATGGTTTAATTTTGTTTTCTCTGCGTGAGAAATGGCAATTTTATAAAACGAAGAATCTCCAGTAAGTTTTGTAGCTTCGAACAGCAGTTCCAGATTCATCATATTATCGATTATTACCGGATATTTCCATTTATCTGTGTTATGATCCCAAGACTTAATTACGCCAGCTTTGGCATTAAAACGTGTAGAAAGCGACTTGGCTGCCTGAATAATAACATCTCGATAAGCTCCGTCTTTCGTAAACCTGTAGCCATTTCCGAAAGGGCAATAGATCATGAAGCCTAAATCGTGGGTACCTTTGTTATATTGTTCTTTTTTTATGTCCTCAGTATATTTTTTGGCCAACGCTAGCCATTTTTTATCTTTAGAATATTCATAATAAAACCACAGTTGAGCCGGAAAAAATCCACTGGTCCAATCTTTGGAAGCGACCATTTTGAATTCACCATTTTCAACTGTTCGAGGAGAAACTAAGTTCGGTTTCACTTTTCTGGCCGAATCAACATTTTTAACGAGCAATTCGGTTTGCTGCATTGCAGCTTGCATCGCATGCTTTACATCAGGCTTTTGTGCGAAAATTGTTGCAGATAGCAACATAAACAAGCCAACTAACTTTAATTTCATGATCATTTCCTATTTAATTCTAACTGTTTTAAGTACAAAGATTTGGGCACTAAACCCGGTTTATTAAGTCCTTCTACAATGCCCTTTGGCCTTCCTGGCAATCGCCCATCGTAAAGCGTCGCTATCAAGCCAAAAGCATAATTTTTGGCACTTACATACGGGTTTTGTATAGCAACCTTGCTAGCTGTACAGTTCCATAAAACCTGGTTTGCTCCCGCCCATCCATGACCGGTACCCCAGTTTCCCCGATCCTGGATATTGATTTCGCCATCCGTAACGATGTTATCAAACAATGTTCCTACTGCCCATCGATGATGCGGCCCAATGTCGGCTTTCGCATTTTCCGATTTACAATTAAAAAATACATTTGGTCCGGCGACTTTGGCTCCTGTTACGTAATCGTGTCTGCCTTCAGAAGCATAACAATTCATCACTAGATTCAGCTGGCCATCATTGTTAAAAGAATATCTTCTGCCACCAATAATTTGAGATTTGGGCGAAAGCGAGCGGCAATCTTTTACAGTGATCTGTTTACTAAAACCTCCTAAATTAACGGAAGAATACCCAAAATACTTACTTGTTACCCCGCTAACCCAACTATTTTCTATCCTATTAAACGATATGGCATCCCAGCCATGATCTTCGTCAGTATCGCCATTGTATTCTGAGGTAAGCAACATGTTTTCAATTCCAACTTCGTTTATTCTTCCATCGAAGTTATAGCGGTAAACCTCTCCACCACCATATTGCGTTTCCATTGCCATTACAATGGGATTATCAATACCTACCTGGTTGCCCTTGATTGATGTAATGGTTCGTTCAAATTCGAGGTTATAAGCTTCCGGTTTCCATTGCACTAAACCCTCTTTGTTTTCTATCTGATCCATTTTAAGATCTGCTATCCACTTTACAGTTCCTGGCCTGAACACAATAATTTTATCGCCAACTTTTAAACCTTTGGTGGTTGTTAAATTGAAAGATTTAGCACCGACAGGTACATATCGATCTGTTATTTTCAGCCTGGAACCCGGCACTTCAGTCCGATTCCCTTTACCCGAGGCTATAATTGTCTTGCGCTGACCTTTGCCAGTAGCAACGAGCACTGTTTCGACCCCCTCACCACGTAAGATAATCCCACTGGCAGGAATGTTAATACTACCGGGTATCTTGTAGGTACCTTTTTTTAATAAAATGGCGCCCCGAAGTCCATCCTTGTTAACCGGAACTTTTGCTAATTCGTCTATAACATGTTGAATGCGTTCCTGGTCTTGATTTCCGGTGGCAGAAATTGTGGCCACTATAGGAACGACAGGTATAGGTTTTCGATTCTGGTGGTAACCTACCCGGCTAAAATCTGGAATAACATTACCAAGTTCATCGGCCACGTAGGTCAGGCTGCCATCTTTCTTTTGCTGCACCAGCGCAGTGTTCCATGGTTTCTGCGCTGAAACGGTATGAAGGGTGCATAACAGCAGTGCGAATAAAATGCCTTTTCTTGTGTGAACTATTCTCATACTTATAACCAAATTAGTGGATGTCTGATTGGTAGATTTCTTATTACTTCTTCGACCTCAGGCTTCAGATCAAGGCGCTTCCAGGTATTAAACCAATCCTTGTTACCATTGGCATTAGCACCAAAAATCAAGAATGGTTGGGCTACAGGCCAGTTATCCCAAAACATCACATCAGGTTTCAATTGCCAGGCTGCTTTATTAGCAATATAAGGATAAAGATAGTTTATGCCTTTCATTATCGATTTGCCATCTTCGGTTTTGTAGTTCCAAAGGTCGTCTTTCGGAGATGATAAGATCTGACACAGCGTAGAAAAAGCATCAAGGTTGAAGATGGCGTAACCATAAGGCTTTGTTCGAGCGAGTTCCAGGGGAAAACTACCATCAGTAGCCATTTGGTTGGGCAGATACACATTTTTATATCTCCATCGCAGCGAATCGAGCATCTTTTGATCATTACATAATTTAGCAAAAGAAGCCACCTGCATTGCCCAGCAAGTACCATGGTTGTTCTTAGCAAGCTTCTCTGCAATGCCAGGCTTGCTGGTATTTAGCCACTGGATGTAATCGGCAAACCATTTTTTAACTGTTATAGTAGTATTTTTATCAAATGATTTGGCGTGTTGCATGATGATAATGCCTTGGGCAACCTCCATTAAATGAATGGTATCAATGATTCCCCAGCTTCTACCTGTAGAAACACCTTTTACTGCTTGGGCAAATAATAAATTAGGATTCATCATCGTACCCTTATTAACAAACCAGGCTTTAAGATGTAAGACGGCATGTTTTACATATTTTTCATCCTTGGTAAGTTGATAGGCTGAAGCTAGCGAACCAATGATTTCGCTAAATCTTATCATCGCTTTTCGATGAGCCACAAAATTATCTGGATTGGTTTCTCCATCTTTACTGATGTAAGGCCCATCCAAGTTTTCCGGATTGGGCCACCAATAATCTGCCTCAGAAAAAAAATCATTTTTACCTCCGGCGCTTCTCGGGGAGGTTTGCTCGGTTATGGTGACGGGTTTTTGGGCTAATGCCCAATTTGCCTCACTTAAAATTTGTTTTCTTAAAACCGCTGTTGCCTGGGTTTTAATATCATTGCTTTGTGCCTGCACGCCAGAGATGAGCATTAGACAAACACATATTAACCTTAATACTTTCATTGTGATAAATTTAAAAATGAAGTTGGAATGCCTTTCGACTGGACCGAGATTACGCTGTTAGCCTGATTTGTTTTCACCTTAATGATTGCCCTTCCGTTATAGAGTTGCACTTTAGATGAACCACTCGAAGTACCTTGATTTACAATTAATTCGCCATCTCCAATCAATTGAAAGGAAACCACATTTTGAGCATCCAAACATAACACATCTTGATCATCTAAAGCATTGACCTCTACAGTAGCAATGCCACCTGATTCTGTTATTTTCTTAATAGACATTTTTACCGGTTTACCCCATTTTTCTGTTTGATAAACTTGAGTTATTTGGTCGGTTACCACCGTTTTATTTTTCCTGGCAACCACTTTGAAAGTTTGCAATCCCTTAAACATAGGAACCTGCCAGCGTAAACCAGCAGCGGGGAAATCCTGACTATTTCGCTGCTTAACACCTAGACTTTTACCATTCAAAAATAACTCTGCTTCATCGCAATTGGAATAAACTTTTACCATCTTCTGTTCTCCATCATCACCCCAGCGTGTTGGCCAGCTGTGGCCATAGATATGAACCATCGGTTTTTCTGTCCAATAAGATTGGAACACAAAATATGCTTCTTTCTTAGTGAAATCTCTTTCGATTACCCCTTTTTGATTGACATAAGGCACTGGATTGTCTGGCCTAATGGGTGTTGAAAAATCTTTGAACGGCCAGTATGCCGAACCGCTAAGCCATGGCATGTTTTCCTGTTCTTTCAAGTGCCAGTCGATAAGGTTAACTATATAACTTTCACTCCAATCTCCATCTTTACTTACCCTTGCAGCGCCCCCATAAAGTGATGCATCTCCAGCCCTTTCATCAGCCCCGCCTCCCTTTTTAATCTGGCTTAAGGCTTTATCAGGATTTTCAGAATGCCTTCCTGCGTGACTATCGCCTCCCCATTCCACGTGAAGAAATCGATCTGTTTTATTGAATTCTGCAAGTGAGACATCTTTATATTCCGTATAGTCGCCACGATACCAACCTGCCCAGATCGATGGTGAATATACATCGACAATATCTTTGCAAAAATCACATCTTCTTATTGCGGTATTTCTAAGCGGGTCTAAATGATGAGATAAAGTATTTAACTCCATCATAAATGCTCTTATTTTATTCTGATCAAATTCCTCAAAATCTCCCGGCCAATCGTTTTCATTTCCCAAACCCCAAATGATAATTGATGGATGGTTGTAATGTTGTTCAATCATATTTGTAAGCATTTGCTTGGCCTGATCTTGATAAACCTGGCCACCTAATCCACCGCGACACCAAGGAATCTCCTCCCACACTAAAATCCCCAAACTGTCGCAAGCATTCAAAATGATGCGAGATTGCTGGTAGTGGCCAAGGCGAATAAAATTTACGCCCATTTCTTTCATCAGCTTCATTTCAGTAAGCATCATTTCCTCTGTCATAGCAGCACCTACATCTGCATGATCCTCGTGCCGATGGGTACCACGCAACAAAAGCCTTTTTCCATTCAGGGTAAATGGCCCTTTTTTTACAAACTCGAAACTTCGAAACCCAACTTTCTGTTTAATGGAAGCGTTTTCACCATCGGCAATAAGCTCTGCATCAACAGTGTAAAGTTCTGGCTGCTCGTTCGACCATAGCTTTGGAGATTTCAAAGTCAAATTGAGCAAAACAGAATCATTGGAAAAAGTCTTAACGCTTTTTGTTAAGCGATAAACAATCAATCCCTTAGGATCAATAATATTAATTTTTAATTGAGCACTAACGATGGTGTTATCAAAATGATGCAAACGTGCTGCAACTTTGAGTGTACCTGTATGATTGGTTTGGTTAATGGTGGCAGTTAAAAATAATTTATCGAAAGATACTTTGGGCGTATAAAGGAGATTGAGATACCTGTAAATGCCACCGTAGACATTAAAATCAGAAAGATTTGAAGGAATCATTTCTAAGTCTCTGCTATTATCGCAACGTACAATAATGGGCACCCTATTTTTAAATTGCGTTTTAAACAGCGGATTTTTTTTGAATTGAGCTACTGCATCGGTAATATCTGCGGTCCATTCGTCATATCCTCCTACATGGGTTGCAACTTTAGTGGTGTATACATAAACGCTTGTTTTTTGTCCAGCTCCCTCAAAATGCAATAGCGTATGTCCATTCTGGTATGGATTATTAATGTCCAGGTAAGTTCGGTACCATCCTGGACCTTGATAATAATTCACATCAGGATCAACAGCATCAGTAGCATTGAAACAATGTGGAAGGGTGACTTGGTGCCAAAAAGGTAATTCCTCAGGATTGCCAGCTTTAACAGGCCTTACAGCCTCCCATACGCCCCCTAAATCTTGGCGAACGAATTCCCAGCCGCCGTTTAACCGAGTACTTTGCTGCCCGTATACTAAATTTGATGCTGATATAAATATAATGAGTATGATCTGCCTGACTTGTTCTTTCATTATTTAAGTTCCTTTGCTATTTGATTCAATAAATATCCTTTCCTATCTGCGTTATACTCCCAAAACATTACGCCACCTAACTTATTTTGGCGCACATAATTACATTTTTGTGCGACGGACCATTCATCATCATAAGAAATATACTCCTGGGTAGTTGAATTAAATAGGTATGGTGCTTTGGCTGTTTCATCGCGATAAGCTTTGAAGCCTTTTTGGTTTATTAAACTGTCTTTCAGATAAGTGTAGCCTTTACCGTAACTATTCAATGAAGAAAGTATGGTATCTCCAAGCCCTTTTGAAGCTGTTGGAATCAACTTCAAATTCCTCCCATAAAAGGCGATGCCCATTACAATCTTATCTGCAGGTACACCTGCTGCCAAATAAGCCGTAATCGCCCCATCTGCGGATTGTTGATTAGATGAAACATTACTTCGGTAGAGGTTAGTATGGTGCCCGGCAACTTTGGCAGAGTAATAATCATAAGTCATTAAATTGATATAGTCAAGATAGATAGCCGCTTTACCCATTTCGGTATGGTTTAAAAAATCAGGAAAGCCGCCTGTAGCAGTTGTTAATAATTTCTTTTGCCCGGTTTCTTGTTCTAAAGCATCTAATTCCTTTCTAATGGCTTCGAACATCTTCGTAAAATTCGCTTTATCTTCAGGTCGAAAGATATTTCCATCCTCTCCCTGCATCCCTGGATATTCCCAATCGATATCTACACCGTCTAAGTGATGATCTCTTATTATCTTTACTGCGTTACGAGCAAAGCTTGCCCGCAATGAATCTGTTAGCACCGCATTGGAAAAATTTTCACTCCAAGACCAACCACCAATTGATATTAATATTTTTAACTGAGGATTCTTCAGTTTTAAACTATTTAAGCGAATAAAATTTGTAGAATCTCTTTTATAATCTTCTAAATGAGCTTGATTATTTCGAACATTCACGAAAGCGTAGTTGATGTGGGTAAGCTTTTGAGCATCGATATTGGCAACATCGATTAACCCATTATAGCCAGTTACATATCCAATGATAACATGTTTTCTTTCGGCTATTTTCATTCCTACACTTAAAGTGATAAGCAACGTTAATAATGCGCATATTGTAATTCGTTGAGTAATTGATATCATCTTTAATGGGTTATGTTGATTATTTTATATTGTTTTAATAGAGAAGATTGACTGCGTCGTAAAAAATTTACAGGTGTAAGCATAGCATAGTGGATATACGTTTTATCATTCAGCTCTTTTAATTTGCATTGCATTCAACACTGCTTTCCCTGAGGTACTTTGGAACAAGATACGAATACCATGATCATCTAAAACCGTACACTTAAATTTTCGATGCACAGCCGTTGCAAAACCAAAGGTGTCACTGAGATTGAAATCTTTAAGCACCAAAGCCCCATTCACAAAAACATTAAAAATGCTATGCTGTGGAATTTCTGTAGATTTGGTGACCGATCCATCCAAGTTGTAAGGCAAACCTGAAGACCCAGCTCCTGTTAGGTCAGCAAAATAGAATATGATCTCATAAGTTCCAACAGGTACATCAAACTGATATCCCTCCAAACCAAGCAATTGTGTTTGGTAAATCGGATCGTTCTGCGTACCAACTATGTTCTTATCGGTACCATAGGGTAAACGGGCATTGGCTTTTGCTTTGAAGGGTTCGCCACCAATGCTCCCCCAAGAGCCGCTCTCATACACCTTACTCGGAAGCCAAACCTTGTTTTGATTGTCTACAAACTGTCTTTCACTCCCCATTAGCAGATTCAGTTCGCCACTCTTGAAAGAAAACGGTATTAAGTTAAAATTAATCTTCACCACGTCTTCGAGTTTTCTTCCATTAACTATTGAAACTGCTCTAAGCTCATTTGTTTTATCCTTGAAAGGAAAATCCCAGTTGGTAATGCGATCAACCACTACTTTTTTTCCCAGGCTTTTGCCATTAGCAAAAAGTTCAACAGTATCGGTATTACTTAAAACCTGTACCATTTGGCTAACATGGTTCTCTCCTTTTTTGGCGATTCCACTCCGGTGCGCCCACGAGCCATTGCCAATTTTTAAAAAAGGAGAACGCTGAAAATATGCTTTATAGAGATAATAGGTATTTTTAGGTTTACGATCTATTGTTAGCAGCCCTTTATTATTGATATGTGGCATACTTTCTTCCCGTGATTCTGAATTGAAATCGGCTAAATTCCATACCGCAGCTCCGGCTACAAATTTTCTTTTTAGCAAAGCTTCGATATATATTTGGTGATAATGCATTCCATATTCTAAACTCTTATCAAACCTTAACGGATTGAAAGCATGTATTCTAGGATCCACATCGGCACCATACTCAGTAACTAGAATTGGTTTTTCTGGAAGCAGCTGATGAATTTTGTCTAAGTTTGGACCGAAATCCTCAGCCTTGCCGCCATACCATCCCTGGTAAAGATTCCAGCCAACCAACATAGGAATTTTTGTCAATCCAGCTTTGATGTAACCATTTACATCTCCATGGTTTGACATCATGGTGTAGCGTGTCGGATCAGTTGATCGCGTAATCTCCTCTAACTCCCGGGCTAAATTGGCAACACGTTCGAGATACTTCTTCTTATTTTCAGCATCATTAGTGTAATGCATCTTAAGTAATACTTCATTCATGTATGCCCAAATAATTATGCTTGTATGATTATAGTTTTGTTTAATCATTTCCAGCAACATCTTTTTCGCATTTGATGTGAATGCCTTGCTTTCGCTAATCTCATTAACAATAGGAATTTCCACAGATGTTAAAATGCCGAGACTGTCGCATGCGTTCAAAACAGCCTGATCTTGGGGATAATGAGCAACCCTCAAGAAATTCCCGCCCATGTCTTTGATCATTTTGATGTCTTTTACTTGCAGCTTCTTAGAGACTGCATTGCCTAACCCTGCGAAATCCTGATGTCTGCTCGTTCCGATTAATTTGCAGGGTTGGTCATTTAGAAAAAAACCGTCGTTTACATCAAAACGAAAAAACCTCAAACCAATGGGTGTCACTACCTCATCTAATATTGCGAGAGACTTTGCATCCAGTAGCCTGGTTGTACATCGGTACAGATATGGATGATCAGGCGACCATAGTGTAGGATTTGATACGTCTATTTTCGGCAAACGGAAGGCAATGTTACCTATGTTTCCACCTTTAGTTTTCATAGTCGATCTCCCAATAACTTTACCTTTAGCGTTAGTTAAGATGGAAACGACAAAAAACTGTTTATCAAAACCATTATTGTAAAAATTACCATTGATATATATATCTGCCTTAGATTTATTTACATTGGCCCCGTTGATGAAAACACCGCTACTGCCAAACGATCGATCACTAAAATGAGCTGGTTCTGAAATGATAAGAGAGACGCTTCTATATAATCCCCCAAAGAAGGTGAAATCGGCAGTTAATGGTGGTACATCATTATCGAAGCTATTATCTACCTGTACCATGATTTCGTCGCTCCCACTAAATTTCAAGCCAGATAAGGGAATGTTAAATCCCGTATAGCCTCCGGTATGCGTACCAACAGCTCTTCCATTTAAGAAGACTTTTACTTTTTGGTTAGCACCTTCAAAATAAAGCGACACCGATTTGTGTCTATAAATTGAGGGTATTGAGAGTTTTTTTCTATAGAACCCTACGCCCCTATAATAGCCTGGTACATCATCCATCACATCTTTTGCGTTCCAAGTATGTGGCAAGTTCACGGTGCTCCTTATCTTACTACCTGCTTTGTAAAATTGCCATCCAGTGTTAAGGTTTATTACTTTGCTCCCGTGTTGCGCAAACCCATGTGAAATGAATAGCAATAATATGAGCAAAAACGAGGTTATTTGACGCATAGGATCTGATAATTTAATGGTTGCAACAGAATGAAATTCGTTTCAGCTAATCATTTAAGGTAAACAAAGCGTAGTCGACTACGCTTTGTTTACCTACTTTAATAACCAGCATTTTGACCAAGTTTAGGTGATCTGTTTAATTCGTTCTGTGAAATTGGGTAAAGGTAGTTCCTAGCAGAAAACACTCTGTTATCAACCGTAAAACGAGTGTAGGTAAAGGTGGTAGCGGTTACTGGTGTAATTCTCATCCCAGTTACCTGTTTATTAAAAGTTGCTTCACCTTCCTTCCACCTCCTAACGTCGAAAAAGCGATGTTCTTCGAAGCACAATTCAACCCTACGTTCGTTTCTGATTCTTTTACGTAATTCTATTTGAGTTGGGGCTACATAGCCATTGCCTGCCGGATTAGCAGTTTGCAAAGCTGGCATTGCTACACCAGCTCTTGCTCTGATTAAATTTATTACCCTTAAAATTTCTGTAACCTGAGCAGCCCCCTGTGCCTCATTGAGTGCTTCTGCATAGTTCAATAAAACCTCTGCATACCTGAAGAAAATCCAGGGGCGGCGAATATTTGTGGTCGTTCCTGCCCAGGAGGCACTCTCACTCAAATACTTGCGCATATAATAACCGGTTTTGGTGGCGTTTACATTTAATCCTAAACCATCTTTACCCCCAACAAAAGTTTCAACAGGGCGAGATTTAAAGTTGGTAGCTGCTACTGCTGGTTGCACGGATGCGGAATTGAACAAAACCGTGAAACCTAGCCTGGGATCTCTGTTGGTATATGGCGCAGCTTCATTGTAGCCGGAAGATGCGTCTGTAATGGGTTTACCGGTTGTTCTCATCTCAAAAGCATCGACCATTTCCTGGGTAGGATTGGTGCGTCCGTTTGCGCCATCGTAACTAACCGGAGCATTATTGGTTTCAATAGACGTGGTATTCAAAGTAGCTGTAGCGAAAATGGTTTCGTTGTTAAATGCGCCTGCAGTATTCCACAACCAAATGTTAGGATAAGAGGAATAAATACCATGTTTCCCGGTATCCATTAAACGTTTGGCTGCATCAGCAGCTGCCTGCCATTTAGAGATATCATTTGTTAAGTTGTACTGTGGACTAGCAGCGTATAACAACAACCTTGCTTTTAATGCCATTGCCGCCGTTTGAGTTGCTCTTCCTCTATCTACTGTTCGCCATTCTACGGGTGATAAAGGTAATCTTGCAATTGCGGCTTCACAGTCATCAGAAATCTGCTTTACACATTCGTTAAAACTATTTCTTGGCAAATCAAGCTCATCGCTAACTGAGAGTGTTCTGGTAACAATTACAAAACTTCCATAACGCTTTAGCAATTCGAATTGAAAAAATGCCCTTAGAAAATAAGCCTGACCTAATAAACGTTGTATTTGAGCATCGTAGGTTTGATTGGCGGCAACATTGGCGGGCAGCACTTCATCGATAGGAATAATTGCACTACCATTAGCTTTTTCTAAAAACATATTTGCTTTTCGAATACCTGCATACATCTCACTATATACATCATCAACCGGTCTGGCTGCACTCCAAGTGCCATTGGTAAATGTGTTAATCCCCGAATTTAAATTTGAATTAACTGCTTCATCTGTTGCTGAAGCCAGAAGTGCTCCATCACCAAGGTTATATCTATCTGATAAAGATGCATAAACGTTATTTAAAAAATTTCGAGCATAATCTGGATTAGCCCATAATTGAGCTTCGGTAACATCATTGGTTCCACTGAACGATCCATCTTGAAGAAATTTATCTTTCTCGCACCCTGCTGTTAGTAAAGTTACAGCGAGCATTATGTAGTATATATTATTTTTCATCTTCTTAACCATTAAAATTTCAAGTTTAAACCAAATGAATAGATTTTCATATAAGGGTACGACGAGTTGTAGCCCGATTCTGGTAATTCTGGATCAATATCCAGGTTACCCAATTTATCAAAGGTTAATAGATTTAAACCGCCTACATAAAACCGCACCTGTTGCAGCTTGAGTTTTCTCACAAATGCATCTGGCAGCGCATAACCAAGCTCAACGTTCTTTAATCTTAGAAAATCTCCAGAACGGATCCAGAAATCTGAATTTACAGTGTTGTTTCCCCGATCTGATAGTAAAAGGCGTGGGAATGCTGCATTTGGATTGTCTGGTGTCCACCTATCTGTACTAAATTGATTTAAAAATCCATTATTAGTATTACCGGCGTTAACCAATTGCTGAATGGTTATCGAGCTGCCCAAAGTACCTTGAAGTAGAAAATTTAAATCGAAACCCTTCACCGCTATTCCGGCACCAAATCCAAACACGGATTTAGGCACAAAGTTAAAATCAGTTTTCACCCGATCTAAATCATTAATTAAACCATCGCCATTTTGGTCTACATACCTAATATCTCCTGGCTTAACAGCTCTTGAAAAAAGTTGGGTTGGTGCAGCATCTATCTCTGCCTGAGTTTGGAAAATACCATTGGAGATTAACATGCTGTTGATATAACCCGCACCTGTTGTTGCTGTAGCAGCAGGAGATATTACACTTGTAATTGGCCGACCCAAGGCCTTTTGATATTCAGGTAGGTTTGCAGCTTCATTGATGGCCAAAATTTTACTAACCTGATAAGTGTAGTTACCAAACAAATTCAAGTTAAATTGACCAATCTTTTTATTATAGTTGATACCGGTTTCAAATCCTTTGTAAGAAGCCTGACCTTCGTTGACAAAGACCAGGTTCTGTCCTAAAATGTTAGGCAATAGCGATCCCGTTGCTAAATCTTTTCTGTTTTCGTAAAAATAATCAGCACTAATGGAAAGTGTTTGTTTAAACATCTTTGCATCAAATCCTGCACTGGATTTATAGGCTTTTTCCCATGTTAAGAATGGATTTGCCAAGGCTAGCTGTGCCGAACCACCAACACCTGTGTAGCCTGTACCGAAAGTATATCCGGTTGAGCTTCTGGCAAAGAAATCATTGAAAGCAAATCTTCTGGCGTTACCGATCGCATCATTACCAACCAAACCATATGAACCTCTTAATTTTAAGAAATCAAGAAAGCTTGTTGAGCTTTGCATGAAATGCTCATCAGAGATGATCCACCCTGCTGAAACAGCGGGGAAGAAACCAAACCTTCTGCCCACTGCAAAATTTTCTGAACCAGAATAACCTGCCGTTAAGTCCATAAAATAACGCTGTTTAAAGCCATACGTCATCCTACCGGAAATGCCCTGGCGTTTCACATCTAAATTTCCGAAAGTGGAATAAACTTGTCTGGATATGCGGGTACTAAATTTGATATCATGTTCTCCGAAAGTTCTATCATAGTCGAAGCCGGCCCAGAACTCACTTTTCCTAATGTTGCCAGAAAAGCTATTCGGCTGATAATCTACTTTGTTGGCTGTGCCATACGTTTGATACAATCCGCTTGGCAACAGTTCAGAAGTTTCATAAGTTTGAGAGAACCCCGACCTGTATGCACCAGAAATATCATAAGCATAGAAAAGCTCTGCAGTTAATCCTTTCAAAATCCCATTCATTTTCTGTCTGGCACTAATCGTAGCGATCATATTTCTTACCAGGTCGGTGCTTGCGCCCCTGGCCTCTAACATTGCCTTAGGATTACTGGTTGGAAAAATCGAAGTACCTCCGTAAGAGCCATTCGGATTTATTACAGGAAAAGCATTTGCCGGTGTGCTATAAACGGCGTTTAAAAATGCACCAGTACCCTGGTTAGGGAAGGTTAAGTTTGTAATTCTTCCGCCAATGTCTAAAGCTACATCCAGATTTTTATTGACATGCAAATCTAAATTGGTTCGCAAGTTATACCTACTAAAGTTAGTGTTGGCATCATACGTTTCGTTAAATCCACCTTTGTAAAAACCGCCCTGCTGATAAGCGCTAAGCAACGTATAGTATTTAATGAATGCGTTACCACCACTAACGCTTGCTACATAACGTTGCGTTGGGGCTACCGATTTAGTAAAATCTTTAACAAAATTATTATTCGGATACTTGATTGGATCGGATCCTGTTTGGTATGCCTGCAAAGCGGTAGCGTCGTAAATTGCTGCACCACCACTGTTTATTGAAGCCTCGTTGTAAAGCGTTGCATAGGTAAAGGCATCAAGAGGACTCGCAATGTTTAATGGTGCTTGCAACCCAGCTTGTGCATCGAACGTAACTTTTGTTGATGTAGCACTACCACGTTTGGTTTTAATATAGATTACACCGTTAGCGGCATACATCCCGTACCAAGCCAAAGTTGCTGCATCCTTAAAAACACTTACACTTTCAATTTCACCCAAGTCCATGGCCGTGAAACTACGCTCAATACCATCAACTAAAATTAAAGGTTCCTGGTTACTGTTGTAAGATGACCTTCCTCTAATCAGAAAGCTGGATTCATCGTACCCAGGTTGCTGCGAACCACTTGGATAGATATTTAATCCTGGTAGGCGGCCCGTAAAAACATTGGTTAATGATGACGAGGGAATTTGAGCTAAGTTTTCTGCTTTAATCGTGCTAATGGAGGCGGTAACCTCCCGCTTTTTTCTTACACCAAACGGAATATATACCAAATCATCATCCCCGGCATCTATTAACGATCTAATTAAAGTTATCGATACGTTATTCACCTCTCCTGCTGGCTTATAGATGGTTCCGTAACCCATCATTTTAAAAACCAAAACGTCGCTAGTTGAAGTTTCGATGGTATACTCACCATTGGCATTGCTATTTGCAGTTCTATTTGTCTTATCTTCCTGGATGGAGATCACCACACCAGGGATTGGTTTTTTATCCTGATCAATCACCTTTCCTTTAATGGTAACTCGCTCATCAGGATTTTGTTGCCCATAAACGTTTAATACGGCCATCCATAGAAACAGCAGGCATATAATATATTTTAATTTTGATAATTTCATAATTGAATAAGATCTTATAACGTAGATGAATAGACAGCTTACTCCCAGCCCGGATTTTGAGTTAACACTCCTTTGCTTTTAAAGATCTCCGGACGAGGAATTGGGTAAAGATTTTGTCTTTCATTCCAGGTTTTCTGGAAATTGTTACCTAACGTAAATACGGTGTAGGTAAAAGAACCATTGCTATTCCTAAATACATCCATACCTTTCATAGGTACGCCAATGGTTGTGGCTCCAATCTTCCAGCGCATAATATCGTACCAGCGATGATCTTCGAAAGCCAGTTCAATAGCACGCTCATGTCTAATGGCTTCACGCATTTCAAGGGTAGTCATGTTATCTTTTAAGCCGTAACCATAAACCCCGGTACCTCTTTCGATACCAGCCCTCTGGCGAATAAGCACTAACGCATTGTAAACGCTTGCATCTGGAGCTGATAGAAATTCATTTTGTGCTTCTGCGTAATTTAATAGCATTTCTGCATAGCGGAAATAAATGTAATTGAGTAAAGTTGTACTACCACCCACAGTTCTGTAAACCTCTGGCCAGTATTTTTTGCAATAATATCTGGTCGCGGTATAGGTAATATTTCTTGGATCCCAGTCTACACCGTAAGATAAATTTGGCGCTGTACCGGTAGCCCACATTTGTATCCTTCTTCCCTGCCAGGGCAGATCGTTATAAATGATATTGGCATAAAAACGCGGTTCCCTCCCAGCATACGGATTGGCAGCATTATAGCCTGAGGTTGGATCCGTAATTGGCTTTCCATTGGCCATTTCGTACATATCTACATGGTTTTGGGTAGGATTCATCTGACCTTGAGCACCTCCAGAACCTGGAGACATGGAGAAATCCTGCATCATTTCTCCGGCCAAGGGTGTATTACCTTTTATCCTTATCATGATGTATTCTGGTGAATTTGGAAGATTTAAAATATCAGAATAGGATGCCTGCAAAGCGTATCTTCCGTCCATTAATACCAAAGCGGCATCTGCAGCAGCTTTCCATTTAGCTTTATCATTTGATGGATTGTTTAAAGGGCTTGCTGCATAAAGCAACACACGAGCCTTTAACGCCTGTGCAGCGCCAATGGTAGGCCGACCATAGTTAGATGCACCATATTCGTCATCAGTACCTAGCTTTGTAACGGCTATATTTAAGTCTGCCAAAATGAAATCGGTAATTTCTTGAAAAGATTTTCTTGGCAGATTGATATCATCATTTACTTCATACACCCTATCAACCAATGGCACACCTCCAAATCTCTTCGTTAACTCGAAATAAGACATGGCACGTATAAACCTCATTTCCCCTTCTACTCGTTTTGGATTAAAAATAGGAACTGTTGCATTTGGCGAAGGTGGTACATCATTAATTCTGGCGAGCATCTTATTAGTGATGGCTATCCCCATATACATTCTTTCCCAAATGTCCCCGATATCATTTAGTGATGCTTGTGTAGAATGCTCATGATATAACCCACGGTTTAAAGAGGTAACTGTTCCTTCAGAATTGCCAGAAACAGCTTCGTCTGATGCTTGAGCCACACAGCCACGGTGATCGTTAAAACGAACGTATTTATGAATAAGATAGTTATAGGCATTATCAGCGAACCTGGCGGCCAGCGCTGGATTTGCGAAAATTTCTTCTTCGCTAATGGCAACACCTGGTGTTCTTTCCAGGAAGTCTTTTTTGCAAGATACAAAGCCGACAATGATTAAGAGAACAGCTATATGTTTGAAATATTTTTTCATCATGTTAAAAATTAATGTTCAATCCAAAATTGTAAACTCTGGAACTTGGGTAAAGAGATTGCAGTGGAAAAGTCTGGTTTACCACATTCAAATTCTCAGGATCTAAATACATCTTAAATTTGGTCCATGTATAAATATTTTGTCCGTTTGTAAAAATCCTGATGTTGCTCAGCTTTAAAGCAGTAGACCAAGCTTTGGGTAGGTTGTAAGCTATTTCAACATTCCTGATTTTTAGGTAAGCAGCATTTTGCAGCGTAAAATCATTTAGTGCATAGTTTAATGATGCTGTACCTCTAGAGTGCAGCGCCGGCCAAGTGGCTGTTGCTGCGTTTTCTGGTGTCCATGAATTCAGCATGAATGGATACATCTGCTGACCATTATTCTGTTCCGATAGGATTACATTAGAACTTACATGGGCAGCGCCCTGAAACATTACGGATAGGCTGAACCCTTTAAAAGCAACCCGAGGTGTAAAACTGTAAACGTACTCGGGATTATTGGTATAGCCGATCGATGTTTGATCTAATGTAGTGATTAAACCATCGCCATCTAAGTCTCTCATTTTTAAGTCGCCAGGTATAGGATTAAAACCTTGCTGTTTTGGCGACGCATCTATATCTGCCTGAGAAGTATAAAAGCCGTCGGTTTTATATCCAATAAATTGGCCAACGCTTTTGCCTTTTCTAGCATCCCGATCTGGGAGGTTATCAGGTTCGTCATTCTCAACAATCTGGTTTTTTGCATAACCAACTTGGGCATTCAAACCAAGTGATACCTGCCCGATGTTAGCTTGATAATCCAATTCTACTTCATAGCCTTTATTGTAAACCTCACCCACATTCAAACGCGGATAGGCATGACCAAAAAGCTGGGATCCGCTCAGCGCCGCTGTTAAAATGTTTTTTCGCGTTTCGTCAAACAAGTCCACATTGAGTTTTAAATGATCTTTAAACAAACGGGCCTCTAGGCCGATGTTGCTTTTATAGCCAGTTTCCCACGTTACCTGATCGTTACCCAATGATGTGGAATTGATAAACAAAGTAGGAAAATTGGTTATAGATAGTGGATTTCCAAATGGGGAGGCAGCATTTGCTGAGTATGATGTAAGGAATAGAAATCGCTGGTCTGCAATTCTATCATTGCCAACCAAACCGTAGCTACCCCTGATTTTTAAATAGGTTAGCAGGTTATTCTTTTTGAAAAAGGATTCGTTGGTTAATGTCCATCCTGCAGAAATGGAAGGAAACAGACCGTATCTCAATCCAGGGGCGAAGTTCTCTGAACCGTTATACGTGCCATTTACCTCGACAATATATCGGCTATCATATTCATAGAATAACCGTGCCGCCAAACCCTGAGCTGCCCTGGGCGGTGCACTAAATGAGTTATCACCCGTAGTACGAATCAATTCTCTCCGAGCCAGAATCATTCCATTAACACTGTGTTTACCAAAAGTCCTTGCGTAATTAAATGAAGTTTGAATGTTCATGTTGGTGCTACCAGATGTTACACCTCCATTTTGTACAGCACCCAGTGGTTCATCTCTATTGCGTGTATCAGTAGATAAAGTTGCCTCCCTGGTTATTGGATTAAAAACATAGGCTGCCCAGTTGGCATTCCTTCTTTCAACATTGTTGTAATAAGAATCATATGCAAAAATGGTTTTAAACGACAAGCCCTTGGTAACAAAATCCAGTTTGTAATCTAAATTAAAAGTACTTTCAATCGTATTTATATCATCGTTACGGGTACCATAACGGGTAAGAATTGCAAATGGATTCCAGATATTGGTACCAACATTTGGATTAGCAGTAATTCTTCCATCAGGTAAAGTTACCGGATATGCGTACGCAGGTACCTGTAAAATCCGAGAGATCATACCTTCAATGGTATCGTAAGAGAAAGCAGAAGCAGATAACAAACCTGAAGGTTGGTATCGGTTAGCAAAACGACCTCCAAGTTTAATACCAACAGTGAAATCTTTATTCAGGGTTAAATCAACATTCGATCTGAAATTGTAACGGTTGTAATTTGGTACAGTGTTAATCCCATAGGGAGAATCAAACTTTTTAAAAATACCATCCTGAAATGAATAACCCGCAGATACGAAGTATTTGGCAATTTTTGTTCCGCCATTGATATTGATGTTGTGCTGCGTTTGAGAATAATATTTCCTGGTCAAATAGTCAAACCATTGCACGTCTGGGTAACCTATCGGATCAGATTTATCAGCAAATTTCCGTATGGCATCATCAGAAAAAGGCGCTGCCTTATTATCGTTCAAATATGCCCTATTTAGCAGGGTTGCATTCTCCAAAGCAGGCAAGCCAACAGCTAAACCGGTATAAGTTTGCGCAGCATAATTACCAGTGTAGGTAACCCTTGGTTTCCCGATCTTACCAACTTTAGTAGTGATTACGATTACGCCGTTAGCCCCTTTCAACCCGTATATCGCTGTGGACGCAGCATCTTTTAAAATAGATACCGTTTCTATCTCATTGGGATCTACATCTGCAAAACTTGGTCGCTCGATACCATCTACTACTACAATGGCAGATGCAGAGGCAGAATTTAAAGTTGCAATACCCCTAATTCTAATTGTAGAAGCATCTGCGCCTGGTTGACCACTCGTTTGTACTGCAATTAAACCAGGTAACCTACCAATAAGACTGTTGGTTGGGTTAGGCGTTGGCGATTTCATGATATCTTCCGAACTGATTTGCGATATTGCCGCGGTTACACTCGCTTTTTTCTGTGTTCCGTAACCCACCACAATCACCTCTTCTAGTCCCTTGGTATCTTCTTCCAATGTAATTTGCAGGTTCGTTCGTCCCTTAACTGCAACCTCTTGCTCTTTGTAACCTATGCTAGTTATAACCAGAATGTCATCTGGCGCAACATTTCGCATAGCAAACTTACCATCTTCATTGGTTGATACTGCATTTTGAGATCCTTTAACCCGAACACTGGTGCCGGGCAATGGGTAGCCCTGACTGTCTAATACCACCCCAGTTACATCTGCGAACAATAAAGAAGCTGGCGGCAGATTAGCTATTGAAGTTGATGAAATTAGATAGCTTGCCAGATGATTTAGCTCAGGCTTATTTGGGCGAGCAGCTAGTGCATTAATTTGCAGAAATAGACACCACATTATCAGTGCAGATATTTTCCGCAAAATTCTTTTCAGTAGAATTTTCCTCATACAGTTTAATTTGGTTGTTGATAGTCCAAAATTTTTGGCGAGGTAAATATAGAATATTCATTAGCTTAAATCCAAATAAAAATTATCGTAAATACCTGATATATAGATATTTATAAATTTTTTAATACGCTTAATGCACATTAGTATTTTTTAATAACTACTTGATTTACTTATAGATAATCACCGGTGAGAAAAATTCGGTAATACGCTAAAACCACATTAAAAAAAAGCGAAAAAATTATGGACACAAGCATTTAAATTCGGTTGTGGCATTGCCGGAAAATTAAAAGCCCCTTGCTGCATCTGTAATGAGGTGGTGTATCCAAGCTATTTTTATTTATTGCACTGCCTTTCCTATTCAGCCAGTTAAATTCCGGCATGAATGGAAAATAGTTTTAGGATCGCATTGTCCTCAGCTTGAACTGCTCAGTTATGTAGGAGATGAGCGATTGTAAGTTGGCGCATTCCACTTTCTTTACATTGATGATATTGTGGCTGCTAGCGTATCAGATCGACAGGAAAGATAATTATAACTTAGAATTTCAATACTTAACAAACTAGAAAGTTCTGCTAACGGCTTGCATTACTTACCACTGAACAACATTTTAGCTACCAGGATCTTATACAATAGTAAAGTTATTTAAATTCGCATTAAGCAAAAAAATCCGCAAACCTTTGGGCTGCAGATTCAATCGCTTTTAAAGTTTACGGCTAATGCCTGATGAGCACTAAGATTAATCCATGGGAAAACTTACAACTCCACTTAAACACTTCAGGCAATTGCACATGCAGCTCCAATTAAGGCGGCGTCTTCGCCAAGTTTAGAAATTTTTATAGGAAAGTCTACCGATCGTGCCTGTAAATACGATTGTAGTTGTGGGAGAAAAAGCGTAGAAGCTTTCGCGATGTTGCCGCCAATTACTGCACATTCAAATGATTGTTGCTTGTGCAATTTAGATAGGAAAGCCCCCAAGTTCATGCTGAATTCGTCGAAAACCCGCAACATGGGTTCAGCAATCTCTACTTCATCAATAATGGTTTTTACATCCATAATGGCCTTACCAGAATATTGCTGATACTTCGCCACAAACCACCTAGAAGAGAAAAATGTTTCGCAAGTACCACCCATGAAAGGATACTTCCAATATTCGGCATCCTGAGCCAACCCATTTATGCTTGTAGCAGAACCGAAGCCGGTACCGAGGGTGAATCCGATTACGTTGCGTTTATCTGTAACCGAACCGTGGTAAAGTTCTCCTTGAAGAAAGCAGGCTGCATCATTAATAAAAACAATGTTTTCTATAGGCATATTCAGAGCTTCAAGAATAAGCGATTTCACGTTTAAGCCATAAAGGCGATCAAACTTACCCAAATCTTTAACATAAGAAATCCCATTGTGGTAATCAAACGGGCCAGGCATGGCTATAGCTATTTTTCCAGCATGATCAGCACAGCCAAGACTCGCTTGCATAACCTTACACCAAGAACTTATAATCTCCTCTGCACTGCCTTGGGCATTTACTTTACTTCGTTGTAAAGAGCCATCTATGATGCAACCATTTTTTATATTGATGAGTGCGGCGGTAATATGTGAACCGCCAATATCTACACCCAAGACAACGTCTTTATTCATTTTTATTTTAGTCGTTTTTGATATTTAACAAACTTATTCTCGCATAGAGCTCAGCAATACAACCTTGATCTAAAAGCCACTTGGGTTTCTTTTTAGCTGCATCATCTGTAGCCCATTTCGCAGCTATTAAACCATATTTATCTTTTGAAGTTACCCATGCCCTATCTAAATCTTTAGTAATTGTTTTCAAGTATTCGGGATTATGATCAATGTGGTAAAGAGATTCATAACCGCGAAAAAGTACGGTAACGAACCATGGTAAATCAATCTGGAACTGTAGGTCTTTTTTCCCCTTGCTAACAGTGAAGAAATTGTAAGCATTTTTTGCAACCAAGTGCGCTTCATCCAAATAGTTTTTTTGTTTGGTAATATTGTAAAGTAAAACAGATGCTTCTAACATGGAACCTGTATTATAGGTGTAATACGTTGGGTTAGTTTTCCCATCCATCTTAATATCATTGTAATAAATGCCCTCCTTATTTCTAAGGTGCATAAACATCCATTGGTAAAAACGCTTACCCCAGTTTAAGTAAAGGGTATCATTTGTACATTGATATAATTTCAGTGCCGCTAATGTTGCCATTCCGTTACTACAAGCCGGTTTCTGATCTTTATGTCCCTCGAGCCAGTATACGCCTCCACCCAATTTTTCATCCCAGCCAGTGGTAATAAAGGAAAATACTTCCTTTGCCTTAGGGATATAACTGGCATCTCCGGTATTGAGGAAGCTTTCCGCATAATCTATGCAAACCAATGCATTATCGTCATAATAACGATCGGCCTTTTCTAATTTTGCAGGATAAGCCTGATAGCCTACCGGCAGTCGAGAGGTATCTCGATAAGCCAGCACTCCATGAGTTAGCGTATCTAAAAACTTAGTGTATCTAACTTTAAGTTTTGGGAACCTAATGAGCACATTAGCCGCAGAAAACATACCTGAAAATGGCCACAAGAAACTCACTGGTTTTTCATTAACCTGTGCACCCTGGAAATAATCCAGTGCTACATTTTTACCTGAGGGATAATTCTCCGTAAATAGCCCTGGATACTGTTTGATGTGGTAATAATTCCAGATTTTAACAAACATGCTATCTGCTCGTTGTGCATAAAGCTCGTTATAGTAAGCTTTTTGAGCGCTACCTTTCAGCGATAAAAACAAGATAGATACTAACAAAATATACTTCATCCACTTAGATTTTAAGCAACCTTATTTTACTGTTGCGATGGTGGAGCAAGTTTAGTACCCCAAGCTTTATTTGGTTTGCTGCCCATGGTAAGTTGCAGTGTGCCACCTTTCATTAAAATATCCCGGTAAAGCCACGCATTATTTAACACCTTGCCATTCCAAAGTGCCGACTGCACGTAAACATTCTGTTTGCTATTATTCTTTGTTTGCACGATAAGCTTTTTACCATTACCAAGGATGATCTCAGATCTATCGAACAACGGACTTCCAATCTGAATAGTTGGTCTGCTGTCGGTAAGGCCCTTCACATCAAACAAACCCATTGAAGCCATCACGTACCAAGATCCAAGTTGGCCTTGATCCTCATCCTGTCCATAACCATATCCATGGATGCTTTCTGTTCCGTAAAACTCGTTGCAAATTGCCCTTGTCCATTTTTGAGATAACCAAGGTGCACCAGAATAGTTAAACAACCAGCTAATATGCAAGTTGGGCTGATTGCCATGATTATAAAGCGATTGAATCCCTGCAAAAGCATCAATTGTTTTCCCGCCACCAAAAGCATTTTGTTGCGAAGTCTCGAAAATATTATTCAGCCTTTTATTGAACGTTTCTTTCCCAATTTCTTTAATTAAGCCATCAGGATTTTGAGGTACATAGAACGTATATTGCGTAGCATTCCCTTCTTGAAAACCCCTCCAGGCTTGAAGTGGATCAAATTTATCTACAAATTCTGTTGATGAAATTTTCGGACGTACTAATTTTAAATCTTTATCGAAGATGATTTTCCAACCGTTTGATAAACCAATTAATTTCTGATAATCGCTGGTTTTGCCTAAACTTTTAGCAAACTGTGCTGCAGCAAATGCGCTGTAGCTATATTCTAAGGTATGTGAACCAGAGAAATGTGAACCAGTAGCATCTGTTTTGTCGGCTTCTAAATAAGGTACAAAACCTTTCTCAACGAAGCTTTTTGTATCAAGCTTGCCGGAACCAACTAACCTATCTTTGTAGCCAAGTTCATTTCCCAACACAGCTTTGTAAGCGAGGTTTACATCATAATCTCTAATGCCCGCATTATAAGCGCCCGCAATGGCTAATCCTACAAAGTTGGTTCCAACACCTGAAACAAAATTGCTATTTGCAATTCCATCTCCAAACCAACCTCTTTCTTTATATATTTCAAGTTGCGTATGTACAAAATCGCTGTAATGTGTTGGGTAAGATAGCGCCCAAAGCTGTGTTAGGTTCCAAAAGCCTCCCCAAATGGCATCAGTATTCATAAAGTTGTAACTGAATTTGCCTTTCGCATCTTTAGGCAGTTGGCCAATGGTACCATCATGTCTTGGAAAATTACCATTTACATCGCTTGCTATTCCACGGCCTAGCAATGCATGATACAAACCGGTGTAAAACTTAACTTTATCATCGTTGTTATTTCCTGTTACTTTTAATTTTCCAAGTTGTGCCCTCCATTCGGTTTGTGCTGCAGCTTTTGCACTTTCAAAAGTTAGGTTGGCAGCCTCTGTTCCCAGGTTAAGCTTGGCATTGTTAATAGAGGTATAAGAAAGGCCGACTTTAATTTCTACCGTTTCATTCGCTCTAGTCTGATAATTAAGATAGAGACCTGCGCCTTCGCCTTTTGCCACACGGCTATTTTCATCCGTTTTAAGCTTATCAAAAGCACCCACGCCATTTGGTTTCTTATTTAATTCACCATAAAAATACATGGCAACCCTTCCGCCTTCATCATAGGTTTTCACATATTTTGGGTAAGTAATTACATAGCCCTCGAAATGGGTATCATCTATCATTTTTACTTCCGCATCAGTTACTGGGCCGCTTTCTCCCTGAACATTGCCGATAGATAAGATAATACGAGATTGGTTGCTCTGTGGAAAAGTATAGCGATGAAAACCAACACGCTCTGTTGCTGTAAGTTCTGCCTTGATTTTATAATCATCAAGCATCACGGAATAGTAACCAGGTTGTGCGATCTCATTTTTTCGATCAAAAGCCGACCTATATCCACTTCCCGGTGTTTCCAATGTCCCCGGTACTGTTTTTAAAGTTCCGCCAGTAGGCATAAAACTTACTCCACCAACCTGCCATTCATGGAAATGTACAAATCCTTCAATTGAATTGTGACGTGTGTCGTAGCCTACAGCCTCCCAGCCTTGCAGGTTACCGTAACTTCCGTTGGTAGATGGCGCTAATTTGGCCATTCCATAAGGCACGGCAGCAGGTGTGTAAAAGAACCACCTGCTATGTGCTGTTCCAATATTCGGATTTACAAATTTTAATAGATCTTGAGCATAGGATGCGGGAACTAAAAAAAGAGATAACGCTAAGATTAAGAGGGATTTGTTGACTATGTTCATGAGGTATAAATCGATTTTATTTACTAGTATTTAGAGAGTAGTGCCTGAAGACGTTGCATCCAGGCCTGATCTACAGTTTCTATTTCAGGAGACCTGCTTTGCCCATCAAAGCCTGCAAAGAAATAGTAACCTAAAGTTGTTGCATTTCTATTTGCTATATTTAAACGGTTGATGTTTTCCTTTGCATAAACCAACCAGCTTGGATCTTTATCTGTTTCATATAATCTAATCATCGCTTGCGACCCCCATGCACACCATGCGGGATTAATTCTTGTTTCGGCGGTGTTAAATACATAACCTTTGTAAACGGCATTCCATAAAGTAGTATTCATAGCCCTACCCAGGTTTTGTGCTTTTGTTAAATAAGATGGGTCGTTCATGATTTTGCTATACAAAAGAAAAGCCTCCACCATGATCGCATTATCGTATGTGAATTTATCATTGCGTTTAGTACCCTCACCTGCTCCGTCTATCTTCCAGATGTACAAACCTGTATTAATATCGAACATTTTTGAATTGATCCAATTGTTTACCTGTATGGCCCAGTCTCTATAAACGGTATCGCCTGTAAGGCTATAGAGTTTTAGAAATAACTGCAATGTTAATCCATTGGTTTGCGTTGGTTTTTCTGGCTTGGCAGTATTCCACCAAAATCCGCCACCGTATACATTATCCCATAACCCACTACTAATCAACCAATCTCCACATGCCTTAGCCTTCGCTAGATATGCCTGTTTGTCTGCACCTGTTGTAACTTCTGCAGCTTCAAGGTATACCATTCCGCTAAGCGCATTGTCATCAACATATTTATCGCCAGCGGCACCACTACCATCTAAATTTACTGAAGCAAAATATCCGCCACGTAAATCTCGCTTATCCCACATGTTTTCCATAAACTTAAATGTACTATTCATGTAAGCTAAGTAACTTGTTTCACCTATACCAACCATTGCGGCATCTGCATAAATCTGACTTACATTGTACCATTCGTAGCAATTATTGGAATGCGACGTGGTATTTGCCCTGTAACCATAGCTAGCGGTGAGCAAGTTATTCACTGTAAAAGTATGGGTCTCTTTAGCAAGCTTAAGATAATCTACCGGCGCACCAGGCACTACCGGGGGTTCTACAGGTGGTGGGGTAACGGGAACTTGAGTTGATTCTTTCTTACACGATATGCAAAAAAGCATTAACATGATGAATAAGTATTTTACGGGAAGTGTTTTCATGGCGAATGGTGATTTTATCCATCGGCAGCAAGCCACCGATGGAATTTAAATTTATTATTGTGTGGTAACTGTATGTGTGTAAGCACCAGTGGTACTTAGATTTACGGTAACTTTAACACTTTTATTATCTGCCGATGGATCAAATTTGTAAGTATTGTTCCATTGATCGTTTGTTACCGGATTTAGGTAGAAATATGGTGCGCCCTGCCCCGCCGGACTTACATTATTGACATTGCTGCTTCCTAAATAACGTATTCCGGAGTTGGTGTGCATGGCAAACTTGTAGCGCTCGTCTCTGCCCCAAGAAAATTGATAGAAAACAACCGGAATAGATGCCGACTGCCACGTACCGTTTCCATTGTAGGTTAACTGGCCAATCTCATTAGCATATGCAGACATGTACAAACCGAGACTTTGGATCTCCACCGCATCAACCACTGTTGCCACATTGAAATCATACTTAAGGTAATAAGGCTTTGTAGTTCCAGAAACGGTGATGGTTGATGTTCCTTCTTTCACTACCGCATTATCAACATAGAATTTTCTTCCGGCCGTTGTAGGCTTATCTGTAAGCTGGTAAGTTCCAGGTTTTAGCGAGGTGTAAATCTCGAAAACACCATCTTCAACCTTTTTCAATTTGATCGCCTTTGTTACATCATCTCCGGTTTCTGTAGCGGTACCCGTGATGTATAAGTCTGTAGGTACTTCAGCAAAACCAGCTGATCGTTCCAGTCTCAATGTTCTGCGGTCTTGCCCCATAACCTTGTTGCTAGCTTTGGATGCTAAAACGGTCCATTTTACATTACCTGTGCTCGATGAGCCAATCCCGCATAAGGCAGCTATTTTAGTTAAATCTTTGTGAGAGATGTTAACTTGTGACTGTATACCACCACCAGCAGAAACTATTTTGAAAACAGGCTTACTGAAATCGCCGCTTTCTTTGTCGAATACCACTTCGTAAAGTACTAAACCTCCATCGTCGCCACTAACAGGACTCCATTTAAACTGTAAGGATGCTGTTGCATCTGAAGGGGTTAACTTAAGGCTTTGCTGGTTTGCAGGTAATGACAAAGTGCTGTTTCCAGATAAATTCTCATTTAATGCACGAGTGTCCTTTTTACAGTAAGTAAATAAAATGGAACATAGTACCATTAGGACGGTTAATATTCTTAGATTTTTCATGTTGAATTGAATTTTAATATCCAGGATTTTGAGTCAAATTTTTGTTGAGACTTCTCTCGCTCGATGGAACTGCCCATAGGTAATCTCGCTGTGGGTTAAATTTCCTTTGTTGTGTTCTGATGTATCCATTGTCAATGGTTTGGTCCGTTGCAAACTTGGCACCATGTGCAAAACCGTTCATGGTAATTTCCGCTGTTCTCCATCTGCGGATGTCATCTACTCTTAAGCCTTCCATTGCCATTTCTGCACGACGCTCTCGACGTATAATATTCGTAAGATCAGCCGTAGGATATGCTAAAGCTGCAGGATCTGTAAAACCTGCTCTTGCTCTTAAGGCACCAATTGTTTTTGCCCAGATGGTAGCATCCATTTGCCCCAAACTATTTTTAGCTTCGGCGTAGCTAAGCAATACTTCGGCATACCTAAATAGATGCAGGTTATTACCAGAAACAAAACTAGATAATGCACTTGGATCAAAATATTTTCTCCAATAGTAAGCAGTTGCCGAAGCGCTCTGCGAACCCGGTGAGTACTCATCTAATCCTGGCTGAACAGGATCGCTGCCTGGTCTGATGTAGATGGTTTTAATGGTGTTATTCGCGTTAACCCACTGGTAACGATCGTATACAACCGTAGCAGTTAAGCGTGGGTCGCGGTTAATGTATGGGTTAGTTTCTACGTATCCTGATCCAGATTCTTTGATCCCTTTGCCGTTCAACATAATGTAATCGTCTACCAGTTCTTGTGTAGGTGCCATATTGCTCACCCGGCCGCCAACTGTTCTGGGTGCAAAGTCCCAAAAGTTCTGCCATGTTCTTACAGTTGGAACGTATTGGAGTGATAGTAAACTTTCGTTATTCGTTTTATTGGTTGTCGGATCGCTAAACAGGGCACTATAACTTGGTGCTAGCGAATAACTACCATAAGTAGATTGATTGTTAATTAACTTCTCACCAACGGCAACCACCTCGGCCATTTTGTTTCCCTGGTAAAGGTATGTTCTCATTTCTAACGCAAGTGCAGCACCTTTTGTTATTCTGCCATTTTCACTGGCAGACAGCTGATCTTTGCTCGGCAGATTTGGAATTGCGGCTTCAAGCTCTTTGATAATGAAAGCATTCACTGCATCTTTGCTGCTACGTGGAATAACTTGTGCTTCTTCTGGCGTAAGGTTATGGTCAGGAATTGGAACATCGCCATACCATTTGGTCAGGTTAAATAATGCAAAAGCACGCATGAATTGGTTTTCGGCTTTCATTCTTGCAATGGTAGCAGCGGGCAATGTTTTATTTTGATCGATATTTTCTAAAAAGATGTTAACCGATTTAATGGTGCGATAATAGCTTGCCCAATCGTTCTGAAACTTTGCAGTAAGAGCATTTGCATTTCCACTTGCAATGAGGTTAAGATCACCAGACGGAGAATAAGCATTATCTGATAGTGCTTCAGGCTCGAAGAATAACGAACTGTTATAAAGCAAACTGTAGTTGTTGTTTAAAGCATTGGTCACGTTGACGTCAACGGTCCAAAATGTAAGGTCAGAGAACCTGTCTGTGGGTGCGATGTCCAGTTTCTTGCAACCTGCAAGTGCGAAAACCGCAATGGCCATCATTATATTTCTGTTGAAGAATTTCATATCAATAATTCTAAACCGTTATTATTAAAAAGTTATATCAAGACCAGCACCGTAGAAAATCGGTAGCGGATACTGACGTGCACTGTTTGAACTTGAGCCAGTACTTACATTGTTACCAAACTCTGAAGTTTCCGGATCGATGAATTTAAGTTTGCTTAGGGTGAATAAGTTTTGGCCGATAAGGGAGACACGTAAACGCTCTATACCAATTTTTTTAGTGGTAGCCTGCGGAATAGTGTAACCGATATTCACATTTTTCAGCCTTGCATAAGCAGCATCATATTTGTAAAGATCAGATCCGGTACGCCAGTTATTGGTATTAGATGGCGAGCCGATGTTAGCCAATATTGGATAGCGTGCATCTGGATTAGATGGTGTCCAGTAATCCGTCATATGTTCATACAACGTTGCGCCATAACCATAATGGAAAGGTTCTACCAATTCTCCTCTTAAGAAAGTTTCTCTTTTACCTACACCTTGAATGAACAATTGTAAATCAAATCCTTTTACAGCCAACCTGTAAGTAAACCCGAAAGTATAACGTGGAAAAGGATTACCTAAAACCGTTTTATCTTTCTCGTCAATAATACCGTCATTATTTAAGTCTTTGAATTTTAAATCGCCAGGTACTACTAGGTTTCCTGCAATTTTTGGAGAGTTATTGATGTCTGCCTGATTCTGGAAGAAGCCGTTTGTTTCGTAACCGTAGTACTGCGTAATAGGTTCTCCTACTCTTCTTAGCAATTGAAACACATCCTGGTTGATAATTTGCTCGGTAGCGCCACCCGAAAGTTGTAATAATTTATTCTGGTTATCTGCTACGTTCACGCTAAAGCTTTGTGTTACATTCTCCCCACGAAGGTTATAGGTTAATGATGCCTCCCAACCTTTGCTACGTACTTTTGCCACATTATAATCTGGTGTAGCGGCTCCAAAAATAGCTGGGATATCTTGTCTTGGTTGAAGAATATCACGTGTAACTTTGTTAAAGTAATCGAATGAAGCCGTTAGTTTGTTGTCGAAAAACCCAGCATCAATACCAATATTAAATGTTGATGCCTTTTCCCATGTAAGGTCTCTGTTAGAAAGCAGCGTACCGGCACCACCTACTGGAACATTGTTAAAACCATAGGCGCTAGCATAGTTAAAGTACGTAGTTTGATATTGGAAATTACCTACATTCTGGTTACCTAACACCCCGTATGAGGCACGAAGTTTCAAGCTATTTACCGTTCTTTTAATAGATTGCATAAAATCTTCTTGGGTGATTAACCATCCAGCACTCACAGATGGAAAAAAGCTGCCGCGATTCCCTTTAGCAAATTTCGAAGATGCATCATAACGTGCTGTGGCTTCTAAAAGGTATTTATCATTATATGAATAATTTAATCTTCCAAATAGTGATAGTAAACTATTCGCGTTGATAGCCAAGCTATTATTTGAATTAATTGCATCTACTAAGGTGCCTGTAGTTGGTGTTCCTAACAATTGATCTGTAAGCGTTTTTTGTAACTGAAAACCTCTCTGAGAGTAGCTTTCGCTAGATGCACCGAATTGCGCTTTAAAGTCGTGTTGCGAAATCTTCTTAGCATATTCTAAATAAAGTTTCGTGTTAAATAATTGCGATTTACTGTTTGCATCTAAAACCGAACGATCATCACCATAAACACCTGAAGGCAAATAGTTTACTTGCGTTCTCCTGAAAAATGTACCATTGTTTTGCAATGTTCCACCAAACTCTCCAGTTATTTTAAGGTCATTGGTGATATTAAACTGACCATTGAACGATCCAAAAATCTCATCATTATCTGCCTGATTAAAACCACCTCTTTCTAGAACCCCATATTCATTATATTGAGAAGCTACCGGATTGGTGAGGTAATTTCCATTCTCATCCTGCCAACTATAATTTAAAGGAACCCTATTGGCATCAGCGAAGATATTGTTATCGCCAACACTATTGGTTTTGTTGCGTGTTTTAGTATAAAGGAGGATAAAATTGGTTTTGAACTTACCCATCACATTACTTTGGTTTAACCTCATGTTGTACTTTTGGTATCCAAAGTTTGCCCCATCGCCACCATTACCTATGAAATTGCTCTCTTGATTTTGATAACCCGCAGAAACATAGAAAGCGCTTTTCTCACCACCACCTGCAATGCTAAAGTTATGCGCCTGTTGTGGAGCAGTGCGTAACAAATGCTCTATATCCCAGGTACCATTTCCCTGGTCTTTAAGTTGTTGTATTTGGTCTGGCGTATAAGCCGGGCTTAAGCCTGAATTTACCAACGACTCGTTTTTGTAATAGGCATTCTCCCAGGCAGGTACTTTGTGTACCAATACATTCGCATCCTGAATACCGTAGCTTCCATTGTAAGAAACTGAAGTCTTTTGATTCAATTTACCGCTTTTTGTAGTAATTAAGATTACACCATTAGCAGCACGAGAACCGTATATAGCAGCAGAACCAGCATCTTTCAATACCGAAACACTTGCAATATCATTTGGGTTGATGGTGTTTAAGTTTCCACCGACAATTCCATCTACTACCACTAGCGGGGTATTATCTCCAAGGGTTCCTACACCACGAATATTAACTGTTACGTTACTACCCGGGTTTAAATTTGTTTGTTGGATGATTAAATTTGGCGACTCTCCCTGTAATGCCTGATAAGCATTTAAAACAGGCTTGTTTTCTATATTTTTGGCATCGATAGTATTTACGGCACCAGTAATAGAAACCCGTTTCTGTACACCATAACCAACAACCACTACATCATCTAACGTATTATTTGCATCTGGCTTTAGCTGAATGTTTATAGTGCTTCTACTAGAAATAGCTACCTCCTGACTAATGTAGCCTAAGTAAGAAAATGTTAGCGTACCATTGCGTTGGCTATCAGGCACCGAAAGCGTAAAGTTTCCGTCTGCATTTGTAACCGCACCGGCTGTAGTTCCCTTAACCTGTACGCTTACACCAGGTAAACCAAGCCCTTTTTCATCAGTTACCTTTCCAGTAATAGAAATATCTAACCGATTTGCATTGTGATAAGCGATAGAACCGATGCCTGTTGCGCTAGCATAGGTAACAGGCGCTAGTGCCGCTAACAGCACGACCAACGGCCGGAGCGGAAGTCGTTTTAATTTTTTAAGTCTGTAAAGTTTGGGTCTCATAACATTTTAATTAGTGTGGATGCCATTTGGCATTTGTATTATATGGTTAGGGGTATTAATTATTATTTAATTGATTTTGAATATTCATGTTGCCAGTGCGCATCAATTTCTTCTAAAGAGCGCCCCTTGGTTTCAGGAATAACTTTCCACGTAATGTAAAGTGCCGGTGAGCAGCAAATGGCAAAAATCCAGAAAGTCCAGGATGCGCCTAAACCCTCAAGCATAATTGGCGTGAGTTGGCCAACAAAGAAATTGCCAATCCATAAGGTTAACGTTGCCAGCGACATGGCTTTTCCCCTTATTCCGTTAGGAAAGATTTCTCCAATAACAACCCAGCAAACCGGCCCGAAAGAGAATGCAAAGCAAGCAATGAAAGCCAATATGAAAATAAGAATATATGGTCCAGAAGTCATTCCGGTACTAAAGAGAATACCGATAATAACTAAGGCAAGTACCGCACCACCAACACCAATGTAAAGCAGTGGTTTTCTTCCCCATTTATCGACAGTAAAAATGGCAACAAATGTAAATACTACATTAATTAACCCTATAGTTACCTGCCCCCCTAGAGCATTATTAAGTGTAAAACCTGCTTGCTCTAAAATACGTGGACCATAGTAAATTACAGCGTTTATGCCACATACCTGGGAAAGAAAAGGCAAGAGCAATCCAATCCATAGTGCTTTACGGTAAACGGGTTTAAAAAGCGTAGCCAAAGAACCCTCATCATCGCCATCTGCTCCTATTTTAAATGCACTGATTTCTTTTTCTGCTGATAATCTTCCATCGATTTTAGTTAGGATAACCATTGCCTTATCTTTTAGCCCTCTCGTTAAAAGCCATCTTGGTGATTCTGGAACCAGGAATAATGCAAGTAAAAAGATAAGTGCTGGTACTGCACCCAAGCCAAGCATTGCTCTCCAAACTTCACTAGAGAAAATTTTGGTTGCCATTAGGCCCTCATGAGCATCCCCAGCATGATCTGCCAGGTAGGCGTTTGTGAAATAAGCTACTACAATGCCAATGGTTAATGCCAATTGATATAAAGAAACCATTGTTCCTCTTAATCTGGAAGGTGCAAATTCTGAAATATACAAAGGCGATACCATGGAAGCTACACCGATTCCTAAGCCACCAACAAGTCTAAAAATAATTAGTGAGGTAAATGATGTGGCATACATGCAGCCCACAGCAGACACTAGGAATAGCGTTGCCGAAAGGATAAGTACGATTTTCCGGCCATATTTATCACTTAACTTTCCAGAAATTATTACGCCAATGATGCAGCCAAGTAGCGCACAGCTTACAAACCAGCCTTCACTAACAGCATTTAAACTGAAATCGTTTTTTACCAAACTAATGGTTCCAGAGATAACAGCTGTATCGAAACCAAATAAAAACCCACCAAGTGCGGCAACCAAACAGATCAGATAGAGATAAGTTTTACTGCTGCTCAGCGCTGTTTGTTCATTAAAATTGCTCATATGCTTATTTTAAAAATGCTTTAATTACTTTGGCACGTTGTTTTCCTTTGTTAACTATTTTATAATGCTTGGCAGCTGAAGGAACAACAAATGTTTCAGCAAAAGCAAAATGCATTTCCCTGCCATCTGCTGCACTTACAATAATCGACTCCCCTTCAACAAGCATTAATACATGGCAAAGTCCATCGGTAGCAATTTCTACTTCTGTATCAAATTCAACACGATGCACATCATAAAAATGATCTTGATGTGTTGGCAAATGGTAGCAGGTCATGTCGCCTTCGGTAGATAGTACGTATGGCTTGCTTATCAACTCATCAACTACTTTTTGTCCTTTTCTGCTGAAATCCAGATTATTAAAGGCATGCTCAATATTTATGGGGCGGGGTTGACCGTTAAGATCTAGCCTTACCCAATCGTACATTTTAAAGGTGAAGATGTAAGGGGTTGCGCTAATTTCGAGCACTAAATTTTGTGCGCCAGCGCTATGTACCGTTCCATTTGGAATTAGAAACAAGTCGTGTTTCTTAGCAGTATGCACTTGTACGTATTTTTCAATATCTATCGCTTCGCTCGTGGCGTTGCTCTTTTCTAACGCTTCACGAAAGTCGCTTGGATTTATATCATCCTGGAAACCAAGATAAACAGTGGCATCATCCTTACAGTCTAATATGTAGTATGTCTCATCTTGGGTAATTTGTTCGCCAAAATTTTTACGGATGTAGTTTAATGTTGGATGACATTGAATGGAAAGGTTCCCACCATCAAAAGTATCCAGAAAATCAAATCGTATAGGAAATTCATCGCCGTAAGTCTGGGCATGCTCACCCATTACATTATCACGTTGAGTAAACATTAACAGATCGAAAGATACTTCTAGCAACACGCCATTGCTTTCGAAAACCAAGCCATTTTCTGGAACAATTAATTCGAAAGACCATGCATAGTTTACTTCATTCCGATCAAGCTGTGGCATATGGTTTTTCATCCATTGGCCACCCCATGCACCAGGTGCGAACCATGGACGTGCCCTGAAAACCGAAGTAGACATGGCTTGTAAACCAGCTCTAATTTTCGCTCCAGTAGACCAAGAAATTTCTTCTTCCCACTGTGCATCAACAAAAACACTGATTTCATTTACCAAACCTTTCTTGTGTTCGTTTAGCACTACCCAGTCTACAAAGTAATACTGTTTGTACATTTCTGTTGGTACATCTGGCTGGGTTTTTCCTAGATTGCAAATCGCACCGGCACTCATTCGGTGCTGTAATTCATTTTTAGGAAGATCTACATAGATAATTTTTGCATCCCAATTAGATAAACTTGAACCGCAACCAATAATGATGTTGATGTCTGCAGATTGATCAATCTGTTTAGCAGTTAACGCATCCAGGTTAAAAAAATCTGAGAGTGTTAAAGAAGTTTTGGTTCCCCAAACCGCATCTCTCTCACCTAAAAAAGGTTTTACTAAATCATCAATCTGTTCTTCCTCCAATAAACACGAAGCTGCATCAACTATATTCAACCTCAATCCCCGAGCCTGTAACCTATCTTTCAAAGCGGTAGAAAATCTATTCCAATACACACCTATATAACCGTCAATTACAACAGTCTTTTGTTCAACAATATAATCGCAAAGCGAATCATAGCCACTAAAAATAGCCTTATCTCCAAGCGAAAAATAAGGGTAAATATCGTAGCCATCCGGGCTGGCTATCGATTGAGTGTTATTGGGCATGACCTCTTGCTCGGTCTTCCTCATTGGCTCTTCTATAGACATAGTTGTGTTCAAATTTTCCAAATTATTAAGTTAAGTCTCATTATATCTCTATATAATCAGCATAATAAATCTGTCATATGCTAAAGATGGACAGTTTCATTTCGATGCTTTTTACCCTTGTATAAATTGCTTTGTTGAACATGTAATCACAGCGATAATAATTTAATTGCCGGATACATTTTGCAAGACTGCACTGAATACTTGGTTAGATCATACATTCGATAGTATGTATATACAAATGTATTATTAAAAAACAATTTTGCAAATAATTTTTGATGAAATTATATTAAACACATCCATATGTTACATTCTGGCAGAATCATTCTATGGAAAAAACTAAAATTATGTACATACATGACTCAAAAACGGATTTTATTCATATAATTGTAATGATTATGAAACTGTCTATTGATCATAAAAGTCAAATTCCTTTACATGTTCAGGCCGAAGAATTACTTCGGAGACTAATTGAGTCGCCCGAATATGTTGATGGCAAACTGTTACCGAATGAGATAGAGTTATCACAAAAGCTAGCTATTTCACGTACAACTTTGCGTCAATCCATCAATAAATTGGTATATGATGGTTTATTAATCAGGAAGAAAGGCGTAGGTACAAGAGTAGCTGAATCGAAGTCTTTAAGTTCGAAATCTAAGAACTGGATGAGCTTTTCGCAGGAAATGAGTGCAAGAGGTATTCCGATAAAAAACTTTGAATTGCATGTAAGTTGGGTAATTCCAGAAAAACGGATTGCCAATTTTATGGGAATTAAAGAAGATAAAAAAATTCTGAAGTTAGTACGATTGAGAGGCAGACCAGAAGGACCATTTGTTTACTTCGAGTCCTATTTTCATCCTAATGTAGGGCTCACAGGCGAAGAAGATTATAAAGCGCCGCTGTATGAAATGCTTGAGAAAGAACATAACATTATTGCTATGGTTTCTAAGGAAGAAATAAGTGCGCTTGTTGCTGATCAGTTCATTGCCGATAAATTGGAAACAAAACCAGGTGCACCTATTTTGTTCAGGAAGCGCTTTGTATATGACATTGATGAAAAACCAATCGAATATAATTTGGGATACTATAAAGCCGATAGCTTCGTATACACCGTAGAAAGTAGACGAGAATAGTTGGGCCTGCTGTAACCCATCAAAGGCGCTTATATTATTTATGCACAACCCCTAAATTTCTTATTTAGCTAATATTTCCTGAAGCAATACTTGATCTTAACACTCCAATAGGATTTCTCACCCAGATTCAACACACTAGCAAAGCGAATTACTGTTGAAAACTTTACTAATTTAATTAGTATTTGCTATTATTTTTAGCATTATATTTGTTGTTATTAAGCTGCGTAATCCAACTTGCGCAATTACCACATGACAGCGGAAAAACAAGAAATATTGGCTAAACTTAAGCAACAACTCTTAGGGGTACATTTGCTTAATCCATCTTCTAGCAATAGCAAAGAAGATTTTGGTTTGGCAGAAATCGAGCATTGTTTTCCTGGAAAAGTTTTCCCAACCGGTACTGTGCATGAGTTTCTGGCAGATAACCAGGAAGAAGCAGCAGCTAGTGAAGGGTTTATTGCAGGTATTTTAGCTAAATTGATGCAACATGGAAATTGCTGTTTATGGATTAGCAGAAATAGAAAATTATTTCCTCCATCACTAGAGACTTTTGGCGTAGATCCGCAACACATCATCTTCATAGACCTCTATTACAATAAACAAATTTTATGGGTAATGGAAGAAGCACTGAAATGCGAAGGTATAGCATGTGTTATTGCAGAAATATCTGATGTAGGTTTCGCACAAAGCAGAAGGTTACAGTTGGCTACAGAGAAAAGCCAGGTTACGGGCATCTTATTAAGAAAAGAAGCAAAATTTGCACTATCTGCAACCACTTGTACTGCTCGTTGGCAAATTAAGCCAAAGCCTAGCCATTGTTTTGATTATGTTCCTGGGGTAGGAAATCCCTGTTGGGAAGTTAATCTCTTAAAAGTAAAGAATGGCCAGGGGGGTCAGTTTTTTATAGAATGGTCTGGAGATCGATTTAAATCATTAAATCTTAGAGTGATCGAAGGTGAAGGAGATACAAAAACTTTATCAGAAAGAGGGCTTACGGCATGAGCAGGTACTTAAGTATATATTTTGGTAATTTACTTACAGATTATCTGGCTATAAAAAAACCTGGTTTAAAAGACAAAGTTTATGTTTTTACGATGTCTCAAAAAAATCGGATTATGGTAACCGCTGCGTCCCGGAAAGCTGAGGAAATGGGCGTGTTTGCAGGAATGGTCTTAGCTGATGCAAAAGCGATTATCCCAGATATACTTGCCTTTGATGATGAAATAGATTTCAATAAAAAATTGTTGAAACGCATTGGTAAATGGGCCATAAGGTATACACCAACGGTTTGCCTCGATTTACCTGATGGGATCATCCTGGATACAAGTGGCTGTGCACACTTATGGGGCGGAGAAGACAAATACCTGGAAAGTATTCTAAAAAAACTTAATGATTCTGGCTATTGTTGCCGTGGTGCAATAGCAGATACCATTGGTACGGCGTGGGCCGTTGCCCGATTTGGAAAAAAAAATCCTATTATTCAGCCTGGAGAGCAATACAATGCAATTTTAAATTTACCTTCCACGGCACTTCGCTTAGAAAGTATTGTTGTAGAGCGTTTGGCCAAATTAGGTTTTGATAAAATTGGCAAGTTTATTCAACTGCCTACAGCAATGCTTCGCAGGCGTTTTGGACAAGATACTTTATCACGTATCGGACAAGCACTCGGTACTGAAAAAGAAATTATTACTCCTATTGTAGTCAAAGCACCTTTCGAAGAACGATTATATTGTCTTGAAGCCATACGCACTAAAACGGCTATTGAAATCGCGATTGAAAAATTATTACACAACCTCTGCAGTAAACTCCAGAAAACAGGTTTAGGCATAAGGTCTGCGGTGCTTAAGGGTTACCGACTCGATGGGAAAATTACTGAAACCAAAATCGGAACGAACCAACCTACCCACAAGGTACAGCATTTAGCTAAATTATTTGGTCTTAAGATTGATGAAATAGAGCCTGCACTTGGAATAGAACTGTTTGTTTTAACCGCTACTAAATGCGAACCTGTTCATGTACATCAAGAAAAATTTTGGAATGGAAAACCTGGGCTCACTGATCAAAGTCTGGCAGAATTACTCGATCGGCTTGCCGGCAAAATTGGCGCTCAAGCCATTCGGAGGTATATCCCTCAGGCACACTATTGGCCAGAACGGTCGCTAAGGGCAGCGATTTCCCTCGAAGAAAAAACGGAAGTTAAATGGCAGAAAGCAAATCCAAGACCCATGGAAATGTTGCAAAAACCTGCTGCGATACAGGTTACCGCCCCTATCCCAGATTACCCTCCAATGAATTTCCGATACAGGGATGAACTCCATCTGGTGAGCAAAGCTGACGGGCCAGAAAGAATAGAAAGAGAATGGTGGATGGAGCCTGGCGAGCATCGAGATTATTATATTCTGGAAGATGAACAAGGTCGCAGATACTGGGTATTTAGATCCGGACATTATAATCAAGACAAATCTGCATGGTTTCTCCATGGTTTTTTTGCATGAAAATCTTAAGATATGAGCTATTGTGAACTACAGGTCACCTCTAACTTCAGTTTTTTAAGAGGTGCATCGCATCCAGAAGAACTGGTAGAACAAGCTGCTGCTTTTGGATACCCAAAAATTGCCATAACTGATGTAAATACGCTCGCAGGAATCGTGAGGGCTCATGTTGCGGCACGAAAGCATGATATTTCTATCATCCCGGCCTGCCACTTAATGCTCTTAGATGGACCTGGCCTGCTCGCCTACCCCACAAACAGAGAAGCCTATGGTCGCCTATCGGCGATGTTGAGTGAGGGGAATTTCCGTGCCGAAAAAGGTAAATGTTTTCTTTATAAAAAAGATATTTACCTCAACCAAAAAGACATCTTGTTTATTGCTATTCCTCCAGAAGCATTAACAGATGGATCTCAATTCTCAAAGAACTTTTTGGCAGACTTACAGGATTACAAAGCCAATCTGGGAGCATCACTCTACCTTGCCGTCAATAAAAATTATCAAGGGCAAGATCAAAAGCGGCTTTTTAGGCTTCATGAATTAAGTAAAAAACTCGACATCCCTCTAGTTGCCACAAATGATGTGTATTACCACCATCCTCAACGCCGGGAACTTCAAGATATTTTAACTTGCGTACGGGAAAAATGTACCATACAAAATGCTGGCTTCAGGTTAATGATGAACGCAGAAAGGCACCTGAAACCCATTGAAGAAATGCAACGGTTATTCCGGATGTATCCTGATGCCATTGACCGAACGTTGGAAATTGCTGAGAAATGCCAGTTTACATTAGATAGCCTGGAATATGTTTATCCTGAAGAAATCATCTCAGGTGAGCGAGCGCCACAAGAAGAGTTAGAATACCTAACCTGGAAAGGTGCAGCAGAGATGTTCGGATCTCCCCTCCCAAAGAAGGTAATAGATAACATTAACCACGAGATGAAATTTGTACTGGAAATGAATTATGCAAGCTATTTCCTAACGGTATATGATATTGTAAGATTTGCCAGGTCGAAGAAAATTCTCTGCCAAGGTCGCGGGTCGGCAGCAAATTCTACCATTTGTTATTGCCTGGGCATTACTTCTGTCGACCCAACCAAATTCGATCTGCTTTTTGAACGTTTTATTTCCTCTGCACGTAATGAACCGCCAGATATTGATGTTGATTTTGAGCACGAGAGACGTGAGGAAGTTATCCAATACATCTACAATAAATATGGGAGAGATCGGGCGGCAATTGTAGCAACAGTTACACAACTTCATCAAAAAGGTGCCCTCCGCGATGTAGCAAAAGCTATGGGATTATCGAGTGATACCATCGATAGGCTATCCGCATCCATTTGGGAATTTACCAATGAATGGTTCGAAAGCAATCGCGTTATCGAGCAGGGCCTTAATCCACAAGATCCACTTTTGGTAAAAGTACTTGCTCTTACTAGCCAAATGATGGGTTTTCCACGTCAACTTGGGCAGCATACAGGTGGGTTTGTGATTACCCGTGGCAAACTAACTGATTTATGCCCTATTTTTCATGCCCGGATGGATAATCGCACCAATATAGAATGGAACAAGGATGATATTGATGCACTTGGTTTTTTGAAAATTGATGTATTGGCACTTGGCATGCTCACCTGTATCCGCAAAGGTTTTGATTTGGCCAAAGCCCATTACAATCTTGATCTTACCTTGGCCAGCATTAATAAAGAAGACGACCCAAAGGTATATGAAATGATCTCACATGCCGATACTATTGGGGTTTTTCAGATTGAAAGTCGGGCGCAACAACAAATGCTGCCCAGGTTGAAACCGAGTTGTTTTTACGATCTTGTAATCGAGGTAGCTATTGTTCGGCCTGGACCTATACAAGGCGATATGGTTCATCCGTACTTAAGAAGACGTAATAAGGAAGAGCCCATAGATTACCCATCAAAAGAGCTTGAAGAAATATTGGGTAAAACCCTTGGCGTTCCACTTTTTCAGGAACAGGCAATGAAAATAGCCATCGTTGCCGCCGGTTTTACACCTGCCGAAGCAGACGAACTTCGGCGGAGCATGGCAACCTTCAAAGTGCATGGCATGGTAACTAAATTCGAAAACAAGCTGGTTGAAGGCATGACTTCGAGGGGATATACCGAAGATTTTGCAAGGCGTGTGTTTAAGCAGCTCGAGGGCTTTGGATCTTATGGTTTTCCAGAAAGCCATGCCGCAAGTTTTGCTTTATTGGTATATGTTTCCTGTTGGATTAAATGCTATTATCCTGATGTTTTTGCTTGCGCTATTTTAAATTCTATGCCCATGGGCTTTTACCAACCTGCACAACTGGTTATAGATGCACGCAACCATGGCGTAACTGTTAGAGAAATTGATGTTAATGTTTCCCATTGGGATAACATTCTTCAGGAAAAATGCGGTAAATACTTCGCCTTGCGATTGGGATTTAGACAGATTAAAGGGATTAAGGAAGAAGAAATGTTAACCTTGGTTTCGAAACGGAAAATGGGTTACAAAAATCTTCACTCGCTGCTCGATGCAGGGGTTAGCTTAGGCTCGTTAGAGCGATTGGCAGATGCTGATGCATTTCGCTCAATTGGGTTAGACCGTAGGCAAGCACTCTGGGAAGTTTCTGCACTAAAAGACAGACCCATTGCATTATTTGAAGGGCAACCTTCATCATCAGAAAAAGAACCGCAAATAGAACTGCCATTGATGAGTAAAGGCGAGCATGTGGTGCAAGATTACGCTTCTACAGCTTTATCTTTAAAAGCACATCCGGTGAGTTTGGTTAGAGCGGAACTTAGACTTTTTAATGTTAAATCTTCCCAAGAAATTAGAGCAACTGAAAATGGTAAATTGGCCAAGGTTGCCGGGCTCGTGATTGTAAGACAGCGTCCGGGTACGGCTGGCGGCGTTTGTTTTATTTCAATTGAAGATGAGACAGGTTTTTCTAACCTGGTAATTTTCGAAAAGCTTTTCGAAAGCTACAGAAAAGAAATCCTCCATTCAAGGCTGCTTATGGTTGAGGGAAAGGTGCAAAAAGAGGGTGAGGTGGTAAATGTTATTGTTTCTAAATGTTTTGATTTCACTAAACTATTGAAAGGTTTAACTGCAAAAGATGATGAAAAACTGCCTATTCTTACACTTTCGAGAAGTGACGAAAGATCGCCGCCCTATCCAAGTGAAAATAAAAGATCGCAAGTACGCCAGCCTAGCCCACAGGAAATATTTGATGGTGGCAGAAATTTTAAGTAATCCTTTACTTGGAAAAAAAATGATACAAGATATTTGAAACCATTGTTCCTATATACAAGTACAAAAAATCTTTAAGAACCAGCCTATGTAACAAAAAAAGTAGCAGCCCTTACTTGCAATTAATGCCTTTATTGGCTTACTTAGCCCGCTGATACCAATGTAACAATATGAAAAAAATCATCCCTTTAACCACTTTACTGCTCTTAGTCTTAACCTCAGTTTTTGCACAAAAGAATTTAACGCTTTTATCACCCAATGGTGAAATCAAAGTTTCGATAATTATTGGCGACAAAATCAATTATTCGGTTAATTACCGAACTGAGGCCTTAATGACAGAGAATAGCCTTTCATTAGTTTTAAAAGACGAAACCCTAGGAAAAAACCCTAAGCTATTGAGCGCTAAAACAACAAAGAGCAGTAGCATTATTAAACCATATATTGCCTTAAAATATGCTAACGTAGAATCGAAATACAATCAATTGTTACTTAACTTCAAGGGTGGATTTGCAGTAGCTTTCAGGGCTTTTGATAATGGAATTGCCTATCAGTTTATCACCAATAAAAAAGGCGATATTGAAGTAATGGACGAAGAGGTTGCAATAAATTTCCCAAACGCATATAACTTACATGTACAACAACCCGGAAGCTTTAAAACTGCCTACGAAGAAAACTATTCAACCGTGAGCACAGATAGCTGGAAGGAAAAAATGAGCACCCTTCCAATTTTAATCGATACCAAAAAGAACTATAAACTACTCTTAAGCGAATCTGATCTTTCTGATTATCCTTGCCTGTTTTTCAAAGGAACAGGTGTAAATGCTATCAGATCTGTTTTCCCGAAAGCTCCACTAGCGTTTGGAGAAGATGGCGACCGGAGTTTAAAAATTACCAAAGAGGCAGATTACATTGCTAAAACCAGCGGAACACGTACTTTTCCCTGGCGGTATTTTGTGATTACCAATGATGATAAGCAGATCCTCGAAAACACCATGACCCTGCAGTTGGCATCAAAAAGCAAAATTGAAAACCCTAGTTGGATAAAGCCAGGACAAGCCAGTTGGGAATGGTGGAATGATGCAGCACCTTATGGGCCAGATGTAAATTTTGTATCGGGATATAACTTGCAGACCTATAAATACTATATCGATTTTGCTGCCAAGTATGGTTTAAAATATATCATTATGGACGAAGGCTGGGCAAAAAGCACAACCGATCCTTATACACCAAACCCCGATGTTGATGTTCACGAACTCATTCGTTACGGTAAGGAAAAAAATGTAGGTATAGTTTTATGGCTAACCTGGCTTACCGTACATAACCACATGGACTTGTTCAAAACTTTTAAAGAATGGGGAATTAAAGGTGTAAAAATAGACTTTATGGACCGAAGCGACCAATGGATGGTAAATTATTACGAACGAGTAGCCGTAGAAGCAGCAAAGAATGAGTTATTTGTAGACTTTCATGGAGCATTTAAACCAGCGGGGCTTGAATACAAATACCCCAATATACTATCTTACGAAGGCGTAAGAGGCATGGAACAAATGGGCGGTACACTTCCAAAAAACAGTTTATACCTGCCCTTTATGAGAAATGCCGTTGGCCCGATGGACTACACCCCAGGTGCAATGATTAGCATGCAGCCAGAATCTTATCGTGCAGAAAGGCCTAATGCCGCTAGTATAGGTACACGTGCTTATCAAATGGCGCTATTCGTTGTTTTCGAGAGCGGGATTCAAATGCTTGCAGACAACCCAACCCTTTACTATAGAAACCCAGATTGTACCGCCTTTATCACTTCGGTTCCTACCACCTGGGATGAGACGAAAGCTTTGACCGCCACAGTTGGCGAAGTAGCCGTGGTAGCTAAACGTAAAGCTGATAAATGGTTTATCGGGGGCATTTGCAACGGTACAGAAAAAACTAGGAACCTTAAAATAAACCTGGATTTTTTAGAAAAAGGTAAGCAGTATACCATGACCTATTTCGAGGATGGAATCAACGCCGGAAGACAAGCAATGGATTACCGAAAAAAAACTATCCAGGTGAAAAATGGAGATGAAATCGCGGTTAACATGGTGAGAAATGGCGGTTACGCAGCTGTAATTACTGCTAAATAATGATAATATACTTAAGCAAGTTTGATAGATATCTTCAGTAAAGTTGGATGAAGTAAAAATTGCTTAATTCGGGCTTCATTAAGGGTATATACACATTTTTAGCGTCAGCTAAACTTATGGTTAACAATCATGTTGTAGAGATAAATCAATTTAATTTTGATTTGCTAACTATATATGATTGCATCATACACAGAACAAGGTTGGAAAATAATAACGCAAAGGGCTCATGGCTTACTTGCTGGCCAGGTTTGTGCCCGTTGGAAGCGAGCGACCCAACCCGACCGTTGGATTGAAACTCTAATTGCTACAGCCGAACATGATGACGTTTACAATGAATTTGAGCGTAGCCCTTTGGTCGATAAAAATGGCGCACCCATTAATTTTAAACAAACAACTTTCGAGATTGATTCCGCCACCCGGTTAATGGGAATGGCACATAGCAAGAGTCTTTTTATTGCCTTACTCATCAATCGGCATATCAGGTTTGTATTTGGAGATGATCCGCTTGCTAAAGATTTTATCGCTGATTTAAAAAAAAATGAAAATAAGTGGCTTAAAGTGGCCCGTGTTAAGAAAGCCGAACTTGATGCAGCTTATGAACTTTTAGAGTTCTGCGATGCCTTTTCCCTTTTAATTTGCCAATCACTCGTACCACCAGAAGGCAGGAGAATTGAGATCAGTTGCGGCCCAGATGGCACGCCTTACACTTTATATCAAAAGGAAGAATCAATCATAGTTGAGCCATGGCCGTTTGATGCAGATCGCTTTGTTCTTTATTACGAAACCAGGTTGCTTAACCAACTTTGTTTCAGTGATGATGAAGACTTCAGAACAAAACTTAAAAATTGTGCTGTAGAAACTACGCTAGTCAATCTCGCCAAACATTAATATTGACAAATGTAAGCAGCATTTCTTTACAAAGCCAGCAATTTCAAACATAGGTAGCAAGCGATTCATCCCTCATTTTCTGTAGAGATGAATCGCTTTTTCTTTTGGATGATTTGAGGTCTTTTTACCTAGTTCCAGCCGCCGCCCAAGGAACGATATAAACCTACTACAGCAATCAGTTGCTCGGTTTTTAATGCAGTTAGTTCCAGTTCGCTTTGCAAAAGATTGCCCTGGGCGGTAATTACCTCCAGGTAATTTGCCATACCGCTTTTAAATAACAAATTGGCATTCTTTGAAGCATTTTGTAGTGTAATTGCCCGTTGTTGGGCAATACTGTATTGAGTTTTTAACTGCCCTACCCTCATCAGTTCATCAGAAACCTCGCCCACTGCATTAATTACCGACTGGCGAAACTGAATAACAGTTTTCTCGCGGTCGATGCTTGCCAGTGCCAAATTGGATTTAAGCTGTCCGCGTTGAAAAATAGGTTGAGTTATGCCTCCCGAAACTAATCCGAACAAAGACGCAGGCATACTGAACCAATTGCTGGCTTTGAACGAATTTACACCACCGCTGGCTGTGATTGTTAATGATGGATATAAACTTGCTTTAGCCACGCCTACGCGGGCATTTGCAACTCTTAGTGCCAGTTCCGCAGCCTTAATATCGGGCCTGCGGCTTAGCAAAGCTGATGGAAAACCTGCACTTAAATCTTGTGGAACAAGCATTTTTTCTAAACGGGTATCACGTTTTATCGCCTGTGGCAGCGTACCAATTAGCACACTTAACGCATTTTCCTGTAAACCAATATTTTGTGTCAAACGCGGAATGAGTTGGGCTGCATTCAATTGCTGCGCCTCTGCCTGTTGTATAGCCAAAGAGGTTACTTGTCCGGCATCAAACTGCAGATGTATTATTCGGAGGGTACTGTCGTTTAACATCAAGTTCTTTTTTGCAATCTCCAATTGGGCATCCAACATTAATAATTGATAGTAACCTTGTGCCACATTAGCTATCAAGCGGGTTTGGACCGCTTTTCTAGCTTCTTCTGTTTGCAAAAAACTCGCAAGCGCACCAGCCTTTTGATTCCTGATTTTACCCCAAATGTCGGCTTCCCAAAACACGCCAAGATTTGCAGTATAATCTTCTATATGGCTGGAGCCTGTAAATTGATTCAGGCTTAACCCATTTAAACTATTGTCGGATGGACGACTTGAGCTGACCGCTACCTGCAATTTCAAATCTGGCAAATAACCCAATTTGGATTGCTTAAATAATACTTCCGCGGCATCAATATTTTTCAATGCCATTTGCATGTCGTAGTTTCTAAGCAGTGCAGTATCAATTAGATTTTGTACTGTGAGGTCGCTAATAAAGCTTTTAAAAGGCATTTCGCCAACACTTGTTGAATCTTTTGGCATGGTACCCCTAAACATTTTTGGCGCCAGGCTTTGTGGTAATGCCAAATCTTTGGAAACCGAACATCCGCTCCAGATTACAGCCAGAAGCAATATGGTAATAATATTAAACCGTTTCATATACAATTTGATTGATAGCCGTTTCATGTTGATGATCGACGGCCAATGGTGATTTTCTTAAAAATTTCTCTTGGATAGCCTGGAAGATGACGAATAATACGGGGATGAAAAACAAACCTAGAACTACTCCTGATATCATACCTCCTGCTGCACCAATACTAATAGAATGATTTCCTTGTGCGGAAGGGCCAGTTGCGCCCATCATCGGGACTAATCCAACCACAAAGGCAAGCGAAGTCATAATAATGGGCCGTAACCTCGACTTCGATGCTTCTAAGGCAGATGAAATAAGGGGTTGACCGGCCCGACGACGTTGAAGAGCGAATTCCACTATAAGAATAGCATTCTTAGCAAGTAAACCAATTAACATAATTAGCGCTACCTGTACATAAATATTGTTTTCAATGCCAGTTATACCAATCGCTACAAAAACGCCAAATATTCCGGCAGGGATAGATAAAATAACTGCCAATGGCAAAATATAACTTTCGTATTGTGCTGATAAAAGAAAATATATAAACACTAAACACAGTAAAAATATAACTGTCGATTGTCCACCAGAAGATATTTCTTCACGCGTTTGGCCGGAAAACTCGTAACTGTAACCAGCCGGCAACTGCTTCTCTGCCACTTCCTCAATTGCTTTAATGGCATCTCCAGAACTAAAACCTGGTTTAGGTATCGCATTTATGGAGATAGAATTGAACAAGTTATACCTTGATGCAGTCTCTGAGCCATAAATTCTACTTAGTTTTACCAGGGTATTTAATGGAACCATTTCTCCACGATTGCTTTTGACGAATACATGGTTGATAGCAGATGCATCTGCCCGATCTTGAACGTCTGCCTGTACAACCACCCGATAATATTTTCCGAAACGATTAAAGTCTGATGCCTGGGCACTACCAAAATAGGTTTGCATTGTTTGCAGAATATCTTTGACATTAACCCCCAATTGATCAGCTTTTTCGTCGTTAATATCTAGTTGAAGTTGCGGATAGTCTGCCTTGAAACTGGTAAACGCTACGGCAATTTCCGGACGCTTCATTAACTCCCCGATAAACTGTTGCGAGATTCCGCTAAACTTATCTAGCTTGCCCCCAGTTTTATCTTGTAGCACCATATCTAACGCCTCAACATTACTGAAACCCGGAACGGTTGGAAAGCTAAATACAAAGAAACTTCCTCCAGAGATGGCGCCTAATTTTCCCCTCACCTGATTCATAATTTCCTCAATGTTTTTGACAGCACCACGTTCTTCATTTGGTTTAAGTAACACGAAAACCACAGCAGATGATGGACTGGTAGAATTGGTTAACAAGTTGAAGCCGGAAACAGCAGTAACATCTCTTGATGCATCAAGCTTGCTCAATACCGTTTCGGCCTGGGTCATTACTTTTTGAGTGCCATCTAAAGAAGTTCCTGATGGCGTATTTACAGCAATGGCAATAAAACCCTGATCTTCCGTTGGAATAAAGCCAGCGGGCGTGCTCCTAACCATCAATACGGTAACGAGCGTAATTAATGCTAACCCCCCCATGCTTAACCACTTATGTTTGATTAAAAACTTCAAGCCGCCAACATAACGGTTGGTTAAAGCATTAAAACTATGATTAAAGCCATTAAAAAATCGCTGCTTGAAAGTCGTTTTGGAACCAGGATTTTCATTTGATTTAGCGTGATTATCTTTCAGAAATAAAGCTGCCAAAGCAGGACTTAAGGTTAAAGCGTTTACAGCAGAAATAACAATTGCAATCGCCATAGTAAATGCAAACTGGCGATAAAAAACACCTGTAGATCCTTCCATAAACCCAACTGGTAAAAAAACCGCAGCCATAACTAAGGTGATGGAAATAATGGCACCGGTAATTTCATGCATTGCTTCGTGGGTAGCAGCCTTTGGCCCGAGGTGTTTATGTTCCATTTTAGCATGCACCGCCTCTACCACTACAATCGCGTCGTCTACGACAATCCCTATCGCCAAAATTAAAGCGAATAAGGTGAGCAAATTGATAGAAAACCCAAACAACTGCATAAAAAAGAAGGTTCCTAAAATGGCTACCGGCACCGCAATGGCTGGAATTAATGTCGATCTAAAATCCTGTAAGAATAAAAACACTACAATAAAAACCAATATAAATGCTTCAATCAGGGTGTGCTGAACCTGTGCAATAGACTGGTCTAGCGATACTTTGGTACTGTAAAAAATATTTTTCTTAATTCCTGCCGGAAAACTCTTTTCAGACTTGGCCATCAGTTTATTAATCGCCACCTGAATATCGTTCGAGTTGGATCCAGCCAGTTGAATGATACCAATCACGATGGCTTTTTTTCCGTTGATGCGGGTAATACTGTTATAAGAATAAGCACCAAGTTCTATTCTGGCTACATCTTTCAAACGCAAGATCGATCCATCTGCATTGGCACGTACCGCAATATTCTCGTATTCTTCAGGCTTGGTTAACTTGCCTTTATATTTAATTACATACTCAAAAACCTCTTTACTCTTCTCCCCGAACTTTCCGGGTGCCGCTTCTAAGCTTTTATCCTGGATGGCCCTCATAATTTCATTTGGCGTTACCTGATAAGTGGCCATTTGTGTAGGATTCAACCACACCCTCATCGAATAATCCTTAACACCACCAAATATAGCGGCCGATCCTACGCCACTTATGCGTTTGATTTCCGGGATGATATTAATTTGTGCATAATTGGCGATAAATGTCTGGTCGTATTTAGATTCATCATCTGTATACATGCCAATAGCCATAATGAAACTGTTTTGCTGCTTCGCAGTAGTTACGCCTTGCTGTACAACTTCTGCTGGCAGCTGACTGGTGGCTTGTGCCACCCGATTTTGAACGTTTACAGCAGCTTGATCTGCATTTGTACCCAATTTGAAGAATACGGTAATGGCCAGGGATCCATCGTTACTAGCCGTAGAACTCATGTAAGTCATATTCTCGACGCCGTTAATTGACTCCTCAAGCGAAGGCGCAACAGATCTTAAAACGGTTTCGGCATTTGCTCCTGGATAAATAGCCGTAACCAGAACCGAGGGCGGTGCAATATCAGGAAACTGTTGTAATGGTAATTTAGTTAGGCCAAGTACTCCCAGTATCACCAATAAAATGGAAATAACGGTTGCCAGTACCGGCCGTTGAATGAAGATTTTAAACATTTCTATTTTGATTTAATTAGTCTGCTCTAATTGCTCCACGGATAAATTCTAACTCAGAATATTTTTCCTTAGAGGTAGCGTATGATAGTTACAAGCTTGCTGCTTTATCTGTTAATTTTTCAGGTGTAATCACCTGTCCTTCCTGAAGGCGATCTAGACCACTCAATACGATCTCGTCGCCTGGCTTTATTCCATCTTTCACCAAATAGTTGTTACCGCTTTTCCCAACTATAGTGATTGGAATCTTACTCACTTTATGTTGTTTATTCATGGCGAAAACAAATACCTTATCTTGCATTTCGACCGTGGCGCCCTGTGGAATTAGGATTGCATCATCATGTTTTAATCCCAGGCGAAGCTTGCCAGTATTTCCAGAGCGCAGCAGCCCATTTGTATTTACAAAGCTGGCCCTGAGGGTTATTGCGCCAGTATTTTTATCAAATTGTCCGTCGATCATGTCAATACTACCCATAATTGGATATACAGTGTTATCTGACAAGACAAGGGATACTTTCGGCAGGTGCTTAATCCGATCGGAAGGACTTTTTCCAGGATAATTTAGGTTGAAGTTGTTGAAATCATTTTCGGCTAAGGCAAAGTAGACATGTACCTCATGGATGTCTGATAACTGTGTCAAAGGAACCTGATCAGTAGGTGAAACCAAACTTCCTTGTTTCTTTGGAATCCTACCGATATATCCACTTACTGAGGCTTTTACATTGGTATAGCTGAGGTTGATTTTAGCCGAGGCGACAGCTGCTTTTGCCTGCTCTGCATTTGCCTGGGCAATCTTCTGCGCTGTCTTGGCCGTTTTTAATTGAAAGGTTGATACCACATTATTTTGAACCAAAGGTGTCAAACGATCTACTTCAAGCTGTGCATTTAATACAGCTGCATCTGCAGCACGTTGGCTGGCATTTGCATTGTTGAGCGCTTCTCTAAAGCTATGTTCATCAATTTTGAACAGTGTTTGTCCTGCTAAAACATATGCACCTTCATTAACCAAGATCTGGGTTAAATAACCACTTACCTGAGGCCTCACTTCGATATCTGCTGCGCCCTCAATCGAGGCAGGATAATCAATAAATGTAGTTTCAGTACTGGCTGAAACAATACTCACGGGTAATATGGGTGGCGGCGGTGTGGCAGCTGCCTGGTCTGGGGCCGACGTACATCCAGCAATGGAAATGGAAACCGCGGAAAAAATTAAAAGTAACTTTACATGGTTAAATTGTTTAACACTGTTAAGTAAAATAAACAAACGATGGATAGCATTCATATTGATTTAATAATTATATAATTTATAGTGGATAAATAATCTAACAGTGTTAAATTAAGATTTAAAAAAATTTAACTATTGATAGAAAGTGTAATTCCCTTAATGGCGTCTTTCAAAATTTGTTGGTTAAGTTCATCTGTCGTCCTTCCATTTGGCCTTACCAAATTGATAGAGATTAAACCATGGATGATTGACCAATAGGTATAGTATTTCATACAGATATCATTCTCGTCTACTGGTTTCTTTTTAAATAAAGCTTCGATAGCATCACCTAACATACTAGAGACAGCTTCAGCCTCACTAAGCGCACTTTTTACAGTACAGCAAACCATATCTACGCCGTACATCAGTTGATAAAATTCCTTATGGGCAAAGGCAAAATTCCAATATGCCACCCACATCGCCTCCATTCTTTCCTCAGCGCTTTCTTTGAGATCCCTAGCTTCTCGGATATCCTTTGCTAAAATCTGGTATCCTCGTCTGGTAAGTTCCAGTAAAATACCGTCTTTATTCGGGAAGTATTCGTAAATGATTGGTGCAGTGTATTCAATTTGGTCAGCAATTTTACGCATACTCAAAGCCTGCCAACCTTCTGTTTGAACTATATTCAAGGCGGCATCCAGAATACTGGTCCTGGTTTCTTCTTTCAATCGTAAAATTCGTTCTTTGCTTCCCATGACTGGAATTACTAAGTGTAAATAATCTAACACTGTTAAGCAACAGTAAACTGATTTATATTAATCACAATCATCCGAATGTCAAATCAAAATTATCACCATTTAAATCACTACAAGGGCTTTAAATAATTCATAGAACCTAGGTATGACGAGGCAAGATCACTCAAATTATCGTCAGCACCAGTCCTCATTTAGCACTTAGTGAAAACGAGGCTAGTATTAATTTCCGTACAATTCGCATCAATCCAGATAAACAAAAGATCGTAAAGTGATGTTGTCAAAATACTGTGGGGAAAAGACCGGTTCGAAACAGTATTTATTTCAATGGCGTATTCCTCACTTTACTCACCTTCGATAAGTGCAGGTGCGATGCTAACCTAAAAACATGAATAAAAAATTGGATATAGATCACAACCTGCTCTTTAACGGACCAATCCGTCATCAATTAAAGCTGTCCGTAATTGTACCCGCAAAAGATGAGTCCGCTTTTATTACTGAAACATTAGATGCCTTACGAATGCAGCTGGATGACTTAGGTTTACCTGTGAATCCACATGAATATGAAGTATTGGTATTGGCTAATAACTGCTCAGATAACACTTACAGCATTTGTTCAGAATATCAGAAAAAGCACCAGGCATTTAACCTCCATGTGGCCGATATAAAATTGCCTCAAGATGCTGCTCATATTGGTACAGTTCGGCGGTTGCTGATGGATGCTGCTTATCATCGCTTAACGCAAGTTGTTGGTGCCCGTGGGATTATTGTTTCAACCGATGCAGATAGCCAAGTTGCTCCAGATTGGATTTACCATATCTTGAAAGAAATTAGTAATGGAGCTGATGTGGTTGGGGGAAGGATTTTGCCGAGAGATACACCTTCGATTAGTAAACGCCATCACCTCAGAGATGTAACTTATCGATTTTTAAAGAGTCGGTTAGAGTCTGCAATCGATCCATCAATAGCTAATCCTTGGCCAAGGCACTTCCAGTGTTATGGTCCGAGCCTGGCAGTTACTTGCGAAATGTATGAAAAAGCCGGCAGGTTGCCTGTTATCCCTTTTCTGGAGGATGAGGAATTTCGAAAGGCCTTGAACCGGGTTGATGCGAAGATTCGTCACTCGCCACATGTACGAATATACACCTCTGCACGCATGGACGGGCGTGTGAAATTCGGTTTTTCTGTACAGCTGAAAAACTGGTCTGAGATGAGTTTGAGGTGCGAAGAGGAGCAGGTAGAATCAATAGACACGCTTCTTTTTAAATTCGAACTTAAAAACAGGTTAAGACAAATCTGGAATGCAGGATTGGCCCTTTCCCCGGCTCAGAGTAGTTTTTCGGAACTGGCCAAATGGGCAAAGTTAAACCACTTAAGTTTAATGGATATTGCTTACTCCAGCGTCTATTTTGAAACAATCTGGGAAAATGTTGAAGAACTTTTACACCGTAAAGGGCGAATTGTTTACCAACCCATTGGCTCGGCAATAACTGCCATGCGCATGTACTTCCATCAAGTTAATAGCTGTACGCTACAACATGTTAGCAAAACTGCGATGATTCAGGAAGTAACAATAGGATCATGAAGCAAGTCCTCAAAACTTCGTTATTAACAATTGTTCATGGGAGAAAGAGCGCATTTTTCAACCTCTTACAGGGGATTGAACGCTCTAATACACTTCCTGATGAGCTGATAATTGTGTTCATGAATGAGGCCATTTGCGAATTACCATCGTTTTCCTTTTGCGTAAAGTGCTTTTCCATTTCTGATGATAGCCACTTGCCTTTGGCCGCAGCAAGGAACTTGGCAGCCAAAGAGGCATCAGGTGATTTGCTTATTTTCCTAGATGTTGATTGTATTCCCCACCCTAATTTAATAGGAGCTTATCTTCACAGTTCAAAAGCAAATACATTGCTTTGTGGTTCAGTTAGGTATCTAAATGCAAGTGCAACCGAACAAAGAAATTTCTTTGACAGGCTTGACCAATACAGCATCGCCGACCCTATTCGAGGGCAACTCCCAAACTTACCATACGAGCTGTTTTGGTCGCTTAATTTTGCTTGTGAGCGCTTAACTTACCAAGATATTGGTGGCTTTGATGAAAATTTTAATGGCTATGGAGCAGAAGATACAGACTTTAGTTTTACAGCAAGAAAGAAAGCGGTGAAGATCGCCACTATAGGTGCAGTAGCTTATCACCAACATCATGCAAGTTATGCACCTCCCTTAAATCACTTCAAAGATATTGTGGCCAATGCACTTACTTTTTATAACAAATGGCAAACCTGGGCAATGGAAGGTTGGTTAACTCAATTCGAATATCTAGGTTTAATCAAGAGAACACAAGATGATATTTCCATTATCAGATATCCTGAGAAAAAGGAAATTGCAAATGCTTTGAAATAAGCTATAAGAGTCTTATACTTTTCTTCGCCGTTTTTATAATGGTTTCTGCAATGATTTTAACAGCCATTGGATTAATTACACCTTGCCAATCAACCGGATGTATAGCAAGTTCAGCTAGTAAGTTAGACCAATTGGTATCCTGTAATTCCTTGGGTTGAATAATCTTGACTCCTCTTCGATCGTTGATCACCATCGCCTTCTCAACTTGTTCGTCAAATGGTCGCAGTTCTGGAATCCCGATTAAATGCTTATTTAAGCTGGCTGTCTCCATTACGGTATTATGGCCTGTGTTACCAATTACTAACCATGCCTTGGCCATCAGTTCACTAGCATCCTGGACATGACCATGGCAGAACAAATTGCTTAAATTGTGTTTGAAATTAGCCAAACCCAGCACATGAAACTGATATTCAGAACAGTTTGATGCTATTTTGACCAATAGCTCATGATTAATAGATGTTCCGCCCTTCCCTACCAGAACACAAACCAAATTTTGCTGAATTTTAGCACGATTCAGATGTTGGTCGAACTTTGAAAAACCACCAGTGTAGACCGTTTTAGAATCGAAATTTCCGGGATAATCAACACTCATCGATTCAGAATATGGCGCAATGATGATTTCTGCTGAGTCGTAGGCCAACTGATGGGGCAAGTCATCCCGCTTTCCATGTTGTTTAATAATGACAGATGGAATGCCCGCCAATCTGGCAAGAAGTGCCACCTCGATTGATACATCAACCACTAAAATTAACGGGTAGTATTGACGAAAAACTTCAGTCATTAATGCCACTCTATCCCTACTACCCTTAACCCCTAGCGGTGCGTAATGGAAACCCATTGGCGGGATACTTTCTGGTAACAAATCTTCATCAGAAGTTGGTACATCTGGCGGCAAATGAACAAGCGTAACATTAGATGGTACATCGACCAGGTTATCCAGTCCGCTCCCCATTAAAATAACCGGATATGCTTCAAGTGCGGCTACGATTTGCAATGTCCGCATCAAATGCCCTGAGCCATGGTGGTGTACATAAAATGCAATATGAAATTCGCTCATTTTACTCTTGCTGAAATACGTCAATCCGATAGTCGTCGCTTCTCTGGCCATGTACATGAATCAATGGCGAAGCTAAGAAATACTCATGTACTTGATCTCCTGAGATGGGATAATCTACTACAAAATGAGTCCAATGCACCAATACAAGTATTCCTTTCGATCTCATATGAGCCTGAATGAGCGATCGGGTTGTTGCTAAATCTTTCACAGATAAGTAATAACCAACTTCGCTCATTACGATTAAGTCAAAGGTATCTTTCGGAAAAGCAGATGGAATACCACCAAGTATAAATTTCACTTGAGGAAACCCAAACATGCGTTTTTTAGCCTTTGCCAAGGCTGTTTCACTGAGATCTATCCCTGTCAGCGCTTCGCAATAAGCTTCCAACTTCTCAGTGAACACACCAATTGAGCATCCTATTTCTAATGCATTTGAGTACCTATGTTTTGGTATAACGGCTAGGGTTGCCTCATATTTCCCCTGTTCGTAAGCACTGCTTTCAAACTTCCATGGGTCGTTATCAGTGCGATACAAGCTTTCAAAATAATCTTCTGGTAAACTAGCACTTGGATTTATTTTCGCTCTTTCCATAAAGTATTCGCGACCAGAAGTAAAGTTGGCAATCATATCTTCGTGCAACATAAATCCGCTTGGATCATCGTCAATCAATCGGCTTACCTGCGATTGATGTGCTGCAATACAACTACGTTTAAGATCGTTAAAAGATGAAACATCCAAATATCGCAGCTCACCTGGTTTCAGTTTTGGAACATCGCTTGATTCAGCATTTGCATAAAGCCAGATAGGATATTCCCAAATTGTAGGGCGACTGATTGGCCCTTTTTCTAAAGCTGCCATTAACAGCTGCCAGGTAGCACGATGATCGCAGTGCGGATCGAGCTCGTAGGGCACTAAAATTAAATCTGGCTTAAAATTTCCTAGATCTGCTGCAAGTTTTGCAACCAATTCTGAAAAACCAGAATCTCCACGTGCGGGCATAGACGCATCGGTGCATTGGTAGCAGGTTAGTAAACTTGGGCTCATTCCCATCAGTGTTAGGGCCTCTTCCAATTCCTTTTTGCGTAATTGCGCAAGTTTTTCTGCCGGATATTTCACCGAATTTGGGTGAGACCTACTGCCATCGGTAGTTAAAATAAATCTAAATTGTATCCCCCGTTCCCGAAGTGTGGCTACCAGACCTGCACAAGCAAGCGATTCATCATCTGGATGAGGAATGAGCACCAGGCAGCGGTTTATGAAATTTAAATCACTGTATTGAAGTTCAACAGCATCAGCCACAAACCCATCTATATCGAATGCATTATTCATGGCTACACTTGCTTATTAATAAAGTAATCGGCCACATGCAATCGTGTGGCATCAGGTGCAGGTTGGCGTAGGTAGAAAGATAAATCTCTAAACAGGCGTTCCATTTCGTATGGCGCCATCAGCCCGCGTGCACCAACGCATTTATTGCTTTCGTCCATAATTCGCAGGCAGATATCCTCAACGCTTACTCTCGTCATATTTGCAAATGCAATCAAATCCGTTGTATGTGCCTTGTTATCCACCCACTCATCGTAATGCTTCCCGGCCTGCTCGAGCCATAACTTTCCAGCTGCTAATTGCATCATCATATTGGATATCCGCATTCGCTGGATGGGATCATCAGTTCGTTTTAAATCTTTCAGGTATTGAATCGTATTATCGGCAATTGCTTCGGCACCACCCAAATGTACGGCTGCGAAGCGAATGGCCCCACCGCTGAAGTGTGGCTGGTTGAGGTAGATTCCGGGCTTTCCGAGCAATTCTGCTTCCTGCAATTTATAACCTGAAAAATCAACCGTATAACTTCCCGAAGCTTTCATTCCCAAAGGTTTCCAGCTATCACGATTTATTTTGTCGCTGGTAACTCGTGCCATATCTATAATTACCATCTGCCAACCTTGATGTTTGTTGAAGCTGATATTACCAGTAATAAGGGCCCTATTTACCAATGTGGCTCCTGAACAAAAGGTTTTAGAACCCGTAACATCGTAGGCTTCAGCATTTTTTGAAAATTCGATACCATTTTGGCTCTGCGTATTCCAAACACCAAATAGATGACCATCCTCCCGAACACCCCGGTACCATTCATCGCGTTGCTGTTGATCAGCGTATAAATGGATTAAATAAAGTGTATTGATGTGTCCCTCGAAAATACGGCCCACAGACAAATTGGCCTTTCCCACGGCCATGAGCAAGCTCAACAATTCGGGCATTTTCGCTTCGTTGAAATCAAGTGCCTCTCCGGGCAATACAATTTGCAAAGCCCCGGTTTGCCGTAGCCATTGGAACTCTTGCACTAATCCCTGCGGATTATTTTCTGAATGACTTGCCTGAGTACGAATTTTTTGAAGTACATGTTGAAATGCAATTTCATCAAATAGATACTGGGTCTTATCATGCATAGTTTCTATCATATAACGGATTTTTTATAGGTTGGTCTGCAATGATTTTTGCCATCATCTGCTCATATTTATCTACCATATTTACAATATCAAATTTGGATGCTTCACGTGCAATCTGTGTCCGATCGAGCATCCTGGCCTGTACAATTGCTTCAGCTAAGGCATTTGTATCTGGAAAATCTACCAAAACGCCGCACTTGTTATTAACTAGTTCGGGTAGCGCACCCATCTTAAAACCAGCTACCGGGGTACCGCAAGCCATCGCCTCGGCTACTACCAGGCCAAAGGGTTCTTGCCAGCAAGGCGTGATCAGACAGACCACAGCCCCACTAATCAACTTATTTAGTTGCCTTTGGTTTAACAATCCCAACTGCTCAATTGTACCGTCTAAGAGGGGTACAATTTTAGTTTCATAGTAACGTTTATCTGCTATTCCACCAGCAATCTTTAAGGAGATGCCAGCCCTTTTGCAAGCTTCAATTGCCAAATGTAATCCCTTATCAGGATGTATCCTTCCAAACCAGACAGCATAAGGTATTTCATCCGTCTCAGTACGGGCTTCCCAACAATCCATCTCAATGCCATTGGTTATTACCGAACAATTTTCAACTAGATCTTGCCAGTTGATGGCACTTTGCTTTGATACCGTTACAAAATTGATAACTGGTTGTTTACGCTCCGCACGGATAGCAAGATCTAGTTCGTAGAATGGAGGTGTATGTAACACCGTGAGCATTGGTGTTTTTATGGCATTGGCCATTGTGATGGGGATATAATGTAGCGAATTATTGAATACAATGTCAAGATCATAATCATCAATACTTAACATTAATTTAAAATAAGCGTGATGTTCGGCAACATATTCAGACGGTAAATCTCTCTTTCTTTCACGGATACCAGTTTTGGAATCGTAATGGTCATCGTTAAGAATCGCAACGAGCGGAAGGCCTGGATCAGATTTGGAACTCGCGAACAATAAAACTTCGTGCCCGCGAGCTACGAGTAAGCGTGTAATTTGATGTGTAAATACCTCTAAACCACCAGCAAATGGTGCAATAATGGGATGTTTTAAATGTGCGATAATGCCAATTTTCATAAATCGTAGGTGATGTTTCTCGTTATACGACAAAAGAAAATGGCATTCAGTTTTTTTTATATTCAAAACTGATGAGATTAACAGCTCATCACTTCATTCAATCAATTTTGTTTCACAAAATAATATACTATTTAAAGGTTTTTAATCAATCGTGATATCTTATTTTTCGACTACCAGATATTGGAAAGGCTTCAATTCCAAATCAATTGGGAGTTTAGTTTCAGTGCGGCTGAACGCATTGATCCACTGTCCTGATAAAGATTTCGGCAAGCGGCAAACTACTTTTCGGTCTCTTAAATTGGCAATAACCAACACCCTTTTACCATTGAGGCTTTTGGTAAATATGCAAACGTCATCACTATTATAAGAGATTAATTTACCCCTTCTTACAGTTGTACTTTTATTCCAAAAAGCAACTATTTTTTTATAATCCTGGAGGATATCCTCATTAGCCTTCGCCAAAGACCAATCTATAGACTTGCCTGTGAAGGGAAAAGTTAGACGAAACGGCGTTCCAATCTCTTGGCCATTATAAATCATCGGTATGCCTTTCATGTAAGCGGTAATTACAAAAGCAGCCATAGACCCGCTTTTGCCACCAAAAAGTTCGAGTGGGGTTCCGTCAGATCCGTTTACATCATGGTTGGTAAGGTAACGAACAACAGCTTGGCCCTCTTTTGCACCCTTAAAATCGATTACATTTAAACTATCTAGCGATTTAACTGATTTTTTATTGTTGAATATATTTTTCAGGTTACCAAAATAATTAAAACCAAAAAAATAATCGAAACCCACACCCAGGTATTTTGGACTGCCGCCCTCGGCCAGCATCAATAATTTATGGGTTTTAATGGCTTTGAGACTATCATTTACTTGCTTCCAGAAATCTAACGGAGGTCCATCGGCGTAATCGCAACGGAAGCCATCTATATTGGCTTTATATACCCATGATTTCATAGAATGAATCAATGACAGTCTAAGCTCCTGGTTTCGAAAATCCAGTTGAGCAACGTCCTTCCATGTTTCCGGGTATTTGATCTGTCCAAGACTATCCCGAAGGTAATAGCCGGGTTTATTTATCCAGGGATGATCCCAAGATGTGTGATTGGCAACGATGTCTAACATTACCGCAATGTTTCTGTTATGGGCGCCATCCACAAGCGCTCTCAGATCTGCCAAGGTTCCAAATTCTTTACCAACAGCATCGTAATCTTGAGTAGCGTAAGGGGAATTGGCGCCTTTGAGCTTTCCAACAGGATAGATTGGCATCAAATAAATTACATTTACTCCAAGTGATTTTATGGAATCGAGCCTGGCGGTTACCCCTGCAAAGTCGCCACTTTTACTAAAGGCCCTGGTATTTATTTGATAAAGAATAACATCTCTCGGATCTGGCACACCTTGAAATGGCTTTCCATACTGGGCGGGATATGACAGGCCTTGAGCAAAGCTTAAAATCGGTAAAATAAAAAACAAAAATGGGGCTGTAAATGCTCTTGAGAAGTTATTAGTCATAGTAAATTGTAATTAACAAATAGAAAATATTTTTATCTAAGAATTGCAAAAGCATTAAACATAAGCAAAAAGAAACGATAAAGTTAAGCGATTAGTTTATCGATGGTGGTTTCTCATTACTAAAGCAAATTATATACTAACGCTTTTCCATCTCAAGCCTTACAGCTTGCTTTGCCCGCTCTAAAATTGTACTTTCATCTTTAAGAACGTCGAGGGATTGAAGTTGTGAAAGCAAATTTAGCATTGCCTGCTGTATGTATAAATCATTTTTGCCATAATCCCAAATAGGTAAAATACAATCATTGAATAAGTCCTTAAACGTTCTTTCTGTAGTTATTATTCTTACCTTTTTACCGCTGTCTTCTGTAGTAAGTTTAGGGTGATGAGATAATCGATATGCAAACAAATCCATTAAGGCATTTAGACTTAACACTGCCGTTTCTGGGTCGTTTATACCTGGGCTAAGGGCCTTTAATGCAACCTCGGTAAGTTGGTGTAAACCATAATAGAAATTTTCCCCAACTGGCTGTCCTATATAAAAGTTAAAAGTTAGCAACACCTTTTCGATTTCTTCTTCAGTTAATTTTCTTCCATACCACTCCACCATGGGTTGTCCGTAAAGCAGATAGCTTCCTGGAGGATGAATTACTTTGACCAATCCACTGTATTCATTGGTTATTTTTAAAAGGGCTTTGGCGTCAAATCCCTGATAAGTTCCACTTGACTTCGTGAACAATATTTGAGGATCTTTCTCTACATCAATTGGTTGCTCGAGGGTTTCCGCATCACATCTTGCTTTTAGAGAAGCGAAGGTTTGTTGATGAACCCTGTGGATAATGGTTTCAAATTTTGCAGATTGGGTTACATAGTGTAGAAAGTAGATAAAGGTGAAAATATCTGTTATTGTTAGTAATACCAAAACGTAGATACTTAATGCGGGAACATACACACCAGAATCGATATCCCTGATTGTACTCAAAAGGAATAATGAATAAACTATTGTACCGATATAAGTCCCAAGCACAATTTGTTGAAAACGGTTGCCAATCATCCCCTCGAGCATTCTATTACTCATTTGAGATGCTGCCTGGTTGAGCAAAATCATTACCATTGAAAAACTAAATACCATCAATGATATAATGCCGCCTGTAATTGTCGAGACGATACTTCTGGCCGTGCTGGCGTCTTTCAACCTAATCCATTCATGGTTTGCTTTGATAAGTTTTCCAGTCTCGGAAAAATCCAACTCAAGCATGATCCACGAAAAAAATAGAAATACGATCGCGATGATTGCAGGGTAAAATGCAATACTCGTTACGATTTTCTTATATGTGCTCCTGAGCCATTTAACCAATCTTCCGTCCATAAAATTTAATCTTTGCTGCACCCCATGTTTTTGCCCAAGGCTTCACGGCACCTCTCAATTAGGCTTGGCGCTTAATTCCCTTCGATATGTGCAATTAGGGTGACATAAAAGCTGCCTTAACCATTCCAGGCATCATTTTTCTGTATTGAAAAATCAATTCTCATTCGATGACATTGACAACCCAAGATGAAAATAGAACATACCGAGTGCTTGACTAACCTAAACACCAAATGCGGGCAAATTGTTTATTTGATTGGCACCCAGGATGGCACAGCTTCACGAAGTTCGTAACATGATTTCCATGATACGAGACATGCAATCACCCAGAAGTAATTAAAATCTAATATCTAATTCTGTTTTAATATGAAGTTAGAAAAGCGAGCACGCATTTTATTGTCGCCCTGATAATGTAATCCAATTCGCGGACTCCTATCCCATTGTGCTAAATTGGTTTTCTTCAAATCTATTTGAACTGGTAATTTCTGCCAGCTCTGGTTACCCTGTTTAATACTGAAGAGCACATCACGGCCTTCGTTAACAGCAAGCATAAGCTTAGACGAGATGTTTTTATCGATTGCTCTTTGAAACAAAACACTAAATTTATTATCGATAACTTGCCACACCATAACATTATTATTCTTTACACCAATTCCAATTGCGGCATTAGCATCACCATAAAAACTAATACCTTTTAAGGCATCATTACTATTAACTACGGTTACCTGAGCCGAAAAGACCGCACTAGTTGGCCTCGTGGTTAGCACTATTCCTGCGTTGTTACCAACTTTTGTAACACCACCCAGATCTAACACCCCGTTATCTTGTTGGGTAAAAGGTGTTGAATTTCGAAAATCCCACTGCCATCTTTTGCTTAAGTTAGTTGATGCAAAATTATCGAAAATATCAATGGGCTTTGTGTTGGAAATAGCTTGTGCTTCGAAACTAGGCCAGCCATTATCACTTGACCAATTTAATTTTGAAATTAAGGCTTGCCTACCTGTAGAGACATTTGTTGCTTTATTGTATGCATGATGGAGGTAATAAGTTTGCTCGTTTGAGGCATTTACAAAGGTTCCATGACCCATACATTTCCAAACGCTGTTTTCGGAAAGGATAGGGTTGTTACTAAAATACTCATAAGGTCCTGCGAAGCTTTTAGAGCGTGCAACACCAATCTCGTAACTACAACCATCTCCGCAGCAGTTACCTGCTGAATAGAAAATATAATAATATTCCCCTCTTTTAATAATACTTTGTCCTTCCATCCCTTTCCGAGCGTCATCTCTTAGCAGTGTGAAGGGTTTGCCGATTACATTTAGTCCATCTGCCGAAAGCTCGCAAGCCAGTAACTCTACCGGGCGATTTTCCAATCCATACGCCTTAAAAGTAAGGTATAATTTTCCTTTATCTCTAAAAATAAAGGCATCAATGGCCTCTTTACCATGTGCTAAAACAACGCCATGATCCCGGAAATCTTTATTGGGATAGGTAGAAGTAGCAACGCCAATGTAACAAGCATTATCAGACTTGCGCCGAGCAGTGTAATACATATAATATGTCGACCCGATCTTGTAATATTCCGGAGCCCAAAACGATCCATTTGCCCAGTCTGGTGTTTTATTAAAAACGTAGCCACTTTGTTGCCAGTTTTTGAGATCTGTAGATTGATAGATTGGAAAATGAGGTGCCCACTCGGATGATGTGCCTACAGCAAAATATTGTTTTCCAACCTTTATGATAGATGGGTCGGCGAAATCACCTGGGATAACCGCTCCATCTCCGCTCTGGGCAAATAATCTAGTGAAGGTAAATAAACTAAGCATCAAAAATAGGAAAATTGGTCTTATCATGTTTAGTATGGCTAAAAATATCTATTATACAACCTCAGCGTTGCGATATGAGACAGAGCAGCAAGTTACAATTTCAACTGCACTTTTAGGCTAATTGCTGATCGCTAAAATACGTTGTTCCTTCTGTGCATATCTTTTTAATAATAAATTAACACCACCCTTCATCTGCGAAGCATTGCCTTCAAGTTTGATAATTTTTTCTTCTGCCGGCATCAATGTAAAATAGTTTTCTTCGGTAAATATTGGAAGAACCCGCTCATTTGTAACACGATTTACCACCCTTAATCTATTCCCAAATGCGACACTTTTAGACTCATTTTTTAAGGCCAGACTTAGTTTGATATTATCACCATCTACGATTTTATTGATCACCCGACAGGAAATATTTGCACCGGGTAAAGTGTTTAAATCCTTATAATTCAATCCCTGTTCGCTATTTCTCCAGTAAAAGTTAGTAGATAATAATTGATCCTGGCTGTCTTTAAGTTCAAGACGGATGAACTGCAGTGGGGAGGTCTTCTCGCTAATTAGCGTACTCAGATCAAGTACAAATGCTTCGTTAATATTACTAGCTAAAACATTTAAAGTTTTTGAATTATCTGCTTCGTAGATTTTTTCACCTTTGATGTTATAGATTGTAGCTTTTGCTTTTAAATTGCTAAGATTAGCTGAGGTTGTATTAATAACTTTCACACTATTATTGAGTGAATTCCATTGAATGTGTACAGGCTCGCAAGCTTTTTTCGCACCCCAATATGCTCCACTTGCGTCATAGTAGTAGTCATAAGTTTGCCAAACAAATGATGGGTAGGCAGATTGGCTCATCCAAATCAATATACCAGATGCATCATTCCACATCTTATCGTTCCAGGCTTCGTACATCCCTTTCATAACTTCAATGTTTAAATATTGCGCCTTTTCGGCAAATGTCTCCAAATTGCTCGATGTTCCAAACTGATCATCGACTGCCTTTTTATAGGCAATAGGATTAGCATTCGAAGCCTCTTTGCCAAAAAAATGCTTGTTCCAAACGTTATCATCGTTTTCTTTAAGTTCATTATCTGTTGGCAATGGCCATAATTTATCTTTCGGAATGAACTTTAGAATACTTTCGTAAGATGGAAATGTTGCTGTTCCAATTTCAGATCGCATGCCATAACCCCTATCTATACCATACGGATATGGCGGTTTATTCCAAGCCAGGTTACTCCCGGAAGTTTCAAAATGATGTTTTGGTGGCTGATTTCCCCACCATCCGCTTCCGGAAAGTCCATCTTGATTTGAGCTCGATTTATACATTCTATCGTTATGATCTTCAAGTGCGACTATTGATCGCAGGTAGTCATCTAGTTCAGCTTTCGGATGCGTTTCATTGGCTCCACACCATAGCGCAATGCTTGGATGGTTTCTCAACCTTTTCACCTTATCAAGGGCATTCCTTTTGAAATCTTCTGAATTCGCAACATCATTATAGGCTACATAAATCCAGAAATCATCCCATACCATAATACCATACTTATCGCAAGATTCATAAAAAGCATCATCGGTAACACAACCAGTCCATAGTCTGATCATATTGTAGTTAAGATCTTTGTGAAGTTTAACTTTTAGTTCATATTCTTTTGGATCGCAGCGTAACAAATATTCACTCATGCCCCAATTACCGCCTTTTATAAATAACTTTTGGCCGTTAATATAAAAGTTCATTACAGGGTATCCAGCAATGTTGCGCTCATACCTGTATTCATAACTTCTTATCCCAAAATCGACTTCCTTTGTATCAGAAATAACACCATCTACAGTTGCCGAAAGTTTACACGAATAAAGATCAGGGTTACCGTACCCATTTGGCCACCAAAGCTTTGGATTATTAACTACAAATTGTTCCACCTCTTTTCTGTTAAGCGTAAGTTTAGCTTCACCGAGAGCAGGAACGGTTATTCTCCTTGAAAATTCGATATTCCCAGGTTGAATAATTCCCTTAACTAAAGCTTCTCTTTTTTGTGTTGAATTATTCTTCAATACCGTAGAGAAAGACAAATAAGCTGTTTTGTTGGATTCCAGTTCAGACCTTATCCACGGATCTTCCATCACTACGTCTTGCGTAATACTGAGATAAGCATTGCCAGTAATCCCGGCTAATCGACCAGGGATGTAGGGCATCCAATCCCAGCCAGCAGCGGCCAAATAAGTTGGACTAGCAGTAATCCCAAACCCATCCTTGGCTTTTCTGGTCTTCTTCTGATCTGCATCGGTAATGAGGACGGCAACAGCATTTTTCCCATCGTTATTCAAAAGATCTGTAATATCATATTTTGTCCGCAGCATGTGTCCGCTAACATCCTTTGTAGAATTAGCCGTTCCGGAAAGTTTTTTTCCGTTGAAATAGAAATCGGCATATCGGTTGGTATTGTCGAAATTAAGCCATAAACGTTGCCCTTGTTTAAAGGATTTTGGTGTCACAAATTCTGTACGATACCAAAATGGCCGGTTATATTGTGTTTCATCCACTTTCCAGATATTGTCGCCATAATTTGGGTCTGGCTCTTTGCCAGCAGCAACGTAGGCGGTAAAAACCACACCAGGAACGATGCCTTTGATGGCATTTGAGAATTGGAATCCTGGTTTAGAGACTGTTAGCCCAGATACATTAACTTCAGATTGCGGCTTAATCTGCCATTCAATTTCAGGATTTGTGCTATTAATGGAATAAGTGATGGTTTGACTTTGAGATGTGCTTACTAAAAAGATAGCAAATAATAACGATAACGTTGATTTTAGCATGTTTGAAGGAATTTTGATCAGGAATTTAATCCACATAAAAGTGCAAGCCCTAGTTATTATTGGCCAGGGAAATGGTTTTCTAATTAATTTAGATTAGTCCTAAATCGTTAGTCAATTAGTGTAAGTGGAGTTTTGGACTTATTGGTATAGGTACCAATGGGTAGCAACGTCTCATCAAAAACCTCATTGATTATCGTTGCTGCAGCTAGATACAGCGCTGAAAGACCGCAGACGATGCCTTCGAAACCTGCAAATACTTTTAGACTTGAAGACCCAAACAACTCAGAAAATGCGAGGAGCAAGAAAAGCAAGGTTAGTAAAATAAAGACTACCATAAGTGCTTTGCTAATTCTGGTCGAACCAACCAGGAACATCGACGTAATCAAGGCCCAAACAAAAAGGAATGCAGTCATAGAGGGTGTTGATACCGCTTCAATAGCTGAAAATTTTTGCATGAGGATAAGAGCAACAAGAGTGAGCCAAAAACTTCCATATAATACAAAGGCAGTTAATCCGAAAGTGTTATTCTTCTTAGATTCGAGGACTCCGGCAATAAGCTGAGCTATGCCGCCAACAAAAATACCCATTGCTAATATCATTGCATCTAACTTAAACAAACCTGAATTATGCAGGTTTAACAGCACTGTCGTCATGCCAAATCCACATAACCCAAGCGGCCCCGGGTTACTTGTTAGCGTTGTGTTCAAATTCTCACTCATAAGTATAAATCGATTTAGCAACATCCTCAGAAAAAGAGCCAGCTCCTATCAGCGCAGCCTTTTCACCTAGGTTTGAAATTTTTATAGGGAAACTGTATCCCATTTTATCTAATAAGATTTTTCTTGTATCGTCCAGGAAGTAAGCTTCTGCCTTAGCGATATTTCCGCCAATTACGGCAGCCAAGGGCATTTTTTTTCTAATGAACTTATATATAAATTCTGCTAAATTGGCGCTGAACTCCTCAAATAGGGATTTAAAAGCTGGAGAATTCCGATGATTTGTAATAATGTCTTTAACATCAATCACTGAATGACCAGAAAGTTCTTCAAATCTATTGGTGAACCACCTGGTTGAAATATAGTCTTCTGCAATGCCTTTTTTGAACGGCATTTTCCAAAGATTGGAATCGTATACCTTGCCATTAACTGTATGCGATGTACCTAAACCTGTACCTAACGTCATTCCAATTGCCTGATCATAACTTGCAAGACTTCCAACATATAGTTCACCACGTAGAAAACAAGCAGCGTCATTTACAAAATCAATCTGATTCGGACTAAGACCAAGTTTATCGGCGAGCAGGAACTTAATATTTAAACCAAATAATGAATGATATTTACCCTGATCTTTGATTTTGCATATTCCATTGTGGTAATCCATTGGACCGGGCATAGCAATAGCTATCTTAGAAGGCTTGTAGGCATAACTGTCCATTGTTTTACAAATGGTCTCTGCCCATTTACTAATGATATCATTCGCAGAACCGCCAGAATTTAATTTGCTCCTGTTCCAGGTTCCCTCAACTTCAATTCGTTGATCGAGATCGATTAACATGGCAGTTATATGTGATCCGCCAATGTCAACTCCCATTACTAAGTTTTTCATTTTAATCTATATTTGGTTATAAATCGATTTAGCAACAATATTAAAAAATGCCCTATTCTAATCGCAATTTTCAATTCTCGACCAAAAAAACAGGTCGAATGTATAATAAATGTTGAGCAGAAGTCCTCTCAAGCCATGTTTTGGAACAGGTTATGATCATCAGGGTTAGATCTATTACCTATAAGCAAGATGACAACTTCACGAAACAAAATATTATTAAACAATAATAATTAAATAAATCGATTTAGCAAATTAATATTCATTTTTTATTTTCCCCCTTCAACGATCTATTTTGTATTGTTCACGGGAGGAAAATTGATGACAATGTTATTTTACGGAAGATTGTCGAACGTTCATCTTAGTTGGTAAAACTATTGTTTGAACCTTTTTGGATTTTGAGGTTCCATTCAGTTTTGCAAGCATCATGGTTATAATTTGATCAGACAATTGGTCGATAGGCTGTTCTATAGCAGTTATAGAAGGCTTATGCAATTCAAACAAGTCTTGATCATCGAAAACGAGCACGCCAATATCTTGTGGGATGGACAGTCCCAATTTGGCAATTGCTTTCAATCCGTATACTCCGAGGTAGTTTGTTCCAAATACCAGGCAATCTATTTCAGGTCTTCTCTGTAGAAAGGACTCTATATGTGCTATTACTTTTTCGGGTGGAGAATCGTAAGAGATTTCTTTCACGTATTGAGGTAAGCCTGCATCAATTAATGTTTTTTCGTAGCCAATTAATCGTTCACTCATTTGAGATTGTAATGAGTCTAGGGTAATAAAGGCAATATTTTTGAAGCCCTGGTCGATTAAGTGTTTAATAGCTACTGAAGTTGACTTATAATTATCGACAATAACAGCGTCTATATTAAGGTCTTTAATGTACCTATCAAAAAGCATAACTGGCTTACCACTCTCGATAAGTGTTTTTAATTCATCCTCAATTCCTTCTGGTGGAGCAATAATATATGCGTCAACATGTCTTTCGTCATAAATCCTCAACAATTCTTTAGTTTTTTCAGTACTATTTGCAGTACTGCTGTAGAGAATTTTGTATCCACTTTTATAAGCCCTTTCTTCAATATTTCTTGCGATACTCGAAAAAAACGGATCTGATATACTTTCAACCATCAATCCGATGATGTATGTCTTCCCAGTTCTTAAACTTCTTGCTAAACTGTTAGGTTTATATCCAATCTCATCTACATATTTTAGTACGCGATCTCTAATCTCATCACTAATTCGTTTTTCTTTTGCCCTACCGTTGAGGATGAACGAAACTGTAGTAGGCGAAACCTCCAATTGTTGGGCAACCTCTATAAGTGAAATCTTTTTCTTCAATTTGTTATGTATAAGAATTAAGCAAGCTAATTTACAGATTTAATCCTACTCAACCTCCATCCAAACAAGAAAATTATGATGTAACACAGAATTGGAAGGTAATAAGCAGTAGCTACATCCTTATCAGCAACAATCCCCATCAGGTATGGGAAGAACGCTCCGCCTACTACTCCCATTGAAATGTAAGAAGATGCCTGCTGCGTATGTTTACCTAGATTTTTGATACCCAGACTGTAAATGGTTGGGAACATGATGCTAAAGAAAAAGTTGATCATCAAAAGAGCTGCAAACGAAACAATGCCAAAGCTTTGTGCTACAATAATACATAACACAATATTTGCCAATGCAAATAATGCCAGGAGCCTATTTGGGGCAATGTACTTCATCAACAAGGTGCCGATAAATCTTCCCGCGAGCATCATTGCCATAAACAAAATCATAAAATTACCAGCCTTTTCGGCACTAAAACCCATTTTTTCTCTACCATAGATTATAAAAAATGCCCATGTTCCGCTTTGCGCAGCCACATTAAAAAATTGTGCTACAACTGCCCATTTGAAATGAGAATGTGCAAAAAGAGTCTTTCCTGGCTCGGCATCAACATTAAGTCCCGCTCCTATTTCCGTTTCAATGAGGTGGGGATCTGTAGTATTTGGAACCTTCACTAACGAGAATAATACAGCTATAAGGGCAATTCCTATGGCAATGGACATGTAAAGGGATTTTACAGGACCTAATCCTTCTAAGTTAGCATGATCACCGAGCAGGAAGTAGGTACCAAGAAAGGGTCCGACCATCGTACCAACTGCATTAAAAGCCTGCGCAAAATTTATCCTTTGATCACTGGTGCGTTGATCTCCTAATGAGGCTACAAATGGGTGGGCGACTGTTTCTAGTGTTGATAAGCCACAACCCAATACAAAAAGGGCCACTCTAAAAAACGTAAAGGACTGCGCATTTGCGGCTGGAATAAAAAGTGCCGACCCTATAGCAAATAAGGAAAGTCCTAAGAGTACTCCGTTTTTATACCCAAAACGCTTCATGAATAGTCCGGCGGGGATTCCCATTATAAAATATGCCCCAAAAATAGAAAATTGGACTAGACCAGACTGTGCTTTGTTTAAATGTAGCGTGTCTTTAAAATGTGTATTTAAAACATCGCCCATTGTAATTGCTATACCCCAAAGCATAAATAAGGAGGTTACAAATACCATTGTCATTAGATACTTTTTTTCTGTGAAGCGGATTTTTTCCATTTGTTGTGTGTGTGTATGATGTAAATTTTCTAAAATGATTTTGCGGTCGTTATCTCTTCACATGAAAGAAACTAATTTGTGTGATGTTGAATGTTTTTATTTTTTGCCCTACCAAATAATACAGTAATAAATATTACTAAACCCAGCATAATCATTATAGCGGAAACAATTTGAGCTTCACTTAAGGCAATTCCGAATACATGCATTTTGGGATTTATTCTAATAAATTCTATCAAAAAACGTTCTAATCCGCCTAAGATCAAGTATAAGCTAAACATTATACCAGGTTTCATTTTTTTACGGTAAAGGAAAAGTACTAAAAATAACAAAGTGATTATTACTACTTCATAAAAAGATGTTGGATAAACCGGGTAAGGTAACACCATGCAATGCTCTCCGAGGCAATCTTTAATCATATTTCCCTTATTAGCGGCATTATGTGGAAAATCGTATGCCCACATCCAATCTGGCAACCACGATAAGGCAGTAGGTTTTGATACAGAATTTACAAGACCCCAGTCTCCGTCTCCAGATAGCTGACAACCAATTCTACCAATGCCGTATGCAACGAGCATCCCTGGTGAGCCAATATCTGCTAGGTGAATGAGTTTCATTCCATATCTCTTACCGATAAAGAGATAAATAGCAGCACCAAAAACAAGCCCACCATAAAATGTGAGCCCGCTTACTGATGTTAATTGTTCCCAAGGATGCCTAATAAAACGATCATAATCTTCAACAAAGCTAAAGAGCTTCGCACCAATAAAACCGAAGAAAGCACACCAAAGTATCAATTCATCTACCAATTGGTAAGGGTGCACCAACTCCCCGTTTCTAATGATAGGCTTGATGTAACCTTGTTTCTCTTTCCTTTTAAACTCCGCCTTGAAAACAAAATACGATCCGACAAAAGCTAAGGACACAAAAAGCCCAAAAGTTTGCACTGGAAGTGGAAACGCTACGTTGAAAAGGTATTTGGTTAGATCTGATAGGGTTGGAAACATAGCTTTTGATTATGACAAAAGCCATTAACCTAAATTTAAAATAGGTTAATGACTGTATTTGATAAGCGCTAATAAATGTTTTAAAATCCGATTTGAACCCCAAAGTTTAGCACCCTTTGATTGAGATATGAATCTCCTTGAGACCCACTGCTAGACTCTGGATCTTGTTGATAAAGTGAGTAATTTGTCCAGGTATATAAATTGTAGGCACTGGCATAAGCGCTGATGTTATTAATATGAAACGGTAGCCACTTGCTTGGCAATTGATAGCGCAATTCTACCGATTTTAGCCTGATATACTGGGCATTAATCAAGAAAAAACTAGAGTTATAAAGATCAGGATTATTAATTGAATTTGATAGTGTTGTCAATCTTGGAAACTCAGCCGTTGATGCAGTTTCAGGTGTCCATCTTAATTGATGAATATCTTGAACCTGTGCTTGGAATGGCATAATTGCCCTGCTACCCAAGGATAGGCTATAGTTAAATGCACCCTGCAAAAGCACATTGAATGAAAACTCCTTATACCTGAAACCTAAAGGCATACCTATGGCTAGATTCTGTAAGTTTGGTCTCCCAATAGCAGAAATGTCTTTATCGTTAATGATTCCGTCGCCATTCATGTCTTTGTATTTCAGATCTCCAGGTCTAACGGGCAATGTACCAACTGGCTTAGGGCTAAGCGCTACATCTTCCTCATCTTTGTAGTAACCAACCCAAGTATATCCAAACGGTTGATTAAGCGGATAACCTGTTCTTAACAGATATGGAAAATCTGGAAAAGGTTCATCCATATATAAAATTTTGTTTTTGGCATAAGAGACATTCACCCCAAGATCCATTGAAAAGGCACCAACATTTGGTCTGTAGAAAACGCTTAGTTCATATCCCCTATTTAATACTTCACCAAGATTATCAGCAGGAAGGCCAACTCCAAGTACCTGCGACACCGAGTTTCTACTAATCAGCTGATCATACCTCACATTTCGAAATACTTCTGCTGTTATCGAAAGTTTGTTTTGGAACATATTAAGTTCTAAAGCAAGATTGAGCTCTCTTTGCTTTTCCCAGGTTACTAAATCATTGCCGAGCGGACCTTCATATAGGCCAGTGCTGCCCCGGGGCGTTTGCCCAAATTGATATTGGCCACCAGGCAGATACTCCTGAATAAAAAGGTATTTATTCCCAGCTACCTGATCTGATCCTACCAATCCATATGAACCACGCAGTTTTAAGAAATCTATAAACTTGAAGTTGTCTTTGATAAAATTCTCTTGAGAAATATTCCAGGCAGCAGATACAGATGGGAAATAGCCATAATGTTCTTTAAATCTGTCTGTACCATTATATGCACTATTGAAATCTATAAGGTACTTGTTTTTATATCCATAGCCAACTCTTAGACTATAACCACGGTAGTTAGTTGGTAAACTCGCTCCATCTAGTTGCTTGTTCTGATTAAATAAACCGAGTGCATTGACATTGTGGTTTCCAAAATCTCTATTGTATCTTAAAATACCTTGAATATTTACAGTTTTGCTATTTTGTGGCGCACCACCATTTAAAACAAATTGTGATAAAACAAATCGTGGCGTTCCAGGACGCATGGTATATGTATTATTCTGTGGATCGTAGCGATACGCTGGAGGAAGATCCAGACGTGTTAGTGACCTATTTATTCTGGTTGTACTAGCATAAGAGATACGAGGGTTGAATGAAAGACCAGGAGTGATAAAGTCTAGTTTTTGAACCCCATCTACTAAAATATTAAAGTCGCTACTTCTTTCCTTGTTGTAACCTTCGGTTGCCAATCTTGAATTTAAAGTTGGCAAATTATCAACCCCAGTAGATTTCGGATTATACGAGTAACTCCCATTCGGATTGATAAATGGTGCAGCATAGGGAGATATTCTGTTATAATTGTAAATCTCACCCATTAGTCCGCCTGTTTTAGGCTCATTAACTTCTCCAAAGCGCCCGGTAAGATCTATTCTGAAATCGAGAGTCTTGGTCGCTTTAACATCTAAATTGGTACGGAAATTATATCGGTTGTAATAAAAATTGCTGTTTACCTCAGAGCGTTCGTTAGAAAAATCTCTTACGGCTCCATTTTGTGTGAAAGCACCTGCGGAGATAAAATATTTTACATTTTGGGTACCACCAGAGATGTCAACATTGGTATTTGCCTGAAGAGATAGAGGCTTGAAGATTTTCTCGTACCAATTGATATCTGGGTGACCATACGGATCAGTTCCGCTTTGGAATAAACTGAGGTCTGTTGGCGTAAAATCAGGAGGAAGTCCGTCGTTGCTTAAGGCTTCATTTCTAAGCACTGCTGTTTCGTAGGCATTTGCGAATTTAGGTGTGCGTGAAGGATTTTGAATACCTGTTTCAAAACGTAAGTTTACTTTTGGAGGTCCAATTGCGCCTCTCCTGGTTTGTACAACCAATACCCCATTTGCACCTTTTATACCGTACACAGCGGTAGTTGCCGCATCTTTCAAAATGGAAATGTTTTCAATTTCATTTACATTTATTTGTGCCAATTGTTCGTAAGTAAATTCAATATCATCTACAATGATTAGCGGGCGGTTACCACCTGCATTTAGAGAGCTTATACCCCTGATGTAAAAATCCGAAGCATCTCTTCCGGGCTGACCAGACCGTTGCTGTGAGAAAAAGCCAGGCAAACGGCCTTGTAAAGTATTTTGAACACTAGAAGTAGGCACCGTACGTATCTTCTCTGCCGAAATTGTACTTACAGAACCTGTATTTGTGATCTTTGTTTTGTTGCCAAAACCCTGTACTACAACTTCATCTAATCCTTTGCTATCAGGAATGAGGTAAATATCATCAAGTACAGCCTTATTAGCTGGAACCTCCTGGGTTTTGTAGCCGATAATTCTTACAATTAGTGTTTTTGAATTACCCTTCAGATAAATTACAAACTTACCATCTGCATCGGTACTGGTACCGTTTTTAGGCATATTTTTTTCAACAATGGTTACTCCTGGCATCCCGCCTTTCTCATCTCTTACCGAGCCTGAGATTCTTTGCTGCGCAAATAGTTTAGCAGAGGCAGCAATGAATATTATAAAGAGTAAAAAAATTCTTTTCATCAGTTATTTGGTTATGATGTTAATCGCTATTTGGATAAAATCTCTATTTAACTAGTTACTACCAACCTGGATTCTGAACCAGTTTTGAGTTTCTTGATAATTCTGAAAACGGTATTGGGTATAAGTAGCGTTTAGTATCACCAAAATTTGTCTTTAAAACTTCTATCCCTGTTGTAGTTAGAACCCCCGCGTTCGATCTCAGAATCCTAAGTCCATGTAGATTGTTGGCGAGTACCTGCTGCCCAATTCTCCATCTCCTGATATCCCAAAAACGATGTTCTTCAAAAGACAATTCAATTCTTCGCTCGTTTCTGATAACAGTACGCATTTCATCCTTCGTCATATTATCCTTAAGCCCGTATCCATATGTTCCAGCGCCTTTGATTATTCCTGCCCGTTTACGCAGTTCAACTATCGCATTATACACTTCAGCATCTGGTGATCCTAAGAATTCGTTTTTAGCCTCTGCTAAGTTTAAGTATACCTCAGCGTATCTAAAAAGTGGAAAATTATGATATACAGAAGCATACTCAGCATTTTCAAAATTCCCCATAAACTTGCGTAGGTAATAACTGGTGTAGGTTTGCTGTAGCGCACCCCCAGGCTTGCTTACACCACCATCAAATGTTTGGATAGTAGTTTTAATCCATTGAGCACCATTATAAATTACGCTTAATTTAAATCTCGGATCGCGATTATTATAAGGATTATTCGCATCGTAACCACTTGGATTGGTAGCCGAAACAACATCTTCTGAAATCGGTTTTCCATTGATTGTTAAAAAGGCGTCGACGAACTCCTGTGTTGGACTGGTTCTTCCATTTCCCTGTACATTTCCGCTAAAGCCAACGGGACCATTTGTGTTCTCTACTGATGTATTGCTATTTGCGTTTCTGGCGAAGATAATTTCATTACTTAGTTGCTGAAGGAAAACATTGTTGTAACCAACAGCTAAACTGAATTTACCATAAGTTATAATATCCCTGGCGGCATCAGCTGCAAGCTTCCATCTGTTTGCGTCGAAATCGTTATAACCAGCTGCTTTCAGTTGAGCGTCACTTCCACTAGGCAAGCCACTATCATTAGCTGTATGATTGTACAAAGGACTTGCTGCATAAAGTAAGGCCCGTGCTTTCAATGCCAGAGCAGCACCTTTTGTCACTCTTCCAAGATTTGCAATATCTACAGGATCTACGCGAAGATCTTCCTTAACTGCATCGCACTCTGAAACAATATACGTGATACATTGATCAAACGTACTCCTGGGTAGCTGAACGTCATCAGTAATATTATAAATTTTATCACCCATTAGTGGCACACCGCCATAACGTTTCACCAGTTCAAAATAGTAATATGCCCGTAAAAACCTTGCTTCTGCTTTCCAATTCTTGTTGGCATTGGGAATTTTAATTGGCACCTTATCTATGTTAGCCATGAAAACTGATGCCGCCCTAATACCTTGATAAAAGCGGGTAAAGCCGTAACTTTCAAAAGAGTTGAACTGATCATAACCACCGCCCTGCGCAACTAAAGTTACACTTGCCGGGGTTGTTTGCGAAGAAACTGCATCATCCGTAGCTGCATCCAGATAGTCGCCATTAACCCTACTATAACCCTCAGGTACGAAACTATATACATGAGCCAGGTAACGCAATGCATTTGCACCCAAACTATCTTGCGTATCCCAAACATAGTCGTCGGAAAGTTGTTCAAGTGGTTCTGCCTCATAACCTTTTTTACAAGAAATAGCTATCGAACAACCTAAAAGCAAGAAAAGAAAGCTGAATTTATATTGTTTTAATTTATTTAACTTCATCATCATCGTTATAGTTTAAGATTGATACCCATGTTGAAAGTTCTTTGGATTGGATAAACCCCATACCCTCTTACCTCTGGATCAACCAGATCGTATTGTGCAAAAGTTGCCAGGTTGGTTGCACCAACAAAAAGGCGCAGACCAGAAATATGAACTTTTTTCATCACCTGAGCAGGAATGTTGTAGCCAAACTCGGCGTATTTTATTCTTAGATAGTTATTAGAAGCTCTCCAAAATGTCGACGTTAGATAGTTAAGTCCGCCACCGATTTGCAATCGAGGTAAGGTTGCTGTACTGGCCGTCTCCGGGGTCCAGCGGTTAACTAATCGGGCGAAACCTTGTTGGTTCTGACTTAGCTGAGCAGTATAATCACTAGTTTGAACGAAGTTGTTCTCTACGCCTTGAACCAGCATGTTAAAATCTAAGCCTTTAAAATTAAATCCTATAGTTGTACCATAGTATATTTTAGGTCTTGTATTTCCAATAAATACAAAATCAAAATCATCGATTATTTTATCTCCATTTTGATCTACATATACTACATCACCAGCCTTAGGTACTAACCCCCCAATACGAGGTCCATTACTAGCTTGGGCGTCAGTTTGATACAATCCATTTGCTATATAGCCAAAGTCTGCATTTGTTGGTAATCCGGTTCTGATGTTTGCATCATAAAGCCTACCAATTTCATCCTGAAAAACAATCTTTGAATTTTCTATGGATGCATTTGCTGATATAAAGTAGCTAAAATTACCTACCCTATTTCTGTAAGATAATTCAAACTCAGTTCCTTGGAACCGATTAATTCCTATGTTTTCATTTGGATAATTTAGACCAATGATTGAAGTGCTTTTACCACGTTGTTGAAGCAGATCGAAATATTTGTCGTTGTAGTAATTAGCCATAATGCCGAGCCTATTTTTGAATAAACTTACATCGATTGCAATATTCAATTTATAGGCTTTTTCCCAAGTTTGATTAACAGTATTCAGGGTATTACCTAACTCTCTTAAACCGGGCGTCATCACTGTCGTCTCTCCTCCAAACTTATATTCTTGCCCCGAATCGAAGGCATGACGATAAGTAAAATAGCCAATACCAGAGTTATTACCAGTTTTACCAAATGATGCTTTAAGTTTCAATAAATCAATCCAACTTACATTATCCTTGATAAAATTCTCTTCAGATAATTTCCATCCACCTGCAACTGCATAAAATAAACCAAAACGATTGCCTTTTTGAATTCTATCGTAGCCACTATAATTTAGCGCACCTTCAGCGAAATACTTATTAGCGTAACTATAAGCTACCTTTCCAGCAATATTTGTATTTAGTGATGGAAGATCGAAATTGGTGAGCGCCTGGCGTTGATCTGCAAAAGATAAAATGTTAATGGCGTGTTTACCAAATGTTCTATCTAATCCCAGCATAAACTGAGCATACCAAAACTGATAATTACTTGATAAATTAAAGCCATTTGTTTGAACAGAATTTTGACCATAAGGGTTATAGATTGTGTTACCATTAACACTTAATTGTTGATATACCTGGGCGGCTTCCGTTCTAATGGTAGTTGTGGTAGAACCCACCGTCGTGTTACCTTTCAGTTTAGCATATAATCCTTTCACCCAATCGTCAAATTTATAGGTTAAATCAAGGTTCGACATTACATCCCTACCGTAATCGATAGTGTAGCCAGAAGCAAATGCCCTCGCATAAAGGTTTGCCTGGAATAGGTTACTACCTCCATAGGTTCCATTTTGATTGTAAATTGGGTAGGCAACACTTGGTGTACGGTAGATATCATTAAGAAGTTCATTATAATTTGCACCAGGTTGATTTCCGTCTTGAATACGACCAAAAAGTTGTAATGCAACATTGAAATTCTTAGTTAAATTTACATCAACGGTAGAGTTAACGGTATACCTATTTAAGGTTAGTTTAGTAGAGTATGGTTTTACAGAAGATTCTTTAAATAAGCCTTCCTGATTAAAATACCCTAGCGAAACAACGTAATGTGCTGTTTTATTACCACCATTAAGGTTGAAATTAAAGCGAGATGTTGGAGCGGTTTTATTTAGAAGTTCTTTTGCCCAATCGACATTTGGATGAAGAAATGGATCATTACCATTTCTGAATGCATCAAAATCAGCTTGATTATATACTGCCGGATTGGTAAGGTTTTGCCCTTTTATCGCTTCATTATAAAGGTAAGCATATTCTTCAGGCTTAAGACGCTGAGGAGTGATTAACGAGGACTGAATGCCATACATTGCAGAGAAAGACATCCGCGGAGCACCTTTAACAGGCTTAACCGTTGTAACCAATAGTATTGGCCGTGAACTTCTTTGCCCCAAAAATATGGTTGACATAGCATCTTTTTGAATACTTATTGACTCGATATTCTCCAGATCGAGAGCCGTGAAATCACGTTGAACACCATCAATGATAATCGTAACACCCTGGCCTCTGGAAGATATAAGGAACTCTGTATTTTCATTACCAGTAAACCCGCTTCCAAATTGATTAACAGGTGTTCGAATTCCACTGAAAATGTTTACATCACCAAGAAGAGATCCTGTATAGGGGGTTTTAAATCCAGAAACTTGAGTTAATCTTAGTCCTGCAGCCCTACCTGCTAATGCATAGGTATAAGAGCTACCCGGAACATTGGCAATCTGCTTGCCAGCCACAGTTGATGTTGCGTTTATTGCATTTGCTGTTGCCACTTTACCGTAAAGCGTGTTTAATGTATCTGGTTGGCTCACGAAAGATTCAGATAACCGAATCTCGCCATTCGAAAATCCATCAGAGGATTTTTCCAATTCATAATATCCAGGATAAGAAACAACGATCTTACTACCTTTTGGTACGCTCAATTTAAAAACTCCTTCAAAATCTGTAGATGTTTTTATCTGTGGATTTCCCTTAACGCTTACAACCACACCTTGTAAAGGCCTACCAAAGGGATCTGTAACAGTTCCGGAGATTGTGACATCAACTAAAGTCTGGCGAAGGGCATTGAGCTTTACCGATTCCTTTGCAGAAACGGTTCCACCTGCCACGAGCGCTGCCAAGCTGAATGCCGAAATCCATTTTTTTAAGTAGCAATAATGCATAATATTGGTTTAGTTTATTCGGTTATTAGTTTGATTTAAATGATTTAACGAGTAGGCCTAGCCAACTTTGTAGTTGTAGATACCGCTACCCCCAAATCTGGAGTTCCATCGGCTTTCCAACCAATTTTCTGGATTACAGCAGATCGGGAACTACCACAACCAGATCCAGGAAACTGATTTGTGTCATAGATTATCCAATCTTCTGCATCGTTCCCAGACTTAAAGAAACCGTTGAAACCTGGTCCAAAAGAATCTACCCCATTACCCGTGAATACTGCATTCGTACTCTTAGTCCAGTCGGAAGCTACCATAGGGTCACCGCCCGTACGTAATGTCAATAAGCCTAGGCCAACATTGTCATTGGCGCAACTACCTGCTGTAAACGTCAGGAACGGTCTCCCTGTAGAGTTCTTTATTACTTCGGGATTTTGATTTAAAAATTGCGTGCTTACTGTTCCATTATTAGTCGTTGCATACTTCTCATAATCCAGCGTAGGATCGCTTATTTGTACTCTTGCTCCGGTAAGTGCCGTTGGACTTGCCATCCTTGAAATATATAAGCCTTGTTTAATGGTATTTACAGGCATTGTTGCCGTTGCCCAACCAGACCAGATAAAATACAATTGATTATTATATTGCAAAATTGTTCCATCTGTTGCCATAAAGTCGCTTGTTGGGTCGGCGAGTTTACCTTTCAGCGTCCAGGATCCCTCTAACGGATTGGCATTTGTATTTTCAATTACGTAAATCCTTTTCTGACCCAAAGAACCATCGCTATCAGCGCCAAAATAAATGTACCACCTGTCGTTTAAAAAATAAATCTCTGGTGAGGTTATGTTATATAATGGTGTATTTGAACCAGCTTTAGGATCATATGCAAAAATTGTTTTTGAATCGGCACTTCCAAGGTATTCGACCTTGGTTAGTACAGATAGTGAAATATAATTACCCCCAGATTTCATAAAATAGTATTTGCTATCTTTTTTATATAGGTAAGGATTATTTACACTTTGCTTAATTGGATTCGAAAAACGTAGTACGGTATCCGGTCTGTTGGCGGTGGGATCGGTTGAAGTTTGATGATCTTTAGCACAGCCTGCCGCAAATAAAAGCACACAGATGACCATTAAACCATTGAAATGTGGTTTTTTAATATGACTCATGATATTTTTTCTATTATTTATGGAAGATGGTAATCCTTTTAATTACAATTGAATCTATATATAAATGGTGTGTTTGCAAGTCCTCCGAAACCGACCCTCTGCCCTGTCTCATCCATAATAAAATATTCCATTCTGGAAAGAACTTGATCGTCTGTTAGGTTAAGAAAACCCCTGGGCCAAACCACCTTTTTAAAACGTTTTTGCTCGCCGGCAATGAACATTGATTTTTCATCAGCAATACAACGTTCAATAACTGCACCGGTAGTAGTATATCCTTTTACACATAAGTACACTTTTGAAGCCGAAGAAAGAGGTGTCGCAAATAGGTCGTTATCGTAAGCAATTGTGTAAAAATCATTGTCAACGCCCCTTAGCGGAGTGGTGGCAGCAAGTGGTTTGTTACAAAAGTCTATCCCATCACCAGTGCCACCAGTAACAGCAAAGCAATCTGTGAAAGTAACCTTAGAGTTTTCATTGTTCGTGCTCGCCCATCCTCCATCTGGAAATCCACCAACATAATAACCTAACTTCGTTAACATAGATTCTTCGCCTACCTTAGTTTTAATCTCGATCACATAGTTCACACTTTGGTTTGCATTATATGGCTTAGAATCTGACCAAAATACTACCCATTCGTGGTCGTCGATAAGATTAGGATTTCTGGTGGCATATGCTTTTTTCATTGCGGTTGGATAGTCATTTAATGGTTCACCATCTGGTTTCTGACCTGCAGGCACACGTACCAACACTCCATTTCCTTCATTAGATGAATAGGTCATTGTAGTATTAGCGCCTGCATTCCATCCCTTTGGTACAAAAAATCCCATAACAAACCGATAATTATTTGTACCAGGAGTTTTTTGAGTATAGTTGCCTTTTACCGTTATGGTAACGATACTGCCCGCAGCAGCAGAAGTAGGTTGAGTAATAGTTGGTTGAAACATACATTCGGCCTTGATGAAGATCAGTGCCACAGCAGTTAAAACCATTACTGCCCTATGGATATATTTTTTGTTCTTAATTTTCATAACTCAATTAGTTTGCTGGTTGTAATGTGTATGTATAAACATTTCTGTTGCATCCTAAATCGAAAGACATTATCATTTGACGCGTTGCGCCAACAATAGGGTAGGAAATCGAGGTGCTGACAGCGGTTCCACCATCTTGCTTAAAGGTAATAGCAAAGGGATAGTTAGGGTCACTAAAGCTCCATTCGCCATTCTTTTTCGCTAGGAATGGTAGCTCATTAGTTGCTGCATATTTACTCCCATTGAATGTAATTTTGTATTTAGTCAAATCCAAAAACGGGGTAAGATCTTCTCCATTTTGAGTAATCTTAATAATTTGCCAAGGACCGTTAAGCTCTTTTGTACTTTCAAGAGCATTATTTTGCACTACTTTCTTACAAGAAAGCAAAGCTGTTGCAGTTAAGAATATTACTGCCAATATGTTTAATCTACTTCTCATCGTAAGTTTGTTAAATTAGTAACCAGGATTTTGAATTAGGCCGCCAGGTTTAGATACTTCTCGCTGTGGAAACGGCCAAAGGTAGGTTGCCTTGCTAAAGACATGCTGTCGCACAAATACTTTCTTATAAGTGTAACCATTACCCACCTTTCTAATCTCCATTCCGTTCATTGGTCTATTTTCAGTGTCCTCAGCAATTTTCCACCTTCTTACATCCCAAAATCGGTGCTCCTCGAAAGCCAGTTCAATGCGTCGTTCGAGCTGAATGGCTTTACGCATTTCATCTTTACTCATGTTTGGTTTCAAGCCATAATTATTATCGGTGCCAGGGAGTATTCCTGCCCTTTTGCGGATTCTTGTGAGCATATCGTAAATCGTAGCACTCGGTCCAGAAAATTCATTTGTTGCCTCTGCATAATTTAGCATTACTTCAGCATATCTAATCAAAGGAAAGAATTGGTCTCTACCACTTAATAAGTTATAAGCAGCAGCCGAATCTCTCAGCATTTTATTTGGATAATAACCTGTTGACGTTCCAACATAGATTCCATCATTAGGTGCACCGAAATAAGTATATACAGGAAGATTTACGTTTGCTGGATAAGTATGTTTAGGGGCTTCATTTCTCATGACCGTATAATCTAACCTAGGATCTCTGTTGAGATAAGGATTATTTGCATCATAAGTAGTGTTGGTTGGATCATCAATCGCTTTACCGTTTGCAGAAGGAAAAGCATCAACTAACTCTTGATAAGGATATGTACCATTTAGGTTCCCCCGACCACCTCTAGATGGTGGATTGAAATCTTGTTCTACAAATACGCCAGCACCGCCGGGTTTCGACCCACGGAATATAAATTCATCATTAACTGCATTGTTCTCGTAGAACATACGAACAAAGCCGAGACCTTTCCTTGTTTCAGGTGGAACTGTCTGTATTTCTCTTAGCTTATATTTGTTTAGGTTCATCACCGCCAATGCAGCATCGGCAGCAGTTTTCCAACGGTTAGCATCATATGCATCGTAAGAAACTAAATTTTTAACAGGAGATCCAGCAAAAACTGATGCTCCAGGATCGTTGAATAACGGACTTGCTGCATACAGTAATACACGAGCCTTTAAAGCTAATGCAGCACCCCTCGTGGCTCTGCCGTAATTCAAAGGCTCATTCTCCAATAAAAGATATTTTTCTGCTGTATCACATTGATCTACCACATATTTTACTGTGTTTGCATAGCTAGATCGCACGGTAGGTATATCATCTGTACGGCCATACAGTTCGTCGCCAACGATTGGCACTCCGCCATAGTGTTTAAGCAACATAGAATAATACCATGCCCTTAAAAAGATAGCCTCTCCTTTAGTACGCCTACGCTGAGCAGCATCAAATTTGGAAGTTGATAGATTTTTAAGAAATTGGTTAACGGCTCTAATTTGCTCGTAGCTAGCAGTGAATACATCACTAGTAATGTTGTTCGGGTTTACTGATCCAGATACAAACTGCCTAAAATAATTTGACGAGTTCAACGGGCCTTCAGCTTCGTCGGTAGCGGCAGCTAAACCGGTTTCTCCAAAACGACGTGTATCCTGACTTAAGATTACATCTGTGTAGATGTTTGTTAAGAAATTCATCGTCCTTGTACTATCTGTAAATACATCTTTTTCACTAAGCCCGGTTAGTTGAGGATCGAGAAAACTCTGCTTTTTACAAGAAACAAAGCCAAGCGTAAAGCTTACGCAAAAAATGATTTGTAAAAATCTGTTCATTATGAATTGAGTATTAAATGTTTTTTAGTTTACATTTTTATACCAACAGATTTTACCCGGATGCAGATTCACGCTATCAAAGATATCGGTTCTTACTATCGCCTGCTCTAGGAGTAAAATTAATTCGTATAGTTTATATTTTGGTTAGGTGATTGTTAATCACATCACTAAATTATACAATAAAATCGTTTTAGCAAATTTATTTTATTTTTTTTAATTTATTTTTTTCAACATCACCTTCGAGAGCGTCCAGACGGTATATTTTAGCTTTTATAAATCAAAAAACTTGATTATACGTATGATTAATCGTTTTAGCAGAGTATGACTGATCACTCAGGCCAATTATCAGTTCTAAATGGAATGGCTGGTAACCCTGCGCTATTTTGAAGATTGGTAACCGCATAATTGGTAAAGGCATACCTCACCGCAACTGGCCGAGTTACAGTGTTGGTACTGAGAATAATTTTTTTTCCAGATATTTGAGCTTTTGCTGGATAAAACTTCCGATCAATTCCTGCGACCTCAAAGAATGCTGGTGACGACCCGTCGCGAGTGGTAAGGCCAGAGGCAACTGTTTCAGGTTTAAACATCACTTCAACCTGGCTCCCATTAAATTTTGCCTTTTGAAATTCTGGCCCCTTATAGATTACAGTATCAATATTGTAGGTTAGATTAAGTGCACTTTTAGCGAGGCGAACACCCAATGGTCCTTTATTTTTAGGATGCAAATCCTTTGCTTCTCCTACATCCATACTTACTACCATAGCGGTATTTTTTACTTTTGCTATCTTCTGCTGTGCTTCCCTAAAAAAAGCGTAGTCTGCAAGTTTAGGATCTTCTTTATCCCAAAAGAAAGGTGCTACCTGAACATAATAGAATGGCAGATTGCCTTGGTTAAATTGGGATCGCCAGGTAGTGATTAATTTCTGTGTTGCCAGGGTATAAGATTCTCGCTCAGTTCGGTTGCCCTCTCCCTGATACCAGCAAAAGCCTGTTATAGACAGAGGCGTAAATGGGTTTATCATTGCATTATACAATAGGAACGGCCTGGTCACTTTCTCAAAACTGAAACCACCATCCACCTTTTCTTTTGATTTAGGATCGGCTAGGTAAGGCTGGAGGTAAGTAGTATTTAAGAGTGGGTTACGTTGTAACACGTCCTGTGGAATAAAAGCTTCTACTTTTGAGGCGCCAATGCCAGAGAATACCAAGCCAACTGGAATATCAATCACCTTTTTAAGGTAGGCACCAAAATAATAACCAACTGCACTGAAGTCTTTGGCGGTTTGTGGTGCACATGTAGTCCACTTACCCTTTACATCGGAAATCGGACTTGCGCTAAAATTTAAGGCAGTATTGAATAACCTGATATTCGTATCAAGTGCTAATGGTAGATTGGCATCGGCATATTTATCTTCTTTTAGGCTGAATTGCATATTGGATTGTCCACTCAGGAACCATACATCACCAATAAGCAAATGGCTTAACTTTACCGTATCATTCGCCGTGTAAACCTGGAGCTGATGGGAGGAGTAATCTCCTTTGATAGCTTTAGGAACGCTAACTTCTACCATAAATCTTCCCGATTCATCTGCCCTACCATTCGAACTTGATTTGTTCCAATCTGTTGAAACAAACACCTGTTCGCCTGGACTTGCAATACCCCAGACTTTAAATGGTTTACCTTGCTGAATAACCATGTTGCTTTGCAAAATATTATTAACCATCAACCGCGATGTTTCCTGTGCAGATGACCAGCTGCTTATAGCGAAGATAAGCAAGCTTAAAATCTGCCAGCGTAGTTTGAACGTGTTTGACTTCTGTTTCATATTGATAAATATTTAAATTCTGGGTTATCTTACAAACTATGATTTTTATTATTGATCGGCGATTAAGCAATAAAATACAATTGTATTTAAAAGCCAATTATGGTTTCTCACCATTCACAAGAATGGGTTTAAATTCATACCGGTAAGGTGGACGATTTTCTGGCCAATTATCTGTTCTAAACTGTTCTACCGGTAAGCCGTCTTTGGTTTGAAGGTTAGTAATTGGATAATTGGTGAAAGCGTACCTCACTGCTACCGGTTTCGATACTTTATTGCTATGGAGAATAATCTTGTTATTTAAAATTCTGGCACTGGCCTGATGAAATATCTGATCATCTCCTGCAAGCATAAAATATTTCGGAGCCATACCATCTTTTGTGTCTAAACCCTGATTAACCGTTTTTTTATCAAAGCTAACAACGGCACTATCATCCGAATATGTTACATTCGAGAAAACGGGACTTTTATAATGAATTGTATTATAGCCGTAAGTTTGATTAAGAGCCATCCTGGATAATCGATCTGCAACCGCCTTTTTATTCTTAGGATGAATATCATTGATTTCACCTACATCAAGTGTACTTACCATCCCAGTATTTGTAACCTTTCTAATATTTTGCTGTTGTTCCCTAAAAAATGCATAATCATTAGCGTCTTCTTTTTGATTATCATAGTTATATGGTGCAATTTGAACGTAATAGAAGGGTAAATTACCTTGATTGAATGTTTCCCTCCACCCTTTTATAAGTGCGGAAGTTACGTTAGTGTAGCTTTCTCTCTCCTTTCCGTTAGACTCTCCCTGGTACCAAAGAAATCCCGCGATAGAAAGTTTCCTTAAAGGACTTATCATCCCATTGAATAATATGTATGGACTAGAAATTCTATCCCAACTAAATATACCATCTATTGGTTCCCTATATCTTTTGCTCTCTAAAAAGCCTTTTAAGTATGTAGAATTTAATTCTTTATCGTTTTCAAGAAATGCCCTCGGAACCCAGCCTTGAGCAGATGAACCACCAACATTAGAGGATATTATCCCAACAGGTACCTTTAATTTATTTTGAATTTCTTTAGCGAAATAATATCCGATTGCACTAAATTCAGGAGTAGTTTGTGGTGTACAAATTTGCCACGATCCAGTGAAATGATCTAATGGTTGTCCTGCCCAATAAAAACCCACTGTAAGAAACCTTACCGACGGATTGTTCGATTCGGAAATTTCCTGCTTGCTATTTAACAACTCTTTAACCTTAAATGCCATATTGGATTGCCCTCCACATACCCAAACCTCACCGATTAATAAATTTCTAAGGGTGGTGGCGTTTTTTCCATCAGTAATCTCTATCTGGTGTTGGTCATAATCTCCAGGTTTGGCAGATGGCACTTTTACAATGGCGGAGAAAGTGCTATCTTCTGCAACCTTTGTTTTAACAGGTTTTGCCCAGTCTGGCGAGATGGTGATCATAGCTCCTGGGATGGCTTTACCCCATATATTTAATGGTTTTTTTTGTTGGATGACCATATTATCTTGCAAAATACTTCCCAATTTTATTTGACCGGAAGAGGTTATGGTTAAAAAGATTATAGGCACCAATAATGTTAAAAATTTAAGTCTCATATCATCGTCGTATTTTACTGGTTATAGTTAATTCTGTTTATTGTGCTGTATAATTGTATGGTTTCACAAGGATTGTATATTTACCATCAGGAAGAAAACCCTTTTCGAAAGTGATCTCTATGTTTTTCCGCTCCCCTTTCAATAAAGTAAAATAATCATCATTCATTAGGGCAGGTAAAATACGTTCACCATCACTTTTCCGATAAGCTTGCACCTTCACTGCAAAAGCAGGTGTATTTCCTTTATTAATTATCGTAGCATTGATTTTGTATTGTCCATTTTTCAAAGTAATGGTAGAAGTTGTTGTCAGTTTCGCGGGAGGCATACTATTTAAAGCGGTGTAATCTGCACCTCGTTCACTTCTCCAATAAAAATTGTCTGAAATTAATTTCCCTTTTGCATCCTTCAATTGGAGTTTGATGAAATTCATTTTTGCTTTAGGAGGAGTAGGTGTTTCATAAACTTCAAAATCCCAAAGAGAATATCCATACATAGTTGCTCTGCTTGTGCCAAGAACACGTACGTACCTGCCTGTTTGGTTATTAATAGGAATCAGTTCGTATCCCCCCTTGGAATTGTCATTTTCGTAAACATCTTTCCATGATTTTGCGTCATCAGAGACTTGGATCTTATATTTGCTTGCATGCGCACTTTCCCAGTTTAGCACTACAGAATTGACAGTTTTTTTGGCCCCAAGATCTACATAAATCCATTCTGGATCAGAATTTCTACTTGCCCAGCGAGATGAAGGATTTCCATCCGTAGCGCTATTAGGGTTTTCGAGATTTTTTTCACCAGAGGATGCAAAAGTTTCCTTCTTGTGTGCGAGGTTAGGGCTATATTCATCAAAGGCAAGCTTGAAACAACTAGTTGCTTCATTAGACGGCGCATCAATTGTAGCTGATTTGCCCATTTGCTTCAGCATGCTACCGTCGATATTATATATGGCCGCAGATACGCTAAGATTTCTCAAATGCTCACCAGTAGTATTGATAACCTTAATTGAATTGTCGGCATAGCTCCATTGAACGTGAATAGGTTCACAAGCTTTTTTAACGCCCCAATAGGCACCATTTAAATCGTAATAGTAATCGTACGTTTGCCAAACTAAAGAAGGGTAAGCAGATTGACTCATCCAGGTAATTACACCTGAGGCATCATTCCACATGTTGTGTTGCCAACCTTCGAATAGCGCTTTATTAGTTTCGATATTTAGCAGTTGTGCTTTTTCGCAGAACTCGATGATGCTATTGGATTTGCCATAACTGCTATTGATTGTCCTTTCGTATGTATCGGGGCCGGCATTTCCCCCTGAAGAGCCGAAAAAATGTTTATCCCACATGCCATTGCGTGGCCACCAATTTTCTTTGGGCATAAACTTTTTAAAACTATCAAAAGTTGTAAACACCGCTGTGCCAATTTCTGACCGAAATCCCCAACCCTTCTCTCCTCCAAAGCCGTTTGGTGATTTATCAAAATACCAAATAGGGTGTGCATTAGTCCACGGACCACTTCCGGTTAATGCGTCTGAATGGGAATTGGGTTGATATAAACGGTCTCCACCATCAAAAACCAGTACATTTTCGCGTAGATAGTTATTTAGTGGTGGAAGTGGATAACCCTCGTTATCTCCACACCAAACGGCAATACTTGGATGATTTCGTACCCTTTGGATTTTTTCGATTGCGTTTGCGTTGAAATTCCCTACATCTCTGGGCAAATTCGGTTCAGAGTTTAGCCAGAAATCATCCCAAACCATTATTCCATATTTATCGCAAGCCTGGTAAAATTCATCGTCGGTAACTGATCCAATCCAATTACGAATCATGTTGAAATTCATCTCCTTATGGAGCTTAACTTTTAAATCATACTCACTACCGCGACACCTTAACATATATTCAGACATGCCCCAATTTCCACCTTTCACAAATATCTTTTTTCCATTTATAGAAATATGCAGCACATTTCCGATGGTATCATAGCTATACTTTTTGATTCCGAATTTAACCTGTTTCTCTTCAGAAACAATCTTATCATAAGTAAACTTGAAGTTAGCAGTATACAAATTTGGCTCTCCATAGCCATTTGGCCACCATAATTTGGGTTTTGATACTTTAAGTGCTTCGAATGCATCACTACCAAATTTTAGTGTACGCACCTGGTTGGGGAGCATTTTTACCTTTTGCTGCAGGTTGATATTTCCTGGTTGAATATTAACAGACAGAATTCCTTCTATAACCTTCGGTGAAGAATTATTTAATACCGTCTCTATGCCAAGTACAGCATTCTTTTCGTTCAGTTCAAGTGTTCTAATCCAAGGGTCTTCTATGGTTACTTTGTTTGAGGCGCTGAGATAAACATCATCTGTTATACCACTATTGAGACCTGGAACATACGGCATCCAGTCCCATCCGGCTGAGGAAATATAGGTAGGAGTAGCCAGATTAACCAGTGGCATCCTTGGAACACGAACTAAAACTGCTAATACGTTTGGCACCCCCTTTTTCACTAATGCAGTTACATCAAACTTTCCTCTCTGCATAAAACCATTTAAGTTCCCTAGCAGTTGATTATTTAAGTATACATCACCACTTCGATTAATTCCTTCAAAATTTAGCCAAATTTTTTCTTCGATAAATGTATCTGGAATGATGAATTTAAGACGATACCAAAAATCACGGTCGTACTTTTCTTTATTTACCTGATAAATGTTGTCGCCAAAATTTGGATCTTTCTCTAAACCTGCAACAACGTATGCATTAAACACCGTACCTGGAACTAATGCATTTATCCAGTTGGCATCTGGATAATCCATCTCACTCGGTCTATTTAAACCTTTCCAAGAATCTGTATCTGGACTAATCTTCCAGTTAATCGATTTAGCACTATTTAAATAAAAAAACTTTTGCCCTTGTGCAGGCCCTGCCAGTATTGAAAATACGGCAAATAGCAGCAGGGCCTTACATTGTTGATAAAATTTCATTTATTTATGATTGGTTTTATAGGGGTTATTTACTGCCACGTGGATCAAATATTGCAACGGCTACTCTAGAATCAGCACAGCCATAATACAGGAACCATTTTTGTTTAAAATACACCAGACCTTCAATAAATACAGTTCCAGCAGGATATTGGCCACTCTTTTCGAACGGCTCGGAAGGAATGAGGAACGGTTGATCAAGTCTGGATAGAAGTACTTCAGGATCTTGAGCGCTAAATAACGCCTGACCAGCACAATATGCATTTGCAGTATACCGCTCATCTCCATCTTTTCCTGGCAAGTTTTTACCGTTATACATAAGTACAATCCCTTTAGCAGTTAACACTGCAGGCGGACCACACTCAGTTAACTGACTATCGAAATAACCTTTTCGTGGTGAAAACAATACCTTTAAAGCTCCGCTCGTATTTACTACTGGGCTCCAGTTAATTAAATCTGTAGAGGTGGCACCATATACATTGGCCTCGCCCCAATACATCCAATATTTCCCTTTTATTTTTGTAATGGTTAATTTGTTATTGATTACCGAAGTAAGTATTGATGCAGACTTGGTGGGCAAATTGAAGAACTTTCCATTATATGCATACCTAAATGCCGGACCATGTTTTTTCCAAGTCTTTAAGTCTTTTGAGGTAGCAACAGCCAACCTTGGCACCTTATTGTTCCATTGTGTGTACATCATTACGTAAGTGCCGTTCGCGGTTACGGCAACTCTTGGATCTTCACAACCTCCAGCCCATTCAAATTCTTTCTGGTTATCATTTTTTGGGAAAAGTACCGGACTTTTAGCTCGCACCATAGCTGTACCATTTTTACTTTCTGCCAGCCCAATTCTTGAGGTGCGCTGGCCAATTCCTTTTCCTGATTTATCTTCCGCACGATAGAGAACATATATCTTTCCATCCTTTAAGGTGGCAGCGGGATTGAAGGTGTCATTGCTCTCCCAGTCTATTTGTTTTTGCTTTATCGGATCAAAAAACTTATTGGTAGAATCAGGAGAGATGATTGGATTCACATTCGTGGGACGAATAAACGGACCCAGTTTCCAATTTACAGGTACTTTCTGCTGTGCCTGTGCTCCAAAGCTTATTAGAAATCCAAGAACTAAAGTAATTTTTTTCATTTTATGTTGAATTAATCCGTTAAGTTTTATTGGTATGATGGAGGTGGACTGGCCAATCCCCAGCTTTTATTTGGTTTATCAGATAGTTTATATTCCAGCTTACCGCCCATGGACAGTTGTTTCCAGTTCAGCCATGTTTGGTTAAGCACTTTACCTTGAAACTTTACAGACTGAATATAGTTTAAATCTTTGTTGCCACCGGTTATGCTTAGGTTTTTACCATTTGGAAGTGTAATTATGATGCTGCTAAAGCTAGGTGAATTAATTGAAACCCCTCCTACCCCTGGAATTACCGGGAACAAGCCAATATTACCAAAAACATAGAATGCACCCATAGCCCCTAAATCGTCGTTACCAGGAAGTCCATTATCTTTGTTGCTATATTGCTCTTGAAGAATTTTCTTAACCAGGGCTTGTGTTTTATATGGCGCACCAACCCAGTTGTAAAGCCAAGGCACCTGAAAATCTGGCTCATTTCCTGCAGCGAACCAATCTTGCGAATAATCTGCATTGAGTTTCCGAAAGAAATTATCTAAACGTTCTTCAGCATTTTTATTGCCCCCAATAATATCAATCAGCCCTTTAACATTGTATGGTACCATCCAGAAGTAACTTTTATAATTTGCTTCCCTCATGCCGTCGTTCTGTCCCCTCCAGCTGCCATCTGATTCCTTGGATCTAATCCAACCTGACTCCCTGTCGAACTGATTCTTCCACCATGTAGAACGTTCAAGATATTTCTGATAAGTCGTTTGATCGTTTAGTGCTTTTTTTGCAAACATACCTATGGCAAAATCAGCAGAGGTATATTCCAAGGTCATAGATGCATCATTAACATAACCTTTTTGTAAATATTGCGCAACATGAGGTCTTGTTTCAATTGTTTGAGACTTTGCGCCTGGCACTTCTGCGCCCCTTTTCATTATTTTCAAGGCCTTTTGCGTATCAAAATCTGTGGCTCCAAAAGCATAAGCATTCGCAATAACAATCGCCGTAGGATCTCCTTGCATAATCCCAGTTTCAGTATTGGCTAAAACCCATCTTGGAAGACTTCCGCCAGATTGCTCAGCAAAGTTAATGGTCGATTGAATGATCTGACTGGTTTGTTTAGGCGCAAGCATTGCAATCAGTTGAATCTGTGTGCGATAAGTATCCCAATTACTGAAAGATGTGTAATTATCTCTTCCTTTAGACACTACATGTACTTTATCATCTGCCCCCATATATTGTCCATTAACATCGTTACTGATATTAGGATGGGTAAACACATGGTAAAGGTGTGTATAGAACTGCGTCACGTGATCAGCATCTTTTGATACTACTTTTATTCTCGAAAACTTATTGTTCCATGCCTGTTGCGCTTTAACCTTTATGGCTTCAAAATTCCAGTCTGGATTTTCTGCCTTTAAGTTTTGATAAGCATTTGCAATTGATACATAAGAGATAGCAAACTTATACTTAATGGTTTTCTGCTTTGAGACGTTAAATGTAAAAAATGCACCTGAGTTCGGGCCCTGCTCCCCCTTCGAATCTGGTTTAAGCACACCATCTTTCCAAGTTCCAGCGCTTTTTACAGGCTGATCGAATACTGCAACATAATACACCTTGTATGGCGTGGCAGAGCCGCAGAAAGAACCACCATCTGCATAGCCTTCCAAACTATTATTTCCAGTTATCTTTACACTGGCTTCTGAAATTTGTGTTGCATTTATTCCCGAACCAATTACCAGCGTAGCTTGCTGTTCTGATTTGGCAAACTCGAAGGTGGCCATTCCTGTCCTCTGAGTTACTGTTAAGTTGGCGTTAATATCATCTTTGGTAAGCTTAACCCGATATAAGCCTGCAACTGCTTTTTCTATTTTGAAGCCAGGCTTAAAAGATTTCATGTCGTTTGGTGAATCTTTAAGTGCTCCAGCCAGCGGCATAATTGGGAAATTTCCCATATGGTCGCAGCCTGCGCCGCTAAGTTGATTGACTACAAAGCCTTTGTTTTCTGCAAAAAAGGTATTGGTGAACTGAACCATTCCCATTGGGTACATCGCTCCTGGGAAAGTATAACCAGCTTCCAAGTATTGTTCATGTACACCATGCCCTTTTCCTTTGCTTCCAATAGTAGTATTTACCAAATCTGAATAATTCTTCTCTACAGATTTCTGAGCAAATGTTTTCGATATTGTAAACACTGATATAATGAAACCCAATTTTAGGTATCTAAATATCAGGGTGTTTTCTTGATTATATTTCACAATAAAATATTTTAATTGGTTAGAAGGTTAAAAATAGAAAGAAAAAACGATTTAGCAAATTATTATAGTTATTACAGAAATTACATAAGCGGATCAATCAGAAAGTACAAATCAATCTAAGATATCAAAGACCTCTCTCAGATCATTCAGTTTTTCGAGGCTTAAATTTCGTTCCCTTATCAGTTTTTTTATCTCTTTTGATTTGTTTGGATACTGTTTTTCTAAATTTTTAACATTTAGTCTTATCAAGCCTGCGTCTGATTTGAAATATAGATCATCTGCTGGTATAATTCTGTAATTAGGAAGTGACAAGTTGTAAATTCCACTAATTAACTTAACATTGGCAACTGAATTTTGACCGGCAGTTTGCGATGTGCCACCCATGCCGGCATTCGCAGCTGGAGGAATATACGAAGCCGTATGGTCTATATAGATAAGCCTATTTTTTACAGCGAATACTTCCAAAAAACGATCTTGGTCTAGCACAAATTTTTTATTTTCCAGGTATATTGTATCGATATTGGTATCATAGAGAGCAAGCATGCTGCCTTTGTTTACGAACACCATTTCATGAGTTAACCGATTGTAATTTAATTTAGCCTGGTTCGGACTTCCAGATTTGTATGAGATAGTACCTTCCCGAAAGTCGGGAAAAAGGTAATGCTGTGAAGGATTTTCTTGCCCACGGCCAATATTCCCACAAACTATCAATAAGAGCAACACAATAAAATTTTTCATAATTAGTTGGTTTTACTCATCAAAGACTTTTTGCTTTATCCTGAAAGAAATTAATTAGTTGCGAAAAAATCTGAGAAGTACACCATGTGATATTTTATTGAATTTGCCCAATATTCCCAACTATGGCCACCAGGTCTGCTGGTATAATCGTGAGGTATTTTCAAACGCAACAGTTCTTGGTGAAGATGTTCATTTACACCGTAAAAAAAGTCGTTGGTACCACAGTCGATGATTATGCCTAATTGAGGTTTGATCAAACCAACAAGATCTACTACACTATTATCCTTCCAGTTTTGTGGAAATTCGCTGTATGCACCAAGTCGCTTTGGTAAATCCCACCCGTTTGGAAAGGGCTTTATATCCACCCCACCGCTCATGCTACCCATTGCGCCAAACACATCTTGATGCTTAATTCCTAGATAAAGTGCTCCATGTCCACCCATGCTTAAACCTGTTATAGCCCGTCCTTTTCGATTGGCAATGGTACTATACTTTCTATCAATAATTTCGACTAATTCTTTGCTAACATAAGTGTCGTACCTGTAGGTGGAGTCTATTGGACTGTCGAAATACCAGCTGCTTTGATTGCCATCAGGGCAAACAATAATCATTTTATATTGATCTGCATAACCTTTTATGGCAGGAACTTTAGAAATCCAGTCTTTGTAATTGCCGCCTGCACCATGAAGAAGATAGAGTACCGGTAAACCAGTTCCTACCCGGTATTTTTCGGGTAGGACTACTGTAGCTTTGATCGTCTTATGCATCGATTTACTAAAAGTAGCGATGGTGTCTACTTTTGCTGCCTCAGCATATCCTGAGATAAAGATTGCTAAATAAAGTAGAATCAAAAATCTTTTCATCTTAATTGATCTTAGTTAGCGAGAATGGTTTATCAAGCATACCAATACCTCTGGTTTTTTGCGGCTTGTTACCCATTACTAATTTTAAAACGCCACCTCGTGTAATATCTCCATGCTTAATAAAATTTTTGGTATAAACTTTACCGTTTAAAGTAGCCGACTGGATGTACACGTTTTCCTTGCTATTGTTTACAGCTTCAACAATAAATTTTTTACCGTTTTCTAAGCTCAAAGACACCTTGTTAAAGACTGGAGATCCTAAAACATATTCATCGGTTCCTGGGCACACACTGTAAATACCCATAGCGCTAAGCACATACCATGATGACATCTGCCCCTGATCTTCATCACCTGGAAATCCATTTTCCGAAGCATTGTAGAGCTTATCCATCACCTGTCTAACATGATATTGTGCCTTCCAAGGCTGTCCGGCGTAATTGTAAAGGTAAATCATATGTTGAATTGGCTGGTTGCCATGAGCATATTGTCCCATGTTGGCTAACTTCATTTCAGTCATCTCATGAATCACCCCACCATATTTGCCAGGAACAATGGTATTGGGAATAGAAAATACAGAATCAATCTTGGAAACAAAATTGCTATTGCCACCCATTAAATTAATGAGACCCTGAACATCATGAAAAACCGACCATTGCCAATGCCAGGCATTGCCTTCAGTATAAGGACCGCCCCAAGAAAGTGGATCGAAATTTGGTGTCCAATCTCCACTTACCTGGCGGCCTCTCATAAAGCGGGTAGCCGGATCATAAATCATTTTATAATTGTACATCTGCCTACTGAAAACATCCATGTAGTATTTGTTACCAGTTTGCTTAGCCAATTGGTATCCACAAAAATCATCGTATGCTGATTCAAGCGTTTGTGACACTGAACCTTCAGACCCTGGATAAGGGATAAATCCAGATTGGTAATACTCTTTCCACATTGGTCTACCAGTGGCAGCACCACCAGGCCCCTTGTTAGTAGCCTCATGATAGTATGCGGCCAATGTTTCTTGAGGGTCTACGGTACGAATACCTTTAACCCAGGCATCAGTTATTAACGAAATAGCGTGGTTGCCTAGCATACCACCAGTTTCTCCTGGCTGAGACCATGCCGGAAACCAGCCGTACTGCTTTTGAGCTTCTAACAGGGCATGTACATATTGACCTTGCATTTTCGGGTGCATAATGGTATTCAATGGAAATTGAGCCCTGAATGTATCCCAAAAACCGTTATCAGTATACATGTAACCATCATGAATTTTACCATCATAAGGGCTATAATAGTAAGGATCACCCGCTTTGTTGATTTCAAAAAATCTGTGAGAGAATAAATTTGCACGAAACACGCAAGAATAGTAAGTGGCTTTTTCCTTTTCCGTTCCACCCTCTACCGCCATTCTGTTAAGCAAATTATTCCAAACTTTGAAAGCTGCATTCTTAGTATCCTCAAATTTGTTATAATTCCCTAATTCAGACTTAAGTGTAAGTTCTGCTTGCGCTACATCGATATAAGAAGAGGCAGTTTTTACCTGGACTGTGGCACCATCCTTAAACTTAACGTAAGCACCTATTCCTTTTCCGCTATCTTCATCATTATTATTGTTGATTTTGCCCTTTTCATTTTCCCATGTGCCATATGCCTCGAAAGGTTGATCGAACATAATCACAAAATAGTTCTTGAAATTGTCTGGCGCCCACCTTGCGTTATTTACCCACCCGGTAATTTTATTTTCTTTTGGATATATTTTAACACCACTCATTTTCGTATAGCCATCCAGAACAATATATGATGACTCGCCTTTAACGAACTGAAATTTAAGGTGTGCCCCCCTTTCTGTAGGCGACATTTCCGTAGTAATTCCATTATCGAATGTAACTTTGTAATAATTAGGCTTGGCAATCTCATTTGTGTGTTTAAACTTTGATGATCTGTCCTTATCTAACACCTTCAGCGCTCCACTAACTGGCATCAGGGTATAAACGCCATAATCATTTACCCAAGAGCTGCACTGATGGGATTGTTGGAAGCCTTTAATCTCATCTAGAAAATACTGATATTTCCAACCCTCGCCATTCTGGCCAGTGTGAGGGGTCCATGTATTCATGGCGAAGGGCATAGATACCATAGGATAGGTATTGCCGTAAGACAACTCATATTTAGAGTTGGTTCCCTGCAGGGTGTTAACATACTTTACCAAATCTGGCTGCTGTGCCATGGCGTAAGTTGTTAGTCCGGCTAGGAGTAGTGTAAATTTTAGTTTCATTGTGTGTATATGTGTGGTTTTTTTTAAAAAATTAATTTTTTCCCCAATTTTTATTAGGCTTATCGCCCATTACCAAGGCAAGCTCACCACCATTTGTAAGTACCTGATGAGTAATAAAACATTTATCATATGGCTTTCCGTTTAACTGAGCGCTTTGGATATAAATGTTTTTCGGTGAATTATTTTCAGCGGTGATCGTAAACGTTTTACCAGATGCATACTTGGGGTCTAGCTTAATTACAGCTTTTGCAAACACAGGACTTGTAATCTCATATCTGGGATCGCCCGGGCATACCGGATGTAGGCCTGTTGCTGCCAATACATACCATGCTGACATCTGTCCTACATCTTCATTACCAACCAATCCCTGAACACTATTCTTGTAAGCCCGCTGGCAAATTTCACGAGTTGTTTTTTGCGTTAACCATGGCGCACCAAGCCTATTAAACAAAAATGGAACGTGATGAACAGGTTCATTAGGATGGTTGTAGTAGTCATTCCACATCATGTTTTCTGGTGCCTTATCAAAAAATGAGCTTAAATCAGTAAGTACATGTTCTTTACCGCCCATCAAAGTAACCATCCCGTTCACATCATGAGGAACAAACCAACCCTGCTGATAGGGATTACTTTCGATGCAGCCATACCATTGTGTTAATCTTCCAGAATCTGGCCAGGCCAGCCATTTACCATTGCTGTCCTTTGGCCTGAACCAATTCTTCTCTTTATCGAAAATGTTGCGGTAAGATTGCCCTCTTTTATAATATTTGTCTGCATCGTCTTTTTTACCTAAAGCACTAGCAAATTGACCAACACACCATTCGAAGTAACCATACTCTAATGTATTGGCAATACTAAAAGGTTCAGGCGTAAATCCTCGTTCGCCATTTCCAAACTTTTCTACACTATTTACCGATAATTGATAGGCTTTATTGACATCAAAATTTCTGATTCCCTTTTGGTAAGCATCGGTTATAACAGAAACAGCAGGATTTCCAATCATGCATCCGCTGTAGGCGTTTAGCATTTCCCACCTTTCAAGGTAAGTTTTATCTTTTTCTGAGGCTAGGGTAACAAGTGAGTTTACCATATCATTAACCACAACCGGATTAATTATGGTTTGCAACGGCATCTGACTACGAAAAACATCCCAGCCACTAAAGATTGTTCTCTTTGTAAAGGTTTTCGAACGATGGGGGTTTCCATCGCCACCTGCATAATTGCCATCAACATCCTGAAATACCCTTGGATCTAGCATTGTATGATAAAGCGCAGTATAGAATGATATTTTTTCATCTTTAGTACCTCCGGTGATGTCAACTTTAGCCAAAGCATCATTCCATTTCCTTCTTGCACTTTGCTTCACAAGATCAAAATCCCAATCTGCAATCTCGCTCTCCAGATTCTCTTTAGCGCCATTTATGCTATTATATGAAATACCTGTTTTCAGTACAATTTGCTCATTGTCTGTTGTATTAAAATTAGCGAAGAAACCCAAATGTTTTCCAGACACTTCAGTTGGTTTCTCTATAATCGATGCTTCAGAAATCACTTTTTGATATTTATCGCTGGTTACATCATCTCGCTTTCTCGACCACTGTTCGGGAATATCGGCAGTCCAAACACCATAGTTAGTTAAGGGTTTAGAAAACTGAGCATAAAAATATACGGTATAATTGGCCTGCCCATCACCATTCCCCCAGCCCCCACCATCAGGCGTACATTTCATCCATCCGGCAATGGTATGGTCATCTACAACTTTTACCGATTGCATTGTGGAAGTTCCTCCAACGCGTCGGGCAAGATCAATTTGTATCCTAGACATTTCATTTGCCGGGAAAGTAAATCGCATCATTCCACTGTGTGGCGCAGCCGTGAGTTCAGCTTTTATATTATGGTCGGTTAGTTTAACAGCATAATAACCCGGACTAGCTTGTTCTGAAGACTTGTCGTATTTCGATCGATATCCATCTCTCACATTCTCTTTTCCGGGCGCCGTCTTAATTTTTCCAGCTGTAGGCATTACCAAGAAATTGCCCATATCTCCGAACCAACCCACACCGCTCATCTGCGTCAAGGCAAAACCTTCTATCGTTTTATGCTCATAGCTGTAACCAGATCCATTATCACCCCCTGTAATGGTGTTCGGACTAACTTGTACCATACCAAATGGTGTTGTAGCCCCCGGATAGGTTTTACCCAGCCCATGGTACACACCGGCATCATCAACATTAGTAGTAGCACCAATGAACGGATTAACATATTCCGCAAGATCATCCTTAACTGGTTTAACGCAAGCAAGCCACGCCATCGCCATCACGCCAGCGATGGCAATCCAGCTTTTGCTATATTTTTTCAAGTCTGACATGGTGAGTAACTGGTTTATTTATCGTGTAAATTTCATTTATTAACATTTCCATTTTCATCTTAACTTTGTCACCATTATCAACGATTTCATCGTAGTCTCCCTTTTTAGCATTTAACCACCCATTATTTTTCAGGTTATTTGAAATGGTATCTCTAGCTTCTTTACTATTATTGAAAAGTAATCCCTTTTGCTTTAAAAAGTTGTACTGGACCCAGAAGTAGTTTCGGTACTTAGCTTCTACTCCCCTACGCTCATTATTTAGGGCTAGAATTTTAAGCGCTTGTTTATATTGTGGTGTCTGCTTAATAACCGCCAGATTCACGCCCTCGGCCAGTTGTTTTGCAGACCATTCGCCCACTGTGGTGTTATCAATCTTAAGTCGATATCTTTTGCCTTTAAGGCCAGAAAATGCAATCAACTCCTGGTCGAACTCTTTAACAAATGGAATAACTTTGAGCGCTTCATCCTGAACCTGGTTATTTTGCCAAACTCTGGCTGCAGTATCAATTGGATATGGCAATGATTTCGCCAGGTAATCGAATGAGACCACATCTTTGCCGAACCGTATGCCAGTAACTTTTGCGTTGGTTGATTTTACCAATCGCCTGCTAGCTGCATCTACTTTCACATCTGCAATACTGCGACTAGCCAATCCTTGAGCTTTCAAAAATAAATATGCCATTATAAAATGTCCAGCGCTACCAGGGTGTATCCGATCAGGGCCCGTATTGGTATAAGCAGGTTGCGTAATTTGTTCCCTTTTATTAATTTCGGTCATTGGCTGAAAGAAATCTATAAAGCCCCAGTTATTGGCAATTGCAGATTGACGTTGAAAATCAATAATACCCTGCATGGTTTTAGCTTTACCAACAAATAAATTACCTGGTATCTTTGCGGTCTCATCATAAGGTGATGAACCGACTAGAATCGGCGAAATGCCAGGAATTTCCTTCAACTTAGCCTCTATCTTTTTATAACTTTTTTGAGACTCATCAATTATCGCTTTCCTTTTCTCGTCTGTTACGGGGTTCTTCTGATCTAGATATTCAAAATATTTGCTATCGTTCATACCGAAAGTCATCGCGAGAATATTTGGTTTCTTAATCAAAATATCCCCTTCTAACCTATCGAAAATTTGACCAGCTACATCACCACCAATGCCTGCATTAAAAATATCTATCCTGCTATTGGGAAAATGGGTCATATAATAAAGCCAGATATATGATTCATATAATCCTGCTTCGGTAATGCTATTGCCAGCAAACACTACCCTGTCTCCTGTTTTAAACGGTTTTAAAGGCTTTTGCGAAAAGCAAGTTAGCCAGCAACAAAACGTAATCGCTGCAATAAGGAAAATTTTGTACTTCATAAATTATCAGCTGGCAGCTATACAATTCAAATTAAGCTTTGTAACTGCCTGTTTATACTTGGTTAATTTTTTAAATATAATAACATAAATCGATTTAGCAAATTAAAAAGATTTAATATTTTATCTTAGTAATCAGATCGATCTTCATGCGTCATTACATTAGTATCCTAACTGTTTTTATCCCAAACTGCTGGATAGGAAGTTCAAATGAAGCCGAGCCATCATTATTTTTACGCACATCAAAACTCCGTTCCACTTTACCATTTAAAGAAATCGACAAAATTTTCTTATATGGCATTGACACTTTAATAATTGCATTCTTTGAAATTCTACTGGAATTAAAAACGCGAAAATTTAAACATTTATCGCCTGATGTGACCGCAGATATATCTAAAGCACGATCTGTTGTTTCCAGCAGTGAAAAAGAAGCAAGTTTGGCATTCTCGCTAGCCACAACTTTTAGAGGCTCATTCCACGAAACGCTTTTGGCCCAAACCGCTGCTGCATCCCATGTTTGTGCATGAGGTAGCAATGCATAATGAAATTTAGATGCCCCCTTGATTTCATAGTTTCTCCACCACAGTCCCATGCCCGAATATTGAAGGGTTAACCCAAGAATCCCACGCTCATCGTAGTTGTAACTACTGGTGTGATCTGTGAAAAGTGCCATTCCACGTTGATCCTTCCCGTCGTTAACATCAACCCAATTTAGAATGACGTTATTTTTAATGCTATCCCAAGTATTAAAGTATGTATTTTTGAGTTTACTCTCCATGACATCGAAAGGCGCATTTTTATGCACTTTTTGATTTTGAAACGTGAGCGGAAAAACAGCTTGAAGCTTTAAACTATCATTGTAAAATGCTTTCTTATAATCTTTTGCATCCCAACCCTTTTGCTGAGCGTAATTTTGTCCAATCCCTGGATTGCCTTGCCAATCCACATCGGTTTGTACATCGATTAACGCCGATCCATTCACGAATGTCACCAGTTGCCTGAAAGGATGAATATTAATTTTACCATCAATTTGTATTTTAACGCAAATAGGTCCTTCTTCAATTACAGTAATCTTGGCAGGTTGGTCTTTGCTGGAGTAAAATAAACTGTCTTTGTAAAAGTACCCTCTCATCTCATTGAAAGACCTTTCACTCTTTTGATTGATGTATTCCATGTTACCCACCTTTTTGGCTAAAAGTTGAACAATGGCTCCCCCTTTAGCAGGGTCAAAGAGTACTTCATATTCCGTAGTGCTAACCTTGGTTTTGCCCTGGTATTGTGTTACCTGTTGTTGGCTTGCCTTTTTTGAAACAGCAGCCACGCCTTCTTTGATTTTATAAGAGGCGAAGCCCATGGAAGGCACATCTGCAATAAAAAGCAAGCTACCATCTGCATTTGAGACCTGGGTATTAACCCTCGCACCTTTATCGTTTATAATAGTTGGATTTTTGATGGATGATGCCACTTTGTAGCGTACCAACTCTTGGCGCCGTTGACCTACTGTATTATAAATTTTAATTGTTGTAGACCGATTTTCATTTCTTGCTCTGCTCACATAAGAAATGCTATCAGCAATCCGACCAGATTCACTTGCCCAAAAATTTACCTGCTGCGCCCAATTCCACTTTTTCTCTTTGTTGACAATATTGTATGGTACGATCCAAGAATCGTGATGTTCTGCTAGCAGCAAATTTTCCCAAGCCTTATCGAAATTTCCTGAGGTAAAAGCCCCTTTATTATGTGCCGTCTCAATAGCAAAAATTTTCTCATCCATTACAAGTTTGTTTTCAGCAAGCCTCGTCTGTTGAGCCATCTGTTGGAGGATCTGAGCGCCCCAAACCAAACTTACCTGTAAATCCTCCTGATTGAAATTCCAAGTAGTTACTTTATTTTTGTCTGCTACGTTTGCAATATAATCTGCCCAAAGCATATACTGGAAATCTTTCGGCTTACCCAACCATGGTCCGTTTTCCCAACCAGCATCTTGCAGGCACATGCCTATTGGATTAATAATTCCTTGCTTTCGAGCACTATTAATATATGTTCCACTATTATTCCATGCGGTAGTTTGCCAGGTAGATTGCTCTAGCAATTGCTCACTTTCGTACCGTGGAACGGTAAGTAAGGAAGAACCATCTGATCCGGTCCAGTTTACCAGTTCGCCACCAAAAGCTCTTGTATAACCACCCCAGCAAGTATTAGGATTTTTTAAAGAAGCATATTGAAAGCCAAAAGACTTTAATATACCAGGTAAAGCACTTGTAAAACAAGGTTCTTCTGATGAATATGTTTTGAATTCTGCTTCAGGAAAGTGTGACTTTATTTTTTTTATTCCTAATTCAAACTGTCTGATAACGGACTCGCCCTGAACATTATACAGATAACTTTGTCCGTAAGCAGGATTCACAAACTCTACCCTACCCTTATGGGATTGATCTTTAACAATTTCTTTGAAGCGGACATAATTCGACGCATCATTTTGTTTTGCAAAATCCCATGTTACGGGCTCTATCTCTAAATTAATCCTCCAAAATGGATATTGATCGAGTTTGTCTGCTATAAAGCCGGTATATTTTGTAGGATAGTGACCCCAATAGCCACCATGGTATCCATCAATGAAGAATTTATCTTGTGCATGAACGGCAAATTGTACAGTACAGCAGAAAATACCAAGAACGATGCATTTAATTCTATTCATAACTTAATGATTAAAGGTGCTATCTCCAAAATTAACCAAAATACTTAAAAGGTAACCCCTTCTATTAGGCGGCAGAATCGGTTCCCTTCGCTCTCCGTTGTAAGCATAGCGATATCCATATACCTGGTTAAATCCTAAAACATTATTAGCTGAAAAATTGATAACAATAAATTTCTTATACCAACCAGGAAGGTAACTAATACCAACACTCAAATTTTGATTATTTTGAGTGTGATCTCCTAGGAAAACCGGATTGTTAGGATTAAAATAAGTTCTACCAGAACTGAATGTATATGTAGTTGATAGTTGAGACTTTAATTTCACGAGATACTTTCTAGCTACAAGGTTAATAGTGTGTTTTGGAACATAACTCGGTGTAGCCATGCCAGGGAAGTCTATGTAGTCCCTTTTCGTGTCAACAAAGGAATATGATACATAATATTCTCCAATTTTAAGTGATTTTTTATCTCGCCAGAACAAATCAAAACCTCTTGCATACCCATAACCCAGGTTATTAAAGTTATTGATAAAAACTGGCGGGCCATAGGCTTGGAAACCTGAGTACAAAGGTGTAACAATTTTAACAAGGTTATTGTAATCTTTATAATACGCTTCAACACGTAAGCTTCGATTATTTTTGTTAAACTCATAATCAACCGCATAATTGCTGGCGTTTTCAAAACCTATCTCCGAAGTTTGGGTTAGAAAGCTATCATCAGGTTTTTGATAAAACTTACCGTAGGAAAGCGTAAACTGATTGCTCTTATCGAGATATAAGGCTAAGGAGCCGCGTGGCGATAAATTAAATTTTCTCAAATATGACGAGTATTCAGATCTTAATCCCGCCCGTAACATGATATTATTGCTTAGATAGATTTCAGCTTCAGAAAAACCAGCAGAAACAACATCAGTATAAGCTCTAGAAAGAGAAGTATATCCTTCGTTGCGCTTGCTTTGGAACTGCTCAAGACCAAAACTAAGAATAGAGCTGGAACTAAAGAATTTAGAAAGAACAACCTTCTGCTGAAATAAATCATCATTTTGAAAATACTTATCATTATTAATCTTTCCATCTTCCCTGGTACCATTATGGGCCAGGCCGGTAAATATTTTCCAGGATGGAGCGATAAAACCTGTATAATTTAAATTTACATATAAGTTATTGTTGGTATTAGTTAATAGATCTTGAGCAACCTTATTGGGGTTTACAATATTGAATGCCAAGGTAGTACCGCTATAGTCTGCAAATAATTTAACTAAGCCTGTACTTCCAACCTTTTGCTTATAATTAATCATTCCTTGATATTGTCTTGGATTTTTATCCCAGTTGATGTTTTGTTTGAATAAGGTGTTGTTGAGATCGAAGTTGTAATATTTAGCCCCGACAACCAATGAACTATTTTTGAAACGCTCTGTATGTGCAGCCCCTACCCCCAAACTAATCAGCGAGAATTCTGTTGATGTTTTCTCGGCCAGATCTTTAGTATCCAGAATGAGGGCCGATGAAAGTGCCTGACCATACTTGGCAGAATATCCACTCGTGGTAAAAGCGGTCTCTTTGAATAAGAAAGCTGAAAAACGACTTCGGGTAGCCACATCGGGTAACCTGCTGCCAAAAGGATTTTTAACCAACATGCCATCAAAAAAGGCTTTAGTTTCGTTGCTAGAACCACCTCGCACGAACAGACCTGTTTCATTTCCAGCTGGAGCCGCCCCAGGTAAAGTTTGCAATGCGCCAACAACATCGGCAACCGCACCAGCGGTTGTAGCTACTTCGAATGCATTAAGCGCAGCACCTTTTTTAATGTCGGTAACTCTTATTTTGCGCAGATTGATAGACACGCCGCTCAAGTTATTATCCTTATCTCCCAATAAAAAATCAGTTTTTATACTATCTCCTGTCAGCTGTACATGAACACTATCGTCTACATACCCTATTGCCTTACAAAGTAAAATCCGTTTAGCTTTAGCTGGCGAACTAAACCTATAATAACCTAATGTACCTGAAGATCCTCCGTCTTTCGTTCCTTTAACCACAATTGAAGCGCCAATTATTGGCTGTCCGGCTTTATCCACCACCTTTCCAGTCAATACAACCTGCCCATAGCTAAATGCATTTAGCAAAATAAAAAAAGAGAGTGTTAAAAAGTTTTTCATTTCTAGTTAGGCTGACAGGATATTTAATTGTGTGATTGTTAAGGCGGAACTGGCTCCGATGAGAGAGGCATTATCCCAAAGTTTTGTTTTTCTGACTACTAGTTGAGGAAATGATGCATGCAGTTTGGTTTCAACACGAGGCAAAAATTCTGTAGCAGCGTTGGTTATTCCACCTCCAATAACTATTGCATCTGGTAGTTCCGCTTGAACAAAGTCCTGTAGAAAATCACTTAAATTGTTGGTAAACTCATCAAAGATCTGCTCTCTTGCTTTTGTAATGATGTTACCATTAAAGAGAGATTGCACATTATCTATTTGATTGCCTGTAAGTTGAAAATATCGCTCGATAAACCAGCGAGTAGAAAGGTATTCTTCAACAATTCCATCGAGAAAAGGGCTCGATCCCCGATTGACGTCTACAGCATGCATATCAGTGCAAACGGCCGATCCCACACCAGTACCCAAAGTGATGCCTATTACTTTTCTAAAACCTTTTGCTGCACCGCTAGTGGCTTCCCCTTGTACGAAACATTTGGCATCATTAAAGAATTGTATATTCTCAGGGCGGATATTTAACTGTTCTGAGAAAATGGATCTTATATTCAGACCGTATAAGGATTCATATTTTTGCATCCCCTTAATTAGGCTTATACCATTTTCGTAGTCAAAAGGACCTGGCATTGCCACAGCAATGGATGTATCGTACTGCTCCGGATCGCCAATCGCTTTTCTGATTGTTTCCAACCAGGTAGCTAAAATTGTCTCGGCATCTGCACCAGAATCTAGCTTCCTTTCGAAATATGAATCTTGAACAATCTGATCGTTGCTAACTTTTGCAGCGGTAATGTGCGATCCGCCAACATCCACCCCCACTATTTGAGCGACCTTATTCTCCCTAATATGCATTCCGGTTTATTTGATTAGATTTTACTGAAGATTTTAAATCGTTTTAGCAAAGATAATATTTAAACTTAAAAACAAAAATTTTTCAGCTAAGATATTTTAGACTGTTGCTTCCTTAAACTATTTGCCATTTTGTTCTGTTCCCGCTGCAATTGGATTTTGTCATAAAGCTGAATATAACCAGGGTGTTCAGTGCCCATTATTCGATCCCAAAATCTAAAATACAAACCATAATTGCCCTTAAACTTACTATGATGAAGATTGTGATATACCGATGTATTAAATATTTGAAATAGCCAGGTATGCCTTAACCACAAAGGGGCAATTTCATGTCCAAGATGCCCATAGACGTTAATTACGAAACCAATCAAAACAAAAAGTATGATGGCAAATGGATGAATGGGAATAAGGAGCACAATCAAAAGAAGGACAGCACCCTCGAAGAAAGCTTCAATAATGTGAAATGAATAGGAAGCAAATGGCGATGGATTGTTTGATTTATGATGTTCCAGATGAGTGTACTTGAAAATCTTCGGATGATGGAGCAGATAATGCATCCAATAGAAATAAGTATCATGAATGACTAAAGCCAGCAGCACACTCATAAAAAACCATAATTTTGAATGGAAGCGAATATCGGTGTAGATCAGTGTTTGACTTTTAAAATCTGTATGAAATATCAACAATCCGATTGTAGAGAGTACTATGGTAGTAAAAAGTGAGTTCACTACCTCATTTAAAATGGTTGAACTTTTTGCATGGTTTGCTTGAATTTTATTACTAGCGAAAGACTTAGGAAAAAATTTATAGAAAAACAGAAAAAATGCTCCGGCAATAAGAAAATATCTGATAACCGAAAAACTAAGTATTTTGATGAAAGTGTGTAGTATAAAATCCATATGATAATTTAACTAAGGCTTTGCTTTACCTTTTCCAATAATAACTTTGTTGCCAAAATTCCGTCGTGCTCACTTTTAGAATTTCCTTCCCATTCGATACCTACTATACCTCTAAATCCCGATTTCTTTATCATTTTAAACAATCGCACATAATCAATGTTAGGCTCGTAACCCCCGCTATCGAAATTAAATGTTTTCGCACTTATCCCTTTTGCATAGGGCAGCATTTCGGCTACTCCTTTGTACAGATCGTAAGTTTCCGTATCGCTAATTTTAAAATTGCCAAAATCTGGCAGCGTTCCACAATAGTTATCGTCTACCCTTTTCATCACATTAGCAATCCAGGCGCCGTTCGATGAGTACCCTCCATGGTTTTCTACAATAATCGAAATACCTTGTGCTTTAGCATACTTTGTTAGCGAACTCAATCCCTTTACTACTGCATCCTGTACTTCGTTGATAGGACCATTTCCGCTTGCGTTCACCCTGATTTTATCACAGCCTAAATACTTTGCGGCATCTACCCACTTATAATGATTTACTACAGCAGCGTTACGTTTTTCCTCGCTGAGATCGCCTAAATCTCCTTCACCATCAACCATGATTAGATGATTTCTAACCCCAAGATCATCAGTTCGCATTTTTAGCTCAGATAGGTAATTTTTGTTGGTTTCTTGCTTTTTGAAGAAGATGCTTACATATTCGACAATGTCGATATCAAATTCTCGTTTCGCTTTGGCAGGAAAATCTAAATTTGTTAAGATACCTTTAAATAACGATGCCTGAAGAGACCATTGAGCAAGTGAAATCTGAAACAACGGCGCCTTATCAAAACCTAACACGGACTTTGGAAACAGCATGCTTGTCCCACTGGCAATTGAAAGGGTAGACAAATTTTTTAGGAATTCCCGTCTGTTATTACTCATAATAATTTGGTTAGCTACTTATAAACGGTTTGATAATAAGTAGTTTTGGTTTTCAGCATTATAAAAGATACAAACTAATTGGTTATTTATATGGCCAATATATAAATTTTATAAATCGTTTTAGCAAAAATCCGATTTTTTTTTCACACCTGAATCCTTCATTCATCATTTTTAGTTTACGAAAGTGCATCTTATAAGATCTCTTAGAGTGTTTTTATAAAAAGAAATCGAAAATTTAAAGAAATAATTTGCTAAAACGATTTATTTTGACAACTTCGTGAAACCATTTTATTATGAGAAACTCTTTTTTTTGTATTATCCTACTGCTGTTTATTCAGTCTGCTAATGCGCAAACCAATAAGCCTGTACAGTATGTTACGATAACGGCGGGCGTTAGCACGGCTTCTTACGGGCAGCTAGATCCTTTTACCCCTTATGCTTTTTGCGATGCGAAACCGCAAACAGCTGCTATTGAAAAACTTCCAAAAGGTAAAATTCCTTTTTCACTTGCAGATATACGTATAACCGTTAATGACCGCGGAACAATTGTAGAAATACCCTTGGCAGACGATGAGGAACTCTATGGTTTTGGTCTCCAGATTGGTTCATTCAAACAAAAAGGCTTGCGTAAAAAACCAATTGTGAATGATAACCCATCCAACGATCTTGGATACACGCATGCCCCATCAACTTTTTATGTGTCTACAAAAGGATATGGCATATTGGTTAATACTTCAAGATATACGACTTTCTATTGCGGCACAACCAATCCGCTAAAAGGAGATATCAATTCTAAATCGTCAAATTTTGGGGGCTCAAATTCTGTAGAAGGACTCTACCAAAACCGCCAACCCGCATCAGGATATGTTGTAGCTGATGTTCCGGGAGCTAAAGGCGTAGAAGTGTTTATATTTGAAGGTCCGGATATGCTTACCGCATTGCAACGTTATAACCTTTTCTCGGGAGGAGGCGCATTGCCACCAATATGGTCGCTAGGGGTCAAATATCGGATGGATGCAAATTTTAATCAAAGCCAAGTCGGAAAGCTCGCTGATTACTTCAGACAGAACCACATCCCTTGCGATGTTATTGGTTTAGAGCCAAAATGGCAAACTACAGCTTATTCTTGTTCTTACGTATGGAATGAAAAATATTTCCCATCTCCCAACCTATTGATCGATAGTTTAGCAAATAAAGGTTTTAGATTAAATTTGTGGGAACACGCATTCGTAAATCCAAGTTCGCCGCTTTACCCAACTTTAAAGAACCGTGCGGGTAACTACCTTGTATGGAATGGTTTAGTCCCTGATTTCGCTGATAAAAATACTAGTGGATTGTTTGCAGACTATCACAAGCGTGTGTTTGTTGATAACGGAATTGCTGGTTTTAAACTTGATGAGTGCGACAACTCAAACCTAAGTTATGGAAGTGCTACCTGGAGTTTTCCTGAGCATAGTCGTTTCCCATCTGGTATAGATGGAGAGCAAATGCACCAGCTATTTGGGGTACTCTATCAAAAGAGTATTTTAGGAATTTACAGAACAGCCAATAAACGAACACTGCTCGATGTTAGGTCATCGAACGCGTTTGCCTCCTCCTACCCTGCTGCAATTTATAGCGATATATATGGGCATAAAGATTATATTGATATGATTGCCAATTCTGGATTTGCTGGACTAATCTGGTCGCCTGAGGTAAGAGAGTCTGGGTCTGTAGCAGATTTAATGAGAAGAAGTCAGACAGCGGTATTGTCTGCACAAACCTTATACAACGCTTGGTATTTGCAAAATCCACCATGGTTGCAGATTGATAAAGCTAAGAACAACAACGGTGAGCTGATGAGCAATGCCAAGCAAGTTGAAGATGATATTAGAACGCTACTTAATTTTAGAATGAGTTTAATCCCCTACTTGTATACCGCTTTTTCCGCATATCATCTAAATGGTATACCGCCGTTCAGGGCACTTGTGGTAGACTATCCTAATGATAAGGAGACCTATGGCATCTCTGACCAGTACATGATTGGGCAAGACCTTTTAGCGGCGCCCCTAACAGAGCGCAGTGATGAAAGAAGTGTATACTTACCAAAGGGTAATTGGTTTGATTTCAATACTAACAAGAAATACGAAGGCGGAAAGACTTATAAGGTGAAATTCGGATACACCGACTTACCCCTGTTTGTTAAAGAGGGTACAATACTCCCGCTTGCCAAACCCGTAGAATTTATTAAACCTGGCACTCCATTCGAAATTAATTGCAAAGTTTATGGAGACAACCCAAGGAAAACAATTTTATTTGAAGACGATGGTTTAACTTTCAACTACGAAAAAGGTATTTATGATGCTTTACACCTAGAATATGCTAAAGGTAAAGGTTTTACAAAGCGAGAAGGGAAAAACGTTAAAGCACTGTATAACGTAAAGTCATGGCAGAAAATTGATTAATTTTTGTATAGTTATAAATTTAAGAATTAGCAGATAAATTAAATTAAAATGATTTTAAAGAATAGTTTGAAATTTGGTAGTGCGTTATTGTTATGCCTAACCTTAAGCGCTCAAGCGCAAGAAACACCCGAACAAAAAAGGGCTAAAGATTGGGAAAACTTTCAAAAAATGCTTGAAGAAAGATATCACAAAGACTGGGCGTGGAAAAACCGTTACAAAGGAGATAATGCCAAGCTAACTGCACCGAAATCTGAAAAGCGTATCATCTTTCTTGGAAATTCAATCACGGAGGGATGGATTAATACCGACGCTGATTTTTTCAAGGGTAAACCTTACGTAAATCGAGGTATTGGAGGACAAACTACACCTCAAATGTTAGTAAGGTTTAGGCAAGATGTAATTGAATTGAAACCAGCAGTAGTAGTTATTTTAGCAGGTATTAATGACATCGCTGAGAATACTGGTCCATCAACAACGGCAGAAATTGCCGGAAATATCTTCTCGATGGCAGAGTTGGCAAAAGCGCATGGCATTAAAACAATTCTATCATCGGTGTTGCCAGCACGTGCCTTCCCGTGGAATTTGAAGATAGATCCCAGGGATTCAATCACCAAGCTTAATGGCTTATTGAAGGCTTATGCGATAAAAAACAAGCTTCAGTATATCGACTACTATAGCAAAATGGTAAATGAGGAACATGGCATGAAGGGAGATTTAGCTAGCGATGGCGTTCACCCTAACCTGGCGGGCTATAAAATTATGGAACCTTTAGCAGAAGAGAAAATAAAGGTAGCAATTGGTAGTAAGTAAGGTAGCGTTAACGAAAATCTTTTCCAGATTGATAAAATGTTAACGCTGAAATATCACTACAAAACAAGAGCCTGATCATTATCAATGATTCAGGCTCTATTTGTTTAGGCTCATGCTAAAACCGCCTAATTACTCTTCACAAGTTTAATCTGGTGCTTAACTGGTTTATTCATCGAATAGATTTCGTCTGTTAGTTTATCCATCTTATCTTGAAGGGCTTTTCTGTAGGCTGGTGCACTTGCTTTTTCATAAAAGTCATTGTTAATCCAACCATTTGTTTTTTTCAAATCACGCATTTTGGCCCATGATTCTGGACTGTTATCATTTGTTATACCATTAGGTCTGGCGAAATTATAAACCTGCACGGCGTAGTCTCTTGTTTCGCGTTCTGCAGCCCCTCGCTCCTCATTTTTCTTAAGAATTTCCATCGCCTGTAGGTATTGTGGTGTAGTTTTTATTGCTGCAAGGTTTACACCCTTTACAAGTTCTTCTGAGTTAAAACTACCAACACTTTGCCCATCAATCAATAGGTTATATTTACCAGCGCTTAAATTCTTAACTTTAACAATTTCTTGATTCAAATCTTCCATAAAGGGAATGAGTGTTAAGGCAAAAGCAGCAGTTTGTTTATCTCCGTTATGTTTAGTTTCATCTATTGGAAATGGTAAAGCTTTGGCGAGATAATCGAAACTAATGCTATTTTTATCTCCTTTAATATTGCTGATGGTACAATTAACCTGTGCAAGTGCTTTCTTACCTTTTGCATCTACTGCGAAATCTGCCACAGGTACGCCTTTCAGTCCTTGATCTTTGAGGTAAAGGTAAGCCCAAACCAGGTGCCCATAAGATTCTGGGTGAATTCGATCTCCACTACCGCTTAACGTAAAATTTGTATCACGTTGCTGATACTTCTTATTAAGCAAATCCATAGGGTGATAAATATCTATGTAATTCCAATTATTCGCTTTCGCCGCATTCTCCTGAAGCTTAACAATCCGCTCGAAGGTGGCTGGTTTAGCGGGAAATACATTATTCTTTATGATTTTCGTATTCAAATCATAAGGAGAACCCGACATTAAGATTTTCTGAATTTCGGGGTGTGCTTTGAGTTTTGCCTCAACCAACCTGAAAGCACTGTCACATTGATAAAACAATTTATCTGAAACTTTTGCGGGGTCTGCCATCATGTATTGGAAATAGCCAGAATCATTCATTCCAAAAGAAAGATTAATAATGTTTGGTTTCTTTGAAAAGATATCTTCTTCCAATCTATTATTGATGTTGGCAATAATATCTCCACCAACACCACCATTTAAAATGGTGAAACGAAGGTTTGGAAATCGTGTCATGTAATAGAGCCAGATGTAGTTATGGTATCTACCTCCGTGTGTAATACTGTTTCCCAAAAACATCACCCTATCATTGGGCTTAAATATTTTTTTCGAATAATCGACCTCGCTAATCGATTTTTGACCTTTTTTCTCTTGTCCCGCTGCTGAAAAACCCAGGTAAGACATCAGGAATGCTACAAGAAGCAGTTTTTTTAATAACGCTGATTGCGTACAAAATTGCATAGAATTAAATGGTTTAGAAATTTCTTTATAAGACATAACAATATGGTTAGAACTCAAATTTACAAAATAAATCGATTTAGCAAAATGAGATTTTGATATATGCCCGAAATTTTTACACTTTGATTTTTGTTCAATTTATTTTTGTGGTTTTGATTAATCCGCTGGGTATGCACGATGGCTTTTGAACACCACAAATACCTAAATAAAAGTCAAGAATTTAAGCCGCTTGACTCTCAAAAAAGCATCCAATTGATTGCGCAGCAATCGAAATAATGCACCTAAGGTAAATTGAAGACATTAGTAATTAAAGATTAATCCTCCTATTTCTGATTTACTACTTCTGAAATCCACTCTTTATATTTTTTTGTTAATCGATCTACAATATCTGGATGCTTCCCCGCAAGGTTAATTTTTTCGACGCTATCTGTTTTAAGATCAATCAACATGAATTTATTTTCATCTAGCTCAGTAGGTTTCGATTGTAGGGGATTATGCAATAATTTCCAGTTGCCTTCTCTAACAGCCCATTGCGGATTTTCTTTCGAACCTAAGCACTGCCAAAAGAAATCGGCGTATGGAGATTTTTCATCTGCCGAAGCGATCAGTCTGACGATGCTATGTCCGTCGATTTTTCTATTCGGAAGCGGGATGTTGCAATATTCTGCCAGCGTTGGGAACCAGTCAATATTCGCTGCGAATTGCGTGCGAACCGCATTTTCTGGAATATGCCCAGGCCAGCTTATAAAAGCTGGAACCCTGATACCTCCTTCAAACAGGCTCTCTTTCGAACCCCTATATGGTGCTGCAGAACCACCTCCTCCAAAAGTTCTATCCTCAGTTGAAAACCCTTGGTCATCTTGAAATACGATGATGGTATTCTTAGTTAAACCCAGATCGTCTAATTTCTTCAGCAGAGCACCAATTTTATCATCTAATGTGGATACATATGCAGCATAAATTCTTCTGGGCATGGGCAAGTCCTTATAAAATTCGAGCCATTTCACTTCTGGCTGTAGTGGATAGTGTGGTAAGTTTATAGCAAAGTACATTAAAAAGGGATCTTTTTTGTTCTGTTCCATGAACTTACTCGCCTCATCAACCATCAGATCAGGGAAATACTTTCCAGGCTCATACACTTCTACTCCATTTCGCCAAAGATCGTGCTGATTGGGACCTCCCCAATAATAAAAATGAGAATAGTTATCGATGCAGCCACCCATAAATCCAAATGAATATTCAAATCCTTGAGCATTAGGCATAGTTTCTTTTGTATAGCCAACATGCCATTTGCCAATGTGTGCGGTTTTATATCCCCCGTCTCTAAACATCTCAGCAATAGTATATTGATGACCAGGCATACCACCCCAACCATAAATGTTTCCCGCATTCCCGGTTAAGCCCGCTCTTTGCGGGTGCCTGCCCGTGAGCAGAGATGCTCTTGATGGTGAACAAACCGCAGATGTAGCATAAAACTGAGTGAAGCGTGTTCCACGCTTGGCCAGTTTATCCATATTTGGTGTGTTGAGGTCTTTTGAACCATAGAGATTGATGTCTGCATACCCTTGGTCATCGGTATATATGATAATGACATTAGGGTGGTTAGCGCCTAGTTTGGCACTCTTTTGCGCCGCAGACGGTTTGAACTGGCCAAGAATGGCCAAAATAATCATTAAAATTTTTCTTCTCATTTGATCTGGTTTCTAAATACTATCTTAATGTGGCCTATTTATTTAATGAAACTAATTTAACCTGATGGGTATTTGGTTTGTTAATAAGGTATATTTGATCTGTTAAAAGCCAATTTGTTTTTTGACGGTCTTATCAGAAATGTTTAATTGTTCAGCGATTTCTTTTTGCGATAATCCGTTCTCTCTGCTCATTTGGAATACTAATTTCATGCGTGGAGGGAGTTCATCTACACCTTTCTGAATCAGGTGATTCAAATCTTTATCTCTAATCACCTGATCTGTTTGATAAACTCCCTTATCTAGAAAGGCCTGCAAGGAGTCTAAATAATTAGTTTTTAATTTTTCCTTGGCAATTAGGTCAAAAATTTTGAATCTAACAGCTGCGTGAAGGTACGATGCCAATGATGATCTTATGTTTAGTGTTGACGCCCTTGCCCAGATGGAAATGAAAACCTCCTGAACAACATCTTCCCTATTCTCACTAGCGAGGTCAAATTTCATCGTATACGCATATAAAGCAGCCCAGTGACGTTCGTAAATTCAGTAAAAGCCTTCCGATCGTGTTGAGATAACAAGATTAGTAAATCACAATCCGGTAATTCAGCGTATGCTTTCATAGGCATGGATGATGACCACCGTAGTAAACGGTAGTATCATTACAAGTTTATACTGGTTATTTGTTTGCTAAAACAATTTATTGCGTTGTAAATATAGATATTAAATCGTCCAATTTTTAGAATTTGATCTTTGTATTTGGATTTTGGGGCGTTTTAACATCATATTTGCTCTAAATTTGTTCAGATGTGCTGCAGATACGGAAAATCTGAAATTTAAATAGCTAAAATGATTTAGCGTGATAATGGTTTTGTCTATCTAGATTTCAAGTAAAGAAGAACTGAATATCTAATTTGGTTGAATAAGTGGGGCATGTTATGCGAAGTTAAGTCTTAAAAAAACATGACTATAAATGTATCTTGACGCATGAGTTAGCATCTTCATTGTAAGTTACTAGCTTTTGTAGTATAATAATTGCCGATAGTTTTTCTGGTATCTTAGTTATAAGATGATTAGTCTCATACGCTAGGTTGCAACCATGAAGGTGTAAGGCTACCTTACACACAAAAATTCCGATCATCATTCGGTTGCTGTATTATTTACATATTTGTTTCGGGAGGTATAACTTAGAACGTATTCACGCAGAGCACATTCTGGTATAGGAGTTTAAAAGAATTTGGTTTTTTATTGTATTATAGTTTGCGCAGTTTGTTTCCCGCGGATTTCACGGATTAACGCAGAGCAAGTGTTGGTATAGGCGTTTAAAAGAGTTTGGTTTTTCGTTCTATCGTAGTTTGCGCAGTTTGTTTCCCACGGATTTCACAGATTAACGCAGAGCACATGCTGTTATAGGCGTTTAAAAGAATTTGATTTTTATTCTATAGTTGTTTGATGTGTACTTCCCCAGTGTTTCACTGATTTTGCGCAGGGCGTATGTTTGCACAGGAAATGATGAATTGCCTGGTTTTTCTTTTCCTGTTATTAGCAAAGTTTATTTTTCTAAAAACCAGCGAATTAACTCCGGCACAAAGTGAGGTATGACCAAAGCTAAATAGTTAGGGCCTAGCTGATCCTAAATTAGTTTCCCACTCATGCTTTTTTTGTGGCTTTCAAGGGTTAATGCAGAAGGTAGCGTTAAAATAATGAAATACTTTGAGGGGTGGGAAGCACCAAAAGCATTGCGGGTGTAAATGATTCAAACCCGAATGGTGCGGAAATACTTTTTGTAGCACCAGAAAGCCCAGGCATTTTTTTTATGCCTGGGCGGTTAGTTTTTTACTGCCTTTAACAAAAAGATTGCAGCCAATGCGGGACTGCTGTAACAAAAGCACCACTGCCACTGATTTTCTGATGTTATTATAACGAATACATGCTAATAACCATTCTTGAAGCACCTAAATTGGAGTATTCAAAGGATATCAAGTTGAAGATATCCTTTGTTTTCTCTTAAATGCTTAAGCCAGATCGAATCGATCAGCATTCATTATTTTATTCCAAGCCTTCACGAAGTCTTTAACGAACTTATCCTGGCCATCTGCGCTGGCGTAAACCTCGGCAATAGCCCTTAACTCTGCATTAGATCCGAAAACTAAATCTGCACGTGTGGCAGTCCATTTTGGTTGCCCTGTTTTGCGGTCAGTGCCCAGATATGTTTCCTTATCGTTGCCAGTTGCTTTCCAGCTGGTATTCATATCGAGCAAATTGGTAAAGAAATGGTTTGTTAATTTACCAGGAGTCTGTGTGAATACGCCGTTTTTGGATTGATCGAAATTAGTATCTAAAACCCGAAGCCCGCCTACTAATACGGTGAGCTCGGGTGCAGTTAGGTTAAGTAATTGCGCTTTATCTATTAAAAGTTCTTCGGTAGATACCGAACTGCGTGTTTTGCGGTAATTCCTGAAACCATCTGCCTGCGGCTCTAGGAAGCTAAAAGAAGTAATATCTGTTTGTGACTGGCTGGCATCCATTCGGCCCGGATTAAATGGGATGGAAATTTGATGACCGGCGGCTTCAGCCGCTTGTGCTATGCCAACATTACCAGCAAGTACAATTAGGTCGGCCATGGAAATTTGCTTGCCGTCTGCCTGAGCATTGTTAAAATTTGACTGCACGTTTTCTAAGGCACTTAAAACCCGTTGCAGTTGTTTAGGATTGTTCGCTTCCCAATCTTTCTGTGGCGCCAAACGAATGCGGGCACCGTTTGCTCCGCCGCGTTTATCAGACCCTCGAAAAGTTGATGCCGAAGCCCAGGCTGTAGAAACAAGTTCTGCTATGCTTAAACCTGAAGACAAGATTGCAGATTTTAAGGTAGCAACGTCCTCATCGTTTACTAATGGGTGATTTACTGCAGGAATGGGATCTTGCCACAACAATTCTTCTTGCGGTATTTCGGGGCCAAGATAACGGGCAATCGGTCCCATATCTCGGTGGGTAAGTTTAAACCAGGCTTTTGCAAAAGCATCAGCAAAGGCATCCGGATTTTCTAGGAAATGTCTTGAAATTTTTTCGTAAGCGGGATCGAAACGTAAAGATAAATCTGTAGTGAGCATGGTAGGCAAATGCTTTTTATTCACATCAAAAGCATCTGGAATAATAGCGTCCGCATTTTTGGCGACCCATTGATGGGCACCGGCCGGACTTTTACTGAGTTCCCACTCAAAAGCGAACAGGTTTTCGAAAAAATTGTTGCTCCATTGGGTTGGTGTGGTAGTCCAGGTTACTTCTAAACCACTGGTAATGGCATCTGCGCCCTTACCCGACCCATAAGAATTTTCCCATCCCATACCCTGACTTTCTATTCCCGCTGCTTCTGGTTCTTTGCCTACATGATCTGCAGATGCAGCACCATGGGTTTTACCAAAGGTGTGTCCGCCTGCAATTAAAGCTACCGTTTCCTCATCGTTCATGGCCATGCGACCAAAAGTATCACGAATATCTTTCGCGGCAAGAACCGGATCGGGATTACCATCTGGCCCTTCAGGGTTAACGTAAATTAAACCCATTTGTACAGCAGCTAGTGGTTTTTCTAAGTTCCGGGTGTGTATATCGCCATCGGCATCATCATCACTTACCAATACGCCATGTTCCTTACCTGCACCATCGGATCCATGGGCATAACGAACATCTCCTCCTAACCAGGTAGTTTCTGCGCCCCAGTATACCGATTCATCCGCTTCCCATACATCTTCCCTTCCACCGGCAAACCCGAAGGTTTTGAAACCCATCGACTCTAACGCAACATTTCCTGAAAGCACCATTAAATCGGCCCATGAAATTTTATTCCCATATTTTTGCTTAATTGGCCAAAGTAATCTTCTAGCCTTATCGAGACTTACATTGTCTGGCCAACTATTTAAGGGTGCAAAGCGCTGTAGACCTGCTCCAGCACCACCTCTCCCATCGCCTACGCGGTATGTACCGGCACTATGCCAAGCTAAGCGAATAAATAAACCACCATAATGGCCAAAATCAGCCGGCCACCAATCTTGAGAATCCGTCATTAAGGCTTGCAGATCTTGTTTCAGTGCATTAAAATCTAATGTATTAAAGGCTTTAGCGTAATCGAAATCTGGATCTAAGGGATTAGATAGGTTAGAATTTTGCCTCAGCATATTTGTTTTAAGCTGGTTAGGCCACCAGTCGCGGTTTCTAGTGCCGCTCCCAGCAATTCCTTGTTTCATACTTCCATTGTGAAATGGACATTTGCTGATATCATTTGAATTATCTTCCATTACTGCTGTAATTAGTTATACAATTGTTTTAGGTATTAGAATTGTTATTCGTAAAGATAGGTGTTAAGTAAATTAAATCACAATCGATTAATTTGATGATGAAATAGGCAAAATCTATTATGAATAATGATGATATAGAAATCGGTAATTTGCAGCTAGCTATTAATCCTAATCCAATCCTCAATTTTACAAATTGTGCATATCATCTATCTATATATGGCTAATCATTCGTCTATACGTCTCAATTGTTCGATGTTATATCTCATTCTGATATCTTTTTATACACCTCGGGCAAATAATTGATTTTGGTCAAATTTGCATCCTGGCATTTTTATCAAGAGGTTATATATTTGTTGTGCTAACCATCCACGAGAATAATTCGAAGACTTAACATGTTTCAAAATTATTTATACATCCTATGAAGAAAGCACTTACGCTATGCATGATATGTTTTTGTTTTATCATTAAAGCTCAGCAGACACCAGTAGATCTATCTAAATTCAATCAAAATGGTAATAAGGTAAGTGTATATCGTAAGATGCTTACCGTAGAATGGCCAGCTGGAAAGAGTGGTAAGGGAACGATAATATTGGATTTGAATGCTAACCGCCCGCTCATTAGCAGCATGCAACTTACAGATGCAAAAGGAAAGCATGAGATTGCCCGCAATTTGGATCCAGCGTTTGTGCTTACCATTGGAAAAAGAACTTTGAGTCCCTCGAGCGGTGGATGGGATGTTTTTTTTGATCGTGTGCCACGGAAGCCATATAAGTCTTTTCCAGTAAAGCTTGCGAAGGGAAATGCAAGCGTGATTACAAGTGGGCAACAAACAATTATTAGAATTTTAGGGGCTGAGGCTGATCGTTTTTCCGGAGCGTTAGAGATAACATTATACAACGGAAGTCCGCTGCTTAATGTAAGTGCTGTTTTGTCTACATCGCAAGATTCTACAGCAATTCTTTACGATGCGGGATTGGTTTCAAAGCAACCGGCATGGAATAGCCTGGCTTGGTCTGATGTTAATGGTAACATGAAGCAGGCAAAACCCATGGCAGCTGATACTGCCAGGAACTTAGAGGTAAAGTACCGAACGATTGTTGGCGAAAATCCTGGCGGAAGCTTAGCTTTGTTCCCAGCACCTCATCAGTATTTTTATCCGCTTGATGAAGCCTATAACCTGAAGTTTACTTGGTACGGGAAAGACTATCATAATTTAATTTCTGACTATGGGATTGGCATAAGGCAAGATCCTTTGGGAGATAATCGATACGTGCCATGGTTTAATGCCCCGCCTCTTACACAGCAAAGATTAAATTTCTTTTGTCTTTTGGATGCTGGAAATGGAGCTAGTGCTTTGAAGGAAGTAAGGCGTTTTACCAATGATGATAGCTATAAGCCAGTAAAAGGTTACAAGACCATGGCCACACATTTTCACAATGAATTTATTTCTGATGTTGTATTGGCTGGAAAACCAATCCCCGAGCAACCTGAATTCGTAAGCGTTCTAAAAAAACATGGTTTAGACATTGTTAAGTTGGCTGAATTCCATGGTCCTGGGCACCCAAAAGGCCCTGATGCCGATCGATTGAAAGAATTGAAAGCCCTATTTGAGCAAACCAAACGTTTATCTAATGATGGCTTTTTATTATTGCCAGGCGAAGAGGCAAATAACTTTTACGGTGGTCACTGGTTGGCATTTTTTCCAAAGCCTGTTTATTGGGTGATGTCGAGAAAGGAGAACGAGGCCTTTGTAACCACTGATGCGAGTTTAGGGAAGGTTTACCACATTGGGAACAAAGCAGAGATGCTGAAACTTTTAGAAACCGAAAATGGGCTGGCATGGACAGCGCATGCACGTACGAAAGGATCGACAGGTTTTCCTGACGCTTATAAAAACGAAGATTTTTTTAAATCCAACACTTTTTTAGGTGCAGCATGGAAAGCAATCCCTGCTGATTTATCTACGCCTACCTTAAGTCAGCGGGTGTTGAAACTGATGGACGACATGGCAAACTGGGGACTTAGGAAGCAAGTGCTTTCAGAGTCAGATATTTTCACCATTACAAATCAGAATGAAATGTATGCACACCTAAATGTGAATTATTTGCAACTGGACAGGCTGCCGAAATATGAAGATGGCTGGGATTCGGTATTGAAATGCCTTAGAGACGGTAAATTTTTCGTTTCTACCGGCGAGGTATTGATGCCTAAGTTTGATATTGGAGGTAAACAATCGGGAGAAACATTAACACTACGTTCAAACGAAAAGGCAATTGTAAATGTCGAACTCGAATGGACCTTTCCAATGCACTTTGCCGAAATTGTTTCTGGTGATGGCAATAAAGTTTATAGGGAAAAAATAAATCTAAACAGCACGCAAGCTTTTGGAAAACAAACCTTTAAGTGGCCAGTAAACTTAACAGGAAGAAAATGGGTACGCGTAGAGGCATGGGACATTGCAACCAATGGCGTGTTCTCTCAGATGATCTGGATTGACAAATAGAAAATGAACAAATAAAAAAAGGGTAATCAATCACTGATTACCCTCTTATCTAAATTAACGCTCTCAACTTATTCAGTTGATGTAGGGTCTCTCACCTCCCTACGCTGCAAACTTACAAATCATTTTCGTATTACGAAACTTTTTTTATCTTTTTTCGAAAGAATGTGCTTTAGCTGAAACCAAATCTTGAATTAGTTGTCTTTAACCATGGCTAATGTTAGCCAATTTAATATAAAACTATAATGGTTAAACGCGAATTGTTATCTGAAAACATTAAAGACTTTATGGACTACGCCATCGATACAATAAAGTTAATGGACGGTGCACCAGAACATAGTGAAGATCAACAGCAAAATATCGAAACACGACTAAGCCATTTAAGTGATTACCTGAATAATGTAAAGGTTTCTTATCTTGAAAACGTGCCCAAAGACGATAAGGAACAGGTAGATATGGAATACATTGCGCAAACTGGACACAGTTAATTTTAATCCAATTTTATGGTTTTTCTGCTACTAAATACCTGAAAGAATTTTCTTTAACGCTTAGCGAATCAGGTTCGTTCTTTTGATTGGTAAACCGCACCGAAATGATTGCTGTTTTACGCCTGCCTACCTTGCTCTCGTCTTCGTGGGTGTGAAAGACATATTTCAATCCAGTTGGTGTAGTTAGTAAGTCACCGTGTCCTGATCCATTGTGTTTTGTTTGCAACCTACTCAAGAAAGGAATAGAACCATGCTTTACCCATGGTCCCAAAGGATTCGTGCTTGTAGCAAAGCCAACCGCATAATTAGGGTTTCGAAAATCATTAGCAGAATATAATAAGTAGTAGTATTTTCCCTTTTTAATCACGGTGGGCCCTTCAGTTACTGGCCAGCCAGATGAGGCTGTATTCTCCCAAGGCATTGTGGCACTTACACATGCTCTGGCAGTTTCTTCTTTCAATGCCGACAGATCAGCTTCCATCTCTGCTACAAAAATGCGATTACCCTCCTGCAACTTTACGTAATATAGATAAACCAGATCATTCTCAATGAACAAAAATGGATCAATCATTTTGGAAGTTGATGAAATCGGTTTCTGAATGGTTTGTTTGAATGGGCCAAGTGGGCTGTCAGCCGCCGCTATTGCGATGTGTTCATCCGCGACGTAGGCCATATAAAACTTATCGTGGTAGTGAATTACCTGCGGGGCCCAAAATCCATGATGGCCGAATGAGCTTCCTTCAGTTAACACCATACCACGATTGGTCCAATTAAATAAGTCTTTGGAGGTGTAAACATCGAAACCCGCTGGCGAATTGCCACTCATAGTGCCATATAAGTAATAGGTATTGTCCTGGGCAAAAATAGTAGGGTCTGCCAAGCGGATAATATTCCCATTTTGAGCGCCAACATTAAAATTGAAAAAAATCAGAAGCGTAACTATATAAACGGATATGGGTTTGATGCTATTCTGCATGGACAAAGGTATTTAACTCAAATAAAAAGACTTTTCAACTTACTAAAATAACTTTATTTCCATCGAATTGGACTCAAACAACGCATTTTAATAACGATCATTGAAATTTTGAGTACGATGAAGATAACTGTCAGAGATTTACCATTTATTTTTAATTTAAGCGATTAAGTTTATTAATATACATTATATCTTTAACTTAGTACATAAATATACCGTAAAGATGTCTCTATCACCATTTGAAGATTTAGCAACCATTTCACAACACTTTGAAACACCCATAAAAAGCGATGCTTTTGACATTAACGATGACCGGAAGATAGAATTGATTGCTGAACACTTTGAAGGCATTTTAAATATTTTAGGGCTTGATTTAACTGACGATAGTCTACGAGATACCCCAAATAGAATCGCTAAAATGTATGTCAAAGAGATTTTTAGTGGTCTTAACCCTGCAAACAAACCAAAGCCCACGCTATTCAAAAATCCATATCGCTATAATGAAATGCTCGTTGAGAAGAATATTGCGGTTTTTAGCAATTGCGAACATCACTTTGTACCTATAACCGGCAAGGCTCATGTAGCTTATATCAGTAATGGAACTGTTATCGGCTTATCGAAATTGAATCGAATTGTTCAATATTTCTCTCAAAGACCGCAGGTACAGGAAAGATTAACAATCCAAATTGCAGAAGAAATTAAGCGTGTGATGGGCACATCAGATGTAGCGGTAATGATCGACGCAAGCCATCACTGCGTATCATCTCGTGGAATCCGCGATATTGGCAGTGCAACAATAACTACTTCTTATGGTGGAAAGTTTTTGGAACCTGAAACGAAAAATGAATTTTTAAAATATGTAAGCACATGAGGTTTAAAGACAAAAATATTCTTGTAGTTGGAGGGAGTTCAGGAATTGGTTTAGACCTGGTAAGTTTGTTAGCCAAAGAAGGAGCCAATGTCTATACCATTTCGAGAAGTGAAAATGGACTCTGGCCTTCGGAAGTTAAATACTTAAAGTTAGATATCCTTGGCGAACTTGATGCAGTTAAAGCATTTCTACCTGAACAGCTTCACGGTATGGCCTATTGTGTAGGTAACATTAACCTAAAGCCATTTTCCCGGGTTAGCGAGAAAGATTTTGTGGATGATTTCCGCCTTAACGTAGTGAGTGCCGCGATGATAATTCAGCTTGGCTTGAACGCAATGAAAAATGCGGGTAGTTCTTCCATTATTTTAATGAGCTCCGTAGCGGCAAAAACAGGTATGGGATTTCACGCAAGTATTGCTGCATCTAAGGCCGCGATTGAAGGTTTAGCCGTTTCCCTAGCTGCAGAATTATCATCGCAACACATTAGGGTAAACGTTGTTGCGCCTTCTTTAACGAATACGCCATTAGCTGAGCGATTGCTAAACACACCTGAAAAAATGGAGGCTGCCGCTAAAAGACATCCCTTAGGAAAATTTGGACAGCCAAAAGACATCAGTGCAACCATTGCTTTTTTACTTTCAACGGAAAGTGAGTGGATTACTGGTCAAATCATCGCTGTTGATGGTGGCATGGGCAGCTTGAGAACTAATCTCTAATTTAATATTTTCATATTAATTAAAAAGAAATGTTATACGATCTCATCAACAATCTTGTGTCGCTGGTTAAGGAATATGAGCAGGAAAATGACCAACCGTCTGAACGTATTGAAGACTTTCAGGCTTGGTTGAATCATCAACTGGTTAAACCTGGCGTTAATAAAAAATTGGAGCCAGAATGGGAAGGTAAAGTGAACGGACGCAGCGCTGATAGTGTAATAAATACCTCATTGGTGCATTTGTATCGATATGCCAAAGCGCATGCCAAGCATGCTATTATAGGCACTGAATTTTCGACGCCAGATGAATTTATTTACCTGATTAGTCTTTCATCTGCAGGGAGCATGAGTAAAACAGCTTTGATCAGGCTAAATGTTCACGAAAAACCAGTTGGTACGCTTATTATCAACAGGTTGTTAAAGAAAGGTTTTGTTTCTCAGAGCGCTACCTTAGATGATAAAAGAAGTAAACTGATCACCATTACGCCCGACGGGCTTAAGCATCTTTCTAACTGTTTGCAAAATATTAAAGAAGCTTCGGCTAATGTTACAGAACCCCTTTCTGATCATGAAAAAATGGAGTTTATTATCCTTTTGCAAAAACTGGAAGATTTCCATTGGGTACGTAACGGAGTAAAATAAAATTAATCATAGAAATAAAATTGACAAAGATATCACCGAATGAACGCTCGTGATATATTATAAATAGAATGAAGGAAATTTTCGATCATGTATCAGACGATTGTAGCAAACTGGTAACACGGCGATATAGCACAAGCTTTTCCCTTGGTATCCGCTTTTTGGCAAAAGAGTTGCAAGGACCAATATGTGCTATTTATGGTTTTGTAAGGCTAGCCGACGAAATTGTAGATAGCTTTCATGGATTTGATAAAGCCCAATTGCTAGCCAAATTTGATGCCGATTGTTTTGATGCCATAAAACATCACATCAGTTTAAACCCAATCCTCAATGCGTTTCAAAAAACAATAAACACATATAATATTGACCCTTTGCTAGTGAAAACTTTTCTCCACAGCATGGAAATGGATTTGGATAAAATCGAATATACTGAAGATAAATATGAAGAATATATCTTAGGCTCAGCGCAGGTAGTCGGGTTAATGTGCCTTTATATCTTTGTTGAGGGAAAGGAAGAGGCATACCAGAAGCTCAAAGATTCAGCAATGAAGTTGGGGTCTGCATTTCAAAAAGTAAATTTTTTACGCGATTTAAGCATGGATTATCAACTCCTTAACAGGAGTTATTTCCCTAATGTGGATGCCGGTAACTTCTCTTTAGCAGACAAGAAAGCTATAGAGGAAGATATTGAGGCAGAATTTATGGCAGCATTGTCTGGGATAAAGCAATTGCCAAAATCATCTCAGAAGGGAGTGTACTTAGCCTATACGTATTATTACCAGCTCTTTAAAAAGATAAGTAAAACGCCACCAGAAAAAATACTAGCAAAACGAATTAGAATATCTAATCCTCGTAAATTTGGGTTGATGTTTAGCGCCGTAGTAAGGTATCAAGTTGGAATGATGTAAACGTTATAAACGAAAGCCTGGAATATTTTAAAAAATTCCAGGCTCTCGATTGTTTAGGGTTTAAGAATAACTTTTACACAGTCATCTTCCTTTTCATCGAAAATTTTATACCCATGTGCGGCATCCTCCAAAGGTAAACTATGCGTAATGATATCATCGAGCACAACTTTACCCTCATCAACCAAGCCAATGAGCTTATCGATATAATTAATCACCGGAGCCTGGCCCTGTTTAATAGTGATGCCTTTATCGAAAATTCTGAATAGTGGGAAATTATCATAAGGGGAACCATAAACACCTACAATTGAAACTGTTCCCATACGCCTTACTGATTCGAAACACATATCTAATACTTTCATAGATCCTTTTTCGAAGTTGAAAGTCGCTTTTAATTTATCCATCAGGTTGCGCTCAGGTTCGAAACCAACGGCGTCCACGCATACATCGGCACCCCTACCTCCGGTCATTTCTCTTATGGCCTCTACCACGTCAACACGATGGGGATTTAACGTTTCTACATTGTTTGCCAATTTTGCTTTTTCTAATCGATAATCTAATGGATCAATAGCAATTACACGTGCTGCTCCATTTATCCAAGCAGCTTTTTGTGCCATGAGCCCAACCGGACCTGATCCAAAAATCGCAACGGTTTCCCCACCCTTAAGTTGAGCCCAGTCAATAGCAGACCATCCAGTTGGAAAAATATCAGTAAGAAAAAGCGACTGCTCGTCAGTTAAATGTTCAGGAACAATCCTCGGACTTACATCTGCATAGGGAACCCTTACATATTGCGCCTGGCCCCCAGAATACCCACCATATAGATCGGTGTAGCCAAATAAGGCAGCACCCTTTTGATCGGCGAGATTACCCGCTGGCCCATAATTTTTATAATTGGAATCCTCGCAAGCCGGAGAGGCATCGTGCGTGCAAAAGAAACACTTACCGCAGGCTATCGGAAAAGGAACCACAACGCGGTCGCCTACCTTCAAATTGGTGATTGCAGAACCTACTTCTTCTACAATACCCATAAATTCGTGCCCCATTACCATTGGATCTTTCTGCGGTACGGCACCACTGAGAATGTGCAAGTCGCTACCACAAATGGCGGTTGATGTTACTTTTAGAATCACATCTCTCGGATCTAAAATCTTAGGATCTGGTACATTGTCTACCCGGATATCTCCAGGTTTGTGAAAAACTGCTGCTTTCATAGGTTGATTTTTTAGGTTGATTTTTAATTAAATGAGCGCATTAGATAACTTATTTAGCAGCATCTGCGTCGCTACTATTGGTGTTTTCTTTACTTTTGGCTTCCTTACCATCATCTGTAGGTTGTCCAAAGTTTCCATTCTCATCGTATGCCTTATCAGCATCACTGGCTTCAATTTGTTCGACAGGAACTGCTCCTTTTTTAGGCTTTTTATCCTCTTCCTTATTGTTTTCCATGGCAATTACTTTCATTAATATACTCTTCCAACATTAATAAATGGAGATTGTTCAACTTTTCTCAACTATAATTTGGGAATTAGTTGTGGGATAAACCAAGGTTCGACTGGAAAGAAATGACGTAGCGGAAGCATTAAGAAATTATTCCGCAGCGGTAACGCTCTCGAAAGGATAAATGAAAATAAATGCAAAAAAGAACGGCAACCATCCGATTGCCGTAACTTTATAAAACCAAATATAAACCTTAAACCTGCCTAGTATCCTTTGTTTTGAACAATAAGCTTATTGGCATCGATTTCAGCTTGCGGAATAGGAAAAAGCACCTGCTCATCTCTTGCATTTACACCTCTTGCCCGTGCCTTCGAAATGAATTTTCCTTGCCTAATGAGGTCTTCTCTTCTTTTACCTTCGGTGATAAATTCCCAGCCACGCTCTCTCAAAATGGCATCGCGAAAAGCGTCCTGACTGGGCACATCGGCCAGTGTAAGGACCGGAATCCCAGCTCTTACTCGTACCGGATTAAGATAACTAAGTGCTTCCACACTTGGTCCCGAAGCTTCATTTAATGCTTCTGCTCTGCTTAACAGGATATCAGCATATCTTATGATCGGAAAATCATTACCATGATCGTTTTTTACAGCCGCATTATCAAAGAACTTCAAGCTTCGGGCATTATCTACCGTGGCCCTTAGATTAATTGTTGCGTTGGAGGTATTAGTATAAGTGCGCAATACAGTTACAAATCTTGCGTCATTGGCTGCAAATGTATTTACCAGCTCATCTCTCAGGCGATACATCGTTGCAAAATTTTGAATTCCAGCATTCCACCTGTATTCTGGCAATTGTGTTGTAGACAGAAATGCTGTAGGCATTGCTCCGGCTGACATCCAGTTGCCTTGATCTGTTTGATTGATGCATGGCATCACGAAAATCATTTCTTTGTTCCCTTCATTCTCCACCTTAAATAAATCTTTAAATACTGGAAATAGCTGATAGTAATTCAAGTCCATCACTCGTTTCGCTGCATCACTCGCCTTTTGCCACTGTTTCGTGTTTAACATGAATTTGGTTAACAATCCTAGTGCTGCGCCTTTAGTTGCCCTGCCAAAAGCTTCTTCCTTTCCGGGATCTGGTAAACCATCTACCACAGCATTTAATTCCGATTCGATAAAAGTTTTCATTTCATCATCACTTGCCCGGGCAAGTTCTGGCTCCTGTTTACTGCTTATCCTAAGTGGAACAGGACCATACCAGTTGTAAAGCGTAACATAAGCAAGCGCCCGCAAGAAACGAGCTTCAGCACCGATTTGTTTTTTAAAGGCATCTGTAGATTCTACAGTAGCAATACTTTCTAATACTAAATTGGCGTCTCTGATGATTCGGTAAGATGGCCCCCAATTAACCCCTTGAAACTGCGAAATGGATGGATCCCAGGCAAAGTTTATGAACTGAGTAAGATACAGGTTTTCATTTCCACCAGAATTAAAAGCCATGTCAGTTGTTACCTCTGCAAGGTTAATTACATCCCGCATATTTGGCTGCTCTTGATAATTTTGATAGGCAGAAAACAAAAGTGCCTTAACTCCAGCCTCTGAAGTTAAAACATTAGCTGGCGCAAATTCGGCTTCCGGCGTAACCTCGAGTATTTTTTTGCATCCCCCTGTTAATACTAACAGGCATACAGACAATGATATTATGATTTTAGATTTCATGATTTTACAATTGAAGATTTAACCCAAATAAATATGTTCTCGAGAATGGATAGGAGGCAAAATCGATTTTTAATACGTCATCTCCAGTAGAATTTACCGCCGGATCTACACCCTTATACTTAGTAATCGTGAATAGATTATTCCCAGATGCATAAACATTTAGACCCTTTAAAAATTTGCTTTTCAATGGTATGTTGTAAGATAAACGAGCAGATTGAAGACGGATATAATCAGCGTTTTCTACAGTTTTAGAGTTCACCTGCCGCTGCCCTTGCGATGTCGGGTTGACAAACGATGGATACTCATTCGTCGGATTAGTCGGCGTCCATCGGTTTAGATAAGGTTCTGCCAATTTGTTTCGTCTGAAACTAATGGGAAAGTAACTATCCACCATCATAGCGTTTAAGATGCTACTGCCTTTTGTACCTTCCAGGTAGGCGGTTAAAGCTAGTCCCTTATAAGATATGGTATTTGTAATGCCGTAATTTAAGTCCGGCAATGGCTTGCCCAGTATTACCCTGTCGGCATCTGTAATTGTTCCATCACCGTTTACGTCTCTATACTTAATGTCTCCTGGCTTTACTCTGTCCCTAACTGTTGTGAAATCATCGTTGGTTTGCCAGGTACCCAATATTTCGTATCCAAAGTAAGAATTAATTGACTCTCCGGGAATTAGTATTGATGCATTTGAAATAAAACCCGCACCCCCGGTTATAATTCTGTTCAGCGGACCTAAGTTGACTACTTCATTCTTTAAAAAGGATAGGTTGCCATCGATAGTCCATTTGAAATTTCCATTATCGATCACATTAGCACTTAACTGCAAATCGACACCAGCATTTTTCATGCTTCCGATGTTAACAGTTTGAGATCCAAAACCCGAACTGAGTGGTCGTGGCAAACTCAGGAGCAAATCGTCTGTATTACGTTTGTAGTATTCAATGCTACCCTTTAATTTACTTCTAAACAAGGCAAAGTCTAAGCCAAAATCAAATTGCTTTGCCGATTCCCATTTGAGGTCGGGATTTTCATTTCTTGAAGGCGCAATAGAAGTATATCTGCTAGATCCAAATATCGCATCACCGCTAATGCTATAAGTGGGAATGTATAAGTAATTTGCAATTCTTTGATTTCCGATTGCACCATAACTTACCCGAAGCTTAAGTTCATTGATAAAAGTATATTTCTTTATGAAATCTTCCTCATGCATTTTCCATGCTATGGCTCCAGAGGGAAAATATCCGAAGGAATTATTAGGCCCAAATCTCGAAGAACCGTCTGCTCTGAAGGAAGCTGTTAAAATGTATTTATTATTGTAGGTATAATTGACCCTCGCTAAATATGAAGCTAAAATAGATGATGCACGCCCACTACTTAATTGGTTCAAGGCTGCATTACCAGAACCCAAGGCATTGTAAGACAAATCCGGCAGCGCAAAACCTCTTGCATTTCCACTAAAAGAGTTCGATCCAAAATGCTCGTAAGTAACTCCTGCCACTGAATTAATTGCATGTTTGCCAATATCTTTTCGGTAGCTCACTGTAGCTTCGCCCATGTAATAATTAACATTGCCAGTGAGTATAGATGCTACACCTCCGGGAATACCCAGTGTGGTAGATGGATCTATAAAAACATTTTTCTGACTGGTGTTGATATCTCCGCCTATTCTTGCCTTTACCGAGATGTCGTGAGTAATATAATATTCTGCAAAGGCGTTTCCAAATGTCCTGTACGAGTCGCTATTGGCAGTTTGCCCATAAATCAATGCCACAGGATTGTCGATAGTCATGAAAGGAGATCTGAAATAACTTCCATTTGGATTGGTAACCGGAGATGTTGGATCGTAATAGATAGCAGAATACAATGCACTACCAGATTCGTTGATACCTGTACCTACAGAAGCAATTTTATCATTGATATAAGAGCTGGTCAGGTTAATGCCTACGGCATATTTATTGGCTACCGAATTTTCGAAATTTACCCTAGCGGTGTAGCGCTTTAAGCCGGAACTTAATACCACTCCATTTTGATCAAAATAACCCAGTGAAACATAGAATTTATTGTTCCCCCCGCCGCCTGAGATTGAAAGGTCGTGACTTTGGGTACCTGCCCTTCTAAGTAAAAGCGACTGCCAGTCGGTACCTGCTCCAATATCCTCGGCAACACGTTCTGCGGCAGAACCTCCACCGGCATCGATTATTCCGTTTAACACATTTTTATAGTCAACAGCATTCAATACCTGGGCTGTGTTCGCAACTTCCTGAAAGCCAAAATAAGCGTTGTATTCCACCTTCATTTGTCCGGCTGCGCCCCTTTTTGTTGTGATTAAAACCACGCCATTCGCACCACGTGATCCGTAAATCGCCGTAGCAGAAGCATCTTTTAAAATCTCTATTGATTCTATATCTGATGGGTTTAAAGTATTAAGCGGATTTCTTGGATTTGGATTTGCAACAAACTGCGCACCATTTCCAGTTACAGGAGCGCCATCATTTACCGGCATCCCATCTACTACATACAATGGATCATTGCCTGCAGAAATGGAACTAACGCCCCTGATTTTTACACTCATGGCACTACCAGGTTCGCCGCTTCGTTGCGAAATCTGAACACCCGCAGCTCGCCCCTGCATTAATTGCTGTACATTAACATTTGCGCCCGGTGTTAGCTCTGAAGCCTTCAGAGAAACTAGTGAACCTGTTACATCGCTCTTCTTTACTGTGCCATACCCAACCACCACAACATCCTCTAAAGATGTGCGATCTGGCTGAAGCGTAATCTTCAATTCTTGCTTAGTTCCTACATTGATCTCTTGATTGAGGTAGCCAACATAAGTTATAATGATTACCCCATTTACAGGAACGTCCATTCTAAATGTTCCTTTATTATCAGTTATTTGAGCAGCATTGGTCCCCTTGATCTTCACAGTTGCACCGGCAACCGGCAAACCAGTTTCTTCAACCACCACTCCGCTTACTCGATTTTGGGCGAAACCCAAAGTGGTAATCAGGACCATACAACAGACGCCCAAAAAAAATTTTTGATAGATTTTTCTCATAATTGGTTAGTTTGGTTATCGCAGGGAGGTTCCCGCGAGGTTTATTACAATAAAATAAAGTAAAAATGTTGATACAAAATGTTCATTCTTTCAACTATCTGTATCATATTGTAATAAAAAGGTAGCATAGATTTTGGATGATTCATCATCACAAAATCTATAAAGTCTTAAGGTAATTTCGGACAAGATAATCCCTTCAGATTACTAGAAATGTAAAAAATAGAAACAAATCCAACTCATCCTGTGGAAGGATAGCGGCCAGTAATAGTAAGTAAACTGAGTTAGTAAGCGATTGGGAGATCCTCCATCACCTCGCTTTAACAGCATTGTTAGTCTTCTTTAGCGATCTGGGTATCTGGTTGATAAGCATCTGATAAACAAACGCCACCTTTTATTCCAAAGTCCATGGTCCTTATTGGGAAAGGGATCATAATATTATGTTCATCGTATGCTTTTTTAATCTGGATAATGGCTTCGCTCCTAACCTCTAAAAAATTTACTTTTTCAGATAAATTAATCCACAGCCTGATGACATAGTTTATGGAGCTATCTGCAAACTCCGTATAAAACATCGTTATCGATTCCTCTTCTACCAAACCGGGGATGCCCTGCACAGCCGCAAGCGTAATAGCCTTTACATTTTCCAAATCTTCACCGTAAGAGATGCCCACGGTTAAATCAACTCGTCTTTTACCCAGTAAGGTATAATTTTCTATGGGATTCTGAAAAACATCTTTATTTGGAATAATAACCAGTTGCCCCTGGTATGTCTTAATTACAGTATCCCTGAGGTTAATTTCTTCTATGGTGCCCATGTAATCCTTAATTTTTACCACATCGCCAAGGTTTACTGGCTTTCTGATAGAGAGAAAAATGCCCGACATGAAATTTGCTGCGATATCCTGAAATGCAAAAGCAAGGGCTAAACCCAATATTCCGGCACCGGCCAGTATCGAGGTAACAGCCTTGTCTAGTTGAAGCACACTAAGGGCAATGAAAATTACGACCCCGAGTAAGAAAATATAAATAATGGAGCTAAAGAGGTTATCAAGGGTTTCGTTATGAATAATGCGACGAATAATTTTCAATATGAAAGTACGGATGTATTTTGCAATGAAAAAGCCAAACACCAATATAAGTGCTGCAAGCGCAATGTTTGGCAGTAACCTAATCAATTCTTTAAGCCAAAGTGTAAGTTTGGAACTTATTAATTCGTAAGCTTTATCTAAATCAATACCCATCTGGTTTATATTATAATTTTTAATTTGTTGTATAATCTGTTACATAATAAGTCTCACACCACCCAGTTCTGCAATGCGGTAAGGAAAGCGATCTCCGGGCGATCCCATGAACATAAAGTTCTTCGGGATTTTCCAGTCCTGTGATAATTGTTCGATTATTTCTGGTCCGAATTGGCCATCAATCTCCACAAAGTCAATATCGATTTCCGGGTAAGCCCGATCTAAAACTTCTATATCTCTCTTGAGATTATCATTATTGCTATGTTCATTGGCCAGGTGAACAATTTTCAGTTTCTTGGTTACCTCATTTTCTTCAACGTAAATCATAACACGGTTTAACACCGCAACGTTATCACCACGGGTGAAGAATACCAGCTCGTGGGCGTTAATTTTAACCAGAAGCCTATGAAGTTTCAGATTGCTAAATATCGACTTTTTGAAACGGTTGCCCATCTTCCCGATGCTGAATATTAGCCATTTTATAAGTTGTGCACGGTTTAGCATCACTAATATTAAAGCAATGGCTGGTATCAGGTATTTTAGGAACACAAAAAAAGAGACAATGTTAAGGTACATGTTTCCAATAAACGCAGCTATGGTGAAACTTATGGCAACCAGAACAGAGAATATAGCTGCTTTTTCTGGCCGAGGTAAACGCTGCCTTTTCGCCTTCAGCAACAAATTGCCAAGACCGAAAAGTGCCATTACAGCGAGGAATGAGAAAGTATATACTCCTGCAAGACTAGCTAAATCACCCTGGGTAACCAGGAGTATGGATAAACAAAGTACAAAGAAGCCTATTACAATGCGATAATTTACACCTCTTGCGTTTTTTTTAAGGAGGAAATTTGGCAATATCCTGTCTAATGCAATGCGCTCTCCGAGTCCGGTTACACCTACATAAGAAGTAAGTACTGCGCCTCCTAATACTAATACCGCATCTACAGAAATCAAATATGCGAGCCAATTTCCTCCAGCAGTTTGTGCTAGAAATGACAAAAGCGATTCACGATGTTCGTTTATGGAAATAATGGGTAAAATAGCCAAAGCAAGAAGTGCGATTGTGGGATTAAAGAAGCTCACCACACGCCACATATTTCTCAGAGTTTTAGGAAATACGCCATCCTTTTGTTCTTCAACAAAGTTTGCCGAACTCTCAAATCCTGAAATACCAAGCATGGCTGCTGAAAAACCTAATACAAGTGCCGTAACAACGCCACCTGCTAAAACCGGGGTATTCCAATTTAACTGAAAGATAGCCAATCCGTTATTGATGACGAACCAGATTCCTGTAATTACGAGTAAGCTTAAGGAAACCACATGCAAAATGAATATGCCCACCGCCACGTTCGCAGATTCGCCGATGCCAATAATAGTTAATGACATGAATAAAAGCAACACGCCTATTGTTGCCCATATCAATGGGATGCTGTGAATAATTTCGTGCAGGTAAAACATAGCCTCATAAGCCGAGATAACAGCTGTTGCCATGTAAGATAAGATGGTTAAGCAAGCCGCAAAGGAAGCGGTTTGCTTAGTAGTTGTATTTAAAAGAACATTATAAGCTCCACCGTTTAATGGTAGTGCACCAACAACTTCGGCATATATTTTTCTAAATAGGAATAGAACAAATGCCACCATCAATAGCGATACCCATGCATACTGACCCGCATAGGCAATTGTTAATGCAGAAACATACAAGCAGGATGAAGAAATATCATTCCCGCAAATTGCGGTAGCTTGTAATTGATTAAGTTTCTTTGACATCACAATAGATTATGCGCTGGGCGACAAGTATCGGGGTACGTTCGCTCGACGGTGAGTTACCTTATTTATTTCTCTAACACCTATAACGTACAATTGTTCTCATTTTTCCAAGAACGGGGATTGCAGTAGATATGAATTAAGCTGAAATTCGTGCTGATGGGTTGTTCAGAACCATCGCTTTGCAGTTTAATAAAACGAATTCTTTGAAAGCGAAAAACTGGAGCTATACACGGTTTCCAATGCATTGATTTCATCAAGCCGCTAAAACCTATGATGGGAATACGATGGGCTTCGATGACTAAATCGAGCATTATAAATTGTCTAATGTTGTATAAAGTTATTCGCCTGTATCTGAAACGGCAATGAGCACTGCCCCCGCTACCATTACCGTACCTCCAACCACAATTTGCCAGGTGAGTTTTTCTTTAAGAAAAATTACCGATAAAACGATTGCAATTACCAAAGACATTCTTTCGATAGTGGCCACATAAGAAGCAGGGCCCATTGATAATGCTTTATAAGAAAATAGCGTAGACAATGAAGTGAATACCCCTGCCGACAATAAAAAGATCCAGGCATTTTTTTCAATCCCTTTCCAAGCACTAAAATTACCCTGATAAACAACTACGCTCCAGGTAATCAATAAAATTAATACTGCCTGAATGGCAAAAGCCAGACTTGGATCCACATCCTTTAAACCAGCTTTGGTTAAAACAATTACAAGTGCAGCAGATATTGCTGCGAGCACGGCCCATAAAATCCACATAGTTCTGTTTTTTGGTAACTAACAGATAATAACCTCGAAAAGATTGTAACAATGAACTATACATCATCAATAGTATGTTTAGGCCATCGTTAGCGGAGAATTTAATTTTGGTATGGAAACTATACCTGTTCATTAACCAATACTATTGATTAGCTTTTGGTTTAAATTTCTTGTTTAACCTGCCTAGTTTTCTATGGGCGCAAGCAGTAATTTCATCCAGCCATCATCACCGGCCTGTTTAATCTCCTCTTTGCGTTGTACCAACAGTTTTTGCATCTTGGAATTGTAATTCCAGCAGGTACTCTGGCGGATAGAGAGGATCTCTGATAATTTATAGGACGAAATCGTACCCTTAGAATTATATACAAGAAAGAACATGTATAGGGCTTTATTAATTGGGATTCTGCTATTCTGAAAAAGCGTATACGCAATTGCAGATTCATCGTAGCCACACTTGGTACATCTTTTACTTGACGGTGTTTGTCCGGATAAGAAATGTGCATTCTGACATTTGCGGCAACTATAGCCCTCTTTCCATTTCAAATCGGCAATGTATTGCAAGCAGTTTTCTTTACCAGGATATATTTTATTGAATTCTTCAAAATCTAAACTTTTAGAGATTATTCTCGCCTTATTAACCTTTTCAATGCTTAAGTTGAGTTCGATATTATCTTTTTTAAGCATGCTATTCATAACGGAAATTTCGATATTTTGCTGCTCGATAATCTCGGCTTTATGTTGCAGCTCATAGGTACGATCTGCCACAAGCACTTGCAATTTTTCATTGAGTGCCCGTGTTAACTTCTCATTGATGCTCAATTGTTCGATAATTCTTTCCTGTGCCTGGCTTTTCTTTTTTCTAAGTGTTCGAATACTTGTTCCAATGGCAAATGAAATTAGAACCATCTCCACTACAAAACAAATGCTTAGGCTATAATAAGCCAATGTTCCATAAGGAATCCATTTCAGTAGAAGCATAATCTTGATGGTAAACCCGCATATTAATGCGCCATAGCCAAATAGCAGGAATAAGGCAGGTTTGTATCTTTTCAGATAACTTTGCAACGCGGCTGCAAAAACAAGCATTAATGGAAGGAATTCTATTAATTTAAAATTGTAAAGCGTCGTATCAAATAAACAGGCAATAAAAAATAAGCTCCTTAAAACAATCATTCCAACTAAAACCCGGTAAAACATTGGGGCCTTCGATTTAAGATAAAGAAAGTTAATGGTGAAAAGCATCCCGAAAATGCTGCTTATGAACAGGGCAATACCGAAACCATAGGTATTCATCTGCGGATAAGATGGCCAAAGGTATTGGAAAGCAATACCATCGTTACACATCTCATACAAACCGATACCTAGATTATAAATAACGTAATACAGGTATTGCTTTCGATTAATCGCGAAATACATCAAGAGATTATAAAGGCAAAAAACGATAATCATCCCGTAAAACAATCCGAAGAAAAAATATTCTCCAACGGCGTATCCTAAAAACCATCGAAGATCTCGCAGCACAATAATTGCACTTACCGGATTGGGAGATTTTATGCGGATGTAATATGTAGCAACCTGATTGGTTTTATTCTCCAGGTCGTAAGTAAAGTTTTTATGGCCATAAATCCTGCGAGAAAATGGATAGTCTGTTCCAAAGTGATTCACCTGGTAATTGCCTGCCTTATCAGGAACGTAAAGTTCGAGATCGTTAATGGATTGATCAAAAAACTCTAAAATCCACCGGTTAGCAGATGCGGAATTATGACCAATTCGAAAGCGATACCAATATGCGGAATGCTCATGCTCATTTTTTGGGATACGATTTTGATTGGGCTTAAATTTTGATTGCAGGCCTTTAGTCAGTACCTGGCTCAATGTAAGATTTCCGCCATTATCTTCCAAAACATCGATTTGGTTGAATGTTAAGATCTGGTGGGGCGTTCCATCATTAATAAAAACTGGAACTTGTGCTTGAACAGTAATTGATAGCAATGTAAGCAAGGCCTGAAATAGGCATAGCCTAAGGAAATAAGTATGAGTAGTTCGGAGGTTTAAAGCACGCATAAGTATCATTTTGGTTAGTTATGCTCATTATAGCCAAAACCTGGGAATTTACCTGCGCTGATATTTAGCTACTCCATCTTTTTTGGCACAAAACTCCTTTCAATCGATTGAAATAATTACCCTTATTTTGCTTAGATCGTGTAGCCTTTTTTTATCCCATATGAAAAATTTATAATGCGCTTTAAAGTTAAAGTGGAAGGATCTAAGCAATGCATCGGCAATTATAAAAAGGCTATTGCGATGTATAAATTTGGTGTGGCGAAAAAAGGAATAATATGTTTACGCTTAATAATAATCCGTTACATACCTTCACGATAGCGATCCTATTATCCTTCACATTTTGCTAGTGCAGGGAGCGAGATCCTGCTTACCAACATCTATACCGCAGTACGCATCGTCGCTCGTTTAAACATCACTTTTTCAATGAGTTGTTTCAACCGACTCCTATAATCTTCACCTAACCATTTTACATAGTTTCTGGTTACGGTACCAAGGCATTTGGCATATTGTTTAATTCGCCAGGTTATTTCCTTATCAAGCGTTTCCGCCAATTCTAAAGCCTGGCAAACGGTATCGGCATTATCGGCGCACATTAGTGCATGCTGCCTGATGGAATCCCTAAGAACAATTTTAGCTTTTTCTCCTTTTTCAACAGCAGCCTGATAAGCTCCGAGTACATCAAAGGAAATTCCGGTACTGTTTGGAAAAGCAGTGCGCATTTCGCCGGGCATCTGGTGAATTTCCCCGACTGCCCTGTGTAATTGCTGGTGATAGATGTCTGGATTTTCAAAAACATGTTTCCAGTCTATTGGCTCATCCCATTCGCCAAATCTTTCGCCATTATTTCCCAGGTCGATGATATTAAAGATCTTTTTGTTAGGTAAGCGCCTCGCTCCCCTACCAATCATCTGATGGTATAGTGTTAGCGATGTCGTAGCCCGGTTAAGAATTACAGATTGTACGGAAGGCTCATCGAAACCGGTGGTTAAAATAGATACCGATGTTAAAATGGCACCTTTTGTTTTTTTAAACCATTTTAAAATCTCAACCCGCTCTGCAGGCTCTGTTTTATTGTCGAGGTGCCGAATTGGAAGCCCTAAGCCTTCGAAACGTTCTAATACCTTACGTGAAGTGAAAATTCCGTTATTAAAAATAAGTGTCTTTTTCCGCGAGGAATGCTCCTGATAGGCATGCACTAAAAGGTCTAACATCGCCGGTGATGAATAAAGTTCATCAGAACTACTTACGGTGAAATCACCATGAATCCCCCTGGTAAGTGTATTAAGTTCTACCTCATAGCTATATGTTTTCGGTTTTGCCAGAAATCCTTGCGCTATCAAGCCATTTATGGGTTCGCCGACAATTAATTCCTGGTAAAAGCCATTCATAGGGCGGTTTACATCCGACGAGAAAGGCGTCGCAGTAACACCAATAACCGAAGCGTTCGGAAATTTATCCAGTAATTTGTGAAAAGAGTTGTGATGGGCCTCATCCACAATGACCAAGCCTACATTTTGCGCATCTATAAGACCATCCTTAATGCGATTTTTTAAAGTTTCTACCATGGCTACATAGCAGGTATAAAGATCTTTTTTCGCAACCCGCTTTACAGCACTATTAATTACCTTATTGATCACTCCGGTATTCTTCAATGCTGAAGCGGTCTGACTACAAAGTTCACGCCTGTGTGTAAGCACCACCACCCGTTTCCCATATTTTTTGATATATCGATCGGCAAGTTCTGAAAAGATCACCGTTTTGCCGCCGCCAGTTGCAAGCTGATAAAGTAATCGGCAGTTTTTCCCACCAGTAGAAAGCTTATCAAAAAGAATATTAATGTCGTTTTCCTGGTAATGATAAAGTCTGTTAATTCGCCTTGGCGTTATAACTGGGGATGAAATCTGCATGTTGATATAACCCTTGCCAAGAGAAGAAAGTTTGGCATATTAAGTTAGTTTCTGTTTTTTTTTTAACCACAGCAACTGGAGGTTTTAAATATTCAAAGTTAAAAACAAGTACATCAGTTTGCATCGTATTCAGTATCAAACACATCAGCATCAAAAAATACAGACTTTCAGATAGCCGGTTCACATTTGTCTTGTGTATCAAATTTATTTCGCCAGCTTTTGAAGGTGCTGCTACGATTTGCGATAAAGTGAAAAAAGGTAAATCTTTTTCATAAAGGATATGTTGAATTAGCGTATCTACCTATAAAAATTATGAACAACGAAAAACAGTTTGCGCTTATAACCGGCGCTACAAGCGGGATCGGCCTCGAGCTTGCGAAACTTTTTGCAAAAGACAAATTCAACCTCATCATTGTGGCTAGAGATGAACAAGCACTAGAATCTACTGCATCGACTTTAAAACAGGAAGGAATAGATGTGGTGTGCATCAGTAAAGACTTATTTGTACCGGGCGCCGCTACCGAGCTTTACCAGCAAGTACAATCAATGCAACTCGAAATAGATGTATTGGTAAATGATGCAGGCCAGGGTGTGTATGGTAAATTCATTGAAAACGATCTGGAAAGGGAGCTTAACATTATCCAGCTTAACATTTCTGCACTGGTAACCCTTACAAAACATGTAGCAAAAGACATGGTAGCAAAAGGAAGTGGCAAAATTCTGAATTTGGCTTCCATTGCTGGCAAAACACCAGGACCTTACCAGGCGGTTTATCATGGAACCAAGGCTTTTGTACATTCTTTTAATGAGTCCATTCGCAATGAACTGAAGGATACTGGCGTTAGCGTTACATCACTGTTGCCCGGAGCAACGGATACTGACTTCTTTAGAAAAGCAGATATGTTAGATGCGAAGATCGTGCAGGAAGGTGACCTTGCAGATCCGGTAAAAGTGGCCAAAGATGGTTATGAAGCACTAATGGCTGGCAAAGACATGGTGGTTTCAGGACTTAAAAATAAAGTGCAGGTTGCTATGGGGAATTTAACCCCTGATAGTATACAAGCGGCACAAATGGAGAAAGTGCAGGAGCCTGGAGACCAAAAGTAATTGAAAAGTGGGCGCAAACTTATAACTAATATCTCAGCCTGGAATGTTTAGGAATTTTTTGAAAACAAGATAATTCAATGCCAATCCAGGTATCCGAACGGGCTAAGGCAATCATTTAAACAATTGCTGTTCGGCAGTATAGTAACTTTTGCGTCCACCTATTTTCGTTGATAGGATTTTCTCTCCTTTATCCGTTTTTTCCATGGATGAACGGTGCACGTGCATAAAATCTCTCAATTCGCCCTTGAGTTCGTTGCCATTTTCTTTCGCAATTTGTTCGATTGCCGTACGCAGTGTTTCACCAATACTTTTAAAAAGCTTTTTCGCATGATTAGCAGGAATTGCTTTTGCGATAGAAAGAGGTGAGATCCCGGCCTGATACAATATTTCATCGCTATAACTATTGCCTATTCCCCTAATCAGGTGTTGATCCATTAAAAGCGTTTTTATTGTTGTTCGCTTCCTGGCAAGTAAATCCAAAAAATCTTTTTCCTGCAAATCCAGGGCATCGGGCACCGCTATTTTTTCGGGATTAAGCGTGGGTGTAGCATGCTTTTGTAAATCCACAAGCGAAAAAGCTTCACCACCTTCAAAGTGAAAGCCCAATATCTGGTAGCGGGGAGGCTCATCCTGGTCAAACAAAACCAACTCCCCTCGCAGCATTAGATGTAAACCCAATACCTGCGAGCCGGAAAAAATCAATTGTAAAGTTTTGCCCTCACGTTCAACATTCAGTAATTCTCTTCCCTCAAGTGCCTTTTTCAACGCCGTTCCTGTTACCTTTATTTTCTTTGCCACACTTACATCAAGCGTCTCCAACACCTTTCCCTGGAATCTTTTCGTGAGTATTTTTGCGAAAACAGTTAAATCTGGTAATTCTGCCATGGTTATATCATTGATAATAATTTAAATTATTTAAGAAATTACGCCGGCTTTATCCAATAGCCGCAAATTGAACGTTGTTGATTCAGCACCATATACCATCAAACAAGATTCGATTGCTTGCCCTTGCCAATTTGTTCGAACAAAGAACATAACTTATTATGTAATGTTTGATAGTTAATTGATCTTAAAAAAGCTGATGATGAATTTGCAAAATCAGCTTTACCCATTTCCCCTCTTCGCTCAATCCGATGATACAAACTGGTTTAATAATTCCAGGTTTGCATGCACATTACCCATCGTATTGTTAAAATACACATATACCGACTTACCTTCAGCAAGCCAGTCACGGATGTAGCCCGCGTATTCATACAAAACATCAGATTCATAACTTCCCCGATAGTTGCCTTCGGGTCCATGGAAACGAATATAAACTGGTCCTGCGCCTTTATTTTCAAAAGGACTCGTTGATATGCCCTTATCGTGAATTACCATAGCAAATCCTCCATCTTCCAACATTGCATACACATCGGCTACGTACAAAGAAGGATGCCTGAACTCGATGGCGATAGGCCATTTGCAGTCTGGATCAGAAGTTTTCAATGCCGAAAGGAGCCGTTGTATTGCCGGAAGCTGTGCAATGCGAATGCTAGGCGGAAATTGCACCAAAATGCATCCGCTCTTCTCCCCAACATTTGAAACCACCTGCATAAAATGTGCTAACTCATGAGCGTCGAAGGCTAACCCGGGTTGATGAGTAATGCCTTTGAATAGTTTGAAGGTAAACCGAAAATTCGCAGGTACATCATCCGCCCATTTTTTAATAGTCTGACTTTGTGGAATCTTGTAGAAAGAACTGTTTATCTCGATGCTATTACGCATCGATGCATAATAGTGAAGTCTGGAGCGCTCCTGAAACGCCTCGGGGTAAAATGCTTTATTAGGTACGGGAAGCAAAAGTCCACTCGTTCCACTATAATATCTTGTTTTTTCCATCTGGGAAGATTTGATTTGCCCTATTTCCTGCCCGTATATCACCTCCCAACCAGGTAAATACGCAATGCTGAAAAAACACTTCCTAGACTATTTGGTTTGATTTTGATCTTTTTTCCCCGGTACCAGTCATAAAAATGTCAAGCCATTTTGGCTGAGACCTCGATTTAAGATGTAAACGAGTGTAGTAGAAAGCAGATAAAGGAAAAATAACTGTTTTAATTTATCCATCATTGAGAAGGAAGAAAACTAAAAATGCCCAGCTGTTATGTTTCAGCCAGGCATCTTTATGAATTCACTTCATTTACCAACAAATGGGCAACTTAAAATAGGATCAGTTATATCATTTTCCTTTGACGATTACTTCCATACTAGCAGCCACCTTTAGGCGGAGCACGTTTATAAATTACGCTACCGTTAAATAAAACAGATTCGCCCCAGACAATTGGGTATGCGTAAGAAGGTGCCAAGGATACATGACGACCTTTAAGAATAAGTTTGTCGTTAACTTTTAGCATTTTTAATTGTCTTAACTGAGATGCATCAGGTTCCAGTTTTAATATGCAGTCGACACCATTAATTTTAGCCAACATCCCGAAACCCAAACGAGATCCCGGCGGAAGCGAAAGTGATGTAATTACAGCTTCCATTTCAGTCGAATCATTTAAGGCCTTGTTGATCTTCGCCGCACCTGCACGAATGTGCTTACCTGTCGGGGAAACTTTCCACCGTTTAAACTTAACGCCATCAGGACTAGCTTCCCATTTTTTTAACCCTTCTGCGCCATCAACTGTAGAAGCTGCCGCTGAGATTTCGCCTTCAGGCTGTTCCTTTTTCAATTCACGATTTGCAAATACCAATCCGTAGGCTGCAACCAAGACCAAAAATAGTGCATAAATAATTTTTTTCATATTGCTTAGGTTTAATGATCAAGCTATTGTCTAGTGTCCATTTTTCGACCCTTGAACTTGACTAAACAAAAATATGTGGATATATTTCGGGATGAATAAAGGATATTGTAAATAAAAACGTAAACTTTGTAAATTATAATTTTTACACGATGCTTATTGGTAAAAATCTGCCTTCTGGAAGAGGAAAATATTTGATTGGAGTCCTGTTACTTTCAACAGTGGCATTAGTAGGCTTAGCCTTTTTTACGACTCCTCATGACGAATTCAATATCGCGAAAAGAGAAATTTTACTCCGGAGAGTGGGCCATGAATTGCTTTTACAATCGGGCGACAGCACATCTACCGTTCTGCCAGTTGAAAAGATATCTAAAGACGAATACCAGATCCGCTTCGAGAAGTCCTTTGCTTTTCAATCTGATGCGCTCGTAAAAATTACCCAAATTATTTTAGCTCATGATCCTTACGCAAGTGATTATGTAGTGAACGTGCTCAAAACCAGCGAGCCTGGTGTGGCCTATGCCTATGCCATATCCAATAACCAAGACAATAACCTGATTTCTTGCGTTGGTCGAAAGCAAGCATTTGCACCGTACGTGCTGAGCGTCAAATTTAAACCGCCTGGTATGAACAACCTGGCTAAAGGATATCTCCTGGGTTGCTTACCTGTGCTGGCGTTTGTTGGCTTTATGTTCTGGCGTAATCCTAAATTGCATATTTCCTTGCCTAAAACTATCGATCCGGCTTCGTTAAATTTGGGTTCGATATTATTTAATACTTCGAAGCGTGAGCTCAGCATCAATGGGCATACCATAGCATTAACAGGGACTGAAACCCGTGTACTTCAGATCTTTGCGCTATCCCCTAACGTAATGATTGAACGTAGCAGATTACAAAAAGAAATCTGGGAAGACGAAGGCGTTATCGTTGGTCGAAGTTTGGACATGTTCATATCGAAGCTCAGAAAAAAGCTTGCTTTAGATCCAGATATAAAAATCGCCGTCATCCGCGGAAAAGGATACAGGCTTGAGATTGGTGGGTAGGTGATATCTGCAGTGGGATAGACTTGATTTTAGCATTTATGTTGCGCATTATTTTAGTTGTGCAACACTTGAATAGCTTTTCATCTTCATTGTCGCATAAATAATGCTACAAATTGCCTCGTCAACAAGTCTTTTATAAATTTTAAGGAATGCTATAACTAAAATCAAAGAAAATCTTCAAACAGGACGATAGCGAAACATACTCCTGACAAAATTTGCTTTACTGCAATCGGACACAACCAAATTTCAATGCTTAAGTGCATTGAATTGACTTCAAGTACCCTGATCAACCTCGCTCTAGCTTGAAAGGAACCTCTTTAAGTGAAGATAGGTTTTGTTTTTTAGTTTTGAAGAGTAGCATTGAAATTATGGGTGTGTTTATCTCCCAATATTAACCATCCTTTTCATCGTATCAAAAAATGCCTGATAAAATGCCTCGTCTTTCGCATAGAGCCTATATAAATCTAACTCGTTTTTGCGTTGCTTTGACATCACATCGTCTAAAATCTTTTTGAAAGCTAAATCTGAGGTATGCACATCAGCATTGTCAACTACTTTGGTCTGGAAATCGGGGTGTGCTTGAATGTACTTGCCCAGGGTTACAAACTTTACCCTTTGGTCTTCTGGTGTAGCTTCCCAGCCCTGAAAAAAGCGTTCATTGAAACTATTGATAATTAAATCGAGCGGATCTGCTTCTTCTGTACTTCCATGTGCACCTCTCAAATTAGGGTTTTGAGGATCGAGCAGGGTTTCATTATCATCTAAACCTATTGCCGCATTCAGCTTTACACGCTCTAAACCATAGGTAGATAAATCAACAGCATCCAACAATTCATCAATTTGGCTACTTGGATCAAGCACAATTAATTTGGGGATCAAAAACTTTAAGAACCAAAACAACTTTTCCCAAACCAACATTTCGTAAGGTAAAATGGCTGCCATTTGGCCATAAATTTTAACAAATTGTTTAGCCTTTATCTTAAAATCGGCTTTATCATTATCTTCAAGTGCCAAAGAAGAATTAAATCTTTCGGCAGCAGTGTCTATAATCGGACTTAACAACTGCGCATTAACACCCTTAAAATACTTTTCTACAAAATCCTCTACCTCTGCCCATTCATAAACTCCTACATCATCCATTATTGATTTAAGCTCGTGTAAAACATTTACATCCGTTGCCTTGCTCAAGGTAGTTGAAGTATAAAAAGGATCAAATGAATCTTTAATTTCATCTGTTGTATTAAAAAAATCGAGGATAAATAGGTCTTCTGTCTTTTTTCCTAATTTATTTGCAGCCCGATTTAGCCTAGATAATGCCTGAACCGCCAAAACACCCTGTAACTTCTTATCTACATACATAGCCGTTAACTTTGGCTGATCGAAACCAGTTAGGTATTTATTAGCCACAACCAATAAGCGATACTCATCCTCATTGAAACGATCACGGGTATCTTTTTCTGGAAAACCATTTAAACTATCTTCTGAATACTCTACACCTCCAACCGTTTTCTTGCCAGAAAAAGCAATTGCAATTTTAAATGGATTACCTTTAGCTACCAATATTTTTTTGATTGCTAGATAATACAGAATAGCAGATTCGATACTTTGGGTAACCACCATTGCTTTTGCCTTACCTTTTAACTTTTTGGCATTTACAATTTTGGTCATCAAATGATCAAGCATAATCTCTGCTTTGGTTGCAATAGTTTCTGGGTGACGTTCTACAAAAGCCCTTAACTTCTTCTGTGCTTTTGCCGTATCAAATAGCGGATTATCTTCTACTGATTTTTCAATTTCATAATAGCTTCTATAAGTGGTATAATTGGCCAATACATCTAAGATAAATTCCTCCTCAATGGCTTGTTTCATCGAATACAAATGAAACGGCTTAAAAGAGCCATTTGCTTGGGCTACCCCAAATTTTTCGAGCGTGTTGTTTTTTGGCGTAGCGGTAAAGGCTAAATAAGAAGCATTGTCTCTCATTTTACGGCCACGCATAGCCGATAAAATTTTATCTTGTGCATCATCGGTATCTTCCTCCGTTTCTGCACCCATTGCCTTGTTTAAATTATCGGCTGCAGAGCCACTCTGGCTGCTGTGTGCTTCATCAATAATTACGGCGAAACGTTTATCGCTTAAATCGGCAATACCGTTTACAATAAATGGAAACTTTTGAATGGTAGTGATGATAATTTTTTTGCCACTTTCTAAACTGCTTTTCAATTCGGCCGAAGTATAGGCTGGCGCAATGATGTTTTTCACCTCAGAGAATTCTTTGATGTTCTCTCGCAATTGTTTATCGAGCAATCTACGATCGGTTACCACAATTACCGAATCAAATAACGGATTACCTTTCCCCTTACTTCCCGGCAAATCATCGCTTTCTGGATAAACCTCTATCAATTGGTAAGCTGCCCAAGTAATGGAGTTAGATTTACCCGAGCCTGCAGAATGCTGAATTAAATAGGTTTGTCCCACTCCTTTTTCGCTCGCATCTTTTACCAAACGCCTCACCACATCCATTTGGTGGTAACGCGGAAAATATAAGGTTTTGCTATTTAGCGGATCGGTATCTTTGCCATCAAAACGCACAAAATGTTGGATGATATTGGCTACGCTTTCTTTGGTTAAAACCTCATCCCATAAATAAGAAGTTTTATGCCCAAAGGGATTGGTTGGATTGCCCTTGCCAAAGTTATTGCCCAAGTTGAATGGTAAAAAGAAAGTATTGGCACCATCTAGTTTGGTAGTCATGTAAACTTCATCGGTATCTACCGCGAAATGAACAATACAACGCCCAAAGTTTAACAGCGTTTGGCTAATATCTCGCTTAAATTTATATTGACTTTGTCCATGTACTTTGGCGTTTTGGCCTGTCCAATGGTTTTTTAACTCCATAGTTGCAAATGGGATACCGTTAATAAACAGCACCATGTCTATCTCTTCTAAGGGATTGCTTTGCGAGTATCGTAACTGGCGGGTTACGCTAAACTCATTGTTTTTAAAATTCTCTTTTACCTTTTCGCCACTACTGGCCAAGGGTAACACATAAAATAAGGCAAAATGCGCATCGTCCACGTCTAAGCCTTTTCTAAAGATGCGCAATATGCCATACTTTTTTACTAAACGATCAAAACGCTCCAGAATTTTTAATTTCCAATCGCCCTGCTTTTGCAATTTGGCTAACTCTTCTTTTTGCGTAGTCGCTAAAAAATGCCAAAAACGATTTTCATCAATCGCAAACTTTGGATTAAAATCTGAAGCCTGCCCAATGTAATAGCCATTGCCAGTTCTATACAATTCTAGAGGTTCGCTTAATAATTTGAGCTCTTCTAAGTTTGTACCACTCAATCTCTTTTCTATAGCGGCTTCTAGGGCTTGTTCGTTAGTTTGTGATGGCATAGGTTCTTATAATTCGTTTAAGATTTTATGTGCCGAATTAATATCATTATCTTGATTTGGATTTGATTTCTGCTCTATAGATGCAAGTTTTACAACCCCATCGATTTCATTAAAATAAACTCTTAAGGCAATTGGAGTGTATACTCTTAATTCATAAACTTTTGTTTTGTGATTTGTTTTTGTAACGTCTTTTATAATTTTCGTATCAGGATAAAAAGGAGTTTTTAATCCCCTAGCTTTTGCTTTCGCAAAATCTTCAATAATAGATTGTTGTACATCAGGTTTAAAATCAGCAAACATTTTTTCAAACTGCTTTGAAACAAGGCATTCTCCCATAATATCCTTCAATTTATCTAAATTTCCTAAAAGTGTTCTACAAAAATTCTGATATGAAGTGTCGTCTACAATTTGTTTTTGCAAAGCAATAGCCTGGTTTAAAAAATTTATTCCTGTAAAAGCAAATGGAAGAGATGTATCTAATTCGCGAGCTTTTTCCTCAGTATCAACATAAACTTCACTAGCTATATGTTGTTCCAAAAAAATTATAATTGCACTTTCAACAGGCCCGTAAGTACGAAATAACTCTTCGAAAATGTTTAGATTATAAATAGATTGATGTTTTAAAAACACATGATCCTTTTTCTTATCTATCGCAATTAATTCAGACATTCCTAGTTTAAATTCATTATAAGTTGGAATATCAATAGCAGCATTTAGCAAAAAGAAATTACTCATGCTTGCGTAAATTAAAAAGTTCAGCAAAATCTCTTTGACTCTGATCAAAAAAGCCTTTTGGCCACATAGAAAGTTCTCCTCTGTTATTAATTAAAATACTATCTATATGTGGCTGCTTTTCACTTTCTATTTGAGAAAAGAAATTTACCACAACATCTTCTGCGTTAATTTCATTTTTTGCAACCGATATTTGAATACCATTTAAAACATGGTCGCTATGGGTTTCAACGATTACATTTACTCCAGTATTAGCTACCATTGCTAAAAATCTACCAATTTTAGATTGAGCTGATGGATGTAAATGTGCCTCAGGGTTTTCAACTATTAAGTAAGTTCCTCTTACAGCAATTAAACCACTAACCAAAATTGGTAAAACATAACTGATACCAAATCCTATGTTTGTTGAGAGTGTTGGTTCTCCTTTAGTAAAATAATTATCTACCCTAACTTGTGCTGAATGAGTATCTGGATTATAACTCGAAGAAACTGAAACACCAGGCATCAATTCGTCAAGCCATGCATTAACTTGTTGCTCAAGATATGGACTTTTAGATGAATGGTGTTTTCTTTCTTCTTCAATTTTAATCTTATAATTATTATTAGTATCACCTAGTAGTTGGGCAACGAATTCACCTTGATAACCTGTATTGGGAAAATCGTAAAATTTTATGTTCTGTGTAATTCTAGGTCCTAGTCTCTCTGCATTTAAATAATAAAACTCTTGTTTAAAAAGCTCACTATAATCCGAGTTACCCATTATCTCTACTGGTGTTAACCAAAGTTCACCATCATTAGTATCATATCGAATGCTGTAATTATTTTCATTTTTTTTTACCCCTAAAATAATCTCATCTCTAGCTGCGTCTCTAGGTAAGACAAAATTACTATTTCCCAGAGCCAAGCAATACGCACCATTTAATTCTACGTTTAGACTATTTGGTATATCAAGAATATACTTTTCATCTTCCCATTTAGCACAATGTTCTATTGTTCTACGTAAATAAAGCAAAGCTTGTATAGTCGTACTTTTCCCATTTCCGTTTGCCCCAGCAAGTATCGTAAGCTTATTAAGGGGGATACAAGCGTCATAAAAACACTTGAAATTTTTTATTATAAGAGCGTTCATTTTAATAAATTAAGTGCTGATTTATTAGTTTTTTACATTCAGCAAAAACGTAAAGCAAGTTAGCTTTAGAGTTAGTTCCATATGATAGATAACCCCATAATTTCATGTCGTTTTCAATTATTGTAGCTAATGGCTCCAATAAACCTTTAATAGGGTTCTTTGATTTAATAATCTCAGGATCAAAGTCAGCTAATAGTACAGACCAACAGACAAATAGTGCCTTGTTAATAAGTTGCTTGTAAGCATTAGGCTTAATATCGTGTAATATCACTTTTCTAAAAGCATGTCTAGAACCAAACAAATATTCTGCATTTTGCATTGAATTGGAAAATAGACGAACATATTTTTCCAAATCTGTATTTCTAGTTTTTGATAAATTTTCGGTAAGATCATCTAAAGATGAATCCATATATCCAGAATAATTATTAATAGTTGGATCTTCAGAATGTAGATTATAAAAAAGAACAAATCTTAGCGCAACTTCTTGATCGTCCATCCTAGTAGGTTTTATGCTATAATCTGTTGCTACTTTAAATTCCTTTAGGCTAACCATTTCTTTAACCGTATCTCTAAGACCTCTACCGGCCAAACTATTTCTAATTTCTTGATTGTTCAGCGGTTTACCACCAGTATTAATCCTCCTGAAAATATCATATTTAACTTTTGGAGGAGAATTAGGGTCAATCACATTAACAGAAAATTGGGTCATATTAAACCACCTTAAATATTTTGCGTCAATACATGGCTTTCCATTTAATTCGCCATTTTTTTCTTTAGCTGTATAATATTTACCTTCACAGCTGTCCTTCAAATATTCCAAATTTTTCAAAGGAAACTTATTATCCATAAATTCTTTTATGGTAGTGAGCCTTTGTAATCCATCAACAACAGATATTTTCCCGTCTTCATCCTCAGAAAAGTAAAACATTGGTAATGGAATTCTTAAAAGGATGGATTCTATCAATCTCGATTTTTGAAGACTGTTCCAAACAAAATTCCTTTGATAATCAGGTGTAAAGTCAATATCTCCGTTGTCAATCATTTCATCTATAAGCTTTATGCTAAATTGCTTAGAGTGAACTTTGATATTATCAGGATTATATGGACTGGCTTCCTCTGTTAAGGTGCTTTCGGTACTTTCAGTACCTGACTGTTCAGCCTCAATAACTTCAAGAACCAGTTTATCAAGTTTAATTCGCAAATCATCATCACTATCGATTATAAGAATATCTTTGCCTATAATTTCAAATGAATTATTAATAAGCCTTAGCTCCATCCAACTCTTATTATTTTCATCAAAAAGTTCAAATATATTAGCATCAGCAGCCTCATTATTTTTTTTAATGGGGGATAACAGAATTTCTTTATCGTTATCAATTCTTAATTCAATATTCATTTATGGTACTTTTTATTACAATAATAATAACAAACTTTTACTTATTTGTTATGACAGAGACAGTCACTATTAGTCCTTGCCAAACACGCTTTCATAAGAAGTACTATCCTCATCAAAATCATCATCTCCTCTATTAGGAAACATTCTGTTTAGTTCATCATCGGCATCATAAAAATTTTGTTCACTTTTAAATGATTCCATTTTACTTTTTAACATATCTAACCTATCTAAATCATTATCATCCCAAACGGAATGTTTTAATGCTTCAACTTTTTCTAACAAAATATAAAAATCATCTTGTAGTTGATTTGGATCAAACTCCTCGTCATCTGCATTTACTTCTAATTGTTCAAATTGAGTGTACAACTCATCAATTTCTAACTCCATCTTAATATTTTTTAATTAACTTATTTTAACCTTACCTGTTACCACACTGTTTATTAAACTTGCCTTATATTCTTTTAATTTCTCTATCTCTTTTTCTTTTAGAGAAATAGCGGTGTCAATTTTAAGACTAAAATCTTCTAAATATTTAACTATTAAATTCTGCTCATTAACATTTGGGATAACTATTGGATGATTATTTAAATCACTTTGAGTCATACTTGGTAAAGCTGTTGCTGTACTGTAGAACTTAAACGGTATTGTGGTTGCTAAATAATGCAAAAACCTAACTGAATTCTTATATTTTGCCTGTGCATAAAACATTGTGTCCACGGCCCAAAACTTACCTTTAAAATACAAAGGCTTATCAATTGTTCCTTTTCTGCCTAAGAAAAGAACTTCACCATCATACATAAACTCTGTTGCATAAGCAAATATACCCCCAGATCCAATTACAGGATATCCACTTTCACTTTGAATATGCTTATAATCTGATCCATTATTTATTTTCACAACATGCTTCAACCTCTTCACCTCCCAATGCTCAGGTATTTCTCCAATCCATTCTACGCCACTATCTTTTAATTTTACATTTGGGTTAATGCCTTGGGTAACTGCTTTATGAATTAAAATTTGCCTGCGTTCTTTTAATAAACCGATTTGTTTTTGTTTAATGGTTATGGCTTGGTCTATTTTTGCTGTTTTATTATCCAAAAATTTGGCAATTGCGGTTTGTTCTTTTAAGGGTGGATTAGGTAAATTAAAATTTTTCAGCTCTTTATTACTCAATTCTAAAAACGTAGTACCAGTGCCAAGACCATTTAAAATTTTAGAATTTATCGAAAATAGGTAATACAAAAACTTACTATTAGTTTGATTATTTGCGATTATTGATTTACAACCTTGATTTGTACAAAGATTAACACCAGCAATGACAACTTTTCCAATCGGAGCTCTAGTAGTCAAGACAATAGAACCCTTGGGGATAAGAGTTGTTCCGCAGCTTTGATAGCCAAGAGTACTGATTTTTCGCTCAGAATTAACTATTGTAACCAGATTATTGATATCAGTAGGTGTTACCCATACAATGTCTCCATCCCAATATTTTAAATTTGAAGATGATGGTGTAGCACCATTTTTAACTAGACCTACCTTTTTAATACTTGTAACCTCCCAATGCTCCGGTATCTCCCCTAACCATTCTACTCCAGAATTTTTGTAGGCATCGTATTTCTTCAGCTTAATTTCCATTGTTTTTCTTTTTAAGCTGTTTAGTGCTTTGCTCTAAATGTTGCACAAAATCTTTTTCTACTTTAGAGAGCTCATTTTTTAGGCTTTCCTTGTAATTGTTGTATTCCTCTTTGGCTTTGTTTAAAGCTTGTTGGTGGCTAACGGTTCCAGCATGAGTTAAAATATCATTGCCGGTCATTTGTAAAAAGTCGTCTACACGGTGCAGCCAATCTTGCATGTGCATGGGTTTGCGGTTTAAGGCTTGTAATTCTGCTACCTCTAAATAGGCAGTTACCATACGGTTTAATACATTCAATTCTTGCTCATTTAAATAATTTTTGGCAATGGCAATTTCTTGCTGGGTAGGTTGTGCGCCTTTAAAGTTGGTTAAACCTAAAAAAGGTTTCGCGGCATCTATGCGGCTATACACTACTTCGGCAGCAGTTTGCCCATGTGCTGCCCAATGCATTTTGTTTTGTATGGTTTTAAAAAAGGTTTGCGAGGTTTCGGTATGTGGGTCGTAATCTATACTGGTTGCATACACATCCAATACTTTGCGCCAAAATACTTTTTCAGAAGAACGTATGTCTCTAATGCGAGCCAATAACTCCTCGAAATAATCGCCACCACCTGCTTGTTTCAGCAAATCGTCATTCATGGTAAAACCCTTCACCAAATATTCGCGTAACCTAGCGGTTGCCCATTGCCTAAACTTGGTGCCCTGCAAACTTTTTACCCGATAACCTACCGAGATAATTACATCGAGATTGTAGTAAGTTGTTTCAACTTCTTGGGTTTTATCTGCAATTGCACCGTGTGAAGTGGTATGTCGGAATTTCCGACTTACCAATTCTTTATCCAATTCTCCTTCTTTAAAAATATTGCCAATATGTTCAGTTATAGTAGTTCTACCCTTGCCAAATAGCTCTGCCATTTGAGCTTGGGTAAGCCAAACGGTTTCGTTTTCTAAACGGGTTTGTATTTTGGTTTGTCCATCTTCAGTTTGGTATAAAATTAATTCCGAACTCATATTAGGCTAGGTTTAAAATTTCACGAATTAAACCATCACTCTCATTTTCTAATGCTAAAATATCAGCTGTTACTTCTTCGATACTTCTTAAAGGTTTATGGCGATAGAAATATTTGTTAAAACTAATTTCGTAACCAATTTTAGTGGCATCTAGGTTAATCCAAGCTTCGGCAACATGAGGTTTAACTTCTCTTAAAAAGTAGCTGTTGATGTTTTCTTTTAAGGGTACATTTTCGGTATCACGTAAATCGCTTTCGGTTTCATAAGTTTGATGCTCACCTTTTTTGTTGGTGATAAAATAGCCGTAATCTTCCAGTTGATCGGCTGTGCAACCTAAACGAGTTAATAAATCGCTCAGTTTGTCGCCACTTAGCTTCACTATACTTTTCTTTACTTTTTCTGCTGTTTCATCATACCAACTTACCGCATTGAGTATGGCATTTTTTTCTGATGAAGAAAGTTTCAGCTTTAGTCTCCTAACCTCTTCCTCAACCTTATTCTTAAAAACATTAAAATCATTGTATTCATCACCACCTATGGCTTTAATTAAATCTTGCGCCAAGTTTAACAAATCCAACTGTTTTTGCCATATTTTGGTATCGCAAAGGATGGCCAGTTGTTTGGCATTCAAGTTTAGCTCTTCAGCATCCGCCCATTTGGCGATGTCTTTGGCAAACGGTCTTAAATCTTCGTATACCTTTTCTCCATATTGCTCATGCAAGCTAATCATTGCCTCACGTAAGCTTTTATCGTAACGTAAATCTGCTATTCGCTCTGCTGTAAATTGCGCTTTTAAACGTTTTGGTCTTTCTATGGTGACTTTGTAATAACCAAAATCGCTGTTATCAAACAGTTTGCTAGCCAATTGTTCTTCTTTTTTTACCTCCATTTGGCTATAAACCGCAACAATATCACTAATGTGCTGTGGCGAAAATTCGCAGTTTTTATTGCCCAAATTTTTGCGGAGTTTACGGAAAGCCTGTCCGGCATCAATCAGTTGTACTTTACCCTTTCTTTCATGGGCTTTGTTGTTGCTCAAAATCCAGATGTAAGTGGTAATGCCTGTATTGTAAAAAAGGTTATTTGGTAGTTGCACAATGGCATCTAACCAATCGTTTTCGATAATATACCTACGAATATTGCTTTCGCCCCCACCAGCATCGCCAGTAAACAAACTGGAGCCATTGTGTACCGATGCAATCCGTGTGCCTGCAGCACTTTGGGTTAATGGTTTCATTTTGTTTACCATTTCCATCAAAAACAACAATTGGCCGTCGCTTGAGCGTGGTGTGGCATCCACTTCTTCTTCAATTCCCCAATAATTTTTTAGTTTAATTTGAAAACGACTGTCGATAATGTCTTTGCCATCTTTAATGTATTTTTGCTCACTTGCCCAACTTTTGCCATAAGGCGGATTGGACAACATGAAGTCGAAAGTTGTTCCTGCAAATTCATCTGTAGAAAGTGTAGAACCTACGCGGATATTTTCGGGGTTGTTGCCCTTAATCATCATATCTGATTTGCAAATGGCGTAGGTTTCATCGTTTATTTCCTTTCCATACAAATACACATCGCCTTTGGCTTTGATCTCGCCGTCTTCATCTTTGATAAAGTTTTGCGATTCGGTCAACATCCCACCACTCCCACAAGCGGGATCGTAAATGGTCATTACTGGTGGAAGATTATTTTTAACCGGGTCGAAAATAATATGTGTCATTAAATCGATTACCTCACGTGGGGTAAAATGTTCTCCTGCTTCTTCATTATTCTCTTCGTTAAACTTACGGATCAGTTCTTCGAAAACATAGCCCATGCCCAAGTTAGAAAGTGCAGGCAATTTCCTTCCATCTCCATCGGTTTTCTCGAACGGTGTTAGGTTAATATTTAGCGAAGTAAATTTTTCGAGCACATCTAACAACACATCTTTAGCTGCCATGTGGCGTATTTGGCTGGCCAGTTTAAATTTGTCTATAATTTCTTTTACGTTTGGACTAAAGCCATTTAGATATTCTTCGAAATTGCTTAAAAGTAATTGTTGGTTGTTGGTGGCAGTATTGTGTAGCCGCTGCAATGTCCATTCGCTAGTGTTAAAAAATACATAGCCTGTAACTTCGGTTAAGCCCTTTTCATCCCACTCGGTAAAACCAGCTTCATCACGTTGAAAAGAAACTTCTTCCATTACGGCCTCTTTTGTTGGCTCCAGTAAAGCATCTAATCTGCGAAGTACGATCATTGGCAAAATCACATCTCTGTATTTGCCTCGGTTGTAAACATCTCTTAAACAATCATCTGCGATAGACCAGATAAAGGAAACTAATTTATTATGTACAGCTTGGTTCATTTATATTTTGTAATGAATATTTACATCAAACATTTCGGACTAAAATAGGAAATTTTAATGGTTGGAAGATCCCAAATAAAGGATAGGATTGCTCTTTTTCCATCCTGAAAAAGAAGTTTTGTATCTTATCACCGGACGAGGTAACAAGTAAAATTATGGCCTCACCTTCTATTTTGTATTTTACAACGTATTATTCTTCCGCCAGTCCCAGGGCGGTATTGGATTCGGATCTTGCCACAATCCTACGCTATTTTTTCTGGCCTCCGCCTCAAGTTGGTCATAAATAACAGCGGTAGAATAACGTTTAAAATGCCAAGCCATCCCCTGCTTGACTAGTTCTTGATTAACGATTTGCTTTTTGTTATTAATAATTACTGCTATTAACCTTCTATACCGATCGTACTTCTCGCCGTGTACCGTAACCAGCTGTTTGAAACATAAATCTGATAGGGCTTGCTTAGCATGATTTCCAAATGGTTGTTTGCCCCTCTTTTCTGGGCAATCAATATGAGCTAGCCTGATTCTTACGGGTGTGTCGTCATAAAGCACTTCCATGGTGTCGCCATCTATAATACGGATGACCTTAGCAATGAAAGTTTGGTTTTCGAAAGTGTTTCCAACAATAGGCAAATAATTTTTGTCTGCACTACAGCTCAAGATGAACATAGTCAGCAAAACTTGTGAGATTACTCTTCCCATTTGCATATCGTTTTACCTTGTTTTACAGCTTTATCTACTGTTGTTTTAATGATTTTTTGTCTGCAATTATTGAGCCCGCGACATTTTGAGTCGAAATGGTATTTCTTTGCGCTGGGGCTATCGCAGAGATAAGCGTTGGTAGGTGGGATGCAGTTGGAACTGAATAGATAAATTAGGAAAAATAGGGATTTCATATGTTTCTAATTGAGGCTAAGCAATCTCATAGAATAATTCTGATGACTTAATATTTTTTCCATTCGAAACTTTTAAATCCACTCTCCGTAGCCCACTTCTTCCATACCGCTTCAAGAATTTCATTGTCTCGTTGACCTTTAGGATATCTATAGCTTTGTGATTTTTCATTCTTATCTCTTTCATGCGTTTCGTATATATGGAGATTTATAAAATGATTTTTATTGCTTTTATTAGAAGGTAGACATAGCTTATTATTGGTTTGAAGTACTTTTGTTATATCCATATTTGTAGCAATAATCGACTTTCTAACCTTCTCAATTTCTAGTCTACCAAAATAAAATTGGCTATTGGCATCTTTATCTAAATACTCTAAATAACCATCTGTGAATATATAGACATGGTTTTCATAATCGAAAAAAGTGGTATCCACCCCATTCGCTAAATACTTATTTTCTTTTATTGTTAAATCATTATCAATCTTATCTATCAAAATGCTTATCAAATCTAAACCCTGATTTCTAGTATTGGCATAAAAACTTTTAGCCTTTTGTTCAAACAACCCAATTTGCATTTGTAAACCATCATTCTGATAAGGACCTGTGGAATTAACGAATTGTTGCTTTGCACTAGTCGTTTTAAATTTGTCTAGATCAATAGCTGCGACTAAGTCTCCTGAAAATCCTGAAAAAGAAATAGAAGATCGGTCACCAATTTTTTCACCAGGTTTAACACATTCGTCCTGGAAAAATTGAACGATTTTGTGAATTTCTGCAAGATCTTTCGGTGACTTATTATCTAGCCTACTTGACATATCAGATAAGATTATAATATTTTGGTATTTTAAATACCTATTTTGACACTCTGGATCAATTCGGCAAGATGTAAACAGTAAAATTGCTATACTAATTCTTATTGTGATTTTCATTTGCTATAGGTTAATTGTTGGCAATCAACTGTTCAATTTCCCTAACTCTACGGGCAACCTCGCCAGTAGCATAAAATTTAGGTAGATGTTCTATAAATCCAGAATTGTAGGCCATGATAACGCTTTCTAGGATTACGTCGGTAAATATCTTGCCGCTTAATATTTTGTTGTTAAAATCATCATAAATTAATTTCACCTCCCTTTGTAATTCCTGGTAACTATTTTCAATCTGATTTTGAATGTTATGGATCTGAAGTTCTAAATTGAGTATCATCCCGTTTTTACTATCGACTGTGTCATGTATAATCTTGATCCTGCTAAAAAGTGCTTCTTTCTCAGAAATAAAGTCTATCATTTCGTCGTCTAAGATTTGTATTTTTTTGTTCTTTTCAGCATCAACTAATTCTCTCTTTGATAGTCTATAAGCATTCGTGATATATTCAATTAAATAATGTGTAATAATTAATGGAACCATACCGAACATAAACAACATCCAAAACTCACCATGTTTTATAACTTCCCAAATTTGCATTTGAGATTGCTTACCTAGTAATAATGAGCTTATCTTGTCGGTATTGATGGCAATCATGCCTGCTACTGTAATATCAAATACCGCCAATCCAATCCAAAATAAAAAACCATTTACTAAGCTATTTTTACTTCCGAGCAACTTTATATTCGACAAAAGAATTGGGAAAAGAAAGAAAATAGTAGCGATAAATCCAAACAGAATCCCTTGCTGTCTGAATAGTTTCACAATTGCATTTGCATCAACCAACTTAGGCAAACCAAGATCCACACCTGCTTCTAAAGCGGCACTATATTCATTGCTTTCAAATAACATCTTATAAAAGGCAGAAGCGAAAAAGAATGACAAGTAAAATGTGAAAATAACTAGCAGAAAAGTGATAAACATCGTTCCCACGGACCAAAACTTTTTTACGATGAACGATTCTTCAATTGTTCTTCTTTCTAGTTTATTTTTTTCGATCTCTTTGTTAATTTGCAACAATCCTTTTTCACCGATATTTGGATTTCCCGTCTCCAGTATGAATTTATCTTTTTTTAAATCAGCTATTTTATCTCTAAGTTGTTTAGTATCTAAATCATGATCTCGCTTAGCCTCACTTATTTTGCCATGCTTTTCAACATCTAAGTCGGATTTCGTAGCTGTAAAAGCATTTAATATTGTTGGTTAAGATAATTTTTTTACTACTCAAACTATCATCTGTGGCGAAAGCTCTAATTTCCTCCTTGATATTATTATATTCTGCCTTGAAAATCTCTATACTACCTTCACTATTTTTTGAGGTTTCATATCCCTTAATTCTATATTCTTCCGTGTTAATTTGAGATGCAGAATAGACAAGGTCATGCAGCTGCTGAGAAAAAGCATCGATAACATTCATTGGTTTTAAAGTGATGGTTTTATTGGGCGTTGGTATTTTTGTATTTACATCTATGTTATGATCAATGTTATATCTTATCCTTTCGAATTCAGAGAAAAGCTGCCTATATGTTATTGGGTCATCAGAAACCTGTATATTTTCAACGTTGTTATTACTAGCATTATACGAGTAATTATAAGAGCCATTTATTGAAATTTTGTTATCTATAAGACAAAATTTATGATGCATCATTCCTCGATCATCACCGGTTTCAAAAGCGTGAACGCTAATTTCTGCGCCCTTAAACATTAGCTTTACTGTTTCATTTGAAGAATTGGATGAGAGAACAATATCTAGTGTTAGGCCTCTAGTTTTTGCTTCGATTATCGCACTTGCAATATCCCTATCAGTAAACCAAGCCATTGCAATGTAGATGCTTTTTTTAGCATTATTAATTTCAGCAATGATTCTTTGCTTAATCTCTGCTCCGTTGGTGATAATTTCATTCATTTATAGTATCGAGCTTTAATTTAGATGATTGGTTGGAAAATTCGATCCAGCTTATATTTAAATATTTATATTCACTTTAATCAATAATTACCCAAAGTCTGTTGCAACTGCTCCTTAAACCCATAAATCTCGTCCAAACTGCTTAACTGTATTTTCTCTCCAGCATCTTTACCTTTGTGAAAAAGTTCCAGGTATTTATTGGTCGTATTGAAGTGAAACCTGCAGATGGGTTTACGGTTATTATTATCTAGTAAAACCCCGAAATACGACTGCGTATCCCGGGGTGAGAGGCGTTGTGAAGGTATTTTTTCTCTTAGAATGGCCTTGACAATATGAAATGCTTCTAACTCCTCTTCGGTAGTTAACACCTTGTCTTCAGCCATAATTGGTTGTGCAGTAATTTTAGTCTCCTTGTCGTTGCTATTGGCTTCCTCTGTACCCAATGCTGTTTTTAATCGATCTGTTATGGCATCATTTAAAACCTGATTAGATGATCGCTGTACTAGCTCAGAGAATTGTGCTAAAATCTTTTCGGTGAGTTTGCCTTGATAAACCTGGTTGGCAAAATGTTTGACAAAAATGGAGGAAGGTTCCCTAAGCTCTGAAGTGATGAGCGCTTTAAGTTCATTCGTATATTTTAAATCTGATGCGGTATTAGAAATATTCTCTACATCAAAATAAGACTTATGAAATTTCTTTAACTCTTCAATTTGGGCGTCCTTTATTTCGGCAATGTTGAATTCGAAAAATGGTTTTTCATCCATCTTATTCGCATCGTTTAAGTCAGTGTAAAACCGGTAAACCAAACCATTTGTCAACAAACCAAACTTAGCTTTGCATACATGGAAATACCTAAACAACTGCGAATTATGCGGATCTAATTTCTCTAAATGATGTTTGCATTCGATGATGATAATGGGTTCGCCATCTTTCATAATAGCGTAATCTACCTTCTCCCCTTTTTTTATACCAATATCTGCAATAAACTCTGGGTTAACTTCAAACGGATCAAAAACATCGAAACCTAATAATTTGATGAACGGCATAATGAGTGCATTCTTCGTTGCTTCCTCCGTTTGTATTTGTGGTATCATCTTACTGGTTCTAATACCTAGCTGTTTTACCTCGTCTTTAAAATCCATGTTAACTTTGAATAGGGGATTAATTAACTAAACATGGTATCAAATGTAAACCCTTTAAACAATCATAATTTACGGGAAACCGTAACGCGACAAGATTTTAAGAAATTTATGGTAACGTTTTTGGTGAGATGCAATTTTATGATAACCAAGACATTAAATTATTAGTCTCCATAAGAATCCAATGGCTAGATAAATACCTGGGTTTTGCCCATAATTATTCAAATGGAGCAAAAACTAATCGCATCAGTGCATTCTCAAATCATCTAGGTTGATAATTTGACCTGCGCTTCTATCGCTTTGCACTGAATAAAAAAATTTGGATAATTGAGACCAGACTCCTAAATCAGCTTAATATCCTTACAGTAAGCAACTAACTGTTCGTTTTTAGTAAACTCCAGCGTTTCTTTAATTGCTTTCAATCGTTTTTCTATACTACTTAAGCTATAAGTAATTCCTATTCCCTGAAAATGTGCGGGAATTTCCTTTTGTGATTTGCCTTCCGCAAGCAGGGTAATGATAGCGATATCTATTGGAATAAAATCATAATCTTTTCCTGTTTCTGTTCGCTTTAAATTAGGTGAAAGATATTTCTTTCCTTTAGCAATAGCTTCTATGGCTAATTTCAAGTCTTGAGAATCTCTCCTCGCTTTCGGAACGTAAGCATCAATACCCAAGGTTTTCATTAATGCCGTAGCCACGCTGTTCCTTTTATCTACAGAAAAAACCAATACTTTTATCTCTGGTTGTATTTCTCTCGCAGCTTTAATTAATTCTTGACCGGTATTGATCTGCTGACCCGCTAGATCTTCCTCAAAAGACAAATCTGTGATAAGTAACTCATAAGGTTGTTGATCAACAATTGCTTTTTTAATTCTCAATAGAGCGTCATCGCAATAAAACACATAATTTCTAGGGTCATGTGGTATACCCAGATCCTGTAATGTTTTTTGAACGGAAATATTGATGCTCTCATGATCCTCCGCAATTAATACTTTTTTAAACATAAAACTCTAATTATGAATTTGGAAAAGAAATATGAATTTCAAGCCCTTTTTCGTTTTGCTGTTCAAAAGTAATGGTGCCAGATATATTTTTGATACGGTTTCCCGTACTGTTTAATCCGTTTTTAAATCTGGTAGTTTTTGCAAAGCCAATACCATTATCCTTGTAAAAAACGTGAATTGCTTTTGCTTCTTCCCTAAATAGCAAGCTTACCCGGTTAGCCTGGCTGTGTTTGTCCATATTAACCATCAGCTCTTGTAGAATATGTTCTATTTCATTTTTTGTATGTTCCTTAACATTTTGCCACAAGCTAAAGGTGTTCCCTTTAAGCTCAATTGATACATTGGCTGATGCAAAAGATTGCATCAAAGCTGTTATTCGATCAGAAAAGCTTAACGGATTAGCCTTCGGAGCTTCATAAGAAATGTCTCGAGACCTTTCATACATATATTCAATTTTGTCTAATAAATCTTCTTTATCCATCTCTGGCCGATTCTCGATTTCGGTCATTACCCTGTATAATCCGTTGGCAACCACATCGTGAACTTTTTTCGATGTCTTGAGCTGATTTTCTCTAATAGCATTCTGAGTTTCCTGCGCTGTTATTTGCTTTCTTTTTCTATACCAAAAGATGAAAATGATGACTGATGCAATAAGAATGACTAAACTGATTACAATGATTGCATCTCTTTTAGCAATCTGGAACTTTTTTTCATTATTGTCTTTTTGAAGTTTGAGCGTATCGTATCGAATCAGTGCGAATTGATTTTTTGCTCTAGCTCTAGCCAACTGTATGCTATCGTTAAGTTTTTCATATTGCACAAAATATTCTTTACTGTCTTTTGTTGAACTCAATTTAACCAATTTATACAGGGCTTCCAATTGATCATCTGGACTGTTAAGTTCTTTAGCAACCACATACATTTTCTTAGCATAAGAAATAGCTATGCTACTATTTTTTTGACTGTAAAAGTCTGCTAATCGGGCATAACAGAAGTTCTGCCCGAATTTTTCTCTCAACACTAAGTTAATATTTAATGCGACCAATAATTCTATTTCAGCATTATAAGCAGGATTTTTGAGCCATTTTGCTGAAGCTAAATTTGCTAAAGCTCGGGCATAATTTGTTGTTTCCTTCGGGATACTTCTTATAATAAGTGTATAAAGTTTGATGGCCTCACTATAATTCCTAAGCTCTTCATAAACTTTCGCCTTATTGTTCAGATATAAAAATTTGTCATCATTATTAGCAGCATATTTTAGTGCTAGGTTATAAAATCTTATTGCTGCTGAATAATTTTTAAGGCGATAATTTGCAATTCCGAGGTTATTATAATTGGAATGGATATACCAAAGATGATCTTTGTTCCTGTCATTCAAATAAGAAAGTCCAGCTAATGAAATTTCTTGTCCACCAAAATAATCGCCTTGATTAGTGCTGATGATTGCAATGCTAAGCATACTGTAAATTATTCCAATACTATCCTTTTGCATTATAAATTCATCTTTTGCAAGCGTGTAATATTTGAATGCACTGTCGGGTTTTCCCGCAATGGAATAATTATAGGCTTTACTTTGGTTTAGATTTTTTTGTCTTTTCGAACTTTTATTGGGATGCTCTTCGAGACAACCAAGTAGGAAAATAATTAAGAAAATAAGGGGAGAGAGTCGTTTCAAAATTTATCTTTTCTACTAAGGTATAGAATAAAAAGCCTCTCATAGCAATAAAATAAAAAAATGGGACGATTGGATCGTCCCATTTAAGATTATGGTCTTGGAGGCGGAGGTGGAGGATTTTGACCTGCTCCACCTCCAGTACCTGTTCCTGTACCTGGGCCATCATCGAGTCCGGGCTCTGGTTCTGTATCACCAGAATCTATGTTACCCCCATTAGCGGTATTAACCGCACTAGCTTGTGTATTACTATTGGTAGGATACGATGATGGGTTTACCAACCCTAAAAAAAGTGCAATAAAATAAGGTAAAAACATAACTCAAAAATTTTAGAATGATAGACATTGTAGTTCCCCTCGACCATTCGAGGGGTTTACTACGATTGTAAATCAGAAGGCCTTCTGAAATTTTTGGGAAGTAATGAGTTTCCATCGCGGGAGCTATATAACTGCTTCCCAAACCGGCTACGAACCACCGCGATATCGGCTCATTGTGAAATCTTCGAGATATTTACTTTGCTTGCCAGTAAACATCTACTTTGATTTCTGAAGCAAAGATGTGTGATGTAAAGACTTTATTGATAGAGAATTCCGTAGATTCCTATTTTACACTCATTATTCCGTTTGAATTCCGGAAAACCGTAAAAATTCTAAAAATTCCAACCTATATTTACCGGTAATCCCTTAAAATAATGCCTCAAGATTATCAAGAATTAGTAATAGCTACTTATAAAAGAAAGCTTACCGCTGGCGAACTTTCTTTGTCTCTATCCAATCCAACTACGGCAAAACTGAAAAAGGAGTGTCTTAAAGCTTATGATCAACGGTATACTCCTGAAGATGACGATATACTTTCCACTTTCTTTAATGTTGATAGAATAGGTAATGACTTTCGAAATGTGATATCACAATCGAATACTGGGGCTTTTAGGGCATTGCTAAATCATCTTTCAAACGATTCAATCAAAACAAATGAACGGAATAGTGAATTACTGGCCTGGTTGATAGATTTTAAACCCAGGCCAAGTTTTAGGTATTATCAATTCCTCCGCAATAATCAACTAAATGAAAATGACCAATCTGTTGAGCAACGCAAAGCAGAAAGTTCGATAAATAATGAAGAAGAAAGTGGAGATAGAGGAATAGGTTCTCCTACAACTTCAACCTGTGAAGTTGTCAATGGCGGTTCAAATCAAGGCCGTTTCCCAGGGGGAAAAGAAGATGTTGGGCAAGTTTTGTCAATTGAAAATGGTACCGATTCAGATAAGGGGGGCGTTGATGAATCTTCAGGTGATATAAAAAACACCTCAGCAGAAATAATTAGCAAACCAGACAAACCTGTCAAATTTAAGTTTATAGGTCAAAATCTAAATATTATCTTGTCAACGGTAACCTTGGCAATTATCGCAATTGGGGTACTTATATTTTGGCAGCATCAGACTGATCGGGAAAGGGTAACTAAGGATGAAAAATGTATGTATTGGACAGGAAATAAATACGAAGCGATTTCTTGTAACCTAGAGACTAGCACTCCAAAAATGGCATTAGATATTGAAAGATTGCAAAATTTTAAAAAAATCACAACACCAGATAAACTTACCAAATTAGATTTAGGGAAAGTTTGGTATTCGAAGGTGTATGGAAAGATAGAATTCTATACAGATAGTGGCATGCACCCAATTGACACAAACAAAGCACTAAAACCACTAACGGCTTACATGTTGCGGTCGCACGTTTCATATTATAGATATTTATTTAACATGGGCATCATAATAACTGTGATCATAGTTTCAATAGGTCTCATCATACCGCTTTCAATAAAAGCTTTTTTTAAAAAAAATAGGCGATAATAGTAATAGACGTCCTCTTAAAAAGACATAACTATTTTCCTAATAATGCTAACTACGTTTTGACATATCCTAAGCGTTAGGTAGTAGAGTTTGGTTATACACGTGTTTACAGTATCAGTATGTAAAAACTATTCAACCTTGTTCACTTTTTTGTTCGCATGAAGGAACAGAAAGTAAATAAAACAATGGATCCGATATAGTAGTTCTAGCGGCCGAAGCGAGGCAGTCAAAAATCCAATTAATGCAATAATGATAACGTTAGCGATGGCATAAGCTGCAATCACCCAAGATGTGTCTTCCAGAGTCGCACCAAGATTCCCGCTCATTTGAGAAAAGGCGACATTTACGATCGAAAATCTATAATTTCCATTACTGCTGCAAGCAGTACCGTAAATTAAGATGTTCTCTTTTGATCGGTGACACGTTTTGGCCAGTATGGTTATACAGTTACCAGAAACCTCTCAAAGAGGTTTCTGGCTTTGTTAGTTTAAGCTTTATTCATCATTTCAAAGGCGTTTTTTGGAGATGAAAAGAAAAGATCACGAAACTCTTTGGTTATCCCTGTGTACACTTCATAAGTGTCATTTTCAAGGCCTGCAATTAAATCGCTGGCTACTTGTTCAGGGGGCATACCATGTTCTTCCCCGCCGATTTCTTTAGCAAATTCAGTGTTTACGGTAGGTGGCATTAATTCAAAAACTTTAATCGCACTATTCTTTGCTAAAACATGGCGTAACGCCAATGTATAGGAATGAACTGCTGCCTTACTTGCCGAGTACGAGGGAATTATCGCTAATGGAGAAAACGCAACTACTGAACTCACATTTACAATTGCTGCATCCGGTTGCTCTTGTAGAATAGGGAGTAGTTTTTCAGTAAGACGGATTAGTGATAGATAATTAACATCAATCTCTTCCTTAGCTTTGATGTAAGCATCTGCGCTACCAGATAACTCGTAAACATAAGCTGCGCCTGCATTATTAATCAATACGCTTAAATCAGGATAACTTTGTTTTATCGTACTAAGCAGGCGGTCAATATCTGCTTCGTTTGTGATATCGCAGACGATCGCATCTGCGTTTTCAAGTACAGCAGCCGCATCCTTGATTTTATTTTCATTTCTTCCAATGATCAAAACTTTGTTGTTTTGACTAAGCAGTTTGGCTGTTTCAAATCCGATTCCGGAACCACCGCCTGTAATTAATACAGTTCTGTTATTAATGTTCATGATAATTAAATTATTGATTTTATGAATTGGTATAATGTGATATTTATTGACATGAATTGAACTCTATAAATATTTAAACTATTCTGCAAAGGCAATCTCAGTTACATCGCCATTGGGTAAGGCAGCTACCAGATATCCCATTATCGCTAGAATGAACAGGTTCGCTAAGGAACCATAAAGAAAGGCTTGCTGATATCTTGCTGATGTTGTTGAATGCTCTACCACTGTGAAAAATAATCCACCTACGGTAGCAACACCAAATGCACCTGCAACTTGCTGAGCAGTAGAATACAATCCAGCGGCCGCTCCTGCAAACTCATGCGGCACGTTCTTTAATGTTACGTTCATTAGTGTCGGATAGGTTAAACCAGCCCCTGCTCCATGAATTATTAATATGCCCAGTAATACTGGTAAATAAATGACGTCTCCGGTAAAAAAGCAGATCTGCAAAGCAACTGAGGTAAACATCAAAGCAACGCCAATAAGAACGGTTCTTCTTCCATTTCTTTTGACCAGTTTTATAGACCAAAGGGAAAATAGTAACATGGAGCTACCCCATACCACAAATGAGCTTCCGGAGCGTAAAGGTGAAAAACCGAAACCGTTCTGTAGCAATATTGCACTCATCATCAAGAATGAACTATGAACAATATAGCAACAAACTACAGCCAATAATCCGTAGTTAAGATCCTTTATCGCAAACAAAGAAATATCTATAAGAGGTTTTCCTCCTTGTTTTTTAGTTAGCCGCTGCGCATATAAAAACGACCAGAAAAAAAGGACAGATGCTAACAGTGAAATAATACACCATGATGGCCAGCCCAATTCTCTTCCTTGAATAAGCGGAATAATAATCGAAATCAATGACATCGTTAATAACAATATGCCACGTAAATCAAATCTTTGACTAACATCTTTTAAAGTTTCTTCCAGTTTCCAAACGGTTAGTAGCATCGCAGCTAAACCTACTGGAATATTAATGAAAAATATTAAACGCCAACCCTCAGTGGAAAAGTGGAATGTCGTAAGTACACCTCCCAAAAACTGTCCGAGCATACTAGCTAAACCTAGCGCAATACCATACCATCCAAACGCTTTTGTTCGCTCACGGGAATCAAGGAACAATAATTGAATAAAAGCGATTGTTTGGGGTACCATCATCGACGCGCTGACTCCCTGCATAAAACGAGCGATATTTAATTCAAGTGAAGATTGAGAAAAGCCACACAACGCCGAAGAAATTGTAAAACCTAGCATGCCTAAAAGAAATACTTTTTTTCGGCCCAGATAATCACCAAATCGGCTTCCGGTTACTAAAAATGAAGCATAACCTAACAGATAAACAGCAATTACAAGCTGAACTTGCGCCTCGGTAGCATGAAGTCCTTTTTTTATTGCCGGGATGGCGACGTTGATGATGAACACATCCAACACTGAAAGAAATGGAGCTGTAAGGATCAGTAATAAAGAAAACCACTTTGAACTTTTCATTTATAAAATTATTGTTGTGAAAACATTTACCTTTGATAAATGCTTTCACTTTGCAAGTGTAAATATCGTATTTTACTTTTAAAATGCAAGTATTATTTGCAGTTAACCAATGCGAATTGTTAAAGTTTTACTTTTTAATGTTATTCTTGTCTGGTCGCAAAAGGAATTAAATTATGTATTCGAGTATTGACAGATTATATTAGCTATTCGCGGATACTGGTTTTGTCCTTTAAGGTGATTTTCGCAATTTCATCCTTTCGTTTAAATACTACACCAGGGCTTTTTTCATATAGCTTAATAATTGATGAGTGGCCTGTACAATTTGCGGTGTTCCTCCAATCCTGACATGAAAAGCAATAGAAAGCTGTCGCCTGCGTTGCGCAGACTCAGAATACAGCTGATCAAATTCAAGCTTAACCTGATTTATAAACTAATCTGCGGAAAAATTGCGTAATTCAATACATGCAATGTCGTTGCAGCGTAACGTGTAGGGTACTACGGCAAAGTCCTTTTGATTAATCTGTATTATAAATGGTTAGTCGTGGCTTAAATCGTCAATATGATAGGTGAATCCTAATTCGTTTAAGATTTTAAGTGTATTTTCTCCACGACGCAGAAAATTTGCATACTAACCTATTGGTGGTACCGGTAATTTGCTTTATTGCCTCAGCACCGTCCCTTGTAAATTTCTTCTCCTCATCATTGGACATATTATATTGTGTGTTCCAACCCTTTCCATGGGCTGCTGCTTCATGGCCCCTATCTACTATTTCTTTAGCTAGTGCCGGATTTCTCAGTACCGCTGAACCAACCATATGAGAGGTTACCTTGATTCCTAACTTATCCCAATTATCAAGCATGCGAGGAATCCCTTCTTTGTAACCATACGCATACCAAGTTGAACCAGGCAGATCTTTAAATCTTGGAAGCATATTCGGCGGAAAAGGACTTTGCAAGTTGTCTGGTTCACCACCAGCTTCAAAGTGCATAGTTACAGAGACCACCAATCGTGAACCATCTTCCCATTTTAATTTTTTTTCTTCAAGATTGATGTGTTTTTCAGTAGGATGAGCTACAGAATGCTGACCTTGCGCAAGAACTCCGGCAACTTTAAGAATTCCGCTTTGTTTAATAAAATTTCTTCTACTGCTCATAATATCATTTGATTAGCAAATTAAGATTGGTGTTTGCTTTTTAACCGGAGTTTAACATTAATTTCATTATGGAAAACCCTACACAACGTACAAACTGCGTGTACTCTAACGATAAACATTTCCACAATAAATGATGTCACACCATTGTACATTCTATATTAATTTGTTATAGCTGTTACAGGAGATCTTTATTAAAATTATTAACAGCTGTCACAGGATCTGCAAAGTAGTCTGCATGTTGCTTACTAGTATCACCGACATAAATCTCAAAGCGATCCTGGTTGATTCCATTAAAAATATCTTCGGCAACAACGCTCGGTGGTAATCCATTTGCACCGCCCATATCTTTTGTGGCTTCGGTATCTATAAGAGACGGCATTACTTCAAAAAGCTTTATGTTGGTTTCTTTAGCTAATGTCAACCTTAATGCCACCGTATGGGAATGTAAGGCGGCCTTGCTGTCTGAATAAGTCGGTAGTACAATAAGTGGATGGAAAGAGACGTTTGAGGTAATATTTACAATTGCTGCCTCTGGCTGTATTTTCAATAAAGGCAGTAAGGACTCAATTAAACGCACTGGTCCAAAATAATTGGTTTCAAATTCCTGTTTAGATTTATCAAAAGCACCCGCACCTATACCTAATTTGTAAAGGTTGGCAACACCTGCATTGTTAATCAAAACGGCAAGGTCGCCAAATTCACTCTCAATTCGGGCAACCAGGTGAGCTACATCTTCAGCTTTGGTAACATCACAGGCGATTGCAGTTATGCCAAGTGCTTCACCTGCTTTTTTAATCTTTTCGGGATTTCGGCCTGAAATGATCACCTTATTTCCTTTTTCACTTAAATATTTGGCTGTTGCGTATCCGATCCCCGATCCGCCACCAGTAACTAGAATGGTCTTATTTGTAATTTTCATAACTAATTTTTTAAAGAATAAATTTGTTTTTATTATTGATAAGGAATTCATTTAATCTTTTTGGCTCCCTGCCTGTAGCTTTTTTGACATCATTACTTACAATATCAAAATTACCGGAACGCATGTTTAGATCGGTCATTACCACTGTTGGTGCAAAACCGGCTGGAATGCCAATGGCAATAAGTTCTTCCATGATAGCATTAATAGGAACCTGTAGAACAGAGATTGTTTTACCAAAAACTTCCGATGCTATACTGGCGATATCGTTAATACTTAGTGATTCTACACCTGATATATCAGGATATGTTTTACCAGTATTATTCATTAAAGCATTGGCGGCAGCTTGGGCCACATCTTCTCTTGGTATATATGGAATACGGCCATCTCCGGACACAGTTGGCCATTTTCCTGCTGAAATGATCTGTGGTAAAAATCCCATCAAGTTTTCAGCATACCAGCTTACCCGCAGGCTGGTAAAGTCCAGGCCACTGTTTTCAAGTGCCTTTTCCGTAGCCACGTGGTCTGATGCAAATGGGATATCATGCGCCTTTTCAGGGCTTGGCATCGATGTGTATACGATATGTTTAATGCCAGCTGCTTTAGCCGCCTTAATGGCGTTGGTATGCTGACGCACCCGTTTATCTGGGTTATGCAATTCATCCGTTGAAATTAACAACAGACGATCAATACCCAGGAAAGCATGTTTGAGTGTGCCCGGATCATCGAAATCTGCCTTTCTAACCTCGATTCCTTTTTCATTCAGGTCTCCCAATTTCAAAGGATTCCGTGAAGCAGCAACAAGGTTGATATAACCCTGCTCATGTAAGATTTCGGTAACTCTATGGCCTAGATGGCCACTTGCTCCAGCCACTAAAATCCTGGGCTGCACAGTTGAATTATCCTTCATAACGTTGATTGATTAAATGTGAAAAAGATTTTGCCGGGACGGCCACCTTTCATGGCGCTGGCGAATGCTTCCTTATATTGGTCGATTGAATATGTTCCACCCACAGTAGCAGATAACTTTCCGGTGTCCAGCATTTCATTTAATTGGTAAATCACTGTATCAATTTCTGTTTTAGGAGTCGTCTTGAACCAATCAATAACCCAAAAGCCATGATAGCTTAGTCTTCTGTAAAAAAGGTCAAAAGGGGCGATCGCTGGGGTTTGTCCGCTTTCGCTGGAATAACCAACGATGGCAGACCTGCTCTTTAAAAATTTCGCGATCTGTCCGACCAATTGGCCGCCCACGGTATCTAATACCAGGCTAAGTTGCTTGCCGTCCAGAATTTTTTCGATCTGTTCTTCGAGATATTCACCGATAACAACAACAGCGTCACCGCCTAGGCCGGAAACAAATTCTCCTGCTTCTTTCCTGCGAACAATATTCAGAGTTTTCATTCCCGCCATTTTAGCAAACCCAATCACATATTGCCCGACTGCGGAATTTGCCGCTGTCTGTCCGATCCAGTCGCCAGGCATCAGCTTAGCATATTCTCTCAGCGACAAATAGGCGGTCATCGCATTGATTGTCATTTGCGCCAATTGGGTAGCATCAGCGGATTCACTGACCTGAACGATATTTTTAAGCGGGAGCACGATGTGACTTGCCCAGGTTCCCTGCTCATAATAAGGCAGTATGACAACACGTTTTCCATGCCACTCGCTGTTAACAGATGATCCAATGGCGATCACGCGTCCAATTCCTTCTGCACCCAATACAGCAGGAAATGATGGTTTGATTCCATAACGTCCAGTAATCATCAGTATGTCCGAGATATGTATTGGCGCCGCTTCCATTGCAACGAGCACCTCATCTGCATTAATGGTTGAAATATGCCCTTTATGAATTTTGACAACTTCTCCCGCTTCGCCTAGTGCGGTTAATTGCAGTAACTTAACTGGCTGATCAACTGCCTTTAATTGTGTTTCCATAATATCAAGCCTATAATTCACTTAAAATAGTTGACACCGGTTTACCCGCCAGTTTTCCCTGCACATTGGCAAAAAATTCTTTAGTGTAATCTGCTTCCATGTGGAAGTCAAGGGCGGCCTTGGATGTAAAAACTTCAAAAAAGATTAAAGTATTTGGATCGTCATTCTTAACGGTTTGGTAAAACACTTCGCACCCGGCTTCCTTAAGCGTTGGAATAAGCGTAGCCGCAGAACAAGCTTTAACTGCTTCCAAGAATTCTGGTAGTACAGGAACTTCTGCAAGCACGATCACTTTTGAGTTTGCCATTACCTTACTTTAAATGGTTACAAAAATTTCTTCTTTAGGCTTGCGAACTTTAGGGATCGTCGCGAATTCGTCATCTTCTGCACGGTACCCGATAACGAAGATTAGGGCTGAAGTGAGGTTCTTTTCTCTCAGGCCTAAGATTTCATCAATCACTGCAGTGTCAAAACCTTCCATAGGCGATGCGTCAACACCTGCTGCAGCTGCTGCGCTTACAAATACACCAACGGCAAGGAATGCTTGCTTTTCTGCCCATTTAATTCGTTCCGCATAATCCAACTTGTTGATCATCATATTCACGAAACCTTCACGTTGTTCCAGGTTTTTGCGATCAGTCTGCCTTGCAACAGCTGCTTTATCAATATAACTGCCTATCGTTTTTTCGTCAATATTGGTTTCAACCGCCAATACCATTACATGAGCGCCGGTAGTAATTTGTGGTTGTCCATGCGCAGCTCTGCTAATCTCTTCCAGTTTGGATTCGTTCTCTACGATCAGAAATTTGTAAGGCTGCAATCCAAATGATGAAGGCGCAAGACGTACGATTTCTGTAAGATCAGCTAACAATTCCGCATCAACTTTTTTATTGATGTCGTATTTTTTTGTGGCATAGCGCCATTCGAATGCTTTTAGTAATGACATGATTTTTTTAATGTTTAAATAATTTGTAGATTTGCTTGCGGTTTGCAAGTGTAAAGGTAATGAGTTTTACTTTTTATTTGCAAGTGTTTTTAAAAATATATTTTTATGAAAGAGATTAAGATAAGATCTGGATGCCCGGTTAGCTTCTCACTTGATTTTATTGGTGATAAATGGACATTACTTATTCTCAGAGATATAATGTTACATGGGAAATCCACATACGGCGAATTCAGCTCTTCTAATGAAAGAATTGCCACTAATATTTTAGCAGACAGGTTGAGTATGCTGGAAGGCAATGGATTTCTTAATAAGCAAGTTGGTGAGGATAAGAAATCAAAATTCGTTTACAGTATGACAGAAAAAGGTATTGAATTAGTTCCTGTTATTATGGAATTGGCCCTATGGGGTTCGAAATTTAATCCTCCAGGAGATCTAAATTTATTAGAAGAACTTCTAAACGATAAGGTTGGAACTATAACAAAATATCAGGACAGACTTAGGAAATCTATTGTTTCAACACCCAACTCTTAGTTTAGCTAATGTTCTTCCGGCTCGTTTTACATCTGATTGTTCGCTTGCGTTAATTAATATTTCAGGGCTTGTTTAAGAGGAGCATATTAAGCCAGGATACCACCTACAATTTCACCAAGAGGTGAATTTATAACATCTTAAAATATGAGCCACTTACTCAATAACCCTGTTTGGGCAGCCTTGACATCAGGAAATGCAGATCTCGCGGTCGGTAATGATTTAGCGCGATATATCTCTCGCGAGATCTCACCATTTTCAGCCATAAAAGAGCTTAACCTTGCAAATTTTCAAGAGTTATACGACATGGTACCCTTCAAAGAGCCTATTGCCATTTTCAGTAACGAAAAGTTAATCTATCCTCAACCATGGAAAATCATCAATAGGATTGACGGCTTTCAAATGATTTATCCCAAAGTTCCCGCCCAGCAAGTTATCCAAACAGCGATAGTAAAGTTAAATGAACAACATGTTCCTGAAATGCTTGAACTAACCAAAAGTACAAATCCGGGACCTTTTCTATCCGAAACTATAAAATTCGGAAATTATGAAGGAATTCTATCTAACGGACAATTGGTTTCAATGGCGGGTCAAAGGTTGCATAGTGGAAATTATGTTGAGATTAGCGCGGTTTGTACCCATCCTGACCACGTAGGTAAGGGATATGCAAGAGCGTTAATAGATAGTCAAATACGCAACATCGTGTCACAGGGTGAAATCCCGTATTTACACGTTCGAGGCGATAATACTAGAGCCTTAGAAATTTACAAAGAATATGGCTTTAAGACTAGGTGTGAAATGATTATTTATATACTCAGCAAGAACTAGGATTTCATATCTAAAATAAAATGCAACGTAAGAAATAAATCTATGGGTTCAGACAGCAGTAAAACAGTGGAATCAGCAGGTGCTGAGGGCTGCCAAGCTACTAAATGTATTCATTCTTACCTCATATTTGCGATACCCATTTTATAAATACTACCTTGGCGATAGCACTCGTGTATGGGGCTACCTTAATCAAAATGTAAATATTCAATTAGTTAAACTGTTTATGATGAGCAAATACAAATATTAAATCTGTTTACCTGATTGCTCGCATGACAGGAAAAATATTATATATCGAAAAGGACTGGCCAGAACTAAAAAGCCCATAAATAGGGATATTTAGAGGCCTTTGTATCCTGATGAACTTGAAGTTGTCGGGATGGTAGGATTCGAACTTACGACTTCCTGGTCCCAAAGCATTTCGGTATAATTAAAAATAGCCGCTAAAATCATGGCTTTGTTAATACTTGTCAAAAATCATATGTTGATCTATCCGCTGCGCTAGAACTTTTATCCAGCGGTGAAAAGCCTATGCAAAAGCATAGATGAAGCATAGCTTAAGTAGGGATAAAGCATAGATAGAGTACTGTAATAGTACTAAAGTTCATTTTTACATCGCTTATGTAACCAAACCTTTGGGAAGTTTCCCAATATTACGCGGTATTTCAATCCGTATTGATGCGAAATTTTATAGTACCCTGTAACATGAAAAAGAAAAAAAACCGCCGAAGATGAGGCGGAAGAAAGATCTACCTCTGCTATCAACTTCAAACAGTAAACTCCCGCTATAGGCATTCTGCTCCGCGGCCTAGGAGATATTGGAAGGAAAAAACTTTAACGCTTTGTGCAGACTTATTCACAACCCTACCAAACTAGGCATCAATACTTGTGATGCCGAAAATAAAACTTTGACAAATTGATCCGGCAACAGATCCAAACCTTGAGTTATACCAGCGTTTGTATTATTCTCATTCGCTTTCATGCTTTCGCTATGCTCAGGTCTGCTACTTTTTCAGCAGGGAAAACGTAGAAAGCCGCCCCCTATGAGGCGTACAAAAAATTCAACTTAACTAGAAATATTGTTAAAAGTGTCGAAAAATACCCTCACACAGATGATCTCGGTTATGCTATTCCGAAGATCAGGTATACTGCTAGCCCCATCAAGGCAAACGTAAGCTATCGCTGCTCGCTTAAAACTAAAAAGCCCCTAAATCATATGATTCAGAGGCTTTCGTATCCAAATTGAATTGGATTAGTCGGGATGGCAGGATTCGAACCTACGACCTCCTGCTCCCAAAGCAGGCGCGATACCGGGCTACGCTACATCCCGAACTTGGTATCACCTTTATTGTTCTTTTGAAAAGTGAACAAAACTTTTGTCGGGATGGCAGGATTCGAACCTACGACCTCCTGCTCCCAAAGCAGGCGCGATACCGGGCTACGCTACATCCCGAACTTGGTATCTCCTTTTTTCCTTATTTCTAAGGGCTGCAAAGTAACGGTTTTAAAATGACAAATGCACTTTTTTTATTACTTTTTTTTCGCGGTGAGGGCGGGATTCGAACCCGCGGTACCGTTACCAGTACGACAGTTTAGCAAACTGTTCCTTTCGGCCTCTCAGGCACCTCACCGTTTAACCTCAAACGCCGTCATACCGACCTTGTTTTGAGGTCTGCAAATATAGTAAAACAAGTTATTCCACAAAAAAAAATTACAAAACTTGTTGATAATCTATGCGAACATGATAGATACTCATGAGCATCGTCTTGAATATCAATTTGATAGTTTCAATATCTTTTAATGTCAAATCGCAGTCATCTAGTTGATTTTGCTCCAATTTGTAGTTAATGATGCGCTCAACGATGTCATTTATGTTCTGCGCATCCGGATTTTTAAGACTTCTTGAGGCCGCTTCTACCGAATCAGCAAGCATCAACACACCTGTTTCTTTACTGAAAGGTATTGGCCCGGGATAACGAAAAATGTTTTCGTCTACAAATTTCTCCGGTGAATTTTTCAGAAACGATTGATAAAAATAATCTACCCGGGTATTGCCGTGGTGCGTCCTTATAAAATCAATAATGGTTTCCGGAATTTGATTTTTCCTTAAAATTTCAATGCCCTTATGCACGTGCTGGATAATAATTTGTGCACTTTGCTCATAAGGCAACTTATCATGCGGACTAACGGCTGTATTTTGGTTCTCTATGAAATACTGAGGGTTGTCTACCTTACCGATATCGTGGTATAGCGCACCTGCCCTTACCAGTACAGAATTGCCGCCAATTTTAAAGATCGCAGCTTCGGCAAGATTGGCCACTTGTAACGAATGCTGGAAAGTACCCGGAGCCTTGAAAGCGAGCTCACGCAGCAGTTTGTTATTGGTATTGGTCAGCTCAATTAAAGCGACATCAGAGGTAATTCCAAAAATTCTTTCGAAAAGATAAATCAAGGGGTAAGCCAGAAGCGATAGTAATACGCTGAATACAAATGGCACAAAATTAATCCATTCGATTTCCCTGAACGAGCCCTCTCTAAGCAAGGCAATGCCCACAAAAGCCACCAGATATGACAACAGAATAAGTAAAGCCGAAACCAGGAAACGTTCTCTTTTAACAAAATTCTTGATACTAAAGATCGCCACCATCCCGGCTGTAACCTGATAGAAAACAAATTCAAAGCTATTGGCCACGAAGAATCCGGCGATTAAGATGACCAACATATGGAGATAAAGCGCCAAACGGGTATCAAACAGAATCCGTATAATGATCGGAACTACGCAAAATGGAATGTAATACAAACTCGGTATCTCCATCTTGATGGCCCATGTAAGTGCCAGCAACATGCCTGTGGTTACAATCAGGATTAGGGAAAGCTGCCGGTTATCAGCAAAAATATCTTTGCGAAACAAAAACAGGAACGACATCAGGATGGCTACAATGAACGCCACCAAAATCACCTGCCCTAAATATACCAACGCCCGGCTGCCAATGGTCTTGGTTTGGGCATCGTATGTTGCTTTGTAAGATTCCAGCTTCTGATAAATTTCTTCATCGATCACATCGTTCTTAGAAACAATTAACTCTCCCCTTTGTACCATCCCTTTGGTGGTAGAAATATTATCTACAGTATTTTGTTGAATAACTTGTGTTAAACGTTCATCATACACAATATTCGGACTCAAGTGATCCTCCGCAAGGTTTGCAACCAAGTCACTCATCACTGGGTTTGGAGACTGGAATTTTGATTTAAAATACAGAAGCGCCGTTTCGGTAGTAAAAACATCCTGGGTATTTTTCTGTCGCGAGATGTTGCGCTCCATCAATGAAAAATCATAATTTTTCCCATTGGTCTGCTGTTTTGCGTTTAAACTGATTACACCTTTATTATAAATATCGGCCAGCAAAGCATAAGCGGTAGTTTTGTATTTTTCCTTGTCTTTCTCATCCAGTTGAGTGGATTTCCATTTAATATCAAACTCATTAGAAAACTGCTCCAAATTATTCTCAGCCAGCGATTTATCAAGTTGATATACAGGAAGCACATCTTTAAGGGCATTTTTCTTATCGCTGTTTACCTGTGGATTAGTTTTTAAGATCGCGAAGCTAAAGGGAGAAATCAGGTCTTTATTCATCCATACCTTTCCCTTTTCAAACTCATACCTAAAACGGGGCTGCTTGGGAAGAAACAAGGTGATTACGAAAACCGTAAAAAGCATCATCACATATTTCAGGTTCGATGAATATTTACGGTACAGTATTTTGTGGGAGTTCTTTTTGATTTTGGCCAAAATGATTTAATTATTGTACTGTCAAAATTAACAAATTTATCTAATATACATTTTACTCATTTTGTTTGCAATTACGGCAAATTATATTTTACTTTATGATATCAAATTAATATCAATCATGTATCAGGAAAAAATCATTAATCCGCCCTCAGGCTACCTTACTTTTGTGGCATCGCTAATTCTTTTGGGAGCAAGTATTTACTGCTTCATTATAACTTATTTTGTACTGGGAGGAGTACTGTTAACTGTAGACGTCTTTCTAATCTTTCCAGGTTTTCTCATTATTAACCCGAATCAATCGATGGTGCTTACCCTATTTGGAAAATACATTGGCACAGTAAAAGCCGACGGATTTTTCTGGGTAAATCCGCTGACGGCTAAGAGGCGCCTGTCATTAAAGGCAAATAACCTAAATGGCCAGCAATTGAAGGTTAACGACAAACTGGGTAACCCTATTGAAATTGCCGCTGTGGTGGTTTGGAAAGTAAACGAAACTGCTAAAGCGGTGTTTTCTGTTGAAAATTACACGCAATACGTTAACATTCAAAGTGAAGCGGCTGTAAGACACCTTGCCAACATTTTTCCTTACGATCATGCTGAGGGTGAAGAATCGAGCATTACGCTAAAAGACGGCGCAGAGCAGGTGAGCGAAATTCTTGAAAAAGAACTGAATGAACGGTTATCGAGGGCTGGAATAGATGTACTGGAAGCCCGTATTTCCCATCTGGCTTATGCCCCTGAAATTGCCAGTGCAATGTTACAACGCCAGCAGGCTACCGCAGTAATAGCGGCAAGGAAACTTATTGTTGAAGGTGCGGTGGGTATGGTAGAAATGGCCCTCGAAAAGCTCTCGCAGAAAGGCATTGTAGATTTAGACGAAGAACGCAAAGCCGCGATGGTGAGCAATTTATTGGTTGTGCTTTGTGGTGATAGACATGTACAGCCAGTAGTAAATACAGGTACGCTTTACAACTAGCATGGTATTTATAGAAAAACAGGGCTTAAAAATCTGGTGGTTATATTTGATTGCTGCAACAACCATCTTTCCAACAGTGGCTATCGCCCTTTTTTACAATGGCGGAATGGGCTGGAATGAATTAACCGCATCCTATTTTGCACCTATATGGGCGGGCCTGATACCATTCGCTTTGATTTACCTGTTAGCACAATGTAAGCTAACGCTGAAGATTGATGATGATGGAGTTTCCTATCGTTACGCACTGGTAAGCTGGAAACTTAAATACATCCCCTGGCGAGAAATTGACAAAGCCTACATCCGAAAATATGATGCGTTTTCGGAATACGGCGGTTATGGTGTAAGATACAGGCTTTGGTTCAAGCTAAAAGATAAAGCATACTTGTTAAACGACCATAATATGGGCTTGCAGCTCGAGTTAAAAAATGATTTGAAAGTATTGTTCAGCTCCAATAAAATTGAGGAACTGAACGTTTTCCTGGTGAACCTGAAGAAAGAGATTAACATACAAGCAATTCAGCAGTGATGGCGGAAAAAGAGAAAAAAGCATTTGTATTAAGGATAAGCCCCGGGTTGCTTAAAGATATAGAAACTTGGGCTGCCGATGAATTCAGAAGTACAAACGGACAGATAGAATTTCTCCTTACTCAAGCTTTAAAAGCAAGGAAAAAGGGAAAGGTAAAAGAAGAAGAAAAATAAAGCATCTTGTTCGAGCATGAGCGAAAGAGATAGCAAGGATGCATGTCATTTTACGCTAAATTAACCCAAAAGGCGTTATTGAAATAGGAAAAATTGATAACTTAGCAGCCTAACCAAAAATTCATAAAAATAATTATTCATGAGAGAAGTTGTAATCGTATCAGCTGTAAGAACCGCTATTGGTAGTTTTGGAGGCACACTGTCTCAATTTTCTGCGCCTCAATTGGGTGGTTTTGCCATAAAGGCGGCTGTAGAACAGGCAAACCTACAACCCGAACAAATACAGGAAGTGTATATGGGCAACGTATTGTCTGCCAATTTAGGTCAGGCACCTGCTACACAGGCTGCTAAGCTTGCCGGACTTCCTGATCTGCCTGCAACAACTGTTAATAAAGTTTGCGCTTCTGGCACTAAAGCCATTATGCTGGCGGCACAAAGCATCGCCACTGGGTTTATTGATATTGTGGTGGCTGGCGGTATGGAAAGCATGAGCAATGTTCCTTATTATTTAGATAAAGCAAGAAATGGTTACCGCCTTGGTCATAGCCAACTTACAGATGGATTGGTAAAAGATGGCTTATGGGATGTGTATAATGATTACCACATGGGTTCGGCAGCAGAACTTTGCGCAAGTACTTGTAATATCAGCAGATCAGATCAAGACCAGTTCGCGATAACATCTTACCAAAGGGCGCAAGCTGCACAGGCCGAAGGTAGATTTGCTAAAGAAATTGTACCGATTGAAGTAAAAGATAGAAAAGGTGATGTTTCAGTTATCGATACAGATGACGAACCAAGCGCTGTAAAGTTTGATAAAATACCAGGCCTGAAGCCCGTATTCCAGAAAGATGGAACGGTTACTGCCGCCAACGCCTCAACCTTAAATGATGGTGCCGCAGCCCTCGTGTTAATGAGTGCAGAAAAGGCAACAGAATTAGGCATAAAACCACTGGCCAAAATTTTAGGTTTTGCAGATGCACAACAGGCTCCCGAATGGTTTACCACCGCACCATCTAAAGCGATTCCGTTGGCATTAGCTCGTGCAAATGTGGCTATGGCTGATGTGGATTATTTTGAAATTAATGAGGCATTTTCTGTAGTGGCGATTGCCAATAACCAGGAGTTGAATTTAGATGATCATAAAGTAAATGTAAATGGCGGTGCGGTTGCATTGGGTCATCCCCTTGGGGCATCTGGAGCACGGATAGTAGTTACCTTACTTTCAGTTCTGGAGCAAAATAAGGGTAAGATTGGCGTGGCAGGAATTTGCAATGGAGGGGGCGGTGCCAGTGCGCTGGTTATAGAAAAATTAGCATAAATGAAGCGAAAGCACTTATTTTTTTTAGCGATTATATTATTGTGCCTGAACACTCAGGCCCAACAGGCAAAACCAGGTCTTGATGTATTTCAGGATTCCTTGGTAAAAATTTTCGATGCCACACTGGCTGCCGAGAGTGATGCAAAAAAGGCAGAATTAAATGGCAAGTTTATCAAAACGCTCGTAGAGGCTTTGAAAGTTTCTAACTCCTTCGATTATGGATTTGATTCTTTAAAGAGCGTGTCTGTAATTAAATCCCCAGACCAGGCCTTTAGATCCTTAAGTTGGTATGTGCCGCAAGAGGGTGGCACCTATCGTTACTATGGCACCATCCAAATGAATACAGGAAAGGGTCCGCTAAAGTTGTACCCACTGATCGATCAAAGCGATAATCTTAAAGATCCCAACATCATCACTACTAACCAAAATTGGTATGGCGCACGTTATTACGAAATTGTTCCGGTAACCGGAGCTAGTCGCCTCCCCTATTATGTGTTGCTCGGCTGGAAGGGAAATACCCAGGCCACCACGAAAAAAGTAATTGAAATCCTTACTATTGAAAAAGATGGGTTGAAGTTTGGCGCACCAGTATTTGATGGAAAAGATTTAAAAACAAAAAACCGGTTCATATTCGAGTACACGAAATCTAATGCGATGACTTTGAAAACCGATAAAAAAGCCGGAATGATTGTTTTCGATCACCTCGCTCCAATCGATCCTGAAATGGTTGGGAGATATGATTTTTACGGTTCAGACGGCACTTTTGATGGTTTTAAAATTATAGGCGGTAAATTGAAATGGCAGGAAGGCTTAGAACTGAACAATGATCCAAATGCCATGGATGAACAATACGCCGACCCGAAGAAAAATGTTAAACCGATTAGAAAGTTTTAACATCTTTAATCTGAACTACCCTCATTTTCAAAGCACTAACTTAAAATTTGTGAGTTTGGCAATCGCTGACTATATTGCGCCGTTCAAACTAACTTAAACAACACACAAATTCTGAAATCATCAACTAAAACCAATAAAAGTTTTATGCAAAAACATAACGAAACCATCGCTATTGACCACGATAAGGAGCTTGATCTCCATCTAGCTAGTCAGGGTGTATCGAGCGAGAAGTTATTTAGTCACCCTGTAGGCTTGTTCGTACTCTTCTTTACCGAAATGTGGGAACGTTTTAGTTACTATGGAATGCGTGCCATTTTGGTATTGTTTCTTATTAGCGACATTAGTAAAAATGGTTGGGGTTGGCCTCGCCCGGAAGCCTTACAACTTTATGCATTATATACAGGTCTCGTTTACTTTACGCCAATCTTGGGAGGACTAATAGCCGATCGGTTTACCGGATACAGAAAAGCGGTAATTATTGGCGCAGCCATCATGACTCTAGGTCACGCTTCAATGGCCTTAGAAGGTGTTAACACCAATTTCTTTTATGTAGGTCTATTATTTCTGATTATCGGTAATGGTTTCTTTAAGCCAAATATTTCATCAATTGTAGGAAAGTTGTATCCACCAATTAGTGATAAAAAAGACAGCGCCTATGCTATTTTTTATATGGGTATTAACTCTGGCGCTTTTATTGGGATGTTGATGTGTGGTTACATTGGCGAAAAAGTGGGATGGCATTATGGATTTGGACTGGCGGGTATTTTTATGCTCTTCGGGATGTTGCAATTTTATTTTGCTCAAAAAATTTTCGGGGTAATTGGCGCTTCAGTAGATAAAGCTGACCAAAAAGAAAAAGCAGACCCTACAGCCGTTGAAATCCCAAAACATGTGAGAACACAACGTTTATGGGTGATTGCCATTCTTTCGATCTTCACTATCTTCTTTTGGATGGTGTTCGAACAAGCTGGAGGATCGATGACCATCTTTGCAAAAGATTATACCTTAAGAAATCTTACCGGAGGTGCTGCAACAACTTTTAAATGGATTGACAGTATTTTAACCATTTTTCCATTGGTAGCGGTAACTGTGGTGCTCATTAGCTTAGCATCGAAGATCTTTAAAAAATACCCTGCTACAATTTTATTTACATTGTTAAGTTTTCTAATTATCTGGGCATTAGCGATTTGGAAGGTAGACAGGGAATTGGGTTCTGTAAGCACAGAGGTTCCAGCTTCTTGGTTTAGCGTGCTAAACAGCTTCTTTATCGTATCCTTGGCACCTATTTTTTCGAAATTCTGGGAGAGTAAATTTAATCCCAGCGGACCTGTTAAATTTGGTTTCGGGTTAATATTTGTAGGTATCGGCTTCGCCGGATTAGCATATGGAGGTTCGAATATTCCACAAGGTGCAACATCAGCACAGGTAAGTATGTTCTGGCTTATTTTTGCCTATTTCTTCCACACCGTTGGCGAGCTTTGCATTTCTCCGGTAGGCTTATCTTATGTAAGTAAATTGGCACCGGCAAATCTGGTAGGTTTGATGTTCGGTGTGTTCTTCACCTGTACCGCAATTGGTAATTACCTTGCTGGCGCAACCGGTTCTATGATCGATAAGATTAGTAGTGAATATTCAATTGCCACATTTTTCTTAATATTTACCATTATTCCAGTGGTAGCGGGCTTTATTATGTTTGCAATAAGCCCTATTTTACGTAAATGGATGCATGGCGTACACTAAAAATAGCTACAACAACATTAAACTAAAACCCGCTTCTACAGCGGGTTTTTCCTTTTAAATAACTGATGGAAAAAGAAATTACCATATCGCAGATTCAAAATTTCGAAGGGAAATACCCCAAGCAACTTTGGCATCTATCATTAGTTGAAATGTGGGAGCGCTTTTGCTTCTATGGTATGCGTGGCGTACTTGCCTTTTTTATGGTCGAACAACTGGGCCTAACAGATCAGCAGTCGAACTTACAGTATGGTGCTATCCAGGCTTTTGTGTATGCCTTTACCTTTATTGGTGGAATATTTGCCGATAAGGTATTGGGATTCAAGAAATCCCTGTTCTGGGGTGGCACATTGATGATTGTGGGCAATCTCATCCTAGCGTTTTCTCCAAAAGATCTTTTTTATATGGGCATTACGCTATCCATCATTGGCACTGGTTTCTTCAAGCCCAATATTTCTTCAATGGTAGGAGAACTTTACCACGAAAATGACAACAGAAGAGATGCCGGATATGGTTTGTTTTATGCGGGGATTAATGTGGGGGGCTTACTGGGCGGTGCTTTATGCATTTACCTTGGAAAATATTATTCTTGGCAATATTGCTTCCTATCTGCGGCACTGGTAATGGCTTTCGGTTTAGGCACCTTTATCCTCACCAAAAAACATTTAGGCCCAATTGGAAGCTCTCCCCTGCTACATTTAACCGCCTTCAAGCAGCGTTTTGCAGAGACTGCCGTATATATTGGGTCGTTACTCTGCATCCCGTTAATTTTTATCATGGTAAAAAACACAGCTTTTACCGACTATTTTATGTATAGTATTGGCGTGGTGGCACTTCTTTATTTTATCTATGAAACGGTGAAGATAAAGGATAAGACTGCCCAATACAAGCTAATGGCTGCATTCGTATTTATTTTCTGTTATTTCATCTTTATGGCAATTTCAGAGCAAAGCGGCGGCTCTTTATCTTTATTTGCAAAAGACAATTTAGACAGTAAAATACTATTCTTTAATATAGATCCTAACGTGGTTAACAATAGTGTTAATTCATTTTTTATCATAGTGTTTAGTCCGGTTGTCGGCATTTTATGGCTTGGCCTTTACAAGCGCAAGGTGGAGCCCAATACCATCGTAAAATTTGGTTTAGGCTTTATCCTGCTGGCGGCCAGTTTCTATGTGTTTTACGCAACAAGGTTTTTTGCAAACTCGGAGGGCATTAGTTCATTGAACGTTTTCACCTTCGCATATTTGTTATTAACCTTGGGCGAGTTGTGTATAGGCCCAATTGGCATGTCTATCATCACAAAGCTTTCTCCAAAAAGGATGTTTGGAATGATGATGGGTTTATGGTTCCTCTTCAGCGCTTTTGGCCAACTGGCAGCAGGCAAATTAGGCGCAGAAATGTCTAGTGTTGATGGCGCCTCTGGTGCTACCAGACTCATTGCCTATACCGATGGCTACAAGGATTTGGCGCTTTACTCGCTTATTGCTGGCTTAGGATTAATCCTTTTATCACAATTGATTAAAAAGTTGATGTACGAAGTTAGGTAAGCAATTGTGACAATATTAAAACCCGTATTAACAGACCTGATAAGGGTTTTTTCATAGATAATATTTACTTTCGCCCATTGAAACTTAAAGCCAGAAATTAATCAGGATAAAAACGTGTCAGACAGTTTAGTAATCATACCTACCTATAATGAAAAGGAAAATATCGAAAAGATTATCCGAAAGGTATTTTCTTTAACCCAGCCTTTTCATGTGTTGATTATTGACGATGGATCGCCAGACGGCACTGCTGGAATCGTGAAAGCTCTACAGGAAGAGTATGCAGGTCATCTTTTTATCGAAGAGCGTGCTGGGAAACAAGGACTGGGAACGGCTTACATTTATGGCTTTAACTGGGCACTTCAACGCGATTACGAATTTATTTTCGAAATGGATGCCGATTTCTCTCATAATCCTGACGATCTGAGCAAACTGCGGATGGCTTGTGTTAATGGGGCAGATGTTGCTATAGGTTCGCGTTATGTAAAAGGTGTTAATGTAGTGAATTGGCCCATGGGTAGGGTGCTAATGTCTTACTTCGCTTCGATGTATGTGCGCTTTATTACGCGGATTAACATCCAGGATGCTACCGCAGGCTTTAAATGTTACCGCCGACTGGTTTTGGAAACCATACCGCTGAACAAAATCCGCTTTGTGGGTTATGCCTTTCAAATTGAAATGAAATTTACGGCAATAAAATTTGGGTTCAAGGTTGTAGAAGTTCCTATTATTTTTACTGACAGGACAGAAGGAACATCTAAAATGAGCACCCGTATCTTCAGAGAAGCTTTTTTAGGTGTGATTCAAATGAAGGTTAACAGCTGGTTTCGGAAGTACGACCGAAAATAACTCCCTACGAAAATTCAGCTAAGTTGTTCGCTCCGCAGCGTTTGCTTATTTCTGCTTGCTTGCCCTGATCATTGTACCGAAATCCTGTAATTCTTCCATCGCTTTAATCGTCATGGTTAACCGCTTGGTTCTGGTGGTTTCTGTTTTGGCTTCATTTATCCACCTGATAAAGTAATGCTGGTGAGATTTAGGTTGTTTAAGAAACCGTTGCAACAATCCCTCTCCGTCAGCTAAACAAAGTTCCAGATCTTCCGGAAGCTCCATTTTAAAGTCTTTATCTTCTGCTAACCAAAGTTCAAGTTTATGACCAGCCTCTTTTTTTAGTTTTTTGCGCAGATCTGATTTTAGGGCAAGTATGAAGTCTCCATCACCCATTGGCGTGGTAGCCATTCCAGCGATCTCCGTTTGATCCATTAGCCCTTTTACCCGGAATGATACTTTACAATCAGGTTTAATTTGGGCTGCTACTGCCGCCGGGATAAAAACATAACTCCAACCTGTTTTTTCACCCATTTTATCAAAACGTTCTATCTCTGCTTGAAGGTAAATCATCAACTCTTAATTGTTAATAACGCATAAATGGTACTTCCCTCCTGGTCTGAATCATCCACCAGGAAAGTATATTCCTTTTGGAACAGCATCGGTACCTATCCAGCAAACCAAAACTAAACATTTTGTTTAATACTTTAAATTGCCTATCGTTATTTATGGAACAGTTATGGTCATTTCTGCCAAGCAATCATTTTTTAGATTGATCTTCAAAAGTCAAGACGCCTGCTAATTAGCAGCAACCGGGTTTACCTGAATATCTAATTTTGCAAACTTTAAAACCTCAACACTTTGAAAACCAAAATCTTCTACAATTTTGCCCAGGATGAGATAGCATCCTTTGCCTTTAAAGGGATACATCGGGGTGGCATTTGGAAAATGAACGGTATCAAAAAAATCTCCGTTGGCATCTAAAAATGTTCCAAACCACATCTTGCTGTTTTTGACTGTTCTAACGGTTTTTTCACAGACATAATTTCCAACCATTCTTACACTGCTACCAACATGTTTGTGCAGATCTGCAGCCATGACATCGCCACGATACTGCGTTTTCAAAAAATCGAACATCTTGAAGTTTAAAGGATATCCCAATAATTCCAGTTCGACGTAAGCATCTTCCAATGCCGAGTTATCAAGGTCTGGCAGTCGATAGCTTCGTTGTGTAGACTCGAAAAGCGCTAAGGTATTAGGTTGTTTCTGCTTATGCCCGAGGTAGTTATAAATTTCCCAGAGCAGCGTTTTCTTATCCTTACCCGTAAATCTTAAGGCACCAAGGCGAATTAATAAAATTGCTTGCTCTAGCGTAATTTGTGTGCGTTTAACGAAGGACCCTAAATCTTTGTATAGCCCGTTGCGCCTTCGCTCTAGTGGAATTAAGCCAATAAACTTATTTTCCAGCCCTTGGATGCCAATAAAACCAAGATAGGCATCGTTTCCATTGATATTTACAGCCTCATCGCTGTGGTTTACGCAGGGTAAATGCACCTGGGCACCCGCCTTTTGTAATTCGTAAACATATACCCAACGACTATAAAAACCACCATAATTATTCAAAACTGCCACCATAAACTCTTTGGGGTAATATGTTTTGAGAAACAGACTTTGGTAGCTCTCCACTGCGAAAGATGCCGAGTGGGCTTTAGAAAAGCTGTAGCCAGCGAAAGAGGAAATTTGTCGCCACACCTCCGTAATCAGTTCCATGGAATGGCCTTGCTTTCGGGCAGAGCTGAAAAATTTGTTCACCAATTCTTCGAAAGCCAGCTTCGATCGGTACTTGCCACTCATGGCCTTCCGCAACACATCCGCATCAGCTAAATCGAGGCCTGCAAAGTAGTGACAAACCTTTATCACGTCTTCTTGATACACCATTACCCCATAGGTTTCTTTAAGCTGCTCCTCCATTTCAGGACAGAGATAAACTACCTGATGCGGGGCATGATAACGCTCAATAAATGCTTTCATCATCCCGGAACTGGCCACGCCCGGGCGGATGATGGAACTGGCAGCTACCAACGTGATGTAATTATCGCAGTTTAATTTCTTAAGCAACTGCCTCATTGCTGGCGATTCGATATAGAAACAACCAATTGGTTGTCCTGCTTTGAGGATAGCATTCAAATTGGGATCATCTTTGAAACGCTTAAAATCGTGGATATCGACATTCACATTTTTATTCTGCCTGATGATTTGAACGGCTTCCCGAATATGCCCGATACCCCGTTGACTAAGAATATCAAATTTTTCATAGCCAATAGATTCGGCCTCATACATATCCCACTGCACCGTTGGAAAGCCTTTTGGTGGCAGATCTAATGCCGTGTAATAAGTGAGCGGCTCTTCTGATATCAAAATCCCTCCAGCGTGGATGGAACGTTGGTTGGGCATATCTTTAAGATGCTGATGTACGGCCAACAGTTGCTGATAAGTACGACTGTGAGCATGCTCATGAGCCCGTGATGGATCGCTATAACCATCGATTTCATCTTTTGGCAAACCTAAAACCTTACCAATCTCCCTGATTACTGCCTGATCTTTAAAGGTGCTCATTGTACCTAGAAAAGCAACATGCCACCTGGGGTATTTGTTAAAAATATAACGCTGGATGGTTTCCCTTTCATCCCAGGCGAAATCGATATCGAAATCTGGCGGACTTGTCCTCTTTTCGTGAAGGAATCGCTCAAAATATAGATCAAGATCGATTGGATCTACATCGGTGATGCGCAAACAGTAAGCCACAATACTGTTGGCACCAGAACCCCGGCCTACATGGTAAAACTTACATTTACCCATGGCGTAGCGAACAATATCAAACGTTATCAAAAAATAGGCACAATATTTTTTAAGCGTTATGATGCGAAGTTCCTTCTCCATTCTGGCTCTTGCCGTGGCATTATCGTTTCCGTATCGGTAAGCAAGGCCTTTGTATGCAATACGACGAAGCAAAAGTGTGTCAAAATTTGCACCTTCCTTTGTGTAAGAAAATCGATTCTTAGATTGCACATGTGGCTCGAAATAAGCACTTAAATCGCATGCATCCAATAGCGTTTGAGTGTTATCGATAATGAAAGGATAATGCTTAAACTGCTCTTTAACCTCCTCCTCTCCAATAAAACACTCTTTAGGGCTACAGGTTTCAGCCTCAGGAACCATACTTAGCAGGGTGTTTAGTGCTATTGCCCTGAGGTATTGATGAATCCGAAAAGCGACTTTATCACTAATCGTTATAGGATGCCATACTACCAGCTTATGCTTTTGATTAGGCATCAGCGGATGCTGGTAAAGTTGATTGAGTTGATTAGATCTGATGCCAACGAACTCGTTTTCGGCTAGTTCTCGTGTAAAAGTCCTGCTAAATGGATAGATGAAAAATGTGTCTTTTAGCTGTGGTGCCAGGACTGGTAACGGAATGCCATCTATATTGTGGGTGCTTAAAAATTCGTTCAGCAGCCGCATGCCGGTTTTACTCTTGGCAATGCCCACATAAAGCAATACCCCATCCGCACGAAATTCGATACCCGTGATAGGTTTGATTTCGTAAGGCAGGTTCCCGCTCTGGTTTTCATCGGCAGGTTTAGCAATTCCTTGTTGATAACAGGTTCGAATAAATTCTACGGCCCCACTTGAATTATTTATATCTGTTAGCACCATTTGCCCAATACCCAGGGCACGTGCTGTTGATACGAGGGTTGGAACATCCATCGTACCATATTTTAGACTGTATGAGGAATGTACATTCAGAAACATTATGCAATTATATTTTTAGTGACTGACACCTATTGTAAATATGTACATGGACAGCAGACCTGGCTGCATAACTTAGACCACTCGAATCAATTCATGGTGATAACCACCTCAGTTAAATTTGCTGCCGTGGTCGGTATTTATAAATGTTCGTATTCTGGATTTCTTTCTAACTTCTGGATCAACTTCATCATCAACTGGCTTAACCTTATTTTTTCGTGGATTATATTTGATCACTTTATTGTTTTCATCCTTTACGGGCGGATTGACAATACAGGCTTTTACAACAGATTCTATACCGTAGTTTGCCCGCACCCTATCCATGGCCTGGTATAAATCATATTCTTGTTCTGATGTGTGATACAAGCCTATTTGCTCAAAGCCGTTTACCAGATGCGAAAGCCTGACGCCAATTAAGCGCAATAGCATTCGCTTGGTATAAAGCCTTTTGAATAGATCTTGTGCCTTGGTAATGAGGAAAGAGTCGAGCGCTGTGTAAGGAATTCTGGCTTGCTGTGTTACCGTTTCAAAGTTAGAGTAACGAATGGTAACTGTAATGCATGCCGTTAATTTCTGTTGACTCCTGAGTTCGTAAGTTAAGTTTGTAACCATTCCGCTTAAAATGGATTTCATTTTTTCGATGTCCATGCTATCGCTTTCGAAAGTGGTTTGCGTGCCTATGGACTTCCGCTCGCGGTATGGCACAACCGGAGCGAGATCGATGCCATTGGCCTTCTGCCATAAGGATAAGCCATGCTGACCCAAAATCTTAAACATCAGCTCTCTTGGAATTTCTGCCAGGGTTTGTATTTTACGTACCCCCATTTCACTAAGCTTCTTATAAGTAGCATCGCCAACGCCGGGAATTTTATGTACGGCTAACGGATTTAGAAATGGTCTAACCTGTGGATAGGGAACCTCTAGCTGCCCATTTGGCTTACACTCGTTTGTACCGATTTTTGCAACCGTTTTATTGACAGATAAACCAAACGATATAGGCAAGCCAGTTTCCCTGATAATGGTTTGCCTTAGGTTTGAAGCAAATTTCATGCAGCCAAAAAATTTGTCCATACCAGTCATGTCAATATAGTGTTCATCAATGCTGGCTTTCTCAAAGAGCGGCACCCGCTCGGCAATGATTTCAGTGATCTCGTGGGAGGCTTTGGAATAATCGTCCATATTGCCGCGGACAAAAATGGCCTGCGGGCAAAGTTGCTTAGCCATTTTACCGGGCATTGCCGCATGTACCCCGAATTTTCTGGCTTCATAACTACAAGAAGTAACTACACCCCGATCTGCAGTACCACCCACAATAACCGGTTTACCCAATAGCTTAGGATTTTTCCGCAACTCTACCGATACAAAAAAGGCATCCTGATCCATGTGAATAATGTGCTTCTCTTTCTCTTCCACAACTTCAAAATTAAATAAACAACAAGCGCTAAATTACTAATATATTTAGTATTTTATCATCTTATGCGATGAGATTTATCCACATTTTGCCAACAATTTTGGTTGTTGATTAACAAGGTTGGTTGTGTCTTGGAGCTATTGTTTTTGCAGTTTCAGATGACGCGGTGGCAGGGAGAAAGTAGCCTGGTTAGCTAGACGGAGGTGTTTAAACCTGACCGAGTGTTAGCCCGGAGGTGAGGTACGAACCGAGGACTATTAAACGGAGGGCAGGACGGGTGTAACCCCTGTGCAGCAATTTGCTTTCCAAAAATAAAAGTTAAGGATATAAAAAAAGCCTTGACCTGTACGATCAAAGCTTTTGAAATATAGTTGGTTTGGTTTACTGTTTAACGATCTTAAATTCAGTTCTTCTGTTGAGTTGATGATCGGCTTCACTGCAATTAACGCCATTGCTACAGTTATTTAGGAGCTGTGTTTCTCCGTAACCTTTTGCAGTAATTCTGTTCTTTTCGATTCCGCGAGAAATGATGTACTGAACGGCAGACTCAGCTCTTTTTTGCGATAAAGACATGTTGTAACCATCTTTACCGCGACTATCAGTGTGTGAACCAAGCTCGATCCATATGGTGGGGTTATCGACCATGATTTTTACTAACTTATCTAGCTCAACGGCAGCATCCGGACGGATGTTCCATTTATCAAAATCGTAATAAATATTTTCGATCTTGATGCCTTTGTTGAGTTCGATTGGATCTAGATACAAGTCTTTAACCAACACTTGAGATTGATTTAGGCCTACAGTGGAAACATCTTCTACGCTGGCGCGATAACCCGTCATTTCTCCGGTGAGGCGGTATGATGCATCGGTAGCCAAGTTAAATTTAAAGTTACCGTTATCGTCTGCCTCAGCTTTCAGTTCGTTGCCGCTTACTTTGGCAAGGGTTACCAAAGCACCTGGTATCGGCTGGTTCGCTTTTTTATCGTAAACGCGACCTTCGAGTTTAAAGGCCAAAATTGCTTTTTGATCGATAACATAGATATCATCGTTACCTAAACCGGCGCTCCGGTTCGATGACAAGTACACGATACCACCTTTTTCGTTTAAGCTAAAAGCGAAATCGTCTTGCGGCGAATTAAAAGGATAGCGAAGGTTTTCGACCGGGCCAATTTTATCGCCCATTCTGAGGGCACGAAACACATCTAAGCCACCCATACCTATAAATCCATCGCTGGCGAAAAACAAATTATTATGGGCATCGAACACGGGGCTTCTTTCATTGCCTTCGGTATTAATCTCCTGCAGGTTAATTGGCTTTCCCCAATCTCCGGCCTCTGTTTTCATACACGCATAGATATCAGTACCGCCTTTACCGCCCGGCATATTAGAGGCGAAGTATAAACTCGAGCCATCTGCAGAAATAAAAGGATCGCCAACAGAGTAATGGTTGGAATCGTTGTATGGAAAAGGAATTGGTTTACTCCACGTTCCATCGACAGCTTTGTTGCTGCTGTAAATTTCTATGTTAACCGTGCTGGGTTTATTTTTGATTTTTTCTAAACGATCGGGAATTGGCGTCATGGTAAAAAACATGGTGTTGCCATCTGCTGTAAATGTTGCTGCGCCAACATGGTAGCGTGTACCAGTTTGGATGGGGAATAGCTTTAAGCTATCGTTTGGAGATTTGATATAGAGTTTAAGGTAGCCGTTCCCTGTCCATCCATAAATATTTTTATCGGGCATTTTAGCACCATCAAATTTTAAAAACGGTGTACCTTCTTTGGTTTCCATCCCGGTATTCGTTCTATCTGAAGTAAACACCACATTGCCCTGGTAGCTTACTGCCCCCCAGTCTGACTGCGAACTATTTAAATCTTTTTGATTGATTAACTCGATACTTGTGGGGTTCTTCATCCATTTCAGCGCAGAATCGCAGGAAGAAAGCCAGGCATTTCGCTGCCTGTCTGATACTGATTTGTTCTTGTCGATGAAATTGATGTATTGCACTTTTGCTTCGCTGTATTTAGAATTATTTTGCAAAGCCCTTGCGTAACCTAGCATATTTTCTGCGCTACTGCCTGGCATTTTTACGGCGATGGCATACCAACTTTCTGCCTGCTTGTAGTTGTTGGTTAATGCGTAGGCATTAGCTAAACGCTCTGCAGCATGCAAAGTTTCTTTCTTTTTGTATGCCTGCTCATACAAATCTATTGCCTTTGTGTAGTTAAATAATTCAAACTGCTGATCAGCTTCTTTGATTACATATTGCGCTTTAAGTGCGAAATTTGGCGCAAGAAGGCAGTAGAAGAGCAGAAATGTGCCTTGTAAAATCTTATTCATTGTTTGTTTGGTTAACGGCGTAAAATACTTAAAAATTTGAGATTTAAAAATACCTCGGCGTTGCTATCCTAACATTCGGTCTGAAGAAAGAATAAGCAATTGATATTTCGTGTGTACCGCCGCTGTAACCTTGTAACGGGCCGATGGAAAAATCGTAACCATAACCAATTCGTAGCTGCTGCGATGGAAAAATCTGTAGCGCCGCCACCGCAGAATTTCTCGGTGTAAGATCTCGTTGCAGGTAGCTCTTATCGTAAAGCTTAACACCTGTTCGGTAAGAACCTCCAACCCATAGGTAATCTTTGATAAGCAGGAATGCATTCAGGTCTAAACTGGTGGGACCACCCCTATCGTCTTTCAACAAAAACGATGGTTTGATACCAAAATCTTCTGACAGTGGAAAAAGTGCGCCTGCAGTAAGGTAATAGTGTGGCTTGGGCTGTGGAATAAATGCATACCGATCGATGTCGATGTAAGTG
>NZ_JAPIVG010000019.1 GCF_026240095.1 Pedobacter sandarakinus | reverse complement strand
GTAAGGGATTTAAAGAAATATACAAACAAAATAATATTGCACATATAGAAACAAATATACAAGAGAGCAGAAAAGATTATATAATATGGATGTTTAAACGAGCAGGTGCAAAAAATAGTAATAATAGGGTTTATCAGTTCTGGCAACAGGATAACCATCCGATTGATCTATGCTATAATTACATGATGGACCAAAAATTGGGATATATCCAAAACAACCCTTTTGCATGCGAGATTGTGGATGAGCCAATACATTACCTATATAGCAATGCTAGGGATTTTGCAGGTGAGAGGGCGTGGTAGATGTTAAACTAATGATGTAAGTTGATTTTCGGTTTTTATATTTAGCCATAAGTAAGACGCTTAGGCCAGAAAAGGTTTTTCTCATATTTCCACTACTATCCTTCTGGGAGAAGATAATGTCAGTTAACTTTCCAGCTTAAATCATCAACAAATTAATAATTCAATATGCTTCTACCCCTTGCAATGGATGCATAAAGGGCATACCTTATAATCCATGAGATTTGATTTTGTAAATCGGTACAATAACGCAAATTTGAAAGAATACCCCACTTATTTGAAGTCAGCGTCACTAACCTTTTCATTAACCAACAATTCCACTAGCTTAGCGCTCTGCGCCTGATCGCCAGTTCCAAATGTTAGTTCCGAATAATAGTTAAGCTTTCCAAATCTCTTATACTTGTAAAAATAAGTTGTATCGAAATTAGCTTTTTCCGAGGTCAACTTATCTTCGCGTAGCTGATAAAATGTCGTCTTGCTATAATAAAGCAATCTAACTGTTCCATTTACACAAGTTGCCTTTACCTTATAACACACTTCACTGCCCACCTTTTCTTCATTCTCCAGGCTTAAAGAGTATAAGCTTTTATCGAGATAATCAAGCTCATTAAATATATTTTTGCGAAATTTTTTATCACTGAACTCCTCTTGGTCAGCCAATTTTTTTTCACTTCCAGAAATCTCATAGCCTTTCTCCCCGTCGTAAAAATTCCTAAAAACTGTGCGGCCTTGGTACATAATTATAAAAGATCCTTTATTCGGCATCATCTCTTTCGTAATCCAATTCACATTTCTCCCTTCCATCACGGTCGCCAAATCAGAATAAAGTGTCTTAACCGACTTCAGATATTCTTTTCCGCCTGTAGCAGTTATTGCCTTCTCAATAACTTCCTCGGCACTAAGTAACGATTGAGCCGAGGCTCCATGAATATTTAATACAAATAGAAAGGCAAGGAAGGAAAGCGTTATTTTCATGAGATGTTTATCAAATTAAATCAACTACTAAAATACATTCTTTGTGTAATTGTGTCTCAAAATAACAACTTTATTTTTATTTCCCGGCAAAGATTCATCGGGTTATTAAGTAATATCAGATCACTTCCTTGTTATCTTTCCAAGCCAAAAGAAGTAGAAGATTAATAACATCAGAAAATCAGTGGCGGTGGTGCTTTTGTTATAGCAGTCCCGCATTCGCTGCAATCTTTTTGTTAAAGGCAGTAAAAAACTAACCGCCCAGGCATGAAAATGCCTGGGCTTTTTTAGTGCCACAAAAAGTATTTCCGCACCATTCGGGTTTGAATCAGTTACACCTGCAATGCTTTTGGAGCTGCCCACCCCTCAAAGTTTGCGATCGTTTGTGCTAACCGCTGTGGGGTAAGTATTAACTATAAAAACACGCCAACCACTAACTATTATTTCTGGCGAGGCCAATAATGTCTAAAGGTGACAAATACCAAGGTTCAAGGATCTCCCCAGCAGGGATAACGCTACAAGTTCTGCGCTAATCCGAAAAATCCGCGGGAGATAACTTGCGCCTGCAATGCCGAGGTATGATAATAGTTAATCAATTTATTTAAACCTGTCGCCATCTTACTTTATAATCTGCGCTAATCTGAGAAATCTGCGGGAGATAACTTGCACCTTCAATACGAAGCAATAATAACGAGAAACAAATTGATCTAACCTCATGCTAACTATAAACCCTCTTCATTATTTTGAGAAATCCTCTGGAGATAAACAACGCTTAC
>NZ_JAPIVG010000018.1 GCF_026240095.1 Pedobacter sandarakinus | reverse complement strand
CGCTAAACTGCGTTGCGCCAATAGCATCACCAAAGAAATCATCAAAATTATAACTCTCTTCATCGTCTTAATATCTTAAAGGGAAATTGGCTAAGGCCAATTTCCCTAAGCCACATATTTAGTTTTTAAATGCCCTAATTAACGTGATGTAACCTTTAAACACTTCTACTTCATCGCTCCCTGCCCTTTTCACTCGCAATAAGTAATAATAGGTACCTTCATTTAGGCCTTCGCCCGACCAGTTGTTTTGGTAACCTTTGGCATGAAACACCTTATTACCCCATCTGTTAACAATTTGTAACTCGTTAGATTGATATTGATTTAATCCTCTAATCTCGAACACATCGTTGATACCATCGCCATTTGGCGTAAACAGATTTGGAACCACAATACCTTTGAAGTTCGCGGTAAGCGTAACGGATGCAACATTGGTATAATAACCATTTGCATCTTTAACCCTGTACGTGAAGATATCCTCTCCGGTAAAGCCAGGATTAGGCTTATAGGTAATGGTACCATCGGCATTTACGGTAACCGTACCATTTCTTGGTTGCGATACGATTTCAACTGTAAGCTTATCTAAAGTTGAATTACCAGGATCATCGTTTCCTAACACATTGATCGTTAATGGTGTATTTGCTACTGTACCGCCAATATCATCGATGGCTCTTGGCGATTTAGGGAAACTGGTTACGGTAGCCGTATTGTTTCCTTCTAAGGTACCAGATACATCGCTTACGTTAGTGCCGGCAAGTGTTTTGGCATTTACAGTTGCTGTGTTTGTTACAGTTCCGAGGTCTTTGTCTGCCTGTGTTAAGGTGTAAATTTCTGAAACCTCAATACTTGCACCCGGAGCCAAACCGCCAGCAACATTAATTACTTTGTTATTGATTCCTAACTTGGCATCTGTTAACGTTACGTTATTCACGGTAAGTGCGCCAGTGTTCTTAACAGTAAACGTATAAGTAATTTTGTTACCGCTAAAAGCTGCAGTTTTAATTAATGCCACACTAGCATTAGCAGAAACAACCGTAACTGTTGGCGTATCGTTATTTTCTGCAGTACCAGAAACGTCCGTAATGGAAACATTTGCTGGCGTTTGACCAGTAATGATAGCCGTATTGGTTACACTTCCTGCATCTTTATCCACTTGTGAGAGCTGATATACATAGCTATCGGTTACTGTAGCGCCAGGAGCAAGTGTTCCTGGGATTACCCTGTTTAAACCAAGTTTAGCATCTACTAACGTGATGATATGCAAGGTTACATTTCCGGTATTTTTTACCCTGAAATTGTAGGTAATGCTATTTCCATCGGCACTCAACACCCCAGATTTTACCAGATTAATGGTAGACGCTGGTGAGATGATGGTTACGGTTGGATCATCAATTGCAGGCGTTGACGGGTCATCTGATTTGTCTTTGATAACTGGACTTCCTGACGGAGCGGTAGCAGATACGCTTGCCTGGTTACTGAACGAGCCATTATTAACCTCAGTTAACGTTATGGTATGTTTAGCCGTTATGGTTACTGAAGCGCCAGGTGCCAAGTTAGCCACTGTTGCCGGAAGAATGGAACCAGCATCGGCACCTGGATCTTTAACGATGACATCAGTTAAATTGACATTTCCGTTATTGGTTACCAGGATGCGATAGTCGATTACATCGCCCGCTTTACTAACTGTGTTAGTGGCGACTTTCGTGAGGCTCATAGATGGCGCAGGAACCAAGTTCACTCCAACATTGACGGTCACTAATGTACTTCCACCCTTACCATCACTCACCCTTACAGTGAAGCTATCGGCTCCGCTAAAGTTGTTGTTAGGTGTGTAGGTAAATGTTCCATCTGGATTTAATACCACTGTACCATTTGCTGGTGGTGTGGCGATGGTATAACTCAGCAGATCTCCGTCTACATCCGTGGCGGTAATAACTCCACTAACAGGCGAATTTTGATTGGTAACAACGTTGACTGGCGTCGTAGCTACTGGTGCATCATTAACTGGTGTTACCGTTACGTTAATGGTTACCGTTGTGCTTCCACCTTTGCCATCGCTCACGGTTACCACAAAACTGTCGGTTCCGTTGAAATTAGCCTTTGGTGTATAAGTGTAAGTTCCATCTGCATTCAATACCACGGTTCCGTTTGCTGGTGGCGTAGTGGTAGCGAAAGTTAAAGGATCGCCGTCTGCATCACTTGCTGTAATGCTTCCGCTCACCGCAACATCTTCAGGCGTTGTTACCGCTGGC
>NZ_JAPIVG010000017.1 GCF_026240095.1 Pedobacter sandarakinus | reverse complement strand
ATAAGGGATTTAAAGAAATACACAAACAAAATAATATTGCACATATAGAAACAAATATACAAGAGAGCAGAAAAGATTATATGATATGGATGTTTAAACGAGCAATTACAAAAATAGTAATAATAGGGTTTATCAGTTTTGGCAACAGGATAACCACCCGATAGCATTGAGTACAAATGACATGATAGAACAAAGATTAAATTATTTACATGAAAATCCGGTTGTAGCAGGCATAGTTACAGAAGCCCAGTATTATAAATATAGCAGTGTTGTAGATTATTACGAAGAAAGAAGAGGGCTTGCATCTATAACAATAATGTGGTAATTTATTGTGGTTTAAAGACCTTGGTTTTTAAACGAGATTTATCTCGCCCTGCAGAAGACTTAAACCATTGGGGAATATTGGAATAGTAAAAATAACGTAGATATATGAAAGGAAATAAGTCATTTTTATTAGCAATCTCAATAAGTCAAAAGATTTATAAATATCCAAATGACCTAAGTGACTCTGAACGTAAGGAAATGTATCTTAATATTTTCAACTTATAAAACAATCAGCCTACTTAGGCCACATAGATGCTATGTATGAGCTTGGACAGCAATATGAAAATACTAGCTCCCTAAATATTAATAATCCAAAAAGACGCTTCTATTGGTATTCAAAGGCATGTGCTGGTGGTCATTCTGAAGCGTGTAATAACTTAGCTTTTCTTTACGAAACTGGTGGAGGTTGTGAAATAAATTTTGATTTGGCTTTGTCGCTTTACTAAAAAGCATCAAAGCTAGGATCAATAAATGGGAAGAAAAATTACAAAATCATGTTAAAAGACATGAGCAAGGGGGGAAGGTATAATAAATAAATACGCCCTCGCTGGCGCAAGCCTGAGGTGCGTGAGAAACAAATAGAATTATGGTAAAGCCTAGCAGAAATGTTGGGCTTTTGTTGTTTTATTTGGCTAAAGCCGTTTTAGTGTTGTTACACGCTAGTCCATCTTTAGCGCAAGCTCCTCGCTTGAGTTTAAAATAAACTAAGGTTAAAGCCTAGTAACTTAAAAAAGTTGCTTGGCTTTGTCAAATGATCATAAGCCTGACTTGCCTTTGCATCCCCAACGGGTTTAAGTGGTGGCTTTCCCGCGGTGACTTAAAATCTAAAATAAAAACCAAGGACTTTGTTCGCAATAGTAGCAGGAAAATATTGGAATTCATATATTGCCTACTCTAGTCTCTTTTAATTAGCTGTATCAAGATTTGAAATGTGCTTACCGTTTTCGATATTTACAACGGCGCTGAACGGCAACGGTGCGGTATCATTGGACAACAAGTACCTTTACAATGGCAAGGAGCTTCAAGAGGAGTTGGGGCAGTATGATTACGGCGCAAGATTCTATGACCCGGTGATAGGCAGGTTCAATACAATGGACAGGTTTGCCGAGAAATATCATACTCTTACCCCTTACCAGTATGGTGCAAATAATCCAGTTCTTAATATAGATGTGAACGGAGATAGTATTATTATAGCTAATGGAAAAGAACAGATTATGTATAATAACGGACAACTTACTTGGAATAATGGAGCAAAAAAAGGGGAAGTATATGATGGTAAAGCATATAATAAAAAAGGTGAACTTACAGGATTTGTCGAAAAGGCAGTCGGTGCTCTAAATGATATTCGAAATGGTGGTGAAGCTGGAAGTAATTTAGTTAATGGGTTACAGAGTACTACAAAAGACGTGACTATTGCTAGGGGCGATAATGGAGCGTTGGGATTGCAAATTAGTTGGCGACCAGGTAGTGGAGATTCGGGGATTGACCAAAATGGAAATACTGAACGACCAAGTTTTATTGGCTTAGCTCATGAATTGGCTCATGCAGCAGATGCATTAGATGGAACAAGAGTGGATTATAGTGCGTGGTATACTCCAGAAGGAGCCAGTAGGCCTGTTTTCAATGCTGAGAAATATTCAACACATATAGAGAATTTAATCAGAGCCGAAAATGGATTGCCGTTACGTTCATTTTATGGATACTCATTAGATGGCAGCTTAAAAGTCCCTCATGAAGCTGGACAAATTATAAAAGCTGGCACTACAACAAATGTAAATAATGGATACAATTATCAAATTAAAAAGAAATAATGCCGTACATACATTGTTTCTATTATTATTTTCCTTACCAGTATATGTGTTTTCACAAATACCGACAGTTGTAAATGATCAAATTATCCAATGTCGTGTAATATTCAAAGCAGATTATCCATTGGAATTGGGTGTTAACGTAAAAGAGAGATTTACACCTTCAAGTGAGGATGTAAAAAAAGGTGAATTAATTGTTTTGGAAAATTCTAATATCAAACTACAGAAGTATATCATGCAATACTTAGGATACATAAATTCGAATGGAGATAAGATTTTGTTAGTGAATATGCTGAAAGATTTAGGGTCTAAAAAAAATAAATTATATTATAAGGATTGGAGTAGTGAGTTTATACTTGGCTTCGGAAAAATATATGAAAAAAACACTCTTTTACAAAAAGCTAACCTAAGTACAGGACAGCTTGAAGGGTTTTAACCCCCTCGCTGGCGCACGCGTGCCGCGTGTGAAAAATATCATTATTTGAA
>NZ_JAPIVG010000016.1 GCF_026240095.1 Pedobacter sandarakinus | reverse complement strand
CAAACGCAGTGGTTTTGCGAAAAAACCCCACTCACACACCCTTAGCACAAACGAGCAAAACAAAGAGCCGCTGTTTTTTTGATGTGTAAGGGGATGTGCGCAGGCTCCTAGCTGGATTGACGAGGCGCTTTGGGTACTTTGGCGCAGCAAAGTACCATGCCCCGCGGCATAGAGCGGAAGATGATTACTTATCGAGGAAAAATTCATCATAATAAAAAAATAACATAAGTATCAACCACCTCTACACCTCAACCCTCTATACCTCAATCAATAGTTAGTCAGCCAATATTTCTTCTTTATTGATAAATATCAATCCTGACAACAAAAAATATCGGTTTTACAAAATTCCATTTACTATATTTGCTAAAACTGTTCCGTTTGTTTGATTCGCTTATAAATATCAATACCGAGCTCTGCTATGGCGCAATATTCCTATTGTCGCTATTGCTGGTGATGTTTAGCATTCCATCTATTATACATACCTCATTAAAATACAGGCTTTTCGATTCCAGCGATATGCATCGTAAGAATCATGCCAACAACATCTCGCGTCTAGGCGGACTTTCAATCGTTATAAGCTTTACAATTTGTACGCTTTTATTCTCGGCGTTTATAAGCTTCAAGGAAGCAAATTTTCTGATTGTATCCTGTATTATTTTATCTGGTTTAGGTTTGAAGGATGACGTCTATGGTACGAACACCAGTACAAAGTTCCTCCTACAATTAATTGTTGCCAGCATTCTTGTTTTTTTCGGCGGGTTTAGGTTAACCAGTTTATACGGCGTTCTAAATATTGGAGAGATGACCATCCTATATGGTGGCATTTTTTCCATTATCTTGATCATATTTTTAAATAATGCCTTTAACCTGGTAGATGGAATTGATGGACTTGCAGGTACAATCGGGATTCTAGCAAGCCTGTGTTTCGGCATTGCTTTTGCAATTATGAAGCAGCTTCCCTACGCCTTTATTGCTTTTTCTTTAGCAGGCGCAATTGCGGGATTTTTGAGGTATAATTGGTATCCAGCGAAGATATTCATGGGCGACACAGGAGCCTTGATTATTGGCTTAACCACCGCTGCATTAGCAATTAAATTTATAGAACTTAATAAGTTTACAGGGAAAAATGAACCAGTATTTTATTCCGCTCCAGCCATTGCTGTATCCATACTAATTGTGCCAGTATTCGATTCATTGAGAATATTTACGGTTAGAATATTAAGTGGCAAATCCCCTTTTTTGGGCGATAGAAATCATATGCATCACCGTTTAGAACGACTAGGTTACCGGCCCGACCAGATTACGGGATTGACAGTAGTTCTTAACTTCGGAATTATTGCCTTGACGGTAATACTTCAGCACCTGGGAAATTTCTTGCTCATTTTTTTACTGATTGCCATTTGTGTGTTATTTAATGCCGTTGTTTCCTGGCGACTATATAGAAAAACAAGATTTAAGCCAAATGAGGAGGTTAGTCATATACCCTCCAATTTGTATTGTGAAAATAATCACTAATTTTGAGCTTAAATTTTTCATCAAATGAGGCTAGCCATTAATGGTTTTGGTAGGATAGGGAGAACATTTTTGCGTTTGGCTATGGCTGAAGGTTTTGAAGTTGTAGCTATAAATGATTTGGCTGATGCCAAGACTATGGCACACCTATTTAAATATGATTCGGTTCACGGTGTCTTTGCCTATCCTGTAGAAGCCAGGCCCGATGCGTTGGTTGTTGGTAAAATATCAATTCCTGTATTTGCAATCCGAGAAGCTGATGAGTTGCCATGGTCTGCACTAAGGGTAGATTTGGTTGTAGATTGTACAGGTAAAAATCTTACCCGTGAAACCGCTGAAGAACACATTACCGCTGGAGCAAGGCAAGTATTGATTTCTGCTCCAGTTGCGGATGATATACCAATGGTGGTTTTAGGAGTAAATGATGATGTAGTCGATCTAAAAAATGAGATCCTATCTAACGCAAGTTGTACAACTAACAATATTGCGCCAATGATTAAGATTTTAAACGACAATTGGGGAGTGGAAGAAGGATATATCACAACGATTCATTCCATGACGGGTGATCAGAATTTGCACGATGGCAACCATAAAGACTTACGAAGGGCTCGGGCGGCATCATCATCAATTATACCAACCACCACAGGCGCAGCAAAAGCCATCACCCATATCTTTCCTGAGCTAGATGGTCGGTTGGGCGGAGCAGGAATACGTGTGCCAGTGCTTAATGGATCATTAACAGACTTTACATGTTTACTCAACAAGAAAGCGACCATTAGCGAGATCAATGCCGCTTTTAAGGCTGCTTCTGAAAATGATCTAAAAGGAATTGTTGAATATACTACAGACCCTATTGTTTCTATTGATATCATTGACAATCCCCATTCTTGTATTTTCGACTCATTACTAACATCTATTGTTGGCGATATGGTTAAAGTAGTTGGCTGGTATGACAATGAATATGGTTATAGCTCGAGATTAGTTGATGTAGTTAAAAAAATTGCTGCGTTAAATACGGCGATAGCCTAAGCTCATTATTGGGAACACCCTTATAAAGCTACAATCTTTTCCCGAAGTACGCCGTCAATACCCACAGCCGCCAAGTAAAATAAAAACACTGAAGCAAATTCGCTGGCGGCTATTCACAATCGCACACCCCTTCACAGGTTATACCAAAGTACGCCGTCAATCCCAAGAGCCGGGAAATCAAAAAAACAGGAGCACAACAGCAAACCTTGCATTTGCAAACCTAAAACGCAGTGGTTTTGCGAAAAAAGACCACTTTCCAAACCCTTAGCACAAACGAGCAAAACAAAGTGCCGCTGTTTTTTTGATGCGTAAGGGGATGTGCGCAGGCTCCTAGCTG
>NZ_JAPIVG010000015.1 GCF_026240095.1 Pedobacter sandarakinus | reverse complement strand
TAGAGTGGCAATTATAAGCGATCACCACCACTTCCGTACTCATCACCAATGTTAACCCTTAAATCGCTTGTATTATCACCTCGATTATAACGATAAATAGACAATTCATCAGAGTTAGATACCGGAGAATTGAAATATAACCTAAAACCGGCGCCCGTGACTAGACCTTCCTCTCTTCCAATGGATAAATTAACATCAATAATTTGGCTTTGTGCTTGCGCTAGCATTATAGAATAGGTTAGAGCAACCAATAAATAGATTTTTTTCATATGTTTTATTTCTTATATAGTTTTAGGTTGTGTAAGATTCATCTTGTATATCAGAATTTCTTTATTTAGGTTTTACAATATGATTTATTGATTTTAGATCCTTAAGTGTATGTTTGTATTCTTCTTGTATTTGTAGGCATTGCATCGAATTTATTTTTGACATTTTCTATCTTCTGGTTGAAAGCTTAATTATGCTTGGAAACACTATCATAAAAACTAATCCTTTAACTCTTCCCACAATCAATCGAATTCCTTAGAAAGATAAATTCAATGTTTATAGGCAGTTGCAAATTATTTTCCAAGCTAATGTGTTTTTACGAAATCGTTAAATCATTTTGAGGAACGATGGTTTCAAGGTGACGAACGAGCCATTTCTGTACACGAACGATGTTTTCAGCGTACGGTTTTCTACCAAATAAATCTCATATTTCGTCAGATGTAGAAGTGAGTAATTGAGATATCTGATGCAAGATAGGATAGTTTGGCTTCCTAGAATTTTTTATTGTAGCGAAGGTCAGTACTACACCCTCTGTTGCTTTGCTGACAAACGAAAATCATGCTTTGAAGCCATTGATTTGATAATAGTTTCATTAGTACAATAATTCTTTGTTCGCAAGAAGACATAAGCAAATGGTGTAATCTATAAAAGTTTGAAAAGAATATAAAAGCTAATTGAAACACCAAAGCCAAACGATCAGTTGAAATTTAAGGTTTTGAATTATTTTCACTTGGCAAACAAAAGGCTATTTTAGCTAAGACAAGCATCCACCAGTTTTTCAATTGACGATCTTGCGCTTTACCTATATCCTATCTTAATTTAATATTTTTGCGTCAGCAAGGAGCTAGTAAAAAACATATCGATAATGACACGCTCAAACGACTGTAAGAGATGAAGGTACCGCATGGTGAGAACCGCCTTCACATAAATCCTACAATAGTCGTATTCATAAAAGCAGGCACCTAAAAAGTATACGGGCAAAGCAGAAAATAGCGAAACCCTGTAGATTCACATCTTCGAGCTTTACAATAATTCCCTATTCCACTATATTCACAAAAGAATCCTTGGTTTCCATTTTAGAATCCAATCACCTTCAAAAGCGAACCCTTTGACAGCGTGAGGCTAACTTTTTGGTAAAACAAAAGCCCAACACTTTATACATCCGTGGGCTTTGACTTTAGTTTATCTAAAGCACAAGCGGACGCTTGCGCTAGTGTGGAGGTATTACCTGCAGATAGCCCATGCAACCAGCCCGAAATCATCCGAGCGCTATTCTTTGCACTTGATGAACTTAGGGCGGTAGCTGAAAAAGGTAATAGGGGTTTGGCCTGGACTGAACAAGAAGATAGCCTGCTCGAAGAACGCTTTGGTAATGGTTCCAGGATTACACAGCTCGCTAAATTACACTCCAGAACATATGCAGCCATTAAAGCCAGGCTAATCAAACTCGAACTCCTACAGAATTAACAAAGCCCAACAGTTTAAAGCTGCCGGGCTCTGTTATGTAAGTTACATTTTGGTCTTAGCGAGACGCTAAGACCAGTTAGCTTTTTTCTATAATCAACGACTGAATGTCTTTGTTAAAAAATGGAAAAAGTAAATAGACATACTTCTCTTTATCACTCAGCTTTACAACATCTTTGTCATATCCGAACAAATGCTTTATCGCCTTAGGGTTATGAGTGACAATAAACTCTTTGCTATTGAAAACCATTTCTTTCGAATCCTTTTCAAACCAAAAAAGAACTTTAAAGCTAGAGGTTTTTATAAAAAACTTTTCATCCTCAAATCTTATTTCTATTACGGTGTTATTAATGATGTTTCCATTTGGAACAATTTGAGAATACTGGAAATAAGCTATAGCCGAGATAAATATTATTTCCGCTAAAATATATTTTAAGTCTAGTACAAATTTCGTCGAGTAAAAAATCATAAATGACATTAGTATAAATATCGATAGACCAAATAACACGTTATTCGTTAACTTTTTTTTATATTGATTAATTAAGTCATGTAGTTCGTAATCCGCCTCGTATTTCATTTTTTATTTTAAAAAGATGTTGTGAAAATAATATCCACTGGTTTAAGCATCGGATGCAGCTCCTGCAAATGTAAAAACTTTCTCAGCTGTTAGAGCAGTGTTAACTACTTTAGGTAAAGCCTTCCAGTTGGTTCCAGTTACAACCATGGTAACACCATCATTAACACCTCCTAGTACATTTTGCATTGGGCCGTTTTTATAAAAACCATTCCCATCAATCATCTTACCTGCGAGTGCCCCTAAATTGCTGGGAGCAGCATCCCCAAAATCATTATTGCCACTAAAATAGCCTGCAAGCCTAGCGCCATTACCTAAAACCCTAGCTGATCCATCTACAATTCCAAATATACCTACACCAAATTCTGATGTAGCCGCTCCCAATGTAACCTCTGCGACACCTCCAACAAGACCAATACTTGCATTGAGTATTCCTCGATTCTCTGGATTGTATTTATCAAGAATTTTAGTTTTCTCTGTTAATGATGTTGTCATCGATTTTCCAGTTATACTGCTAGTAGCAGTACCATCAGTATTAAGATTAACACCTTTGGACCTGTCTCCATCTGCATCAATTATTGCCCCCCGTGCGCCAATATGTTTGTAACCATTTATTTCTTTATTACCTTCTATCCATTGAACAGTCCCAGTTCCCTTAGATCGATACCAGTCCTTTACCTCCATTCCATCAGGATCAACAAACCTTATTGGATTATTGAAACCATAATTATAAGGCGAGTGCCTTCTCATTTTCTCTGCCAGTGGATCCACCACATTCCACCTGCCTATCACCGGATCATAGAACCTAGCGCCGTAATCATACTGTCCCAACTCCTCTTGA
>NZ_JAPIVG010000014.1 GCF_026240095.1 Pedobacter sandarakinus | reverse complement strand
CAGAGTGGGCAGTTTCCTTTGAACCTATTATTAATAATACCCTCGAACAGTGCCGCAAAGAGCTACTGGATTTTTATAGTTAAACAACAAAGCCCCACTAAGGAGCCTGTCTGTTTTCTTAAAGTCGGAATAATTTAGTAAAGTTCAATGCTTCCTTTAACACGGATATTCGAATTATCATGCATACTTAAGGGAAAATAGCTGGAATATTCAACATAACTGTAATCAACATTTTTTACTATTGTCGCATTTTTGCTATTCCAAAAAATTTCATCATAGCTAAAGGACATGAGAGGCAAATAAACTACTCCCCTAAAGCCATAGGTGGCTTTTCCATGACTTTGTAAGCAACTACAGAGCGAGCCATTTATAGGGGAAACATAAACGCTTATAACTACTTCATCTCCATTTTGAAACCATCTCTTTTTAAAGTCTTGAACCTTAATTTTGTTAATACTTATTATTGAAAGCAGATTTTTTACTTGCAATTTATAATTATCGTCAAAATCGAAATTTGTTGCAGTAGAAGCAGTAAATATATCCACCATACCACCTGTTTTACATCTCTCCAAAATATCTTTAGAGTACTCTTCCGTAAATAAAGGAAAAACTTCAAAGGCATTTCTTTTTGCCACAGAATCCTGTGGCGTTATCCAATAATAAAACTCTTTAACTTTAGTATTTTTATGCGCCACTTCAAAAGTGAAAACCACGTATTTTTCTAATACATCTTTATTTGACTCCGCTTTTAAAATTTGGCAGATTAGCAATAAGGTTATTGCTATTAATTGAATTTTTTTAATTATCATGAGCTTTATTCGATATTTCGTCAACTTCTGACCTGATTAGTCCGCCAGGAGGATAATCCATTAATCCGCCTGTAGATTAAGGGAAATTATCCCCTAGTTAAAATTTGTATCCTATTTCTTGCGCCAATGCTATTCCTGGAGCACTTGATAAACTGCTATAAAGATTGCATTACTTAGCCCTTAATTTCTTAAGATAATCTCGTAGTAACTGTTGCGGCAAGCGCTTTTACGGGGTTCCCAGAAAAATCATTTTCAATTGTATTTAATCCATTATCAGTTGCAATTTTCTGATATTAGATAAATAACCCCCATCAGTCTTAGCTTTCTCTAAGCCAATAACATTGAATTTAAATTTAACACTATCACCGGCTGAATTTGAGTTCCTTTCCTATCACTTCCGTTATAAGTCTCATTAAGTTTTTGGGAAACATCGCTAAGTCTAGCCGCATTTTCATGATCCACTTTTTTATTATGCTTCTCAATTTTTGCTCGTTGCTTATCGGTGGCATCCTTTGAGATTTTTTTTCTGTTTTAACAATACAACCAAATTTGATTCTACTGTCTAATTTCCATCTTTATCGGTGTATTTAATTCCCTCCATCCCATCAGGGTCAATCATTCGCATTGGGATTATTTTCGACATAAACGTATGGAGAGAATCTGATATTTTTCTCCGCAAGGGAGTCTATCGTTGTAAATCTCCCAATCATCGGATCATAGAACCTAGCACCGTAATCATACTGTCCCACTCCTCTTGCAGCTCCTTGCCATTATAAAGGTACTTGTTATCCAATGATACCGCACCGTTGCCGTTCAGCCCAGACTTACGCAGCCCGGAGGCAAAGTAGTCGTCACGCTGCAATATCCGCACAGCGCCGTTGTAAATATCGAAAACTGTACGCACATTTCAAACGTCTGATAAAGCGATTAAAAAAGCTTATAAAAGGCTAAATATGAACCCATATTTTCCTGCTACTAGTGCGGACAAACAGCTTAATTTTATTTTAGATTTAAGTGATCGCTGAAGAGCGAACGCTTAAACCAGATTAGGCTGTAGCATAATTTTCTTATCTGCAAATATTACCAGACAAAGTCTTCGGTCTTCATTTTAGAATTTAAGTGATCGCTAAAATAGCGAACACTTAAACCAGAGGGAGTGAACACTCATAAAAAAAGCCCGGCAACTTTTACATTGCTGGGCATATATTTAACTTAAGGACGTAGCAAGACGCTAAAACCAGATGGTGGAACAAACAAAGCCCAACAACTTTACATTGATGGGCTTTGCTGTTTATTTCATCTCTCAAAATAGACAGGCTCACACGACTTAGGGTTTATTCCCAGCATTAAGTAAGCTATCTGCAGTAATTTTAGAAATAGACTTGGCATAATGTCCAATTTGATAAGTATAAGTCACATTTGAACTTTCTGTTTTTTTTTGATAACTGTACTGTATCTCTAACAGTCTCTCTTTACCATTTTCATTACGAAGCCTAAACACATCCAATTCGCCTTCAATACTGCATCCAGAAAAAGTAACGGACTTTCTCTTGTGCCCAATATTTTTTTCATTTCCTGACCAACCAATATAGTTCTCGCTTCTTTCTTTTACACTCCAATCAGCAGGCAGAAGAGGAATACCCAATCCCTTTCTCTTATTATTATAGGATAACCCATACTTATCTTGACATTGCTTAACAATGAATGAATAAGCAACAAAACCTATATAAACCAATATAGAAATAGATACTAATCCAACATATATACTAATAACATACTTTTTCTTCATAATTATCTTTTAGGTAGCATATTGGAAATAACTCGGCCATTAGAGGAGACAAAAACAGTCTTCGTATTACTTAAAGCCCAGTTACAGGTATAATAACCTTACTTAACAGCCCAGGGCTCACACTGGTGGGAGCTCCTGCAAAACCTAATGCTCTCACAAGACTAGGCGCCCACCCTCCAATTTTTGCAGCCAATGTCGTTAAGCTAGTCAGTGCTCCAAATGGAGCCGCCGCACCTCCGAGACTTAGAGATAGACCTGTCGTACCCTTATCATTTACATATGAATTAAATTGCATCCCGTGCTCATTTCTAAAATTTTCTAATGATTTACTAAAGGTATTTAGTGCTGACAAATCTCCTTTGGCATCCGATCTACTGACAGTAGTTGATCCATTGTTTACAGTAAACGACTTATCCCCATCAATAGTGGTTATGCTGCTCTTAGTTGTCACGTCCCCATATACAGTGGCCTCAGTATTACTATTTGAAACTATATTTGTTGAAGACATAACACTTTTTGTAGTAGTGCTACCAGTTTCCGTTTGAACAATTGTTGTAGTAGTTGTAGTTTGAGTTACGTGGAGCTTATGATTTTTGTCTTCCGTACTAGTTACTGTCGTATTCACTCTCTTTTGTGGATCTTCCGCTTCCATTCCATCTGGATCTATAAATCGTACTGGATTATTAAGTGCATAGACATAGGGACTTGTCTTCCTATCTTTCGCCGCCAGCGGATCAATGACGTTCCACCTTGCGATCACCGGGTCATAGAACCTTGCGCCGTAATCGTATTGTCCCAATTCCTCTTGCAGCTCCTTGCCGTTGTAAACGTATTTGTTATCCAACGATACCGCACCGTTGCCGTTCAGCCCAGACTTACGCAGCCCAAAAGCATAGTAGTCGTCACGCTGCAATATCCGCACAGCGCCGTTGTAAATATCGAAAACTTTACGCACATTTCAAAGTCACCTTCAACATGTCCAAACCAGTTAGTTTTATACCGCAAAGTACGGTGATATGTAATTTTCCATT
>NZ_JAPIVG010000013.1 GCF_026240095.1 Pedobacter sandarakinus | reverse complement strand
TGAGGCATCAGTGGTTGCTACGCTGATTGTAGCGCTATCATTATCAGCAATATTTACTGTCGCAGTTAAGTCGGCAGCATTTAATGCGGTTGTTACGGTTGTAGTAACCGTATTACTTACACCCGTAATCACCAATACCACATTTTCATTTCCTTCGACAATCTGATCATCAAAAACTGTGACCGGTATCGTAGCAGAAGTTTGTCCGGCAGGTATGGTTACCGAGCCAGTTAATGGAGAAGCAGTATTGTAGTCTACACCATTCTGTGCAGATCCGGCTATGGAATAGGTAACTGTTGTAGTACCGGTTACGGCACTGGTTAAATTTACCGTAAACAATCCGTTTGTTGCGGGTTCTGAAGCATTCGGCGTTGTAGCTGTAATGCTAACGGAAGCTGGGACAGCTACTCCGGCAGAAGTGACGATGTTGTTACAACCAACTCCCGAAGGTGTACCATTACATTCCGTATCGGCATTGCCAGAGAATGTGGTCGTACTTTCATCAGTTGCATCCGGATCAGACACATCAGCTGATCTTAGAATTGTAGCCCTCGCAGCAACGGTAGTATTACTTAAAGCACTTCCTACAGTTCCAGTAATGGTGTATGTTATGCGAGAACCTGAAGTCATATTCAATGTTGTAGCATAGACCGTTGCCGATGTTGAGGTTGCAGTTTGTGTAATAGTTCCTGCGTTAACAACAGAAGTAGCAGAAGTAACGCTAAATCCAGATGGATACTCTAAATTAAAAACGGCACCGGTAACGTTGCTTACACTAGTGGCGTTATTCAAATTTTCTAAAACTACGGTATAAGTTATTGTACTACCCACCTTTGCAGAGGTTGTAGATGGTGTAATGCTGGTTACCCTTAAATCGGCTTGAGAAATGACTGCATTAACTGATTGCGTAGTTTCACTACCAGGAATAAAAGTATAAGTATCAAGCGATTTATTATTTCCGAAATCATTTAAGCCGGCACCAGGATTTGCTCCCCATTTATGTCCATTTGTTGCGCTAGAAATAGAATTTACACCTAACACCGCTTTTGTTGGGTTTGAAGGGGTACCAGCCACTGTAATATCCGTATCATCCCAGTATACAATGTCTTGCCCCGCGATAGGGTTGTATGCACTATTTAACTGCTGAATAATAGTACCATTCGGATTAATTTCAACATCGATGGATGGAAAGTGTACCTCGCCACCTAAAAGCTGTAGCCTGATTGTATTGACCGTGGTACCTGGAGGAACTTTTGTTCCCGGCGACACGGGATCTGATGCCGAAAGTCCTGCTCTCCCATCCCAAAGCACGGTATTAGCACCTGCATCAGCTTGCCCGGTCAAAATTCGATCTATAAATGCGCCACCACCCGGAATGGTGATTTTGTAACTTCCAGAAACATTACTGTCGAAATTGATATAGGCACCTTTAGAGCTGATATTCGATGTTGATCCTTCAACACCCGCAAAAGAAAAATTAGAAACGGTAGGTGCTGTTGCCGCTGCAGCTTTAAGCCACGTAGAGGTAGTCGGCGTGATTACTGCACTAACCGGTAAATCTGCAGCTGGTTTTTGATAAAAGATCTTATGTGTAACCTCATTCGCAGTATCATCAGTAGTTGGATTTTTTACTGGCGGATTAGTCGTTGAATTAACACTTTTATAACTTTTCTTACCATTAGCATCTTTAAAACCATTATTATTAACAAAGAATGTAGACGATACACCAACCTGTCCATTTTCATTTACCAAATAAGAATATCCATCTTTTGTAAGTACATAAAATTTCCCGTAAAAACCCCTTCCCGTTGCGAAGTTTTCGTTAATAATAGAGTTAAATACGTTGGTATAAACCCTACCACCTATCGCCGATGTGGTAGTTCCATCAGCAAAAACCGAGACATCCCAAGCAGCTATAGAAGCACCATCTGCCTGAGTCCATGCCGCATCTGCAAGTACGTTCACAGAACTTGTATTAGCGGTAGGTCCCGCTACAAATTCAATTTTCCAAACCCCTTCTTGTGCTGCAGTTGCCTGTCTTTGAAATGGCTGGTATCCCACTCTAGACCCACCAAGTTCTGATGCCCTGGTAGTTGTAAAAGTCCCGTTTACATAGATGCGACCCGTATTACTGCCTACTGTAGAACTAAAAACATTCCCATTTGGAGCTGTTAAGATAATTTGCCCATTTGTAGCTACAGCCTGAGCACTTGAAGCTGCTGCGATAAACTCCCCTGCTTTTACGTAAGCATAGTGCACACCCCTATTGATAAATGGAAAACTTGTAGCCGCAACATATGCACTACCGCCCGTAGTTGTTGTCGCACTTACTAGAAAGGCTCTGTTACCTGCTACTCCACTTGGATAAAGGTCCTTACTTCCATCTGCAAAAGCCGATGAAAAACCAAAAGATGAGAAAAATAGCGTAAATAATAGTCTGCACGTAAAACATTTAACGAAATTTTTCGTTAAATACTGAGATACACAGGAGATATTCTGCGTGAAAGCACGGAGCTCGAGTAAAAGTTTATTCATACACGGGACGATAAAGGGTTGCACTTTAAGCATGTGCGATGCTATGCAATTGTCTTGTTTGGTCTATCATCTACGTAAACCAGACGCTTCTGGTTCTGTAAATTTTATCATTCAAGCAAACTATTCCGCAAAGGTATAATTAAATTATGTCAGTGGCATTGTTACAATCTCTATCTTGTATAATTAATAATACAATTTGTTTATTATTTGATCTTTATCATAATCAATATCCGATTAGAGACAATTAGAGGGATTTTTTATAGTTGATAGAATAGAGAAATGTTGATTTTAATCAACTATTTACGTACAACTATTAAGACTATCCAAGTTTCGTCTCCTATCGCGATTGTTATTTAGGGTGCAAGAAAAAGATGACACTTATCCACATCGGATTGTTTTTTGAAGTCTTTAAAACCTAAACTTTACTTGATGTGTTTTAACAATAAAAATGTTATGAAAAACAACGAGAACGAAGATAAAGACAAAAAAACGCAGGGCACATCAAAAGGTAAGGCCAGTTTTGATCAAAACGGCAAAGGTGCTGCCGATAAGTTTGGCGAAGCAGGTGATGGTAAAAACGAAGGTGGCGATGATGGTGGAAAGGGTACCACAAACAAAAACCGGGAAAAATAATTAGCATAAAATAAGGAGTGGAATTCCGCTCCTTATTTTTCGTATATACTCATTTTCTCTGCGAGTTCAATTATACTTTTGATTTTTAGTTTTTGAAAAAGCCTTAATTTATAAGTACTTACCGTTCCCATTTGTAGATTAAGCTGGTTAGATATTTCCAGTACGCCAATTCCTTTCGTAAGTAATTCTGCCACTTCAAGTTCTCTACCCGAAAGTTTCGTGAAAGGATTATCAGCGTCATTTCCTAAAATGCTATTGAACATATTTTCTTTCACGTTCCTACTAGAATATCTACTTCCCGCTAATATTGTGGTGATGGCCGTTACAATTTCAGATTCCTCTGCATTTTTTGTAAGGTAGCCGGAAGCACCAGATTTAAGGTATGGCACTGCGTAAATATTTTCATTTAGTGATGAAAAAACAAGTATTCTTGCATTTGGCTGAAGCATCTTTATCTGATCGATAACTTTCAGGTTATTTGCTCCGGGTAGATTAACATCTATAATAATTAAATTAGGTGATCTTTCAGTTTCTACTAGTGCTTGTTCCAGGGTTGATGCATGAATTATTTCAACACCAGCCCAAAAATCTGATATTAGGCTTTTCAAGCCACGGCGGATGATCTCATGATCATCGGCAATTAAAACTGTAAATGTATTTCCTGAACTCTTCGGTTTCATCTTATATTAGGTGTTTGTGATTGTTAAAGTTATATTTTTTGCCTGCTGTATTCAATTTATTATCTAAAAAGACTTCATTATGCAACCATAAATGTAAACATTATTATACAATTTTACATATTTCGTGCCAATTTTAAATGTTAAAAAACTCGTGGCGTTGCTATCCTAACATTCGGTCTGAAGAAAGAATAAGCAATTGATATTTCGTGTGTACCGCCGCTGTAACCTTGTAAAGGGCCGATGGAAAAATCGTAACCATAACCAATTCGTAGCTGCTGCGATGGAAAAATCTGTAGCGCTGCTACCGCAGAATTTCTCGGTGTAAGATCTCGTTGCAGGTAGCTCTTATCGTAAAGCTTAACACCCGTTCGGTAAGAACCCCCAACCCATAGGTAATCTTTGATAAGCAGGAATGCATTCAGGTCTAAACTGGTGGGACCACCCCTATCGTCTTTTAGCAAAAACGATGGTTTGATACCAAAATCTTCTGACAGTGGAAAAAGTGCACCTGCAGTAAGGTAATAGTGTGGCTTGGGCTGTGGAATAAATGCATAGCGATCGATGTCGATGTAAGTA
>NZ_JAPIVG010000012.1 GCF_026240095.1 Pedobacter sandarakinus | reverse complement strand
AGCGAAAAAATAAATTTCAATATTTATTTGGAACTTGGAAAAACATTCCTACCTTTGCACTCCCAACCGAGAGGAAGGGTAAAAGAAACCAGAACGGCGGATGCCGGGAGTGGTTAAGAAAAAAGATTTAAACAGGTTAGAAAGGCGAAAGAGCGACGAGAAAGACGCTTTGGAATTTGGAAGACCTGGAAGATATAAAAAAGGCGGGCCGTGAGGCAACAACAGCCGTATAGTTCTTAAAAGAGATGTCAATGTAGCGAAGCGGGTTTAATGAAGTACTGATCGAAGTACATGATTAAGGAGCTTTATTTTAAAGGTGATGTCTAACAGACAAAACAAAAAGAAGACCATTTTTAACATGGTTAAAAACTGGTCAGTTTCAAACAACATTTTACAATGGAGAGTTTGATCCTGGCTCAGGATGAACGCTAGCGGCAGGCCTAATACATGCAAGTCGAGGGGTAGAGGTTGCTTGCAACCTTGAGACCGGCGCACGGGTGCGTAACGCGTATGCAACCTACCTTCATCAGGGGGATAGCCCGGAGAAATCCGGATTAATACCGCATAAAATCACAGGATTGCATAATCCAATGATCAAACATTTATGGGATGGAGATGGGCATGCGTGTCATTAGCTAGTTGGCGGGGTAACGGCCCACCAAGGCGACGATGACTAGGGGATCTGAGAGGATGACCCCCCACACTGGTACTGAGACACGGACCAGACTCCTACGGGAGGCAGCAGTAAGGAATATTGGTCAATGGAGGCAACTCTGAACCAGCCATGCCGCGTGCAGGAAGACTGCCCTATGGGTTGTAAACTGCTTTTATCCGGGAATAAACCTAAATACGCGTATTTAGCTGAATGTACCGGAAGAATAAGGATCGGCTAACTCCGTGCCAGCAGCCGCGGTAATACGGAGGATCCAAGCGTTATCCGGATTTATTGGGTTTAAAGGGTGCGTAGGCGGCCTGTTAAGTCAGGGGTGAAAGACGGTAGCTCAACTATCGCAGTGCCCTTGATACTGATGGGCTTGAATGGACTAGAGGTAGGCGGAATGAGACAAGTAGCGGTGAAATGCATAGATATGTCTCAGAACACCGATTGCGAAGGCAGCTTACTATGGTCTTATTGACGCTGAGGCACGAAAGCGTGGGGATCAAACAGGATTAGATACCCTGGTAGTCCACGCCCTAAACGATGAACACTCGCTGTTGGCGATACACAGTCAGCGGCTAAGCGAAAGCGTTAAGTGTTCCACCTGGGGAGTACGCCCGCAAGGGTGAAACTCAAAGGAATTGACGGGGGCCCGCACAAGCGGAGGAGCATGTGGTTTAATTCGATGATACGCGAGGAACCTTACCCGGGCTTGAAAGTTAGTGAATTATCTAGAGATAGATAAGTGAGCAATCACACGAAACTAGGTGCTGCATGGCTGTCGTCAGCTCGTGCCGTGAGGTGTTGGGTTAAGTCCCGCAACGAGCGCAACCCCTATGTTTAGTTGCCAGCACGTTAAGGTGGGGACTCTAAACAGACTGCCTGTGCAAACAGAGAGGAAGGAGGGGACGACGTCAAGTCATCATGGCCCTTACGTCCGGGGCTACACACGTGCTACAATGGATGGTACAGAGGGCAGCTAGCCGGCAACGGTATGCGAATCTCATAAAGCCATTCACAGTTCGGATTGGGGTCTGCAACTCGACCCCATGAAGTTGGATTCGCTAGTAATCGCGTATCAGCAATGACGCGGTGAATACGTTCCCGGGCCTTGTACACACCGCCCGTCAAGCCATGGAAGTTGGGGGTACCTAAAGTATGTAACCGCAAGGAGCGTCCTAGGGTAAAACCGATAACTGGGGCTAAGTCGTAACAAGGTAGCCGTACCGGAAGGTGCGGCTGGAATACCTCCTTTCTGGAGTAGGATCACCTGCCCAGCTTCGCAACATGATATTTCGTAAAAAGGTAAGTGGTAATGAATAATAAGGCTTAAGGTCTTGATAGATGATACCAATTACTTTATACAACAAGAGAAAAAAAAGAAACACCCAGAGGAATACGGTTTTGCGATAGCTTAACGGCGAACAGCATTACGGAGACCAGCTGAGGTAAGCAAAAGGAAGCGGTAGCGGTAATATACTAACCCGCAACCAAACGCAGCCTAACAGAGAAAGTCCCGTAGCTCAGCCTGGTTAGAGCACTACACTGATAATGTAGGGGTCTCCAGTTCAAATCTGGACGGGACTACAGATTTAAATCCTTTTGGGGGATTAGCTCAGCTGGCTAGAGCGCCTGCCTTGCACGCAGGAGGTCAACGGTTCGACTCCGTTATTCTCCACAATTAAGGTTGAGGGTTAAAAGGTAGAAGGTAAAGGGTAAAACCCATAGCCTATACAGACCACACAACAAAGCAGAAAGCTTTTAAAAAACGAAAGCACGTTACCTGGATAGGTAAACTACATTGACATAAAGATTAAGAAAAAAAAGAAATTGCCGAAGGGGGCAAAGTATTTAAAGATACTGAATGGTTCGACTCCATGATTTTTACTAATGAAGCTGAAACGAAGCTTAGGTTAGGGCACATGAAACCCTCCACCTTTATACCTTTGACCTTCAGCCTCAGTAAAGTTCTTTGACATATTGGAAGAAGTTAAAAAGAAGAGCAAACAACAATAGGCGACTGTTTTGTTTGTGCTCACTTAACTAACAAGCGATTGTTGGGTTAAGTATGAGACATCATAACAAGAGCAAAAAAAGCATACCATGCGGCGCAAAAGGCGCATAGGTAGAAGAAAGTAAGAAAGAGTACACGGGGGATGCCTTGGCTCTCAGAGGCGATGAAGGACGTGATAAGCTGCGATAAGCTTCGGGTATTTGCAAATAGGAATTGATCCGAAGATTTCCGAATGGGGCAACCCGGCTGGTTGAAGACCAGTCACATATAATGAGCAAACCTGCCGAACTGAAACATCTAAGTAAGCAGAGGAAGAGAAAATAACAATGATTTCCTGAGTAGTGGCGAGCGAAAGGGAAAGAGCCCAAACCATTCATGTTACGGCATGTGTGGGGTTGTAGGACTACGATGTGGCATTAACAAACAGAAGTGGAACGGGATGGGAAGCCCGGCGATACAAGGTGATAGCCCTGTACACGTATAGAATGTTAGCCTAGTAGTATCCTGAGTACCGCGAGGTCGGAGACGCCTTGTGGGAATCTGCCGGCACCATCCGGTAAGGCTAAATACTCCTGAGAGACCGATAGTGAACCAGTACCGTGAGGGAAAGGTGAAAAGAACCCCGAACAGGGGAGTGAAATAGAACCTGAAACCGTGTACTTACAAGCGGTCGGAGCGTACAAGTTGCGTGACGGCGTGCCTTTTGCATAATGAGCCTACGAGTTACTCCTCTCTGGCAAGGTTAAGTGTTTAAGACACGGATCCGAAGCGAAAGCGAGTCTGAATAGGGCGTATAGTCAGAGGGGGTAGACGCGAAACCTTGTGATCTACCCATGGACAGGTTGAAGGTGCGGTAACACGTACTGGAGGACCGAACCGATAAACGTTGAAAAGTTTCCGGATGATCTGTGGGTAGGGGTGAAAGGCTAATCAAACTGGGAAATAGCTCGTACTCCCCGAAATGTTTTTAGGAACAGCGTGGATATAAAGTTTCATAGAGGTAGAGCTACTGATTGGGTGCGGGGGAGTCAAATCCTACCAAATCCAGACAAACTCCGAATGCTATGAAATATGATCTGCAGTGAGGCGCAGGGTGCTAAGGTCATGCGCCGAGAGGGAAAGAACCCAGACCATCAGCTAAGGTCCCCAAGTTACAGTTAAGTTGAACTAACGAGGTCCGATTGCACAGACAGCTAGGATGTTGGCTTGGAAGCAGCCATTCATTTAAAGAGTGCGTAACAGCTCACTAGTCGAGCGATCGGGCATGGATAATAAACGGGCATTAAATTGTACACCGAAGCTATGGGATTGAAATATATCGGTAGGGGAGCATTCTATATTCGGTGAAGGTATCTGGTAATGGGTGCTGGAGAGTATAGAAAAGCAAATGTAGGCATAAGTAACGATAAGCGGTGCGAGAAACACCGCCACCGAAAGGATAAGGTTTCCTGATCAACGCTAATCGGATCAGGGTTAGTCGGGACCTAAGGAGAACCCGAAGGGGAAATTCGATGGACAACGGTTTAATATTACCGTACTTTTTATAACTGCGATGTGGGGACGGAGTAGTGACACTGCCGCGATCTGACGGAATAGATCGTTAAAGGCTGTAGGTATATCGAACATAGGCAAATCCGTGATCGATGCTGAACGCTGATAGTACCGCGAGCCCTCGGGCGAGTGGATAGCGCAGGTAATCAGACTTCCAAGAAAAACCGCTAAGCTTCAGGTTATAAAAACCCGTACCGCAAACCGACACAGGTATCCGGGAAGAGGATTCTAAGGTGCTCGAGTGAATCATGGCTAAGGAACTCGGCAAAATGGCCCTGTAACTTCGGGAGAAGGGGCGCTGGCAGCAATGTCAGCCGCAGTGAAAAGGCCCAGGCGACTGTTTAACAAAAACACATGGCTTTGCAAAATCGAAAGATGAAGTATAAGGCCTGACACCTGCCCGGTGCTGGAAGGTTAAGAGGGGATGTCAGTCGTAAGGCGAAGCATTGAATCGAAGCCCCAGTAAACGGCGGCCGTAACTATAACGGTCCTAAGGTAGCGAAATTCCTTGTCGGGTAAGTTCCGACCTGCACGAATGGTGTAACGATCTGGGCGCTGTCTCAGCCATGAGCTCGGTGAAATTGTGGTCCCGGTGAAGACGCCGGGTACCCGCAACGGGACGGAAAGACCCCATGCACCTTCACTACAATTTAACATTGACATTGGGTACAGGATGTGTAGGATAGGTGGGAGGCTTTGAAGCGGCGTCGCTAGGCGTCGTGGAGCCAACGTTGAAATACCACCCTTTCTGTATTCGGTGTCTAATCCCGTACTTGCGGGAGACATTGTTTGATGGGTAGTTTGACTGGGGTGGTCGCCTCCAAAAAGGTAACGGAGGCTTTCAAAGGTAAGCTCAGTACGCTTGGTAACCGTACGCGGAGTGCAATAGCATAAGCTTGCTTGACTGTGAGACATACAGGTCGATCAGGGTCGAAAGACGGATATAGTGATCCGGTGGTTCTGCATGGAAGGGCCATCGCTCAAAGGATAAAAGGTACGCTGGGGATAACAGGCTGATCTCCCCCAAGAGCTCATATCGACGGGGAGGTTTGGCACCTCGATGTCGGCTCGTCACATCCTGGGGCTGGAGAAGGTCCCAAGGGTTCGGCTGTTCGCCGATTAAAGTGGCACGCGAGCTGGGTTCAGAACGTCGCGAGACAGTTCGGTCCCTATCTGTTGTGGGCGTAGGAATTTTGAGTGGGGCTGACCTTAGTACGAGAGGACCGGGTTGGACTAGCCTCTAGTGAATCTGTTGTTCCGCCAGGGGCATTGCAGAGTAGCTACGCTGGGAATAGATAAGCGCTGAAAGCATCTAAGTGCGAAACTAGCCACGAGATGAGAATTCCATTTAGGACCGTAGCAGACTACTACGTTGATAGGCTACAGATGTAAAGCTGGCGACAGCACAGTCGAGTAGTACTAATCATCCGAAGCTTTCAAAAGCAACACGTTGTTTGCTCTTCGAAACTAACTTCTTTCAATAATGTTTAAGGTTTAAGGCTGAAAGGTCTAAGGCGTAAGGATACCCTTATACCTTATTACCCTCTACCTTCTACCTAATTAAAATATTTAGGTGCCTATATCGGTGGTGTCCACCTCTTCCCATTCCGAACAGAGAAGTTAAGCCCACCAGAGCCGATGGTACTGCGGTAACACGTGGGAGAGTAGGTCGGTGCCAAATCTTAAACTGCCCGATGGCAGGTTTCCATAAACCCTTTCAGCTAATGCTGGAGGGGTTTT
>NZ_JAPIVG010000011.1 GCF_026240095.1 Pedobacter sandarakinus | reverse complement strand
CGCAACCACAGATAAAGATAAAGTTGGCGTGGTTCAGGCCGATGGTTCTGTGATTTATCAAACACTTTCATCAGCCAATATTTCTGCTAAAGATTTGACTGCAGAAGATGCTTCAATCGCAGTTACCGATGGAACAGGTGCAACCTTGGCAAACGCTAAAGTTAAGGTTGCTGATGGTGGAATCTCTACCCAGAAATTAGCCGATGCTGCGGTCACCAATGCAAAAGTTGGCGCAGATGCGATCACAACGGATAAAATTAAGGATGGCGAAGTTAAAACTTCAGACCTTGCAGATAAAAATGTAACTGCCGAGAAATTATATGCTGGAGCAGGTGTTGCGGGTCGTTTGGCGATAGCCGATGCAACTGGTAACGTAACTTACAGCAATGCAATTCCAAGTGGATCAGTAACTGGAGAAAATGTAACTGCTGCAAGCAACAAGGTTGTTTTGGCTGGTACACCAGCCGGTGCTGCGCTAAAAGCCTTCTCAATAGATGTTAATGAAGCTAACTTAACACTCTCCAACCTCGGTGGAAAAGTTACAAATGGTCAAATTACTACAGGTACGGCAAACCAGATATTAGTTACCAATGCAGCAGGTACCAGTACACAATGGATAGATAAATCTGCCGCTACATCAGTTAGCAATTCATCAGCAAATAACAGCCTAAGTACAACGGTGAATGGTACGCTTGGTGCAACGGTGAATATTATCAACAGTAATGTAATTGGCTTAGATGCGACAAATAAATTATTAACAAGTACTATAAACGGAGTTGTAAGCAACGCTTTGGATATTTCATCAGCGGTAGCTGCAAACCAAAAAACAACAACATTATCAAATGGAGATAACACAACGGTTACTTCCACCATCGTTGGTAACGTAACAGATTTTAAAGTTGGCGTAAATAATGCTTCGGCAACTACAACTGGTGCTGTAAAACCAGGAGCTGGATTAACTGTGGATGGAACAGGAACACTTGCTGTCGATGCATCAGCCATCACAACAGGAAGGGCCCTGACCTCAACTGATCTAAGTGTATCTGCAAATGGCGCTACATCAGTATTAAAAGATGTAACAATAGATATTAAAAATGGAGCAGTTACAAGTGATAAAATTCTAGATGCAACCATTTTAGGAAACGATATTGCAAATAAGACTGTTGGTGCTATAAATCTAGCTTCTGGAGCCGCAACTGCTGGTCAATTGGCAACTGCTGATGGAACTGGCGGCGTTACTTACGCTACCTTGAATGTTAATTCATTAGGGGATAAAAAAACACTAGCCACAGATGGTATAATCAAGGTTAACAGTTCGAATAGTCTGGCAAATGCACTCTTGGCTGATGCAACATTAAGTATTTCTGATGAATCGATTACATCAGGAAAAATTAAAGACGGGGAAGTGAAAAACGCTGACCTTGCAGATAAAAGTGTTTCAGCCATAAAATTAGATGCTGGTGCTGGCCTTGCAGGTCGTGTTGGTGTAGCTGATGCAGCAGGTTTGATAAATTATCAAACGCTATCTGAAACCAATTTGACGAGCACGAAGAGTATTACTGGTACAGGAATAGGGGTAACTGGGGGTTCAGGATCGACATTAAAAGACGTAACGTTAGCTATTAATGATGATGCAATTACTTCCATTAAAATCAAAGATGGGGAAGTTAAAACTGCGGATCTTGCAGATAAAAATATAACTGCCTCAAAGTTAGATGCTGGAGCAGGTGTTGCGGGTCGTTTGGCGATAGCCGATGCAACCGGTAACGTAACTTATAGCAATGCAATTCCAAGTGGATCAGTAACTGGAGAAAATGTAACTGCTGCAAGCAACAAGGTTGTTTTGGCTGGTACACCAGCCGGTGCTGCGCTAAAATCCTTTTCAGTAGATGTTAATGAAGCTAATCTAACACTCTCCAACCTCGGTGGAAAAGTTACAAATGGCCAAATCACTACAGGTACGGCAAACCAGATTTTAGTTACCAATGCAGCAGGTACCAGTACACAATGGATAGATAAATCTGCCGCTACATCAGTTAGCAATTCATCAGCAAATAACAGTCTAAGTACAACTGTAAATGGTACGCTTGGTGCAACGGTGAATATTATCAACAGTAATGTAGTTGGCTTAGATGCAACAAATAAATTGTTAACAAGTACTATAAACGGAGTTGTAAGTAACGCTTTGGATATTTCATCTGCGGTAGCTGCAAACCAAAAAACAACAACATTATCAAATGGAAATAACACAACGGTAACTTCCAGCATCTTGGGTAATGTAACAGATTTTAAAGTTGGTGTTGCAACAGCTAGCGGTAGCAATGCGGGTGTAGTTAAACAAGCCGCTACTAACCCGGTCGTAACTATTAATGCCACAGGTGAACTAGGAGTTAACGCAAATAACGGCTTAGCTGTAGCAAACGCTAATGTACAATTGGGCGGTTCATTGGTTCAGCCAACTGCAGTTGCAACCAATGTCACAAATACCCTTGCCATTACCGGATTACAAGCTGGTGCAACAAATGATAAAATTATTGTTGCCGATCCTACTACAGGAGTACTTAAACAAGTAAATGCCACTATGCCCAAGTGGTTCTACATGCCTTCTATTGTGCTGGATGTTTCATCTATTGGCAACGGCAGAACTGTAAACTTATATGCGCTCTACACGGCACAATTTAGTAACATACCCGGCGCTATGAATAGTACAGGAGCTACCAGGAGTATTCCGTTTTTACCTACTGCTGATGCCCTTGAATACTATGTAACTTACGTCGATTCTGCTGTTATTACCGTAACGTCAGTTAGCGCTACCGGTATAATGACTTACAATGTCATCGGTAAGGCAAAAACAACCTCATTTGCAAATATTGTTTTCGTGGTTAAGTAATTGAAAATGATAACAGTGTCTTACCTCAAAACAATGCCGGGTTTGTGCTTTTAAATTAGGATACATGAAATTTAATGTTAAGATAAAATATATTGGCCGCTTGAAGATTTTTATCTTCTTTTTGCTACTGGGATTAAGTTTCCGGGCATTTCCTCAGTCGCTAATTAAAAAAGCATTTGCCCCACGCACCTCACAACAATCGCCAGGTTCTTTTCAGGGCAAAGCAATTTATAACCTCCAGGGCGATTTTAATATGATTGGAAATGCCAATGCCCGTAGCCTTACTGGTCCGGATAATGGATACAACATGTCCTTCAATAAGCTACTGGGCGATGCGACCAATACAAGTATCAAAAATTCTTCTTCTGCCGATTTTGTACTCCCGGCAAATACCGATTTGGCATGCACGAAAATTGTTTTTGCTGGATTGTATTGGACAGGTAGGGGAGATGATAATTCGACCGATGTGTTAAGTAAAACTGGAAATGCAGGAAATGGCATGAACAAGAAGACCGTCAAATTCAAAGTCCCGGGTGCTACCGATTATATCGATTTGACTGCAACAGATATTTTTTATGGCGGATCTGATGTATCTGGAATGTACACAGGTTTTTATGATGTAACTAATCTGGTAAGCGCTGCCAAAACTGGAACCTATGCGGTGGCAAATATTGCTACTTTCGAAGGATCGGATGATTTAACAAATCCCAGAATTGGCTATTATGCAGGGTGGGGATTGGTAATTGTTTATGAAAATGCTACAATGCCCTGGCGTAATATTACTGTGTTTGATGGTTTTGGTTATGTAAAAGGTTCGGCTAATGCTTCCAATTATGGAACGTTGGATGTTTCGGGTTTCCAGGCTGTTCAAAATGGAAATGTGAACATCAAAATGGGATTTATGGCAGGGGAGGGCGATAGATCTGTCACTGGTGATTATTTTAGAATTCAAAATCGGCTGTCGAATACTTATACTTCACTTTATCATGGGGCAAACACCAGCAATAATTTTTTTAATTCATCCATCTTCACTGGAGGAAACCCCAGGGTGCCCAACAATTTAGATAATGATGGAATTGATATTGCAATGTTCAACCTGGATAATAGTGGAAATGCGTTAATAGATAATAACCAAAGTACCACTACTTTCAGATATGGTTCTAGTGGCGATTATTATAATATCTTCAACATCACTTTTGCCGTTGATGCCTATATCCCCGACGTACAGGTTTTTAATGCAAATATTTCAAGCATTCCCAACGGAAGTTCGCTTAATCAAAACCAGGAAGTAGAATTCATCTCAACAATTTATAACAAAGGGACCGAAGGCATTTCGAACGGCATAGTAGAGATTCCAATTCCCTTTAACATGCACTATGTAAGCGCATTAGTTGACGTTGGGCCCGGAACAGTAACCTGGACCCACCCATCTGGCGCTACAGATCCAGCTATCACACCCGGAGGAACACTGCGTTGGAATGTAGGTGATTTAGTTAAACCAACTGACCCAAATACTGTTCTAGCCAGATTAAAGTATCGGTTGAGGGTTACAAACGATTGTACGCTCTTAAAAACTGGGGGTGCCTGTTCGCTGATTATTAATGTCGATGGAACCTTCTCCGGTTCCGGTACCACATCTGGTATACCAATTAGCAACGGTTTCGTAATTGGTTATAATTCCGACTGTGGCAATACCCCAATAAGAGATCCATTTAATGCTCGGATTGTTCCTTCTCAAGCCTTTTTAGATAATTGTCCTAATGATATCGTATCCGGATCCAAACAATTCTCTGCATTCTGTTCCATTAGCGGGAATGTGTTTCCTCGGGCCAGCATAACAGCTAATTATCCTGCCGGAACAAAATTTTATACCCAAATACCTGGTACGCCTGGTTTTACTGCAACAGAAGTATTGGGCAATTTTGCCGTAAACCAAGACGGTACTGCGAGAAAGTATTATGCGGTTGTTGTTGGCATGGTTACCGGATGTTATCTCAACCTTGAAACGATTTTGAAATTAGTAGTTACCCAGCCTACGGTGTCTAATATCCAATATTGTATAGGAAGTCCATCATCCCTAGCAATACAATTGTCTCCAACAGGGGTAGCAAATGGCTATCAGTTGTTTTATTTCGATAATGGCGCAACATCTCCAAGAAATACCCCTCCATCACCTACAGCTGCAGGCAGTTATACTTATCAGGTTGCAGAAGGTGCTACAGTGAATGGCATTACTTGTATGGGTCCTAAAGTAAGCTTCAATATCCAGATCAATGCGTTGCCAGCAATTACAAAAAACTTATCAAACATATCTGTTTGTGCTGATGCCATTAGTACTATTGCCATAGAGAGCGATGCAACGCAATACAGTTGGGAATATGCTACTACTGCAAATACTACATGGCAACCGCTCGTAGCCTCAGCGTTTCAGAATCAATTGTTACCCAATGGAAAAAGTTTAACGATAGATAATCCTTCCATAGATTTAGACCAAATGAAGCTACGGGTAAAATTGACTACTGCAAGTGGCTGTATAACCTATACCAATGAGGCAGTTTTAGAGGTGAAATTATGCAACATCATCACCAACCCGATGTTACCTGGAAAAATTATAAAAAACTAGTTATGAGTAGGAAAATATCACATCTCTTATTGATTATTTTTCTGGCGATAACTGGGCAAAAGTTATTTGCACAAACAGGTGCCGGAAGTATGACAGTTGATGATTCGAGCGTAGAAATTGGTGCTACATCCACAGAAACGAGGTACACCGAAGGATGTTATTTTGGTCCAAATGCAAAATGGGTAATCAATGGTACGTTAGAAATTTACAGTAAAAACATTTGGATTGCACCTGGAGCAAGCTTCAGCGGAACAGGTAAAATTATCATTTATAACCCTGGAGACAATCCATATTATTTGAATATGCCAGCGGGCCCAACTCAAATTGATGGCAACAATAGCAATTTTATCAATTTAGTTATCGAACACCGCAACAACAATAATATGATGCTAAGCGATATTAAAGATCCGGGCTATAATACGGCAAATCCATCAGGCATTTTAGCCGCTACCTTAAACATTGGTGGCACTTTAAACTTAGCTGTAAACAATGCAAATATAATTTTGAACGGCAATAATTTAGCATTCAATGCACAGGGAAAAATAACCAATTATGGTAAAGACAGAATGGTAGTTACTGGCAACAGCATTGTTGGGCATATGGTTAAAGAGTTTGCTGATAAAACAGCATTTGTTTTTCCGGTAGGAATTGCTGAAGGCGATTATACGCCTGCCACACTTACGCCAGATTTGCCGGGTAAGTTTTATGTAAGTGTAGAAAATTACGCAGCCGCTAATTTGCCCGGTATTACAACAACAGTCGGGATAGATAGAATGTGGAATATTTATGCATCTGCCCCAGTTAAAACTACCATTGCCCTTCAGCACAATGTGAGCACTGATGGTTCCCAATTCATAGATGCCTCAGCAACAATGGCAAAATACCTTGGAAATTCCGACTGGGATTTACTTCCGGTAATAAACCCATGGGCGGGCAATCACATCAGGTCGAATATCCTAGCCGCAACTGATATGGGCGCTAACGGAGCGTTTTTTACCAAGCATTCTGCTACCAATAGCAGTCTTTTTGTACCTAATCTATTTACGCCTAATGGCGATGGGATTAATGATGTTTTTGAAATTAGGGGCTTAAACCTATTCGTACAAAATGATTTGGTTATCGTAAATCGATGGGGTAATGAAGTATTTAAATCTGCCAATTATCAAAACAACTGGAATGGTGAAGGACTGAATGAGGGAACCTATTATTATTTGCTTCGGGTTAAGGAAAATGAAACATCACCATGGCAGATATTTAAAGGTTACATTACACTTATCAGAGCCTTCAAAAACTAGGAATTATATGAAGAGCGTTATAATTTTGATGATTTCTTTGGTGATGCTATTGGCGCAACGCAGTTTAGCA
>NZ_JAPIVG010000010.1 GCF_026240095.1 Pedobacter sandarakinus | reverse complement strand
AGGTTGTTGAAGGCACGGAGACCGTTGTGCTTACCTTTAATTCCGCTACCAATAACCCATCGGTTACGGTTAGCCCAGCAAGTGCTACGGTAAACATTGCAGATGATGATGTAGCAACAATAACCGCAGTAGCAACAACTAATGGCGCTGAGCCATCAACCAATGGATTATTTACGTTTACCCAAGATAAAATCTCTACTACTGATACTCAAATTACTTTTACAATTAGCGGCACAGCGACTGCAGGTGCTGACTATAGCAGTTTAGGGACAATTATTGTAATTCCTGCTGGACAGAGTTCGGTAACACTGCCTGTAATTATCCAAGATGATAATTTTGCAGAATTAACTGAAACTGTTATTCTCACAATGCAGGCTGCAACGAACAATGCGGCAATAACTGCGAGTACTGCTCCAGTTACCATAACAATTGCAGATAATGATGCAGCGACCGTTGCGGTAAATAGCATCACACTTGTTGAAAGTGCTGGGTCTGCTAACTTTACAGTGACCCTAACTGGCAACGTTCAAGATGCATTTACAGTTAATTTTAATACCACCAACGGAACAGCTTTATCACCATCAGACTATACGGCTACCTCATCATCGGTAACTTTCCCTGCCGGTTCTCTGAATGGTGCTACGCAAAGTTTCAGTATTCCAGTAATAAATGATAACATAGCTGAGCTGACCGAGCAATTTACAGTCACCTTAGTTAGTGTAAGCAATGGATCTGTTGTAACTATACCAGCAGCTGGCGCTACAGGAACTGCAACGATCACCGATGACGATGCAGTTAGCCTTGCGATCAATAGTGTTACTGCGCTGGAAAGCGACGGTAATATTGTGTTTACCGTAACATTATCTGGCAATACGCAGAATGCGATATCAATAAATTACGCAACTGCAGATAATACTGCTTTTGCAGGGAATGACTATGTTGCCAGAACTGGTACCATAACCTTCCCAGCGGGTTCAGTGAATGGTGCGATACAAACCATTTCCATTCCAATTATAAACGATGCAATAACGGAGTCATCAGAAACCTTTAAAGTTATATTGAGTGGGGCAACCTCACCGGCAACAATAACACAAGCGGAGGGTATTGCAACTATTACCGATAATGATCCGGCTTCTGTAAGCATTGCAGCTACGCCGAGTACGGTTAGCGAAGCAAATGGAACAGCAACCTTTACTGTTACCTTAAGCAATGCCGTACAATCAGCATTCAATGTAAGCTACACTACAACTGACGGCAGTGCCACAGCCGGTAGCGATTATACGACTACCTCTGGAACATTAACCTTTCCTGCCGGATCACAAGCAGGAGATGTGCGTACTTTTACCGTGCCGATTACTGACGACGCATTAGTCGAATTAAACGAATCATTTAATGCGACTATAAATAATGTAACAGGTGGATTAGTTACCATTGGTACATCAACTGCAGTATTAACCATCACTGACAACGATACTGCGATTGCGACAATAACACCTGGTGATAACGAGAATGAAGCTGGTCCGGTTTCAGGAACATTTATTGTTACACTTGATAAGGCAGCGTCAACAAATACTACACTTACTTATACGCTAAGTGGAACCGCCAGCGAAGGAAGCGATTATGGCAACATAGTTACTAAAACGATCGTAATCTCGGCAGGGCAGACATCTGGAACGATAACTATTCCAGTAATTACCGACAACATTGTGGAAGCAACAGAGACCGTTATTGCTTCATTGGTTTCAACTAACAATCCTCAAATCACAGCTAGTACCGATCCGGCAACGATCAAGATTTTTGATAATACCACAGCTACAGTTACCGTAGCCGCTACAGCAAATGGTGCAGAGCCTACTACTCCAGGTCAATTCACCTTTACGCTAAGCAATGCATCATCTACAGATACTCAAGTAACATTTGCAGTAACAGGGTCAGCTTCAAGTGGAACTGACTTTACCGCAATTGGAAGTACGATAATCATCCCGGCAGGGCAAACCACAGCAACCTTATCTGTACCCGTGTTAGATGATAATATTGTTGAAGGGTTAGAAACTGTAGTCTTGACCATGGTTTCAGCAACCAATAACGTTGCGATTACGGCTAGTACAACTCCTGCAACAGTAACAATTACAGATAACGATTTGGCAACGGCAACCATCGTAGCCGGTACATCAGGTAATGAAGCAGGACCAATAAATGGTACGTTCGTTATCTCATTAAGTAATCCTTCATCTCAGGCCACAACCATTAGCTATACGCTTTCTGGTACAGCAACTGAAGGTGTAGATTACAGCGCAATCACCACAAAAACAGTGACTATTCCGGCTGGTGCAACTTCTGCTACACTAAGCATCTCAACACTAGCTGATTTAGTAGTCGAAGGATCAGAAACTGTGATCGCCAAATTAGAAACATCATCTAATCCGTTAGTAACGCCTAGTGCTACGCCTGCATCTATTAATATTTTAGACGCCAACACTGGATCAATAAGTGTTTCCATCGCGCCAGCAAACATAAATGAATCGGCAGGCACGGCTACATTTAAAGTTACGCTCAGTACAGCTGTTCAAAATGCATTCTCATTTGATTATGCTACCACTAACGGCACAGCCTTATCTGGAACATTGCTAGATTACATTTCTACAAGCGGTACCTTAACTTTTCCGGCAAATGCTGCCGCAGGTGATGTGTTAACTTTTACAGTTCCGATTAATGATGATGACTTAATTGAGCCAAGTGAGACTTTTAATGGCACCATTAGCAATGTTTCTGGTGGACTTATTAGCATCGCCACAAGTAGTGCAACGGCAACAATTATAGATAATGATTTTGCAACAGCTACTATAACGGCTGGTTTGAATGGCAATGAAACTGGCCCAATAAATGGTTCGTTTATTGTAAACTTAAGCAAAGCTGCTTCAACAGATACACAAATTACCTATGCCCTGACAGGAACTGCTACCGAGGGAAGTGATTTTACAACCATAGTTACGAAAACAGTAACTATTTTGGCCGGCCAAACGACGGAGACCATCACAATTCCGGTTTTAGCTGATGCAATTTCAGAAAGTAGCGAATCGGTTATTGCTACTTTAACAGGCACGAATAACCCATCAATTACGGCAAGCAACACAGCAGCCACAATTAACATTCTGGATGCAAATTCAGCAAGTGTGAGTATTGCAACTGTACCTAGTGTGAATGAAGGTGCGGGTACAATTACTTTTACTGTGACGTTAAATAATGCAGTTCAGGATGCCTTCACGGTTGACTATTCAACTGCTAATGGCACTGCATTGGCAGGAGCAACGTTAGATTATGTCGCAACAAGTGGTACTTTAACTTTCCCGGCAGGATCTGCGGCAGGTACGCAGCAAACTTTTACAGTAGCGATCAATGATGATAATATCGCAGAATTAGCAGAATCATTTACGGCTACATTAAGCAATATCAGTAGCGGGGTAGTTGTGATTAGCAATGCCACTGCAACAGCGACTATAATAGATAATGATACAGCTACTGCCACCATTATTGCAGGAATTTCTGGTAACGAAAATGGTCCTGTGAGTGGAACATTCACTGTTAATTTGAGTAATCCATCATCACAGCCAACAACGCTAACATATGCATTTACAGGCACTGCAAGCGAAGGAGCAGATTATACAGCAATTGCAACTAAAACTATAACAATTCCCGCAGGCGAAACTACCGCGACTATTAATGTGCCTACTTTAGCAGATAATTTAGTGGAAGGTACGGAGACTGTTGTGGCAACACTTACCAATTCTAGTAATGCATTAGTAGGAGTTAGCCCAACTTCAGCCAGTATTAATATTGTAGACAACACCTCGGCTACCGTAAGTTTGGCTGCTACTACAAATGGAGCAGAACCAAACACCAATGGTCTGTTTACTTTTACCTTAAGTAATCCATCTACCACAGATACTCAAATTACTTTTGCGGTATCCGGAACAGCAACGAGTGGTGCAGACTATAGCGCACTTGGCACCTCAATTACCATTCCTGCAGGGCAAACCACAGCAACCTTATCTGTACCTGTGTTGGATGATAATATTGTGGAAGGATTAGAAACTGTAGTCTTGACCATGGTTTCAGCAACCAATAATCCTGCGGTAACGGCAAATACAAATCCTATCACATTAAACATTGCCGATAACGATGTAGCTGTAGCAACCATTACAGCTGGCACCGCAGGTGATGAGAATGGCCCGGTAAATGGTACGTTTACTGTTAATTTAAGCAATCCATCATCACAGCCAACAATAATAACCTACACGTTAGCTGGCACCGCGACAGAAGGAAGTGATTATACGCCCATAGTTAGCAAAACAATTACGATCGCAGCAGGGGCCACAAGCGGCATAATTGTTATCCCAGTAATGGTTGATGCTATTATTGAGGGTTCTGAGACTGTGGTTGCAACCATAACCAATTCAAGCAACCCACTTGTTACTGTTAATAACACACCGGCAACGATTGCTATTGCAGACAATACAACGGCTACTGTTACTGTAGCCGCTACAACTAACGGTAGCGAACCAGGTACAGCAGGCTTATTTACATTTTCGCTAAGCAGTTTATCAACTACAGATACCCAAGTTTCGTTTAACATTACGGGTACAGCAACAAGTGGTGTCGATTTCAGTGCACTTGGAACAACTGTTACCATACCGGCAGGCCAGAGCAGTATAACATTATCAGTACCTGTTTTGGATGATAATATTGTAGAGTCTACCGAAACGGTAATTTTAACAATGTTGCCTGCTACCAGCAACCCGGCTATATCTGCGAATGTTTCTCCTGCAACGGTAAATATTGCAGATAATGATACTGCAGTTGCCACCATAGTTGCCGGCATAAATGGTTCAGAAAATGGACCTACAAATGGCACGTTTACAGTAAATTTAAGTAACCCATCTTCAACAGCTACCCAAATAACTTATACATTATCTGGTACGGCAACGGAAGGTATTGATTACAGCTCAATTGTTACTAAGACAGTTACTATACCGGCTGGAGCCACTTCGGCCACCATTACAATCTTGCCTTTGGCTGATAACATTGTGGAAGGAGCGGAGACTGTTGTAGCCATGCTAGGTACCACAAATAACCCAAGCATTACTACAAGTGTTGCACCTGCCAGTATCTCTATTGTTGATAATACAACGGCGAGCGTAACGGTTGCTGCAACGACAAATGCCAGCGAACCAAATAACCAAGGTCTGTTTACTTTTATGCTGAGTCAGGTATCAACTACAAATACCGTTATCAATTATAGCGTGGCAGGTACCGCAGTTCAAGGCACAGATTATAATTCGATTGGTACAAGCATTACCATCCCCGCAGGTCAGACGAGCGTTACGCTACCAATTCAGGTAATAGATGATAACATCATCGAGCCTACCGAGACCGTAGTGGTTACTATGTTAGCCGCAACCAACAATCCGTCAATCACCGCCAGCACAAGTGCTGCCACAGTAAATATTGCAGACAATGATAATGCTGTAGTAAGTATCACAGCAGGAGGAAATGGTGCTGAAAATGGACCAGTTAATGGTACATTCACAGTAACACTTAGTAATCCATCTGCAACAGCTACTACTGTTACCTACCTGATAAGCGGTACGGCAAGCGAGGGCAGCGATTTCAACACCATTACACCTAAATCGGTTACTATCCCTGCGGGTGCTACTAGTGCTACAATAGTAATCCCAGTGATAGCCGATAACATTGTTGAAGGCACGGAAAAGGTTGTAATAACGCTGGTTGCCGCTGACAATGGAGCAATTACCGTAAGTAATACTCCGGCGAGTATCGATATCCTAGATAATAATTCTGCATCGGTAAGCATTTCGGCAACGCCAACAGTTAATGAGGGTGCAGGTACGGTTACGTTTACAGTTACTTTAAACAGTGCTGTACAAAACCCTTTCACAGTTGATTATGCCACAACGAACGGCACCGCCGTATCAGGTTTAGATTATATTGCAAAATCGGGTACTTTAACCTTCCCTGCGAATTCAAATGCCGGAGATCAGCTTACCTTTACCGTATCTATTTTGGATGATGATCTGGTTGAAGCAACAGAGGCATTTGGCGCTACATTAAGTAATATTCAAGGTGGTTTGGTTACTATTGCAACACCAAGTGCCACAGTAAATATCACCGATAACGATACAGCGATTGCCACCATCACTGCTGGAAGCAATGGCAATGAGAGCGGACCAATCAATGGTACGTTCACCATCTCGCTAAGCAATCCATCAGCAACGGATACACAAGTAACGTATAGTTTAACTGGAACCGCCACAGAGGGTGTTGATTACAATGCAATAACTTCTAAAGTGGTAATTATCCCGGCAGGACAAACTTCGGCAACCATAACTATTCCAGTAATTGTTGATGCGGTTGCAGAAGCAAATGAAACGGTAGTTGCAAGTCTTGTATCGACAGATAATGGATCGATCTCCGTTTCAAACACGAACGCCAATATCTTTATTTTAGACGCAAACTCTGCAAACGTAAGCATCTCGATAAATCAGGCAACGGTGCCAGAGTCAATAGGTTTTGTAACGTTATCAGTTCGATTAAATACTGCTGTTCAAAATAGCTTCACCGTAGATTATGCTACTGTTAATGGAACTGCACAGGCAGGACTAGACTATACAGCCACTTCGGGAACACTTACATTCCCGGCCAATTCGCCAGCTGGGACTGTACTCACGGTTTCGGTTCCAGTTCTGGAAGATAATTTACTAGAGCCTACTGAAACTTTCACAGTTGGATTAAGTAATGTGGTTGGCGCAGATGTAGCAATTGGAGTAAGTCCGGCTACTGTATCTATAACAGACAATGATACCGCCATTGCAACAATTACGCCAGCAAACAATGGTAATGAAAATGGCTTGATTGCAGGCTCGTTCAATGTTTCATTAAGCAATCCTTCTTCAACAGCGACCATACTAACATTTAGCTTGGCAGGTACTGCTACAGAGAGCAGTGATTACGGGGCGGTAACCAAAACAATTACTATTCCTGCCGGACAAACTACGGGCGTAATAACTATTCCTGTATTGGGAGATATTTTAGCAGAAGGTACGGAAACGGTAATTGCAACACTTCTCACATCCAATAATCCCGCAGTAAGCGTAAGCACAACTGCGGCTAGCATCAATATTCTGGATGATGATGTTGCAACCGTAAGCATTTCTACAACTCCGGTAATTAATGAAAATGCCGGCCTGGCTACATTTACCGTTACGTTGAGTACCGCAGTACAAAACGCATTTAGTGTAGACTATTCTACCAGTAATGGAACGGCTACTGCGGGTGCAGATTACACTGCCGCTACCGGTACTTTAAATTTCCCGGCTGGCTCTTTAGCAGGAACCAGCTTGAACTTTACGGTTCCGATCAACGATGATAATTTAGTAGAAGGTGCTGAAAACTTTACAGCAACTTTGAACAACGTTACCGGAGGAATCGTCACAATTGGAACGGCTACTGCAACGGTTACCATTACTGATAATGACTCGTCTGTTGCAAGTGTTACTGCCGGAGTTAACGGAAATGAAAGCGGACCAATTGCAGGAACTTTTGTAATTACATTAAGCAACCCTTCATCAACAAATACGCAATTAACTTTCAACCTGGCGGGAACAGCCACCGAGGGAACCGACTATAGCACTATTGCTAAAACCATTACCATTCCAGCTGGACAAACCTCGGCAACAGTTACTATTCCGGTAATCGGTGATTCAATTATCGAAGGAAATGAAACGGTTGTATTGTCACTTACCGGATCAAATAGCAGCCTGGTAACAGTAAATAATGCTCCGGCTACCATTAGTATAATTGATAACAATACTGTAACTGCAAGCGTTTCTATTACGCAAGCAAATGTGAATGAAGCTGCTGGTACAGCAACATTTACAGTGACTTTAAGCGGAGCCGTACAGGATGCCTTTAATGTAGACTACACTACGGCAAACGGTACAGCTATTGCAGGATTAGATTTTGTTGCTACGAGCGGTACACTTACATTCCCTGCAGGTTCTGCAGCCGGCGCTAGCTTAAACTTCACGGTTCCAATTATAGATGACAATATTGCGGAGACCAATGAAACGTTCACTGGATTAATCACTAATGTTACAGGAGGGTTGGTGTCTATCGGAACAGGAAGCGCTACCGTAACCATTATTGATAACGATACAGCACTAGCAACCATTGCACCGGGTAATGATGGCAACGAAAGCGGGCCTACCAGCGGTACTTTTACAGTTACAGTGAGCAATCCATCATCTACAAACACCGAATTAACATATACATTAGGTGGATCTGCCACAGAAGGTTCAGATTATAGTAACATCATTACTAAAACGGTAACGATCTCTGCAGGACAAACATCGGCAACAATTACCATTCCGGTGTTAACGGATGCAATAGTAGAAGAAACAGAGACCGTGATAGCGACATTGACGGCTTCATCAAGCGCATTGGTTGGGGTAAGCAATACGCCTGCAACCATAAATATCCTTGACAATACCAATGCAATTGTAACCGTGGCCGCAACGGCGGATGGCGCAGAGCCAGCAACCCCTGGTCAGTTTACCTTTACGTTGAGTAATGTCTCTACAACGGCAACCATCATCAACTTCACAGTTACAGGTTCTGCAACAAGTGGTGTGGATTATACCTCAATAGGTAATACTGTTACGATTCCGGCAGGACAAACGACAGCTACCATTGCTGTACCGGTATTGAATGACAGTTGGGTGGAAGGAACTGAAACTGTCATCCTTACGATGAATACTGTTACCAGCAATGCAGAAATTGCTGCAAGCGGCACGCCAGCAACTGTTAACATAACAGATAGTGGTTCGTCTATTGCTACTATCGCTGCAACTACTAATGCCGCTGAAAACGGTCCTGTAAATGGTATATTTACGGTTTCGTTAAACAACCCATCTACCACTGATACCCAAATTACTTATGCGTTATCTGGAACAGCAACAGAAGGAGCTGACTTTAATGCAATTACAGTTAAGACCATAGTTATCCCTGCAGGTCAGCTTACAGCAACCATTACCATACCTGTTATTGCCGATGCCTTATTAGAAGGTAGCGAGACGGTAGTTGCTACATTAGTGGCAACCAATAACCCTCAGGTTACCACGAGTAATGTTGCTGCTACAATCAACATCGCTGACAATAATACTGCATCAGTAACGCTTTCAGCTGTATCAACAGTAAATGAAGGTGATGGAACAGCAACTTTTGTAGTAACATTAAACAATGCTGTTCAGAATTCCTTCTCGCTGAGTTATGCCACATCAAATGGCACCGCTACGGCTGGTTTAGATTACACTCAAACCAGTGGAACATTAACATTCCCAGCTGGTTCGGCAGCCGGTACGGCATTAACTTTTACCGTTCCAGTTATTGATGATAACATGGTGGAAGGGAATGAAACTTTCAGCGCTTCGATAAGTAATGTGAGTAACAGCTTAATAACCATAGCGAATGCAAATGCAACGGTTACCATTATTGATAATGATGCATCAGTGGCGACGATAGCTCCGTCTACAGATGCAAATGAAAACGGATTAATAAATGGTTTGTTTACGGTATCATTGAGTAAGGTATCTGCAACTGATACACAAATCACCTATGCGCTTTCAGGCAATGCGACAGAGGGTAGCGATTTTAGTTCGATAACTTTAAAAACCGTTATCATCCCTGCAGGCCAAGTTTCTGCAAACATTGTGATTTCGCCATTAGCTGATACCATTGTAGAAGGAAGCGAGTCGGTTGTAGCTACATTATTAAGTTCAAATAATCCATCAGTTACAATTAACCCTGCAACAGCTACAATCAATATCCTCGATGCGACCACAGCGACCGTAACAGTTGCAGCAACCGCAGACGGAGCAGAGCCAGGAACTTCGGGACAATTCACATTTACCTTGAGTAATGTTTCAGCTACAGCCACTACAATTACCTACACTATTAGTGGAACAGCTACGAGCGGAGTAGATTATAGCGCACTTGGAAATACGATTACCATACCAGCCGGTGCGACTTCAGTTACCCTTACGGTTCCGGTGTTAGATGATAACTTAAATGAAGGAAATGAGACGGTGGTATTAACTATGGTTTCTACGACAAGTAATCCTTCAATTATTGCCAATACCACGCCTGCTACTGTGAACATACGCGATAACCGTGCACCAGTAGCCACAGCACCAGCGGTAACAACGCCTGAAGATGTTGCGGTGAGCGGAACGATTACAGCAAGTGATGCAGACGGCGATCCTTTAACTTTCGCTACCACTACC
>NZ_JAPIVG010000001.1 GCF_026240095.1 Pedobacter sandarakinus | reverse complement strand
CTAGGCGTTGTTTATCTCCAGCGGATTTCTCAAAATAATGAAGAGGGTGTATAGTTACCATGAGGCCAGATCAATTTGTTTCTCCTTATTATTGCTTCGTATTGAAGGTGCAAGTTATCTCCCGCAGATTTTTCAGATTACCGCAGAAGCTGGAACGCTATCTTGGCTAAAATTGTGAGATCTTTGAACCTTGCTATTTGTCACCTTCAGAAATTTATTGGCCTCGCCAGAAATAATAGTTAGTGGTTGGCGTGTTTTTTATAAAAAATACTTACCCCACAGCGGTTAGCACAAACGATCGCAAACTTTGAGGGGTGGGGAAGCACCAAAAGCATTGCGGGTGTAACTGATTTAAACCCGAATGGTGCGGAAATACTTTTTGTAGCACCAAAAAGCCCAGGCATTTTCATGCCTGGGCGGTTAGTTTTTTACTGCCTTTAACAAAAAGATTGCAGCGAATGCGGGACTGCTATAACAAAAGCACCACCGCAACTGATTTTCTGATGTGATTATATCTCAATAATGGCAATTAAACGAACATTGCTTGAATTCGATGAAAATTGATAAATTAGGATATGCTTATTACTAACCGCTGGATAAATGATTTGATTGGGCTACTGTTCCCAGAGGTATGTTATTCTTGCGGTGTAGGTTTGTTTAGGGGCGAAAAAATGGTTTGTACAAAATGTTTGTATGACCTGCCTTTTACTGATTACCATAAATACAAAGAAAACCGTGTAGCCAAACAACTTTGGGGTAGATTACCTGTTAATGCCGCCATGGCCATGCTTTATTTTAGAAAAGGGGGAAAGGTACAGACGTTGATTCATCGTTTAAAGTACCACAACAAAACTGAAATTGGCGTTTTCCTCGGAAATATGTTGGGAGAAAAGCTGAAGGAAGCACCACTGTATGGCGATATCGACATCATTATTCCTGTGCCATTACATCGGAAGAAATTAAAACTGCGGGGATATAACCAAAGCGCTTTCATAGCATCTGGAATAGCAGAACAGTTGGGCGTTGGTTTTAGAGATGATGTACTGGTAAGGGTAACTTCTACAGAAAGCCAGACCAAAAAAAGTAGATTTAGCCGTTATGAAAATATGCTGTTGGTATTTAAGGTAGAGATAGAAGCAGAAATTTTGAACAGGCATGTGCTAATTGTTGATGATGTAATTACAACCGGCGCTACTTTGGAAGCTTGCGCTAGTGTGTTGCTTGCAAAAGGTGCGGCAAAGGTGAGCATCGCGGCGCTAGCTTTCGCGGAATAAATTTCTCATCTTTACATCATGCGTCTGATGATTGGGTTTCTTTTTGGCTTTTTTGTAATCCTGGCTGCTTGTCAGAAAGGCGAACAGGTAACAACAGACGCCAATGCTAAATTGAATTTCGATCGCGATACAATTTTATTTGATACTGTTTTTACCACGATAAGTACCGTTACCAAGCGGGTTAAATTGTTTAACCGCAATAATGATGCTTTGCGCATAAGCGACATAAGCCTTGCTGGCGGAAATACCTCCCCTTTTTCCATAAACATTAATGGCGAAGGCACCCCAAGCAAAAGCAACCTGATTGTTAACGGAAAAGATTCAGTAAATTTATTTGTAAAGGCAACCATTAACCCAAATAATAAGGATTTGCCTTTTTTAGTTCAAGACTCAATTATCTTAAATACAAATGGTAATCGGCAAGTGATTCAGCTGATTGCTTACGGACAGAATGCGAACTTCATTAATACCGATATTGTGGCCAACACTACTTGGAACAGTGCGTTACCTTATGTGTTAAGCGGCTCAATATGGGTTAAAGCCGGGGTACAGCTTAACATTGTTGCTGGTAATAAAGTATATTTCAATAAAGATGCAGGCTTAAACATAGCAGGGGAACTAAATGTAACAGGAACTGCCACGGCACCTGTTTTATTTTGTAGCGATCGCTTGGAAAGTACTTATGCAGATGAACCCGGACAGTGGAAGGGCATCTATTTAACACAAGCGGGTAATGGCTTAATAAACCATGCGGTAATTAAAAATGCCTCTGTAGGAATAACTTCCGACTCGCTTAGTGGTACTTCGAAACCTAAATTATTGTTGGCAAATACCATAGTTAAGAATATGCAGGTAGCAGGCTACATTGGTTACCATTCTGAAATGCTTGCATTTAACAACTTATTCTACAATTGCGGAAACTATTTAATTTATGCCATAGGCGGAGGAAATTATAACCTCAAGCAAAACACATTGGTGGGTTTTAACCCTATGTTTCCACGTAAGACTGCTGCATTAACTTTTTCTGATTACCTATCAAATATCAATTACAATAAATTGAGCCTAACGTTAACCAACAATATTATTTGGGGAAGCCTGAGCAATGAACTAGATATACAAAAGAAAAGCACAGTTACGCCTCAATTGGCAATCAGCTATAACCTTATTAAATCTAATGTGTCTACATATAATGTAAATAATAATATCCTGAATGCCGAACCCGGTTTTCTGGACGCCAGCTTCGGCATATTTGAGCTGTCAAGTGGTAGCCCTGCGCTTATAAGGGGGACAAACCTCAGTGCAGACCCATACTTTAACAACTATTTAAGTACAGATTTAAATGCAAACAGCAGAAATTTCCCTTCTACCTTAGGTTGTTACGAAAAGAGATAAATTTTAAATTTTTAAAAACAATATTGGCTTCTCATCGTTTCTATTAGTGAGAGCGTTAATTTAGATGGTAAGGGTCGATATTTCTTTTAGAATATCGGCCCTTTACTTTTATAGCTCAACGTTCTTCTCCATTTAGCTGTTCTGCTATACGAAATTCAATATAGTGATGCTGTTTACTGTCGAAGGGTTTTCATAAAAAAAGGCAGCTACAAATTGCAACTGCCTTATGTGAGTTTAGATGGGATGTTTATTTGTAAAGCGGAAAGGCACTTACCAACTGCATCACTTCTGCCTTAACGGCGCTGATATTAGCTTCGTCTTCTGGATTAGTTAGCACGCGGTCAATCAATTCCACAATTTGTTCCATTTCAGTTTCTTTTAAACCACGGGTAGTAATGGCTGCCGTACCCACACGAATACCCGATGTTACAAATGGAGATTTATCATCAAAAGGCACCATGTTTTTATTAACCGTAATTTCTGCTCTTTCTAAAGCGTTCTCGGCAACCTTGCCTGTTATATTTTTGTTGCGAAGATCGATTAACATTAAATGATTGTCGGTTCCACCAGAAATAATTCCGTAACCTTTAGCAACAAAAGCTTTCGCCATTGCCTGGGCGTTCGTAGCAACCTGCTTAATGTAGTCGCCATACTCCTCTGTTAAAGCTTCGCCGAAAGCAATTGCTTTAGCTGCAATAATGTGTTCTAATGGCCCACCTTGGGTACCTGGAAAAACAGCCATATCCAACAAGTTACTCATCATGCGCACCTCTCCTTTAGGAGTTTTTAGACCCCAAGGGTTTTCGAAATCCTGCCCCATCATAATCATACCTCCACGTGGGCCACGCAACGTTTTGTGCGTAGTGGTAGTTACAATATGGCAATGTGGAAGTGGGTTGGTTAATAAGCCTTTAGCAATTAAGCCTGCAGGATGAGATATATCAGCTAAAACCAAAGCGCCAATTTTGTCGGCCACTGATCTGATAAAAGCATAATCCCATTCGCGGGAATAGGCAGAAGCACCGCAAATAATCAGTTTTGGTTTTTCTGCTAAAGCAACCGCTTCTAATTTCTGGTAATCGATTAATCCCGTTTCTTTATCTACACCATAAAACAGCGGCTGGTAAAGCTTTCCAGAGAAGTTTACCGGAGAACCATGTGTTAAATGTCCACCGTGCGACAAATCGAAACCCAGAATTTTATCGCCAGGCTGCAAAACTGCCAGCATTACTGCGGCATTCGCTTGGGCTCCAGAGTGTGGCTGTACATTAACCCATGCAGCACTAAATAAAGCCTTTGCCCTATCAATTGCAATTTGCTCCACCACATCAACCACCTGGCAGCCGCCATAATAGCGTTTTCCAGGCAAGCCTTCAGCATACTTATTGGTTAAAACTGAACCAGCAGCTTCCATTACCTGCTTGCTAACGAAGTTTTCTGATGCAATAAGTTCTAAACCGTGCTCTTGGCGGTTCAATTCCTTATCAATAAGTTCAAAGATTTGGGTGTCGCGTTTCATCCTATATGAGGTTTGTATTTTTTTGGCAAAAGTAAGAAATTTATCCTTAAAGCCTAGATGAATATGAGCGAATTACATTCAATACCATCTTTTATTTTTTGGTTTAGAAAAGCAGTGGCAGGTTCATTTATTAATGTGTAGTCCTGCCTTTATTACAATCTTTTAAAACCTTAAAAACCTATGGTGATGTTTTGAATGGTACCGCTCGGTTTTAAAAGGATTTTCATGCCAGTCAGGTTTAACTAACCTATTTCGCTGCACTAACCACCAGGCATGGCGGCAAAATTAACCCACCGACTTTACCTTGAAGTTATTAAAACCGCTGCCAATGGTTATTTCTACAATTTGCTGCTGCAACATCTCTAAAATAGCCAAAAAATTATACACAAAATGAACCTTGTTTTCAGAACTTTTTAAGACCAATGCAAAATCTATTTGTTTGTTAATATCGAGTAGATTAGAAATGAAGTGCTTCTGCTGCGCTATGGTGTATGGGTACTGTACCACGGTATGTTTTACTTCTTCGCTCCGCAACTCATACTTTTGCATGCTACGATGATATACCGTAAGCAATTTATACAAATCGAGCGATAGCAATTCATCCTGATGGGTAGAAGATGCTGCTGCAAGAGATAGATCGTGTTCTATATTGCCCCTGCGCTCTTGTTGCATTCTGGCATCTTCAAAAACCTTCATTTCTTCGGCTACAGCCTTAAATTGCTTGTAGGCAATTAATCGGGCAATTAAATCTTGTTCGGGATTAAGGTCATTGCCGGCATCATCAAGCTCAATTCTGGGCAGAAGCATTTTCGATTTAATGCGCATCAGCGTTGCTGCCACTAAAATAAACTCGCTTGCTACCTCAACATTTAAAGAAAGTAGCTGGTGCAAATAGGCAAGAAAATCGTTCGTGATTTTAGAAATCTGTACATCTTGAATATCCAATTCATCTCGCTCAATAAAAAAAAGCAACAAATCAAAAGGCCCCTCAAATACGGGTAGCTTGATTTCAAAATTGTCTGACTGCATTTAAAAACAAACTTAACATTTTTTAAATGATCTGAGTAAAGCAAACATGGTATATCAGCAAGCAATCAGTTTTACAACCTTTTGATGGATTTTTACCTAAAAATTAAAACAAAATACCTTACTTTGTATCTTGTTTTTTACCCAAATCTGAATGCAAGTTAAAGCTGGCCCCCTATTATCAAAAATAAACTATCCTGCTGATTTGAAGCAGTTTAGCGAAAACGAATTAGAACAAATAAGCCAAGAGTTACGCCAATACATTATTGATGTTGTGAGCGTAAATGGCGGCCATTTTGGGTCTAGTTTAGGCGTTGTGGAGTTAACTGTAGCGTTACATTACGCTTTAAACACCCCTTATGATAAGTTAGTTTGGGACGTAGGGCACCAGGCGTATGGGCACAAAATTCTAACGGGAAGGCGAGATCAATTTCATACCAATAGGATTTATAAAGGCATAAGCGGTTTCCCTAAAATTTCAGAAAGTGAATACGATACCTTTGGTGTTGGCCACTCCTCTACATCTATTTCGGCTGCTTTGGGGATGGCGGTTGCCTCGCAAATTAAAGGTGAAACCAATCGCCAGCATGTAGCTGTTATTGGCGACGGGGCAATGACTGCAGGGCTTGCTTTCGAAGGACTAAATCATGCGGGTATAGAAAACAGCAACGTATTGGTTATCCTTAATGATAACTGTATGTCCATCGATCCAAATGTTGGGGCATTAAAAGAATACCTAACCAGCATCACGATATCAAAATCTTACAATCGCTTCCGCGACGACATTTCCAGTGTGTTGGTTGGGCTATCGAAGCTAGGTCCGAATGCCCATAAATATGTAAAGAAAATTGAGAAAAGCATCAAGGGCACCTTGCTTAAGCAAAGTAACCTCTTCGAGGCATTAAATTTTAGATATTTTGGTCCGGTAGATGGGCACGACGTAAAAAGACTTGCACAAACTATTAAAGACTTATCAGCAATTCCAGGCCCTAAACTTTTGCATTGCATTACCGTTAAAGGTAAGGGATTCGCATTAGCCGAAAAAGACCAGACCATTTGGCATGCTCCAGGTTTGTTTGATAAAATAACCGGAGAAATCAAAAAAAGTGTATCCGAAAAACCTCAGCCTCCGAAGTATCAGGATGTTTTTGGCCATACTATGGTAGAATTGGCCGAAGCAAATGATAAAATTGTGGGCATCACGCCCGCCATGCCATCTGGTTCTTCACTAAATATTATGATGAAAGCCATGCCCACACGTGCATTCGATGTAGGTATAGCCGAGCAACATGCCGTTACTTTTTCTGCAGGATTGGCAACGCAGGGACTAGTCCCTTTTTGCAACATTTACTCCAGCTTTATGCAACGGGCATATGACCAGGTGATTCATGATGTGGCCATCCAAAAACTCAACGTGGTATTTTGCTTAGACCGTGCAGGCTTAGCTGGTGCAGATGGCGCAACCCACCATGGCGCCTACGATATCGCTTACATGCGTTGCATCCCAAATTTGGTTATCTCTTCGCCGATGAATGAGGAAGAGCTTCGAAACCTCATGTTTACGGCACAGCAGGAAAATATGGGGCCTTTTGTTATTCGATATCCTCGCGGAAATGGCGTTATGCCAGATTGGAAACGATCATTCAAGGCGCTTGAAATTGGTAAAGGACGTAAAATTTGCGACGGCGAGGAAGTAGCCCTACTGACCATTGGCCATGTTGGAAACTTTGCTGTCGAAGCCAGGTCAGAATTAAATACCGAAGGCATTTACCCGGCACATTACGACCTACGCTTCATAAAACCGCTCGATGAGCAGATGTTACATGAGGTGTTTGCCAAATATAAGCACATCATAACCGTAGAAGATGGTTCGCTCCCTGGCGGAATGGGATCTGCAATCCTAGAATTTATGGCCGCACACCAATATCATGCAGATGTGATCAGATTGGGTATTCCCGATCAGTTTATCGAGCATGGCGAGCAACCCGAACTATGGGCCGAGTGTGGGTATGATAAAAATGCTATTGTAAATGCTGTAAAAAAAGTTGCCGTAAAGCGTACTACCAATACCATGGCAGGGTAGCATATAGTTCACAATTTACTTCACAAGCAGTATTAAACAGGGGATGTTTACTATATTCGTGCCATACTTTATAATTTAAAATATGTGTGGAATAGTAGGCTACATAGGCTACAGAGAAGCTTGGCCAATCGTACTTAAAGGTTTAAAAAGACTCGAATACCGTGGCTATGACAGCGCTGGTATTGCGTTAATGAACGAACATGGACAAAATATCTATAAGAAGGCAGGTAAGGTTGCTGTTTTAGAAGAATTTGCAGCAAACCATGATTTAAGTGGTACTATCGGTATGGGCCACACCCGCTGGGCAACACATGGCGTTCCATCAGACCGCAATTCTCACCCACACACATCCAATAACGAAAAGCTTTCCATCATTCACAATGGAATTATAGAAAATTATGCCATTCTAAAGGAAGAACTTATTGGCCGTGGGCACGAGTTTAAAAGCGATACTGATACCGAAGTTTTAATTCACCTCATTGAAGAAATTCAAAATATTGAACAAATCGATCTTCTAGAGGCGGTTCGCTTAGCCTTAAATGAAGTTAATGGTGCCTATGCCATTGTCATCATGGACAGGGAAAACCCTGATCGATTGATCGCTGCGAGAAAAGGTAGCCCAATGGTAATTGGGGTTGGAAAAGGAGAATATTTCATCGCCTCGGATGCAACGCCTATCATTGAGTATACCAAAAATGTAATCTATCTAAAGGATGGCGAAATTGCATTGGTAACCAAAGATGATTTACTGGTTAAGCAATTAGATAATGTGGTTCAAACCCCTTTGATCCAGGAACTGGAATTAAAACTTGAAATGTTAGAGAAGGGCGGTTTCGAACATTTTATGTTGAAGGAAATTTATGAACAACCCAGATCAATCAAAGATTGTATGCGGGGGAGAATCTACCCGGCTGAAGGCAAAGTGCAATTGGGTGGTATTAAAGAGTTCGCCGAAAAACTAAAAAATATCGACCGCATCATTATTGTGGCTTGCGGTACATCTTGGCATGCAGGATTGGTAGGGGAATACCTTATTGAGGAATATGCTCGTATCCCGGTTGAGGTAGAATACGCTTCAGAATTCAGATACCGCAATCCCATTATTACCGAGAAAGATGTGGTTATTGCAATCTCTCAATCTGGAGAAACAGCCGATACCATGGCTGCCATCGAAATGGCGAAAGAGCGGGGCGCAACAATCTTTGGAATTTGCAATGTGGCAGGCGCCTCTATTCCGCGATTAACACATGCTGGTGTATACACACATGCAGGACCAGAGATTGGGGTGGCTTCAACTAAGGCCTTCACTGCACAGGTAACAGTATTGACACTGATGGCCTTCTACATGGCGCAACAAAAAGGTACCATTACCACTTCTAAAATGATCGAATTATTAACGGAACTTAACCACATTCCGGAGAAAATCGAATCTGCTTTGAAGTCTAATGATATGATTAAAGAAATCGCTGAAAAATTCAAAGATGCTACAAATTGTTTGTTTTTAGGACGTGGAAGTGGTTTCCCGGTAGCATTAGAAGGCGCATTAAAGTTGAAAGAGATATCTTATATCCATGCAGAAGGATACCCCGCTGCCGAAATGAAACATGGTCCTATTGCATTAATTGATGAAGAGATGCCAGTAGTGTTCATTGCCACTCAGAATTCTTCTTACGAAAAAGTGATGAGCAACATCCAGGAAGTAAAAGCCAGAAAAGGTAAAGTAATAGCCATCGTAACTGAAGGAGATACCGAGGTGAAGAAAATGGTAGACTATTGTATCGAAATTCCAGACACAGACGAAGCATTTTTATCCTTACTTGCCACCATCCCACTCCAATTGTTATCTTACCATATAGCAGTAATGCGAGGATGCAACGTAGATCAACCCCGAAATCTGGCAAAATCCGTAACCGTGGAATAAGTAGATCACCAAATTTGATATAAATACTATCGCCTGGCTTTTCTTCCTGAAGAAATGGCCGGGCTTTTTTTGTTTAGGAAAATAGGGTACTAATGAAAAATGAGATCGATATTGAAAAAAAATAGCAATAATTTCTACAGAGAACAAAAGGCTTTCCTGCACATGTGTTTGCATCATCAAATGCATCAGCATTACTACTAAATTATAATGAAATAATTAGGAAAATAAACTTCTCAGGAAAAGGCCGCAGCTGCATTGCTTACCACATCAGGCGATTAATGACCGTGATCCATAAGAATGATCTTCTATTAAGAACTGACGTTCATAATTAGTTTGATGATAGATAAGAGGCTGATATCTTATATTTAGACTGATTGAAATTACATGTGGAATTAATCTCAGCATAGCAATGTTTCACCTCATATTTGTTTCCCTAAGGGGGGAAGCAAAAATCTTATTTAAGTAGGAAACTAACGGCCTCGAAGACCTGGCGTTCACCCCTTGCACAAACTTAATACAATTTTTGTACATTAGCCAGCAGTTAATGCACGAATGATGCTAGATGAAGTGTCCGACAATTAGCAGCAATACCAAACAACAACAATTATTTATTAGACATATTTACGCTTTGAAAGTATTCGCCTTCAACAACAACTATTTGGACAAATAAGCATCAAACTACCTTATACGCTTAACCTTCCCGCTCACTTTATGCCCCATTTATATTAATAGATAGGAATAGGCATCTAACCATCTAAATGATTTATCATTTTTTATAAACAATGAAAATAATTTTTGACGCAACAGCAATTGCCAACACAATTTATAAAGACAGTTTGAACCCTAAGACAGGTGTATTTAGAGTAGCCCAACAAATTTTAGCAAACTTAGAAGGGAACAAATGTGATATTGGACTTACTTCGTTATTTATAAGTTTACCAAGATTAGCAAGTTTCCTTAAGGAAAACGACTTTAAGTGTGTCAATTCTAAAGAAAGTCTGGTCATATCGAAATTTATGAGCTATGTATTTTCCCTTATACCAAGACGGAGTCTTACTGAAAAAAATATTCTGTATGCGCTTCGTAAATCTGGATTATTGTCTATAAAGCACGGTTTATTTAATACTAAGGAATTAAAACAATATGATTTATACCATTCACCATTTCATGCAATTCCTAATAGCGTTCTAAAGCGACATTCTATTAAGCAACTGATTACTGTTCATGATCTTATCCCAAAGATTTTGCCAGAATATAAAGGCTTAAGCATTGAATTGGAAATAAACAAAATCTTAGATAGCATTGATGAAGAAACTTTTGTAAGTTGTGTTTCAGAAAGTGCGAAACAAGATTTATTGAATCATCATTCAAAGGTAGATCCGGCAAGGGTTTCAGTTATCCCATTAGCAGCAGACGCAAACATCTTCTACCGTGAAACAGATCAAGATCGAATCAAAACCATCCTCAAAAAATATCAGATTGATGATGAGAAGCCGTATTTTTTGTTGCTTTCAACTTTAGAACTTCGTAAAAATCTCAAAAGTTCAATAGGGGCTTTTGCCAAGCTCATCGAACAGGAAAATTTGAAAGAACTGCAGCTGGTTTTGGTCGGCTCCGAAGGTCGAAAAATAGGTGAATTATTTAAGTCGTTAAATGTAAGTAAGTCATTGAGGAAGCGAATCATCGCGACGGGCTTCGTAGAAGATGAAGACTTATCTGCAATTTATTCAGGTGCTTTAGCATTTATTTATCCGTCTATTTATGAAGGTTTTGGATTGCCACCGCTCGAGGCAATGCAATGCGGTATTCCCGTAATTACCTCCAACAATAGCTCATTGCCAGAAGTGGTAGGCCAGGCAGGATTGCTTGTAAATGCCGAAGACGAGGATGCAATAGCTGAACACATGCTAAAACTGTATCACAATGCAGACTTAAGAACTGAGTTAGCCAATAAATCGTTACTCCAAGCTCAAAAATTCTCTTGGCAAAACTTCAATACGGATTACTGGAATTTATATACCCGGATCCTTAACAGTTAAATAATCCTTAATCATAATTATTATCATCAAGTTAAATGGAGATTAGGAGACTTATTTACAATTTTGGCTATCTGTCATTTTTACAAATCGTTAATTTGATATTGCCGATTTTAACATTTCCTTACATTGTTAAAATAGTTGGAAGTAGCTTTTTTGGCGATTTAAGTTTTGCAACCGCAATTACCTCTTTTGCAGTTGTTATCATTAATTTCGGGTTTGATTTATCTGTTACACCTCAAATTGCAAAAAACAAAAATGATGTAGTGCTTATCTCAAATCATTTCTACGCAGTTTTAATATTGAAATTCTTGCTGCTTATTTGTAGTGTTGCAGTCATAGCTATATTAACAATTTGCTTACCCCAGTTTTTCCATATCAGAACACTTTTGTTCTATTCTATTGGTGGTTTGGTCGGTGGAATTCTTTTCCCAACTTGGTTTTTAATGGGAATGGAACAAATGAAATTCGTTACAATCTTCAATGTTTCAACTAAAATATTTTTCACGGTTTTAATGTTCCTTTTCGTGAAAGAAAAATCCAGTTATATCTCCTTCTTCCTATTTAGTAATCTTGCAGGGATATTAACCGGCCTTTTTGGCTTTATTTGGAGCGTAAAATTGTTTAACATTCCTCTTATCATTCCTTCACGAGAAATGCTTTGGTCTGTTTTCTCTAAAAGCAAGAATTTTTTCTTTTCAAGAATAGCCAACGATGGGAGCAGATATTTTGCGACGATCTTAATTGGCATTAACTTTTCAAGCACATTGGTTGGATACTATTCGTTAGTCGATAAAATTTTTGCCACATCCATCTCCATTGGCGGCATTCCAGCACAATTGATGTATCCTTTAATGTCAAGAAAGAAAGATTTAAGTCTTTTTATAAAAGTTTTGAAGTTTACTATTGTGGCATCCTTGGTATTTATATCTTGTCTATATGGGCTTAAGGAACACATACTATTGTTTTTTTTCCATTCGTCGTCGCCAATTCTTTTAAACATTTATGATAATGTCATTTGGTGTATTGTTATTGCAAATGTGAGTTCCTTAATTGGCTTTCCGCTCCTAGGCGTATCTGGCTATCAAAATGAAGCTAATTTTAGTCTGGTTTATGGTTCTGTTTTTTATTTTCTCTATATCGTGTTAGCTTCAATATTTACACAAAACATATTGGTATTGGGCATATCCTTATGTGCTTACGAACTGGTCGCTTTCTTAATTCGGGTCTATTATATCTCTAAATTTCGTCTCTTAAAAACAAACTGATACTATGAAAGCAATTATACTATGTGCGGGATATGGAAATAGAATGAGCCCGTTGACTAAAAACACACACAAAACACTTTTAAAGATAGGGCATGAAACGATTGTAGATAGATTGTTAAACTCCCTTAAAAATCACAATATTTCTAAAGTAGTAATTGTTACTGGTTATTTAGACGGGCAGCTAAGAGCGCATATCGATGAAAACCATAAAAACTTAGTTATAGAATATATCCATAATGATAGATACCAGGAAACCAATAACATATTTTCGCTGGCGCTTGCATTTGAAAATATATTAATAGATGACGATATTTTACTAATTGAATCCGATTTAATTTATAATGAAAATGTGCTAAATCAGGCAATCAATTCCAAACATGAGAACGTTGCGTTGGTATCTCCCTATAAAATAGGAATGGATGGAACCGTTGTCCAGATTTCGAACCAAAAAATCATAAATATTTTTCCGCCGCATTTACACGATGAGAATTTCAACCTATTTGACAAATTCAAAACCCTGAATATTTATAAATTCTCAAAAGATTTTTGTCAAAAAGAGTTTAAAAAGTTACTAATCCATTACGCCAGATCAGTAGACGACAATTGTTACTATGAACTGATTTTAGGAATCATTATCTATATGCAAAGGCAAGATATTTTTGCGGAAGTAATAGACAATAATGACTGGTTTGAAGTAGATGATCCCAATGACTTGGAAAATGCATTTTATCAATTTAATACTAACGAGAGAATTAAGATTTTAAACAAAAACTTTGGTGGATACTGGCATTTCGATATCATTGATTTTTGTTTTATCAGGAATATGTATTTCCCCAGCACCTCTGTTATGGCAGAGCTTAAAAATCATATGCTTAATCTATTAAAGAACTACGGCTCAAAACAAGAAACGCTTAATCAAAAACTTTCTTACGTGCTTCAATACAGTAGGGAAAACCTCATTGCATTGAATGGTGCCAGCCAGATTTATCCAATCTTAAAGAATATTTGGAAAAATAAAAAAGGATTGATACCCGAGCCAACGTTTAGTGAATATGACAAACTCTTTGATAAGGTAGACACCTATGATCCAGTTGGGTTTACAGCAGAGGAAATAAAGCCGAAAATTCAGATCGCTGATGTCGTGGTGTTTGTAAATCCAAATAATCCGACAGGATCTATTATCGAAACCAATGTTATTTGGGAAATAGCCAATCAATATCCAGATAAAACCTTCATCATTGACGAATCTTTTATTGAATTCTCGAATGAAAAATCAATTGCAGACATGCTTGAAACTGACCCGAAAGATAACATACTAGTGATCAGAAGCATGAGTAAAAGTTACGGGTTACCAGGAATGCGTGTTGGCTTTGCCTATGCAAATAATAGGGAATTGTTAAAAACTATAGCGGATGAGATCCCTATATGGAATATGAATTCAATGGCCGAGTTTTTCTTGGAGATAATTCTAAAAGATAAGATAAGTCTGAATCAATCTTTTGAGCAAACAAAAATTGATCGACACACTTTCATCGAAGATTTAAAAACCATACCGTATCTAAGCAAAGTCTATGATTCGCATGCAAACTTTATCCTTTTCGAAATTGCTAAGGATAACAAAGGGATTGAAAAACTGGATGACTTATTGTTAAAGAAGTACAACATTTATATCAAAAATGTAAGCGCTAAGTTCAAAAATGACAACTACTATTTCAGAGTGGCAGTAAGGTTACCGCACGAGAATGAATTATTGGTAAACGCAATGAAAACGCTAATTCCTCCAATATCATGAAACAAACTTGGAATGAAATATGGTCCAAAAGACAGTTCCTCCAGGAAGAGGGTGAAACCACTCTTGAAAGTTTAATCAGGATGGACGGTTTTGATACACCTTTGGGAAAATTGAGTGAACAAGATTTCCGAAACTATGCTAGCCATGTTATTAAAACTTTAGATTTAACCCCCAATGAAACGGTTTTTGAAATTGGTTGCGGAAGCGGAGCTTTCATTTACATACTTTATGAAAATGGATTTGATGTTAGTGGGATTGATTTCGCTCTGCCACTGATTGAGATAGCCAAGCAAAAGATGCCTGCATGCGCTGCCAAACTTCAATGGTGCGAAGCTATTGATTTGAAAGAAATAAATGCTGATGTTATTATTGCAAATCATGTGTTTCACTATTTCCCCAACCTGGAATATGTAAGTGCCGTCTTGGGCACGATCCTAAAATCTGGTGGCAGAGTCTTAATTACAGCCATGGCAGATATCACCTTTAAAACAGAGTCAGAAGCATTCAGAAGAGGTATGCTCACGGCGCAGGAGTATGAAAAAAAATATGATGGCTTAGATATATTATACTTTTCAAAACCATGGATTTTGAATGAAGTGCAGAAACTTGCTCCGAACAGAAAAGTGTATTTCTTGCCGCATAAGATGCCAAAGTTTTCACAAAATGAATATAGATTTGATTGTTTGATTTTATGACAACAATAAACACCACCAAAGGAGAGTTCTTTTTTGAAAGACCAGCCTTTTCTTATGGTTCAAAAACAATTAACCGTGAGCGTGCCAAAGAAAATTTATTTTTATTCAAAGAAATACTGGATAAGAGTAAGGTTAAATTCCTGCTGGCATACGGAACACTCCTTGGCGCTATTCGTGAAGGCAATTTCATTGAACATGATTTTGATACGGATTTTATAATTTTAGAAGAAGATAGGGCCTCATTCTTAGATTTGTTGTTTGAGTTAAGCAATGCAGGATTTGTTGTCGGGCGGTATGAGAATGATTTGATATCCCTCATTAGAAAGGAGGAGTATATTGACATATACTTTTTCAGAAAACACCTTTTCTTCTATCGTAAGTCGGCATATTACGACGACAATACTGATATTTATTATACTTACAACAGGTTTTTGACAAAAACAACTACACTCACTTTCTTAGGAGAAACATTTTCAATTCCTAAAGATTTTGATGCTTATCTGAAGCATTGCTACGGTGAAAATTGGAGAACTCCTATCCAAAATTTACATGGCGTAGATTTTAAGCTAAATCAAAAGATAAAGGCTTTTTTGCGTAAATACTTTTATGGTGTATATGCTTTACTGAAACAAGCCAAAAAATATCTTAAGCCTGGAACTGATTTAATGGATTTGTAAACGAAAATCACAAGTGAATGCGTGATTAAAATAAATCCCCCCTAGAGTAACCAACCAAAGATTACTGTTGTTAACGGCAATGCAATTAAAGCGTTAACGAATTTATCCGACAACAGATCCAAGCCTCGAGTTATGCCAGCGTTTTTATTGTTTTATTGGTTGTCATGCTTTCGCTATGCTCAGGTTTGTTTCTTTTGGATCAAGCCAAAAGAAATAGGCCGCCGCCGATGAGGCATAAGAAAAACCTCCGTTATCTGCTCCAATAGTAGACTCCCTGCTATAGTCACCCTGCTAACCGGCCTAGGAGATGTTGGAAGGAGAAAGCGTTAAAGCTTTTGCAAACATTCTCATAAACCACCAAACCAGGCATCGCGTCCGCTGCGATTTTTCATCGCAGCTTGTGATGCCGAAATTAAAGCTTTGACGAATTTATCCGACGACAGATCCAAGCCTTGATGTTTTGTTTCTTTTGGATCAAGCCAAAAGAAATAGGCCGCCGCCAATGAGGCATAAGAAAAATCCACCTCCGCTATCTGCTCCAATAGTAGACTCCCTGCTATAGTCACCCTGCTAACCAGCCTAGGAGATGTTGGAGGGAGAAAGCGTTAAAGCTTTTGCAGACATTCTCATAACCCACCAAATCAGGCATCGCGTCCTCTGCGATTTTTCATCGCAGCTTGTGATGCCGAAATTGAAGCTTTGACGAATTTATCCGACGACAGATCCAAGCCTTGAGTTATGCCAGCGTTTTTATTGGTTGTCATGCTTTCGCTTTGTTTAGGTTTACTCCACTTTTTATCAAGAAAATTGGATAGGCCGCCGCCGATGAGGCATAAGAAAATCAACCTCCGTTATCTGCTCCAATAGTAGACTCCCTGCTATAATCACCCTGCTAACCGGCCTAGGAGATGTTGGAGGGAGAAAGCGTTAAAGCTTTTGCAGACATTCTCATAACCCACCAAACCAGGCATCGCGTCCGCTGCGATTTTTCATCGCAGCTTGTGATGCCGAAATTAAAGCTTTGACGAGTTTATAGGACAACAGATCCAAGCCTTGAGTTATGCCAGCGTTTTTGTTGTTTTATTGGTTGTCATGCTTTCGCTATGCTCAGGTTTGTTTCTTTTGGATCAAGCCAAAAGAAATAGGCCGCCGCCGATGAGGTATAAGAAAAATCAACCTCCGTTATCTGCTCCAATAGTAGACTCCCTGCTATAGTCACCCTGCTAACCGGCCTAGGAGATGTTGGAGGGAGAAAGCGTTAAAGCTTTTGCAGACATTCTCATAACCCACCAAACCAAGCATCGCGTCCTCTGCGATTTTTCATCGCAGCTTGTGATGCCGAAATTAAAGCTTTGACGAGTTTATCCGACGACAGATCCAAGCCTTGAGTTATGCCAGCGTTTTTGTTGTTTTATTGGTTGTCATGCTTTCGCTTTGTTTAGGTTTACTCCACTTTTTATCAAGAAAATTGGATAGGCCGCCGCCGATGAGGCATAACAAAAATTAAAAGCGTCTGGATAATTAATCGCAGACGCTTTCACAACTTGATACTATCTAGCGCCTAAAAATCACTATACAAGTTTCTAAACGAACTTCTTATGCCAAAAGTGATCAAAGCGGTATTATTGGCACCTAAACTATTACTTTCTCTCCTGTAAATCCCACCCAACTCCAATCTCAAATTATATTTTGGATTCACTACATAAGCAACTCTCCCTTCCGCATAACCTAAATCTGTGCGTAAACCTTGTGTAGTGAAATTACCATCCGCCTGAACAGCATCGGTATATGGTGTGAAAATATTCTTACCAAAATTGGCTCCGGCAACATCCAAACCATATTTAGCATATAGCAACTGTCCGCTGAAATCGAACCGCTTATAACTATAGTTTAATAAACCAACCACCTCGCGGAAGTTGGCTCCCATAGGGTGCGCCAATGGTTCGTTGTAATTGGCATAGTTACCAATTCGGGTGCGGGATGAATAGGTATATGGCTTAGCAGTATTATACTCCAATAAATAATTTAATCCGGCCACTTTGAAAACATCAGCCCCTCGGATACCCAGCTGCCAACCATATTTATTTCTTGAACTCCCTGATGAAGAGAAAAAGTTTTTCGACTCAAATTCATCGAGGGAAAATTGCCCGTAACCAACCAATTCTTTAGAGAACTTATATTTTCCGGTAAATCCAATCATGGCGTTATCTGGTGATCCACTTGATGCTTCCACAGGGCGAAGGAAGATAATTGGATTGGCGTATCCCCAGTCAAAGCCTCTTCTATTACCTAGATCATCGGTTTGTGCCCAGATGATGGAATCAAAGAACCCGATCGACAAACGATTATTGACATTCCAGTCCAGGTAATGGAAAACACCACCTTTTTTACGATTGCCAGCATCGTAAGAAAGTTTTGTCGCACCAGGATCCTGCATGGCAGTCCACATCGCCAGATATTGCACATTACCTAAATTACCAGTAAGTTTTAAGAAAGGAGTAGGAGAAGAAAAATCAGACAACAGCATGGAGCGATACCCATCTCCGATAAAAGTCTTATCGTATCCTGCACTGATGTTCAAGTATTTTATTGGCGTATAAGAAATCACTGCGGTAACGTACGACCAATCTAATGAAGTTTTGCCCGCATTGAAGCCATAGGCCCGGTTGTACGACTGACCAGGTACAACACCGGTTTGATTAACATATTGATTATAGTACTGAGAAAACTGGCCCAGATTCTCAAACCCGCTCGTATAAAACGAAAACTTTTTACCAACCGTACCCCCTATTTGGTAAGCCCTGGTGTTTAACCATACATTTTGTTTACCCGAGAAGTCCCTCCCAATCTGGAAGTCAGGCAAAAAATCAGCATAGACCGTAAAGTCTTCCTTTTTAATATCTAACAAATGTTCGTTGAAGAGTTTTCCTAATAACCAGGATTTCCGATTCGTATCTACCCCCACATTCATCAACAGCTGGTGCCTGTCCTTCAATAGACTATCATCAATAAAGAAAGGTTTTAGTGAACTGTGAAAACGAGTTTCAGGATTGTACACTTCAGCACCAAGTTTCTGATAGTATTGATATGAGTAAGGTTGATATTGCGATTGCGCAAAAGCACCTGTAAAGGAGATAGCTAATAGGAGGGTAAGTATATATTTATTCATGATCTGAATGATAAAGCGCAAAGAACGGAAAATTATCTATAAATCTACTGGAAATTGAACAATTAGACTTAGTAGGCGTTCTCTTCACCCTTAGCCATATTGATCACTGTCATAAAAATGATTTTGACATCAAGCATAGCACTCCAGTTTTCTAAATACCAGATATCATGCTCAACGCGTTTTACCATTTTGTAATCCTCCTTTGTTTCACCACGATATCCATTAACCTGGGCCCAGCCGGTAATACCAGGTTTAAGGAAATGGCGAACCATAAATTGGTCTACTATACCTTTATACTGTTCAGTATGGCTTAACATATGCGGACGTGGCCCCACAACACTCATATGCCCCATAAATACATTGAAAAATTGGGGAAGTTCATCCAGACTTGATTTTCTTAGAAATCTACCGATTTGAGTAATGCGATCATCATTCTTACTTGCCTGCCTCTTATCGCTGTCGTTATTCATTCGCATACTCCTGAACTTGAAACACCAGAAAGGTTCATCATCCCTTCCACTTCTGAGCTGCTTGAAGAGTACTGGCCCTGGGCTCTGGATTTTAATTAACAACGCAATAATAGGATACAACCAGCTTAACACAAAAAGAATCACCATGCCGCTGAATACCACGTCAATCAGCCGTTTCTTAAACCGGTTGTGTATTTTCTCCAGCGGCTCCGAACGGAGTGAAATTACCGGGAATTCATTACCCAGATAACTCACGGTATAAGGCGATAACAGCGCCCCGCTAATATCCGGAATAAACTTAAGCCTTACGCACTGCCTTTCAGCTTCTTCAGTCAATAAAGTCATATCACCCATACGCTCAGGAGCAATAGTAACATAAATATCTTTAATGCCTTTATCAACCGCTAACTTAAATTGCCGGCCTACGGTCTCCGATAAATGCCCGTTGCGATCGATATACTCCTGCGGCACATCAGGAATAAAACCATGGAATTCAATATACTTTTGCTTTTCAAAATAAGAAGCCAGCTGCACACCCGTGGTATTATTGCCCATTATGGCAACAGACTTTACGCCTCGAAGGTGATTAAATAATAAGAACTGAAAGGATGTACCAATGAACCTATTCACAAGAAACAAAATCCCCAGTGTACCATAAAATACGATTAGGAATGACCTGGAAAATTCATTTTGTCTTGAAAAAAATAAGTAAATAGAAAAAAGCACCGCATGGAGCACAACACTCTTCCAGGTAGCCCGATAAATGCGCTCAACCCTTCTCGATCCATATTCCGTATACAAACCAAAAGAGGTAGTGGATACAATCCAGATCAATATGCAAACCACAATATAATGCCACTGCAGTTCAGAGCTAACAATCTTCCCTAAGTAACCTGTAAATTCATAAGCGAAAAAATAGACAGCAATCACCATTAAGAGATCGGTGACGGGCAAAATGTATTTTAGAATAAATAAGTAACGTGTTTGCATAAGCAATTTTTTAGAGCGATTTATAACAAAAGTAATGAAACGCGTAGCTTTATCAGCAAAAATAATGCCTGCTTATTAAATCTATATTAAATTCAGGGCAAACTTTTAAATCAATCGCAAATCATTGCTGCAAAATTAACTTATTTATGAGATCATCATTAAAAATTTCTCGTGCTTTAGTTAAAAGTAGATATAATCAGTCACATAGTAGATAAAGTTGCATCTATTGATGTACAATGCTAAAAACAAGACGTGCTGCTAACCTGCGCTCAATGACAGCCTAGCCACCTTTTTTTGTTTAGGAATACTGATTCCCAAACTTTTCAACCATATCCTTACACACGGCTTTAATCTCCTGTTCTTCCGACTTTGGGTAAATCATCAATACATGACCATCATCTACAACAATAAAATTGTCCAAGCCCCGAATCACAGCGGCTTTACCTGCCGGCAAATTGATCATGCAATTGGTAGTATCTTGCAAGTGGACAGCTGCCGCATTACACACATTTGCATTCGGATCCTGTTCTGCAATGGCATGCAAAGATGCCCATGTGCCCAAGTCTGACCAGCCAATGTCTGCTGGTATAGTATAAATATTATCAGCCCGCTCTAATATGGCATAATCAATAGAAATGTTCGGACTTGTCGGGTATTTTGTTTCAATAAATTCCCTTTCCTCGTCGGTATTGTAGCAAGACAAACCACTTTCAAACAAAGCCGCAATTTCAGGCGCATATTTTTCAAAGGCCCTTTTTAATGAGGCAGCCTTCCAAATGAAGATCCCTGCATTCCAAACATAATCACCACTAGCCAGATACGCTTCTGCTTTTTCCAATACAGGTTTCTCCATAAAAGCATCAACTTTTTTCACCCCGTGGTACTTGCTACGCACTTCTTGATTCTCCACCCCTTCTTGATACTCGATACTGGACACGGAATCCTCAACCTGGTACTTGATATACCCATAGCCTGTATCTGGTCGGGTAGGCGTAATTCCTAAAGTCAGTAAGGCATCATTGTCAGCAGTGAAAGATAGGGCTTGCTCGATCTTTTCGAGGAAAATAGCTTCTTTAAGAATCAAATGGTCGGAAGGTGCAACCACAATGTTGGCCGCTGGATTTTGTTGCAGAATCTTGTACGTGGCATAAGCAATACAAGGTGCAGTATTGTTACGGCTAGGTTCTAGTAAAATATTATCATTTAACACCTCCGGTAGTTGTTGTTGTACCAGTGAAGCGTAGTCCTTGTTGGTCAACACCAAAATATTTTCCTTTGGGCAGATTTTTAAAAAACGTTGGTAAGTGAGTTGTAAAAGCGACTCGCCTGTACCTAAGATATCGATAAATTGTTTCGGGAAGTGATTCCTACTTTTTGGCCAAAAGCGGGAACCCACACCGCCTGCCATGATTAAAACGAAAGTATTTATAGATGAAGGCATATTGTTATTTTCTAAGGATGTCAATGAAGTGTTGTTCATATTGTTCGACAATTAGATCCCACGAAAAAGTCTGAACAATTTTGTGATTATTCGCCTCCAGACAGCTGAAATAGTTTGTTTTATCAATAGTTCGTAACAATTGGCATACCTCGGTAGCGTTATCGAAATAAAATGCGTCTTGACCAAGAATGGACTGGTTAAAAATATTTTTGTGGGCAGCGATTAAAGCTTGAGACGCCATTGCCTCCAATAATGAAGGGTTGGTACCACCAACTGTATGGCCGTGAAAATACAACCTTGAGAAATGTCTTAGATTATTTAGGATATTAATATCATAGACTCCTCCAACAAAAATGATGTTGCTATCGTTCCGATATTTGTCTTTCAGATAAGTCCCAAATTTAGTTTCATGTTTCCCGATAACTAAAAACTTTTCGTTTTCCCCCGCTTCTGCAACGCCATCTAAAATCATTTCAATACTATTCTCTGGTTCCAACCTGGCAACAAGCATACTAAAGTGGTAAGCTTCCACCCCATATTCATGTAAACAAGTTTTATCAGCTTTTGAAAAAATGTCGGCGCCATAAGGTATATAAAGAGAATCTTTTTGGTAGGTAGTTTTCAGGTAATCTTGTATACCGATAGAATCCGAAATTAAATGGTCGCTATACTTAATACCTAGCTGTTCAGCATATTTTAAAAATTGCTTAACCTTTGGCGAAAACTTGGTACGCTTCCATTCCAAACCATCAACATTGGTAGTTACAACCGATTTCTTTCGTGGAAGTAACCATCCCCAGACAGAACTACTCGTATAGCCCAATTGCAGGATAATGTCAAAAGTTCTTTTCCTACTATCTAAGATGCAATTAAAGTCATACACAAACTGTCCTGCAGTTCCAATTTTGTCCTCCGGATCATAACAATGGACGATTTTTACACCCTTCCAGTTATCTTCTTGGCAAGGGTGTTTATGTGAGTTGTAGACCGTGACCTCATGCCCTTTTTCCACAAGTCCTAAAGAAAGGTATTCGGCAAATTGTTCGAAACCGCCGTAGTGATTAGGAATCCCTCTCGTCCCTATTATTCCTATTTTCATGTTAATTATATCTTGCAGCACAAATGAAAGATATGCAATTATCGTGAAAAATCTTGGATGATTTCTTCCCCGAACCTTTCAGCAATAATATTCCAATTATATTTTTTTAAGATTGCTTCCTTAACTGCACCAAATGGATAACTTCCGTCATTTAAAACCTTTAACATTTTGCTTTTAAGTTCCTCAATATCTTCTGGATTAAACTGATATTTCCCAAAAAAATCAAAATCCTTCATAGCAGTCGTATTACTACACAACACTTTACATGAGTTTACCGCTGCCTCTAATGGGGGTATTCCAAACCCCTCAGCAAATGCAGGAAAAATAAACAAGTCTGCTTGTCGGTAAAAATTATTAAGTTCATCATTACTAATACCTTCAAGAAATATAATCTTTGATTTTACGTCCTCTACTAAAGTATCGTAAAAGTCATTGAATTTTTGAGTGTTAACATCTTGACGCCTTCCAATAAAAACTAGCTCTTTAATCTTGTATAGTTCCAGCTCGACAAAAGCCTTAATAATCGCATAATGATTTTTTCTTGGCTCGAACCTGCTTACGAACAAGATATAGTTATTAATATTATACTTTGACCTTATATCAATCGGCGGTACTCTAGCTAACTGAACTGCGTTAGGGGTTATAACTATTTTTCCCTCATGTATCTTGAAATATTTAATCAAGGCATTTTTCGAATAATCCGAAACAGTACAGATAATGTCTGAGCGTTTGGCAGAAAAATTGAAAAGGTACTTTTTAGTAAATCTATAACTGAATGGGAAAAGCTTAGGAAAATCCAAAAATAATAAATCGTGTATAGTATTGATATACTTGCAACTCTTTATTAATGGTACAATATACTGAAAGTGAGCATAATCATATCGATTGTCGGTAATAATTCGGGGAATATCGTAAATAAGACGTTTGAATTTTGAACTTGTTGGCAGTTTAATATATTTAAACCTGTCATCATTGAATTGGCTTCTTAAATGATCAATATTATTTGCAGCTAATGTGATCTCAAAGGCTTCATTGGCTACTAATGCTGTATAAATCCCTTTGATATATGTGGTTGTACCCTGGTGAACACCGTCAAATACGTGGGCATCAACAAAAATTTTTATTTTCATGATTAAAAATTATTCATGGATAGCTCGACAAGACGTTTTAATAGTGAGCCAAACGTATAAGACTTACTATAAGATTTAAATGCAGCTTGCGCTTTATTGCCGACATCTTCGCTTCCAAGGTTCAAATAAATATGCTCAATCTTCTCAGCTAAATCCATCGGATTCTCTGGTGCATAGAAAAAAACCTGGCACTCATTTACATAATCCCTAACTGACGGTATATCCGTAATTAATATAACCTTGCCTAATGACATCGCTTCTAATAATGCCATATGTCCTGCTGATAATTTAGTGTTAGCGAGTGGAAGGACTACAAACAAGGATTTTTTGAGAAAACTACCAAATGTATCAATACGAATATTATATAAGACATTTACATTTTCTGGAGCAGATTCTGCGGCTATACCTTGAGGCCTAGTTGCAATATTGCAAACTAGCTGGGGATATTTGCTCAATAATAATTTTGAGGCCTCTAACAATGTGACGAAATCCCTATTGCTTACGCCCCCACTGGAATAATAGTTTGACTCAAACTGGTATACGTTTTCTTCAAAAATATCGAAATCTCTACCATATTCTACAAAATAGAACTTCTTCGTCAAAGATGGAAAGATTGTACTATAATACTTTACTTCATTATTAGAATAAACAATAATGCGGTCTGTATTCTTATAACTGAAGTTTACAAATGCTTTTCTTGCTCGGAGATAAAATTTGTTCGATTTATCTTCGAAAAGAAACCCGGCGATAGTTACCTGTTCTTCCCGGGGAAAGATTCTAGTAATCAAGCAATAAAAAATAGCAACTATTGGATTAATAAAAATTTTTGTGGTGACTTTCTTTTTTTTGAAGAAAATCAAAAAAGCCGATTTTAATGAAATTGACCAATAAGCCAGATGCGAAAAGAAATTGCCAATAACGGGCAATCCGTGGAAAAATCGTACTAGTGCATTCTCATAGTAGGTATAATAATATTCAGGAAAGCAAAGATTTTCAATTTTTTTTGTGAGCTCGGCCTCCTTGACTTGGTATTTTAAGGAATCGAGTACGATTAACACTGCTTTATCTTTCATATGTTAAAATTGTATCTTAAGCATTTACATATTGAAGTCTACCAATCATGCCATCGTACGCACCGACATAGATGCTTTTAACAGACTTAAAATCGAAGCGAACAGAAAATTTTAAAGTCAAATAGAGTAGCCATCTAAAAGAAAATAAAAAATAAAATAGGGCTAATTTGTAACCTGCTAAGTGCTTCCTCTGCATCAAAACAATTGCTCTTGTGCCTAGATAATAACCAAGCCACTGACCCTTATTCGCCTTGAAAGAATAGCTACATTTGTGATAAATTACAGCGTCAGCTTGATAACGAATACTATGGCCCGAATCTAAAATTCTAAGCGAATAATCCGCGTCTTCGGAGTTAGCAAAAAATTGGGGGTCTAGGAGACCTATTTCATTGAGGGATTGTCTTGAGATTAATGCACAGCATCCGTTCATAAAACCTGTACGTGAAGAGGCTTCATATTGTCTTTCATTATCTATCTTATCAACCCCATAATGAACTATTGTACCTGTTAGGCGTGATACTCTCCCTCCAGCGAACCATAACCTATTCGGGTGATCAAAATAATAAATTTTAGGGACAACCGCATAACAGTTCGGATCGTGAAAGCCATCCAGCATAAAATCTAGAAAATCTTTTTCTACAATGGTATCATTATTCAATAATAACACGTATTTTGGATCGAATTGATCACAAGCGTATTTTATACCTACATTATTACCACCTGTGAACCCAAGGTTTTTTGGTAACGATAAAAAAAACAATTTATTTGAAGTAAATTCGGCTTTTAGTTTTGCAACAGAATTGTCTACAGAACCATTATCGACTAACACGACATTATAATTGACATAATTGATGCTTTGGAGAGAATGGAGGCAATCTCTAGTTACATCATAACCATTCCAATTTAAAATTATAATTGAAACCAGTGGCTTTTCATCTAGCATACCCTCTTAATTTATCTTTTTTTGATTTACAATAATATTATTTTTTCGAGTTAGCCCAAAAAATAGACCTAATAGCGTTGGAGTGAGCGCATCGTCGGGATTTAACAGGCCTGTAATAGTGAATGTATTTATTAGAACAATTATACTAAGCGCCGAAAGCATTTGACCAAAATAAAATTGCTCAGGACTATCTTCACTCTTTTTTAACTTCATGAATCCGAGCGCATAGATGAAGATTAAATACATTAATATGCCAAAAATACCGGATTTAACTAGAAGCATGACATATCCATTATGCAATACTGGTATTTCTGAATAATCCTTCCCGCCGAGATTCATGATAAGGTTCAAATCTACAAGCGCTCCATAACCGTAACCGAAAGTTTTTTGGAAGGTGCTACCATTGTAAAACTTAAGGACACCCTGATAAGCTTCGTAACCCCGCCAGTTATCGTTTATATCCGCTAAATCTGCAGTTGAATTTTTCTTCGAATCCCAGAATACTTCTTGTGGAATACGCTCAAATTTACCTACAACCCAATCAAGCGGACTGTTTCCAGTGGTTGAAGAAAAAACGCCTAATAAGGCAGCAAAACAAATCAATATGGTGACCACTACGAATGATTTTCTGAACAAAGCTCTGCTGAAATCACGAAGATTTACATAATTGCTTAAAAACAATGTATAAATTGCGGTTGAAATCATCATTGATCGCGAGATATACATTAAAAAAGATACAATCATTATGAAAAAAACTAGATAGTCGAAGATGCCGGCTCGTGACATATAATGCCTAAACTTCTTATTTAGCATTCTTGACAAGAAAAGCGCTATAAAAATTGCTTCAACTATACTTCCACGGCCCGCAAGTAATCGTAAATTATCGAGAGAGTATGCTGATGCATAATAACTCAAAAATAGGACAATATGGACAGTTCCCGAAATTAATGCGGCAAGCTTAATGTATTTATAAAAGGCCTTAAAATTTGAAATATATTTTTGGAATGAAACTCCGAAAATAAAAAATAGCAAAACATTCACCAAACCAAAAGTGTCCCTGAGCAAATCATTGATTGGATTACTAATACCTGCCATTACACCTATTACAAAAATTAATAATAGAGGCAACAATATCTTTGAGTTACGTACTACAGTGAGGATTTTAGACCTATAAAAAAATAATAGATAAGCACAGGCAAATAGAAAAGAAATTTCTTTCTTCACAAAGTAACTTGCTATTACTACCAAGAACACTATAATACCTAATCTATTAATTCTAAATTGCATTCTAATTATTTCAGTACTTTAATCCACTTTGACGTAAGGTATTTAGAAATAAAATTCTGCGACCATTTTAAGAATTCAATATCACCAATACTCAGAAATCGCGTCATTTCACTATCAAATTCATCATAAGATTGACAATTCTTGATGTGGTCTCTAACCTCTCTATACTCAACATTATCTGCATACCTGCCAACTATGAAAGTGTATTGAGATAAGGACTCAAGTAAGCGGGGGGTAAGCGCATTGAAACCTCCAGTTCTTTCAACCCCATCATCGATTCCGGCAGAAGAGTATAATGCAACTTTAGACCTTTGCAATAAGTTGAAGTAATCGCTTCGATCTTTACGTTGGCAGACTTCTCCATATAGATTAGAATAAAAAAAGAATCTTCCATCTATAACCTTTTGGTAAACGTAATTTGTATTGGGATTCGCTATTAAATACTGTTTTGTCCATTCATCTAGCACGGCATTCCCTCGACCAATTTGGATAATATCAATGTCTTTTTTCTCACATATTGATTTCGCTAAACTATCATCAAATTCTCCCTTGAAGTATTTATCAGGCAATGTCATTGGAAAGTATTTGAGTTCGATTTTAGTCTTAGGTTGTAAAAACTCTAAAACTTCCTTGCTAGTAACATAAATGTAAGGACATTTACTATAAGTGTTATTAAAATTTGAAACATCAATATCTCCCCATATATCTATTACCACTGGAACATCGGATTTTCCAATCAATGCGCTATTGTCTTGTGGCATAATGTGGAATACTAGACATCTTTCCTTTAAATTCTTAGAAAAGAGGTAAGATCGGCAGATTTTATTCCTTAATCTTCCTTTCGAACTATTCTTTAAAAAAGTAAGTAATGTGTTTTTTTTGAATATCTTAAGGGATAATTTTTCACTAATAATATCTTCCCATTCGTGAACCACATTCCAAGATGGCCAAGTTTCAAAATATCTATTTGATTTAATGTATTTCAACATATTTAAGTATTTTCTTTGTACGATAACAATTTTTTATTATCAAATTTTCCCGTTATTCCTTGCTTGAAAGAGTGATATAATACTTTGGTCAATTTCAATTTTTTAGTTTTTGAAAAAATAACACCAATAAATGCATCAAAAAAATTCTTTAAAATATATAGGGCTGTTTGGGCTGACCATCCTTTATATTTCAAAATTGTATAAATTAAATTCCTACGGCCGATGTAGAAATAAATTGTTCTTTCTGCCATGCTGTCAAAAAGCTGGCTAAAGGCTATTTTATCTTTGGCCTTTTTAAATAGTGTTTTGTGCACAGTTGAGGATGTTAATTGCTCGTAAATCGAATTGATATCAACGTTGCTATAAGAGACCGGAAATCTATGAAACATCACCGCATTCTTATTCAAGTATAGCCTATGCCCGTTAGATCCAATTCGAATTGAATACTCAAGATCGTCGTTAAAAATGAAATACCTTGAATCAGGAAAACCAATTTTTTTTATAACTTCTTTCCCTACCAACAACCCTACAAACGATATGAAAGATATTTCGATATCATCATTCTCAGAGGTATAAAAGCTATATGGAATAGGCGTTTGTAATTGCAATTCCTTATCGCGAAGATTGTTTATACCTCGGTGACCATGTGCTATCCCACCATTCTCAAAAACAACAGGGGCCAATGCAGTGTCCATTGCGGTGGTAAAGTGCGGGCTCTTAATTAAATTTGCTAAACAATCCTCCCTCGGAAAGGCATCATCGTCCATAATCCAAACCCAGTGAAATTCATTATTATACCCTTCCTGAATAACTTTGGAAAAGGCGGCGGAAGCACCTATGTTAATTGGCTCATGTAAAACTTTAATATCTGATTGCTCGTTAAGCCATTGTAAAGATAAATCAGTAGAACCATTGTCTATGACAAAAATTTGATCAATTTTTCTAGTTTGCTTTCTTAAACAATTTATGCATTCTTTCAATAGTTCTAATCTGTTGAAAGTAGAAATAGCTACGCATATTCGGATATCTGACATTTTAAATGATTATAATTTATGAATCGCTTGCTTTTTTTTTATCAAGTTTAGTTATAAGGAAAGGTTGTAAAAAGTCTTTAGTAGCTCCAAAATTCCAGTAACTAAAGTTTATCACATCAATCCCTTTACCTCTTAGCTTGAAGTACATCACCACCGCAATGAATAGTTCTACAACAACCCAAATCAATGCTGAACCAATATAACTGTACCTAGGAACAAACAAAATATTTAGTAACAAACTTAATATGGCAGCATATACAGTTATTTTAAAATATAATTTATCCATCTTCATATTTAACATTATTATTATTCCCTGAAAATAGTTTACAGCAACCAAAAGTGGAACGAAGACCATAATTTGGAATGCTATAACTGAATCAGTAAAGGCTTTGCCAAAGAAAATCTGTATAATTATTGGGCTTAATACTAACATACCTAGCCCACAAGTGGATAATAAAATAAAGATCAGTGGAAAAATCTTCTGTGCCGTTTTCACTGCTAACTTAAAATCGTCTCGAAGATAATTCCCTATATAAGGATATAACGCTTGCATCAACGGCATTACCAAAATAGATTGAACAATTACTATGAGTTTCTGCCCTGCAGAATAATATGCAACAGCTGATGTATTTTGAAAAAAACCTAATAATACGATATTAGTAGTAGTATATAGGTTAACAATCATTATAGAAAAAAAAACTGTACTTTCTTCTTTCAGAAGTTTAAAGCATTCTTTTATAGGGACAAGTCGCAAGTCTATTTTGTATTTTTTAAGCACAATGAAGAATGAGACTAAACCAATCAAAATTTGCACCGTTGATGCTATCAAAGGTTGCCAGAAATAATCATCTTTACTTTTAATTACCAGTATTACTGTTACCACAAATAATAACTTTGCAACAAAATTTAATATTGCAACAATTTTCAAATCTTGCATGGCTTGAAAAAACCAGTTCTGCGTAAACAGGGATGCTATACATATTAAGAACGAAAACACCGCCACTTTTGGATCCATTCTGAATTGTTCCATTGATAACATCAAAATCGTAAAAACTATAGATGCAAAAATTAGCAACAATAGTTGCGTAGAAAAGACGTGGCTAAAGACGCGACTATTATTTTCTGAATCGTCAATACTCTGTCTAATTTTACGCGTAGCGGAAAAGTCAAACCCATAGTTAACGAGCAACCCAAAGTACGCAACGAAAGCTGCTGCAAAATCAATCGAACCGTATTTTTCTGGGCCAATGATTCTTGATATTATCGGTACGAAAGCTATAGGAAGAATGTAATTTGCAACCTGCACGATACCCAGGTAGAAAATATTTTTTGTTAACCTATTGCTCATTACTTTCGAGATAAAAGTGAAAGTAACTATACATTTTCCGAGATATACTTTCCTCTCATCACGCAATCATCTGTCCAATAATATTTCCATTGGCCAAATCTACCCGCTAATATCAAATCACCAAACTTTATATCATTTGCTTTTTTTGAACTCCAGTCAGTCATTGGCTTTAGATCGTCATCTTCTCTAACTAAACCGTACGTTTCTAACCAATTCAAAACCTTATTTAATGCTGTTGTATGATTTAAATCGAAGATTACATTTGCATATTGTACCCACCTTGGATGAACTTCAATTATGTCTTTCTTATCAGCGATCAAGCCCATTTCAAGAAGCTCTCCTGTGACAATTTTGATATAGTGATTAAAATCTTCTGTAATGGGCTTATACTTAGAGAAATAAACTTCTACCTGAATACCACATTTCCCACCAGGAGCATTATTAGGCGAAAGTAATTCTGTAAAGTTGATCCTCGATGAGATTTTGTCCTCATCATAGACATATAGCCACTGCTCCTTGATAACAGCTGGATGATTAATTTCAAAATTTAGAACCAACAGCTCGGAGCACATCAATTGATAAGCGGCGTCCTGGATTTCTTTTGGCGCCGAACAATAGTTTATAAATAAATCAAGTGGAATGGTTGAAAACAATTTTTCATATCTATAAATCGTATTATCGCCAAATGTTACAAGTTTATCTTCGAGGTTTATTGCAACAACTTCTTTTTGAAATTGGATATTTGCATTTTCTACCAATTGATTAGCAAAGGAATTGTAACCACCTTTAGAAGGGTACCTCACAGTCGTCATATAATGAGTTGATTTTGCCAATGGAGCCACTGCTCCTTGTTTAACAATTTCGACTTCAGGATAATAAACCCGCTCTCCTACCCATTCAGTACTTAGCAGTTCTGGGGAGACTGTCCAATACTTTTCGGTGTAAATTTTCGGAAAAGTGTTTGCAAACGTTTTTCCAAATGCCATCTCAATCCACTCTTGGTAATTTTCTGGCTTGTGTTCTTTGTCGATTGCAGCTCGAGTATTTAAAAAATCCTCCAAGCATTCATTTTTAATTTCCTCCGGAAGAGCATATAAGTTTGACTGAGCTGGATGAGGAATCCAACTTCCTTTATAATAATTTGTAGGTACACCGGTAAACTCTTCTACTTCGCCTGCGATCGATTTAAAAAACAAATCTTTAACATATTGGTGCTTTGTAAAGGATAAATGTGGCCCCTCGTCCCAAGTGAAGCCATTGAGAATTTCAGAGTGAATATGGCCACCGGAATGATTTTTCTTCTCAAATATAACGCATTTGTCATGCCCTAAATGGTAAGATACTGATAGGCCTGCAAGACCTGCACCTAAAATCAGATTTTCGACTTTTTGAATATTCTCCACTATATTTTCTTTAAATAATTAACATTCTCTCCAGAAAGGGTGCGCATCAGTCCTGCTTTCAAATCAAAATTAATGCACCACCCAAGATCTAATAAACTTTTATTATTGGCTTTTGACTCGATAAATTCACCTGATCTTGTCGGTAAAGCTCCAAAATTTAAAATTGTTGTGGAATCAGTTAAATCTTTTAACTCTTGAACAAAGGATTTAATGCTGGTTGAAATTCCCGATCCAATCTCAAATTCGACATAAGAATTTAAAACCTCGACATTTTTCAATACGGTTCCATACGCAGCCGCAACATCTAGCACATAGATAAAATCTCTTTTCTGCATACCCTCTGTAAGATCTAACTCTGATTGATTCCGTATAAGACTTTTTACAATTTGAGTTACAAACTTATTATCTCCATCATTTTCTCCGTAGATGTGTTCGAGTTTCATATTAACAATTTTAATATACTTCGAAAAGTCAGCTAACAAATCCTTTATGATAAATTTGGTTTTGGCATAACTATTTAAATAGTCATATCCACTATTTTGCTTGGCTATGAAAGTATCCGTATTAATAAAAACTTTGGTTCCATTTGCTACCGCTAACTCTACTAACTTCAACGGAAGTAAGACGTTGGTCTGAATAACTTGCGATAACGTTGAAGTCCTACCATAGTCAGTAGCCAAATGGATAACTGCATCAATTCTATTTTCCTCAAATTTTAATTTCAACATTTCCTCATTGGTACCATCAACTATCTGTATCCGATCGAGATATCGAGAGATCTTGCTTAAATCAGACTTCGGTCTTGTAAGTAAAATCAGGGTATATTTAAGTTCAAGCAAATACCCAATCAAATGACTCCCTAAGAAACCGTTACCTCCAGTTATTAAAATTGATTTTACATCGCCCATTGTATGCTTTTTTGTGCTGCTAAAGATTCATAAGCACTAATCTGCTCTACGCGATCTCTATATACAGATTTAGGATTCAAGTCACTGTCATAACCATTGAGCGTAAATAATGCTGTTTCTTTAAAAGATAGAACAGGACGCCACTTCAACATATTAACAGCCTTTGAAATGTCTAGTTTTAGTAATACAGCTTCATGTAATTTCTCCGCATTTTCAGGAATATGATAGCCAGTTAAATCTTTAAGCAGCAATATTTCATCAATAAGTTGCTTTACTGAATAATTTTGTGTGTCCTCTGGTCCAAAATTCCAACCCCCGCTAAACGATTTGCCCTTGATGTAAAGCTCAGCGCCGAGATTTAAATATCCACTTAATGGCTCCAATACATGTTGCCATGGACGGGTTGCATGTGGATTTCTAATTTCCAACTTTTCGCCCTTTTGATACGCCCTAAAATAGTCGGGAACAATTCGATCTAAGGCCCAGTCTCCGCCCCCAATAACATTTCCTGCTCTTGCTGACGCGATATTGGCAGTTCCATCAGCCTTAAAGAAAGACTCTAAGTACGAATTCGTGATTAATTCTGAGCACCCTTTAGATGCACTGTAAGGATCTTTACCACCCATAGGGTCATTTTCACGATACCCCCATACCCATTCCTTGTTATCATAGCATTTATCCGTGGTAACGTTTACTGCAGCTTTTACCGAAGGAGTTGCCCTTACCGCCTCCCAAAAATTCACGGTACCCATTAAGTTGGTATCGAAAGTTCCTACAGGGTCCTGATAGGATAGAAGAACTAAAGGTTGCGCAGCCAAATGAAATGCAAAATCGGGTTGTACTTCTTGGAAATAAGCTATCAACTTGCCAGCATCCCGCACATCGCCTTCACAATGATTAATTTCTTTTTCTAACTTGCAGATCACAAAATTATCCATTTCAGACTGTGGTGCAAGTGCATAGCCATAAACTTCAGCACCCAATTCTTTTAACCAAATGGCCATCCAGGAACCTTTGAATCCAGTATGTCCTGTGATAAGCACCTTTTTACCTTGATATATATTTTGAAAATTCATATTACCAGATTTTCCATTTAGCTTCACCACTGTTCCATAAGGCCTCTAATTCAATGCGATCTCTGAGCGCATCCATAGGCTTCCAAAAGCCCGCATGTTTAAAGGCGGCCAGCTGACCATCATTGGCAATTTCTTTCAACGGAACGTTTTCCCATTGTACATCCTCGACGTCACCTTCCAAATAATCAAAGATTCCGGCTTCTAACACAAAGAATCCTCCATTAATCCACATACCATCTCCCTGTGGCTTCTCTACAAAATGACTTACGGTACCATTGGCATCCATTTCAATATTGCCAAACCTGCCTGGAGTTTGAATGCTTGTAAGGGTAGCCAATCTTCCATGGGATTGGTGGAACTTAACCAATTCGTTGATATTAACATCAGAAACCCCATCGCCATAGGTCAGCATAAAAGTCTCCCCCTCAACATATTTTTTTATTTTCTTGATCCTGCCTGCAGTATTGGTTTTTAATCCAGTATCTACTAGCGTCACTTTGAATGATTCGGAATTGGAAAAATGGACGTCAACTTTGTTCTGGCTAACATCTATCGATACGTCAGAATTATATAAGTAATAATTCAAAAAATATTCTTTAACAGATTGTGCTTTATAGCCTAAGCACAAAACGAAATCATTATAGCCATATGCTTCATAAATCTTCATAATATGCCATAAAATCGGTTTACCACCAATTTCTACCATAGGCTTTGGACGAGCTTCTGTCTCTTCCATTAGTCGGGTACCAAGACCACCAGCCAATATTACAACTTTCATAATTTTTTAGTTTTTAAATTTAGCCCTAAATTTATCGAAAATGCTATCTTTTCTATCTTCCCCATAGCTTCCATAACCATATCCATATCCGTAATACTTGCTTACAATATCGTTGACCACAATACCAATGTTCTTCATTTTATTATTCTTATACAGATCCTCGACAATGGCAAGTTGATTTTTTTGAGTCACTTTTTGGCGTACTAGATAAATTGTCACATCAGCATAAGCGGATAGTAATTGTGCATCTGTGATTATTCCTACAGGAGGTGCATCCATAATGATGTAGTCAAACTTAGCTTTTAAATCTTGAATTAATGACGGCGTCTTCTCACTCATCAAAGTTTCTGCAGGATTTGGTGGCAAAGGACCAGAAGAAATGATAAACATGTTCTTATTAATGCTTAGAGGTTTTATAATATCAGACACTCTCATATCAGAACTTATGGTATAATTACTGAATCCTATATCATTATTAACCCCTAATTTTGCGGAGAGCCCAGGCTTTCTCAAATCTAACTCCATTAAAAGCACCTTTTTGCCAGCTAGAGCCAAAATATTTCCCAAATTGATGGCTGTAAAAGACTTCCCTTCTCCACTCATACTTGATGTCAGAAGGATAACTTTATCCTCCTTGGACTTCAAATAAAACGAGAGGTTAGTTCTCAACGCTCTGAATTGTTCGGATATAGCTGAACGGCCATTATTTGCTACGATTAAGTTATCCGAGCTAGTATTATGACTAATCTCGCCTATAACAGGAACACGAGTTAATGATGTAATCTCTTCCTTAGTCGATATACTGGTACTTAAAAGATCATTTCCAAAAATTAACACAAGCGGTATCATAAGGCCTGCAATTAAACCAAATCCATACACAAGGTTTTTCCTTGGACTAATAGGAATAACTTGTGCCTTTGGTGGATCGATGGTTTTAGCAACTGAAATGTTCGACGTTTTGGAAATATTGGTTTCTTCAGCTTTTTGCATTAAAAAAATATACAGCTCTTGCTTGATCTGTTGATTTCTGGCTAGCTTCAAATAATTTTTTTCAATTTGGGGCACGTCAGAAACCTCATTCTCAATTAAACTTAGCTGACTGCGCAATTTATTTCGCGTAGTTATATAGGTGTTTTTTGCGCTTTCTACGTTTGAGAGTATATCGCTTTTTAATCCGACAATCTGTTTGTCTATATTTTGAATAAATGGGCTTTCTTCGGTAACACTAAGAAGCTGTTTCTCCCTTTCAATCAAAAGTGCATTATATTGACTCATCAAATTCGAAAACACCAAGTCTTGTGGAACTAAAGAGGATGGAAATACCCTGTTGTTTGCGTTATTGTCTTTCAAATACTTCTCAAGATCGTTTAAAACCTTTACCTGTATCTCTGCTTTAGCCAGTTCTGAGGTGTATTCACCACTGTTTTGAACGAGTAGCTTTCCCTGTTCAGACATATCAGCTAATTTGTTTTGCTGTTTGAAACTTTCAACTCTATTTTCAACATCTCCTAATTCTGAAGCAATAACATTCAGGCGCTCTTTAATAAACTTGTAGGTACTATCAGCAATGGCATTTTTATCTCCTAAATTGGCTGCAGTATATTTGGCGATTAAAGTATTCAAAATATCCTCACCTTTGTTCGGAAGTGGATAAGATAGTCCTAGGTCAATAACACTAACTTGCTTATTGCTTACCGCAACTGAAAGTTGTTTCATCAAAGCCGCTACGCGAGAATCGATTGAAGTGATAGACACTAAATATTCTTTATCATCAATAAGACCAATTTTAGTGGCCTCTATCTGAACCATGCCGACGCCATTTGCATTAAATGCTTGGCCAATTAATACAGTTTTTTCAAATTTTTCTGACGTAATTTTTAGTCTATTCCCAGAAATCTTTCTGATTTTGAAAGTTGTAGTTAAAATTGTATCAATACCCTTAATTACGTTGAGTTTAAAAGGCGGAGTATAAAGCTCTCGCTTAACGAAACCGACTTCTCTTGAATAAACGATATTAAGTTGCATTTCTCTAACCACCTGCTCCATCAGAAATCGGGTTTTCAAAATTTCAGCTTCATTATCGACCGAATTTTTTGATCCTAACAACCCTCCTAGATCCATTAAAGCAGATTTTCCCCCAAGAGCACTCCCTTTCTCATCATCGTTGACGAGAATTTTTGCATTAATCTGGTAAGTAGGCGGAGTATACCTACCGTATAAAAATGCAGTTAGCAGGCAAAGCAGGACACTTGATACGAACCAAGGCCATTTATCCACTAGCTTATTAATTATCTCTTTGAGATTTATGCTCTCTTCATCAGAATTAAGTTCGATATTTCTTTCAGATAAGTTATTCATGATAGGGGAAGTTATTTCAAGCTAGAAATGGCCAGAACAATTACAGAAACTACCGAGGCGATAACGCCGATAGTTTGGATTTGAGCCGAATTGGAAGCCGAAACTTTACGCTTGTTGGGCTCTACATAAATCACATCATTTTGCTTCAAATAGTAAAAAGGGCTATTGAAGATTTCACTTGAATTCAAATCAAGGCGAGCAAATTCTTTTTTACCATCATTATCACGAACAATTAAAACATTATCACGTTTACCAAAAATAGTCAAATCTCCTGCGAGACTAAGTGCATCTAATATACTAACCTTCTCATTAGGCAAAGTATAGGCTGAAGGAGCATTCACTTCACCTAATACACTCACCTTAAAGTTTGCAAAACGCAATTGTACGTTTGGTTGTTTATATACCTCAGCAGCTTTATCTCTGATGAGTTCCCTGGCTTGATAAGTAGTTAATCCTGAAACCTTTAATTTTCCAATTAAAGACAATTCAACATCTCCATTCTTGTCAACTAAAAATCCTGTGCTTTGCGTGGCCAAACTTGTATTGGTATTACCACCCAGTGTAGGCGTCGCTGCGGCCTGATTAATAATTGCACCACTTTGAGGATTCAACGTGAAAATATTGATGCTCAATATATCATCAGGCTGTATGGTTGGTTCAGTAAATGATGCCGCATTTTCCAGCTTGGCTTGATTGACCGCCTGGATGTCTTGGAAATAAGCAATCTTTTTATTGCTTACACATGAACTTGCAAGGGACACTCCGAAGAAGATGGCTATCAAGCCAAAAGCCTTCTTCACATTGTTTAGTTTAATCATAGGTATAAAATCTATTCAAAGCATTATAAGCCACTTTAAACAGCTTGCAAACTTAATCATTTAATTGTAAAATCGAAGAACCATAAAACAGTTTGTTTACTAAGTTGAACGTCAAATTAATAAATGCATACTAGATGATTAGAAATCACTATTGAAAATGGCCAAATACCGATCTATTCTTAAAATCATAAGAACCTAACAAATCGTACAATCTTCCAGTTTGTATCGTCTCGGTTAGCACATTCAAATGTTTATCATGATGTAAATCAGTTCCCGCAAAGTCATACATTTCTTCCTTTAAGAGGTATTCAGCCAACAGTTTCACATCTTTACCATAATAACCCAATGCGGATAGTAGATTAAGTTGAAGTAAGCAGCCTTTTTCCCTATAGGTTTTCAATTTCTTTTTATCCTTAAAATAAAATGTATAACGTTCTGGATGCGCCAATATGGGGACCATACCTTTAATTTGTATATCAAAAATAGTTTGGCTGATATTTGGACTTTCATTTAGATAAGACATTTCAACTAACAAATGCTTTTGGTTCAGCTTACAGAGTGGCTGATCTAAAGTGAAATTCTGATCAACCATATATTCGGCTCCCGCGGATAACTTGATAGATAATCCCGCACGATCCATTTCTGCTTGCAATAAACTTTTTGAGGCTTGGATGGTTTCAGGGGTATTAGGATACAGCTCTTGGTAAATGTGGGGCGTGGCAATCAAAGACGAATAACCCAACTCTTCAAGAGCCTTAACAAATCGTAATGAGACTGCCACATCAGGCGATCCGTCATCAATGCCTGGTAAAATATGCGAATGCATATCTATTCCTAACCAGGATATATCGGAGACTTTCCTTTTTCTACTAAAAAAACTGAACATACATTATTGACTGGTATAAGGTTGTTTATTATTAAAAGTACCCTTAAATTTGATATTCGTAAAAATAAATTTTTCTCACTTATATACTATCATCTAATAAGAGTTAAGTAGACGAATCATAATAAAAAGTAGAATAATGAACAAGTATGCGGAAACCAATTTACCCACGCAAAACTAACTACTCAAAATAGTTTAAAGTCTTAAACCCACCATTCTTAAGATACTCGTCTTTTTTCATCAAATTGAGATCAGAACTAACCATATCTTTAACAAGTGCTGCTAAATCATATTTAGGTTCCCAGCCGAGTTGTTTTTTGGCTTTACTAGGTTCTCCTAATAGTAAATCCACTTCCGTTGGCCTGTAATATTTTTGGTCAACCTGCACGACCGTTGTACCTAGAAATATCTTTTCGGAGTTCAAGCCCAATGAATTAACTACCTCAAGATCGATACCAATAATTACCCCCTTTTCATATTCATCTTTACCAGAAAATTCAATTTCCATACCTAATTCTGCGAAGCTCATTCGAACAAATTCTCTTACAGTCGTAGTTTTACCTGTAGCAATAACGAAATCTTCTGACTTTTCTTGTTGAAGAATCAACCACATGGCTTCTACATAATCTTTGGCATGTCCCCAATCCCTTTGCGCAGAGAGATTGCCTAGGTATAAACACTTTTGTAATCCAAGTGCGATTTTAGCTGCAGCCCGTGTAATTTTCCGTGTGACAAATGTTTCACCTCTTAAAGGACTTTCATGGTTAAATAATATACCATTGCTTGCAAATATTCCATATGCTTCACGATAATTTACAGCAATCCAATAAGCATACATCTTTGCAACAGCATAGGGCGATCGTGGGTAAAATGGAGTAGTTTCACTCTGTGGTACTGCTTGCACAAGGCCATATAGCTCTGAGGTACTGGCTTGGTATAGCTTGGTTTTGTTACTTAACCCTAAAATACGTATAGCTTCTAAGAGTCTCAACGTGCCAATGCCATCAGCATTAGCCGTATATTCTGGCATTTCGAAACTCACATGAACGTGACTCATAGCAGCCAAATTGTATATTTCGTCGGGTTGTACCTCCTGTATAATGCGAATGAGATTGGTAGAATCTGTTAAATCTCCATAATGGAGTTTAAACCTAACATCCTTCTCATGCTGATCTTGATATAGATGATCTATTCGATCTGTATTAAAAGACGACGAACGCCGCTTTAATCCGTGTACGATATAATTTTTCTTGAGCAAGAACTCCGCTAAATACGCTCCATCCTGTCCGGTCACACCGGTAATCAAAGCAACTTTCATATACAATTAATACATAAATTATCTGGCAACAAACATACAGATAATTTATACGATTAAGTATTTGACAGGCCATTTTTGATGCATACAAACGAGGATATCGAAAAAGCTATACCACCCACTTTTGTTGGTTCACTCTTTCTTGGTCTTCACGTTTTTCTTTTTTCCTTAGTCGTTTTAGTGCGATATAGGCAACAAAGTTGGAGAGCACCATTGCGGCAACCCCTATACTTTCAATCGAAATCATTAGTCAGAATTAATTAATCGTACCCATAACAATTTTACTTAATGATTGTTTTAAGGCGCTTTGAAAAAAATTAAAATAGCAATTTCTCCATGCCAATCAATAAGATATGGTCTTGCTTGGGCTCACCAAAACGGTCCTGAATGTCTTCGAAAGCAATCGATTTGCCTGTGGCACGATAACCATTTCGCTCATACCAGGCGATTAATTCAGTCCTGCTACTAATCACGGTAATGGCAATTTTTTTGCGATCATTTTCCCGGGCAATGCCTTCCGCCGCTTGCAATAATGCTTTCCCAATTCCAAGATTTTGGGCAAGCGGCGAGACGGCAAATAAACCTAAATATAGTTCATCAGGTCGCACTTCTAAATTCACCGTGCCTAAAAGTCGGCCTTGTGCGTCGGTATATTTAAGAATATGAATATGATCCTGTCCAAAATATTTGCGTAAAGCGACTTCATCAATCCTGATGCCGCCTAAAATTGCCTCTTCTGTAGTCCAACCCTGTTTGGAGCTTTCGCCACGATAGGCAGAATTAATTAATTGATTTAATGCCGGAACATCGGCTATTGTGGCTTTACTAATTTTCATATAACTGAATAAGATGAAACATTACAATCTCGCATCGGCCCATTCTCTGTCGATAAATGATTTGGTGTCAAAAACGACTGCACCGGCTGTTTTAAATTGTCCATAGTCTAAAGTTAGAAATTGCCGGTGCGCAACAGCAACAATAACGGCATCATAATTGGGCGAATCGATCTGGCTTATCAATGTGATACCATGTTCAGCTTGTACACTTTGCGGATGTGCCCATGGATCAAAAACATCAACGTTAATCCCGAACGAAATTAACTCCGTATAAATATCGATAACCCGGGTATTTCGGATATCAGGACAGTTCTCTTTAAAAGCGAAGCCCAGGATAAGCACCTTAGCGCCCTTGATCGCCTTGTTCCTGGCTACCATGAGTTTAATAACTTTGTTGGCAACAAACATGCCCATATTATCATTTACCCGCCTGCCAGATAGAATCACCTCTGGTTTGTAACCTAAGGCTTCAGATTTATGCGCCAGGTAATAAGGGTCCACGCCAATGCAGTGTCCACCCACTAAACCAGGCTGATAAGGTAAAAAATTCCATTTAGTTGCTGCTGCAGCCAACACATCTGCGGTATCAATCCCCATCCGATCAAAAATTAGTGCCAGCTCATTTACGAAAGAGATGTTCACATCTCTTTGTGCATTTTCAATTGCTTTCGAAGCCTCTGCCACACGTATACTTGGAGCCAGGTGCGTTCCCGCTTCAATAATCGAATCATATAGCCCATCTACCAAATCGGCCACAGCTGGGTTAGACCCTGAGGTAACCTTTTTAATTTTTGTAAGGGTGTTGATTTTATCGCCTGGATTGATGCGCTCTGGAGAATATCCACAAAAGAATTCGTGATTAAACACCAATCCTGAAGACTTCTCCAGCACAGGCACACAGTCTTCTTCCGTACAACCAGGATAAACAGTTGACTCATAAATTACGACATCACCGGCTTTTAACATGCTACCGACCATACTTGATGCTTGCAGCAGTGGTCGAAGGTCGGGGTTCTTTTGCGAATCAATAGGTGTCGGAACAGTGACGATATAAATAGTGCAAGCTGCAATTTCTTCCAACGAAGAAACCAACCGCAATCCCTGATCTCCAGTTGATTGTAATACTGATTGCAAATCTGATAGATTAGCCTCATGAGTATAATCTTCAAGTCCATTTAATGATATCACCCGATCAACATCTATATCAAAGCCGATTACGTGGTATTTCTTTGCAAATTCAATTGCAAGCGGCAACCCTACATAGCCCAATCCAATAATGGCAATCTGCTTTTTATCAATCATATTTTTACGCGATGGGTTCAAAGATAGGTAAAATTGGCATTAGCATTCAGCTTGCTACTAGGCGAAATAATCGATTCAAAGTAGAAAAAGTTTTTCCTCGAGCCTTCCTTTTAAAATAAAAAGAGTCCAAAACGTAGGCGCAAATGAAATTTTACCAAGTCTCCACTCATTTCCACGAAATCTCTCGTATTTTCGCATGCACTTAAAAAAAAATCACATTGGAAAAGAGCGCTAAAATTTATATTGGAGGTCATAGAGGGATGGTAGGATCTGCAATCTACCGAAAACTGGAAAGAGAAGGTTTTACGAATTTGATCACAAAAACCTCTGCCGAGCTTGATCTGCGTAACCAACAGGTTGTTGCAGATTTCTTTGCAATGGAAAAGCCAGATTATGTTTTTTTAGCCGCTGCTAAAGTAGGCGGCATTGTGGCCAACAATACTTATCGGGCAGATTTTTTATATGAGAACCTGGCCATACAGAACAATGTAATTCATAGTGCCTATGTGAATGGCGTAAAAAAGCTGATGTTTTTAGGCTCAAGTTGCATTTACCCAAAAATGGCACCTCAGCCGCTAAAAGAGGATTATCTGTTAACAGGCATATTGGAGCCAACAAACGAGCCCTATGCCATCGCAAAAATTGCGGGCATTAAAATGTGTGATGCTTATCGTGACCAATACGGCTGTAATTTCATTTCAGTAATGCCTACCAACTTGTATGGCTATAATGATAACTACCATCCACAAAATTCTCATGTATTGCCCGCCTTGATTCGCAAGGTTCATGAGGCCAAAATAAACAACGAAAAGGAAGTGGTGGTTTGGGGATCAGGATCACCAATGCGTGAATTCCTTTTTGCGGATGACTTAGCTGAGGCTTGCTTCTTTTTAATGGAAAGCTATAACGAACCAAACCTGATTAACATCGGTACAGGAGTAGATTTAACCATTAAAGACCTTGCCTTATTGATTAAAGAAGTGATAGGCTTTGAGGGAGATTTGGTATTCGATTCGAGCAAACCAGATGGAACACCTAGAAAACTAATGGATGTGAGCAAATTACATGCTTTGGGCTGGAAACATAAAATTGAATTGCGAGAGGGTATCGCCTTGGCTTACCAGGATTTCCAGAGCAGGTACTAGTAAAATATAGATCTAGTTAAGGCCCAAGATTGGTTGATCCCAACGCTTGGGCTTTTACTATGAATAGCGAATATGCCCCATTGGCTGCCGATTGGTTATTTGCATAAAATACAGAGATCCCTATCACTCCACACCTTACCTATCCGCTCAAAACAATAAACTCAATGCGATACGCTCCCTGCTAAATGGCCTGGGAGATGTTGGAAGGAAAAACGTTAAATGCATCGCGTACTCAACGATATTTCATCGCAGCTTGTGATGCCGAAGTTAAAGCTTTGACGAATTGATCCGACAACAGATCCAAGCCTTGATTTATGCCAGCGTTTCTGTTGTTTTTATAAGTTATCATGCTTCGCTATGCTCAGGTATGTTTCTTTTGGTTCAAGCCAAAAGAAATAGGCGCCTCCGATGAGGGATAAGAACAAACTACCTGAGCCATCTGCTCCAAGGAATAGGCTCCCGCTGTGGGCGCAATGCTACCGGCCTAGGAGATGTTGGAAGGAGAAAATGTTAAAACTTTCTGCACACATTGTCATAACCCACTAAACCAGGCATCGCGTCCTCTGCGATTTTTCATCGCAGCTTGTGATGCCGAAATTAAAGCTTTGACGAGTTTATCCGACAACAGATCCAAGCCTTGAAATATGCCAGCGTTTTTGTTGTTTTGTTGGTTGTCATGCTTTCGGTATGCTCAGCTTGGTTTCTTTTGGATCAAGCCAAAAGAAATAGGCCGCCGCCGATGAGACGTAAGAAAAACAACCTCCGTTATCTGCTCCAATAGTAGACTTCCTCCTATGGTCACCCTGCTAACCGGCCTAGGAGATGTTGGAAGGAGAAATGGTTAAAGGAATCGCGTAATCTACCATTTTTCATCACAGCCCGTAATTCCGAAATTAAGCTTTGCCCAATTTACCCAACAACAAGTCCAAGGCTTGAGTTATGACAGTGTTGGTATATTTTTATTGCTTGTCAGGCTTCGCTATGCCCAGGTTTCGCCTTTTTATCAAAAAAAAGTGGATAGGTCGCCGCCTATAAGGCATCAGAAAATCTGAATCACAAAACAATTCTAAACGAAGAGATCGAAGCCATGAGTTTAGATATAATAATCCTTTACTATAAATGATAAGCATGAACAACTTTTGTAGAGATGATAAAAATCTGAGTGCCTGCGCTATTCCAAACCCTCGCTCGCAAACCATCTTTTGAAGGCGACAGTATTTCGCTGACTAACATGATACCTTAAATCCTCAAAAGGCTTTCTGAAAAAAAGTTTAAGTGTATTTGATTCGCCAGGTCGATAATGGGATACTACTTGATAGTGAATGATAGCGGCACGATTGATTTGGAAATACTTACCAGAAGTAAGAACTTCACGCGTCTCCTTTAACGTTTTGTCCCAAATTAATTTTCGACCATCAAATTGGTAAACATATACATTTCGATCCTTACTAAAAATAATTGCAGGATGATTCAGCTTGGCACTCGCCTCGCTGGAACGTGTAGTATTAGAATGATTCCTCCTCGTAGGCAATAATTTAAGCCTTAATAAACTAATGATAGCGTAGTAACAATTGCCCAAGGCAATAAATGACAGAACAAGGGTGAAATCATAGCGAAAATACCCTGCGTCGATAATCGAAACATTCCTCAATCTAAAATAAGTATAAGCTAAAGACACTGCCAAAACAGTTGACATAACAATACCACAAACTAACTGTAGTAACAACCTCACTTTAGCATTTGCTCGCCAGGTATGGTGGTCTTCAAAATAATGATGCAACTTGTAAATAAATTCGCCCAAGATCATCGTAATTATAAAGCTTCCGCCCAACGCTGGGTAATAATATGAAATGAACAACAACTGGAATAGGCTTTGGTCTTCCCCATACGAAACCAAAAAATGCCCAATAAAAAGGCTAACCAAAACCCTAACATAAATATTTGGATAACGAGCGCTGTCCATAATATAAATTAGAAAAGCATTAATACTAGATTAGATAAACTAAGATAATGATATTTCTCTTGGTTAAAAAGACGGAAATAAGAGTTTATAAGTGGAAAATATCATTTGGCATTAATAATATATCGTTCATCATAATACAATTCCAAGAATTTAGAGGCGAAGTATTGGTCGTATAACTTTGGTGCAACGCCGGTATGGCGACTAACCTTAACTAAATTTTATGAAAAAGTTTGATTTCAACACGCAAGGCATCAAAGCCCTGCAAATGGAGCTGTACAAGCACCCAGATGCCTATTTGGCACAACAAGCAGAAGCCATTAAGTTAGATTTTATTCGATGGATCGCCGAAAGATTTAACCTTAATGCTGAGCAACTGAAACATCTCTATTCACTGCCTTACCCGAGAATTAAATCATTATCGTCTCAAACGGCAATTGCAGTAGAAGGCAGGCTCCCGGTTACATTAATCAAACCAAACTTGAAGCCTATAGTAGGATATGATAGCAAGTTAATTGTACCAACAGGTATGGTTCGAGCTTTGGCCACACTGGATGGTTCATTTGAAGCAGAAGGTAGCTTGGAGATCACGATCACTTACTAAATTATCTATTTCCCACCAACCCTATAAATGATACTGCAATAGGTTTGAAGGTGCCATCAAACCCAAGTGCTTACATAAAAAGAGGCAGTAACATCCAGCATTTTGCTGCCTCTATTGCTTTCACTATACAAAACATTCCTATTCGAATAATATAGATAGGAATTATCCTATAAACATAGAGAATACATTATTAATTACACTTGTTTTTTATTTCACAGAGAAGCGGTAATGATTGACTTATAATGAATACCTTTACATTCTGTGTTTCGAAAGGATGGCAGAAATATAGAAGATATCATAATCTGTTTCAATCTTCATACTTATTGACTTGTTAAGGTCCTTAATAACCGAATAGAATAACGATAAGGATACTGGTTGTAATAATACCCTGTCCATTCCCTTTTTAAACATTAACCTTAACTTGATGAAAATAGGAAACGGAACAGGGCGAAGAGGCAATATGACTTTGAGGCTTTAAAGCCTACAATTAATTCGAAGACAGCCTCCATATACGCTTTGCAACTAGATCTTCATGTTTGATAAAATAGCAAGATACAAAGTAGACTGAATATATATCAGCGTGCTTTAACTTTCTTCCTTTAACTGGTAAAGGCTTAACCAACAAACACTATTAGAATTCTTATAGCTAAACGAATATAATAAAATCTAGAATTGTATGCAAATAGTCCTACAATTAAACTGCTCTGTTTTTTTCTATTTGTCAAGTGGATCAAGTCAGAAAGGAAAAAATATTAAAGCTATTTGGATTGCACCTCAAAGATCTGAGAAACAAAAGGAATATTAGTCTCAGGGTACTTGAACAAATCGCTGATGTGGATTATAGCCAAATACACCGCATAGAAAAAGGCGAGACTGCTCCCTCCTTATTAACTATGATTGCAATAGCAGAAGGCTTAGGCATTACGCTTGCAGAGTTAGTTAATTTTTCAATAGACGCAGAAATATCCTAATCATCAGCATTTGCCCTAAAGTAAAAGAATCAGGTTAGCCCAAGGTAGCACCTGTATCTGCTACAGGATTCATATCAATTTGATTAGGCAACACGTTATTATTAAGTGATAAGAAAATACGGGTGCACAGTTAAGGGCACCCGTTCAAAATAATTAAAAAAATTTATTTTCACTCTCGGTTATGAAACCATTGTAGTAACTTACTCACAAAGAAACTTACACATGCTCCTATACCGGCAAGCAACGTTGCTTGTGCAAAATCACTGGCACTTAACCCAAGAACGCTAAATGAAATTCCGCCTAGCATCCCCATTTTAGTTTCAGTACTATTCATCGCTTGACGTAGCTTTTAAAACGCCTGAAATCAACGCCAGATAGCGTACCGTACTCAGAACTTTACTTGGTAATTTTACAGGCGCAACAAGCAATATACCCGCTATTCGTTCCGCCATCCCAAGACTCTTTTTCAAGATCGATAGCCAACCCTTCCCCGAAGATTGTGCTACATTTTTATCAGTCAAATTTTTACGCATTAATAATTCTGCTATACCGAATAAGTAAATGATGCCGCTTTGCGCTAGATAAACTCATTTCACCGATGTGATCACCAAAAACACTTTTTCATTTGCTTCCAAGGCTGGGTATATTAAATCTTGCAGTCGTTCAAGCGCAACGCGACTGTAATTACCCTCCCCCTCACCAGTACACGATGTTACTGGTGCAATACAACCTTGCAATTCACGCAAAGCAAAATTTGCAGGATGGATTAGAATTGCTTCTCTATTGGGGACAATACTTAAAGCTAGCTGATGGCCATGTTTAGGATGATACCTCCTGACCAATAAGTACTTACCCTCTGGTATACAGCTGATACTACGCTTATTGTTCCTCCAGGGTAATTCAATAGAATAGCAAACAAATTGTCCGTTATGGCTTATTTTTCCATTTGTGCCTACTTTAAAATAGGTGCGGCTCAATAATATTTCCATTAAATTCCGCTAACCTTTACTACAGCCAAACCATTGTAAGCGCCATTGCTTAATAGGTAATCTGTTCCATTAACACGCTGGAAAAAGCTTACCCCTAACAACGAAAAAATTGGCTTGACAGAAGCAGGTGTTACATTACAACTGAGTGTAGTAGCGGCTATAGCTACATCGTTTACGCTAAGAACTGCACTTTCCGCTACATTTAGCTCAAATACACCTTCTTCAAAATCGATCACTGCCGTCGCCGCGCTCAACTTGAAGTGGCTTGCTCCACGTGGAGACACTAACAAATCCCTTGCATTAAATGCTTCGAACTCAATGGTCGCATTGCCGCTAGCCCTGTCGATTGTGGCATTGTAAGGCATGTTCACATTTGTACTAACTATCCCATCCACGTTGAATTCAAACCCTGTTAACAGCTCCGTTTCAGCATCTAAAATCATGCGCATGCCCCGTTCATTGATACTATCCGCTTGGACAACCCTTAACATTTGCTTTGAGAGCCTATTGCTGATCTTTTTATCAGCTAACTGACTCGTTAGGGTCTTAAATGCGGTCCTGAAAAGCTTACCAGCTTTAGCAGCCCTGCCAAACTCTGCACCATTCTCTCTGGTGCGTTGAAACCTTGGATCATTAGCAATCCGATCAGCCGATACACCTCCTCGGGTGCGAGCTTGATAGCCATCCTTAGTTTTGTAAAAAGCCAAATCCCCGATTTGTCCTTTTAATTTAATGATTCCTTCTTGACGTGCCATAATATGGTTTTATCATCTGCTACAAAGTTACAATCCGATAAAAATCTCCGATCGCACAAACGCTATTGCTGCGTTATAAGTCGTAAAAAATCAGTCTTTTCATTATTTTCGTTATATACGTATTTGTTGATTTTATTCGCTTGTAATCTAAATTTTTACCCATTAAATTAGTATTAATTAATAATCGTTCTTTTATAAACGCTCGGGCAGGGATAGTAACTTGGTTAAAAAATCGATGCAAAAGCATAGCACAAGCATACCTTAAGTAGGGATAAAGCATAGATAGAGTACTGTAATAGTACTAAACTTGATTTTTGCATAGCTTCATAAACCAAACACTAGTGGCACCTCCATCTGTTTCGGCATCAACACCTAAACAAATGAAAAGAGTATGTATTTATCCAAAGGATGTAAGTTTATTAACAGGGAAAAGTTTAAGACATGCACAAATGATGTTGAAAAATTTAAAGCTATTATTAGGCAAGAACAAATTTCAATACATCACTATTGATGAATTTGCTGAATATTCAGGCATTGACAAAGCAATGGTGGAAAGAACATGTGCTTAATATTGCCGCTCCCGAAAAATAGCAGAACCCGCTTTCATCCCCGGGTTTCTGTTTTAAATCCTGTTCATTAGTAATAAAATCGAATAGACTACCATGGTTAAAATTTAATTGCACTTTTCCAGAAAGAAAGCAACACTCGTGTTTTTTTTCTACATCATTCTAGGGGTAGCGATGCTTAGGCTTCTTTATGGATCAAGTCAAAAGAAAAAGGCGGCCGCCGATGAGGCATAAGAAAAATCAACCTCCGCTATCTGCTCCAATAGTAGACTCCCTGCTATAGTCACCGTGCTAACCGGCCTAGGAGATGTTGGAAGGAGAAAGCGTTAAAGCATTTGCAGACATCTCATAAAACACCAAACCAGGCATCGCGTCCCCTGCGATTTTTCATCGCAGCTTGTGATACCGAAACTAAAGCTTTGACGAATTTATCCGACAACAGATCCAAGCCTCGAGTTATGCCAGCGTTTTTGTTGTTTTATTGGTTGTCATGCTTTCGCTATGCCTCAGGTTTGTTTCTTTTGGATCAAGCCAAAGGAAATAGGCCGCCGCCGATGAGGCATAAGAAACATCAAGTCAAACGACAAATACTGCCATAGATATCGAAAAACCGCCCTTATATTCACAATGTTGTTAGCGATTTAGCACTGGTCCTTGCCAAAACATAATCCAGCTGGTACAAAAAAAAGTCCCGATTTTCATCGAGACTTCTATTTTACTTAATTAGTTTTAGTAGATAACTACCATACCCACTTTTAACCAGTGGCGTTGCAATGGCTTTTAGCTGGTCGGCATCAATAAAGCCCATCCGATAGGCAATTTCTTCTATACAGCCAATCTTCAATCCTTGACGCTCTTCTATAATTTGAACGAACTGCCCCGCCTGCATTAGTGAGGCAAAAGTACCAGTATCTAACCAAGCCGTACCACGACTTAATACACCAACCTTAAGTTTACCCTGCTCTAAATAAATGCGGTTGATATCAGTAATCTCATATTCGCCACGAGGAGAAGGCTTGATATTCTTAGCAATTTCTACCACTTCATTATCGTAAAAATATAAACCAGGAACAGCGTAATCAGATTTAGGATGCTCAGGTTTCTCTTCGATAGAAATAGCCTTATTATTCGAATCAAATTCCACAACGCCATAGCGCTCGGGATCACTTACTTGATAGGCAAATACCACCCCGCCTTCAGGGTCTGCACTGGCCTGCAGTAACTTCGCCATACCATCACCGTGGAAAATATTATCACCGAGCACCAAAGCAACCTTATCCTGCCCGATAAATTCCTCACCAATAACGAAAGCCTGGGCTAAACCATTTGGCTCGGCTTGTACGGCATAAGTGAATTTACAACCCAATGTCGATCCATCACCCAGCAACTTCTCAAAGTTAGGAAGATCATGTGGTGTCGAAATAATGAGCACCTCCCGGATGCCGGCGAGCATCAAAGTTGATAATGGATAATAAATCATCGGCTTATCATAAACCGGCATCATTTGTTTGCTACAAGCAAGGGTTAAAGGATGTAAACGCGTTCCGCTCCCTCCTGCTAAGATTATACCTTTCATATAGAATTATATTTTAAACGGATCCACCGCTTACATTAACTTATTTAATTGACCAATGCATTGCACTAGACTGTCTCGCCAGTAAGGAATGTGAAGCTGAAATATAGCTTTGATCTTGCTTTTATCCATTACAGAAAAAGCAGGCCTTACAGCTTTAGTTGGAAAAGCAGAAGTCGGGATAGGATTTGTCTTCACATCAGTAGCACTGATATCAAAAATGGCTTTAGCAAAATCAAACCATGACGTAACGCCTTCATTACTATAATGGTAGATACCATAAGCTTCGGAACCAGATTGAATGATGTCGAAAATAGCATCCGCCAGGTCAATGGCATAGGTAGGCGTGCCCACTTGGTCGGCGATAATATTTAATTCATCCCGCTCTGCGCCAAGTTTCAACATCGTTTTTACGAAATTATTGGCAAACTCTGAATATAACCAGCTGGTACGGATGATGAAATGAGCTGGTAAAATGGAAATAACCGATTCCTCACCGGCTAATTTCGTTATCCCGTAAACATTAATGGGTCTGGCCTCATCGTCTTCTTTAAGCAACTTCACTTCATTGCCTTCAAAAACAAAATCAGTGGAAACATGAACCAAAGTGGCATTGTGCGCCAAACAGGCTGAGGCAAGATAAGCGGCACCAGTTGCATTGATGGCCTTAGATAGATCAACTTCATCTTCTGCCTTATCTACAGCAGTATAAGCGGCACAGTTAATAACAAAGGATGGTTTCTCCTGAGCCAGAAGATTAAGTAGTCCTGCCTCATTAAGAATATTGGCATCCTGCTCTGTTGGAAAAACAATTTCATTGATTCCCTTTCGAGCGGCTACAACTTTTAAACATTGGCCTAGCTGTCCGCCTGCGCCAATTACCAGGATCTTGCTCATATATGCGTCAATTGTGAAAACGGTTTTAACTCAAGGTCTTTTTCAGATATCGCTTGATTCCCTTCCGGGATCAACCAATCGATATTTAAATCAGTATCATTGTAAATCACCCCGGTTTCCGATGCCTTGTTGAAAAAATTATCGCATTTATATAAAAACTCAGCCGTTTCGCTCAGTACCGAAAAGCCATGTACGAAACCGCGGGGAATATATAATTGCAACTTGTTTTCTGCACTCAACCGTACGGCAACGTGTTGGCCATAAGTAGGTGATCCCGGACGTGCATCTACAGCTACATCCAACACCTCACCCTTGGTTACGCGAACCAATTTGGCCTGTGCGAAAGCACCAGTCTGTGCATGTAAACCCCGGATAACCCCGTAAGAAGAATACGACTGGTTGTCCTGAACGAAATCTCCAGGTAAACCCGTCTTTTCTTCAAAAGTTTGTTTGTTGAAGCTTTCGAAAAAATAGCCCCTCGGATCTTCAAAAACCCTTGGTTTGATGATAATACAATCCTGTAAACCCGTTTGCTCGATTTCCATCAACTACTTATTATCGTATTGTTGTTCGTAATAAGATTGATAATTTCCCGAGGTTACATTATTTAACCATTCTTCATTTTGAAGATACCAGTCAACAGTTTTCGCTAACCCTTCTTCAAATTGTAAACTAGGAACCCAGTCCAGTTGTTTTTGCAACTTGGAAGAATCGATGGCATAACGCAAATCATGACCAGCTCGATCGGTAACATAAGTAATCAGCTTAGCCGATTCTCCAGCTTCACGACCTAACTTCTCATCCATAATATTACATAACAAATGGATCAAATCGATATTTTTCCATTCATTGTGGCCACCGATATTGTAAGTGTCACCCGTTTTAGATTGATGAAAAATGACATCGATAGCCCTGGCATGATCTTCAACCCATAACCAGTCCCGAACATTTTCACCCTTGCCGTAAACAGGTACAGGCTTATTGTTTTTAATGTTATTAATCGCCAGAGGAATTAGTTTCTCTGGAAAATGATGAGAACCATAATTATTAGAGCAATTGGAAATCACACAGTCCATCCCATAAGTGTCGTGATAAGCACGAACAAAGTGATCAGAACTAGCTTTAGATGCCGAATATGGGCTATGGGGGTCGTAAGAAGTAGTTTCAGTAAACATCCCTTCTTCGCCTAATGCACCATATACTTCATCAGTACTCACGTGATAAAAACGTTTCTTATCATAATCACCCTTCCACGATTCGCGGGCGGCATTCAAAAGATTGACAGTACCAATAACGTTGGTCATCACAAAAGCAGTGGGGTCAGTTATAGACCGATCTACATGGCTTTCTGCTGCAAGATGAATAACCGCATCGAAATTTTCGTGCTTGAAAAGCTCGCTGATGGTAGCCGCATCCGTAATATCGGCCTTAACAAAGCGATAATTAGGTTGGTTTTCAATATCGGTTAGATTTGCAAGGTTACCGGCATAGGTAAGCTTATCCAGATTAACAATTTCGTAGTTTGGGTAGTTATTTACAAATCGACGAACAACGTGAGAGCCAATAAAACCTGCTCCACCAGTGATGAGAATTTTTTTCACAGCTTATTAAATGATTTCAGTCGGCTAAATTAAGATAGTTATTTGAAAATACCAACCAATACACAACGAATAGTACTATTTCACCAGAAGTTGTGAAACTTTATAGTACTGGTATTGAAGATATTTCAAATTCAAAACGCAAAATCTAAGTATATCAATGGCAATCTAAGAAGAACAAGCCTTCACCAATTATTGGTGGGGTATCGATACTGAGCCCCATAAAATACAAAAATGCTGATCATCAGCCACCGATTTCAAATCTATCCACCGTAGCATCAAACCTAAACCTAAACATGTAGTCGGCTATTTCGCCAGCAACTTCAATAAAATAGACCATCGAGCCATTTAAGAATCATGTAGTCTATACCCGATGGTCCACTTGTCAAGAGCAATTTCCATATAATGATCAATTTATGAGCGACCCATAACTCAACGCTTGATGAACTAATGGATAATACACCTACATCGCCGCTACTGAACTTTCCAGCTCTTTGTACCAATCTTCCCCATATTTTCGGATAAGCGGTCCTTTTAAAAAGCTGTACACCGGAACCTTTAATTCCCGCCCGAAAGTACAGGCATCATGGCAGATATGCCACCTGTCGTAGTTCAATACCTCAAACTCGGGATATTTGGTAATGCGAATGGGGTAAAGGTGGCAGGAGATCGGTTTCTGCCAATCGATCAAACCTTGCTCATATGCTTTTTCGATGGCACATTTGGTGATGCCTGCTTCGAACAGCACATAAGCGCATTCCTTATTGCGGTCTACACATGGCGTGGTTAGGTCCCCGTCTTCATCCACCACATAAACGCCTTGCTCTTCGATAGCTTGGATGCCCTTGTCGTTAAGAAGGTGCTTAATTTTTGGGTAAATCTCTTCCAGGATTGCTTTTTCGTCGTGATCTAAAGGTGCGCCAGAATCCCCTTCTACGCAACAAATCCCCTTGCATTTGCTTAAATTACAAACGAAATTTTCTTTAAGTACATCCTCGTGTACCAATACCTGTTCTACTTCTATCATCATTATTCTTTCGCTAAAGCATATTTAAGGCCTGCAGCCGACTTCAACTCCATCGTAACTGCGCCAACCAAGATCTCTACTTGGGCCTTCACCGGAACGCGGTTGCCATCGTCCGTAACCCAAAGATACAACCTGCTGTCTTTTTTAAAAATTCGTCCGGGTTTAATTGAGGGGCTAAATTTCAAGCAACGAATATTGCCAAGTTTGCTTTTAATCGTTTCTTTTCCTACATACTCTACCTCAAGCGCAGAAATCTCATCTTGTAAAAAATAATTAAGTTTGAATTTATCGCCTACCTTTAACTTTGTCATGTCTAAACTCCGTGCAAAATAATAGGCAGATACCAGATCAAAAGTTTGCGTTGTAGGGGTAGTGAAATTTCCCCTGTTAGACACAACTCTCTTAGCGTCTTGATGAAACCGGGCTTTATCCTGGCGCTTATAGCTAGACTCTCTAATATTCTCCTGGTAGAAATAAGGTGTGAGATCTGTTTTATCAATGTAAGAATCATAGTGATCCCTGATTTTGTAAAAAACATCAAAAGTACCTGAGGTTTCTGCATCAACGGTTAATTTGTAGGTAGGTCTATTGTCGAACTTAAGGTCAGAATTACTCACCCTCAACGTACCTTCTGCAGCTGTGATGAAACCATACCTCAACTTATACTGTAATACCTCTCCTTCCTGAAAAACAGGTTCTTTTTTTAGCGGAAGCTCTTGCGCAACTGCATGAAACATTGCAGCGGTAAGAATTACGAATAATAATAATTTTCTCATTTGCTTTCTGTTTGGTGAAGCTGCAATAATGATAACCATTAAATTGCAAATCTTATCGAAAGATATGCAAAAAGCAAACCAAATATTTGTAAGCGCCCAAAACCGGCCTCCGGTAAACCCCAAAGGGAATCAAGTAAGTCGGAACGGATCTAGGTTACGACGTTCGGCTCACTAGGGGTTCATTAGTCTTTCCTTTTGAATACCGGAACGGTAGAACATGGCTCTCCAAACATCATGCTTTTGACCACGGGACTAAGTTTATTTGTAATTTCAACATAGGCCGACACCGGGATATCAATATCCCCACACCCTTTTACCACCACACGTTCGTCTGCAAAATCTTGAGGATTAATTTTAGCCAGTGCCTTTGCAAACATAACCGCTTCTAAGGTACTAAGATCGCCAAAAACAACCTCTTTGGCATAACTGCTCATGCGATTAGCCAGTAGCATGTAAGCCCAGGTAGGCACGATGGCATCTGCCGAACAAATTATAGCAACATTTTTATCCTGATATTGCGACCAGTCATGCGTTTTGATAAACTCCCTGAAATCTTTTTCTTTCAGGATCAAGCCATGAAACAGGTTCTCTTTAATATCATAAAGTATCCGTTCGCCCTTTTGATAAAAATCTTCCAGGTTTAACGTAACTAAACCACTGCTGGCAACTTTATTAACAATGTTTTCTTGAATTTCCATGGCCATAAATAAAAAAACCGTCCTAACAAAATGCCAGGACGGTTACAAAATTACGTATTTTCTACTTAATAGAATTTCACACGATTGTCTTTTATGTCTGCATTGTCTTGTAAAGCCTGGAACGCTGACTGTAAAGAGCGCTGACCGATGGCCAATAACATGCTTTCTTTTTGCTTGAACATATTTGCAATTGGAGCTGGGTTTGTAAATCCATCAACAGAGAATACATAAACTCCTCTATCGCCCTCCACTGGTGCAGAAACCTTACCAGGTTGAGCACCAAATACGCTACCTACCAATTTGTTTTCTTGCGCCACACCTGGAATAATCGGGTTAGCGAAAACAATGTTTTGAACTGGATTAACAGGACGGCCCACCTTAGATGCAATCTGATCTAATGAGCTTTTTCCGGCACCGTTAAACTTCGTTACCAACATCTTTGCCTTAACAGCGTTGCGAACCATAGGCTCAATTTCTTTTTTAACATCAGCTAAAGACAATGTTCCTTTAGGCTTAATGTCAGTTAAACGTGCTACAACATAGGCATCTGCCATAGTATAGATTTCAGGAAGTACGTCGCCTTTATCTGCTTTATAGGCATCCTGAATTAACTTACGTGGATTATCCAAACCTGGTGCGAAACCTTGAGTAGCCGCGATGCGATCGGCAACAGCAACTTTCAACCCTTTTTCTGCTGCATATTTAGCAAAGTCTTTTCCTTTTACATCATTTAGGAAATTACTTGCCGCTTTGTAGGCCGAAGCTTGTGTTTTACTGCTTGCACCTAAAGCTTTCTCTACATAAGCCAGTTTTGCTACTTTCGATGAACCAATTTGTTTTTCAATTTTAATAACATGAACACCGAATTGAGATTTTACAACTTTGATATCTCCCGCCTGACCATCGAACGCTGCGTTCTCAAACTCTGGAACCATAGCTCCACGTGCGAAAGTACCTAAATCGCCACCCTTATCTTTTGATCCATCTACGCTGTAAGTTTTTGCCAGTTCAGCAAAGTTTGCACCTTTTTGAATCAAACCTTTTAAAGAGTCTGCCAACTTAATGGCTTTATCTTCTCCACCCAATTTTGCTGGATCGATAAGAATATGGCTTGCTTTTACCGAATCTGGAGAGAAACGGGTAGCTACTACTTTAACGAGTTTATAAGAGTTACCAGATAAAACTGGGCCATAGAAACTTCCTGCAGGTAAAGCAAATACTGCTGAATCTACTGCTGGATCTAATTTGCCTTTAGTCATGTAAGTGAATGGAACCTTTACATCAGAATTAATTGCTGCAAAAAGCGAATCGTTTTTAGCTACCTTAAAATCTGCAGCTATCTTTGTAATCTGCGCTTTCACTGCTGCAGAATCTGCCGCGGTTGGGCTAATGCTAAACGTTACATAATCAAACGAACGGCTTTCTTGTGGATTATTGAAACGGGTCTTATTTTGATCGTAATAGTCAGAATAATCGCCATCTGTAAGTTTAACGGAAGCATCTGGAATGCTGGTGTAATCTAAACTAACATATTTAAAGTTTGCCAACTTGTTACGGTTGTTATATTCGTCTGCAGCCTCTAAGGAAGTTACATATACCGAGTTGCGAATAAGGTTCGAATACTTAGTTTGTAAAGCCTGGTTGGTAATCTCTTGCTGCAACAAGGTAGATTGTTGCAAAGCTTGTGGCTCTTTAGACTTTAAAAAGTTCATTAGCGTAGCACGATCTAGCTGACCGGTCTGCGGGTTTGAAAAATATTGCTTAATTAAAGGGCTCGGATTTTGACCTTGCAATAAATCCAACAATTCGTCTTCAGAAACGGTTAATCCTAAACGATCGTATTCTTTTGATAACAACACCTTAGCCAACTCTGCATTCCAAGCCTGATCTACAGCCATTGAAGTCATCTGCGGATTTAAGCTACCGCCATATTGTTGTTTAAATTGATTAAGGCTTTGATCCACCTTAGGTTGAAAATCATCGATATTGATTTCATTACCATCTACAGAACCCACTACCTTTTGATTGGCTGACCAAAAAGGCTTACCCACGTTAATTGCATCGCCTACTAAAAATGCAACAATTGCAAAACCAATGGCAAAGACTAAGATATAGCCCGCACGGTTACGCAAAAATGTCATTAATCCCATATTGTACTTTATAAATTTATTTAGTTTTTTTTAAGAGGGCGCAAGATACAAATTTGCCTTAAAAAAGAAAACACAAAATTTTATTTATCAAGTGTTTAATTTTTAAGCAAATAGCTTGAGGAAAATGACAATAAGTGAAGTCATTAATCCAATTTGAGCCTCAAATAACGAAACAACTTTTGGAGATTGATTGGTTGAATGAAAAAGCGGCCTATGTATTGAGATTCAATTGATAACAATACGCCTGGCAGTTATTGTAGATATAGTTTCACGCTTAAGTTAAACGCCTAAACCGCCCCGCCAAAGCTTTGCCCTTAAGTTTACGGTGCAACGCCTTCTTTCATATTAAGCTGTCCGCTCCCTGTTTCCATTTCGTAAGAGCTAAAATCCTGTGGTGCTTTAAAGTTAATGCCATCTCCCAGACTCCCATCTGCACCTTTTACATAGACCCTTTGATTGGAGTAGAAGATTTTTTTTGCTTCATCCCAAATCAATTCTTCCGAAGAAAACGTATCGCCCTTACTATTTTTTACAACGACATTCTTTCTAAACTCCGTTTCTTGTAATTGTTCCTTGCGAATGGCATAATCACAAACCAGGTTTCCATCTATGGTGCCATTTGGGTTATAGAAATCGATGTTAACACCTTTAGGCATTTCTTCATAAACGCTGCCATTGGATGGTGTTACCTTATCCATAATTGGTGCCCATCCACGGGCCTTCACCCTTGCAGAGTCGCTGTAGATGGCTTCGAAACCGATGGTTCTGTCGCGGGTGAAAGTAATCTTTTTTGCAGAGATTGCATTAGCTTTCTTAAGGTCGTCCGTACCACATGCCGCAACAACGAGCAACATCGAACCGAATAGGCCATATAAGAATGTTTGCAACCTCATTAATCTACCCTATATCTGCGGAACCAAGTATCGTTGAGCGTAAAACCTAAATGAAAGTTTATAAACTGTTCTTTTACCAGGTTATTATTCAAAGTTCCCCTTTGTCCAAACTCGGTAGTGAAGTTAATTTTATAAAAAGCAGATCCGCCGTTAGCTGTAGGAAGCGGAAAACCAAAACCTAAAGAGGCGCCCATTTCTTTAATATCCTCATTGCCAATTTTAATATAGGTCTTATCATAATTCACCCCTAAGCGGTAATCCATCCGTTTCAGATAATTATTGTATGAGGTATAATCTGGTGTCCATTGCCCACCTAAAGATACTCCCCAACTATCCTGAAGCCCAGAATTAACATTATTAATACTGGTGTTGGCCCACTTGCTCATTCTAAAATCAGCGCCAATCATCCACTTATCGTTCTGCTGAATAGCGATACCGAAGTTATGCGTAAGTGGCAACGTAAGGTTAGATTTGCTTCCATTTATTGCGCTTAGGGTATCAATTGCAGTGCTTTCAGTACCATCCTGTGCCCTCGTATATTGCGTGGCAAAGAAACTCTGTGTAGAATTGATTTTACCTGCAGTACTACCCGAGTATCCTAATGTAAACAAAGTATTCTTCCCTATATTAAAATCGTATTGGATACCGTATGAATAGTTCAATCCGCCAACACTATTTTTGTTTTGCAGTTTAGCGTTAATAGCGCCAGTTACTGCATATTCTGTAGCACGGGTGGTTAATAGATTTCCGAATATGTATTCTACGTTTCCACCAATTCTTAAATGGTCTCCAAAACGGTGTCCATAACCAAAATAAGCCTTTGATAATCCGCCTTCACCAGAATAGAGCTGATCTACAGAAAGAGTATCTATTTTTACGGTATTCCGATAAGCATAACCCAAATCTGAATAGGGTAGAATTCCAAAACTAATAGCCGATTTCCTACTTACAGGAACGGCAAAGGCTAAATGACTGAAGGTACCATTAAAACTGGTTTCAGTTAAATTGTTCCGACTTAAGCTAGTTAAGTCTGCAGTCATGCCAATATCAATAGTTGTTAGGGTAACACCAGCATATGATGATGGATTTTGCATGTTGATGTAATTAAACCCTGTAACCTTACCAACAGCGGTAGAAATTCCGCCCATTGCCCGCAACTGGGGAAGCAGCGATCCTTTTATATTACCTAATCCATACCTGGAATATGGTGATGAGGTGGTGACCTGTGCTTTAACACCAACACCACAAACAAGAACGAGTATGGCCGCAATATAATTTATCTTTTTATACATTTTAATCTGCAATAGCTTCATTTAATCCTTTTAATACCAAATAGGGATCACTAATAATTTGAGGGGCAAAGATGCTGTTTTGTAATTGCTTAAACAAAAAATTAGCATCACCACCTGTAATAATCACCTTTAAAGTGCTTTCATTTATCTTATTTAGGGCAATATACCCTTCAATTTCGTTTAGTATTCCCCGCAAAACGCCATTTTTTATAGCAGAAATAGTATCTAAACCTTCGGGAATTTCTTCCTTCACATCCCATTCAACAAGCGGCAATCTCCCTGTAAATTCGTGTACAGCCTTAAACCGCATCTTTATCCCCGGGCTTATACTTCCACCGAAATACTCACTTTTTCCATTAAGCAAATCATAGGTGATGCAAGTGCCGGCATCAACTACAAGGCATGGCGACTTTTTGTAAGTTCCAAATGCTCCAAGCATTGCTGCCCATCGGTCTAAACCTAATGAGGTAGGTGTTTTATAGTAATTTATCACCCCATTAGTAAGTGAGGTAGTAAAACGGGTATATTCGGTACGCCTCTTCAGAAATTCTTCTAGCTGACCGATCTCTTGATTTACACTACTGATAATTGCTTGCTTAGGCGAGAACTTATCAATGATGTGCGCTAAATCAATAATTCCAACCTTCAATAACCGATGGTGATGAATAATCTCCCGACCAGCGAAAACAGCAATCTTTGCTGATGAATTTCCAATATCAATCGCTAACCTATTCATTCCATTAACCTTATGAATTCGGGCTTCGCCTAGAAAATAGGCCTTTGCCAAAAAGTTTGGAATCTAAACAAGCCGTAAACTGAAACTTCATGCCACAAAGCTATTAATCTTTGTTAAGTTTTGTTCTAGTTTTTTGTTAAAAAAGGTTAAACAAAAAGAAAGTATTGTACAGATAAGATAAACATTACGAACAGGGTTTCATAGAACCAACGCTTCTTCGCATTGCTAAAATAATAGGCCAACAGAACCGCTCCCGGAGGTACACAAAGCAGGAAATGCCAGGTACGAAAACCAGGTTTTAAATAAAAGCTTGCTGCCGCGATGATGAACATAAAAAACAACAATTGGAAACCTTTTCTGGTGCTGATGAAACTTCTGAAAAAGTTCTCTCTGAGCTGTAATGAAGCCAATACGATAATGATAAACACCGGAATTAGCACCAGGTAATCATTGTAATTGATTTTGAAAGAAGATGGAAACTTACTGCCAAGTGGCTTCCAGATTTGATAAAACGAGCTGATATTATCGTTCCAATAGTAACAGACGGCTAAGAAAAAGAAAACGGTTATAAACCCAACCAAACCGGCTACCCATTCTCGCCAGTTAAACGACCTAAAGAGCAATAGCGCCAGGAAAATCATAAGCAGCATGGCCATAAACGGAAAGTAAATTAATGTTCCCAGGCCAATTATCATCCCAATATCGAACACGGTGGTGATGGAATTGGATGTTTTACCCAGTTTTAAGAATTTATCAATAATCCAGATTAATAGAAAGTTGGCCAATAGTGCCTGACTTAAAACCATAAAAGGCATGAACAAACTAGCACCTGAAATATACATAAGCCCTGGTAAAAAGCTTGGTTTAGCCAAGAGATTATGATTATTAACCACACGATTAAAAACCAGCGCCTGAACAAAAACAATTATCGCGGCAAGAAAAATATTGGCTGATGGCGATTGTACATCGAGTAAATCAGTATCGAAAAGTGTTTTGGCAAAAGGCTCAAGAAAATCAAACTGGAGTTGATTGGGCATCTGAGTATAGATAGCAATACGCATAATAAATGTGTAAGCTAAAAGATATATCAGGTTAATTGGATTTAGGTTTCTAAATTGATTAATCATGCCATTTTTGAGTGCAACAAAGTAAAGAAAATAATTTCAGACTATTGTGCACGAACCGATAGCGATGCTTTCGCTTACCTTTTCGATATTCTGCGGGAAGCTAAAAGGTTTGCCTTTTTAATTGTGAGATGCGCATTTTGATTATGACGCTAACACCTCTATGCAACAGCAGCTAGCCCATACTTTAGGAACCTACATGCGGGCATACTTTTTAACCATATCATCGATAATCTGGGCAGTTTCATCTGGAAAGTGAAAATCATTCGCTTGCGGCTGATCTACCCATTTTTTGACAATGGGTAACCAATTACGATCGCTGCCCCATACCACAGGCAAACCAAACTGTTTTAAAGCATAAGCATTACATTGCTGTTCAAATTGAAAGCGCATAGGGGCAACCAATAATTTTTTCTTTAAGAAAAGTGCCTCAGCCGGCCCCTCGAAGCCCCCGCCAGTAAATAAACCTGTGCAAGTGGCTAAACTTTTATTAAACCGTTCATTGTTAACCGGCTCCACAGATACATTTGCCTCCCGGTAAGCTGAATTACTATGTTTTGAAAATACCTGCCATTGCACATCTGGAATCTGCATAAACAACTTTAGCAGGCGCTTATCATCAACCGCTGGGAGATACACAGTATAATGCCCAAGGTTTTCAGGCTTCATTTGCCTGATTTCACTTCGGATTACCGGGGTATGGATAAAACTATCGTATCGATCAAAGTGAAAGCCGATGTGGTGGTTCGTCGGTGCATACCTGCTCAAGATGAGCTTGCCCCAATCTAGCGTTTTAGGTCGCGGTACTTTTTTGGATTTGAAGGCTGCCTGGTGACTTAACGATACACATTCAATGCCCTGAAGTTTGCAAGCCCAGGCGCTAACAGGTTCAAAGTCGTTTACAATTAGGTTATAGTCTTTCAATTGGAGTTGTTTCATATCCTTGCGAAAACGGAAGAGATTCATGCTCAACCATGTTTTGAAGTGATCGACTCCTCCTTTCTTCCCGAAAATAAAACTAAAACCGTGCAACTGGTACTTAATAGGCTGACTAAGTTTTACATCTGCTTGGGTTCCACTTACCAAAATATCAAGTTCACCATATTTTTCAAGCAATGGAATAATCTCTCTTGCCCGGCTAATGTGTCCGTTTCCAGTACCTTGTATTGCGTAAAGTATCTTCATTTATGCTCGAATATCTCAAAATTATTGAGCAATTTCATATTTTATATGCTTTAAAAGCATATTTACATCTAATTTAAGGTTTAAATCTTCGCCGTCTGATAGAATTCCTTCATCCACAACATCCTTTTCAAAGTTGATTTGATCGTATTTAAAGATTGTCCAGTTTTGGTTTTGATACTCCAAAGCGGTTAAACTTTCGACCCAATCGCCACTATTTAGGTAACATACACTTTTCCCATCGATTATAATATTTCTATTTTCTGCCTGATGGATATGCCCACACACCACATAATGATAACCCTGCTCTATTGCAAGTTCTGCCGCGGTTTGCTCAAAACTGTTGATAAATTTCACCGCATCTTTAAATTTTGCTTTAATTTTTTTGGAGAAACTCATCTTTTCCTTACCAAAAGAAACCAACACCCAGTTCACAAAACTATTAATGAGGATTAAGGTATCGTAACCAATAGCACCCATTTTTGCAAGCCACTTGGAATGTTGCATGGTCACATCAAATATATCGCCGTGGAAGAACCAAGCTTTCTTACCATCTAATTCCATAATTAATTTATTCTGTAGATGAAAAGAACCCATGCTCATTCCATCAAACTTCCTAAGCATCTCATCATGGTTGCCTGTTAGATAGTACACGTCTACACCTTCTGAAACAAATTTCATGAGTTTGCGGATGACTTTCATGTGCGATTCGGGCCAATAGCGTTTACTAAATTGCCAGATATCGATGACATCGCCGTTTAGGATTAAGGTTTTAGGCTTGATGCTTTTCAGGTATTTTAAAAGCTCTTTGGCGTGGCAGCCGTAGGTGCCCAAGTGCACATCAGAAATTACAACGACTTCTACATTTCTCTTTTCCATATATTTTGGCAGCTAATGCGAAAGGATTTTTAACCAACTTAAAAAAAGTTGTTTCAAAGAGAACTTACCACTCTTCTTCCTCATCAGTTTTCACCTCGAACGGACTGAAAAAGTAGACTACAATAATTAATAGGCATACAGCGAAAAACGATTCTAACATAAATGTTGTTTTACAAAACAAAGTTAAGATGCTGTCGGTCAAACAAATGTTACGTCTTTGTTAAATTATCATCGCAAAAGCTAAAGTGTGTTAAAACGCCGAAAATAAAAAACCCACAAGAAAACTTCCTTGTGGGTTTAATATCAATTTGCTAAATGATTATGTTGTTAAGGCTTTCTTTTTTTTCTTTTGCTCAACATAGATGCCGAATGCGAGGCCTACAACTAGTAAAATAGATCCGGCGAGGGAAATGTTTTCGCCAGCATAGTAAGATGTTGGATGGAAGATAAATTCCAATTTATGGTTCCCTCCTTCTAGCTGTGCAGCACGTAAAACATAATCTGCCCTAAAATATGGTTTCTCTACCCCATCTATATACATCTTCCAACCTTTGTTGTAATAGATTTCTGAGAAAACAGCGATCACATCTTTGGCCGACGAATACTCATAAGTTAAATGATCTGGGTGGTAATCTGTTAATTTGATGAAACCTTCCTGACCCGTACCTAAACGCTTATCATCCATTAAGCTTTTAAAGCTTTGATCTACGATAGCCTCCTTTTTTGCATCAAAACTACTGATGGCTTTCATTTCCTCATCAGCATTTTTAACGAATTGGACACTTTGTACAAACCACGCATTACCAGCCGCTGTAGCATTACGCTCCATCTTGAACGCACCGTTTTGTTGGTCTTGTGTAATGATGTATTTGGTATTTAACATATCCAATACATCGTGATTGATGCTCTTGCTAAATTGATTCTGAATTAACTCATCGAATCTCTTCAATTTCGCAGCATGATATCCACCAACAGTTTTATGGAAGGCTGAAGTACTTGCATCGCTAAAAGTGTTAATGGAAAGATCGAAAACCCTAAAATTTGGATCTTTATCCGCACTGATAAAATTATCAACATCTCTAGGTTGGAAATAATTGGCAACAGTAGTTTTAGGTTCGAAGTTTTTATTATTCAAATACCGGCGATCTACCTGCCACATATCTACCAAAACAGCTAATGCAAGCAATCCAAATGCGACTTGAGCATTTAACTTTTTCTTGATAAGCGCCCAAATGATTCCGAAACCAACCAGTACAAAGAAAAATGACCTAAAAGCGTCAGCACGGCCGATGGCAATCCTGTCTTCTACTAAACCATTGGCAATTTTTTGCGCAATGCTTGCGTTGTTTTGCAAACTCTGCGTTAATGCTTGCACAATCTGCTGATGATTTGAAGCTTTGAAGCTGAAGAATAAAGTTGGTGCGATGGCAATAATTAAGGAAAGACCTCCAATAATACCCGCAGACCAAGTCAATTTTTTAACCAAAACTTTTTCATCTATTTGACCATCCTGTACTTCTTTAACAGCTAACAATGCCAGTATCGGAACCATTAAACCTACCACAGCTAAGATCGATTCAACTGCCCTGAATTTATTGTAAAGCGGGAAATAATCAAAGAACAGGTTACTTACAAAAGGAAAATGGCGACCGAATGAAAGCAGAATGAATAAAATCGTGGTAGACAATATCCACCATTTTATTGGGTTGCGAACGATGAACAAGCCAAACACAAACAAGAAACAGATGATTGCCCCAAAATAGTAACCACCCTGAGTAAAAGGCTTTTCACCCCAGTATTGCTGCATGTTTAATTGGCCGCCCAATTGTTGAATGGCTTGGGTGGTTTGTGCCTGATCGCCACCAGTAAGTTCTGAGACGGCTTTGTACATATTTCCATCTGGCTTTACCAATTCTTCAACACCAGAAGCGCCACCATATAAATCCGGAATAAAAAATGTAAAGCTTTCGCCAACCCCCTGGCTCCATTGATAAGCGTATTCTTTAGACATACCGGCATCTTTGTCTGTAGATGCTACAGTCAAGTTAGACTTGCCGCGGTTAGTTTCCTTTGCATATTCTGCGGTAGACCAAAGTAAACTTGCATTAATCATAACTGCCAAAACAACTGATAAGGCTAAAAAGCCAAATGATTTTGCCAGATGAGAAACCGTTTTCAATTTAACGGCTTGATAAAGTTCTACAACAACGAAAATTAAAATGGCTAACATCAAATAGTAAGTCATTTGTACGTGGTTGGTTCTAATTTCTAAGGCTAGAAATAAGGCCGTTAAACTGGCTCCGTACCAATATTTCCCACGCATGGTAAGCAAGATACTGGCGATTATAGGCGCAAAAAAGCCTATTGCCAAAGCCTTACTGCTGTGGCCGCTTGCTATTAACACAAAATTATAGGTGGTAAAAGTAAAGGCTATTGCACCTGCAGCGGCAAGCCAGGGATTAACCTTAAGTACAATAAATAGAAAGTAAGCACCGAATAACAACAACAGTACAGTACCTGTTGGATTAGGGAAAGCTTTGGTGATTAACGCAATACCATAGGTTGCTCCACTATATGCATACGGTACCCAAATCTGATAAGCTGGCATACCACCAAACATTTGGTTTGTCCAAAGTGGAGCTTTGCCATCTTTCTCTTTAAAATCCATAATCTCCTTTTGCATGGCCTGCGATTGGATTACGTCGCTTTGCGCAGGCGCTTTACCCTGTAAAACAGGACTGAAGTAGGCAAAAGTAATGACTACAAAAATTGCTATAATGGCTAAATGAATGCCATTTCTGTTAAACCAGTTATTCATTAAGGTTTGTTTAAGTTTAAACGAACGTCAAAAATAAAAAATTGGGCGGTATAAAAAAGGAATTAATTAAATGTGAGGAGAATAAAAATTAGATTTAGGTAAATGTCGTGCAAACCGATGCTTTTGTTTTTGCAATGGAATTACCATCTGATGGCATAGCTATAAAAAACCAAGTCACTACATCTATTCATCCAACCCAAATTAAGTAAATAAAGTTTCAATAATTTTTGAAAGTTTTAATAATACTTTTTTATATTTGATTATGGAATTGGAAGCAGCAAAATTGAAATTTATCGAGGCATGGGGCAAATTGGGTTCAGAATGGGGTATTAACCGTACTATGGCTCAGGTTCATGCATTAATGTTGATCTCTCCCAGAGCATTAACCACCGATGAAATAATGGAGCAGTTAAGTATTTCGAGGGGAAACGCAAACATGACCCTCCGCGACCTAATTGGTTGGGGTTTAATTGAAAAACAACATAAGGCTGGAGAACGCAAGGAATATTTTTTTGCCGATAAAGATGTTTGGAACATTGCCCGCCAGGTAGCCAAAGAACGTAAAAAACGCGAACTGGAACCTGTATTAAAAGTATTATCAGAACTTTCTACGGTATCTGGTGATGAGAAAGATCCCGAATTTGCTACGTTTAAAAAGTCTATTGCCGATATTAACAAATTAGCCGGAAATGTAGACAAAACCTTGGAAACCATGCTTAAGGCCGAAGAAAGTTGGTTTTGGGGATCAATTCTGAAGGTTTTTAAATAGAAAGCTAACATCAAATAGCTAAGCCTTAACCAGCTTAATTTTTAAGGTAACTTTCATTTCTTGTTGTAAAGATTATACGTATGCCAACCATCAAACTTATTACGCTAATTAATGCGCCCATTGAGCGGTGTTATAACTTGGCCCGCAGCATAGACCTCCATGTAAAATCAATGGCGACTTCTGGCGAAAAAGCTATTGCAGGAAGAGTAACGGGATTGATAAATTTAAATGAAACAGTAACCTGGAAAGCGAAACACTTTAGCATCCCATTTACATTAACCAGTAAAATTAGCGAAATGGAATACCCTTTTAGCTTTACCGATGAAATGACTGAAGGCCCATTCCAACACTTCCATCACCAACATCTGTTTAAAACATTAGCCTCCAAAACCGAGATGATTGATATCTTCGACTTTAAGGCTCCATTGGGTTTATTTGGAAGCATTGCAGAAAGATGCTTTTTGAAAAGTTACATGACTTCGTTACTTGAAAAACGAAATCAAATCATCAAACAAACAGCCGAACAACAAGAAACTCCAGCCAACTTATTTTGATAGCCTTGCTGAGGTTTAATACGATCAATATAAAAAATCCTAGAAATAAAAAAGTCCCGATGGATATCGAGACTTTGACTTATTTAACTTCCTCGTAATCGACAAAATCGCCGAGTTTATCTGTTTTACCACTTTGTTTTGGCGGCATATAATCAATAGATATGGCGCCTTCTGGTTTTGATCTCTTTTGTTGCTGCCCTTGTGCGCTAGCTTGTTGTTGCATCTTACTAGCGAGGTTGTTAAACAGCATTGGCAATATCAGTCGAATCAACATTCTAATGATCCAAAGTACCAATATTGCAATAAAAACGAACTTAACTAATCCCATGCTTTAATTTACTGTTGTTACAAATATAGACGGATGAGCGAAGAAATTGTTACTTTTTTCGGGTTTAATTGCAATTGTATTACACAGATTACATTTCTTAAGCGTTTGAACAAACTAATCTTCTACAATTTCCGCTACCCTCCCCACTTGGCCATCGTCCAACCTAACCTTAATTCCACGAGAATGATATGCTGCAGAAGTAAGTAGGCTTTGTACAACGCCGTAAGTGATGTTTCCGGAGCGCTGATCTTTCTTTAAAATAATTCCTACTGCTAAACCCGGATAAATGTCTTTTCTATTTTGGCCGTCCATGTTATAATTTTTGAAACGTAAACTTCAGTATAAATTTTGAAATAGTTACCTCAGGGCTACTTAGCAAACTTTTCATTATACATTTTTTCAAGGGCGAACATCTCATCACGAAGTTTTGCTGCCTGCAAGAAATCCATGTCTTTAGCAGCTTTTTGCATGTATTTACGAGTATTATCAATGGCTTTTTGTAATTCTGCTTTACCCATATATTGCACAATAGGGTCGGCAGCAATACTAACCTCTGCGTTTTCTACATAAGCCCTTGCTTTATTATCGCTGGCTTTTTGTGAAAAGTCCAGTACCGAAGTTTGTTCCAGAATAGCTTCCCTGGATTTGCCAACCGTTTTCGGGGTAATGCCATGCTCCAAATTGTAAGCGATTTGTTTTTCCCTGCGGCGGTTGGTCTCATCAATTGTTTTCTCCATGCTTTCGGTTATCCCATCAGCGTACATAATTACACGTCCCCTATCGTTACGTGCAGCTCTACCAATGGTTTGTATCAGCGATTTTTCCGAACGCAAGAAACCCTCTTTATCCGCATCTAAAATGGCCACTAGAGTCACTTCGGGTAAATCTAAACCTTCTCGCAATAAGTTAATCCCCACCAGCACATCAAATTCTCCCAAACGCAAACCCCTTAAAATCTCTACGCGTTCCAGGGTCTTAATTTCAGAATGGATATACCGGGTTTTAATATTTAAGCGATCCAAATATTTTGTTAACTCCTCTGCCATACGCTTGGTTAAGGTGGTTACCAAAATTCTCCCGCCATCTTTTATCGTCAAATCAATTTCATCCAGCAAATCATCTACCTGGTTAATGGCAGGCCTAATTTCAATTACCGGATCTAGCAAACCAGTTGGTCTAATTACCTGCTCTACCACAACTCCCTCCGATTTTTCCAGTTCATATTCGGCAGGCGTGGCACTCACATAAATTGTCTGCGGCGCCAGAGCTTCGAACTCATTAAAGTTAAGCGGCCTGTTATCCAAGGCTGCTGGCAATCGGAAACCATATTCTACCAACGAAAGTTTCCTCGATCGATCTCCGCCATACATCGCCCTAATTTGTGGAACTGTAACGTGGCTTTCATCTATCACCATTAAGTAATCATCCGGAAAATAGTCGAGCAAGCAGAACGGACGCATACCAGGCTGCCTTCCATCAAAAAAACGAGAATAATTTTCGATACCAGAGCAGTAGCCCAGTTCCTTCATCATCTCAATATCGAAATTGGTTCGCTCTTCCAAACGCTTGGCCTCTAGCAAATGCCTATCGGCAATTAATTGGTTCTTACGTACCTCTAGCTCTTCTTGTATTCCCCAAATAGATTGGTTAAAACGATCTTTAGGCGTAACAAATAAATTAGCAGGGTAAATAGCCATATCTTCCAGCTTCTCTAACGTTTTACCAGATACCGGATCGATCGCCGAAAGTTCCTCAATGTCATCACCAAAAAAAGAAATGCGGTATGCGTGATCCAAATACGCAGGATAAATATCCACTGTATCGCCTTTTACCCTGAACGTACCACGTTTAAATTCTGTAGTAGTACGTGAGTACAAAATTTCTACCAGGCTATGCAAAAAGGCATTTCTAGAAATCCGTAACCCCACACCAAAACGGAAAACCATTCTCGAAAAATCTTCAGGGTTTCCCATACCATAAATACAAGATATTGAGCTCACTACAATAATATCCCTACGTCCACTCATTAATGATGATGTAGTGCGCAAACGAAGTTTTTCAATCTCTTCGTTAATACTCAAATCTTTTTCTATATAAGTATTGCTCGATGCAATAAAAGCTTCTGGCTGGTAATAATCATAATAAGACACAAAATAATTTACCGAGTTTTCAGGGAAAAAATTTTTAAATTCTCCGTAAAGCTGGGCGGCAAGTGTTTTGTTATGACTTAAAATTAGCGTTGGCTTTTGGGTTTGCTCAATTACATTTGCCACCGTAAAGGTTTTACCAGAGCCGGTAACGCCCAATAAAGTTTGGTAATGTTCATTCGCATTTACGCCGTCTACCAGTTGCTGTATGGCTGTTGGCTGGTCTCCGGTAGGTTTATATTCTGATGTAATTTTAAATTTCATGGGCAAATCAAATATACAACTTAGGCTGCAAACACTAAAACAGCTAAAAGTCAGGAAAGTTGTAAATGCCGCAGCAGGAAATCATTACCAATGCAAAACGACTGTCTCTTAAATGATTGGAAAACGAATGTCATCACTTTTGGCTAAGGCAGCCCCGCCATTCGCTACAATCTTTTATTGCTGTATTCTGCCACAACAGCATAACTTCCAAACAATAAATGCAACTACTGAAACAGGCAATAAAAGGATTTTTGCTCCTGTCAGGTCTATTTAACAAAGGTTTATCAGCTTTGTGCAAAATATGCCATAAAAAAAATCCCCGCTGAAACCTATTCAGCGAGGATAATTTTTATAAAGTTTTGTTTTGTTTACTGTAGCAACTATTTTGCGCCAGCAACCTTCATTGGGTTAGAACCAACAGACTGGCCTCTAACTGTGCCACCTGCTTTCATTTTGTAAGTTCTAAATTTACTTTCCCTGGCTTTGCCGCCCCAAGTGTTATTAGCCGTATCAATATCTGCCGTTTCGCGTAGTGGATCTACTAAAATCGACTCTACTTCTTTATCCTTTACATAAAATTTAGAAGTTTTCAACTCATTATGTCTCCAAATTTGCGCCGGAATTCTATCGATCTCTTTAGTGCCATCTTTGTAAGTAAATTCTACAATGATTGGCATTACCAACCCACCTTTATTACTGAAACTCAATTCGTATAAAAACTTGTTTGCATACTTATCTTGCTCAGCGTCTGGTACTACCTCCAAAGGCATTGGCACCTCTACTTTAGTTGTTTTCGTAGTATCAACGCTTACCATTCCCCTATCGTATTTATAGTAGAAATCTTGTGCAGCTGTGTTTTTATCTACATAGAAACCAATTTTTTTATCTTCTCTGTTTCTAATTTTAGAGATATCATCAAATGTATTAAGAGCAGGTTTGTCTACTTTCATCATTCTCGATCTCGCAGCAGGAACATCTTTAGGGAAATCCGCCTTTGCAAATTTCACGCTATCCAGGGCAATATCGCAGGCATCTGTTCCATAGAACCAACCTCTCCAAAACCAATCTAAATCTTCACCACTGGCATCTTCCATGGTACGGAATAAATCTGCAGGTTCTGGGTGTTTAAATGCCCATCTTCTAGCATATTCTTTAAAAGCATAATCAAAAAGTTCTCTACCCATAATGGTTTCGCGAAGAATGTTTAAACCTGTAGCCGGCTTAGAGTAAGCATTTGGGCCGAAGCGGGCAATGTTTTCAGAATTGGTCATGATGGGTTCCAACTCATCTTTTGGCAGCTTCATGTAATCTACAATAGTGTAAGCCGGGCCTTTTTTACTTGGAAATTTGTTGTCCCAAAGTTCTTCGGTTAAGTATTCAACAAAAGAGTTTAAGCCTTCATCCATCCATGTCCACTGGCGCTCATCGCTGTTTACAATCATTGGGAAAAAGTTGTGGCCAACCTCGTGGATAATTACACCCAACATCCCATTCTTTGTGCCTTCGCTATAGGTTCCGTCAGCATCTGTACGGCCGTAGTTAAAGCAAATCATTGGGTATTCCATTCCGTTGGCAGCTTCAATACTTTGTGCAACCGGGTATGGGTATGGAATGGTAAAATCGGAATAGGTCTTAATAGTGTGTGCTACGGCTCTGGTAGAGAATTTGCTATACAGGTTATAAGCCTCTTTACCGTAAAAACTCATGCACATTACGGTGTTATTATTCGCTTGAATCTTTTGCGGCATCGCATCCCATATAAATTTACGAGAAGACGTCCAGGCAAAATCGCGAACATTATTGGCATTAAATACCCAGGTTTTCTTAGCGGTAGATTTTTTCGCTTCTGCGGCCGTGGCTTCTGCCAAAGTTTGAATTTCCACTGGTGCAGTTGCATTTTTTGCAGCATTGTAGCGGCTAAGTTGTGTTGGCGACAGCACAGCACTGTAGTTGATACACTCTCCGGTAGAACCCACCAGGTGATCTGCAGGGACTGTCATTTGCACTTTAAAATCGCCGAAGGTTAAAGCAAATTCGCCCCTACCTGTAAATTGGTGGTTCTGCCAACCCTGGAAATCGCTATAAACGCACAAACGCGGGTACCATTGGGTCATGGTAAATAAGTAGTTTCCATCTGCTGGGAAAAACTCGTAACCACCACGACCACCAATACTCATCCTGTCGGTAATTTTGTAGTTCCAGTCAATGTTAAAGATTAATTTCTGGCCTGTTTTCAAGGCTACAGGTAAATCTACCCGCATCATGGTTTTGTTTACGGTATATTTTAAGTTTTTCCCGGTAGCATCAGTAAGTTTTGTAATGTTAATACCTAAACCATTATCGGCTTTACCGCTTAACTGCTCTAAGCTTTGCGTAGTACCTACAGCTGGCATTCTCGTTGCATCCTGGTAGTTGGAGCTTTTGCTCGTACTATGCTCATTTTCATCAAGCTGTAACCAAATATAAGTGAGCGGATCTGGAGAATTATTAGTATAAGTAACCGTTTCTGAACCAGTTAACATTAGGTTTTTTTCGTCTAACTCGCACTTAATGTTATAATCGGCCCGTTGCTGCCAGTATTTTACGCCTGGGGCACCGCTTGCGGTACGCTGTTCGTTAGGGGTTGGCAAAATAGTTCCCAATTGTTCGAACTTGTTTCCATGGTTACTCCCTGGGTTGTTCTGAATGTTTTGGGCCATTGCCATACTGCCAGAAAAAAGCAGCAGACTTAAAGTAAATAATTTATTCATAATTCTTAGTTAGTTATTAAAAGGGCAAACGCTCTAAAGCCATTTTTAACGCAAGGCTAAACACAGCTGCAGATATAAACAACACCCAACTCAATCGTTTGATTTTGGTATAGTTGAAAATTATAAAGGTAATTAATAAAATAATCAAAACCATAAAAATTTGGCCGGCTTCCAGTCCGAGATTAAAACCAAATAAACCCCAGCCAATATTTTGATCTTTTGCTAACATCATCCTAATTGAGTTGGCAAATCCCATTCCGTGGATTAAGCCAAAGCCTAGTGCAAGGAAATAGTTTATTCTTAAAGATTTTGATGAGAAGTTCCTTTTAAACAAATTGCTTACGGCAGTAATAACAATACTGCACGGAATTAAAAATTCTACCCATTTACTATCAAAGCGAATGATATCTAGAACGCTTAAAAGTAAGGTGGCAGAATGGCCAATGGTAAACGCTGTAACTAAGATAAGCACTTGCCTAATGTTAGTATAGCTGTAAATTGCCACCAGCGCAAGTATAAAAAGTTGGTGATCTAAAGCATCTAAGCTAACAATGTGCTCCCAACCCAACTTAAAATAAAAGACAAAATCTTGAAAAACCATGAATTTTAAAGGATTACGTTTCTCACTATAAAATATAAGTGCTAAAATTAAATTTTTAAATACTAAACGTGAAATTATCTGCCGAAACAGGGCTTAACCATTAAATTTGTTACCCAAACTATTTACTCTTACCGATTTCTAACGTCGTTTATTGTGAAGTATAATGAAACTCATCTTCACAATAAAAACCCCTAGCTTAGTGTACCGCTAACTGATTTTCGACATGATGATTAGATTAAAGTATTACTTTCAAAGGCCGGAAAAAGGTTTCGACCCAGTTCCGCTATCCCACGCAGCAACATACGCCGACCACGAGTTTCGGAAGTTCAATACCGATTTCATTGATGAAATGGTGAACCAAGAGGTGTCGTTTTCAGGAAAATCTTTGTTAGATCTTGGTGGCGGCCCTGGCCAGTATAGTTTGGCCTTTGCTAAAAAAGGCGCACAAGTTACCTGGCACGACATCAGCAGGAATTACCTCAACATCGTGAAAAATAAGGCCAAACAAGAAAAAGTAAACATAAAATATTCATTGGGTTATTTAGAAGACGCCCACGGCACGTATGATATTGTATTTAACAGGATTTGTTGGTACTACTGCATTAACGATTATGCTTTTGCAAAGCATATTTATCAACTGGTAAACGATGGTGGCTATGCATTTATCATGATTAACAATGATAACTTCTTGCAAAAGGAACTCCAAAAGGAATCCAGGTTAAAAAAATCGATAATCAAGTTTAGTTTTTGGTTAAATGAGAAACTCAATGTGAAGCTTACCCATGTCCATCCATCGCATGCCAAACTTAAAAAGGTGTTTGCCAAATATCATTTCTCCGAATTCAACATCCAGCGAACAGGTCTAAATACCCTGATCACTTTTAAAAAATAGCCGCCTTTATATCGTAACTTTGCTTTGTATCGTTTAGTATTTTTAGCATTACGTAAACCTATGAGTAAGTTTAAATATATCTTGCCGTTTCTTTTTATTGCTTTAAGCAGTTTTTCTGGCCGGCTAAAACATCCTTTACATGTAAGTACTACAGAGGTAAATTTCAATGGAAAGGATAAAACATTGGAAATAAGTTGCCGAATTTTTACTGATGATTTCGAATCCATACTTGCAAAAAAATATAATCAAAAAATAGATCTATCTAGTGCTGCTTTAAAAGCCAAAATGGATGAGGTGGTTAAAAAATATCTTACCAGCCATGTGCTTATTAAGGCCAATGGAAAGCCAACGACTTTACAGTATGTTGGGTTTGAAATTGACCATGAGGCCACTAATATTTATTTAGAAGTAGAAAAAGTATCAACCGTAAAGGCTATAGAGGTAAACAGTACGATTTTATATGATATGTTCGATGATCAAATGAGCATTGTACATGTAGTGAAAGGAGAAACACGTAAAAGCACAAAAATTCTTTATCCCGACCGAACTTTTACGGCAAACTTTTAGATACTTGCTTTGTATTAGATAGTAAACCGCTCTAATAATGATCTGCTAATGGTGAGCATAGATTAAGCCAGATTTAGATTATTAAAAGCCAGGTTTACCTATTCCCTATTGTTGAATAAATTATGCAGTTAATTGTATTTTCATCTGTATTAACACCTAGGATAAAATATATCTTCAATTTTATATTTAGGGATATCTTAAAGGCCGAGGTTCTATTTACCGGAAACGAACAGCAATTTTTAGAGAGCACTGATATTAAAATCAGCTATGGCAACCAACCAATTGCCGATGAGTTATTTTTTAAAAGCACCCCTCTATTATTTGCCAACAAGGTAGAAGAGATCGTTGTAAAAACGACAATTTTTGGTGAAAACCAGGTGCCTTTCCCGGTACAAAATTCACTTTTACCTTTTGATGTGTTTGCTGCTTCATTTTTTATCTTAAGCAGGTATGAAGAATATTTGTATCAGAAAAGAACAGATGAAGAATTTTCAGCAAATAAAAGTTATCAATACAAATGGAAAATCTTAGATCGCCCGATTATTGATGAGTGGGCACTAATCATTAGAAACCTCATCCGTACAAGATATCCGCAGGTGAAATTTCATGAGAAGAGTTTTGTCCAACAATTAACCATTAATATCCACATTGAGCCTAGTGCACCAGGGGGAATTATTGAAAAAGCTAAATTCTATGCCAATGCTGTTTTAAGCAAAGATAACACTTATTTAAGCAACAAGTTTGATCTAGTAACTGGTATAAGCGTACCCGTAGAAAAAGCCTTACAAGAAGTAGAACCTTATGTGGTGGCAACCAACATTAAAACAACATACTTTTTGGGTTTTCCTAAAGTACCAGCAAGTTATATTCAGTTAAAAGAAATTTCATCTATACTTAAAGGTAAGTCTGTAGGATTGTTGGCTCCCTGTACAAGCACTAAGCAGCAAATTGGAAATATTAAAGAAAGCCTATCAAGACTTAAAACCAATCTACCAAGTTTGGTTTTGTTTAGTAGCCAGCAATTAGAAGTACTAAAATTTCCAGTTTGTTATCTGAATCTAATTAGCAGTGGAGTTACAGCAGATTACTCCATGGGTTATGCAGCAACCCCAGGATTTAGGGCAGGTACTTGCACGCCGTTTAGTTGGTACGATTTACAACTTGAAAAAGTTACCCTGTTAGCCGTAACACCTTATGCATTTGCCGATACTGCTCTAGAACACTTGAGCCAGGAAAGCATGAATAATATTATAGATGACCTATTAGATGCCGTTAAGATGGTGAGTGGGTGTTTTTGTAGCAGCTGGCAACTCAAAAGGCTCTCAAGCCATCTAAAATATAAGAAATTGAATACCGCTTTTAAAGCAATGATAGGTAGTGCCAAAAATTAATTTTAAGACTAATTGTGCACAAAGCGCTGAGTTAAACAATAGGATCATTAAATTTAAGCCTCCAAGCAAGACTTATTAAAGAATACAAACATGGTTTTTAATCTCAGCAAAACGACTTCGATCGCCAACACCTTTATCTCTGAACTTCGGGATGAAACTATCCAGAAAGACGCGATGCGTTTCCGTAAGAATTTAGAACGCATGGGCGAATTTTTTGCATATGAAATTAGTAAATCCCTAAAATATGTCGATAAAGAAGTAACTACCCCTCTTGGCGTAGCCACTTGCGCTATTTTGGCCGAACAACCTGTATTAGCAACCATTCTTAGAGCAGGCTTGCCTTTACAACAAGGAATTTTAAACGTATTTGACCAAGCCCAGTGCTGTTTTATTTCTGCCTATAGAAAGGTAAAAAAAGGTGGAGATTTTGTAATCCAGATGGATTATGTATCATCGCCAGATTTAGAAGGCAGAACTTTAATTATGGCCGACCCCATGCTGGCGACCGGGCAAAGCATGGTCATGTGCTGCAAGGAACTCATCGGCCGCTATAAGATTGCCGAGCTGCATATTGTTTCGGCGATAGCCAGCGTTGAGGGTGTGGCGCATGTAAGGGCAAATTTACCAAAAGCTAAATTGTGGCTCGGCGCAATAGATGAAGAAATGACCAGCAAATCTTACATTGTACCGGGCTTGGGCGATGCTGGTGATTTAGCATACGGAGAGAAACTTTAGTATACCGTTTTTGATGAATATTCTTTTTGTGTGCAGTAGGAATAAGTGGCGCAGTGCCACCGCCGAAACCATTTTCAAAAACCACCCAAACCACCAGGTTAGGTCTGCAGGTACAGCACCTTCAGCAAGAATTAAACTCACAGCTAAACACATCTCCTGGGCAGATATCATATTCGTTATGGAGAAAAAGCACAAACAGCAAATAGCAGAAAAATTCAATAGTCAACTTATCGCTTCGATGATTGTGCTGGATATTCCAGACGACTATCAATACATGGATGAGGAATTGATTGATGAGCTTACCGCAAAAGTTTCTTCTTATTTATAAAAAACGACAACAAATACATGCATCACCACAAAAAGCATATTTTTTTCGATCTTGATCACACGATTTGGGATTTCGACCGCAATGCGGAAGAAACCTTGAATGAGCTCTATGACACCCATAAACTAGCAACACTGGGCGTAACTTCCTGCGCAGATTTTATTGCCACTTACACCGAAAATAACCACCAACTGTGGGCAGATTATCATTTAGGCAAAATCACTAAAGATTTCCTACGCTCGCAACGATTCAGCAAAACATTTATAGCGCTCGGCGTACATCCTGATGCAGTTCCGCACCAATTTGAGGATGATTATGTGCGTATTTCTCCGACCAAAACCAATCTCTTTGAAGATGCAGAAATGGTATTGGCTTATCTCCAGAAAAAATATACACTCCATATTATTTCAAATGGTTTTAAAGAAACTACTTTAACCAAGATGGATCTGTCGAAACTAAATCCATACTTCCAAAACGTGATCATTTCTGAAGATGTAGGGGTTAATAAGCCAAGTCCGATCATTTTTGAATATGCATTAGACCGAGCCAAGACGACCAAACCAGATAGCATTATGATTGGCGATAGTTTAGAAGCTGACATTTATGGTGCACTAAACTTTGGGATGGAGGCAATTTTTTTTAATCCAATGGAAAAAGAAAAGCCTGCTGATGTAAAACATGAGATTAAACATTTAAAAGATTTGCTCACGCGATTCTAGTACTTTAATAGTTATCTTTAGCAATGAATACTGCAAAAGTAAGGCGCTCTATACACCGCATTGTAAACTCTTATAAAGCGAAGTTAGCACAGTATGAAGATGAAGTTTTTACGCAAACACCGCCGGCAGATGGATGGAGTTACAGTGAAGTTTATTCGCATATTTTTGATGCCAGTTTACTTTCTCTAATTGCTTTAAACGATTGTATTAGTGGGAAGGGTGAAAACCAGCCAACACACTTTGCTGTAAAAATGATCTTATTTATGGGCGCTTTCCCGCCGGCAGCAAAATACAAAGTGCCACAAAGGCTGGCCAGCAGGGTTAAAAAGATTGCTAAAACTGAGGCTTTAGATTTTATTCTTGAATTTGAAACGGCATTTGAACAGTCGTTTGCCAAAATAGCTGATGCAAACCCAAAGGTTAAAACCAAACATCCGAGGTTAGGTTACCTCAATGCCAAACAATGGTTAAGGTTTATCGAAATACATCTTAAACATCATTTGAAGCAACTGCAACGGATAGAAAAGAGTTTTCAGCAAAGCATTTAAATTTTACATCTTTGCGCTGATGAAATTACCCGCCATAAAAGGTTTTGATGAAGAAGCATTTAATAAGTATTTAAAAAATACGGGCTGGTTAATGTTTGGAAAGGCATTAAGCCTAATAGTAAATGTTTTAATTACTCGATACCTTGGCCCTATCTTATTTGGTGATTTAAGTTTTGGTCTTTCGCTTGTTGCAATTTTAGCTGCGATTGGGGGTTTAGGATTAGATACCTTCATCATTAGAGAAATTATTCAGCAGCCAAATAAAAAAGATGAAATTCTGGGAACATCCTTGTGGCTTCGAATGGTTACCAATGCATTATTGGTTCCTACTGCAATAATTATCTACTTGGTTAGTAACAAGCTATCCCCTGCGCCTGGTGAACCGCTAACTTTGCTAGTTGGCCTGCTTGCTGTGGCCTCTTTTTTCAAATCGTTCAATATAATCGATGCTTATTTTCAATCACAGGTACAATCGAAATATGTGGTTCAGGTGCAAAACATCTGCCTAATTATCACTTCCGTGGTGAAAATTATCATTATTAGTTTAAATCTGCCGCTAATATATATTGTGTTAGCTTATGTATTAGACGCTGTAGTATTAGCTATTGGCTTAACCATCATTTACCAGAATAGAAACTTAAGCATCTTCAATTGGACGTTTAATAAACAAAGAGCTAAGAGCCTGTTGCGTCAATCATCGCCGTTAATACTTTCGGCTGTAATGGTTACCATTTACATGAAAATTGATGTGGTAATGTTAAAAAGCGTTGGGAGTAAAGCCGTTGGCATCTACAGCAGTGCACAAAACCTAAGCGAGGCTTGGTATTTTATTCCAAATGCGATCGTGATTTCCGTCTTTCCAGCTTTGCTTAATGCCCGCAAAACAGATTTGGGCCGATATCAAAAACGGCTCGGCAATCTTTACGATCTTTTGGTATACATTAACCTGCCATTGGCTATGTTTATCAGTTTTTTCGCCGCAGATATTATTCACATCATCTACAACGGAAAATACGATGGAGCCGGAGAAATGTTATCTATCCACATTTGGTCGGGTATTTTTGTATTCCTGGGTATGGCCAGTTCTCAATACCTGGTTGCAGAGGGATTAACAAAAATTTCGTTTTACCGAACAGCCGCAGGCGCTATAGTTAACATAGTACTTAACATCTGGTTAATACCCAAATATGCAGGTGTTGGTGCTTCTTTAGCTACACTAATTGCATGCTTTGTTTCTACATTCTATGTTTTACTCATCCCTAAAACCAGGCAGCAAGGAATTATGATGTTAAAATCACTATTTTTGATCACAACATTTCAAAAAATACTTAAACGTTGAATAATTTAAAAGCACTAACCACATTAATTGCAAAACCTAATAGGTTAAAAGCATTATTATCTTACGGACACAAAGGTTATCTCAATAGCATTGGGTGGTTTACCGCTTTCGACAAGAAACAGGCCGTAGATGGAAATGGAAAACCACTGCCTTGGGTTACTTATTCATTTATCGATTTTATTAAAGAACGAATAAATAAATCGCACCGGGTTTTCGAGTATGGATCTGGCAACTCTACTATATTTTACGCTGAAAGAGCTTGCGCTGTAACTTCTGTTGAGCACGATAAAGATTGGTACAATAAGGTTAAAAATGGCAGTCCGGCGAACGCTGAAATGATATTTTGCGAATTACAAAGGGATGGTGAGTACGCCAAAAAAGCTGCGCTTCTGGATCAGAAATTCGATATTATTATTGTAGATGGCCGCGATAGGGTAAGGTGTTGCAAATATAGTTTGGATGCATTAACACCGAATGGGGTAATAGTGTTAGACGACAGCGAACGGGAAGTCTATAATCCTGCCAGGATTTTGCTTAAAGCACAAGGTTTTAAAGAAATTAGCTTCAGTGGGATTTCGCCGGGTCTTTTTTATGAAAAAGCTACCTCTGTATTTTACAAGGCCGACAATTGTTTGGGGATATAATCATTATTTACACTTATGCTCAGCGAAGAAGTTAAAACAGCATACGATAATTTTTACACCAATAACGACGTGGCCTGGCGAATGTTGGGTGCAAAATATAAAGCCCAAAATGTTGTAACCGTTTGTAAAGATTTAGATCCGAAGAAAGTATTAGAAGTTGGTGCAGGCGATGGTAGCATTCTGCATTTCTTAAACGAGTGGAATTTTGCGCCAGAACTTTATGCCTTAGAAATTGCACAAAGTGGGGTAGATCTCATCAACGAAAGAAAGCTAAACAAACTGGTAAGTGCCAACACATTTGATGGCTACAAAATTCCCTTTGCGGATGATACCTTCGATTTGGTTATCCTGGCACACGTATTAGAACATGTTGAACATGAGCGAGTGCTTATACGAGAACTTAAACGCGTTGCAAAATATATTGTAATAGAGGTTCCAAAAGATTATCGTTTTGGTGTAGATAAGCGGATGAAACACTTCTTAGATTATGGCCACATTAACATGTACACGCCTACATCTTTACGGTTTTTGTTGCAGAGCGAAGGTTTAGAAATTTTGGCAGACAAAGTGTCTATGACTGCCCCTGAAACGGTGAAATTTAATGAATTCATCAACAGAAAAAGACCAAATAATTTTGCAACCAACCTAAAAATAGAGCTTGAGTATCGCATTAAATTTACCTTAGGCAAGATGCTTGGCACTAAGAAACAAGAACAGTTTGCAAATGCATACACCGTCTTAACGAAAAAATCAGATCAAACTTTACAAATATTTTAAGTGATAGCTCATGCTACGGTTCGGTATAAATTGAGCCAACTGTATCTCTCAAAAATGCTGAGCTAAAATAAAATTGACTGTAAAACATTCAAAAGAAATTTAAAAGGTAATATAGTAACCATGCAAAAACTTGCGCCAATAGCCTTATTTGTCTACAATCGCCCCCAGCACACTGAGCGAACTATAAAGTTTCTCAAACAAAATGTGCTGGCTAGCGAGAGCAGGCTTTTTATCTTTTCTGATGGCGCAAAATCTGTATCAGATGAGCAAAAGGTAGAAGAGGTACGGGCGATTATTAACCATACCGAAGGGTTTAAATCTGTTAAGGTATTTGAACGTAAGGTAAATGCTGGTTTAGCAAACGCAATTATAGAAGGTGTATCTAAACTTATTGCAGATTACGATCAGGTAATTGTTTTGGAAGATGATCTAATTACCTCACCTCACACGCTGTTGTATTTTAATAATGCTTTAGACCTATATCGCGAAGAAGAAAAAGTAATGCATGTTGGGGCATACATGTATCCCTTGAAAGCCGATGTGCTTCCTGAATCCTTCTTTTATCGTGCGGCAACAAGTTGGGGCTGGGCAACCTGGGGCAGGGCTTGGAAGCATTTCGAACCCAATATTGATGTCTTAATGAGATCCTTCGACCAAAAGAAGAAGTTTGCTTTTGCTATTGAAAACAAGATGAACTTTTGGAAGCAAATGCAAGATTTTAAAAAAGGAAAAAATAATAGTTGGGCCATTCGCTGGTACGCCTCTATCTTCTTAAAGGGAGGCCTAACGTTAAACCCATCTCAATCACTGGTAAACAACATCGGACACGATGGCACTGGAGTGCATTCTGGCATTAATGACATTTATAATGTGGTAATTAACCCGAAACCCATTAGTCAATTTCCAAAGGTAATCGCAGAAAACAAAGAAGCATATCAAATCATCAAAACATTTTTAGCTGGAAGAAAGGGCAATTTAGCCACGCGGATTAGGCGTTTTATTTACGAGAAATTTGCGCCTTACTTCAATAGATAAATGCTTACCCTTTGATTTAATAAATCTTACCCGATGAAAGCGTACTTTTTAAAACCAACTATTACCTGCCATAAAGAAGATCAAACATATCTCCGAGCGCTTTAGAAGTTTGCTTACTATACCTAAAAGTGCTATCACCATTTATATCTCGATACATTAACATTACCGCCCGGTAAGAAACCTTTGATAGCTTCACTTTTCGATCTCTCTCTTTTGCCTCTTGTTTCTTTAGGTTCAGCGCTTGCATTTTTTTAATGATAACGAGGTTTTTCTCCATTCTATCTATGCCATCCTCTTTTATCGATTGTAATTTAGCATGTTTCGGAAGATCTATTTTCAAATTGGTAATTGCATTTAAGTACTCTAGGTTGCCATTAAATTTGTAGCTTAAAAGCTTAAATTCTTCCGTTTGATACTTCGGACTAAAGTAGATCATGCTGCAGGCGAAACCCAAAAATAAGAGCGAAGCTGTTGCGTAACGCTTCCAAGGTTTAAAATCGATTTCTACTTTCGGCTTCACCGTAAAAAGGTAACAAAAGATAGCACCAGAAATAAAGCCGCCAATATGTGCCGCATTATCTACGTTTTTACCAAACGCACCATTTATCAATACTAAAAATGAAACGATTAACGTACTTAACAACAATGCCTGATTGGCAGCACGTTCGAAAGTTTTATTAAGGAGCAGCACTATGAATGCGCCATACAAACCCATAATGGCGCCTGAGGCACCAAGCATAATACCCTCTTGGTGGAAAGTTAAGCTTACCAAGCCGCCACAAATACCGCTTACCAGGTAGATAAATAGAAATTGTTTCCAGCCCAGTTTGTTCTCGATCATTAACCCAAGATAAATTAGGGCGTACATATTAAAAAAGATATGTGATAAAGAGCCGTGAATAAACTGATAGGTAACCAGGCGCCAATACTGCCCACCGAGTACCGCATTCCGGTGGTTTACACCAAAGTTTAATGTAAAGTTTTGCATGCGCTGGCGGATTTCAACTGCATCGAGATTCTCTGAATGTGCTAATACATACCTGAAGAAAAATGCAGAAATAATACTGATGGCTACAAAAGCAATTATATTCAAAATCAACACAATGGGCGTTACCGAATATCCCTTCTGCGGGAAAAACAGGTATAAAACGTTTTTGATTTTGTTTTTGATTGCCAAAGGGGCTTTCTCGAAATACTGATCGTCTTGCTCGGCAATGAGGGTGTGGAATGCAGTAATACGCTCTTCCCAAACGTCTTTTAAGTGAAATTGAACATACTCAAATTCGTGAAAGAATTTTTCTAAGTTTAAATCGTTCTTACCATAATCGTTTAGAAGCATTTGGATACCCACACACTCACTTTTCACTACGGCGAAATTCCCATGAATTCTTATAGATATTTCTTCACTATAAGATTGAAATGAAATAGGTGTATAGGCGATTAACCCTGTCTCTGAGATATGACTCAATTTCCATCCCAGATTTTCAATAGCTTGTTGTGCAACAATTAAATATTTATCGGCAGGAAAATCTCCTAGCGGGATAAATTTTTCGATTTTAGGAGAGTAACCCCAACTAACAGACATAGAGCGTTTTTATTTCTTTGCCACTAAGATAATATAAGGCGAAAGATTTTTGCTATCGAAAGGGATAATTTTCGTAAAAATTTTACCGGTTATCCAAACCGCTTTCTTAAAAAACCGAACGGCTATGGATTTTTGGCTCTCATCTTCTAACCAAACACTAAACCGACCAAAATAACCCGCCTGCACTTGTTTTAAACCTGCAGCCTCGCAAATATTTTTCAGTAAACGAGGGTTCATACTTTCGATGTTATGCTTATCGTAGTTTTCTTTGTCGAAGGTTTTTTGAAACCAACCATTAACCGCGTTAAAATTTGGCAGGGTTATAAACAACGTTCCCCCTGGTTTAACAAAGGCAATATGCCGATTTATGATATCAGCAGTATCGTTAAAATGTTCTATCAAGCCGCAGCTCAATACTAAATCGTACTGTTTTTCTGGTTGATAATTGAATAAATCGGTTTCAATGATGTGAATATCACTTTCTTTCAAATCATTTTTTTCTAGAAGGGCCTGCACTACCGGCGGATGCACAAAATAATCTAAGAGGGTAACATCAAGCTTAAGATACTTCTTTAAAAACACAGCATAATAACCTGGAAAACCGCCGAGTTCAATGGCATCTTTAACATCGTTTTTAGATACGACTTCGGCAAGTTGCCGATGAAATAAGTAATTGGCGGGTAATTGCACCGCAAGACCTTTTTTCCGCTCCCAATAATTTACCCAAAAAGCCCTGTCGGTTAATAAGTTTGCCATGTAAGTTTAAAATCCAGTTTCAAAGAAACGGAAATAAGTGTAGAGTTTAAAAATTAATCGTTACTTCGGCAGGAAAACTGTTAAAACAACGACTAATTAAAAATTATTTAAGGTCTTTCAAAATCTCTTCTACGGCTTTCTGTAACTGTGGATCTTTATCAGCCAAACGATCTTCGAAAGTATTTTTCACAAAAATATCTGGCTTAACGCCGTTGCTTTCTAAATTTTGGCCATCCATCGTATAGCAACCCCATGATGGTAATCGGTAAGAAGAACCATCAACCAAACCTTTAGCCGAGGTAAAAATAATCCAACGATAAGTTTCGGTGCCGATAATTTTCCCCAGTTTAAGTTGCTTAAACCCGGCTGCAGTCATCTCGGCATCACTCAGTGATTGTTCATTTATAAGCAATACAATAGGTTTTGCAGCAGGGCCAAAATTACTTTGTGGCGCCAATTTTCCCCCTCGGTATTTCCATTGTAAATACGGCCGTTGCGAAAGAAATTTCAATACATCATCGTGTACATTTCCACCGGTGTTGTAACGTAAATCTAAAATAATGGCATCTTTATTTTCTTCCTGCGCCACCATATCGAGTAAGAAACTTTCCAGCTCGCCGCCGCTCATATTTTTCATATACGAGTAAGCAATGCGATTATTACCCCATTTATCTACATTTTTCCGATTTGTTGTGATCCACTCATCGTATAAATTGGCTCTTAACATTGCTGCACTTTCGGGATGAAGGTTAACAAAAATGTCTTTCCCTCCACGACTAAAAGTGAGTGTCATTTCTTTATCTAAGGATGGTTTGCTGAAATAATAATCCCGATCGATATTCGGTTGCACCCTAATCCCATTAACGGCAATTAAAACATCTCCTGGCAAAACGTTATTTCCTGTATGCGCAGCATTGCTTTTGGCAGCAATACGTTTTACCCGAAGTGGATTCTCGTTTTCAAATATAATTCCTGTTTCATTGGTTACATAATTGAGGTTTTTTCTTTCCTCGGCACCACTGCTGTTAAAACCCATGTGCGATGAGTTCAGCTCACCCAACATATCATTCAGTAAGGTTCTTAAATCGCTACGATTATTTACGTAAGGCAAGAAAGCAGCGTAACGTTTACGCATGTTATCCCAATTTACACCGTGAAACTTCTCATCGTAAAAGTTTTCATTTAATCCCACCCATGTTTCGTAAAACATTTGATTGAATTCGGCATTTAAATTTCGCGTAAATTTATACCCATGGTCAATTTTATCCAGTTTATTACTCTCTAAACTATACTTATTGATTACGCCCCTAGAAAGTACAAAGTATTTATCTCCAGCTTGTACGATCGAATAATCCCCACCATCTGTAACTTTCTCTGTTTTATTCGCCTCAAAGGATTCTATTGTTGTTCTATAAAGTCCTGGTACCCCACCTTCATGATTTGAGGTAAAGAACACATATGTCTTATCGCCCTTGGCAAAAACATCAGTACCGTTCTGTCCGCCAAAAGCAGGCCCAACCAGCTCGATCCTGTCTAAAATATCTTGTGTGTTGATGGTGATTACACTCGCAGGCTTAGGTGTTGGTTTAGCTTCTGCTTTCTTTGCCGTATCTGCTTTGCTTTTTTTTTCCTTTGTAACCACAACAGCTGGCTTAATTTCTGCAGGTTTAGATTCTTTAAACAAATCATCAAACTTATCAGAACGGAATGGCTCATCGTAATTATCCAACGCCATTCTATAGATATGCGCATTAGACATGCCTGTTGGGTAAGATGGCTTTGTACGAGCGCTGGTAAAGAAAATATACTTTCCATCGGGCGACCAGGATGGGCCTGTCTCTGTAACGCCTGTATTGGTTAAATTAATAGTTTTATTTGTCTTAATCTGGTGAACCAAAATATCTTGCTCAAAGTTTCGGTAAACAGTAAATAAAACATATTCATCATTTGGAGAAAAGCTTGGTGCGGAATTCTGAAAAGCCCAAAACTCATCGGTAACTAAAGTTTTGCTATCAAATGTTTTTAGATCCAATAGTTTTAATTCGTTACGGCCGCTTAGGTAAACTGCCATGGTTTTGCTTTTGTTCAGGCAGATATCTCGGTTGTTGGCCTGGTCTGTAGTAAGTTGTTTAACCTTACCTTTTCCATCTCCGGCAATGCTAAACCAATTTTGATAGCCATTGGCTGTTTGACTAAAAAGTATGGTTTTATTATCGGCAAGCCACTTGCATTCCATAGCACGCTCGCCACTATTGGTTATCTTACGGATAAATTTACCATCGGCATCGCTAACAAAAACCTCTCCACGCGATATGAAGGCAATCTTTTTTCCATCTGTTGAAGCATCAAAAGCAGAAATATTTGATCGCACATCATATTCCTGTTCTTTGCTTAACACCTGGTTTCTCGACGTGCTGATGTTTACCTTTTCCGTTTGCTTTGTGCCTACATTATAAACATACAGTTGGTAATCCTTTTCGAAGACAACAACGTTCCCATTTGCGGCCACAAAAGGTCTTTTTATTGAAGTTTCGAATTTAGTTAACCCCGTTTTTTTACCATTGATAAATGTGTAGAGATTGTACTCATCATTGCCTTCATCAGATACGAAATAGACATTGCCTTTTTGATCTACGCTCGTCCAGAAATCCTTGCCGATGTAGTCCGTATATCGTTTATATTCTTTGGTTTTAGGATTATAAGATTGAATATCGGGATTATAGGCACCTTTATAGTGCTTACGGTTTGGAAAGCGGTAACTTTCCCAGGTATCGTTAAAAAACAACGCTCCGTTTGGCGATTCGGCAATGTGATGGGTAGTGTTAAAATAGTTATCGAATAAGCGGACAGGGGTGCCGCCACCAACACCGATCATATAGCTCGAAAAAGAATTATATCTCCCGGATGTGAAATAGATCGATTTCGAGTCCCAACTCCAATTATCTACCTCATCACTCGCATCGTTAAAGGTTAGCTGTTTAATATCGCCACCGTTTATGGGCATCACGTAAACATCATTATTTCCAAATTGATTGGATGAGAAGGCGAGCAACTTACCATCGGGCGAAACTTTTGGATTGATTTCCTCTCCGGGCATAGCCGTAATTCTTGAAGCTACGCCCCCACCAACTGCAACTTTCCAAATATCGCCATCGTAGCTAAATACGATTGTCTGTGCATCGGGCGTTAAAGCAGGGTAAGAGGCAAAGTAAGTTTGGTCTTGGGCAAACAGTTGCATGGGCAGCAAAAAAGCCACTGCCGCAAGCGATTTCAGAAAGGGTTTAATCATGGTTGTAGTTGGTTTGGCTTTGGAAAAGATGAAATTACACAACAGATTTTACATTCGTAAACAATAAATGTATTTTTGATTGATTTGAAAGTAGTACACCTAAATACCTATGATGGAAATGGCGGCGCAGGCAGGGCCTGTTTAAGGCTGAGCGATGCGCTTAAAGCAAATGGTGTAGATTCTACGGTATTGGCGTATTATAAATTTGGCCAAAATCCGTCGGTAGATACTTTTACAAAGTCTCCTATCCAAAAAGCAAAAGCTATTTTTAATATTTTATCGGAAAGGTATTATGCCAAATGGCTGAGCAAATCTGTTAAAACGCCCTTTAGTTTGCAATGGTTTGGTCGTTCGATAAAAAACCATCCCATGGTAAAAAATGCAGATGTTATTCACTTGCACTGGGTAAATCATGGATTTTTGACCCCGAAATTTCTGGCCGAGCTAGATGAATTGGAAAAACCCATCGTTTGGACTTTCCATGATAGCAATGCGTTTACTGGCGGCTGCCATGTGCGTTACGGCTGCGAAAACTTTCATCAGCAGTGTGGCAACTGCCCCATCTTAAAAATTAGTGGCGGCAACGATATTTCACATAAAACCTGGCTTCGCAAACAAAAAGCCTACACCAACCTGAATTTCCATGTTGTAGCGCCGAGTAGATGGATGGCAAATTCTGTGAAGTTTAGCAGCTTACTGGGAACGAGAAAAACAACGGTTATCCCTAATACCATCGAGACCAAGATCTTTAAGCCCTACGTTAAATCGGAAGCTAAAAAAATACTGAAAATTAGTTCTGATAAATTTGTGTTGATGAGTGGCTTTATGCCCTCCAAAAACGATAAACATAAGGGAACACCATACTTAATCGAGGCGCTGGAGATTTTATCACGCCGAGCCGGTATAGCTCAACAAAATATAGAATTGGTTATTTTCGGAAATAAGGACAACGCAGAGATGCCCGATTTTCCATTTAAAACCACTTTTTTAGGCACCATTAATAAAGATGAACATTTAGCAAAGTGCTATTCTGCCGCTGATGCATTTATTACACCATCATTGGAAGATAACTTACCCAATACTGTTATGGAAAGCCTGGCCTGTGCCACACCGGTTATTGCATTTACCACAGGGGGGATTCCAGATATGGTACAGCACATGCAAAACGGTTATCTGGCGAAATATGAGGATGCAGACGACCTTGCAAATGGCATAGAATGGTTATACCATCGTCCAAACAAAGAGGATATCCAGAAAGCAGCCCGATTGAGTATTTTAGCAAACTTTTCTGAAGATATCATTGCTGCAGAACATATTCATCTGTACGAAACTTTAATTGATTTGCAGCCAAAATAATATGGGATCAGCTAAAAAACCAACGCATTAATATGCCCAAACTCACTGTCATCACTATTGTGTACAACAATGTTCGGGATATTGAACGAACAATTAAATCCGTACTAAATCAAACCTATCAGAAAATCGAATACATTGTTATCGATGGAAAATCTACTGATGGCACTTTATCTATCATCGAAAAATACCGAGATCAAATTGCTAAGATCGTTTCGGAACCCGATAAAGGCATTTATGATGCAATGAACAAAGGCTTGGCCCTGGCCAGTGGCGATTATGTTTTGTTTATGAATTCTGGTGATGAAATTTATGATGAAACAACTGTCGAAGACATTTTTGCAACCGCCGATGGAGCCGATATCTATTACGGAGAAACAGAAATGTACAACGATGCCTGGCAAAGTTTAGGAAGAAGGCGGCATGAAGCACCAGAAAAATTCGACTGGAAAAGTTTTAAGTATGGCATGAACATTAGTCACCAAGCCATTTACATTCGAAGAAACATTGTTGAACCTTATGATTTAAAGTATAAATACAGTGCCGATATCGATTGGATTATCAAGGCTGCTAAAAAAGCATCGAACATTGTAAACGTTCAAACTTATGTGGCCAAATATTTGGTAGGCGGAATCAGCAAGAAAAAGCACCGCGAAAGCTTAAAAGAGCGCTTTAAAATTTTCACAAAGTACTACGGATTAATCCCAAACATCTTCAACCATCTTATTATCGCTGGAAATTTGGTGGCTTATTTTGTTAAACACCGAAGAACTAACGATTAGGGAATGAATGAAGATATCCAGTTGCTTTTTGCTACATACGAACAGGAATTAGCAGCGTTGCAATTTGAAATTGAAGAAGCCCAAATACATGGTGATTACGAAACGGTTTATCTTCTTAATAAGGCAATCTTAAATACCAGGCATCAAATCTATATACTGAATTTAATTGCAGACCCGAACTGGAGGGAGAAACAACATCTGGAACAAATTATTGAAGTTTACAGCAAAAGATTAAACTACCCGGATGAATTGAAGGCGAAACTGTTGGCTCCCTCAATTAACAAGCTGTTGGAATTAAATACGCTCCAATCTAACCACTATTTTAATGATGGACAAGACTTCGACGACGCCATTTATGATTTAGTTGATGGGAAAACCTTATCGTCCACTTTTTATCTTCGTAAAGCAGATCAGCTTTATCTTCATTTCTCAATCAAAAAAGAAAAAATTAATATTCGCATTACGTCATTTGCCAAACTGCCAAGCAAAGATTACTTCTCCAAACCTACGATACGTCATTTAAGGCGAATTGGTTTCACTAAAAATAAGTCTAAAAAATATTACCATTTAAAATATCCACAGGAAGATTTTAAAAACGCAATGCAGATCAAAGCAATTGTGAGCAGGATTATCTATGAGGTGTTGTATAACTATGATTTAGATCGGGAAACGACGCTTATCATCCAAGCTAATCCAAATTTTTAAAAACAAATTTTCCTTTAGTACTGTCTTAAATACATCAACTATTAAAAACAGTAAACATTATGGGACAATTAAGTAATCGCAATATCGCCGTACTCTCAGAGAGCGGATTTGAAGAAGTAGAATTAACAGAACCGGTAAAAAGGTTAAAAGAAGAAGGTGCAACAGTGCATGTAATTTCTTCTAAAAGTGGCAAAATTAAAGCTTGGGATCAAGATCATTGGTCGATAGAAGTTGATGTAGATAAAACTTTAACAGAGGTAAGTGCAGCAGATTACCACGGACTGGTTTTGCCAGGTGGGGTAATTAATCCAGATCAACTACGTGTAAATGAGGATGCAATCGCATTTGTAACTGAATTTTTTAAAGATGGAAAACCTGTAGCTGCCATTTGCCATGGCCCGCAAACATTAATTAGCGCAAAGGTTGTAGAGGGTAGAAAACTAACTTCGGTTAAAAATATCTCGCAAGATTTAATTAATGCCGGAGCACTTTGGAGTGACGAAGAAGTAGTGGTAGACCAGGGTTTGGTAACCAGCAGAACGCCAAAAGATTTACCTGCATTTAATGATAAAATGGTAGAAGAATTTGCCGAAGGCGTACATGAAGGACAGCATGCCTAAATAAAAAGCAATTTCTAATGCTTAGAAGCGGTTGGCGTGTGGCCAGCCGCTTTTTTTATAGTTTTACCTGTCTTATGATGTTCTTAATATTCAGCTCGATAATATCTGTCATGTTTTTACAGCGAAGATAGTTGGCGTCTTTAAAATAGTCGCTCATACTTTGTTTTAAGATGGCGATATTCTCTGGCGTAGTCAGTTCTTCTTTGTTCGAAACATCTCGCAGGTCGGTAAGGCGGTGGCGCTCACTCCGTACCCGGTGCACAATAGATGAGCGTTCTTCTTGCTGGTATTGCAACACCGTTTTATCTGTAAGTTGCTCCATGCTCATTTTAACATAAGGTAGGTTTTCCTTAAAAAACTGCGGAAGGTAAACTTTTAAGTTTCCTTCATAAAATTGCTGATCAAAATCTATGGCCCGAATGCGGAACTGAATATCATCAAAGTCAGGCGTAATTTGCACTACGAAATTGTATGCTCTCATATCCCCCAATAGCATAATCAGGCACCGCTCGTTAAACTTAACAAACTCTTTTGCAATACGGGTAGGGTTAAATTCAGGGGTATATAACTGACCTTTCGTAAAAACATCGCCTGGAATTCCGGCAATATGTTCTTCAACCAAAGTGTCGCCATCAACTAAATAATTAACCTGGTTAGGGGATAAAATTTCTTCCAATTCTAAGCCATAAATTCGTGATGAGTCGGCTTTCTTGATATAGAAATAATCATAAACATCGTTTAAACGGTTAACAATCCTAATTCTAAAAGGATGCGTATTCCCGAATGTACAGTATTCAATTTTGTCGATATACTTATGTTCTACAATACGCAAGTTGCCAGAGGCCTTTAAACTGGCATATATCTCTTTTAAACCATTGTGGATAAATTCCAGTCGGTCTTGTGCATAAATAGGGCCCTCCCAAAGTGAGTCCTGCCCATTTTTATCCATCAACGGGAAAGCCTCATTAAATTGCATTAAATCTTGGTAGGTAATGGGCAACTTAGCCTCACGCTGATACATGCGCAAGTACTTTTGTAGTCTTGGCGTAACCGGAAAAATCGGTTTCTTCTTTAGGATTTTTACGTCGTCTGTTTCCATTGATACACAATGTAACACTTTAAAAATTGAGCCACAACAAATTATTGCGGCATTAAGAAGTCGACAAATTTTTTGTAAACCGCCTAATTAGGATAACTAAAAGGTAAGCCTGCTAAATACCTGCTTATTTTTCGGTAAGGATAATCGCCCGCACCACGACGGGCAAATTGTACAATAATGGTGTGGGTATTCGGATCTACGTATAATCGTTGTCCAAGCATGCCTTCAGCTGCGAAATCTCCGTAACCGCCCGTTTGCGGTAGCCACCATAAGTAATGATGGGCAGATTTTTGCCAACCTTTTGGCGATACTGGCTCCATGTTGCCCAGTGTAATAGACGATTTCACCCAACTTGCTGGAACAATTTGTTTACCCGCATACTGACCCTGCATCAAATAAAGTCGGCCAATTTTTGCCCAGTCTATAGCTGTAACCTGAAACCGACTTGCTGTATTAGCCAAGCCCCCTTCGTGGTCTAGCCCAAAAGATGCATTATATTCTGCACCAATCTTTTGCCAAATACTTTCTTCGAAAAGTTTGGCCACAGATTTTCCGGTTGCTTTTTCGAGAACCCAACCCAGTAATATGGGGTCGATGCTTTTATACACCCAAACCGTTCCAGGTTTATTGGCTAATTTCACTGCTTTTAATGCTGCAGCCATATCATGGGTATAGTAGTATTTTGCCTCATCAGAAAAGAAAGCACCCATAACACCACCTAATGCATCTTTGAAAGCTAAACCAGAATTCATGTTTAGAAGGTTTTTGATGGTGATATCATTGTACGCACTGTTCGCCTTTAATTCTGGCAAGTAGCGTGTAACCTTATCATTTAGGCTTTCAATTTTTCCATTGGCTAAAGCCTGTCCCAGTAGAATGGAAACCATGCTTTTGGCACCCGAAAATACCGATGTCAGGGTACTATCGCTGTAGCCTTCGGCGTATTTTTCGTACAAAACCGTATCGTTTCTGATGACGATAAAAGCCATTAGATCGCCTTGCTTAAAATAGCTTGCAAAGGGTATAGCGTTGTGCTTGCCATCTAAAACGGTTAAAGTATCTAAATCTAACCGAAACTTTGTTGCACGAATAAAGTTGAAAGCACTATCGCTCTTTTTTATGACTTCTTGAGGAAAGATTCTGTAGGTGTTTGCCGTTGGCGTTCTATACCACAATACCCGCATTAAATAGGGTTGCCAAATAAATAAGGCGCCAAGGATGATTACGATAGCAAATAAAGTGTAGCGCAATGCTTTTAAAACCAATTTCATGCGGTGAGGATTGTACCACAAATATACTTAAGCATGCTGAAGATTAATTTGCCCCCTAAAAATATCTACGTTTTGTTTTGGTTTGTATTTCCACCTGCGATGGCTCCATAGCCAATATTCAGGCTCCTCACGAATAAGATTTTCCAGAAAGCGGGTATGCATTTCCGTAATCTCAAATTCTTTGGTTTCTGCAGGATTTAGACATAATGGAACGCAATCTACCTCATAGTAACCTCTTCTTAATACCTTAACTTTGAAATAAAAGATCGGTCGGTTGGTTTTTTTAGCTATTTTTTCGATACCTAATTGTATTGAAGTTGGCTGATTTAAAAAAATTGTCCAATAGTGCGACTCATCTTTAGCTGGGGCTTGATCGTTACCAAAACTAAAAATGCTTGCCTCGCCATAACTCATGGCCAATGCCCGCATGGTTTGGCGCATCGCAATGAGCTTATTACCGAAGCGGCTACGTATGTGTTTAAACCAGTCATCAAAGACAGGGTTACTTAAGGGTTTATAGATTGGATAATGATTGCCGGTGAAATTTAGACCAATACCCATTGTTCCCCATTCCCAGTTACCATAATGTGCAGAACAGATTAATACACTTTTGCCCCTGTTTAGATAGCTAAGTACTAAATCTTTGTTCTTAAAAACAAATCGCCTTTGCAATTGCCTTTTAGAAATGTTATTCATTTTTATAATTTCAAAAATGAGTGAGGCCAGGTATCTATAAAATTTGCGTTCTATTTTAATAATTTCAGGTAACGTTTTTTCTGGGAGGGCAGTTAACAGGTTTTCTCTAACCACCTTTTTGCGATAGCCAAAAACGGAATAAAGCATAAGATAAGCACAATCGGCCAGGGCATATAAAACAGAAAGTGGTAGTAGCGCTATTGCGCCAAGAAATAATAAACCGAGGTGAGAAATGCCCTTTTTTATCATAGGATAATGAGAATGATCAAAATTATATGGGTCAGAAAAATCTTTTGCCATTAAACTGTTAGATTTTTATTCCAAAAAGATTTGTGAAATAATGCTGACAGAAATAAGTTCAGCTGATTAAATATTGAGGGTGCTTACGAACTTTCTGGGGTAAAGATTCCGTAGTATGTTGCAAAGTATTGACTAAATAAACCTTATTATAGCGGCATCCTTTTTGGTTGCTCAGACGATCAACTTTATCCATTAGCTTACCCAAAAAGATACAGCGGAAAGAAGGACTAACTTAAAACAAGGGTAGCAACTTGCTTTTCTTATAAAGCTTGATGTGTAAGTAGTTAGGATGAAAGAAAATTTAGCGAACGGCTATTAAAAGGTAAAAAACGGTAATAAAAAAGCCCATCTCAATTAAGAAATGGGCTTGATGTATTTTGATTACCGCCTAAGTGGGAGGATTGCTTTGGATTAAGCGAACTGCTTTCCTTTAACTTTACGTTCTTGTTCTGTTAAAAAGATTTTACGTAAACGCATGCTTGCAGGTGTTACCTCAATGTACTCATCGGCCTGGATGTACTCCATTGCCTCTTCTAAAGAGAATTTAATTGCTGGTGCAATACGCGTATTATCATCTGTACCAGAGGCACGCATGTTGGTTAAGGCTTTTCCTTTTACCACGTTTACTACTAAATCGTTATCGCGGATGTGCTCACCCATGATTTGACCTTCGTAAACATCGGTTCCCGGATCTACGAAGAAACGACCTCTATCTTGCAGCTTATCGATTGAATAAGCAGTAGTTTGACCTTTTTCCATCGACACTAGAACGCCGTTTAAGCGACCAGGAATAGTACCTTTCCAAGGCTCGTATGCTTTGAAACGGTGTGCCATAATGGCCTCGCCAGCAGTTGCGGTTAGTACGTTGTTACGCAAACCGATAATTCCACGAGAAGGAATTTCGAATTCTAAGTGTTGTAAATCGCCTTTTGGTTCCATAATTAATAACTCGCCTTTACGTTGGGTTACCAATTCGATTACTTTACCAGAAACTTCTCCAGGTACATCTACAATTAATGTTTCAATTGGCTCGTGCTTTTTGCCGTCAATTTCTTTAACAATAACTTGTGGCTGGCCAACCTGAATTTCGTAACCTTCGCGACGCATGGTTTCAATTAATACCGATAAGTGGAGAATACCACGACCGTAAACCAACCATGAATCTGGAGATGGCGTTTCTACTACTTTTAGAGCCAAGTTTTTCTCCATCTCTTTGTATAAACGTTCTTTTATACGCTGAGAGGTTACCAACTTACCTTCTTTACCAAAAAATGGAGAGTTGTTAATGGTAAACAACATATTCATTGTTGGCTCATCGATGCTAATAACTGGCAATTGCTCTGGTGCTTCGAAATCGGCAATGGTATCGCCAATGTCGAAACCATCTATACCCACAACTGCGCAAATATCGCCCGAACTAACTTCTGTGGTGCGAATTTTACCTAAACCTTCGAAAGTATAAAGTTCTTTTACCCTAGATTTAACAATTTTACCATCGCGTTTAATTAATGTAACAGGTTGGTTTTCTTTAATTGTACCGCGGTGTACACGACCAATAGCAATACGGCCAACGAAAGATGAATAATCTAACGAAGTAATTTGCATTTGTAAAGTACCTTCATTAATTGGTGCTGGCGGAATGTTTTCAACAACAGCATCTAACAAAGCAAAAATATCAGTTGTTGGTTTCTGCCAGTCGGTACTCATCCATCCTTGTTTAGATGAACCGTAAATTACCGGAAAATCCAATTGTTCTTCGGTTGCCTCTAAGTTAAAGAACAACTCGAAAATTTGCTCGTAAACCTCTTCAGGTCTACAATTTTCTTTATCTACCTTGTTTACAACTACAATCGGTTTTAAACCAAGGGCCAATGCTTTTTGCGTTACGAAACGGGTTTGAGGCATTGCACCTTCAAAAGCATCGCAAAGTAAAAGTACACCATCGGCCATTTTTAAAACACGCTCTACCTCGCCGCCAAAATCCGCGTGACCAGGAGTGTCAATAATGTTAATTTTTACATCTTTATATTGTACAGATACGTTTTTAGATACGATGGTGATACCACGCTCACGCTCTAAATCGTTGTTATCCAATATTAAATCTCCTGTTTGTTCGTTGTCACGAAAAATAGAACAAGAGTGTAAAATCTTATCAACCAACGTGGTTTTACCGTGGTCAACGTGTGCTATAATAGCTATATTTCTAATCTTTTGCATAAAATGCGCCTCAAATTTGGCGCAAAGATAGTGTTTTGAAATGGATTTTGTACTATATAAACCACTATTTAATAGTATGTTAAAATGGTAATGCGCTCATTTTTAATCAGAAAAGCAATAGCAGTAGCATTTCGGTTAAGATAGCCCCACTGTTCGCTATAGCCCTCATTTCATTTCGGGGCTGCCGCTGCCATTGGGTTTAGATGGCAGGTTGAGTTTATACAATTAATGGTTTGAAGGCAGTTAGCGGGTAAATGCCTTCAACTTCGATTGTAAATCAATTCAATTTACTATTTTTAGCAGCAGTTGCCGAAGGCTTTATTAAGGTATTGGCAATATTAAAAGTAACCAAACTGCTGATTGATAGCATATTTATGAAGATAAAAATTTTACCCACACTAATTTTTTTCACGCCCTTTTTACTGGCAGCCCAGGCTAAAATAGACACCCTTAGCATTGCTTCCAATACCTCGTTATTAGTGTTCAAGGGAAAGATAAATGGTGTTTCGGCAAATTTTGCATTCGATACTGGCGCAAATACCGGCGTAGCCAATTCAACAATAGCCACAGCATGTGGGTTAACGGCAAACAAAAGTAGAACCGTTAAAGATAGTCAGGAAAATTCTAAATCTGTAGGCTACGGAACCATGGAAACCATAGAAATTGGTAGTCATGTGTTTAAAAATCAAAGCACTGCTATTGCAGATATGCCTTTCTTGCAGTGCAATAACCTGTACCTCCTCGGTGCAGATGTAATAAATAAGCTCAATTGGAAATTCGACTTCGAAACCAACCAAGCCTATGTTTCTACCACACCTTTCGAGCCTGCACCTGAAATGCAGGAAACCAACGTAAAATTTATTGGGAACAGGCATTTTGCTGATTTCAATGTAGCTGGAGAGGAGATTAAAAGCTGCCTGATTGATTTTGGGTACGCGGGTGTATTAGAAGGAAATAACAAAGATAAGGCCTTCAAAAATTTAGCAAGTAAAATAAACGAATCAAACTTGCTGTATCCAGCCAAGATATTTTCACAAGGCCTCAATAGCTTCAGTATCGGCGCAGATGTTAAGCTTACTTTCATTGATGTCAACTTTGCTAACCAGCCATACCAAAATGTTAAATTAAGCCTCAGAGATGGTGTTCAAAGTAAACTTGGCTTTGCTTTCTTTTTAAACTACACCAGACAATTTATCTTTAATGCCACCCAACATAAATACTGGGTTCTTCCCAAAAAATCGCCAGTGCAGAAAAACATGGGCCCGAGTGCAGATATTTACCTTATTGATGGGAAACTAAAGGTTGTAGGCCTTAACCTCGCGGTAAACAACGTTGCAGAAAAACTGGCCTTGAATGAGGAGATTAGAAGTATAGATGGAAAACCAGCCAATGCATTCGCTAACCTTTGCGAGTATGTTCTATGGCGAACAGCGAATAGCGGCACAAGCCAGATACTTATTGAAAAGCTAAATGGAGAAAAAGTAATCGTGGAGCGTTTCAACTATAAATAAATCCGGGCATTTCCATTCGCATTTAGTTCAATTATTTCAAATGCTTTTTGTTAATACACACCAATTAACAAAATAGTTTACAGCAACTTATAATAAAAAAAATATTGTAACTTCAAGGCAAATCAAACTCAAACAATATGAAAAAAATTATCTTGACCGGGGCTTTCGGAGTCGCCTTATTTGGTGTGCTTTCGCTGCACAGTTGCAATAGCGAGAAAAAAGCGGAAAATACCGATACCCTTACCACCACTACAACAATGGTAGATAGCACCGTTGTAGATAGCGGCAAAGTTATGACATCGAAAATGACAGACACCGTTGATACTGGCGGAAAAGGCACATTGGTACCGCCACCTAAAAAATAGCCTGACTCAGGGTTTTTCGTCCTTTTCTAAATCCTCTATCTGTTGCTGCCTTAACTGTAAATGATGATCGCGGATTTTACTGAGCTTATTAATTAGCCAATGCTCTACTTTATGGTGTGTTGGTGTAAGCAGGGCTGCAATAACCACAAAAACCACAATTTCTATAAATGGTGAATGATGCGATTTTTCTGCAACAAAAGGATGGATAAACAACGTTAGGTATTCAAAAAACATGAGCAAGGAAATAATCCCCGAAAATTCGATTACTTTCTTGCTCACTTTTCTCCTGCTTAAAAAAATGCTAAATAGAAAAAAAATAGGTATAAGGATGCCAATAGTAAGCAGTTGCAACTTCTGCCTTCTTTCCTCCACTTCTTTCTCTCGTGCTTCTGCAATTTCCTTTTGCCTTAACTCTTCTGCAATAGTAATGCTCTGCAATTCCTTTGCCCTTTCTTTGCTATCAATAGAATCCTTTAGTTTTAGCATGGTATTTTGATAGGCAAATGCGCTATCAATGTTATTGCTGGCTTTGTAAGTTTCTGCCAAAAATGCGCTGGCATCTAAAGCTTTAGCAAAGAATTCGTTCTTGCTGGCTAAATGATAACTCTCCCGTGCGTAAAAAATAGCCGAATCTGGCCTTTGCAGGGCACGGCATATTTTAGCCATCCCCAGGTAGCATTCAGCAAGATTATTGTAATCTTCGCTTTGCTGCAAATAAGTTAAACTTTTCCGGTAATAGCCGTTTGCTTTTGAAAAATCTAATCGCTTAGCATAAATATTGCCCAAGTTATTTAGTGCTACACCAGTTATCTGATCATTCTTTTGTAGTATGGAGAGATCATAAGCATTGTGTGCATAAATCATAGCAGAGCCAAGTTGGTTAGCTTTCTCATAGATATCGCCAATGTTTAATTTCGCGAATAAAGCCAGTTCAGGAAGTTTGCACAGCTTAGCAATTGAATCAGCCTTAAAAGCATACCCAAGTGCCTTCTTGGTTTCTTTCTCACTATTATAAACTAAAGCCATGGCCAGGTAGATCCCACCTATATTTTCAGGGATATTTCGCTTTTCTTCAATTTTTAATTGTTCGATGTAGTATTCTATCGCCTTCGGGTAATTATGCAACACATGGAATGCATTGGCCATGCTACCAAGCGCCCAGGATTCTCCTCTTAAAAATTTGCTTCTTTTTGAAATGGAATAGGCAGATCTGGCCAGGTACATTGCAGAATCTGGCTTAAAGTTTAAATAATAATAGCTTAAATTGTAAAGCGTAATTGCTTTCCCGGTATCTGTTTTTTGGATACTCAAATCTCGATATAAGCTATCGATAATTTTTCTTTGGGCGAAAATTGTGAAAGGTGTAAAAAGGATTATACAACAGAGCGTTATTAATTTCATTTTCAGGTAATTAAAAACTAAATTTAATATAAAATTTTTCAAATGCGTAAGTTATTTGCAATAATCATCTTGCTGGAAATATGCTTCCCAACCATACATTTCGCACAAAGTAAATACGCCATTTTAGTAGGTGTTAATGATTATTATAGCAAACCTGGGCAAAAAAGCGAGTATAGCCTTAAAGGTTGTGTTAACGATGCCATGAGCATGCGAACACTGCTCAGCAGGCGTTTCGATTTTGACGACAAAAACATCAACCTCATTTTAAATGAAAAAGCCAGCCAACAAAATTTAATAGATGCTTTTGCAACTACCTTAAATAAGAGTAAGTCGGGCGATGTAGTTGTTTTCTACTTTAGCGGACACGGCATCTACATAGACAATTTCGAAATCAATAACGATCCGGTGAAGAAAGGTTACAACCAGTCGCTGGTATTAAGCGATTTGTATTCTCCAGGCTATAATTGCTTAATGAAAGACAACACTTTAAAAAAAATATTTAATCAATTCGTAGCCAAAAAAGTAATCTTCACAGCCATCTTCGATTGTTGTTATAGCGGCAACATCTCGATGACGACTACCATTGATCTCATGCAACATAACCCATATTTTGATGGCAATGTACCAGATAGTGGCAGCACGAAATCAATCCCATTTTTCGCCCTGGAAAGTGAAGACAAGGCTGTTAACTTAAGTGTAATGCCTGTAATACCTGATAAAGAAATAGTGCCGCGACCATCAGACACCAAAAACTCTTACTTCGCCTCTATCTCCGCATGCAAAGATGATGAGAAGGCAAAGGAAATCTGGGATGAATCTGGCGTTCCACATGGTGCACTTACAAGAACTATTCTAAGCATGTTCGAAAAAACAGAAACGGATATTGTGTTTCTGAGCTTGTTAAACGGAATTAGCACCGAAATTAATGGCTTCCAACTGTTTAAACAGAAGCCCATTTTTCATAATGATGCTAATCGAAACAATCGAAACCTTATTGGCTTACCTTTAGCTAACAAAATTAACAAGCAGCCCTTGTATTGTGTTGATGGGAAGGCGCAGACCATTACGCTTGGTGCTGGATATCTCAGCGGCATTGCAAATGGAAATCGATTGGTTAACGCAAATAAAAGTGCCACAGCAGATGTAATTAGCGTTTACCCCGATAGCGCAATTGCTAAAATCAACCCCGCCACTAAAATAAAAAAAGGTGACGTATTTTCTCTTCAGGATAGTTACCGAAGCTCAAATCCAATTCTAAAACTATATATTGAAACCACTCATCTCAATACAATAGAGTTCCTAAAAAATATAACAAATGAAATCGTTCCGATAAGTACAGAAAAGAACTATGTAGATTATTTTAACTGGTATAATGATTTACAAAGCCCCACCTTTGGTTTTAATAATACATTAGGCGAGGGAAAGCGAATTCTATCGAATGCTAACAATCGTAGGTTTGCTGTACTTCTGCCCATCCCGAAAGACCTTGCCCAACAGATCAAAAAATTCTTTATGCCAAATCAAAACATTGTTTTTGTGCAAAGCATTAAAGAGGCAGATAGGGTGATTTATTTGAACTATGTTACCAATGCAATAAAGAAAGAAAGGCCATGCTTTGTGATTACGTTTCGTAACGCCTTAAACCGTAGTGGAGAGGTAGAGCTAAATAAGTTTTCTTCCTATCATGTTAAAATAAAAAACTTGCAAATGAGTAAGCCCGAAATAATGCTGCTTAATCGAGCTATTGAGCAGATCGCTTATACAATAGCTAGGGCAAACGGCAGCAGGTGGTTTAACCGCTACGCTAAAAAATAACTTTCAAACTAAACCTCAAAGGCCCAATTTAAAAATGCGGGCATTACACTTTCCCAAGTAGGTACATCGTGCTTTCCTCCTACTCTCTCATAGTAAAAGATATTTTCAGGCCGTTTATAACCTTTAAGTAAAAGTGCTTTAACAACATCTATGGTATCATCGATTGAATCAATAATGAGGTTTTTGTTTCGATCAGCTTTCTCGTCTTCAGTCCCTGTCATTAACCAAAACCGCATGCCTGGTTTGGTAGATGTAGCTGCTATCATTGCATGCATAATTCGGTCTGCATCTGTATAGCCTTCTGCTAAATCTTTTTTACGCCACCAAAAAGCACCAGAAAAAACACCAATACAATCAAAAACTGATGGGTTATTCCAGGCAATATCAAAGGCAGATAATCCACCTAAAGAAAAACCGCCAAAGGCAACTTTTCCAGTAATGGGCAATGCAATTTTCTTCTTTACAAAAGGCAAAAGTTCTTTAACTATGAAATCATTGTATTGCTTTGCATTGGCACCCCGACCCTTAAAATCGGGCACGCCTGCAACACCATATTCTAAAAGCCTTTGTGCAGAAGCACGAATAGCAACAACAACCAGTCTATGGTTTCTTTTATAATGATGTGCTTCTGTTAAAATTCTGGCAAAATCCATTTTAGCAACATCTTGTCCATCGTTTAACAGCAATAGCTCTATTTTTTCATTACCTAAAATGCCTTCAGGTAAATACATATCTATTTCTACCTCCCGCTTGAGATAAGCAGAAGGGATTTTATAATTACTGGTATTTATTTTTACTGATAAAATTGTAGTATACATGTTTGTAATCCCCCTATCACTTGGCATAGCACCACAGAATTTTGGCCAAAGTTACAAATCTGAACAAACTATTGATGATCGATGACGGATTTTTACATCAGCTTTATTTTTAAAAGATAGATGCATTTTATGATTTTAAATTTCTATCTTAAAACATTCAATTTTGATTATGGTTAAAGAAGAACATAAAAAGTGGTACAGCCCAAATTTAAGTGCTGAAATCGACATGCTCATCTTTGGTCACGGTGGTATCCCTATTCTACTGTTCCCAACGAGCATGGGGCGATATTTCGAAAACAAAGATTTCAAATTAATAGATGCTGTAGAAGGATTTATTAACGAGGGAAAGATTAAGATTTATTGTCCTGATGGCATTGATAAATTAAGCTGGTACAACAAAAGCATACATCCCGCAGACCGAGTAAAAAATCATATCTGGTATGATAAATATTTGCTTGAGGAAGTTGCCCCTTTAGCCAGAAATGAAACAGGGCACAGCAAAATTATTACAGCAGGATGCAGTTTTGGCGGATACCATGCCGCTAACTTTGCTTTTCGCCACCCATGGCTGGTGAGCCATATGTTTAGCTTAAGTGGTGCATTTGATATAACCGGGCAGTTAGAGGGTTTTTACAATGATGATGTCTATTTCAACAACCCGATGGATTATATCATGAACAACAGTAACCCGGAGTTACACTACATGAAAATTGTTTTGGGTACAACAGATAGAGATATGTGCAGGCCAGACAATGAGCGCCTGTCTCAAATCCTCCACCAAAAAGGAATAAACCACTGGCTCGATATCAGGCAAAATGCAGACCACGACTGGCCGATCTGGCGTGAGATGTTTCCTAACTATATAGCACAACTATAACCTAAAAAATACAACCAATTAGACAAAGTTTTGCAAACAAATATTGCATAAACAAGTTGAACATTAAAAGAAATAGACCAATGAAAAAAATAGGGATTTTATTTGGCCAGGAGCGTTCTTTTCCTGAAGCCGTTATCGAAAGAATTAATCAAAAAGCAGAAAGTGGCATAGTAGCCGAGGCGGTAAAAATTGATAAAATATTTCAGAACCAGCCTCTGGGCTATTCAGTTATCATCGATCGCATCTCGCAAGACGTACCTTTTTATCGGGCTTCTCTAAAAAATGCTGCCATTACCGGCACCGCTGTAATTAATAACCCATTTTGGTGGAGCGCCGATGAAAAATTTTTTAACAATGCATTGGCAGAACAAATTGGCGTTCCCGTACCAAAAACAGCCCTCATACCTTCAAGGCAACATCCAACTGGCACTACTGGCGAGTCTTTTTCTAACCTTACCATGCCTTTAGATTGGGATGCAATATTTGAATATACCGGTTTTCCTGCTTACATGAAACCTTATAACGGTGGTGGCTGGAGAGATGTTTATAAACTTCATGATAAGGAAGATTTTTTTGATAAGCACAGCGGAACAGAACAATTGGTAATGCTTTTACAGGAAGAAATTATTTTCGATGAATACTTTAGGTGTTATTGTATTGGCGGAAAACATGTGCGCATTATGCAATATGATCCGCGAAACCCACATCATTTACGTTATGCCGTAGACGGTAAAGCACCCGATCCTAAACTTCTAAAAACTGTTGAAGAATATACGCTTAAACTTTGCAGATATTTAGGTTACGACTTCAATACAGTAGAATTTGCAGTTAGGGATGGCGTACCTATAGCCATAGACTTTTGTAACCCGGCGCCAGATGCAGATATCAAAAGCGTGGGACAGGAAAACTTTGATTGGGTAGTTGAAACCACGGCAAACTATGCCATAGAGCGTGCAAAATCACAGAAGGACGGGCAGGATAATTTAACCTGGGGTGAATATATGAAAGCATCTGTTTCAGGCCAACCCTTAGTTGCGAAGGCTGCAACCAAAGCTGCAGCTAAGCCTGTTGCTGCAAAAGCCAAAGCGCCTGCAAAGCCTAAAAAAGCCGCACCAAAAAAGTAATAGGGATTTAATTAATACACATCAGGATGAATGAATTTACGCTGGGCATAGAGGAAGAATATATGGTAATCGATCCCGTTACCAGAGAACTTACCTCACACGACCAAAAAATTGTCGAAGCTGCTCAAAGGATCCATAAAGATCAAGTGAAAGCAGAAATGCACCAAGCCGTTGTAGAAGTTGGCACGGGCATTTGCAAAACAACTGGCGAGGCAAGGAAAGAAATTTCTCAATTAAGATATACCGTTTCTCAACTGGCCGGAGAACAAGGCTTAAGAATTGGAGCGGCCGGCACCCACCCATTTTCACATTGGGAAAAGCAATTAATTACCGAACATCCCCGCTATAATGAGATTGTAAATGAACTACAGGAAGCTGCGAGATCGAACCTAATTTTTGGACTTCATGTACATGTTGGTTTTCAATCCCGAGAACTGGCCATTCACATTGCAAATCAGGTAAGGTATTTTCTACCGCACGTGTTTGCGCTATCCACCAACTCGCCATTCTGGGAAGCTAGAAACACCGGATACAAATCATTTAGGACAAAAGTTTTCGACAAATTTCCCCGTACGGGCATTCCAGATATCTTCAATAGCATCGAGGATTACGATAACTATGTAAAATTACTCATCAAAACTAATTGCATGGACAATGCAAAGAAAATTTGGTGGGACATTCGGGTACATCCGTTCTTCGATACAGTAGAATTTCGAATTTGCGATTGCCCAATGCTTATTGATGAAACCATGGCTTTTACAGCATTGTTTCAGGCTTTATGTGCTAAGCTCTATAAGCTCCGGCTTCAAAATATGGAGTTTATCAGCTATTCAAGGGCACTCATTAACGAAAATAAATGGCGTGCCGCCAGGTATGGAATAGATGGTAACCTAATCGACTTTGGAAAGGAAATGGAAGTAAATTGCCGCAATCTTGTTTTGGAATTATTGGATTTTGTTGACGATGTAGTAGACGATTTAGGTTGCCGTGAAGACATTAATTACGTTCACAAAATTCTGGAACATGGTACTGGTGCCGACAGGCAGTTGGCAGTTTATCAACAAACTGGTAACTTTGAATCGGTAGTAGATTACATTACTACTCAAACACTTATAGGTGCTAAGTAAACTTCAACATGGATAAAAGAGATTTAAAGGTGGCCATTATTGATATGAATAATGGCGCACCAAACCAGGGAATGAGGGGAATTCAGGAAATCTTATCCCGATTTAGGCAAGAAAATAATGTCAATCTAACCTTCGATATTTTCGATTTGAGGCAAAAAGGTGAAATACCAGGTATTGAGTATGACGCTTACATTTCGAGTGGGGGACCGGGCAGTCCTTTAGAAAGTGAGGGTGAGAAATGGGAGAATGATTTTTACCATTTGCTGGATCAAATAACAGAATTTAATGAGCAAAGCCAGGAAAAAAAAAAGTATGCTTTTTTAATTTGCCATTCCTTTCAATTGGCATGCCGTAAATATGAATTGGGAAACGTAACTGAGAGGAAATCAAATGCTTTTGGTATTTTTCCTATTACGCTAACCCCTGATGGAGAAAATGACGAAATATTTGATGGTATTACGAACCCTTTCTTCTCAGTAGATAGTAGAGATTGGCAGGTAATAGAACCAGATTTTAACGCTTTTCATCAGAAAGGCGCCACATTGCTGGCCATAGAAAAGGAACGAAAACACGTAAATTTAGAGCGTTGCATGATGGCTATTCGCTTCTCTGAGGAGATTATTGGTACCCAGTTTCATCCAGAAGCAGATCCGGTGGGAATGAAAATGTATCTCTTGCAGGAAGAAAAACGTAAAGTGATTATTGAAACTCATGGCGAACAAAAATACTTAGATATGCTAACCAGTCTGGATGACCCAGCTAGGATTGTGCTAACACAAAGCGTTATTTTGCCTAACTTTCTAAACAAAGCCATAGGAAACTTTCAGGAAGCATAATAGCCGATCTTGTGCTTACAGAAGCAATTATAAAACCAGCATTATACTAAAGTTTGTGATTTAATTTGGCTTCATGGTGCACGGGGATGCGCCTAACAAACATATTCAAACAATAACCGCAAGCCATGATAACCAGTCAACGAGATAGATATAACCGACAGTTTACCGAAGAAAAGTATCAAAGATTTCTGCATGAACTCGAGAAAGAATATGCCGAGATCCCATTTCGTGTAGCAGAAACTCCTGTATTTGTTCCTAAAGACCTAAAGGAAAAATTAATCTCAGCGGGTGAGGAAATCATAAAACTGATTAGGCAACCTAATTTCAAAACGCTAACGAACAAAGCCATTCCTGCCGACTGGAATGTTCCGAATGAAAATGAACAGCCCCATTTTTTAACTTTCGATTTTGGTATTTGTAAAAATGAAGCTGGAGCATTGACGCCTATGCTGATTGAAATGCAAGGTTTTCCATCGCTCTATGGTTTCCAGGTGCACCTAGCAAATACCTTTAGAACATGTTTCGATATCGATTCCTCAACCGACCATTTCTTGAATGGTTACGATGAAGAAAGTTACGTTAACCTATTACGGGAAGTGATTATTGGCAAACACCAGGCACATGAAGTTGCGCTGATGGATGTTGATGCGCCAAACCAAAAAACCGCAATCGACTTTTTGGTTACTAAAAAAATGCTCGGAATAAAAGTGCTATCATTAGCAGATATTGAGCAAGTTGGAAACCAATTATTTTACACAGAAAATGGGGAGAAAATTCGACTAAAAAGGATTTACAATCGCCTAATTTTTGATGAGGTTGCCGATGACATGGCTGTTTTTGCCAATAGTTTCGATCCACGCGATGATTTAGACATTGAGTGGGTTACGCATCCTAATTGGTTTTACCGAATCAGCAAGTACACAATGCCATTTCTGAATAGCGAATTCGTACCAGAAACGCGTTTCTTGAATCAAATCGACAGTATCCCAGCGGATTTAAAGAATTATGTGCTTAAACCATTATTTTCTTTCGCGGGCATGGGCGTGATTATTGATGTTACTGAGCAGGATATCAGCAAAATTGAAGATCCTGAAAATTGGATCTTACAGAAGAAAGTATCTTACGAACCTGTTGTTCAAGCGCCAGATGGTGGAGTTAAAGCAGAGATTAGGATGATGTACCTATGGCCAGATGGAGGTGAGCCTCAGCTTTGTATTAACCTCGCCAGGCTAAGCCGAGGCAAAATGATCGGTGTGAGGTATAATGCAGATTTTGACTGGGTAGGCGGCACAGTTGGGTTTATGGAAAAGTAGAGCCTCCTGATAAAAGAACTGGCAAGCCTTGCTCAAAGTAGTTTTGGTAAGACTGGATAATCTAAAATACATTCTCAGCTACTTTTGGCTTCATTACAAATGTTTCTTTTTACAATAAGCTGAACGATAAACGGAATTTGAGGTATATATTTGTGCTTATGGACATCCAAACCATTTTAGTGTTCTTATTATTTGCCGTGGCAATTGCCTATGTTGGCCGCCTTGTATACAAATCTTTGCAAGTGAAAAAAGATGGTTGTGGTGGAAATTGCAAATGTAATGTAGATTTTTCTGATATTAAACCGCTTAAGAAATAGGCATCCGCTTTATGATTGATCAGTTTAAAAACTATCTCAAAGAAAAAATTCAAATTACAGACGAGCAGTTCGACAGCATATCAGGCGATTTAAAAATTAAGAAGTTTGAAAAAAATGAGATCATCCAGTATACGGGCGATATCAACAAGAATGGTTTTTTTGTTTTAAAAGGTTTGTTACGTGCTTATTCTATTGATGCGAAAGGCAAAGAACATATCCTTCAGTTTGCACCAGAAAATTGGCTAATTTCTGATCGCAACAATATGAATAACGAAGCGTCTATTTTCTTCATCGATGCAATAGAAAACACTGAAGTTATCATCATGCCAAACGATTTTATGGAGCAGGCCGCTATGAAGGTTCCGTGTTTGCAACCCATGCACACTAAACTGCTGAACAATTCTATTCGCTTTATGCAAAAGAGAATTAATATGCTTTTAAGTGCTACCGCCGAAGAACGTTATTTGGATTTCATCAAACTTTACCCAAACCTCACATTGCGGGTTCCACAGTGGATGATCGCATCCTACCTTGGAATTACACCTGAATCGCTTAGCAGGGTTAGAAAAGAGTTGGCAAATAAACACTTTAGAACTTAATCGGGAATAAAGGCAGGTCGGTTTTAAAACTGATACATTACCAGATGTTGAAATATATAATTAAGCGGGTAAAGTTACTTAGCAGCTTGGCCCATCTTGAATACTTATCATACATCAATCGGGATGAAAATCCAACGCCATATCTTTGTATTGTAAATAGAAAATCTCAAAAACATAAAAGATATGGCAACTACAAAATGGACATTAGATCCAACACACAGCGAACTTCAGTTTAAAGTTAAACACCTAATGATTACAACTGTTACCGGCAGTTTAAAGTCTTTTACTGCTGAGCTTACTTCAGAAGGAGATGAATTCGAAAATGCTGAAGTTTCATTCAGTGGTGAGATTAACTCATTAGATACTGGAAATACTGATCGTGATAACCATTTAAAAAGTGGTGATTTTTTTGATGCTGAACAATTCGCTACAATTACCTTTAAATCTTCAACAATAGAAAAAGATGGTGGTGACTATATTGTAAAAGGTGATTTGACCATCAAGGGACAAACAAAACCTGTTTCACTTACCGCAGAGTTTGGCGGTATAGCAACAGATCCATGGGGAAATACCAAAGCAGGTTTTACTTTAAGCGGTAAAATTAACAGATCTGATTTTGGCCTAACCTGGAACGCAGCATTAGAAACAGGTGGCGTAATGGTAAGTGAAGAAGTAAGATTGCTAGGCGAATTGCAATTCGTAAAACAAGCATAGACCCAAGATATTTCCTACACAAAAAATGTTGCAATAGCGATGTTATCGCAGCAATTACTGTTTTCGTGGATATTGAATACCATATAACAAAGCCGGCAGTTTCAATAATTTGCCGGCTTTCTCATGATAAACTATTGAAGTAGGTTTCCAGTTACTCTTTCTCAATTAAGCAAACCGCGTATGCAACCACGCCTTCTTCCCTACCTACAAAACCCATTTGTTCGTTAGTGGTTGCTTTAATAGAAATATCTTCTGTAGAAATTCCAATTGCATGCGCAATGTTTTCTTGCATTGCTGGAATATGCGGATTAATTTTTGGTGCCTCTATGCAAAGCATTGCATCAATATTACCTACTTTCCAGCCCTTACCCGTTAATAACTTGATGGTTTCTTTAAGCAATATCAAACTGCTTATTCCTCTCCATTGCTCATCGGTATTTTTGAAATGAAATCCAATATCTCTCAGGTTTGCAGCACCCAAAAGGGCATCGCAAATTGCATGCAATAAAACATCAGCATCAGAATGCCCAAATGCGCCTTTGTGGTGTTCGAGGTTTACACCGCCAACCACAAAGGGATGATCATCCTTTAATTGGTGTACATCGAAACCAAATCCAACTTTAATTTTCATGATTTGTAAATAAGATTACCGGTATCTTCTAACCGATTATTTAGTGTTTAACAACCTTTTTTCGCCAAAGTTAAACAAAAGACCAAAGCGGAGGGTATTGGCCAGCGGACTTGTCTGTGCATTCGCCAGCAAGTAAGAAAAATCAATATTAAACACATTATACTTCAGGCCCAGGCCCAAAGTAAAATATCTACTGTCGCCTTTCATTGGGCTTTGATAGTTATATCCGGCTCTTAAAGCAAATTGTTGGTTGTACCAATATTCCAGGCCAGTAGAAATTCCAACCTCGCGAAGTTCCTCGCTGAAACCTCCGGGTGCGTCTGTAAATGAGCCAAATATACCAGCCGGAACAGATCTATTGGGGTCTTGGCCGCTTACAATATTATTATTCCCATCATATATGGGCTGAGTTGGCACAAGAAGCTTATTAAAATCTAAGGCTAAGGTAAGGGTACTAAACTCATCTACCGAAACTGTTGAGGCGCCACCAAGCTTAAAATTTGTAGGTAAAAAGAAATTCTCTCCGCCATCAGAATAGCTCATTTTTGTACCAATGTTGGAAATATTGGCGCCAGCCGAAACAATAGTCGGTTTACCAAACCAAGTAGTACCCGTTTTATAGAGACCAGATACATCTACGGCAATGGCATTACCGCCATGAACCTGACCAGATGTAAATTGACCAGATGCAAGATTAGAGTAAATATATCTTAACGAAGTGCCTAATGAAAATTCTTCACCGAATTTTCTGGCAAAGGTTACATCAAAGGCAAGTTCATTTGGATTAGCCATACCTAGATCCTGCTGGTTAATGTCAGTTAGCTGGATCGAACCAAGAGAAAAATACCGAAGGGAAGCACCCAAAGTATTGCGATCATCTAACTTATAAAAACCACTCAAATACGCAAGGTTAATATCTGGCACTAAGTTTTTTAACCATGGACTATAAGATACCGAAAAGCCATAAGGTTTTTCTAGAAAAGCAAGCTTAGATGGATTTATACTCGATGAATTTACATCGCCAGCTACGGCAACTCCTGCATCTCCCATAGCGCCTGCACGTGCATCTGGCGTAATAAGTAAGAATGGAACAGCTGTAACTATATTATTAGACTCGGTACCGTTGGTTTGTGTATTGCCTATAGTTACCTGAGCATTTGTTTTACCAAACACCAAGGCCATAGATATTACAGAAAAAGCAAGTTTACCAATGTACTTGAAATTCATCCTTTAAGGTACGTAATTTTAGATTTTGGTGTTCGCTAAAACATGAGATTGATTAGCTCTTTAACGTAAAACCAAAAATTATATTTCACCAAATTACGAATAAACTACATACTTACTAATTAAACCTACGATTTTTACACGCAAATGTGAGATCGATGATTAGTGCAAGCTATACATGTAGGGTATTTGGCTTTGAATAATGATTAATTTCGCTTCCTAAATAATCCATTAAGTTTGTCTGAAATGGTTTCTTCGATCTTTTTAGTTGCTTTGGCTTTCAGCGTATCGACCTTTTCTTGTGCTTTACGTTGGATTTCTACCTTTTTTTCAGCTACTACATTATCTAGAACAGCTTTTGCCGCTGATTTTGTGTCGACCAGAGCATATTTTAAATTTAGGGTAGGTTTCATAATTGTACCACCCATTGCAGCATTCGCTTTAATTTTATCGCCTATAGCAACACTTGTACCAACACTCCTGTTTACTTTTGCAAGCAAAGCATTAGCAGCTTCGTTTGCTCTTGTGCCAAGCATCTCTCTGGGAACATTTAGGGCTAAATCGTAAGCGATAGATTGATCTAACCCATTAGAACCTTTAACATTCATGACTATACCATCCTTTTTGATATCGAATGGCGCAACATTCAAACGCCCATCCTGAATATTGAATTTAGCAATCAAATTATTTACAGCAAGTTGCTTAAGCGCATTAGTACCTAATGCAGAAGCTAGCTTATTTAAAGGCTCGAAGCCCGCTACCACAGCCTGTACAATATTGGTTAATCCTTGTGCATTGATGGATTCGTAAACCGGCATCATATGCTGATCCAGGTCAGAATTAAATTTGAGTTGGGTTGTGAATACGCCATTAGTATATTTTGCTACAGGGGCTAATAGTTTGATCGTGTTAAATGCCGCAAATGTCTTTTGGATATTCATTTTTTCAATTCCAAAGTCTACATTAACATGTGGTTTTTGAGGATTAATAGTAGCATAAGTACCATTCATTTTTAATATGCCATCAAGCATTTCCATACCTATATTATTGAAATTGATAGCTTTATCCTTAATTAAGAGCCCGCCTTTAACATTAGATAGATCAAAATTGTCGTAAAGAACCTTTCCAGCCTTAGCAGCTATTCCAAAATCTAAATTTCCAGGCACTTGGAAAACATTAAGTTCATTTTGAACTGAAGATTTATGACTAATCTCGGGCTTTTTGCCCATCAACTCATTTAAATCAATTAAATTTGAAGAAAGATTAAACCTGCCAGAAAGTGGTTGGTTAGGTTTAAAAAAGTATGCAAGATAGTTGTTTATTGATCCACTGGCTTCAAAGTCACTTTTTCCAAGCTTTGCTACCAACTGGCTTAATGTAATATTCTTTGGGCTAAATACCATCTTTGCATTGGATATATGAACTGGCATAGGTACATTTTTGCCTGTATAAATAAAATTGTTTGCAAGAATTTGACCCGAAGCATTAAAGTTTTGGTATGCCCCTTGGTCAATTGAGGATTTCCTTCCCGCTGCAGCTACATCTACTGCTAGTAGACCACTTAAAGCAATGTCTTTCATAGGGAAAATGGCAGTAAGCTCTTTCAAGTCTAGCTTACCTTTCAAAGCCATATCTACAAATGGGTCGGTGTTCAGGTTTTTAAGCAAAAGCCTTCCATCAACAGGTACCTGCCCAAATTCCAGATGGAAAGTTGGTACATCAACTATGGTGTGGTCAAGAATTCCATCGGGGTTATTAATAACAGACCTCATTTGAATGTTATTGATTGATGATGGCAGCGAGGGATATTTAATTTTGCCATCCTGGATGCCCATATTTAACTTAAAGGCGGGCAGAGATTTGTCGTTGTAAATACCCTTTGCAGTACCACTTAGCGCAAATTTTCCCGTTGCTTCCATGTCTTTGAAGTTATTGGCATAAATAGCGGGAACCAAAGACAGGAAATTTTTAAGATCAGATTCTTTCGCATCGAACTTAAAGTCCATATTGATGTCTTCACTATTCGGCATAGAAAAATAACCTACTGCAGTTAGCAATAGCTCGTTAAGCTTAATCTTATTTTCGCCAAATGTAAACTTCATTTGCTTCACATCAATTTCCAGGGGGAGCTCGGCATCTAGTTTAACCCCATTTAAGTAAGGAATTCCCGCATAAGTTACAGTAGCATTTTCTATATCTGACTGGATTGATAAAGCAATTAAATCTTGCGTAAAATCTCCCTTACCTGTATGATTTACATTTTTTAAATCCATAAAGAAACCCAGAGAAGCATCATCATAAACAATTCTACCCTGTTCAATTTCGTATTGATTAATTGCGATCTTGAAAGCACTTTTGTTAGCAGTATCTGCATTTTGCGGTGCTGAGGGTTTAAGAATATCCCAATTTGCTTTGCCACTTTTCAATACTTTCGCATAAATATTTGGTTCCTGCAACGCTACAGATTTGATCTGATAGGTTTGGCCTTTAAGCACACTCCATAAGTTGAGGTTAACTTGCAAGCTTTTAATTTTAGCTAATGTATCCTTCGCAAAGCTATCGACACCAACAACATTTAAATTGTGTATTTTTATACCCAGATTGGGGAAAGATGAGATTAAGCTTAGATCATAGTCTGCAAAATCTACCTTGGCATTTACCTTAGCATTAATTGTTGCTTTCATTTTTTGATCTATTTCTGTTTTAAAAAAGAACGGAATGGTAGCAGCAAGAAGCAGAATTACAGTAAAAACCGTAATAATGGCCAATAAAAGTTTTTTAAGCATGATTTGTAATCTTGAGAATAAAATGTTTGGAATGATACACTGGCAATAAACAGTCCAAAATATCTTGCACGCTTACAACGATTTAACCATTTACACCATGAAAAATTAAACAGACACAATACGAAAGAAAATAATACGTTATGGGTTAAAATTATATTCAATATTTATTGTCACAATATTTATATATTCATCTAAATTGTTTAATTTTATCGTCTTAATCACCATCAGGTGGTATTTCCTAAAGTACATATGAAAAAATTATTACTATACTCTTTTACTTGTTTATCATTAGCAATTTTGCTTACAAGCTGTAGCTCTAAAGGGGGAAATAGCTCTAGTAAAACAGGTATTCCGTATGCCGATCGTAGAAGTAAAAATAATGCTTCAGGCGCTTTTGCTGTTGCGACGCAATACAGGCGGGCACCTGGTCCCGGGCTGATTCCTATAGAAGGTGGTGTACTGGTTGTAGGTGGAAGCGCAATTGAAGTTCCTGGGGTAGAACCTAGTATTTATAACTACAAAAGACAGGTAACGGTACCATCGTTTTACATGGACGAGACAGAAGTATCGAATACAGACTGGTTAGAATACCTGCACTGGATTAGATATAATTATCCAGAAGATGCGGAATATTATTATAATGAACTTCCTGATACGTTGGTATGGCGCCGTGCCCTATCTTATAATGAGCCTTATGTAGATAATTACCTTAGACATCCGGCATATCGTGATTATCCGGTTGTGGGCGTTTCATGGGAACAGGCATCTCGTTATTGCGAATGGAGAACTTCGAGAGCAAACGAATTTATCTTGCGTGAAAAAGGCATCTTGACAGATTATAAGAGTTTAAATGCAGGAACAACTGGCAAAGGCAATACTGCAGCAGCTACACCAAAACCAGATAAGCCATTTAACACCGATGCTTACCTGAACGGGCAATATGATGATAAGGGCAAAAATGCGCCTATCGACTATAATACTAAAGCAGGTGCTGCAACATCAACCGCTGGTGCTGCCAAGGGCAATACACAGGCACGTAGAACGGCCACTTTAGAGGATGGTGTAATCATGCAGCCTTACCGTTTACCTACTGAAGCTGAATGGGAATATGCAGCTTTAGGCTTAATTGGAAATACCGAATACGAAAACATCAACCAAAACAAAATTTACCCTTGGAATGGCTTGGGCGTAAGCTCGGCGAAGAAAAAAACCAGGGGTATGATTCAGGCCAACTTTAAACGGGCGCCTGGAGATTACATGGGTGTTGGTGGTTCATTAAATGATAAGGGAGATTTAACTGTTCCTGTTATCCAATATACGGCAAACGATTTTGGCTTATACAATATGGCTGGAAACGTAAACGAATGGGTAAACGATGTTTACAGAACTGGAACTTTTACAGATGCTGATGCATTTAATCCTTATCGTGGTAACTATTTTACCAATAAAAAACTTGAAGACACGCAAAAAGGCAAAATTGCGCTGGATAAGTATGGCAACCCAATTAAGGAAAACGCCTATTCTGGAAGAAAGCAAAGCTGGGCTGATAAGCAAGCACAGGCGAAACGAGCAGATTCGATTTCAAAATCTACTGATCCGCAGTCAATTACTGCATCAAATACTTATCAAGCCGATCAAAGAGGTTACCGCGATAGGCAAAACCTAGTTCTTAACGAAGAAGGTGTAACCTTGATTAATGACAAATCAAGAGTTTATAAAGGCGGTTCTTGGAACGATATGGCTTATTGGTTAAATCCTGCTACCCGTCGCTTTATGCAACAAGACGAATCTTCTGCAGAGCTAGGTTTCCGTTGCGCCATGACCATGCTTGGTGCACCAGAGATTAGTACTGCTGGGAAAAGAAGCTTTAAAAATCCTCCGCAAAAACCTTACAGGGTTAAAGGAAAATAGAATATATAAAAAAACCCGGTGCGTTTCATCGGGTTTTTTTATGCGCTTTAATTTTATTTTATACTATGCAAATTGAATCAGGATTTGATTTTTTTCCACCTTATCACCTTGCTTCACAGCAATATTCTTAATCACCCCATCGGTTGTTGATTTAATCATGTTTTCCATCTTCATGGCCTCTAAGATGAGTAGATTATCACCTTTTTTAACTTCATCACCCGAAGCCAACAACACTTTAAGTACCAAACCAGGCATGGGTGCTTTGATTTCTGCTACCTTTCCGGATGCAAATTTGTCCATACCTAATTGCTTCAGCAGTTGATCAAATTGATCTTCTACTCTTGCTGAATATATATTTCCATTAACTTTTATTCTGCATACTTTACTTTGCTGATCAACCTCTACAACCTCTACGTTATAAGATTTAGTTTGATACAAAATATTGGTTTCCCTGGCGTTTATTATGCTTGAATCTAACTCAACAGAATGCCCGTTGACAGTGATTGCTCCTGCAGTATCTTCAATGTCGAAATCAAAATGATCATCTATTGTTACCTTATACATATGATTATTGTGTTAAAGCGTATTGAACTAAATTTGCACCCATTTTTAGCGCCTTCGTTCGAGTTTCCTGCGTATCTTCAGGATAAGTGCCAAGATCTTCCCAGCCGTTGCCTAAATCGCATTCGAAGGTATAGTAACAAACCAACCGCCCTTTGTAAATTAATGCAAAACCCTGTGGCCTTTTATTATCATGTTCGTGAATTTTAGGCAAGCCCGAAGGAAACTTATACTTCTGGTTGTAGATAATGTGATTGGCTGGCAACTCCTCAAAACTTAACTCGGGAAAAACCTTCTTCATTTGAGGTCTAATAAATTTATCTAAGCCGTAGTTATCATCAATGTGCAAGAAGCCACCCCCGGTTAAATAACTTCGTAAATTTTTAACTTCCTGGTCGCTGAATACGACGTTTCCATGGCCTGTCATATAGATAAAAGGATAATTAAAAATTTCTTTAGCGCCTACTTCAACGATGCTTTCTTCAGGATAAAAATTCGTTTTCAAATTGCTATTGCAAAATGCGATCAAATTTGGCAGCGCTGTTCGGTCTGCATACCAATCTCCTCCACCACTGTATTTAAGCTTCGCCATGCGGTAAGACGGAATATGCATAAAAGCCACTAGCCAGAATGAAATGGCAATTAAACCAATGTTGAAAACGGGTATAATATATTTAGGTAACCTGGCAACTATTAATTTCAAACTGATTAACGATTAAGGTAATTGATTTCAAAGCAAACAGCAAGCGCCGCAGTTTCAGTACGCAGCCTGTTTGTACCTAAAGTTAATGCTTTAAAGCCTTTATTCAAAGCCAAGTTTACTTCTTCGGGTGTAAAATCGCCTTCAGGGCCAATAAGAATAGTGTATTTTTGATAAGGCTTAACTAAGTCTGAAATATAGGCTTTTTCCTCTTCGCCAATACAGTGGGCAATAAGTTTATTCCCTTCCCGCTCCTGTTTCAGAAATGTTTCAAAAGATATTGCATCATTCAGAACTGGATGGTAAGCTTTGATAGACTGTTTTACTGCAGAAGTAATTACCTTATTCAGCCGATCTTCTTTTACAACACGACGTTCGGACCGGTCAGTAATTATTGGTGTAATCTCATCAATTCCTAGTTCAGTAGCCTTTTCCAGGAACCACTCTAACCTATCGATGTTTTTAGTTGGCGCAACTGCGATATGCAAATAATGATTTCGCTTTTGAAAATCTTTAATGACTTCCAGAACTTTAAGCACGACCTTTTTCGGATGATCAGAAACAATTTCGGCAGTGTAGAAACCACCTTGCCCATCAACCAAATTTACCAAGGCACCAATAGGCAAACGTAACACTCGGGCACAATGCTTGCTTTCTTCTTCGTTTAGGATGTAAGTATCTTGCGCAATATCTGGTGTATAAAAAATATGCATGGTTGAAACTTAATGGTTATCAACCATATCTTCCTTATTTATAACAAGTTCTAACTTAATGGTTTCGATATTTTGTTCGGTTTTCTTTAAGATAGTAAAGAGATAACCGTATGATTCATTGCTCTCGCCTACTTCAGGAATACGTTCAAAAACGTGAGAAACTAATCCGCCGATGGTATCAAAATCCTCGTCTTCTGGTAAGTCGTGCGGAAGATACTCGTTTACATCATAAACTGTTGCGAACGCATTAACGATGAATTCATTATCAGATACGCGTTCAACTAAAGGTTTCTCTTCATCGTATTCGTCTTGAATTTCTCCAACAAGCTCTTCTACAATATCTTCGAGCGTAACCATTCCGGCAGTGCCCCCAAATTCATCCAAAACAATAGCGATCTGAATTCGGTTGCTTTGAAGCTCGCTCATCAAATCCTTAATTTTCTTCGTTTCTGTAACAAAGTAAGGCTTCCGAATGATATCGTTTAGGGTCCAATGCTGATTTCCCGATGCTACTAAAGGCAAAATATCTTTGGCGTGGATAATCCCTACGATTTTATCCATGATTTCATGGTAAACGGGTAATCTAGAGTAGCCTTCTTTAATGATTTTGTCTACAACATCTTCTTTAAGCGAAGTTAATTCTATACCAGATATCTTGGTACGTGGTACCATGATGTTTTTAACCACGCGTTCGTTAAAATCGAAAACGTTTTTAATCAGTTCATGCTCATTATTATCTAATGCGCCGCTTTCTTTGCCCTGATCAAGCAGGTATTGTAACTCTTCGGTGCTATGAAGTGATTCATGACCAGCTGAAGTATCAATGCCAAATGGCTTAAGAATAACAGCCGCCAAACTATTCAACATCCAAATAAATGGCCTTAATACCACGTAGAAGATCTGCAATGGAACAGATACAAATAAGGTTGTAGCCACCGGACGCTGAATAGCGAACGACTTTGGCGCCAACTCTCCAAATACAATATGCATAATCGTAATTAACGAGAAAGCAACTATTGTAGAAGCAGAGTGAATGAAAGCATCACTTAAACCCCATTCTAAGCTATCAAAAAGATTTTTAAAGATGGTGTGCATCACGCCCTCACCAACCCAACCTAAACCCAGAGATGCGAGGGTTATTCCAAGTTGTGTGGCGGCTAAATAGCCATCGAGATTGTGGATAATGGTTTTGGCCATTTTGCCAACTCTGCTGCCTGATTTGGCTTTAATTTCTATTTGCGATGCACGAACTTTAACAATTGCAAACTCAGCTGCAACGAAAAACCCATTCAATAAAACTAAAAATAACGCAAAAAATAATCGCCACCCAACTGATGATGTATCTGTTTCGGCTATGGCAACCATAGCTAGATTTGATGTTGTTGGAATTGCAGTTAAGTCGAAATTTAAAAACAAGCAGACCGTGGGTAAATCCATTATGCCAATTCTCTAAATGTAGTATTATAAAGTTCTATACTTTCTTTAATCACTTTGTGTGCATAACGTACACCTAGTAAGTGTTCGATTGTCACATTTTTTTCTTCTAATGCTTTGTAATCTTGAAAGAAACGAACAATTTCTTTCATTGTATGTGGTGGTAATTCGTCCAAATCGTTGATATAATTAACCGACATATCATTTTTTGCTACTGCGATGATCTTATCATCTTGTTCGCCATTATCCACCATATGCATTACACCCACAACCTTGGCTTCGATAACGGTCATTGGATAAACATCTACCGAGCATAACACCAAGATATCTAATGGATCTTTATCATCGCAGTATGTTTGCGGAATAAAGCCATAGTTCGCAGGGTACATTACAGATGAAAAAAGAACACGATCTAATTTAATCAATCCTGATTCTTTGTCGATCTCATATTTGGCTTTTGAGCCTTTAGGAATTTCAATAATTGCATTTACAATTTCTGGAACGTTTGCTCCGGGTGATACGCTATGCCAAGCGTGATTTTCTTCTTTTGCCATTTTTAATTTAAATCTGTCTTTTCCTCTTCCAGGTTCGAAACCTTACTTTTTACAAAGGTAATCAATAATGGTATAGTTGTGATAAGGATAAAGCCAATAATAATATATAATAAGTAATCGTTAATCTCTTTTTCAAACCTCCTGCCCAGGAAATAGCCTAATAATGTAAGCGAGCAAATCCAGAGTACTCCACCAACAACATTATATAAAGCAAATCGTTTGAAATCTAGTTTCACTATACCAGCAAAAATCGGGGCAAAGGTCCTAACGATCGGAACAAACCTTCCCATAATTAGCGCAAAGGCACCTTGCTTGTTATAATATGCTTCGGCCGCCCTTAAATATTTTTTCTTGAAGAAGAAACTATCCTTTCTGGTGTACAAAAGTGGACCTGTTCTTCGCCCGAACCAATAGCCTGTAAAATTACCAGATATTGCTGCAATACATAAGCCTGCAAGGAGTATAGCTATATTTACATCTAATTTACCGGTGGCCACAAACATACCGGCAAGAAATAAAAGATAATCTCCAGGGAGAAAAAAACCAAAAAACAGACCAGTCTCTGCATAGATAACAAATATCACGAGATAGAAACCGCCTTCCCTCAATAATTTCTCGGGATCGATTAGCTGATGCAGGTTATTCCAAAAATCGTGCATATTCAATTATTTGTAAAACTACAAATAATTATTAAAGAAATAAGATGAGCGGTTGTTATTATGATAAAAGTGTAAAACAAATATAAGGGGTTAGATTATCCTCAAAGAAGCATAAATTTAAGACATTTATTAAGTTGCGTATAGAAATTGGAATCTAACGTTTAAACACGATGCCAAAACCAAATACGTACTGGCTTGGATTTATAAAAAACTCGTTGAATGTAGAAGTTTTTAATGTAGAATTTAATCCAGAAGAAAAAAATAATGCTTTTCGATGTGTCAATTCATAAGACATCCTCAATCCATAATTAAAATAATCTCTATATAATCTTTCGTCCTTTTTTCTTATACCCAAATATTCAAAACCGAAATATGGTGAAAGAATTATATTTCTAGATGACTTATTGAAGATAAAGGCATGTGATAAGTTAAGATTGAGTGCTGAAAGATTGATACGTTTATCATTCCATAAATTAGCAGATATTTGATAGCCTAAGAAAACATTTTTATATAATCTAAAATCGGCTCCTGTATTTAGTCCATAATTTGCTGTTACGGATTTATATCCATGTCCATCGCTAAATTCAACCGCAAACTTTTTGGCACCAAATATCTGTCTAACGTTATCATGACTTAAATAATTTACAAACCTTTTTCCGAAAGAAGGTTTTTTAATATTCTGATTTGAGACTAGGTTATTATACTTAATTGTATCTAATAGTGTATTTGCAATTCGCTCAATTCTACCTTCTTTCTCGGCTTGCTGAAACAAACTTTCACTTTTAGCCCATATATCCCCTCTCGTTCTCTTATCAACCGAAAAAATATCGTCTCGATTTTGAATAATGTCTTGATATTTAAGCACTGCAACATCTATACTATCAATTTCTGTCCTTAAAAAGTCTACAGTAGTTTCAGGAGCCTCTCTTCTTAATTCTGAACTTGCATGAGTATGCGTTTCATTTAAATACCATTTGGCTCCAATCTTGTCGTAAGAAACGCTATAATTCAATACTTTATGCTTAATCAAGCCAACCCTAACTAAATTATATAAATAGATGTTTGATGCAACAAAAGCATAAGAGGCCGTATCAATGTAAAACGTTGCATCAATCTTATCGTAAACCTTTGAAGAATCTTTCTGAGTGATGTTAATTACAAATACTTTACGATTATTATAAAACTGTTTTCCAGTTAATAGATAGTCAAAATTCTTTCTTTTTGAAATTTTATTTAACAAGCGTTGATTATGCGCAATATCCTGAAAATCTACAACATTATAGTTGGAAGAATGCCTTAGAAACATTAACGATCTATCAAATAGCGTATCTATTCGATTTTCTAAAACAGCAATGGTTGTTCTTTCTGTACTGTTATACGATGGGATATATGCTTTTATAATCGCATCAGCTTTAAAATATTCAGATTGATTGCGCCACGTTTGTGTCCTTAATATTCCCTTCATAGCAATTGGTTTATCTGGATAATTTTCAGGAATTCTTTTGATAGCTTTTTTCAAAATGTCATCACCTATCCCAATCATTACCTCCTTTAGTTCATTTGTGGATTCAGATAACTCTACAATGTAAAAATGATTGGGTTGATAAATTAAGCGAACGTTTAGATAACCTATGTGGCTAAAATCTATTGCTCTTTCTTTCAATGATTTCAATTCGGCGTTTAGTTCGAAAAAACCATTTTTATCTGTTTTTGTAATTGTATTACCAACAGCCACTGTTACACCAGATAATCTTGTATTATCCTTATTATCAATAACCTCACCCTTAAGTAAAATGGTTTGTGCAAACGTAATGTTAATAAGGATGGTTGAAAAAATTAGGATAATAATCAGATGTTTCATATTAACTAAAGGAAATATAATCAGATTAACCATTTCAAGTGTTCCATCTGAAGTGAGCTATAGCATAGATTGCTTAAAGTAATAGTAATGGATTGCTAAAATTTACAATCCACTACCCATTAATGTTAAATAGGTATAATCACTGCTCCAGCACCAGCACCAATTAATCCAGCGGTAAACCAATTGTCACTTCCAGAAACAACTTCACCATTGATTGTAGTTTCACCGGAAAGAAGAGCTAATGTAGCCCCAACCAAAAAGCCAATGAGTGCTCCAAAAAAACCTCCTCCATTAACATCTTCCATCCCCTTAGCATTCAATTCCTGAACACCAAAATTTTCCAATTCCAATTTTTTCATTTTGTTTTAAATTTAAGTTAAACATTAAATCAAAAACTTTTTGGCCAGTTATTTCTGTAGCACAATAGTTGCAAAAAAAACATCTACTTTCTAATTTCAAGGATGAAATCGTGTTTTTCAAGGATGAAATTTTTGAAAACGGTAAATTAGCTATCGTTTGTTAGCGAAATTCTGTTTTTTCTACCGCACTTTGTAGTAAGCCAGTGCCTTTTACGCTTACGGTTTGTACAAAAAAGGCAAGTTTGCTAAGGCTACTAAACCCGCTATTGTAGTAGTGCTGTAAATTATTTGCGATCGGATGTGGGTTTGGTGGAGGAAGATTAGGGAAGTACCATCTAAAGTGTCTTTTGATATGAGGGGCATTGATTTTATCTTTTAATTAGGAACGTGCAAAATTATTTCTCAGCCTATAACAATTTTTAGATTAGAATTTTTATGAGCTATACCTTTTGCTCTAGATTCACAAAACAAGTACAATAAATATATAAATACCAAAAGGAGTAATGTACAAATTATTGATGCCTCGAAACCGAATTTGCCTCCAGTTATATAATCTGGCCCATTTAAGGTTTGCTTAAAAATACTTTCGGTTTTTAAACCACTAACCGGACTGCCCAAAATAGGGCCTTGAAAAAAGTTCCAGGCAAAGTGAGCTGATATAGAAAACCAAAGATTCTTGAAATAAATATAAAATATACCTAAAAAAAGTCCTGATAAAAAAATATTTAAAAATGGTATAATACTAAGATTATCATTAGCTACATGAAAAACGGCAAATAATATTGATGATAAAATTAATGCACTATATTTATTCTTATTAAGCATTAAATACCTTAAAACGTATCCTCTAGTTAATAATTCTTCATTTAATGAACCAACTATGAAGATAAAAAAATAGGAACTAAAATTTAGCGGGGTAAATTGCGCAGAAGACATATCAATTTTACCACTAAAATATAAGATTAGAAGAACCAATATGACAGGAAGTGCTCCGAATATGAATCCTTGTAAAATTGATTTATGGTATTCAAGTTTTAATCCAATATCTAAAATATTAAGCTGCTCCCTTTTGAGGAAGATAAGCATGGTTATAACCGTCGAAATCAGACTAACAAATTGAAAAATAAGGATATAAGAAACTTTTTTATCGTAAACATTAATTGCCTCCCTAAAAGTAATTTTATCGATTAATGAAATTAAGCCAAATCCGAAAGAACCTATTAAAGCACCTATTAGAATCCAAACTAACAAAAAATATATTATGTATTTCATAATGTTATTACCATTCTGCATAATCAATATGCAGAATGGTTTAGTATTGTAGAATAAAAATTATTGGTCATTATTGGGGTCATAAACCCAATCAACTAAGGCTTGAATACTTCTATGAATAAAACCTGCTGCTTTAAACAATAAGTTACCTCCATTTATATCTTTATATTCAGAGTTAGTTAACTCTATTACGTTAAAATCTTGTAAGTTTCTCATAATAATTATTTTCTTTTACCATAAACTTTATTTCCTGCATTATAACCAGCCTTAAAATCAGCTACAGCCCCTTCCCAGTCTAGAGCTGCTTCAATTAAACCTTCGGCAATAAATGCCCAAAAATTTCCTCCTTCTGTTTCAATCATCTCCTTAACATCCAATTCCTGAACACCAAAATTTTCCAATTCTAATTTTTTCATTTTGTTTTAAATTTAAATTAAACATTAATTCAAAAACTTCTGGCCAGTTATTTTGTAGCACAATAGTTGCAAAAAAAATATATACTTTATAATTTCAAGGATGAAATCATGTTTTTCAAGGATGAAATTTTTGAAAATAACAAAGTGAAATTAGTTTATCATCTTATATTTGTTACAATTTATTCTACCTATCATCCCTTCGGTAAATACTTTACAATTAAACGAAGAGAAGATGAAATCAACTTGTATCATTATAGACGACGACCCTACAATTGTCGATCAGATATCGGAATATATTAAAGACACCCACCAATTAACATTATTAAATAGCTATACAGACTCAATCGTAGCATTAAATGCGATAACTAACGCCTCAAATAAAATTGACTTTTTATTTACCGACATAGAAATGCCTGGTTTAACTGGGCTCGATCTAGCAAAAAGAATTAGGCATAAAATTAGATTTCTGGTTATCATCACTGGGCATCTACAATATGCTTTAGATGGATATGACGTACAAGCTAATGGATTTTTAACTAAACCTATTAGCTACCACAAATTTAATGCAACAGTTAATAACCTCTTGGCTCAGTCAACCACAGAAAAACCATTTGCTTTCTTTAAAGCAAAAGAAAGTAGAGAACAAGTAAAATTGTGGATTGAAGAAATAATTTTTATAGAAGCAAATGGAAATTACGTCAATATCAATACATTTAATAAAACGACTATAACACTATTAAAACTTTCAGATATTGAGGAGAAGTTACAACCGTACAAGCAATTTGTAAGAATACATAAATCATTTATAGTTTCAACTCATCATATAGAGAAACTACAAGGAAATTTCGTATTCTTAACCAATAACAAATCCCTTCCTATTTCTGTAACATACAAAGACATTATATTTAGAAATTTCGATTAAAAACCTATATAAGATTTAAAATTATTGTGGGATAAATACCCAAAATTAGCGTTATAGCAACGGAAACGGCCAATACAATTTTATACTGATTAGGTGTTGCCAATTCAGCTTCAGCTCCTTCTTTAAACCAAACCGCTACAATTACTTTAAAATAATAGTAAAACCCAACTAATGCATTTAAAATGGCAAAGCCCACTAAGAATGTATGGTATTCACCCATAACATTTAAGAACATTAGGTATTTACCGATAAACCCTGCTGTTAGTGGAATACCTGCTAGCGAAAGCATGGCAATTGTTAACGATAAAGCTACCAGAGGGTTTTTCTTACCTAAGCCATTAAAGCTTTCAAAGCTATCGCTACCTGTTTTTTGTTTCACCAAAATTAATACTGCAAAAGCAATGATGGATGCGAAGGTATAAGCTGCTGCATATACCAAAACACTATTTTGTGAATTAGCGCCTATTACTACCAAAGAAAACAGAAGATAGCCCGCATGCGAAATACTTGAATAAGCTAACATTCGCTTGAAATTCTTCTGAAACAACGCCGTAACGTTACCTATAAACAAAGTAATGCAAACAATTACAATTAACGGGGTAACCCAAAAATCATGTAGCGGAGCAAAAGCATCAGAGAATAGTCTTAAGAATGCAGCAAAACCCGCAGTCTTTACTACGGTACTCATAAAAGTAGTAATTAGTGATGGCGAACCTTCATACACATCGGGTGTCCAAAAGTGGAAAGGCGCAGCGCCCACTTTAAAACATAACCCAATCATCATCAAAATTACACCTGGATAAAATATTGGCGATATGGCCCTGCTGTTATCAACCAGGTAAGTTTGAATTTTATCTAAATCGAAAGAACCGGTAGCTCCATAAATTAGTGTAATGCCAAATAACAGGAAGCCTGTAGAAAACGCACCCATCAAAAAATACTTTAGAGAAGCTTCATTTGAGGCGAAATCTTTTTTGCGGATACCAGCGAGGATATACAAACTTACAGACATGATCTCTAAGCCTACAAATAGCATCGCCATATTCTTGTAGGATACCATCATAATCATCCCCGCCAGGGCGAAGAGAATAAGCGTATAGTACTCGGCAATGTTATCGCTTTTCGCATGAAAATAGTTCTGTGTTAACAAGAAAATTAATAATGTTCCGATGATACAAACGCCAGAAAAGGCCAAAGCAAAATTATCTGTTTGCATCATGCCGAAGTGTATGGCATTACCATTCCATGCACCAATGGTAAAACCCAAAGCAGTAAGCAAGCCAACAATAGTAATTGGTAATAATGCCTTATTTGCTTTAAATAAACCTGCATAAAGGACAATAAAAGCTGTTATACTAATGGTTATAATGATATTCATCGCTTATTTAACTGATATTAATTTTTGATTTACCTGCTCTAATAGTTGTTGTACAGATGCCTCTGTTAAGTGCAATAATGGTTTAGGATAAACTCCCAGCAAGATTATTAAAGCACAAATAATGTATAGTACCAATTTCTCAGACCCTTGTATATCGGTAAAAGTGATGGTTAATTCATTTGTTTTACCAAGCATTATATTTTGATACATGCGTAACATATACACGGCACCAAAAATGATGGTTAATCCTGCAATTGCTGCAGCCCAAATCCCATAATTGTAAACCCCCATTAACAATAAAAATTCACCAATAAAACCGTTTGTTCCGGGTAAGGCTACAGTTCCTAATAGAATAATTAGAAATGTGATGGCCAATTGCGGCGCAGCTTTGGCAATACCGCCCAATTCTTCGATCTTATTTGTTTCTACCCTCGAAAAGATAATATCTAACACGAAGAATAAACCTACCACATTAATACCATGGCTTAACATTTGAACCATTGCACCCTGCATGCCTTGCTGGTTTAAAGCAAAGATACCTGCCGCAATTAACCCAACGTGAGCGATTGATGAATACGCTACCAATCGCTTAGCATCTTTTTGAGTAAAAGCAATTAAAGAGGCGTAAACGATACCAATAATGGAAAGCACCATGGCCAGCGTTGCCCAATCTTGCACACCAGTTGGAACAATCGGCAACAGCCACCTGATTACACCGTAGATACCCATTTTCAACATAATCCCCGATAGCAACATCGTACCTTGCGTCGGTGCGGCTGTGTAAGTATCTGGTTGCCAGGTGTGAAAAGGAAAAACTGGCATTTTAATAGCGAACGCAATGAAGAATGCCCAGAAAATCCAGCCTTGTTGTTCACTATCTAAACTTAATGCATAAAATGCATTGATCTCAAAATTGTGCGCAGGGTTTTGTAGGTAAAGGTAAATGATACCCATTAACATAAATAAGGATCCCGCTATGGTGTAAACGAAGAATTTCATGTTAATGCGAACCCTGTCTTTTCCACCCCAAAAAGCACAAATAAAATAAATTGGAATTAATGCCGCTTCCCAGCCGATGTAAAACAAGAAAGCATCCATCGCAGTAAATACAATCAATAAACCAGCCTGCATAAACAAAATCAAACCATAAAAAGCTGCCGGATTGTGATAATCATGCCTATAACTCGATAATATAATAATGGGAATTAGCAAGTTCGTAAGCAATACCACGAGCATACTAATACCATCAATACCTGCATGGAAGTGAATACCTAAATCTGCTATCCATGGTAAGTTAACCTCAAATTGAGTGCTTGCATCTGGAATAAAATTTAACGCGATAAACAAGGCCAAGCCTAGGGATGCAACCGAAAATACAGTCGAAACTATTTTAGCCGACTTACCAGCAAATGCTGTAATAAGCGCACCTGCTAGTGGAATAAATATAAGTAGTAAAAGTTGTTCCATTATTTATTTTTGAACCCTTTTTAGATGTAATAAAATGTATATGCAAGCAATGAGATGATACCAATAACCATCATAAAAATGTAGAAACCTACATTTCCACTTTGAAGTAAGCGAACGCCTTTACTTGCCTCGTTAGTACTCCAACCCAATCCGTTTACAAGTCCATCGATGAATTTTTTATCCAGAACACTGTAAAAGAATCTTGAAAATGCATCCAATGGTTTGGTGATGATAAAATCGTAAATCTCATCCAAATAAAATTTATGGTATGAAATCTTTGCTAACACAGAACGTGGTGCCTCATCGGCAACAGGCACACGAGCACCGTTCACATACCTTGTATAGGCGTATATCAAAGCTATAATTGCTGCAACAACAGAAGTTCCCATCAACGCATATTCCGTTGAATGACTCAAGTCTAATTCGTGTTGGGCAACACCAGCACCTGTTAGCCAATGTGCCAACCATTCGTTTCCACCGAAAACGTGAGGAATATTGATTGCGCCGCCAATAGCAGCAAGAATTGCTAAAATAATTAATGGTGTAGTCATTGCTGCCGGCGACTCATGCACATGATTTTCTTCATGATGCGCTCCCCTATATTTTCCAGAGAAAGTAAGGAACATCATCCTAAACATATAAAAAGCAGTTAAGAATGCAGTAAGGACGCCTATTCCCCAAAGAACCGGGCTATATTGGAATGCATGCGCTAAAATTTCATCCTTCGAGAAAAAACCAGAAAATGGTGGCAACCCTGCAATGGCAATGGTACCAATCATCATCGTAAGGAAGGTAACTGGAAGTTTTTTTCTTAACCCACCCATGTGGCGCATATCTTGTTCATGATGCATAGCATGAATTACTGAGCCAGCGCCCAAGAATAATAACGCTTTAAAGAAGGCATGGGTTAATACATGGAAGAATGAACCAGTATAAGCACCTACACCCAAACCTAGAAACATGTATCCCAATTGCGATACTGTTGAATAAGCCAGCACTTTTTTAATGTCTGTTTGGGTTAATGCAATTATTGCCGCTACCAATGCCGTTGCTGCACCTACAATAGCGATGATATGCTGAGTAAAAGGAGCTAAATCGAACAATGCGCTTGAACGGGCAATCATATAAATACCTGCTGTTACCATTGTTGCGGCATGGATTAATGCAGAAACAGGCGTTGGTCCAGCCATGGCATCTGGCAGCCAAGTGAATAATGGCAACTGAGCCGATTTACCACAAGCCCCAATAAATAACAATATGGTAATTAAAATTAAAGTATTGTTTCCTGGAAGCATATTAGCCGCCTGAGGAAAGATTTTTGCGAATTCTACACTTCCAAAGAAATTGAACATCAGAAATACGCCGAGTAAAAAGCCTAAATCGCCAATACGGTTCATTACAAAGGCCTTTTTTGCAGCAGAAGCGTATGCGCTATTAGTATACCAAAACCCGATTAAAAGGTAAGAACATAAACCAACACCTTCCCAACCGATAAACATCACGATGTAATTTGATCCCAATACCAACAATAGCATGAAGAAAACAAACAGGTTTAAGTAAGCGAAGAATTTACCAAAACCTTCGTCCTCTTGCATATAACTGGTAGAATACAAGTGGATTAAAAACCCTATTCCTGTGATAATTAAAAGCATGATTGAGCTTAATGGATCAACCAAAAATGATAAAGGAATGTGTAATGTTCCTGCGCTAATCCAATCGAATAAAAATACCTCGTGAGATTTCTGCGTATCGCCTTGTAAACTAAAGAAAATAAAACTGCTGATGATGAAAGCGGCTAAGATAACGCCACTGCCGATGATACCAACAAGTCCTTTAGATAAAGATTTTCTGCCCAGTCCATTAATTACAAACCCTAAAAAAGGAAGTAACGGAACTAACCAAATCAATTGTTCTATTGTCATTCTTAATATATATTTACCACTTAAGGCGATTTAAAACATTAATATCTATTGATTTTGTATTGCGGTAGACCATGACAATAATAGCTAGGCCTACTGCCACCTCTGCTGCTGCTAGCGCCATGATGAAAAATACGAAAACCTGTCCGGATGGATCATTACTATGTACCGAGAAAGCGGTTAGGAGTAAATTTACGGCATTCAGCATTAACTCTACCGACATAAAAATTACGATGGCATTTCTTCTTGTTAATACGCCGATTACACCAATAGTGAAAATAATTGCACATAAATAGATGTAGTGATTGAGCGGAACGCCTGCCATTTGTGTAGTTAAATTTTCCATTATGCTTCTACCTCATCTCTTTTAGATAATAAAACGGCTCCAACCATTGCTGCCAATAGTAATAGAGATGATAATTCAAAAGGTAACAGGAAAGGGCCAAAAAGTTCCTTACCTAAATTCTCAACCAAACCCAATCCAGGATCTTTTAAAATTAATGGACTATTAATGCTCACCGCTTTAAAAGAACCAACTAACGTTACGATTAAACAACAGCCGGCAATTACGCCAACAATTTTAATTAATGGCGATTTAACTGGTTCAGTTTCTTTGTTCAGGTTAAGTAACATCAGCACAAATAAAAATAAAACCATAATGGCGCCCATGTAAACGATGAAGTTTACCACGGCTAGAAATTGTGCATTCAACAGTACATAATGAACTGTGAATGTAAAGAAAGTAAGAATTAAGTACAAAACGCTATGGATAGGATTTTTTGCAAAAATCACCATCAGCGAAAAGATAATACTTAATGTGGCTACGAAATAGAATACTTGTGTACCCATTAATTTATTTTTTTAAACTCCTCGTTTTGCAAGGCACGAAGCAATCTTATTAGTTTTACGTCTATCGCATCAGGATTGCTTCGTTCCTCGCAATGACGGTTATGGTTTATTATTTATTTTGTTTAGTCCTTCGGCAAGCTCAGGATGACAAACATTATTTTTTCATTTCCAATGGAGCTTCAACTAATTTATCTTTCCCGTAAATGAAATCTTTACGCAGATAATCTGCAGGCACTATCGGACCATCCAAATAGATAGCTTCCTTAGGGCAAGCCTCCTCACATAAGCCACAGAAAATACAACGCAACATATTTATCTCATAGGTTGCTGCGTATTTCTCCTCTCGATATAAATGTTTCTCTTCAGGTTTCCGTTCCGCCGCAATCATTGTAATGGCTTCAGCAGGGCAAGATAAAGCACATAAACCGCAAGCGGTACAGCGTTCTTTGCCATTCTCATCACGCTTTAGGGAATGCATCCCCCTAAAGTTTGCCGAAAATTCACGTTCTACTTCTGGATACCTTACCGTAGCCTCTTTCTTGAATAAGTGACTTATGGTAATGCCCATACCTTTTGCAATTGCAGGAAGGTACATGCGCTCCATAAAGCTTAAAGGCTTTTGTTCCAGTACTTTTTTCTTATTGCTTAACGATTCCATAATTAAAACTTCTCTATTATCGCGATCACTACCCCAGTTATTATAATATTGGCTATGGCTAAAGGTATCAAGCCTTTCCAGCCCAAGTTCATCAATTGATCATAACGGAAACGGGGGATTGTCCATCGTACCCACATGAAGAAAAAGATGAAGAAAAATATTTTACCAAATAATATTGCGGTTCCAAACAAAGGTGCCCATGTTGGTCCCAATAAGGTTGCCATAGAGTCCATACCTGGATAGTTATAGCCACCAAAATAAAGCGTTGCCATTACAGCTGATGATACAAACATGTTGATGTATTCAGCAAATAGATAGAACCCCAATTTCATTGAAGAATATTCAGTATGGTAACCTCCGATAAGTTCGGTTTCACACTCGGGTAAGTCGAATGGCGCACGGTTGGTCTCAGCAAAAGAACAAACCATAAAGATTAAAAATCCAAGTGGTTGGTACCATACATTCCAATTGAAGCCATGTTGCTGGTCAACAATTTCTTTTAAACTTAAGGTATTGGTCATTAAAAGCAAGGCGATGATAGATAATCCCATTGCAATTTCATAACTGATATTTTGTGATGCTGCACGGATAGCACTCAGTAAAGAGTATTTGTTATTAGAGGCCCATCCACCGATCATTACGCCATAAACACCTAAGGAAACGACACCGAAAATGTACAAAACACCAACATTGATATCTGATACCTGGAGCGGAACTACCTTACCCCCTATCAACATTGGGCTTCCCCAAGGAATAACTGCTGTGCCAATACAAGCGCAAAGCAAAGCTAATCCCGGACCCACAATAAAAAGCCATTTACTTGATGTTGTAGGGATGATCTCTTCCTTCATAAACATCTTTAGACCATCTGCAAGTGGTTGAAGAATTCCGAAAGGCCCTGCACGATCCGGCCCTAAACGATCTTGAAGATAAGCTGCAACCTTACGCTCGGCATAAGTAGAATACATGGCAATTACCAAACTGATTCCGAATATTACGGCTACCAGAATAAATTTCTCTATGATAAATGCTATATCCATTAATATTTAACTGTTTTATGTAATTCAATTTCATTTGCAGCTTGCAAAGCCTCGTTTGGCTGAATAACATGCAAAGGTTTTAAAGTTTCATAGTGGTTAGATGCAATTACCGAAGTATCATCAATATGTGTTGGTTTTTCAATTGTCCAATCTGAGGTCGCTTTTTTATCAAAACGACAGGTATTACAAATGAATTCTTCTACTTCACCAAACTGATCTTTACGAGCGGTAACACGAAGCACATCGGCGCCTTTGTACCAAAGTGTTACCTTCCCGTTACATTTTTCGTGATCACAATTTCTATGTGCATCTACTGGCTTGGTAAACCAAACGCGGTTTTTGAAACGGAAAGTTTTATCTGTTAACGCACCAACCGGGCAAACATCAATCACATTTCCAGAAAAATCGTTATCAACAGCATGCTGAATGTAGGTAGAAATTTCAGAATGATCGCCGCGGTTTAAGATGCCATGTACGCGTTTATTGGTAATCTGATCGGCTGTAAATACACAACGGTAACACAAAATACAACGATTCATGTGCAACTGTATTTTATCACCGATATCAATACGATCGAAAGTACGGCGCTCAAACTCATAACGTGTTTTCTGCAAACCATGCTCGTAACCTAGATTTTGTAAATCGCATTCTCCGGCCTGATCGCACACTGGACAATCCAGTGGGTGGTTAATCAATAAAATTTCTACCACACCTGCTCTAGCCTCTAAAACTTCTGGTGAAGTGATATTTAGCACTTCCATACCATCCATAACAGTAGTGCGGCAAGATGCAACCAATTTTGGCATTGGACGTGGGTCTTTCTCCGACCCTTTTGTTACCTTAACAATACAGGTACGGCATTTTCCACCACTGCCTTCTAACTTCGAATAATAGCACATGGCTGGCGGAACAATATCACCGCCTATTTGCCTTGCCGCATTTAAGATGGTGGTTCCGTTATCAACCTCTACTGTTATTCCGTCTATCGTAACCTTAACTTTTTCACTCATGGTTATTGATAATCTATTTTTCTTCCGTTACTGGTGCTTTTTCTATCGGATTAGCATAATTTGCTAAGCCATAATTTTGTTGTTGACTTTTAACTGGCTCCTTAATGTGCCATTCAAATTCATCTCTGAAATGGCGAATCGCACTTGCAACTGGCCAAGCCGCTGCATCGCCTAGTGGGCAAATGGTATTACCTTCAATTTTCCGTTGAACATCCCACAACAAATCAACATCATCCATGCTTCCATGGCCATGTTCGATTTTGTGTAATATTTTTTCCATCCAACCTGTACCTTCACGACATGGAGAACACTGACCGCAACTTTCATGGTGATAGAAACGAGCAAAATTCCAGGTATTTCTAACCATGCATTGGTCTTCATCAAAAGCGATAAAACCACCCGAACCTAACATCGTTCCTGTTGCAAAACCGCCTTCTGATAAGGATTCGTAACTCATTAAACGTGGCTCGCCATTGGCATACTTCAAAGTCAAATTAGCAGGTAAAACAGGTACCGATGACCCACCAGCAACCGTTGCCTTTAAACGTTTACCATTTGCAATACCGCCACAATATTCATCCGAGTAAATAAATTCTTCTACCGGTAAACCCAATTCTATTTCATAAACACCTGGTTTTACCAAATTACCAGATGCAGATATTAATTTCGTTCCTGTACTTCTACCGATCCCGATTTTTGCATATTCCTCCCCACCATCGTTAATAATTGGAACAACAGCAGCAATAGACTCTACATTATTTACTACTGTTGGACAACCATATAAGCCGGCAATAGCAGGAAATGGTGGCTTAATTCTCGGGTTACCTCTTTTTCCTTCAAGCGATTCTAATAATGCAGTTTCTTCGCCGCAGATGTAAGCACCACCGCCAGGCTGAACATATAATTCTAAATCGTAACCTGTTCCTAAAATGTTTTTACCCAACCATCCGGCAGCCTTTGCCTCTGCAATTGCTCTTTCCAGAATGCGGATTTGGGGCATCATTTCGCCGCGAACATAGATATAGGAAACTTTCGCCCCTAATGCAAAACTCGAAACAATCATTCCTTCAATTAAAGCATGAGGAATATGTGTCATCAAATAACGGTCTTTGAAAGTTCCTGGTTCAGATTCATCGGCATTGCATACCAGATATCGTGCAACCCCTTCTGGTTTAGCCAAAAAACTCCACTTCATTCCCGTTGGGAAACCCGCACCACCACGACCGCGTAAACCAGACTTCTTAACTTCTTCAACAATTTCTTCTGGTGTTAAAGTTTTAAGGGCTTTCTCTACAGCACGGTAACCACCTTTTTGGCGGTAAACATCAAGTGTATTGATGCCTGGTACGTTGATATGTTCAAGTAATAATTTGCGACTCATTTTTTATAGATGTGAGATGTGAGATGCGAGATTTTAGACAAATTGTCAATTCTCATATCTCATATCTGGTTTCTCAAATCTTATTTATTTTTCAAATCTTCAATCAGTTTATCTACACTTTCAGTGGTCAAGTTCTCATAAAAAGTATACTCCGGACTAATTTGTAATACCGGGCCGAAGCCACAAGCAGCTAAACACTCAACCCCTCTGAAGCTAAATAAGCCATCGGCGGTAACTTCACCTTCCTTAACACCTAACTTGTGCGCTAAGTGGTCTAAGATCTTTTCTGCGCCAACTAAACAACAAGGGCCAGTACGACAAACCTCCAAAGCATATTTACCTTGAGGTTTTAAAAAGTACATGGTATAGAAAGTTGCTACTTCATAAACTTCAATCGGCTGAATATTCAAATATGCAGCTACTTGATCCATTGCAGAGGTAGGTACCCAAAGATATTCGGCCTGAACCAGGTGCAATAGCGGCAATAATGCTGACTTTTGTTTACCTTCAGGGTAACGGCTCTTAATATCATCAAATTTGGCTAGCAATTCTGATGAAAACACTACAGGTGTTTGTTCTTCTACTTTAAGCATCTAATTCTCCTGCAATAATATTCATACTACTCATGTTGATAATGGCATCAGATAATAACATACCCTCACTCATTGGTGCAAACATTTGGTAATTTATAAAACTTGGTCTGCGGAAGTGTAATCGATAAGGCGTACGGCCACCATCATTAATGAGGTAGAAACCCAACTCGCCATTGCCACCTTCAACAGCATGATAAACTTCGGCTTTTGGTGCATCAATTTCACCCATTACAATTTTGAAGTGGTAGATTAACGCCTCCATATTGTTGTAAACTTCTTGTTTTGGAGGAAGATAAAACTCGGGAACATCAGCATGAAATATACCCTTTTCCTCAGTTTTTAACTTCACAAGCGCTTGTTCGATTAGTCGAACACTTTGCCACATTTCTTCATTGCGCACCAAATACCTATCATAAATATCGCCGCTTGTACCTACCGGAACTTCGAAATCAAAATCTTGGTAAGAAGAATAAGGGTCGCTTACACGTACGTCGTAATCCACACCAGTAGCACGCAAAAGAGGACCAGTCCAGCTGTATTCCAATGCCTGTTCTTGTGTAACCTCCGCAACGCCTGCAGTTCTATCAATAAAAATACGGTTACGCGTTAAAAGATTTTCAAATTCTTTAAGTGCTACCGGAAATTCTTTCAAAAACTTATTGATTTTCGCAAAGGCAATCTCATTGAAATCTCTTTCGAAACCACCAATACGGCCGATATTCGTTGTTAAACGTGCGCCACATACTTCCTCAAAAATTTCGTAAATATGTTCGCGGAACTGGAAAAGATAAAGGAACGTAGTAGTTGCGCCAGTATCCTGACCAATAATCGTATTACAGATAATATGATCGGCAATACGCGAAAGCTCCATTACAATTACACGAAGGTAATCTACCCTTTTAGGCATTTGAATATTTAGCAACTTCTCAACCGTCATGTGCCAGCCCATATTATTAATAGGCGACGAGCAATAGTTTAGACGATCTGTTAACGGCGTAATCTGATAAAAAGGGCGATGTTCGGCAATCTTCTCGAAAGCACGATGGATATACCCAATAGTAGAAACCCCGCTTACAATACGCTCACCATCAAGTTGCAAAACGTTTTGAAAAACACCATGGGTTGCAGGGTGCGTTGGACCTAAATTTAAGGTTACCAGCTCACTTTGCGGATCGTTATCTGTAAATACCGGATGGTTATGATTCATAGCCCCTAAATCCCCTAAAGAGGACTTCCTTTCAATTTGTTAATTACTTTACTTTTATATTTCATCCCCATCAGGGGAAAGGTTTTATCTTCCAAAAAATTCGTCTTTTTTATCCACTCTATTTGGGTCTTCCAATGGATATTGTTTTAACATTGGGTGTACGCCAAGATCATCCATATTTAAAATACGGCGTAAATCTGGATGGCCCTCAAACTTAACCCCAAACAGGTCATAAGTTTCTCGCTCCATCCAATTAGCACCCATCCATACGGTTGTTGCTGTTGGTATAGTAGGGTTTTGCTCCGATATAAAGACCTTTACCCTAACTCTAACTTTCTCAACCATGTTATGCAAATGATAAACAACAGCGATACCATGGTCTTTCCCCGGATAATGCACTGCAGTAATATCTGTTAAGAAATTGAACTTAAGATCATTTTTAAGATATGAAAGCACGTTGATGATCACATCTTTATAAGTTACAAATGTTAAAAAACCATAAGGTTCGGAAACGGCAGTAACTTTTTCTCCAAACTTTTCTACAAGTTTGATATGGATGTTATTATTTAGCGTCGTTTCTTCCATTATTTAATGCCGTATTGACCTAAAAGTTCTTTATAATAATCTGAGTTTCTTCTCCTGCCAGACTCATTTTTCACTAAATCTTGGATACGTTGAAAACCATCTAAGATCGCCTCAGGCCTTGGCGGGCAACCAGGAACATAAACATCAACAGGGATTACTTCATCAATCCCTTGTAAAACAGAATAGGTGTCGAATATTCCGCCGCTACTTGCACATGCCCCTACAGCCATCACCCAGCGAGGTTCTGCCATTTGGATATATACCTGTTTCAATACGGGACCCATTTTTTTTGCGATGGTACCCATCACCATCAAAACGTCTGCCTGGCGTGGAGAAAAGCTCAAACGCTCTGCACCAAACCGACCTAAATCGTAGTGAGAACCCATGGTTGCCATAAATTCAATTCCACAGCATGATGTTGCGAAAGGTAATGGCCATAATGAATTTGAGCGAGCCAAACCAATCACTTTATCTAAAGAGGTGGCAAAATACCCAGGTCCTTCGGTTCCTGGGGGCGCATCAACTATATTAATTTCACTCATGTTTCTAAACAAAAAATGCTCATCCCTTTGCAGAATGAGCAACAAATTTACAATTTTTAAAAGCAATTAAGCCACCACTCCCGGATTTAGAACCTTTCTAAATAACATTAAAATTCGGGGTCTAAGTGTTATAACTACACCGCTATTCTGCAGTGATTGGATGGAATTAATTGCTTTTACTAGTTCCAGTCTAATACCTTCTTCTTTATTACGTACACAAACCCAAGTAATAAAGTTCCCATGAAAATAAACATTTCGATCATCCCATCCATTCTGAGGGCTCTAAAGTTTACAGCCCATGGGTACATGAATATAACTTCAATATCAAATAAGACAAAAAGTATAGCAACCACAAAATATTTGATAGAGAAAGGTTGCCGGGCATTACCAACTGATTTTACACCTGCTTCGAACGTTTCGAGCTTATCTATCGTTTTGCGCTTCGGGCCTAAAAAGTGTGTTGCAACCAATATGATAACCACGAAGCCCAAGGCGACAATGACTTGAAATATAATCGGTAAAAAATCTATAGATGTACTTTGCGCTTGCATAATAGTTGTTTTCTGTTGCAAAAGTATAAGAAAAAGGCAGAGTAACCAAACTCTGCCTTTTCTAAATTATTTAACCAGTTTATTATTTGCCTTTTGCTTTTGGGGCAGGCGAGTTGAGTTCTTTCAATTTTGCAGTAGCGTAGCTATCTGCAGGGTCTATTGCTAAACACTTGTTAAGATAATCAACAGCTTTAGCTTTATCCTTATCTGCATACCACGCACCTAATAAACGATAAGATTCTATCAAATTAGCCTTGTTAGCAGCTTGTTCTTCTGGTTTTACTAAGGTTACGTATTTCTCATAATACGGTATCATTAAACCTTTACTAGCACTTGCATTCTTAGTCTGATCAATATAATCGTTAATTCTAGCTCTGTAAAAATAAGATAGCGCAAAATCAGGGGATATTTTTGACAATGTACCTAAAGCAGTATCGGCTCTAACTAAACCTTCTATGTTCAAAGGCTTATTTTCTTTTTTCAAATAGTAAGACTCCAAAAATCTATTAATACCAATATAAAGATAGTTGTATAAAGAACCTTTACCATTTGGATTATACTTTGCTGCTAACTCATAAACATCAGCAGATTTAGCATACTTTTTTGCTTTATATAAAGCAGCAGCAGCCTCAGACAAAGATTCTGCATTACCAGAGTCCACACGAGTAGCTTTGATAATATTGTTTAATGCGAGACTGTCTTGGCCAGCTTGTAGTTGAGCCTTACCTAAATAAAGGTAATCATTTCCTAAGATCTTGGTAGTATCTTTCTCTTTGTTGAAGAACTCAGTCATACTAGTCAAGGCTGCTGGGTAGTTTTTATTTTCGTAAGCTGCCCAACCTTTCATCCTTGCCGCAATGGCGCTTTTTGGATCGTTAGCTGGAGCTTGGATGCTTGATGCAACCTGCTCTAGTGTCTGATAGTCTTTAGCGTAGAACAAAAATTGAGCGTAACGTAATTGCGATTCCAAAGATTTATCAGTTAAATCCATATACTTTTTGTAATTATCGATACCTTTTTTAGCTTTTTCCTGATCTGTACCGAAACTACTCCACTGTAAATAAAGCTCGCCTAACTCGCGATATGCAGGGCCATAATTTGGATCTGCTGCGATTACATCTAACAGCTCTTTTTCGCCTTCTGGAAACGCTCTAGATTCCTTATACATTTTACCGATTTGCGTTTTTGCCCTGCGATTATTAGGATCCACGTCATTTACACGGAAATACGGACCTAAGGCTTCAGAATTCTTTTTCTGCAATGCATAAGCATCTCCCAGTGCTAAGAAAACTTCAGCATCTTTATCCTTAGAATCCAACTCGTCTGCTTTTGTAATATTAGCAATGGCGCTTGTAAAATCTGGTTTTGACACTTCATCGCTAGGCTTGTCTTGTGCTAGATATGCTTTACCCACTTCTAGATAAGTTTTGTAATTCTTCTTATCCATCTCAATGGCCTTATCGAAATTAGTTTTAGCTGAAGTAGGATTGTTAGATAGCATATCTGCTTCACCCAAACCAATTAAGTTTAAGTTATTTTTAGCGTCAGCAGCTATACCTTTAGTAAAAACAGCACGTGCCGAATCAATGTACCCGGTTTTAAGATAAACCAAGCCCAAATTATAATAATTATCACCGTTTGAAGCTTGTGAGCTTACCAATGATTTAAGCATCGATGATGCTTTCTGGTACTGTTCAGCGTCAATGGCTTTTTTCGCGTCGTTTAAATTTTGAGCAAAAACTGCAGAACCCATCAACACTAAACCTACATTTAAGGTTATTGCTTTCTTTAAAATTTTCATAGTTCTTTATTGTTTTTTAATGTAATAAAACCCGTGTAATTGTGTAAGACTCGTTAATCAACTACTAAGCTTTATAAGTTCTTTTGTACTAAATTAGGGCCTTAGCCCTGTGGTTCAATTATAATTACTTTTTTGTTTCTTTAACAATATTTAATTCCCTAGGCATCAACTTATGTGGTGCAAGTCCAGATTTAAGGACGATTAACTGTCCACGCTGGCTTCTCAACCATGTTGCAAATCCTGTGCCTAAACCATCCCTTCCTTCGCAATCAATGATGTTCACATTTCTAAGGAAAGGATAAACACCATTAATCAAATTATCTTGGGTTGGTTTATAAAACTGGTCATCACCTGGCTCACCTTCAATGTTTTTAACGCCCATTGTTTTCACTTTCGCCAGATATTGGTTAAGTTTAGAATTTCTATCGGTAACCCAATCAACGCCCAAAATACCAATAAAATCTTTATCTTCTGCAATAAGTTTAATAACTTCTTCACTAGAATTTTTCGAATAAACACCCTGGTTTGGAAACTGGCTAATTTTAGCCAATTGCTTAAGGTATTGGAAGGTACTAGAATAAGCGTTATCAAAGATCAATTTTCTACCAGAGCCTTTTCCCTGTAGTATATCAACTACTTCTTTAACGGTAATTGTACTATCAATATTGTCTTTATTGGTAATTAATGCGATACCATCAACAGCAAAGCGGGTAGAATTTATTCTGATACCGCGTTGTGTGTAATATTTTTCTTCGGCCTTGGTAAGCAGGCGTGGCATAATGATTACCCTAACACTATCATTCAAAAAAGCGGGGATAATTTTCTCCTCTGGCTTAATTGTGAGTTTAAATTCGGCATCAGGATAGTCTAGATTAAAGATATCAATTTGTGCCCTCACAATTGGGCTAACACTTTCATCTACCAGAATCTTTATAATACCACTGGTACGCGTTTGCTTGGTTTCAGTTGATTTTTCCTTACGCTTACAAGATACCAAGCCTAATACGAGAAATAAATAAATAATTTTCTTCATTAATATTGTTAATCTCTCCGGCCCAAACTCAATAGCCTGATAAAAGCATAAAAAATTAAAAAGATGCCAATAGCAATGCGTCCCCAGGTAGGGATAAAATTAAATCGAGCGGCAAGCGGCGCCCAAAAAATAAAAGCCAAACCCATTACAAAATAAAGTAAAAAGGTGATTAGCCCTAAAATGAGCAAAAACCGCTGTTTAGGCGATTTTTGCTTAAAAATATCAAAATTTAACATTTACGTTTAGTTCAATGTAAAGTTAACGTTGATGTTATACTTTACCCTTACCGGCTTACCATTCTGGATACCTGGATTCCAACGTGGACTTGCTTTTAATACGCGGATAGCTTCCTCATCAGTTCCGCTACCCAAACCGCGGGTAACTTGGATATCTGTTAATTTACCATCTTTTTCAACAACGAAAGATAAAAATACTTTACCTTGTACGTTGTTTTCTTGCGCCATTGGTGGGTATTTAATTGCACCCCCTAGGTACTTATAAAATTTGGCAATACCACCTGGAAATTCTGGTTGCTTTTCGATACTAACAAAGTCATAAACCCTGTTATCATCTACAGCTACAGCTTCTGTACGTTTAGGGCCTTCACCTACTGGCTCGGCAATAACGATATCTGCTGTTGGATCACCTTTAATATCTCGCTGACCGGGATCTGCTTCTTTTAATTTCTCTACGGTTGGTGGCTCCTCATCACGTACAAGCTCATCTGGCTTAACGATTGGAGGTGGCATCTTAACCTGATCCACTTTTGGTGGTGGTGGCTCTACCGGTGGTGGAGGTGGTGTTTTCGGATCAACTGGGGGCGGTGGAGCAATAATTACTTCCTTGGCCTTTTCTACCTGCTCTGTATCGTCTATAGAACCTTTTATAATACTATAGATTTTTGGAGAAAAGAAAAGAATAAGGAAAACTACTGAACCAATAACTAATGCCCTAGAGGTATTGGCCCCGTTGCTTTTACGCAACTGATAGGCACCGTAGTTTTTGTTTTTACCTTCAAAAACCACTTCAATCCACTGTCTTCTTAATATATCTAATTTTGACATGATTACTGATTTAACAATTATAAAATACCTTGAGACTTCATCGACTCTTTCTCACTATCAAGGATATTATCATCATCAATCTGACGAACTTTAACCTTCAATATTTCCAATTCATCCATGATATCAACAAAGTTTTTGAAATTTGATCCGCTAGTTGGTTTCACCAACACAACGAAATCACCTTTCACTCCAGATGCATCAGCAACTTTTCTATTCTCAATAATCGCCTTTTCAACCTGTGATAGAGATTCATAAGTTGGAGCTGTTGCACCAGCTTCACCCATATACCAAGCTACCTTATCATTTTTTCCTAATAAAATAGTCATGGTTTTAGAAGCTTTCAACTCCAATCTATTGTCTTTATTGTTATCATCTTTATCTGGCTTAACAATATCCATTGCCTGAGGCGTAGAAATCGTTGTAGTTAAGATAAAGAATGTTACCAAAAGAAACATTAAATCTACCATCGGCGTCATATCGACTCTTGGCGTGGCTTTCTTCCCGCCTGTGTTTAATTCTGCCATTTCTTATTTTCTTCTAGCTTCTGCATTGGTTACCAATAAAAACTTGTTAACTTTCTGCTTCTGCAATACGTCTACAATCTTTTTAATTGTTGGATACTCTTCTTTAGAATCTCCTTTGATACTCACACGCATTGGCTGCTGATTAATTTCTGCAGTTGCTTTACGTGCATGAAGCACCCAAGAGTTCAACTGATTGTCGGTAGAGTCTGATGGAATACCTGGCTGTACACCCGGTTTCATCCTATCGCCACCTGGCATATCGATAAACTTCTTCATATCCGTAATTGGAACACCAAAAGCGCCGATAACAGAGAACCTGTTAATTTCATCAGGTGTGAACTTGATATTATACTGCTCACCCATCAACTCTAAAGTTCTAGCCTTTACTTTCTGGCCCGCCACTTCGAAGAAAACCTTTCCCTGCCCAATGGTTAATGTAGCATTGTTTTCGGCTGGCACTTTAAATTCATACGTAGATGAAGGTGTAGATACCGCCAAAGGTTCTGGTTGTTTCGCCGTAGCAGTTAATATGAAGAACGTAAGCAACAGGGCAGCTACGTCGCACATGGCGGTCATATCTGTTACTGTACTGGTTCTTTTAACTTTAATTCTAGGCATAATATTTTAACTAATTTTAATAATGATGATCTTTTTTCCGGTTTTCCATAAAGCCGGTAAAAATATTTTCAAAATTTTATTTATGCGAACTAGCGTAAGTTTGAACGATGCTGAATCCAGCCTCATCAATAGCGTAAGTTAACTTGTCGATTTTAGAAGTTAATACGTTATACATGATAATTGCCAAGGTAGAAACACTAATACCTGTCATCGTGTTGATCAAGGCCTCAGAGATACCTACTGCTAACGCTGACTGATCTGGAGCACCAGAGTTTGCTAAACCGGCGAATGCACGGATCATACCTGTTACTGTACCTAATAGACCAATTAACGTACCGATTGATACTAATGTAGCAATGATGGTTAGGTTTTGCTCTAACATAGGCATTTCTAAAGCAGTAGCCTCTTCAACTTCTTTTTGGATGGCAACAATTGATTGCTCAACATCTAAATTTGTATCGGCTTCAACTTCGCTATATTTTTTCAATCCAGATTTAATTACGTTCGCAACAGAACCTTGTTGTTTATCGCACTCAGCTTTAGCAGCATCGATGTTACCTGCATTTAATAAGCCTTTTACTTTGATAATAAAAGTATCTAAGCTTGATTTACCACTAGCTTTACCAATAACAATTAGACGCTCGATTGAGAATACAATTGTTGTTAATAATAACCCGATTAATACCGCTACAATTGGACCTCCTTTGTAAGCTGTACCTGGATAGTTGTTTGGTAATGGTAAGTTCTCAGGATTATTGTCAATAAAGTTAGCTGGGTCTCCCAATACAAATTTCCAGATAACGAATCCGATGATGATACAGATTGGAATAACCAATGTTGCGAAAACATTAGATGCACTTGACGAGCTCTCTTTTTTAACAGTTGTTGGTTTTGGTGCGTTTGCCATTTTTTTTTGAATTTTAGTTTTAGTTCTTGTTTTTAATTTTTAGCTGTTTTTTTCTTTTGTACTACACACAACGCATGTAATCTTATTTTGTTGCGAAAAACAAATTTATAAATTGATTTTAAATTACAAATTAATAAATCAATAAACAATTAAATCGTTACTTAAGATTTAGTTTATGGTAACCACATAGGGTGTATAACAAAAAAATTGCCTCAGCCGGAGGCAATTCTTACACAATGAAAACTAAAAAAAAATCGATTTGCAAATTTTTGGATGAAAAAATGCATTTAAAGGTGCATTTAGCACAATTTTAGTTCTTCTTCGTGTGTTTTTAACACTTTGGGTGCTTCGAATTGCTTAAAATTCTCTGCAAAGGCATCTGCAAGTTCATAGGCCTTTATAAAATATTCTTCTTCATTATCCCAGGTTTTAGATGGATCCAAAATTTCATCAGGCACATTAGGACAGTGTAAGGGAATCATTAACTTAAATACATGATGTTGCTTATAGTGATGATGATCCAATCCTCCATTCAAAGCAGCGGTAATCATGGCCCGGGTATAGCTTAATTTCATACGTTTGCCTACACCATAAGCGCCTCCTGTCCAGCCTGTATTTACCAACCAAACATTCACCTTGTTCTCCTTCATTTTTTCGCCAAGCAGTTGTGCATATTTAGAGGGATGAAGAGGTAAAAAAGCTTTCCCAAAACAAGCAGAAAATGTAAGTTGTGGTTCTGTTATACCGGTCTCAGTACCAGCTACCTTTGCTGTATAACCACTCATAAAATGGAACATGGCCTGCTCTACCGTAAGTTTTGCGATGGGAGGCAATACCCCAAAAGCATCGGCCGTTAAAAAAAAGATGTTCTTTGGAACCGAAGCAATAGACGGCACAATTGCATTATCAATATATTCAATAGGATAAGCTACACGAGTATTTTCTGTTTTTTCGGTATTGGCATAATCTACATCTGTAGTACCCGGAAAGAAATTTACATTTTCTAACAATGCTCCAAACTTAATTGCATTATAGATTTGTGGTTCTTTTTCTTGAGTAAGATCAACGCATTTTGCATAACAACCGCCTTCAAAATTAAATACCGATGTTTTTCCCCAGCCATGCTCATCATCACCGATTAAGCCTCTTTCCGGGTCGGCAGATAAGGTGGTTTTTCCTGTACCAGAAAGGCCGAAAAAGATAGCAGTATCTCCATTCTTACCTACATTTGCAGAGCAGTGCATGGAGAGTGTGTTTTCATACATGGGTAATATGAAGTTCAAAACTGAAAAAATTCCTTTCTTAATTTCTCCAGTGTAACCAGTGCCACCAATGATGATCATTTTTCGGGTGAAATTGATGATAGAGAAATTTTCCTGACGGGTTCCATCTAACAATGGGTCGGCTAAAAAACCAGGGGCAGCAATAACTGTCCATTCTGGCTGTGCTCCTAAGGTATCGATCTCTGGTCTGATAAATAAATTATTGGCAAAAAGGTTTTGGTAAGCCGTTTCGGTTATCACTCTTATAGCAATGGCGTAATCAGGGTTTGCGCAAGCTGAAGCATCTCGAACATAGATTTTCTTATCAGCCAGGTAACTTGTGATCTTTGTAAACAACAAATCGAATTTTTCCGGGCTGAATTTGATATTGATGTCACCCCACCATACAGCATCAGCCGTAATCTGGTCGCAAACAATAAACCTGTCTTTAGGCGACCGACCTGTAAATTTGCCTGTATCTACAGCAAGTGCGCCAGAAGATGCGAGTATTCCCTCTTTATTTAATAGGGCTTCATCAACCAGCTCCATCGGAGATAATTGATATTTTACGGCAATGTTTTCGCTCAGATTTAAATAGCTTAAATCTGGCGTTTGCAGTTTCTTTTTGCTCATAACAATAAGTTAGTTAGTGAGGCAAAGTAAGCGCTTATCTATTAAAAAAACTAAAATTTTGAAGGAAAAATTTACATATTGTAGCAAATACACTATTATGTAACATATTTATTTACAGTAGTTTACATCACATTTTACAAGACAAATAAAGTATAAGAAATACACTAAGTAATTTGCCATCATTAGTTAACAATATGTAAAATAGTAGATGGATTAGCGCAAATTGTTTGGAGCAAGGGAAATGTGGCAGAAGGTTATATGTTGCTTAGAATAGGATGCAAGCCATAAGCTAGCATTAACCACCTGCTTTCTTCACTTTGTAGTTGTCTTTCTGAAGGATTGCCATAACTTTATCTCTAACATCCCCTTGAATCATAATTTCTCCGTCTTTAACCGATCCGCCTACGCCACATTTGGTTTTAAGCATTTTTCCAAGCACTTCCAAATCATTTGCCAGACCTCTAAAACCTGTAATTAAGGTTACAGCTTTCCCGCCACGGTTTTTCTTATCTAGCATAACCCTCAGGTCTTGCTGGTTATTTGGTAATGTTACGGTATCGTCTACCTCCTGCTCGTATTCAAAATCTGGATTGGTAGAAAACATGATGCCGCCAAGATCACTTAAGCTATTTTTTTTAGATTTCATGTTTCAAAGGTATAGAAATAGGCAACGTTATGGAACAATTACCTTCAGCGAAAGTGGATTAATTTCGGCTTCGATTTCGGAATCCATGTGCAGTGGTTCACCATCAACATGTACGGCGCCATCTGTTGGTCTGGCAATTTTAATTTTCCGACCTTTGATAATTTCGATCATTTCAGAACGCTCTGCTGTACCCTTGAGCATGATGTAGCTTAACAAAGGCAATTTTAACAGTGAAAAAGGCTTGATAATGCAAACATCCAATAAACCATCTTTTACAGAAGCGCCCGGAGCGATGAAAACATCATTACCGTATTGAGATGAATTTGCTATACTTATCGCAAACGCTTTTCGATGATATTCCTGCCCATCAATGTTAATTACGTATTGCTGTGCTTTGTAACTGAAGATTTCTTTAAAACCAAGTTTTACGTAGCCACCAAACCCCCGTTTTTTATCACGGGAGAATGCAGCGCTTAAATGCGCATCGAATCCCATTCCTGCGAGGTTAAAGAAAGATTTCTTATTAAAAATTGCAGTATCTATTTTATCGATATTCAATTTATTAATTACTAAAATAGCTTGATGTAAATTTTTCGGAATGCCAAGAAACCTTGCCAGCCCATTTCCAGAACCCAAGGGCAGGATGCCTAAAACTTTATTGTGCTGAAGCACTTTAGTACCAATCTCATTTATGGTTCCATCGCCACCGGCTGCAACAATGATATCAAAGTTCTTAGATAGCGCTTCTTCTGCAAGCTCAGCTGCATGACCAACATATTCAGTGAAGGTAAAGTTGGCATTAAACTTTTCTTTATCAAGATATTTATCAATAAAATCGGGTATGCGTAACTTCCCCTTCCCACCAGAAATGGGGTTGATAATAAATAGGATATTGTTCTTTGTGTGCAAAGCGTAAAGAATGAGCGTACAAAATAATCTATAATTTTCGAAATAAAGAAAATATGCTAATTTTGTGCCACAAAAAGTGGACTGATTTGCTATTTCGAACACGTTTCGAAACGGATTGCAACCACTTAAAAAAAAGTGCTAATACCTCCTAAAATCATTTAAAACCTGTTTCCAGGGGTGGTTGGCACTTTTATAAATGTTTATTTATCATTAAAACACTTAATAAATGTCGTATTTATTTACATCAGAATCTGTATCTGAAGGCCACCCAGATAAAATTGCCGATCAAATTTCGGATGCATTAATTGATAATTTCTTAGCTTTTGATCCGGAATCGAAAGTGGCTTGCGAAACTTTAGTTACCACCGGTCAGGTTATTTTAGCTGGTGAAGTAAAATCAAAAACATATTTAGATGTACAGCAAATTGCTCGGGATGTGATCAAGAAAATTGGTTACACGAAAAGCGAATATATGTTCGAAGCAAATTCTTGCGGTATTTTGTCTGCTATTCATGAGCAGTCTCAAGATATTAACCAAGGCGTAGACAGAACCAATAAAGAAGAACAAGGTGCAGGCGACCAAGGGATGATGTTTGGTTATGCTACCAATGAAACGGAAGACTATATGCCATTGGCATTAAATCTTTCGCATAAGTTGCTTCAAGAGCTTGCCGTTTTAAGAAGAGAGAACAATGAAATTAAATATTTACGTCCGGATGCGAAAAGCCAGGTTACGTTAGAATATGATGACCACAACAAGCCCGTTCGTATTGATGCTATTGTAATTTCTACGCAGCACGATGATTTTGACGAAGAGGCAACGATGTTAGCTAAAATCAAAGCTGATTTGGTGAACATCTTAATTCCAAGAATTATTAAGAGCAACCCGCAATATGCTCACTTATTTAATGATAAAATTGAGTACCATATTAACCCAACTGGCAAATTTGTTATAGGCGGCCCCCACGGTGATACCGGATTAACGGGCAGAAAGATTATTGTTGATACCTACGGCGGTAAAGGTGCCCATGGCGGTGGTGCTTTCTCTGGAAAAGACCCTAGTAAAGTAGATAGAAGTGCTGCGTATGCTACTCGCCACATTGCTAAAAACTTGGTTGCTGCAGGTGTTGCCAGTGAAATTCTAGTTCAGGTATCCTACGCTATTGGCGTGGCGAAACCAATGGGGATTTACATTAATACTTACGGAACCGGCCAGGTTGGTAAAACAGACGGAGAGATTGCAAAAATTGTAGAATCTATTTTCGATATGCGCCCTTATTTTATTGAACAGCGCTTGAAATTGAGAAATCCTATCTATAGCGAAACTGCAGCTTATGGCCACATGGGCAGAACACCAGAAACCGTAAGTAAAACTTTTAGAACTCCTAACGGTGAGGAAAAAACAGTTTCTGTAGAACTTTTTACCTGGGAAAAATTAGATTATGTAGATCAGGTGAAATCTGCATTTAACATTTAATTTAGATCGTATCAATTAAAAGTCCTGGCGTAAACCAGGACTTTTTGCTTTTAATGCTATAACCCTTTTGCTGTCATAAAATCTTGTTCCACCTTACCTATTCTTTCATCATCTATAGCGTAGGATTTTATATCAGCAATCTTCATCTCATCTATTACATCAACAAAATCCTGAAACTTTGACGTATGCGTAGGCTTGATGATAACAAGCATATGTTTACCAGGCTGTTTTAGGTGCAAGCTTGTAACCATCTGCTTATTGTGGCTAATTACCCCGTAAATTTTTTCAACAGGTACTACAGCCATAGTTTCGGACTTTGGTAGGCCGAGGTAAGTTACTGCCTTGTGGTTCTTGCCCAAAAGAATAGTCATTGTTCTAGATGCGGGATAAGCCAGATTACATCCGTCGCACTCATCGGGCTTTGCAACATCTGCAGCGTTCAGCGTACCTAGCGATGTGGTAAGCATAAAAAACGTGGTGAGCAGAAACATCAAATCTACCATTGCGGTTAAATCTACACGAGGTGCAATTGTTCGTTTTCTCCTTTTATCGGCTTTGCCGGATGGAGATTCATTTAAAGTTGCCATAATTTTAGGTTTTCAACTATGATGACAAACTTGAAGACATTGCATAAAAACGGTAAAATTATTTATATTGATTACCAGCGTTTAGATTCCTTCTATAACACCACAACCAACACGCGGACCAGAATTACCGGTAGGCTGTGTTGTGTAGTCGTCTGTTCCCCCATGAACAATGATGCCCCTACCAATGATGTTTTTCATATCACCCTCTTTAACACTCCATCTATCTGTAGTTACTGATATTTTACCTTCTCCTTTATCATCTAACATGATGTTACCAATGTCGCCGCTGTGATAGGCACCCGAACCCCATTTACCATGATTCTCTTTTGTAGGATTCCAATGCCCATGAGTATTTTCACCCATATCGCCACAGTCTCCATGCTCGTGAAAATGTACAGCAACTGTACTATCTGCCCTTGCTGCATATTTAATTTCCAGGTCCATTTTAATCTGACCATCACTGAGTTCGTAAAACTTAACAGTGCCAATGTTTTTAGAAGGATCTGCCGTTTCGGCTAAATCTGCTTTAGCAATCTCTTTCTCTGTTTTACTGCAGGCACTAAAAAGCAGCCCCGCAATTGCAATTGTAAATAAGTATTTTTTCATAATATAAGATTTAATAAAATTAGAAACACTTTGATAATCATTTAGTTTGGCATTAAATAGATCGCCCTAAAACCATTTAGATTGCGACTTGTTTAAATACTAACAAAATCATATAACTATGGAACGTCCAATTGCAATGAATACGCTAAGCCAAATTTTAGAGAAACTGAGGCTAAATGGAAAAGATAATGAATTAAAAATGAGCGATCACGGTAAGATGCAGAGTAAAACACTGGATAAGATTTACAAGCCAGAGGATCTTACAATTGTTAAAACTTACCGTTTTGAGGGAGATTCAGATCCGGCAGATAATTCGGTACTATATCTTGTTGAGGATCAAGACCAAAACATTGGGTACATTTTGGATGCATATGGTATTTACTCAGATAATCTAGGCTCTGGTTTCGACGACTTTCTTAAAAAAATTCCGACTGCAGACAGAGATGAACAGGAATTGTTTAGCTAATTTAACCATGATGCGCTCGTAAAGGATGTATCATCACCAAGTTATTATATTGATAGATGAGAAAGCTGTTAAAACAACTCAAAGTATCTGTCACCATGTGTATTTAAAGCACTGGCTATAAAATACTTTATTGATGATACATCCTGATTATCTCAGTTTGTAACCTGAGAATTACCCCAATCTTCTTCCTGTATTAATTACACTTACTCCATTAAAACGGGTAGTGGAACTACCATGTGATACGGCACTAACCTGACCGGGTTGACCTTTTCCATCTGAAAAAGTTCCCCCAAGTCGGTAATCATTCACACCACAGCGCTGTACGCAAGAGTTCCAAAATTCCTGAGTATTTGCCTGGTAAGCCGCATCTTTAAACATCCCCACAATTTTTCCCTCTTTAATTTCGTAAGCTAGCTGTGCACTAAATTGGAAGTTATAACGCTGCTGATCTATGGAGTAAGAATTTCTTCCAAACATATAAATTCCTTTCTCTACATTTTTAACCATATCTGCAGCAGTTAAGGCTGTATTTGCGGGTGCTAAAGATACATTTGGCATTCGCTGAAATTGAATACTATCCCAGCTATCTGCGTAACAACAGCCTTGCGAAGCTTTTAAGCCTAGGATGTGTGCCTGATCTCTTATGGTTTGGTAGTTAACCAATATTCCGTCTTTAATAATGTCCCAGTTACCACACTTTACCCCTTCATCATCGTAACCTACGGCACCAAGTGATCCAGGTTCGTTTTTATCGGCCAGGATATTTACTTCCTTACTACCAAAATTAAATTTTTTAGATTCCCATTTATCCAAGGTAAGGAAACTGGTTCCGGCGTAATTTGCTTCGTATCCAAGTACGCGGTCTAACTCGGTTGGGTGCCCAACAGATTCATGGATAGTTAAAAACAGGTGTGATGGATCCAACACGAGGTCGTATTTACCAGGAGGAACAGGTTTGGCTTTCAATTTTTCGTCAACATGTACCGCTGCTTCTCTTACATCTTCGAGTATATCATAACGCTTTTTGTACATGGTAACCGGGCCGCCTTTAATCTTGTCTGATTCGCTTGCTTTTAAATATTCGAAGCCCATTCCCATGGGCGCACTTAAAGCATTGCGGGTTTCGAACTTACCGCTGGCAGCGTCGGTTTTGGTAAGGGTAAAAGTTGGCCAGATGCGGTGGATATCCTGATCGATGTAAGAGCCATCTGTAGAGGCAAAGTACTTTTGTTCATTAACCATAAAAACATTAGAGTTGATGTATTTTGCCCCTCCCTTCATGGCTTCACTATTCACTTTTAATAACAAATCTACCTTATCCTTTATGGGCACTTCGAATGCATTTATTTCTATTGGGGTTTTCCAGCTTACCTCTCCATATCCTTTTTGGGCAGCAAGCTGCACAGGCTCTTCCATTAACTTTGAATTGCCCTTTGCAATGGCTACCGCAGCTGCAGCGGCTCTAGCAATGCTATCATCATCCAGATTATTAGTTGCCGCAAAACCCCAGCTTCCATTGGCGATAACACGAACACCTAAACCATAAGATTCTGAATTTGAAATGTTTTCTACCCGATTTTCTCGTGTGGCCACAACTTGATTTAAATATCTGCCAATGCGAACATCAGCATAACTTGCGCCCTTACTTTTTGCAGCATTCAATGCTACATCGGCCATTTTCTTCTTTAATGCAACATCTACGGGTGTTAAAGATTCCTCAACGGATATCATCTTTGCAAAAGCGGGCACGCCCGGAAGCATGGTTGTACCCAACCCAACCCCTGTCATGTATAAAAAATCTCTTCTTCTCAATGTATTGATTTTTGAGGTTAAAAAAAACAGCGGAGAAGAACTCACCGCTGTTACAATTATTTAAATCGCATCTGATAAAGATGTGAATGTAAAATCGCGAATCTTCATTGGCGGAATTAATCCACTTGCTGTTCTAACAGGTTTTCCCATAGCTTCTACGTTGTTTAGCATAATTACCGGGCTTTCATTAAACCTAAAATTTTTAATTGGGAACTTAATTTCTCCGTTCTCAATATAAAAAGTACCATCACGGGTTAATCCGGTAAGTAATAAAGTTTGTGGATCTACTGAACGGATATACCAAAAACGAGTTACTAAAATGCCCTTTTCAGTACTTTTGATAAGCTCTTCAAGCGATTGATTTCCACCTTCAATAACTACGCCTCGCGCAAACGGAAGCGGCTGAACACCTTTTTGAGCAGCCCAATACCTTGAATAGGCAAGGTTTTTTACCACCCCCTTTTCTACCCATTGCGTTCTTTTGATTGGTAAACCATCTCCAGACCATGTAGAAGAAGGTATCTCGGCATTTAAAGGATCGGAATAAATATTGACATTCTCAGAAAAAAGCTGTTCGCCTAATCGCGTACCTCCACCTTTTTTACTCATGAAACTTCTTCCTTCATCGGCACTCCGTGCATCGAAACCCCTAAACATATTACCCAGAATATCGCTTGCGGCCAAGGGCTCTAATATTACGGTGTATTTGCCAGGTTCTATCGCTTTCGCCCCCGCAGAGCCGTTGGCTTTGCCTGCCGCAATTTTACTCAAGGCAAGTGTATCCATTTTTGAAAGGTCGTTGAAGTCTTGCTCAACATAGCCAGACCCCGTTCCTTGTTTGTTTCTTACCGTTACCGAAAAAGATACATTTGTACCCTTATTGTAGGCAAACAATCCTTTAGAATTCATAATTGCATTAAAGCTGGTAGAATTCTCTAGAAATCCAGCCGCATCAAGACCACCCGCTTTTGAAACACTTAAACTTTTACCAACCATTTCTGCCCGAGTATCTGGTGTCATGGCGGCGGTAGTTTCATTATAAGTTTTAGATTCTTGAAAGGTTTGAGGCCCTAAAAGTGGCATAAACTCCGGATTTTCTGGAGCTAGCATCGCCAATTCTTCCGCTCTGCGCACCACTTTCTCTAACGATGCATCATCAAACTCGTTAATAGTAGCAGCACCTGTTTTTTTACCATAAGTTGAGCTAACCCCTAAACTCATGGTGCTGATTTGTCCGGCAGTTGACACTGCATTACGAGCGTAACGAATATTTCCACCGTCTGAACCTCTTAAGCTTACTTCGCAGAAATCTGCTTTAGAGAACCCAACCACCTTTTTTAATATTGCCTGGGCTTCTTCTTTACTTAATATAGCCATAATTATATTTTTCTTGCTGTATTGATCACATTAACTCCATTAAACCTTGTGGTAGCACTCCCGTGAGAAACTGCGCTACTTTGCGATGGCTGGCCTTTGCCATCATTAAACGAACCCCCTAAACGGTAATCACTTGCATCACATACTGCATTGCAAGAATTCCAAAACTCCTGGGTGTTTGCTTGGTATGCCACATCATTTAGCATCCCAACAATTTTACCATCTTTAATTTCGTAAAAAATTTGTCCGCCAAATTGAAAATTATATCGTTGTTGGTCGATAGAGAAACTACCATCACCAATAATATAGATTCCTTTTTCTACGTTTTTAATCATTTCATCCACACTCAGTTTTTGGGCACCTGGTTGAAGGGACACATTTGGCATACGCTGGAATTGTACATCATCCCATCCTTGAGAATAACAGCAACCATGAGATTCGTTAAGACCGATAATATGTGCCTGATCTCTAATGGCTTGATAGTTAACCAAAATACCATCTTTGATTAAGTCCCACTTTTTACATTTAACACCTTCATCGTCGTAACCTACAGCTCCTAAAGAGCCTACTTGGGTTTTATCAGCAACAATATTTACCTTATCACTGCCGAATTTGAATTTTTTCGACTCCCATTTATCTAGGGTTAGAAAACTCGTACCCGCATAGTTCGCTTCGTAGCCCAAAACCCGATCTAGCTCTGTTGGGTGACCAACGGATTCGTGGATGGTTAACCAAAGGTGAGAAGGGTCTAAAACCAAGTCATATTTTCCAGGTTCAACTGATTTTGCTTTTATTTTTTCTGAAGCAACCCTGGCAGCTTCCTTCACATCTTCAAGCATATCGTAACGACCTTTGTAGCGGGTAACTATCCCGTTTACCTTATCTTGCGGACGAGCATGCATATATTCATACCCCATACCCATAGGTGAACTTAAAGAGTTACGTGTTTTGAACTGACCCGATGCCCGATCTATCCTGGTAACATTAAAATTGGGGTAAATGCGGTGTACATCCTGATCGATATAGGAGCCATCTGTAGATGCAAAATACTTTTGCTCGTTAACAGCAAAAATAACCGAGTTTACGAAATTCGCACCATTTTGCATGGCAATGTCATTCACATTCAATAGCAGGTCTACCTTTTCCTTAACCGGTACTTCAAAGGCATTAATTTCGATAGGCGTTTTCCAGCTAACTTCACCAAATCCCTTTTGAGGAGCCAGCTGCACAGGTTCGCCCTGGATTTTAGCATTTGCCTTCGCTACTGCTACTGCTTGTTCCGCAGCTTTGGCAATTGCATCTTTTGTTACATTATTTGTTGCTGCGAAACCCCAGCATCCGTTAGCGATAACGCGGATACCTACACCATATGATTCTGTGTTGGCTACACCTTGTACCCGCTTTTCGCGTGTGGCTACAAATTGGTTTAGGTAGCGGCCAATACGAATATCGGCATAAGATGCGCCTTTCGCTTTCGCGGCATTAAGGGCAACATCTGCCAGTGCTTTCTTGATGCTGGCATCAACTCCATCCAGTGCCTGAAGCGGATCTATAGGCGTTCCGAATGCGGAGAGGTTGGGAAGCAAAAGTGCACCCATTCCCATTCCGGATAAATAAAGGAAATCTTTTCTTTTCAATTTGTTCAGTTTAGTTGATTTGAATGTCCAATATAGCCAATAATGAAGTGAATTACATCAACTTCTTTTATAACATTTCAGTTTCATTTGGCATTAGGCACTCAAAATTCTGGATTCTATCCAAAGAAAAGCACAAGCGATTAAAAAACCGGTAACAAACCACCATTTTGATAGCTCTTTAGTGACTTCAACATCTAATATTTCAGCTTTTGACACTGAATTTGAGCTTTTAGAAACGAAAGCCAAATTGGTATTCATTTTTTGATAGTTTTTAAGGGTAGACCAATCGCTTGCCTTGTACACAAAAAAAGGATACTCGCCTTGATTAATTATCAGCCTATTCCAACCTGAAGAGGATGGCCAGAAATCGGCATCCCAACGGAAAGGAAACGCCAGATTTTGCCTGTAAGCCAAAGTCTTACCCATAAATGTGATACTAGGAATTTTGTTGTCGGCAACAACATCTACAATCGCTTTGGTTATTTGGTGTTGAGTAGGAAACTGCGGAATAAGTTCTACCTTATATGCGCTTGATTGTTTTTTTACTGTTTCAGAAAGTATGGCCGACCAATAAGCGGTGTAATCATTTTTTTTTCCTGCTAAAAGCCAATTGTAGGTAGCAGCAAGGGTAACACCTGTTAGCTTTCCTGCACCGTTAATTCGAGTAGTTACGATTGCCTTATTGCGATCATCGACAATAACTACTTTCTCATTCTGTGAAGGATTTAAATAAAGGTTTTGATCAATAGGCAATGGACTAAATCTGTAGGTATCCCCCCTTAAAAACAATTGCAGCGGCTTATCTTTTGTTGGTGGCGATGAAATTCTGATGAATGATTTGCCCAGAGCGGTCGACACTTTATTTGATGACAGCTTAAGCACCAAACCCATGCCATTGGCCACCGCTGCATTTATTGCTGCATTTTCTTGTAAACCGATTGCCGCTAACTCCTCTTCATCTATAATCATCAAATCGAATTTTTTAAGCACTTCTGCATTAATCTGGCTCAGATTGAAGCGCTTAAGGTTTAAAAAATCGGTGCTGTATTTGTTTTTGCTAATCTGACTTCTAAATGCCAGCGGATATTGATTTTCGTACAGCCATGTTTTGAGGAATTTGTATTCAAAATCTGGAAAAGAGGCCAATACTAAAACTTTCATTGGTGCAGGAGCAACGGTTACAAATGGCACCGGATCAGCTGAAAGCGTATCACGATTTTGTGTCGCGATTAATTGATAAACCGCCTTTCCTAGCTGTTTAGGTCTGGTTTTGAACGAAAAACTACTGGTTGATCCGGGTTTAATCTCGCAAGAGTCTGCGACGCTACCAAGGCCTTTAAGCACAAGCTTTACCACTTCTGGTGTTTGGTTGCTGTAAGTTCCCTGAATAAGAAGGTGCTCAGTTAACTTAATTTCTTGGCTCCAGTTCACTGCTACCACCCCACTCACGTTTTTGGTTAGGTGAAAACTTACCCGATAACCTTTTAATAACGGCAACTGGGTTTCCGGTAATCCAAAACCGTAGATCGCTATATCCCTAATCTCTGTATGAGTGGCTAAAAAGTATGATAGGCTTGGCAAGGAAACTAAGCCTGCTCCATTGCCACTGGAGCCATTGAGAAGATATTTTGGGCCGTTTAATTTGGTAACTGAATCTGGATCAAAGCCATCTGTTAGCACAGTAATTGTATTTCCGCTGCCTTTGATTTTGCTTTTATATTTGATGGGAATGATGATTAAGGCTAAAGAGCACACCGCAAGTACACTTGCTGCAATACGCCAGAGACGTCTTGATTTATTTGGCCTTGAAATTTCTTTGTAAACCAAGAAAACCAACAATACAGCACATAAGAAAACAGTGATATACTTAAAATCCATTACTAACGACTGCCTTTATTAAGATTGTTAAAATAATTCTGGTAAAGATTTGAGGCAGGCAAACGGGTAGCTTGCTGTGGCTTTACATCTTCATTGCGTAACATTTTTTGTAGTGCTTGCTGAACGATATCAATATCATGATTCAATATTTTGCTACTTGAAGTAAGTTTTCTCAAACTTTTCAGGGCAGCGAGGTAAGTAGCAGGATGATCTGCTGCTGCTCCAATAATATACTTTTCGGTATCGTTTAGCAGCAATTTATTACCAGCAGTAAGTTTATGGCCTAAACGCCTGCTTTCGAGCAAGCCTAGTGCAAGCCTTAAATATTCGGTACGCTTATCTTTCTGCACTTTCGACATGGTCTGAACGGGTTGGGTAATTTTATCGAGCTCGCCAGTGAGCCTTTTTTCTGGTTTCAGTGCAGCAGTTTTCACTGTTGTTTTAGCCACATAAGCCCTCGATTTCTGCTGTAAATCTTTTAGTAAGCGCAAAGCTTTATATTCAAACGGCAAGGCCTCCTGTGGCTTATAGGTTCTCAATTGTAATTCTGCTTTCCACATCTCAGTTAAAACAGCTTTCAACTGCGCTTTCATTTCGGGCTCGAAAAACGTGGCATCTTCAGCGATATCATGTTTGTGGGCATATTTATCCATGATGGCGGTAACATCGCCAAATTTGGGTTCCTCGCCTGTTTTGGTGTTGTGTTCATCATGATCATCATGGTCGCCGCCAATTTCAGTTTCATTTTCCTCTCCCAGAAATTGTCCGTATCGAAGCCGCAATAGCTTTTGGTCGATCCCTAAATCATTGCTTCGTGTTTTAAAAAGAGCCGGGCTCAATGTTGCTTGTTCTTTGAGCAACTTTTCTGTATCGATGATGATTTGCCTTTCACTACGAAAATATTCTGGCACCAGGTTAACGCCATTAGTCATCCCAGCCATACTCATCAATTCTGTTGTATCTACTATGGAAACGAAATACACATCAGAGCGACTGGACTGTCCATGATTATCCAATGCACGGATGAAAAAATAGAGTTCATCACCTGGTTTCATCCCTAAGCTTTTCAAATCAATTTTTTTATTGAGGTCAATTTTTTTCTGGTTATTGAAGTTGATGTCGAAGGCTAATTTTTTCTCTGTAAAGCTTACCCCCTCGCCCTTTCCGCTTGCCATGGTGGCAGAGATCTGTGCGTCATGAATCCCGTAATCATCATTTAAACTCAATTTAAGGCTGATCTGTTGGGGTTGCCCGATATCTATGGTGGTATGTTGCCTAGGCTGGGTAATTTTAATCTCGACAGGCAAATCGGGCACTACCTCAATCTGGTATAAATCAGATTTCTTACCATTTATTTCCAATTGATAAAAACCTGGTTTGAGAATTGTTCGCTGAAATTTCCAGGAAGTGGCATCTGAATTTTGATGTTTAAGTGATATACGCTTTTGATCATCAAAAACCATCTTAAAGCTTTCTAAAGCTACGTTACTCTCAAAAGACCAAGTAACACTTGCCCCAGTTTCTACCTTAATATTAAACTCACTTTGCGTACGCTGGGGGTTGTGTGTATAGCTTGGCGGAAGAATAGTTGCGGTAAAGGAAGAGATTTCTGGAGGAATAACCGTCTTTGATGAGACAGCCCGAAGCTTAGCCTGAGGCGTTGGAGTAATTTCGTTTGAGAATTCTGGAATTTTAGTAATGCCAAAGCTGATGAATAATCCAAGAAGAAGAAATCCTAACCCATAATAAAGCTTTCTTAGCGGTGCAGTTGGCTGCGGGAGAAACACTAAAATATTTTCGATTTTCTTCCGCTGTAATTGTTGAAGCCCGGATAATTCATTAGGATTTTCAAGGAGTAAATCCGCACTTTCCTCCAGTTGTGTAAATTGATTATTCAAATATCTTGTAAAGTCTTTCTCCCCAATTTTCCATACCGGATTTAGGAATAAAAATAATAGAACAACCGATAAAAAAATAAGCATAATTACCCATGCTGAAGCTTCAAACAGATGAATGGCGCAGGCTGAAAGCACAAGAGAAATCGACAGGCTGGCTATAATAAGCTGCAAGAAACTAAAAGCCACCCATCTTAGTCTCAACCGATCTAACCAGCGCTGTCCATCAGTTTTTAACATAAGTACCTGTTTTTTTTCTGAATGATAAGATGCGCTCGATCATTAATATCAACCAAGCGATAAACCAAAATATATAATCGACTTCCTGGGTGCTATTTTCTTCTCTAGCGATGATTTTTACGTTTTGCTTAGGAAAGTCTTCTGCTGCAATAGTCGCTCTACGCAAATCATTCTTATTATCTTCGAAACCAAAATGTTCATGCTGAGACTGGGGCAATACCATGGGCATCAAAAAATTGATAAAGGTTTCACGCCAAACCAAGTCACCCCATTGTGGATTAAGTCGGCTGTAAAAGCGAAAAATGGTTAATTCATTCAAGCTGTCTCTAACTAAAATGGGATTTCCAAAACCGTCATCGAGCATGGCTGAAGGATGGGCTGGAGCAGTAACTCTTTTTTCGAGGTTTACTTCGGTGCCATCAACCTGTACAGTAGAAAATACTGAAGAAACCTTTCCAGTCTCATACTGGAATAATTTGCCACCTGTATCAATATTCGATTTAAAACTTTCGGCGGCGGGTACATCTGCAAGCCAGAAGCCCAGGTTGACTTTGCCAGTTGGATTTATCAATATCCTTCTGCCTGTATAGCTTCCTATTGCTTTTAGGGCTGCAATTAAATATCTCCCATCTGCCCTGCCGGGTGGTTCATAAATTGCTACTTTAATAGGTAACTCATCATTGCCATTTAACGCTTTGTAACTTGTGCCAAGCGCACTAGATCTGGCTTCGTATTTTTTTCCGGCAAAATCTGCAATCCAAGTGCTGGAGGTATCGCCTCTATAAGTATTTTCCCAGTGTAAGGCATATCCAATTTTAGGAAGGTCGCTTCCAATCTGGTTTAATGAATTATCTGCAAAAAGATAGGCAGACTTTCCAGTCGATAGCTTGGTATTTAATTGGGCAAGTAAATTGACCATATCCACACTATTGTTCCTAGATATAGTCTTTATTACAGTATCAGCTAAGCCTAGCGCTTTAAATTGAGGATTAAAATCGTGTATTTCGTAACCAGTTCTTAATAATGAGTCGATTTTTTGTCGATGATCACGGTATACAGCTGGAAAGTTTGCAGCAGGCACCAAAATCCAGCCGGGTTTATTTTCTAAAGGCTTCTTAATTAAGAATGGCTTTGAAATTATAAAGGCCACTAAAACCAAAAGCAGCACCCTTAGTACCAGTAATAGAATTTCATTTAATTTAAAACTTTTAGCACTTGCCGGGGCATCTTCACCAAGGAGCGCAATACTGGCAATCTTTAATGTCTTCCCCTTTTTAATATTCCACAAATGAATTATAAGCGGTATGATGACGCCTGCCAGTGCAAAAAAACCTATGGGATATAAAAATTGCACGCCTAATTTCTAAGTTTACTTCTTTGTTTTAAAAAATCGCGTAGGGCCTGGTCCAATGGCTCATCTGTACAAACTGTCCGGTAAGCTATTCTCCTATCGAGCATTTTTACTCTCGTTTCTTCCAGGTAATTTGCCAATTTGGTTTTGTAGTTGGCCCTGGCTTTCGATTGATCTATTTGTATGGTGGCACCTGTTTCTAAATCCTCAAACGTATTATAGCCCTTGAAATCCAGTTCTAGTTCATTCCGGGCAAGTAGGTGAAAAACTACAATCTCGTGTCGTAAGCTATTTAGCGTATCTAATAGGTTAACAATCTCCTCATCAGTCTGATACAAATCTGTTATAAAAACCAACAACTCCCTTTTTTGACTACCTGCAAAAAGCGCCTTATAATGAATGGGGTTTGTAAATGTACCACCCGGGTTAATGTTCTCCAGCTGGTGAAATAACCTGGTCAGATGTTGGTAGTCTTGTTTGGGTGTCATTGAAAAAATACCCATTTCCTGCAATACATACAAACCAGTGGCATCGCCTTGCAGGTTGGCCAAATAAGCCAAGGATGCTGCCATATATTTTGCGTATTCAATTTTGGTGAAATCGCCATCGCTGTGCTTCATAGAGGCGCTGGCATCAACAAGCAAGCGGACCGAAATATTTGTTTCCACTTCCGATTCCCGGATGTAGTATCGGTCTGACCGGGCAAACATTTTCCAATCTAAGGAGCGCAAATCATCGCCAGGTTGGTAGCTTCGGTACTGACTAAACTCTAACCCTCCACCCTTGATTGTACTCTTATTAATGCCATTCATGAAACCATCTATCGTTGTTTTTGCAGATAGATTGAGTTCTTTGATGGCCATGAGCACTTTCGGATCGAGCAGTTTACTCATTAAATATTGGCTTTAGGTTTTTCGATAGCCTTAATAAGCGCAGCAGTAACGTCATCAGCCGTAACATTTTCTGCTTCTGCCTTGAAGTTCATTAAAATTCTGTGGCGCAAAACCGGATAAGCCATCACTTGCAAATCTTCTGCAATAACGGCGTATCTACCCTTGAACAATGCCCTTGCTTTTGCGGTTAAGATTAAGGCTTGCCCTGCTCGTGGCCCGGCACCCCAGCGTACCCATTCTTTAACGAACAAGACTGTAGTGGTATCAGGCCTGGTGGCTCTAATCAGTTCACTCACATAGCTAACTAGATCTTCGCTAATGCTTACTTCCCTCGTTAGGCTTTGGAGTTCCTGAATTTCGGCTGCGCCAATGATGGGGTTTACAACAACCTTTTTGCTTCCTGTAGTGCTGCTGAGAATTTTAGCTTCCTCACTAGCTGTGGGATACCCGATTTTAATATATAACAAAAAGCGATCTAACTGTGCTTCGGGCAAAGGATAGGTCCCTGCCTGTTCAATGGGGTTTTGCGTAGCAAGAATAAAAAATGGCCTATCTAACGGATAAGTTTGGCCGCCATAAGTCACCTCGAACTCTTGCATAGCCTCTAGTAATGCCGACTGTGTTTTAGGTGGTGTTCTGTTTACCTCATCAGCCAAAACAATATTAGCAAACAATGGACCTTTATTAAACTTAAAAAATCTTTTTCCGGTAACGTGATCTTCTTCCAAAATCTCTGTTCCAACAATATCGGTAGGCATTAAATCTGGTGTAAACTGAATTCTTCTGAAAGTTAAATCCAATGCCTGCGACATGGTTTTGACCATCAGCGTTTTTGCCAAGCCCGGTACACCCTCTAATAAGCAATGCCCGCCAGCCATGAGGGCAATCAGCATTTCTTCGATAATTACATCCTGCCCTACAATAACCTTTTGTATTTCGCTTTTTAACGAGGAGATCTTTTCGATCAATGTTTTAATGCTACTTTCTGAACGCTCCAAAACCTACTATTTTTTAAGAATTTAAATATTGTGCCTCAATATAGTGCTTATAGCGAGATGTTTTAAAGCAGATAATGAGAATATCAAAAAATTTACAAGATAATCTTCACAAAAAAATGAATTAATAAAAATTGCGGGTAATTTAGAGCGATGCAACGATCGAAGTTCACATTTGCCAGGTTGAAATATAATTCCGGAGATTGGGATACCGATCAGCGCATGCCTGCAAACCTGCTTAATTCGCTTTTAGAATATACAAGCATCCCCCTGGATGAAGAAGAAAAGATAGTAGAATTGAGCAGCAAGGAAATATTCAAATATCCCTTTTGTTATTTAAGTGGACATAAACTGGTACAGTTTAGTCAGCAAGAGGCCACAAATTTTAAAACTTACGTACACAATGGTGGTTTTGTTTTTGTAGACGATTGCAACCACGATATTGATGGTTTATTTGCAAGATCTTTTGAAACCCAAATGGGTAATCTGTTCGGTGCGAATGCCCTCAAGAAAATCTCCAATAACCACGGCATTTACCATTCTTTTTTTAAATTTGAGAAAGGACCACCAACTACTTCTTTTGAGTTAAATGGTTGGGGCGATGATTTGGTTCACGATTACCTAAAAGCCATCACCATCAATAACAGGATTGGCGTGCTATACAGCAACAAAGATTATGGCTGTGAATGGGATTACGATTTTAGAAACAAACGCTTTTTAGCCGAAGACAATACTAAATTTGGAGTGAACATTATTTTATACGCGATGGGCGTAAACAGCTAACATTTAAATCCAGCATATTTTGAAACATTATTTTACCAAATTATTTGTTTTAGCGGGCATTTTGCTTTTGGCCAGCAACGCTTCCAACGCAGCAAAAGATGCCTACTATTATCAACTTAAAGTTTATCACTTAAAGTCTGCCGCACAAGAAACAATGGTAGATACTTATTTAAAAGATGCATTTATCCCGGCGGCGCACCGTGCAGGCATAAGTGCTGTAGGTGTTTTCAAACCAGTTACGCCGGATACGGCAGAAAAAATAGTGTATGTTTTTGTACCATTTAAAAAGATGGACGACATACTTAAACTAGCTGAAACAATGGCTAAAGACGACAACTACCTAAAGGCCGGCGCTTCTTATCTCAATGCCGAATACAACATGGCGCCATACGAGCGAATAGAAACCATCATTTTGAAGGCTTTTACTGCCATGCCAAGCTTTGCTGTGCCACAATTGACTACACCTAAAAGCGAACGTGTTTACGAATTACGGAGCTACGAAGCAGCTACGGAAAATCTCTCATTAAATAAGATTGGCATGTTTAATGACCATGAGGTAGCTATCTTCACTAAACTTAACTTCAACGCTGTTTTCTATGGTCAAGTTATTGCCGGCAGCAAAATGCCGAATTTAATGTATATGACTACCTTTAATAATAAGGCCGACAGGGATAAACATTGGGCGGGTTTCGGTGATGAGTACAAAAAGATTAGCGGTTTACCCCAATACCAGCACAATGTATCAAAGAATGTAACACTTTTTGTTCGCCCAACGGATTATTCTGACATATAAAAAAGTGAAACCTGTATATAGCAAAAAAGCCTAAACTTTTGCAAGTTTAGGCTTTCTTTGCGGAATGGACGGGTTCACATATCCAACACAAACATCTTTAATAGATTATTTAAATGGCCAATCAAGGCATCTCTCAGTTTAATTGATGTAGATGTAAATTTACGGCTTCGACCGCCTTGATTTAGATTTTGTACTGTTCAATGTAAATGATAACTTTATTTAATCATCTCTCAAAATAATAACTAAATCTAAATTAACAAAATGAAGAAAACCTCATCACTTGTAAACCTAACTTTATATAACCTGGGTTTACTATTTTCAATTACAATTTTGATGTAGTCCTGCAAAAAGGATGAAAGCAGCGTACAGGCTGAAAACAAGGTAATAGCAGAAACCAAAAATTGGTTTAAGGTGCAAACAGGCGGCCAGCCAATTACGGCTGCAATGTTTGCCAAAAATATTCAGTCAGGCGGAACAATTACTGCACCTACAAACCAAATCTTAGTTCTCGATTGGATGAATGCCAAAAGTTATCAAGATGTTAACCGTACCATAATCGAGGTACCTATGGCAACTGACGGTATATTTATATTTAATACCGAAGCACTCAGCCAAAAAGATGATCAGGTAGAAAAAAATAAAAGTATAACAAGGTTGTTGGTTTCTAAAACCGCCGGCTTTACAGAGGCTTGTTTCATGACAATTATTTCTGGAAATGATTATTTAGCCCAAAGAGATGCCAGACCTGAAAATAATACCTATCTTAAACAGGAAGATAATTTCGAAGGTATAATCTTATACCATAGTTTAAAGGGCGAGTATATTGCAAGTAAGCGATTTGGTAAACTACAGTACGAGCTCGATAAACAACTATCCCTATCACCTGATAAAAATCGCAATGCAAGCATAGCCTATCCTGATGACTGTAAAGAAATTCCCATATACCAAATAATGGGTTACAACTGTGTAGATGTGGGCTCAAATTTTACGTATTGCCAAAGCGTTTACAGCAACTACGTTGGCAGCCAAACCATTTGTGGCACAGGCCATCAAACAGATCCCTGGCAAGGTAATCCCTGGGGAGGTAGCTCAGCAACGAATAATAATGTGAGCAAAATTATTGTAACCGACACAGTATTTTAAATAATGTAAATGCAAAATGTGCTTTATTAAAACTTTTAAATAATAATGTAAAATTTGATTCATTGCTTAAGGCATTTACGGGAGCAGGATTTAATTTAACGTTTAAAGTAAAGGATGTTATGAGCAATGGACCTGATGTTAGGGGCGAAACAATTGATAACGCCTCGAATAAAACTGAAATTTTACATTAATTTAAGACGGTCTTTTGTAAATAGCGCCCCGCCAATTCAGATTGCCAAAACATTATTGCACGAGGCCTTTCATACCAATTTGATGCAAAAAGCTTATGAAGTTTTTGGTAGCTACGATATTAACAACAACTGGACAAAAAAGCCAGAGAATATGGAATTAAATGAGTTAATGGATATTTTTGAAAGCAAATTAGCAGGAACTACCCGAGCAGATATACATCACCAATATATTGCTAAGCATATTGGTGTGTTGGTTTCAGGGCTGAAGGAATTTGCTCAAAAATATGATGCAAACTATAGTAATTATGACCAGTATGATTATCTAGGGCTTGCCTGGGAAGGCTTGCAAGAAACAAGGTATTTTATAGATAATTTAAAAAATACTCAAATTTATTATATACCGGAAACAACGGTCCACATGAGGGCAGATTCACTCTTTAGTAGAAGAAATGATAATGTTAAAATAGATTCGCGAGTTAATTGTGTTAATTAATAATGAAATAATTTATGAAAAATTTATTGTTTTTTTTAGTTCTGTTTTTTTTAACGAATTTTTGTTTTGCTCAATCGAAAGGGGTAACCCCCATGCATAAATTTTTTCAGCAATACGCAGATAGTACAATCTTTATCGAATATTCCACTGAAGGATACGATCCGCCAAAATATAAGGTATTAACAAAAACAGATGACTTTGCTAACACTTTCGTTTATGAAGCAATTGATACCACATGGTATAAAATAAGTTCGATAAGAAAAAGTACCCCGATTATATTTTGGAATATGCTTGCCAATAAGAAAATTTTATTTAAAAACTTGCCTGCTGATATCAATATATTCTTCAATATAGTGCCGTTACCTCCTGATACAACAAAAAAAATGTGGCAGGAGATTTCAAAATTTACGCCATGGAAATTACTGGATGACAAAAGCTATCCAGAATGTAGCGCCGTGATTATGGATGGAGGACATAGTATTATGCATTTAATTACAAAAACTGAGATAAAAACATTAGTTTATTATGCCCCTTATTATTATGAAGAGCAGTGTCCGGGCAATAAAAACCGACAAGGGATAACTGGTATTGAACGTTTATTCGATAGATATATCACTTTTAAAAATCAACGATGAATGACAAAAAATGAGCAAATGATTAAATTATTTCTCCTAGGATGAAAAAACCCTTTACTTTCGCTCTTTTATTCTTGCTTTCGTGGTATTATTGTTTCGGTCAGGATGAACTTATGCGTTATTCACTAGGTCAAACACTAATGCATAAATTTTTTCAGCAATATGCAGACAGCACTATAATAATTGAATATGCAAATGTTCCAGACGGAAAACCGTCGAGCTACAAGCTTATTAGTAAAACTGGAAGTTTTGTGAATACTTTTAATTATGATCCTTTAGACACTGCTTATTATCCACTATACAAATTAAAAAAAATGTTTCCTGTAATTTTATGGAATATGATAGGTACAGAGCGCTCAAATTTTAAAAATCGCCCTGCCGATATTAATATATTTTTTAATATCATTAACCTAAAACCAGATACGGTAAAGAAAATATGGTATGAGATTTCTAAACATAAGCCTTGGCAAATCGTTGATGATAGAGTTTTTGGAGGTGGCTGTAAAGGTATTGCCGATAATTTTGTTAATGACGGAGGCAGTCCCGCGATTATCCATCTAATTACTAAAAAGGAAATTAAAACCTTAATTTTTTGGAGTCCTGGATATTACGAAAAACTTTGTCCCGGTAACAAAAGCAGAAAAGCGGCTATCAAAATTGAAGAAATCATTGATAAATATTACCCCAAGATTAAGAGTAATTATTATTGAAAGTCATCATGAAAACATTAGCGACATTTTTTGCATTATCAATATGTATTTATTCTTGTTATGGGCAATCGAAAGGGGTAACCCCCATGCATAAATTTTTTCAGCAATACGCAGATAGTACAATCGTTATCGAATACCCAACTCAATCATTTGAACCGGCATCCTATAAAATTATCAGTAACAAATCTGGGATTTTAAACTGTTTCTCCTACAATGCGATAGATAGTGGACTGTTTAAACTTTATAACAGAAAACTTGTTCGCATACCCGATACATTAAGGGCTTTTTTACAATTGCAAAAGAACAATTTTCGAAATGAACCCGCCAACATCAATATATTCTTCAATATAGTGCCATTATCGTCTGATACAACAAAAAAAATGTGGGATAATATTACAAAGTTTAAGCCTTGGCAGCTAGTTGATGACAAGTCTTATCCATCCTGTCCACCCGGTAAGAATTATGCAGTAGCCACAGATGGGTTATATTCAATTATGCACCTGGTGACAAAAAAAGAAATTAAGACACTAATTTTTTATGACCCCAAATATTACGAAGAACAATGTTCTGGTAATACAAACAGGATAGCAATTATATCAATTGAACGATTGTTTTACGAGAAAATACCATTTAAGAATTAAGCCTGTTTTACGCTATTAAAGTTCAATATAAATAGTTATTTGAAAATATAGCGGATTCACATTTAGCCATTCGTAATGTATTATCACATTTGAATGTTAATTGTGGAACACCTTAAATAATAGAGTTTATGAAATGTATAATCTATACCCTTCTAACTATGATGAGTTTTAATAGCTATTGCCAGCTAAATCCTGAAGGGAGCATAACTCCGATGCATAAATTTTTTCAGCAATACGCAGATAGTACCATTATTCGGGAATACAGAATAGAGGGCAGACCACCAATTTACAGGATATTAACTAAGACAGATAACATGGTTAATTCATTTTGTTATGAAGCTGTGGATACAACATGGAGAAACATCAGCTCAATCAGAAAACATTCTCCGGTTATATTGTGGAACATGTTATCTGCAAAAAAAACGCTGTTTCAAGATATACCAGCAGATATTAACATCTTTTTTAATATTACACCTATAAATTCTGATACAACAAAAAAAATGTGGGCTGATATTACAAAAACAAAACCCTGGCAATTAGTTGATGATAGAATTTTCGGATATGGCTGTAAAAATGTAGAAGATCCTGTGATCTCAGAAGCCAGGCCTGCTATTATTCATCTTATTACAAGACAAGAAATAAAAACACTGTTTTTTATGACCCCAGCATATTTCGAAAAACTTTGCCCTGGAAATAAATACAGGCAAGCATTTATTAAGATAGATGAAATAGTTAATAAAAAATTCCCAAAGTTTAAAGGGAATTATTATTGAATTTTATGATGAAAATATTAGCGACATTTTTTGCATTATCAATATGTATTTATTCTTGTAGTGGGCAATCGAAAGGGGTAACCCCAATGCATAAATTTTTTCAGCAATACGCAGATAGTACAATCGTTATTGAATATCCAACTCAATCATTCGAACCGGCATCCTATAAAATTATCAGTAACAAATCTGGGATTTTAAACTGTTTCTCCTACAATGCGATAGATAGTGGACTGTTTAAACTTTATAATAGAAAACTTGTTCACATACCCGATACATTAAGGGCTTTTTTACAATTGAAAAAGAACAATTTTCGAAATGAACCTGCTAGCATCAATATATTCTTCAATATAGTGCCATTATCTTCTGATACATCAAAAAAGATGTGGCAGGAGATTTCAAAATTTACGCCATGGAAATTACTGGATGACAAAAGCTATCCAGAATGTAGCGCCGTGATTATGGATGGAGGACATAGTATTATGCATTTAATTACAAAAACCGAGATAAAAACATTAGTTTATTATGCCCCTTATTATTATGAAAAGCAGTGCCCGGGCAATAAAAACCGAAAAGGGATAGTTGGTATTGAACGTTTATTTGATCGATATATCACTTTTGAAAAGTAGGTTTTTGAAAGCAAATCGGCAGGAACAACCCAAATGACCCTACTTAAACTGCTATGGCTGAGTAGTGGTATTATTTAAAGTGCTACTACCTGCTTGAAAATAAATCATTTGTTGCAGATAGAAAGCAAAAAAGCCTAAACTTTTGCAAGTTTAGGCTTTCTTTGCGGAATGGACGGGACTCGAACCCGCGACCTCCTGCGTGACAGGCAGGCATTCTAACCAGCTGAACTACCACTCCTTTTGTTTACTTTTTAAAAGTTTAAACCTCTTTCCCCTTTCGAGGTTGCAAATATAGAGACAAAATCGCTAACTGCAAACTTTTTTTCAAAATAATTATAAAGCCTTAACCAACAGCACCTTCCTGCATTTTCTCTGCATTCTCGGCAAATTGTAGGGCATCAATAATCTCCTGGATATCGCCATCCATAATACTAGGCAGGTTATACATTGTTAAACCAATACGGTGTTCGGTAACCCTGCCTTGTGGGTAGTTGTAGGTTCTAATCTTCGCTGAGCGGTCTCCGGTAGAAACCATCGTTTTACGCTTAGCAGCAATATCGCCGTTTTTCTTCTGTAGCTCAATATCGTACAGTTTACTCCGCAACATCTCCATCGCAATAATACGGTTACCCAATTGAGAGCGTTCGCGTTGGCAAACCACCACAATGCCAGATGGCTTGTGTGTTAACTGTACTTTCGTTTCAACCTTATTTACGTTTTGTCCACCCGCACCACCAGAACGCGAAGTTTGCAGTTCAATATCGGCCGGGTTAATATATAAATCAATCTCCTCTGCCTCTGGCAACACTGCTACCGAAGCTGCAGATGTGTGCACACGACCCTGGGTTTCTGTATCAGGCACTCTCTGCACGCGGTGTACACCACTTTCGTACTTCAGTTGGCCATAAACATCCTCACCATTTACCTTTAAAATTACCTCTTTGTAACCACCCGCAGTACCTTCAGTAACATCTACCGTTTCCACATTCCAACCTTTAGTTTCAAAATAACGGGTATACATGCGGTATAAATCGCCTGCAAAAAGCGCTGCCTCATCACCACCAGTACCGCCACGGATCTCGAAAACAGCATTTTTGGCATCTTCCGGGTCTTTTGGAATCAACATCAGCCTAATCCGGCTTTCCATTTCTTCCTGCTGCGCCAACATCAAATCCAACTCCTCTTTCGCCATCTCACGCATTTCCGCATCCTTCTCAGTTGCTAAAATCTCCTTGTTGGCATCAATATTACTCATCACATTTTTATAGACCTTATACTCATCTACAATCTTGCCTAAATCTTTATACTCTTTGTTTAAAGCCGCAAAACGTTTCATATCCTGTATTACATCAGGATTACTTAACGATTCTTCTACATCTTCCCAACGTAGTTTTATGGCCTCTAATTTATCTAACATATTTAATCTTCAATTGAAATCCCCAAAAGCCTGGTTTGCAGTCAAAAACTTAGGGAAACGCAAAAATAAGCAAAAAAGCTGAATTAGTTCCGAAAGCCTAAATACTGTTTTAAGGTTTTGGAAATGAACAAGCTGTGGCTTTTGGAGGGTTGCAGCCCTGCTATTGCTGCAAGTCCTCGGTGCTCGTACCTCGCCCTGCGGGCTTTACGCGCTATCAGGTTTAAATACTTCGCTTAGTGGTGCTTAGGCCGTTGGCAAAACCTGCCCCAACTTCAAAGATGAAGCTTTCGAATGAGGTCATAATAACAAATAAGAATTACTTCATAGCACACCATTGCTGCTGACGTAGATTGAATCCTGGAGTCTTTGTGCGAAAGGCCTTAACTAAATTCTGTCCCAAAGCATTCAAATACTAGGTTAATGGTTTGATTTCCTATTTTGGCATTTTATAGACCAGATTTTAAACGGAGGTTTATAAAAAATAAATTATGAAAAAGTTAATGCTCCTATTATTTACAAGTTTTTACTTGGCTGCAAACGCACAAATTGAGACACTGTACAAGATGCCTTTTGCTAAGGGCTATCAATTTTGGGATTACCAAATTGGAAAAGATCATTTAACGTTTTCTGCAGATGAACATACCCAAGTGGTGAGCTCTTTGATGCCTGACCCATTGAATGAAAGAACTTCTGTTGTCTATCTAGAAAAGGCTCAAAACATCCATCTAATGTATTGGTATTATGGTGCCAAGATAGACTCGTTCAGGTACACTATTTTAGAAAATGATCTTAAAATCGTTGCTAAAGACACGCTTCCCAGTCAAAGTAGTAAAACTAAAAATTCTTACTACATCGATTTTGGAAAGTTCAACATCACTAATAAAAAGCTTACTGCTGTGTTTTATAAATTAGGTAGATCTGATGTGGCAACCAACATTGTATTTTATAATCAGAAACCTAAACCAGTGGAAATCTTAAATGCTGTGTTTGTAGAAACGTTTGATAACCCGCCAGTTGAAATAATAAGAAACAAAAAGAATGAGATTATAAAGAAAAGTATTACCTACAATAGGGCGCAAAGAATCATTAACAATGGCTATGTCTATTATGATGACAAACTAACCGAGGCAGAAATACAAATTAAGCCATTACCAAATGTCTTCTTATACAAAATTCTAATTAGAAGAAAGATAGATGGGAAGGATGATATTGTAAAAATAGACGAACCCATTTGGAAAAATGATTGGTTTGGTAATATTGCATGCAAGCTGCCTATGTCAAATTTCTCGAAGGCTGGGCAGTATGAAATCGTAATTTATCCAAAGATTGGCAATACATCCTTGGCAGACAGCCACAATCAAAGTAGACTTCGTTTTGAAATAAAAATACAGCCCAACTATTCGCCAAAACAAGTCACCGCAGGTATAATACTATTTTCACTAATTATTGGATCGATTACAGGCGTAACAGTTGTTTACCTCAAAAATAAGCAAGCAAAAAAGAAAATCGCAGCTGAGGCCAAACAAAAAGAAATCGCTCAACTCCAGCTGAATGCTGTTCGTTCACAACTCAACCCGCATTTTTTGTTCAATGCATTGGCCGGCATCCAAAATTTGATGAACAAGAATGAGATCGATCATGCCAACCGTTACCTTAGCAAATTTGCCCGGCTCACCCGCAATGTTTTAGATAGCAAAGAACTCATCAGCTTAAGCGAAGAAAAAACCTTGTTAGATGATTATTTACAAATGGAACAGTTGCGATTTGGGTTTCAATATAAAATTAATGCTTCAGCAGATTTAGACACTGAAAATATAGAAATACCAGCCATGCTTTTACAGCCTTTTGTAGAAAACGCCGTTAAACACGGAATTGCAGGTAAGAAGCATAACGGTGAAGTTGAAATTAATTTTAATAGAACGGAATCTGACTTGGTATTAACCATATTTGATAACGGAACAGGTTTCGACGCAACAAAAACATACCAGGGTTTCGGCTTGGCTTTAAGCAAAAACAGGATATCTTTACTAAACACGCTTTATAAGGGTGAACCGTTTGTGTTAAACATCCAGTCAGACGGGAAGGGAACAACAGTAACAATTACACTATCAGATTGGTTATAACTTGAAAGCAATTTTAATAGACGATGGGGTTGCCAATTTAGAAAACCTGCGGACTTTACTGGAAAAGCATTGTCCGCAGGTGAATATTTTGGCTACAGCACAAAATGTACCCGCAGCGGTTGATGTTATCAATAATATCTGCCCAATTTGGCTTAAATAACATAAACCTATGCTACAAGTAAACTTTGCCAAACCTCTAGCAAACGGGAAAGAGCTTTGAAACTCTCCCGCTTCTTTGCGGTTATTTATTTTCTACCGCAAAGGTTTTTAAAGGTACGCGAAGGTCGCAAAGACTTGAATTTCAAATCCTGCTAGACACAACAACTTTACTATTTGCAATCTTATCCTTGCTATTTTATGGTCTTAGTTTTCTTACTATTGGCGCAAGTTTGATGAGAATTAAACCTTATTTTATGAAAAAATATTTCGCATTATTAATAGTTTGCCTGCCAATCCTTTCCTTTGGCCAATTTAATTTCTACAAAGTTCAATATCGAGTTAGTCCATTAAATTCAAATTGTAATGTTAATTTGATTATAGATAAAAACACGAAATGGATATCATACTATAATGAATCCAATGATAATGAATTAACAAACAATGTATTTCTTTCTGGCGCAAATAAAATAACCTTACAAACACGAATTCACAAAGATAGCGTCAATTTTTACAGATATTCAATTATTAAAGCAGACAGCACTTACCTAATTAAGGAGGCCATTCCTAACCAGACATCTTTTAGATTTCCTCCAAAAAGTTGTTGTCCAGGATATTTAGTAATGGATATTTTTAATGGTGCAGCTCAGGATATAAAACTCAAAATTTATAAGACCACTGACGAAACCAAGATAAGCACAATTGCCATCCATAGTCAACTTAAGCCGATTATCATACTTAGCACACAGCTCTTTACGGCAAAGCCGGTAGAAAAAATTTATGCCGATCTATTTAAACCGCTAGGAGCCCAATTGCCCCAACAATTCCTGCAATCAATAAACATAGAAAATGGTAATGAACTCAAAGTTAACGATAGTACAAAATTTATGTCGATTAAGATAAAAAACAATGGTATGAATTCTATATATAGACTAGTGCTAACACATTATGATGGTCGTTCCGAAGAGAAAGTTTTTTCATCTAAAGATTGGGAGAGGGATTATCTAGGCATTGGTGCGGAATACTTTCGAAAACCAGGGAGATATCGAATTTCGATTAGCCCAGATTTGAAAGTAAATTCTCCACAAAATAATCCTTTAAAGATGAGGCCAAGCGTATTCGATTTTGTGGTTAGGAAAAGCGAAAAAACCTACAGCACAAAGGACTTGATTACCTACTGTTTTAGTATCGGACTGATGATTGCACTTATAACTATAATCTACATCTATGTTATTAAAAAAAGAAATAAGAGAATACTCGTAGAGCAAGAAAGGCAAAAAACGACAGCCCAACTCCAACTCAACTCGGTTCGTTCACAATTAAATCCCCATTTTTTGTTTAACGCTCTCTCAGGCATTCAAAACTTGATGAATAAGAACGAAATGGATACCGCAAATAAATACCTATCTAAATTTGCCCGTTTAACCAGAAACGTATTGGATGATAAAGAACTGATTAGCCTTGCCCAAGAAAAAACATTGTTGGATGATTACCTGCAAATGGAGCAATTGCGTTTTGGCTTCGGTTATGAAATCGAAACTGAAGAAAACTTAGATCTGGAGAATATAGAGATACCGAGCATGCTGCTACAGCCTTTTGTAGAAAATGCGGTAAAACATGGCATTTCGCAACAGACTGCCGATGGAAAAATTATCATCACATTTGGCACACAAGAAAAGAATTTGATCATAGTGGTTAGCGATAATGGGAGTGGTTTTGATACAGAGAAAAAGTACAATGGCTTAGGCTTACAACTTAGCGATAATAGAATAGCTTTGCTAAATAGCATCTATAAAGAAAACCGCTTCATCTTGGAAAAACTATCAAAAGGTGGGCAAACTAAAATTATTTTAACTTTAACCGAATGGCTTTAACATGAAAGCAATTTTAATAGACGACGAGGTTGCCAATTTAGAAAACCTGCGGACTTTACTGGAAAAGCATTGTCCGCAGGTGAATATTTTGGCTACTGTACAAACGGTAGCCGATGCAGTTAAAATTATAGAAAAACATTTGCCCGATTTGGTTTTCCTGGACATCCAAATGGGCGAACAAACTGGTTTTGATGTACTTACCTCGCTCCCTAATAGAAATTTCGAAGTGATTTTCGTTACAGCTTTCGACCAATACGGCATCCAGGCGGTTAAATTTGCAGCACTAGATTATCTATTAAAGCCTGTAGATATTGACGAGTTGAAGACTGCGGTGAATAAAGTGAATCAGAAATTGGCGTTGCAATCTCAAAATTCGCAGCTCGATTTTCTACTGCAACAAATCAGATCTCCACAACCAGCAGTTAGTAAGATTGCGCTACCTATGCAGAGCGAAATTAGATACATTGCTTTATCAGAAATCGTTCGTTGTGAAGCTGATAACACATACACTTTTTTTTTCTTGGCTAATAAAGAAAAGTTGTTGGTTTCTAAGTCGCTTAAAGAATATGCAGACTTGCTAAAACCTAATGGATTTATAAGAACACACCAAAGCCACCTGGTAAATCCTGCATTTGTTAAAAGTTGGCTGAAAGAAGATGGGGGCATTTTGTTGCTAACGTCTGGCGAAAAAATACCAGTATCTAAACCAAACAGGGACGCGGTTAAAGGCGTATTAGGGAGAACAAGGTAGCTTCAATACTAATTGCCAGCCGGCCAATTCTCGATACAAGCCAATAAATCCTCAACAAGGATTGTGAAGAAAGTGAAACCCAAATACTTTCGCTAACATTTAATCCACAAACATGAAAAAAAAGTTCTTTACATTTTATTTAGCCATCTTTTATGGTTTGCAGGTTGCTAAAGCACAATTTCTGAATTTAGGCTCAGCAGAAATTGTAATTTTAGTTATGGTAGGTTTTTTAGTTTCTTTATTCTTGGTGGCCATAATTTTGTTATGTTTATACTTAGTTAAGCGCACCAAATCTTCCAAACATGAATAGTAGAATAATCTTCGGATCTTTTTTCATACTTACTTATGGAATCCACGTTAGTCGTGCGGCGTTTCTTAACCTTGGTACTGAGGAATTACTGATTCTTTTAGTTGTGGGTCTTTTATTCTTTGCATTTTTTATTGGAATCTTCGTGTTAATCTATTCCTTGGTTAAGAAAAGTAAAAGCGCACCTTTAACCGCAATGCCAAATACTGTTTCCATTAACTTTGGCCAGTCGGTAAATCATCGAACTAGTACTCTAGAAAAAACACCGAAGACCGAATTTCCCAAACTTTACAGCAAAGTTGGGCTACCGCAGCAAAATGAAATCAGATATGTTAATCACCAAGAAATAATCAGGTGTGAATCAGATAACAATTACACTAATTTCTTTTTAAACGACGGCGAGAAAATTCTCATTTCTAAACCCTTAAAAGAATATTCCGATTTGCTTAAACCGCAAGGTTTCGTTCGGGCGCACCAAAGCCATTTAGTAAATCCAAAATTTGTTAAGAGCTGGTTGAAAGAAGATGGGGGGACGCTACTGATGACCAATGGCGATAAAATTCCCGTATCTAAACCAAACAGGGACGCGGTTAAAGGCGTATTGGGGAAGTAGGGATTATCGCGACTTATTATTAAATTGCGAATATGAAAACACTAAAATCGCTCTATTTAACTTTCAATTTAGTTTGCCTAATAAATTTTGCTTATGCTACCATGATAGGCACTCCAGAAGTAATCATCCTTCTAGTAGTTTTTATTTTATTGATGGTGCTAATTGGATTGATTGTTTGGTTGATAGTTTATCTGATAAAAAGAAACAAACGCTAAACTACTTGTTTTTACGATTCCTTTGAATAACACAAAGGTTATTATTTCTATAGTAACGGGGATATCGTTGTAAGTTGCAACTAACGCTTCAAGGTTGCTTCGTGCATCGCAATAACGATTGATTCAATCTTCGAGATAAAACATATCCACCGTTAATGAACCTTTTTGTACTTTTGCGGCTATGTCAGTTATTAAACCCTCGTTAGCAAAAGGTACACGCGATTTTTCGCCCGTAGAAATGGTAAAACGCAATTTTATTTATGATACTATCAAATCAGTTTTCAGAAAATATGGTTATGCGGAAATTCAAACGCCAAGTTTCGAAAACCTTTCTACATTAACAGGAAAATACGGCGAGGAGGGCGATAAATTGATTTTTAAAATTTTGAATAGTGGCGAGTATCTTAAGGATGCTAAAAAGAAATCTTTCGATTTTCATCAGGACGAAAATAGCAATAAACTGATTACGTTAATTTCTGAAAAAGCTCTCCGTTACGACTTAACTGTTCCCTTTGCTCGTTATGTCGTGATGCATCAGCACGAAATCACTTTACCCTTCAAGCGCTTTCAGGTTCAGCCGGTTTGGCGTGCAGACAGACCCCAAAAAGGTAGATACCGCGAGTTTTACCAATGCGATGTGGATGTGGTAGGATCAGAAAGTTTATTAAATGAGGCAGAGTTTGTGCTAATTTATAACGAGGCCTTAGCTAAATTGGGACTTAAAGATTTTACTATCAAAATTAATAATAGAAAAATTCTATCAGGCATTGCCGAGATTATAGGCAAACCTGATTTAATTATTGACATGACTGTAGCTATTGATAAACTGGATAAAATTGGTTTAGACGGGGTAAGTAAAGAGCTGATGGAACGCGGCTTTTCCGACGACGACCTTGAAAAACTTCGTCCGGTAATTCTATTAGAAGGTACTAATGAAGATAAAATCAGCAGCTTGAAAGCAGTTTTAGCAGGTTCGGCAACTGGTTTAAAAGGTGTAGCTGAAATAGAAGAAGTTTTCGAATATGTAGAAAACCTTATCTCTTATGGTTTGCCGCTAACTGCAAAGTTGGAATTAGACATTACTCTGGCACGCGGGTTAAATTACTATACTGGCTGTATCTTCGAGGTTAAAACCAATGAAGTTGCTATGGGCAGCATCGGTGGAGGCGGTCGTTACGATGATTTGACAGGAATGTTTGGTCTCAAAGATTTAACAGGCGTTGGTGTTTCGTTTGGGGCCGACAGAATTTATGACGTACTTGAAGAGTTAAATCTTTTTCCGGCATCAGCAGAAATCGGAACGAAGGTTTTGATTAGCAACTTTGATGCGGAAGCAGAAAAATATGCTTTACCAATTTTGCAACAATTCAGAAATGCAGGAATTGCTGCTGAACTATATCCATCATCAGCGAAGCTTAAAAAACAAATGGCATATGCCGATGCAAAAAATATTCCTTACGTAGTGCTAATCGGCGGCGATGAAATAGCCAGCGGTGAACTAACCTTGAAGAATATGCAAAGTGGCGAGCAAAAAAAATTAACAGTTTTAGGCATTATGGATTCGTTGAAATAAGCTAACAACAAATGAATCAGTACGCTTAAGCAGAACAAAGCTTGATTGCTTATATTTCTTGCTATTTGAATAATTTTCCTACACGGAAAAGAACTGGAAAGCGCACATCCTTGATAGCGTCATCGCCCCAGGCAGCCTTTAATTCAGTAAAGAGATATTCTAGTGGATTTCTATCATTTGCCTTTTTATAGTGTTGCAAAGAAGACCAGGTATTTAAATAACCTATCATCTGGTTAAAATTCCAGGTAGTTTGAATGTTGAACTGTGGGGTAGCAAATTCTTCGAAAGGGAAGGGAATAGTTTGATAGCCTTCTTCGATGTACCTACGTTCACTATCCCAATATTTGCCTAAAATTTCTTCATACAGTTTAAAAACGACCCGGTCTACTTTTTTGTCAATTTGCATCAAGCCGTATCCAATTACCGCTATTACACCTTCCGGTTTAAGGGTGCGCTGCACTTCGCTATAAAATGCATCGAAATTGAACCAGTGAATGGCCTGCGCCACAGTGATTAAATCGAAACTCCCATCTGGCACATTGGCCCGCTCAGCAGACTCTACTTTATACAAAATGTTTGGCAGTTTCAATGCCTGAGCCAGCTGCTTTTCGCTGATATCAGTCGCATACACTCGTTTAAAATGCTGTGCAAGTGCCCTTGCAACCTGTCCGTTTCCTGTCGCACAATCCCACGCGGCTTCATCTATCTTAACCATTCTGAAAAGATAATCATATAATTCCTGTGGGTAGGTTGGCCTATAGATGGCGTAATCTGCAGCTTGCGTGGAAAAGTTATCTTTCATATCAGAAAAGAATTATAGTAAGAGGGAATTTATAACATTTGACTCAACCTTATGCATTACTCCTCAGTTCAATTAAATTGCAATCTGGATCGCGTAGATAAATAGAAACTATCTTTCCATCCGGCACCGTTCTTACTGTTGGCCCAGTTTCAACCTCAACTTCTTTCTTCATCAATTCATCCATCACGTCGCTCATCTCATCTGAGATGCTGAAACATAAACTTGCCGATCCTGGTGTGGGCTTATAAGCCTTCGGTCCAAAATCCTGTCCGAACTGCTGAATATTTATCTCTTGCGCTCCAAACTTTAAAATGCTATGGTCATTTTCGAATGCCAAAAGTTCCATACCTAAAGCGTTTGTATAAAAATTACTTGTGCGGGCTACATTAGCAACCGTGAGCACAAGACGATCTATATTTTTAATTATCATAGCAGTTAATAAACTAAGCATCTAAGCAATTGTTTTAATGTTTCATTGCCGATGAATTGAGCGCTTTCCGTCCGCTTGTTAGCAATAATCTTTAAACAAAATAGGCAAATTTTATATATTTACCATTATGCAAAACCTAGCTCCATTGGCAGAAAGAATGCGCCCACAAAACCTGGATGAATATGTAGGGCAAAAACATTTGGTAGGCACAGATGCGGTTTTGCGCAAGGCCATAGAGACCGGGCAGTTGCCTTCTATGATTTTTTGGGGGCCGCCAGGTGTGGGAAAAACTACTTTAGCCTATATCATTTCTCAAACTTTAGATCGCCCATTTTTTAATTTGAGCGCAATCAATAGCGGTGTAAAAGATATTCGAGAAGTAATTGACAGGGCGGCCCAACTCAAAGATAGCTTTCTAGGATTGCCGGTTTTGTTTATAGATGAGATTCATCGCTTTAGTAAATCGCAGCAAGATAGTTTGCTTGGAGCGGTTGAGCGGGGTTTGGTTACCCTAATAGGCGCTACAACAGAAAACCCTTCGTTTGAAGTAATATCGGCTTTGCTTTCGCGATGCCAGGTTTACATTTTAAAATCTCTTTCGGAAGCCGAATTGGCTGGCTTATTGCAAACAGCGATACAAAAAGACCCTGTTTTAGCAGAGAAAGATATCACGATAAAAGAGCATGAGGCGCTAATTCGCTTAAGTGGTGGCGATGCAAGAAAATTGTTAAATGTGCTGGAAATTGCCATTAATGGTATCGGAGGCAGAAATATTGTTTTAAATAATGATAATGTGCTTGCACACGCCCAACAAAATCTGGCGCTATATGATAAGGCTGGAGAGCAGCACTATGATATCATTTCCGCTTTCATAAAATCTATCCGCGGTAGCGACCCAAATGCTGCGGTTTACTGGTTGGCAAGGATGATAGAAGGTGGGGAAGACCCTTTATTCATTGCCAGGCGACTACTCATTTTATCATCAGAAGATATTGGCAACGCAAACCCTAACGCCTTGCTTTTAGCCAACAATTGTTTTACTGCCGTAAATGTAATCGGATATCCCGAGGCAAGGATTATCTTATCGCAATGTGTTACATACCTCGCCAGCTCACCTAAAAGCAATGCATCTTATGAGGCTATAAACCAAGCACAGGCACTGGTAAAACAAACTGGAAACCTCCCCGTTCCGCTACACATTCGCAATGCACCCACCAAACTGATGAAAAATATTGGTTACGGAAAAGACTACAAGTACTCGCATAGCTATAACGGAAATTTTGAGCCGCAAGAGTATTTTCCCGATGAATTAAGCGGAACCAAGCTGTATGATCCTGGAAAAAATGTTGCGGAAGAAAAACTTCGCGAGAAGCTTAGGCAAAACTGGAAAGATAAATACCACTATTGATTGTAACATTTTTCCTTCGGGAGATACTAAATACTAAACCTATAAACTAAACTAATATGCTGACTACTTTTTTAAGCCATCAGAGAAAATCTTTTTGGCGATCCAGAAACCGTGGAGGGAGCATCGCTACACAAGTTTTGCTGGGATTTTTTATGCTCTACTTTCTTGCCGTTGCTATCGGGATTGGCTTTGGGATGGCTTTATTCTTATCGAAGATATTCCCTGGGCAAGATGTGCTAAAAAGTTTCAACGGAATTATCTTATTTTATTTTGCACTCGACTTTGTGATGAGGCTCCAGCTCCAGGAACTACCAACATTAAGTATTATTCCCTACCTGCATCTCAAAATCCAAAAAGGCAAAATAGTAGATTTTTTAAATATTAAGGCACTTTTTTCTGCTTTCAATATCTGGCCGCTATTCATCTTCTTGCCTTTTATTTTTATAGAAATTACAGATGAATATGGGGCTTTTCCAACCATCATGTATATCGTTTCTATCGTTTCGATTACCCTGCTCAACAATTATTTGATATTGTACATCAAACGTAAATCTATAACAAATGTGCTATACACATTCGCTGGATTTTTAATTATTGGCGCTTGTGCTGCATTGGAATATTTTAAAATTATCTCCGTAGCTTCTGCATCTGACTTCGTATTCAGAGGCATTGCCAATCGTCCTTATTTAGGCTTTGCTTTTCCAATATTGGCCCTAGCCGTTTTCAAGTTGAACACTACATTTTTGCTTAAAAACCTTTACATAGAAGAACTTGGAACTAAACAAGAGAAAAAGGTAAGTACAGATTATGCCTTCTTAAATCGCTTTGGAAAAATTGGCGAATTAGCGGCATTGGAATTAAAGCTTATTTTGCGCCACAAAAGATCTCGTTCGTCCTTAACAATGGGTCTAATATTCCTCGCTTACGGGTTTTTTTTCTACAAACAACCAATGATTGAGTCTAATTCTTTCGGAAAGATGATTTTCGCAGGCATATTTATGACAGGGGTTTCCATCATCATTTATGGTCAGTTTATGTTCGCCTGGCAAAGTACTCATTTTGATGGCTTGCTTAGCAATAAAATCAACACAAAAGACTTTATAAAAGCGAAGTTTTTGCTATTTACCATAGCATCGACATTGATTACACTTTTATCAACCTTTTATGGATTTTTAAGCCCAAAATTATTGTTGATGCATTTGGCTTGCTACCTATATAACATTGGTTTCGGTACGGTAATCGTTCTTTATCTTGCAACATTTAATTATAAACGGTTAGACATTACCAAGGCTGCAAGTTTCAATTGGCAGGGTACAGGCGCCACACAATGGCTACTGATGTTCCCTTATGCTTTAACCCCAATATTAATGTATCTTCCTTTCGGAATACTAGGCATGCCTTATTGGGGCTTGGCGGCTGTGGGTACATTCGGTACCATAATGCTGTTAATGCGCAACTTTTGGGTAAACTTCATTGTAAAAAAATTTGAACAGAAACGTTATAAAATAGCCGAAGGCTTTAGAGAATAAGTTATGATTTTAGAAGTAAAAAATTTGAAAAAGGTTTACGGCGATAAAACTGTTGTAAACATAGATCGTATTGAAATTGCACCGGGAGAAACCATTGGTTTGGTTGGAAACAATGGAGCCGGCAAAACAACATTTTTCAGAATGATCCTGGATTTAATTCGCCCAAGTGAGGGTGAAATATTATCCAAAGGTGAAAATGTAATGTCAAATGATAAATGGAAAGCATACACCGCCTCTTTTCTAGACGAGGGCTTTCTTATAGATTACTTAACACCAGAAGAGTATTTTACATTTATTGGAAGCTTAAATAACCTTAGCGTTGCAGATGTTGCCGCTTACATAAGCCAGTATACAGATTTTTTTAATGGTGAAATTTTAAACAGTGGCAAGTACATTAGAGATTTTAGCAAAGGAAACCAAAATAAAGTAGGCATTGCAGCAGCGCTAATGCAGCAACCAGAGTTATTAATTTTGGATGAACCGTTCGCAAACTTAGATCCAACTACACAAATTCGCTTGAAAAAAATACTGAAAGATTATCCTGGAAAAATGACAACATTTATTTCCAGTCATGATTTAAACCATGTTACCGATGTTTGCAATCGCATTATCCTGGTAGAAAAAGGAAGGGTTATAAAAGATTTCAGAACCGATGAAAATACACTTAAGGAATTAGAAAACTATTTCTCGGCATAGCTTTGTACTAAGAATGATACATTTTAAAGGGGTATGCGATAGCATATCCTTTTTTTATGAATCAATATGCGTTTATCGCTACTATTTACTGGCAAATGGAAATAAATTTCGCTTGCATAATTTTTTGGCATCGTGTTTGAATACGAACCATTAGAATTTAAAAATCTAGATTATTATGAGTATTTCAAAAGTAAGGATAGCAACATTAAGTATAGGGTTAGCAGTTGGATCGATGGCGTTGCAAAGTTGTGATAGTTTAACTAAGACACAAAAAGGCGCTGGTATTGGTGCTGCAGCTGGTGGTGTTGTTGGTGCACTAATTGGTAAGAAAGCTGGTAATACTGCAGTAGGTGCATTAATTGGCGGCGCTATTGGTGGTACCGCGGGTGCTTTTATCGGTCGTAGGATGGATAGACAAGCAGCTGAGATTCAAAAAGCAATTCCAAATGCAGAGGTTATCCGTGAAGGTGAAGGAATTATTGTAAAATTTGATAGCGGTATTCTTTTTGATTTCGATAAAACAGCGTTAAAAGATGCTGCGAAAAGCAATATTCAGAGTTTGGCTTCATCTTTAAACCAGTATCCTGATACAGATATTAAAATCATTGGGCATACAGACAGCAAAGGTACCGAACAATACAACCAAGGCTTATCTGAAAGAAGAGCTGCAGCGGTTAAAGCATATGCAGTTTCACAAGGCGTTCCATCTACCAGATTGGTAACACTTGGTAAAGGTTTCTCTGAGCCAATTGCCGATAATGAAACAGATGCTGGACGTGCAGCTAACCGCCGTGTAGAGATTGTGATTGTTGCAAACGAGGCTTTAAAAGACACGGCTAAGAAACAAGGATAATCGTACATTATACCCTCTACCTATGAGGTCATTATATATCCACCCCTATGCATCGCATAGGGGTTTTTTTATTTTTTGCTCACTAAGATCAATCTGTTAATCTATCGTATTCACCTTTCCAAGCGTAATAGCCAAAGATCATCAGGCCCAAACTAATGGGGAAAAAGATGAACAAAATAATTCCCCATTGTAAGATCGTATTGGTTTTTTCAATTTCGGTATGGGTCAAGCCCACCTTATCAATAGCCTGCATAAATAAGAAAATCATTGCTACTGGACCTAAAGCCATCCAAACCAAACCTAAAATTTTTTTAATTCCGTTCATTATTTAGTCGTTTATGTTGTCGTCTTTTTTATTTGTGAGATAGCATGCGCCAATGATTAAGCTTAAGGTAGCAATCCCAATAGGATACCATAAGCCTGAAAGTGGTGTAGAGCCAGAAAAGCTTGCAATCAAGGTTGCGATGAATGGCACCAATCCACCAAATACGCCGTTACCAATATGGTAAGGTAGAGACATTGAGGTGTACCTGATTTTAGTTGGGAAAAGCTCTACTAAGAAAGCGGCAATTGGGCCATAAACCATAGTAACCAACAGGATTTGGAAAAATATTAATCCGACAAATTTCCAGAAAACGGCAGTAGGCAACACTTTATCTTTAATTACCTCTGAACCCGGTACAATACCTCTACTAACTGAAATGGTGTCGGTTTGGATTTTATTGTATGAGCCTCCATTAGTTAACGTTACTTTAGTTGATTGCGTTCTGATGCTATCTAAACTATTTACAATTACTAAGGCTTTTGCCGGCTGAACAAGTGATGCAGATACATCGCTCTGCGTTATTTTAGTAAAATCAGTATCATCTAAAAACGTTTGATAGATGGGGCGATAAAAAATAATCCCTAACAACATGCCGCTGAGCATGATCCATTTGCGTCCTACCCGATCACTCCATGCGCCAAATATTACAAAAAACGGCGTTGCAAATGCTATTCCCCACAGTAAAATGTATCTGGAGTCGTTGAAATCAAGTTTACAGGTATTTTCGAGGAAAGATTGTGCGTAGAACTGGCCGGTATACCAAATTACCCCCTGCCCCATTGTTGCACCAAATAAAGCCAGTAAAACCATTTTAAAATTAGCTTTATTATTGAAACTTTCCTTTAATGGATTTTTAGATATGTTTCCTTCAGCTTTTAACTTCGAAAACATTGGCGATTCGTGCATCTTCATTCTGATGTAAATGGAAACCACTACAAGTAGGATGGATAGCAAGAAAGGAATCCGCCAGCCCCAATCTCCAAAGGCACTAGCGCCCAATATATTCTTTGTAATTACGATAACACCGAGTGAAAGGAATAGGCCTAATGTAGCAGTGGTTTGAATCCAGCTGGTGAAAAAACCACGCCTGTTTGTTGGCGCATGTTCGGCCACGTAAGTAGCAGCTCCGCCATACTCTCCACCGAGGGCCAAACCTTGTATAAGGCGTAATAGCAGCACTAAAATAGGTGCCGCATAGCCAATGCTCTTGTAAGATGGAATTAGGCCAATAAAAAACGTAGAGCCTCCCATAAGCACAAGCGTGAGCAAAAAAGTATATTTACGACCAATTAGATCGCCTAATCTACCAAAAACCAACGCACCAAAAGGTCGTACAATAAAACCGGCAGCAAAAATTGCCAATGTATTAATAAGTGCTGAAGCACCTGCATCTTCTGGGAAAAGCTGGCTGCCTATTATTACAGCTAAGCTACCGAAGATATAAAAATCGTACCACTCGATCAGGGTGCCTAAAGATGATGCACCAATAACTTTGAAAATGTTATTCTTCGGTAACGTTTCGCTCATAAGGTTTTCAATATTTGGATTTCGAATATAAACATTTGAACCTTAAAACAGTAAGGCTTATCCGTTGCAAATTAAATTGTTACCAAAGAAACATTTCGGCTTAAAAATTGTATTTGATACGAAAAAAAAATTTATGCTATTAATTCAGAATATCAGACTAAGTAGAATTCTAAGAAACACCTGGCATGTAGATCTAATTATGATCGCATCTTGTACAGCAGCATATTTTGTTCGGGCTTACTTAATAGCACACCATTTCGAAATTCCATCAATAATACCTACGCTGTTAGGTACCGCAATCGCATTTTTTATAGGTTTCAATAATAACCAGGCATACGATAGGTGGTGGGAAGCAAGAAAGGTTTGGGGAGCGTTGGTAAACGATTCCAGGTCTTTCGCAAGGGCGTTAATCAACTACGTTGATGAAGATGAGGCGACTTCTAAAAGAATGATTTTGCGTCATATTGCGTTTTTATATGCTTTAAAAGCAAGCCTGAGAGGTGCCGTAGATGAGATATACATCAAGTACCTTACCGATGATGACCTGAAGGAAATTGAAAAACACAACAACTTTCATAATGCCATTTTAAATATTCAATCCAGAGATTTACAAAAACTCTCTAAAGCGAATAAAATTGATGGATTTCGGTTTATGGAGATAAACGAAATGCTGGTTCGCTTTTCTGATTCGATGGGAATGAGTGAGCGAATTAAAAACACAATTTTTCCCACCACTTACACTTATTTAACCAAAGTATTTATCTGGCTTTTTGTAGTAACTTTTACTTTGGTAATCAGCCAGTCTGCAGGACCTTGGGCTATTTTCCTGGGCTGGCTAATTGGCTTTGTATTTGTATCTACCCAAATCAACGGAATGAGCCTGGTAAATCCTTTCGAAAACAATTCTGCAGGGGTGCCTTTAAACCAGATTACCCGCACAATTGAGATCAATCTTTTGCAGATGTTGGAGGAGACAGATATTCCCGAGCCGATTAAACCCATTAATGAAGAATATATTCTTTAAAAGGCAGAATTGAAATCCAGTCGTACAACGGTAATTGAGTAAGCTTCTATTTCAAAGCCTCAAGGGCTGTTTTTATTGCACTTTCAAACATTATTGCCTTCGGTTTTAAGCTATCATCCTTAAAAGAAACGTTGGAGGTTGCGAATAAAATTCTTCCATCGCTTCCAACAACAAGATTTGAAGGAAAGCCATGGTTAATATTCAACTTCCGGATCACATCGGGTTTTAGGGAGACGATTTCATACAGATATTCTTTATTCTGCTGAAATCTTTTGGCTTGCATGGGCAAATCGTGAGTGATACCAATAAAGCGCACATGCTTATTTTTATACCGATGCACCAGCTCGTTAAGTTCTGGCATTTCGGCTATGCAGGGAGGACATTTTTCAAACCAAAAATTAATAATAACTACTTCGCCCGTTAACTCCTCGCTATTAAATGGCTTTCCATTTGTTTTCTTTCCTACAAAATTGGGCAATCTTTTACCAATCAAATCTTCAAAAAAGGTTTCCTGTGTTGCCCATCTAACAGGTGCATCTTGGGCGTGCAGGCCGAAGCAAATTGTCAAAAGGAAAAATAGAAATAAGATTCTCATCAAGGGTTAAATATAAAAAAGTCTCGGCAAAAACCGGCGAGACTAGCTCATTTACCGGTTTTTATGCTATTTAAAGGTAATGGAGCCATATTCACTTTTTACACTCACGTTCGCTGAACCCCCATTGCCAATCTTGCCCTCATATTTTTTCTCATTATCATTTTTGCTTACCAAGCTAGCCGCAACATGCTCTCCATATTTAAACCCGGCGTATGAGGTAGATACACTAAAATTTGCGTTATATCGTTCTTCAAAACCTAAATCAACAGCTGCGTAGTCGCCATCAAAATTAAAATTCTTGCAAGCTCCGGTAATTTCGTTTACTCTTAACCTATTGTAATCCAGCTTAATATTGCCATCGCCATTTAAGGTGCCAATAACTACGTTTGTATATGATGCACTTACCCCAAGTTTCCCGGCAGAAGCTATGTTCAAATCTCCATAAGCCTGCTTAATAACCGCGTTACCTTTTACGGTATTAATGTTAACTTTTGCATAGGCGGCATTTAGCAAAAGGTTACCACTAATAGTACCAATCGTTAAACCCTTACCGTATTGAACTTTAATATCAGCAGACTTGCGGATGTTATTAATATTCACATCCACGTATTCTGCATCAAGCTCTAAAGTTCCTGCGCTACCAATAGTTACGGGCCCGTTGTAGCTATGTTTTACCACCCCTGTATTTAGGTCTTGAATATCGCACTTACCGTATTGCACATTAATGTAATTATTACTGTGGCTTAAATTACCTACGGTTAAATTGCCATACTGTACTTTAAGCGATGTTGGTCCGGAAAAATTTCCCATTTCAACATTGCCGTATTGCTGCAACACAGTAAGTGAATTAACTGCGGGCATATAAACCACGTAATTAATTTTCACTTCTCTCCGCCAGGTGGTTACACCATTTTTAACTCCACGTCCATATCGGCCATTTCTTTCTCCCATGTTCGTCTTCACTAAAATGGCATCGCCAGTTTTGGCTGCATCAATACTTACCGCATCAATTAATTTTTGCGCCTCGCTATCCGAGTTGCTGTAGGCTTTAACGTCAATATCAACTTTAACTTCCTTCTTATCCCACGTTTTAATTATAATGGAACCATATTGGTTATTAAAGGTAATCTTATCATTTACATCAGCACTAAAACTTTTGCTAAAAGATTTCACTCTTTCTGCATCGGTTGTTTCTGCTTCTGCCTGTGGCTTACTTGTTGTAGCTTCTACACGCGTATTTATCGCGTAGCTTTCGGGAGCAACCGGTAACACAGCAACATTCTGCTGTGCCAAAATTTGTGTGGTAGTTAATACCAAAACGGCAATAAAAGTTTTCGATTTCATGTTTTCAAATTATTTAACACTTTAAGTTTTCGTACCTGCCGACCGGCACTGAACCTTAAATGTTGTGAGCATGCGTTATTCTTATCAACCAGGCATCCGCATTTTGCCTGTTGCACCATTTAAATTTGATTTACCCTTTTAGAATCATCAACCTGGTTAATAATTAAAAGCTGTTGCTTAAGAAGTTGCAACTGTATCTCTCGGTTTTTTACCATAGCCTTTACCACAAAAGTTTGATTTGGCGATACGGGCAACTCATTTTTCAGACGTTCATATTCTTCATCCAATTTTCTCAAATCGGCAGTAAATTTTCGGTATAATTCAGGGTTTGCAGCAGCAAATATGGCCAGGCTATCCCTTTTTTCAGTAATCAATCCCGCAAAATGAACCTCCTTTTTTGCATAGGCAGCGTTCACATCAGCAAGTTCCAAGTCATTCTGTTGCATCGTTTGCGTATAAAACCAACCTAAACCCAAAACAATAACCACTGCCGCCGCAGCGCTAAACCATAAATGAAGCTTCAATGGTTTCTTTTGTTTTTTGCTATCCAGCTCTTTTTCAATCTTATCCCAAAGGCCCGCAGGTGGTTCCATAAAATCGAAACCCCTCCTATTTTCCTTCACGAAATTTTCTAATCTGTTATTCATCTCTCATCCCTTTCTGTTCTAAAATGCTTTTCAATTTTTTCTTTGCCCGCATGTATTGCGTTCGACTGGTATTCTCACTAATCTTTAAAATATGTGCAATTTCCTCGTGGTCATAACCTTCTAACAGGTATAAACTGAGCACTACCCTGTAGCCGTCTGGCAGCATTGCAATTCCATTTTTTATTTCTTCTACCCGTAATTCTTTGTGCTCATCATCAAAATTTGTTTCCTCTGGCAGCTCCTCAAGCGCATCAGTACCCACAAACTCCATCTTTCTTTTGCGCAAATAGTTAATCGATTTATTTATTACAATTTGCTTCAGCCAAAGCCCAAAAGTAGTTTCCTGCCTAAAATCCACAATTCTTGTAAATGCATCAAGAAACGACTCCTGCAACACATCCTCTGCCTCTTCTTCATAATTTAAAATGCGTAACGCCACATTATACATCGCCTTAGCATACAATTTGTACAATTCAAATTGTGCCGCCCTGCTGCCCTGCATGCACGCTTTAACCAGTAAAAGATTTTTATCGATGTATACCGCTTCCAAAATTTTTTCGAATATTCTGATAATAAGACATAACTGATTTTAAAACGTTGCATCAAGTTAGAAAAATTTGTCTAAATCTCTTTTTGTTGCAAATTGCCTATAATTAGAAAAGCAAGTTCAGTTGCGCTTCGGCTACGATAGTCCCGCTTTCGTTTCCATCTTTTTGTGAAAGTGCAAGGGCTTTTAAAGCAGTTACTCCAAAAAGTATTTCAACATCAATCTGGTTTATTATACACAGGCATTGTGCTACAAAACCCAAACCCTAACGGCGCTTACGTGTTTATCTTTACAATAGAAATCTACAATAATTTTAAAAGTAGTCTACAAAACCTTAACTTAAACCCATGCAAAACGATGTAATCACAGCAGAAATAGATGCGCTACACCACAAACTTAATTCCGCATTCGAAAATAAAGATGTAGCACTTTACATCAACCAGTTTGATGAAGACCTTAAATATACTAATGCTGATGCAACCGTTTATGATAGGAAAGAGTTGCTATATCAAACCGAAAAACTCTTTCAAAAAACAAAAGCGATCTCTACTACATACTATCGCATAAAATCTTCATTTGAAAACGATGTATTCGAAGAAAAAATTGCCAGAAAATCTGTAGTTTATGTTAAAGGACTACTTTTTGCTAAAAAGCAAACCATTCAAACTGAAGAACTTTACCATTGGAAAAATGTTGGTGGCGCATGGAAAGCTACAGCCGTTGAAATAGTGCTCGAAGAAAAATATTAATCTCAAATGGAGCATGGTTCTTCCTTCTTTGGCAACCAAAATGTTAACATAAATTTCATAGAATCTTCTCCTCTAAACTTTCAAACAAAATCGGTATTTTTGCCGCTCAATTTAGATTACAACATATGTTAAGAACAGTAACTTGCGGTGCACTTACCCTTGCTAATTTAGGCGAAAGTGTAACCTTGTGTGGTTGGGTACAAAAATCCAGAGATTTGGGCGGGATGACTTTTATAGACATTCGCGATCGTTATGGCATCACCCAGCTTGTTTTTAACATGGATGATAATCGTCAGCTTTGCGAATCTGCCCGTGCTTTAGGTCGCGAGTTCGTAATTAAAGCTACAGGTACCGTTGTAGAGCGCAGCAACAAAAATCCGAAAATGGCTACCGGCGATGTAGAAATTAAAATTACTGCATTGGAGATTTTAAACGCTGCTAAATTACCACCATTTATGATTGATGATGAAACCGATGGTGGTGATGAATTACGGATGAAATATCGTTACCTGGATTTGCGCCGCAACCCGGTAAGAAACAACCTGGTTTTGCGTCATAAAATGGCCCAATCGGTACGTAGATATTTAGATGGTTTAGATTTTATAGAGGTTGAAACACCAGTATTAATTAAATCAACCCCAGAAGGTGCAAGAGACTTTGTGGTACCAAGCCGCATGAACGAGGGCGAATTTTACGCACTCCCACAATCTCCACAAACCTTTAAGCAATTGCTGATGGTTTCGGGTTTTGATAGGTACTTTCAAATTGTGAAATGCTTTAGAGATGAAGATTTGAGAGCAGATCGCCAGCCAGAATTTACTCAGATTGACTGCGAAATGTCTTTCATCGAACAAGAAGACATCCTAAATACTTTCGAAGGTTTAATCCGCACACTGTTTAAAGAAGTACGCAATTACGATTTACCCGAAGTGCCTCGTATGCAATATGCAGATGCTATGCGTTTATACGGATCTGATAAACCAGATACCCGTTTCGACATGAAGTTTGTGGAGCTCAACGATATAGTAATGGGCAAGGGTTTTCCTGTTTTTGATAATGCAGAACTTGTGGTTGGTATTAATGCCAAAGGTGCCGCAAGCTATACCCGCAAGCAGCTAGATGAATTAACAGATTTTATTAAACGCCCGCAAATTGGTGCAACCGGTTTAATCTACGCCCGCCATAACGAAGACGGAACAATAAAATCATCAGTAGATAAGTTCTTTAATGAGGCCGATTTAGAACAATGGAGCGATGCTTTCGAAACCGAAAAAGGCGACTTAATTTTAGTGCTTGCCGGTTCTACAGATAAAGTACGCAAGCAGCTAAACGAACTCCGGTTAGAGATGGGTAACCGTTTAGGCTTACGCGATAAAAATACGTTCTCAGCACTTTGGGTGTTGGATTTTCCGCTTTTAGAATGGGACGAAGAAACGGAGCGCTACCATGCAATGCACCATCCTTTCACTTCTCCAAAACCAGAAGACATCGCGTTGCTAGATACTGATCCGAAAAATGTTCGTGCGAATGCCTACGACATGGTAATTAACGGAACTGAAATTGGTGGTGGTTCTATCCGTATCCACGATAGGGAATTACAAGCGTTAATGTTTAAACATTTAGGCTTTAGTGCAGAGGAAGCTCAAAAACAATTTGGTTTCTTAATGGATGCATTCGAATTTGGTGCCCCGCCACATGGTGGTATCGCTTTTGGCTTCGATAGGTTAACATCCATTTTCGCCGGTCTAGATTCAATTCGCGATGTAATTGCTTTCCCAAAAAATAACTCTGGTAGAGATGTGATGATTGATAGCCCAAGTACAATCGACGAAAAGCAGCTGAAAGAATTGAAAATTAAAACAGATTTGTAAATTTAACATTAAGGGTTTTAGAAAAGATCGATGGTTTGTTCATAGCCAGGAGCGATGATCTACCTACGAGCAATAACAAAAGAGCCTCAGAATTTTAAAATTCTGAGGCTCTTTTGTTATCAAGACCATTTGGATCTCATGTTCACTGTTAAACTAATGGCTAATGAACCACTAAACTAATAAGTTTCGCTATCCGGCGGAATGCCGTAATCAATAAATTTTTTCGATTTTTTATCCTGGCGCTTACCAAACCATCCTTTTACCGAGTTAAAAATTGCCGACAAGTGCTCAGCATCAAGAGATTTTCCTACTTTTCCGGAAACTAGACCCACGGCAGCTTTTGTTAAAAATCCGGCTCCCCTAAAAAGGGTTTTGTTCATTACCATTGGCAACAAAAGCGACATTGCTGTACCACTTAGGTTCAGCTTATCATCTGCTTTAAACAAATTGCTCGGCGTTGCATATTTCTTAATTAATGCGCCTAAAGTAAATTGTTTAACATAACCTTTTGCTCCTGCAATAAGTAAGGTCTGCTTAAGAGTATATTCAACCTTCAACTCTAATTTTTTTGCCTGGAGGTCTTCAAGGTTTCTGATGGTTTTATAGCTTCTCATCTTCTTCCTCCTTATCTGCAAGTTTATCAAAATACTTCCTTATAGCCATATTGATAATGGCTTTCTCGATATATTTATCCTTTGTAAGGTAAACAACTACCGCTATTAAGATGTAAAATAACGATACACAACCAAAGCCACCAGCATAACTTCCCAATACCTCTCCTAAATAAAGCGCCAGGGTTACAGATCCTAAAAGAAATGCAAGGATGAAGCAAACAATAACTGTTGTATTGGTTACCAAATCCGCAAAAATTTTCGATACTTTCTCTACCAGGTAAAGCCTGGTATACTCTACTCTGGCATCGAGGTAGCCTTTGGCATCTTCTACAATATCTTCAATGCTTTTTTCTTTATTTTCTTGCATAGTTTAGATGGGGATGTAACTGAGCGTAGCTAAACGCCCAGTTATTATTTGGTATTAAGCGTGCTCTACGTCGTCGCTGTATTCTTCTTCTACACTTCTCAATTTTGTTTTAATCGAGCTTACCACTTTCTCTTTTAAACTTGATAAGTTATTAATTTCGTCAGCAGCTTTATCTTTAATCGAATCGCCTAAATCTTTTAAAGATTGACTTAATTTATCGCGTGTTTCTTCACCTTTATCTGGCGCAAACAAAATACCTAGTGCAGCACCTGCGGCTAATCCTGCTAAAAGAGCAACTACAACTTTTGAGTTATCATTCATAATAAATGTATTTTAAGGGTTTAACGTTTACAATATAAGCATACTATATTATTTTATTGTTAAGCTATATTTATAACTCGTTAAGCTCATTATTTGTTTTAATTCTTTCCAATCTTTCTGATGCTAAAGTACTGGATTCGTAAATTCTAACGAGCAAAATAAAATAAGATAATAGTAGCGGGCCGAAAACCAGCCCTAATATTCCAAACAATGGGATACCAATAATTACGCCAATAACAGTGATGATTGGATGAATATTTCCAACTTTTTTCGCAATGATAAAGCGCAAAACGTTATCGATGTTAATAATCACTACAAAACCGAAGATTAACATGGCCCATCCTTCAAAATTATTTCCGCTGGCGATTTGTAAAATAGCTGCAGGCACAAACACTACCGGCGGACCCAAAATTGGAACGAAGGAAATAAATGTAGTAATTACCCCCCAGAACACCGGGTCTTTGTATCCAAGTACATAAAAGGAAATGCTTACCAGAGAGCCCTGAACAAGACAAATTAAACCCTGGCCAAGCACATTAGCATAGGTGGTGTTTTTCATTTCATCACCGAATCTAAGCGCATTTTGTTCTCTAAATGGCGCATATTTTATCAGCGATTCTTCGAACTTAACCCTTTCTATTAGCATGAAGTAAAGTAGGAAATACATTACCAGCAGACTTAACACAATGTTCACCGCACTAGATATGAGCGAAGGAAAGAGCTGCGTAGCCCAGTTGCCCAGCCGATTAAGTCCTTCCTGAATCAGCTCTTCATTAATTTTTATGGGAATAAGGTGCTGTACTTTAACGAGCAAGTTTCTAAAGAAAATTTCGTTGTTTTTTAGCTCCGAAATTTTGCTGATGACCATGCTACTTAAGCCATAAAAAGGAAGTATAATTAGGATAATGCTAATTGAAATTAACAATATTGCAACCAGCCTTTTGTTCCAGCCTTTAACTTCTGCCATATGAATATAGGCAGGTCTCATGATGGTATAAAGCACCAGGGTACTCAATATTGCCGAAAAGATTTCTTGTAATGAGTATGCAATTAATAAACCTAGCGCTATAATAATGACGAGGTTAATATTATTGCGCTGTTTATAAGAAAATACTGACATATTTTTGATTACGCTTGGTATTCCTTAAAGCACTTAACCTCTTAATTTGTTTTAGGGATTTTATAATTATTGTACACCAGCTATCTTTATCGCTTTTATTTTATTGTAGAGCGTTTTCCTGTCTATCTGAAGAATGCTTGCAGCTTTCGTTTTATTAAAGTTTACCTCTTTCAGCACGCCAAGAATGGTGGTATATTCTGCCTGCTGTGCGGCATTCTTCAAATCTTTGGGTACTTCTGTAAAATGGTTAGCATATTGCTCCTCTGCGATAACTTTAGGATAGTTTTTCACAAAGTTGGAAAGCTCTAGTGGCAGTACATCAACTTGAATCTCGCTTCCATCTGTAAGTAAAGCTACCCGTCTAATCACATTTTTCAGCTCACGCACATTACCAGGCCAGCCGTAGTTCAAAAACGCTTCCTCTACACCCGCAGAAAATCCTTTTATATTTTTATTGAGTTCTGCATTGGCAATTGCCAGAAATTTATCAGCAAAAATTAAAATATCTTTACCCCTGTCTTTTAAAGATGGTAAGTGTATGTTAAATTCATTAAAACGATGAAATAAATCTTCCCGAAAGGTTCCTTTTGCAATGTTATCGACTAAATTTTCATTCGTTGCAACAATTATGCGAACATCTAAATCAATTTCTTTGGTACTACCAATACGTTTTACTTTTCTTTCCTGCACCGTTCTTAAAAGTACCGCCTGTATTTCGTAAGAAAGGTTTCCTATTTCATCCAAAAAAAGCGTTCCCCCATTCGCCTGCTCAAAATGCCCGATTTTAGTATATAGTGCGCCGGTAAAGGCTCCTTTCTCATGGCCGAAGAACTCACTCCCTGCAAGTTCTTTGGTTAGCGACCCACAGTCCATGGCAACAAAAGGCTTATCTTTTCTTAAGCTATTAAGGTGAATGGTTTTGGCCACGCACTCTTTGCCCGTACCGCTTTTTCCGGTTAAGATAATGCTGTATGAAGTTGGGGATATTAGTTGTATTTGTTTAAGCAGGCTCGAAGAAGCTTCGCTCCTTCCATCGATGTATTCTGTATTACTAATAAATTCTCCTTCGCTGTTACTGCTACTATTTTTAGAGCGACGGCTTTTGTTTTCGTTTAAAGCCCTTTGTGTTTCAAGTGCTTTGTTTATGGTATTTAAAATCTCATCGGGATACAAGGGCTTAGTAATATAATCGTAAGCACCGAGTTTAATAAGTTCCACCGCAAGCTTAATATCAGAATAGCCTGTAATAATGATAACTCCCGTAGTGGGATAGAGATCTTTAATTTTAATTAACATCTCTCGCCCATCTGTATCATCAAGCCGATAATCGCAAAGTACCAAATCAAATGACTGCTTGCTTAGATTGTCGAGTGCTGAACTACCGGTTATCGCGTTAGCAACATCAAAGCCATTTCTCGTGAGAAATTTTGAAAGTAGTAAACCAATGTTTACTTCGTCATCAACAATTAGTATTTTCTTTTTCATCTGGTTTGGGTCAATTCTTCTAATAAGAGAAAGCTCCAGCTTTTAATGATGAAGGGGACTAGCGATGAGCAATCTGAAATAGACACACATAATTAGCAAAAAAAAATCTATTTGGGAAATTTTTTCTACACATTTTTTTTCCAGTTTGATAATTAATTAGACAAAACAACTACTTTCCGTTAAAATTTGGTTTTCTTTTTTCTACAAATGCGGAAACGCCTTCTTTAAAATCTCCTGTGTCAAAACATTTTCCAAAAGCTTCGATTTCCACTGCGTACCCCTCAGCACCATTTACAGATGCAATTACAGCCTTAATTGCTGCAGATACTGCCAATGGAGCACGTTGTTTAATCGCCGCGAAAAGCTCGTGGGCTTTTGCGTGTAGCTGAGCCTGTGGAACCACGTAGTTAACCAAACCAATTTTTTGTGCTTCTGTAGCATCAATCATGTTAGCTGTAATAATCAACTCTATCGCTTTTCCTTTTCCAACCAATTGTGTTAAACGTTGCGTACCCCCATATCCCGGAATAAGCCCAAGCGTTACTTCAGGTAGGCCTAATTTAGCATGGTCGGCAGCAATACGAATATGGCAAGCCATGGCAAGCTCCAAACCTCCTCCTAAAGCAAAACCATTTATAGCAGCAATAAAAGGTTTCTTTGAATGCTCAATCGCATCGAACACCTTTGCCTGCCCATTTTTTGCCAATTCAGTTCCTTGCCTGGCATCATAGTCTGAAAATTCTTTTATGTCTGCACCTGCTACAAAAGCTTTTTCACCTGCGCCTGTTAGCAGTACACCACGCACCTCGTTGTTTTCCCCGGCAAACTCAATCACTTCGGCCAATTCGGAAAGCGTGGCGCTATTTAAGGCGTTTAATGCTTTCTCGCGGTTAATGGTAATGTGTAAAATATTGTCTGTAAGTTCTGTTATTAGATTCTGATATGACATAGCTTAAAAATTTCTGTTTTCTGCGACCCAGTTTTCGATGTATGCGACGATGCTTGCCATAGTTGTTCCAGGTGGAAATAGTTCTCCTACGCCCATATCAGAAAGTTTTCTACGGTCTCCTTCTGGAATAATCCCTCCTCCGGTTAGCAGCACATCGGTTAATTGTTTGTCTTTCATAAATTGAATAATTTTAGGGAAAACCGTCATGTGCGCACCCGAAAGAATTGAAATCCCAATAGCATCTACATCTTCTTGCAAAGCCGTATTTACCACCATCTCTGGCGTTTGGCGCAGGCCTGTATAAATAACTTCCATCCCCGCATCTCTTAACGAAGTTGCAATAACTTTTGCACCACGGTCGTGTCCATCTAGTCCAACTTTAGCCACTAAAACGCGTATTGGTCTATTTAATAATTTCATAATGAATATTAAGTTGATGTAAATGTATCGATTTTGACGGAATACGAAAACACAAAGGAATACAGAATTACAAGGCGATCGAAATAGATATACGCTGTTCCCAATCTTTAGAATAATTAATCGTGTATTGAATAAATTATTTGAAGAGGTAGAACGCCAGATTTTAAGTTTCCAGTGCCCCTGTATTTCAATTTATTATTCATTACTTAAATCCGCCCAATCTTTTTACATTTGCATTCCTAATTTACAGGTTTTTATGAGTGAAGAAAAGTCATTGAACTTTATAGAAGAAATAGTTGAGAACGACCTTAATAGTGGCAAGTATAAAACGTTAGTTACACGTTTTCCGCCAGAACCTAACGGGTATTTACACATTGGCCATGCAAAGGCCATTTGCTTAAACTTCGGACTAACACAAAAATACCGCGGCTACACCAATCTACGCTTTGATGATACCAATCCGGTAACTGAAAAAACAGAGTATGTAAATAGCCAACAAGAAGATATAAAATGGCTGGGATTTAACTGGAAGAATGAATTATACGCTTCAGATTATTTCGACGAGCTTTATGCTTTCGCTATCAGGCTAATTGAAAAAGGTTTGGCTTATGTTGATGAAAGTACAGCTGATGAAATTGCAGCCTTGAAGGGAACCCCTACAGAACCAGGAAAAGATAGCCCGTACCGTGATCGCTCTGTTGCGGAAAACCTGGATATTTTTACCAGAATGAAAAACGGCGATTTTGCTGACGGTGCTTATATTTTAAGGGCTAAGATAGATATGGCTAGTCCGAATATGTTAATGCGTGATCCTATTATCTATCGCATAAAACATGCCGAGCATCACCGTACAGGAAATAAATGGTGCATCTACCCCATGTATGATTTTGCACATGGACAAAGCGACAGCATCGAGAACATCACCCATTCCATCTGTACATTAGAATATGTTTCTCACCGCGAACTCTACGATTGGTTTATTGAAAAATTAGACATTTTTCCTTCTAAACAATACGAATTTGCCCGTTTAAATCTTACCTCTACGGTAATGAGCAAACGCAAATTGCTTCAGTTGGTAAACGAAAATTTAGTTGATGGTTGGGATGACCCACGGATGCCAACCATTTCTGGCTTACGGAGAAGAGGGTTTACACCTAAAAGTGTGAGAGAATTTTGTGAACGAATTGGCATTGCCAAACGCGAAAATCTTATTGAGTTAAGCTTATTGGAATTTTGTATTCGTGAAGATTTAAACAAAACCTCCAGCCGTGTAATGGCCGTGTTGGATCCAATTAAATTGGTTATTACCAATTATGAACAAGATTCGGAAATGTTAACTGGCGAAAATAATCCTGAAGCAGAAAATGGTGGCGGAACCCGAATGATTCCTTTTAGCAAAGAACTTTGGATAGAGCGTGAAGATTTTATGGAAGTACCCGCTAAAAAATGGTTCCGTTTGGCGCCTGGAGCAATGGTGCGTCTTAAATTTGCTTACATCGTGAAATGTGAAGATTTTGTTAAAGATGCAGATGGCAATGTTACCGAAATTCATTGTACTTACATCCCGGAATCAAAAAGTGGAAACGATACCAGTGGCATCAACGTTAAAGGTACCATTCACTGGGTAAGTTCGGCACACGCCAGAACCGCTGAAATCCGCTTGTACGACCGCTTATTTACCTCTGAAACGCCAGATGCAGAAGAAGGCGATTTTAAAGATTATCTAAATCCGGAAAGTTTAAAGGTAATTCCACAAGCCTATATAGAGCCTGCTTTGGCAGATGCAAATCTAGATAGCCGCTATCAGTTTATACGTAAAGGCTATTTTTGTTTAGATAAAACCTCTACAGCCGATCATTTGGTTTTCAACAGAACGGTAACGTTGAAAGATACTTTTAAGAAACCAAACTAATAGCATCGATATTTTAAAAAAAACACGGGTGAATCGAGATTCATCCGTGTTTTTTTTGATTTTTCCTAAAACTTGAATAAGGTATGACGTATGGAGTTGATTGAATGTGCTTTAATATTTTGTGTAAACATTATACAACACCAATAAATCTACAGGTGTAAGCTTTGGCGTTAAGTCTGTCTGGATAAAGTGACGTTTAAATGCAGTTACTGCAGCGCCCAAATCGCTGGTATCGTAACCCATTAGCTTTAAAGCATTTGCACCATCAAAGTCGGCAGGCGGATTTTTTAGCACATCATCATACCAATAACCAAAGCCCTTTAAAGCCAGTTTCTTCCATGGAAAATTATTTGGATCTGGCTTGCGTTTAGGTGCAATATCTGCGTGGCCGATAAAGTTCGCAGTTGGAATATTATAAGTTTTTTTCAGCGTAGCTAATAATTTAACCAAGCTATAGATTTGCGCATCAGGCCACGGGTCTGTAGTACCATTATTATCCAATTCTATTCCAATAGATGAAGAATTTAAATCGGTATCCTTTCCCCATTTTGCTACGCCGGCATGGTTAGAGCGCAAATAATCGTTCACCATGTGCACCACTTTTCCATCTCTGCCAATTACATAATGCGCACTGGTACCCGCTCTCGTAGAATGGAAAGTTTTAATGGTTTGCATTAAACTATCTTGCGCCGTATGATGGATAATTACGAAGTTTGGTTTTCTGATCCCAAAATTTACGGAACCAACCCAAAGCTGATTGGTGGGGTTTAAGGTATCATAAAGCTGGCCTTGAGGAGGTGTAGAACGAATGATTTTTGAAAAATCTTTACTTTTCTGCTTATAGATTTTCTCTGTAGCTGCATACTTATTTGATCCACATCCAGCCACTAAAAATACAAAGGCTGCAATAGAAAGACTTTTAAAAAGAGGAAACTTTGCTAAAAACATATTAACGGTTTGGATTGAAATTGATTTGCAAAGTTAGGCGAAAATGAAGCAATACATCAAACTTTCTATAAACCTTTCAAATTTTACTAATTTAGCATCAATATTATTATCATGAGAAAGATTTACAAATCGACGTTCTTAATTACCGCCGCCGCATTAAGCTCGGTGTTAATTTCGGCATGTACAAATAACAATAAACCAACGAGTAACGAAACCACAGTGGTGCAAAAAGACACCCTTGCGGATTACGTTGCAGCAAGGTTACCCATTTATGAGCGGATAAAATTAACCACCAATATAAACGACTTAAGCGTAAGCGACAGGAAGATTTTACCCTTGCTGATACAAGCTGCAGAAATAATGGACGAATTGTATTGGAGACAAACCTATCCACAAAGAGATAGTTTGCTCGCTACCATAAAGGATGAGAAAACACGCGAATTTGTGAACATTAACTACGGCCCGTGGGATAGATTAAACAATGATAAACCATTTGTTGCAGGCGTTGGCAATAAACCAGAGGGCGCATCTTTTTATCCTTACGGGATAAAAAAAGAAGAAATTGAAAGTTCAAAATTAGCCGATAAATTCGGTGCTTACTCCGTAATTCAGAAGGATAGCACCGGCAAGTTGACTACAGTTCCGTACCACGTGTTATTCGCCGCCGAACTGCAAAGAGCCAGTTCATTGCTAAAACAGGCAGCTTTAATTGCAGAAGATGCAGGCCTTAAGAAGTACCTAAACTTAAGGGCTGATGCTTTGGTGAGCGATAATTTTACAGCGAGTGATTATGCGTGGTTAGACATGAAAACCAACGGGTTGGATATTATTATTGGTCCGATAGAAAATTATGAAGATAAACTTTTCAACGCCCGTACCAGCTACGAAGCCTATGTATTAATTAAGGATAAAGAATGGAGCAAGCGCCTGGCCAAGTATGTTAAAATGCTACCTGAACTGCAAAAAAATCTTCCGGTGCCCGCCAAATACAAAACTGAAACCCCAGGTACCGATGCTGAACTTAATGCTTACGATGTAGTTTACTATGCTGGCGATTGCAATGCCGGATCGAAAACGATTGCCGTAAATTTGCCAAACGACGAAAAAATTCAACAAGAAAAAGGCACCCGCCGTTCGCAGTTAAAGAACGCGATGCAAGCCAAGTTTGATAAAATTCTGGTGCCCATCGCAAAAGAATTGATAGATGCTGACCAACAGCAATACATTAAATTCGACGCTTTTTTTGCGAATGTAATGTTTCATGAAGTTGCACATGGTTTAGGAATTAAAAAGACAATAAGCGGAAAAGGCTATGTTCGCGAAGCACTTAAAGAGCAATACAGCTGGTTGGAAGAAGGGAAAGCAGATGTTTTGGGCTTGTATATGGTAACTGGATTATTGAAGAAGGGAGAACTTACTGGAGACATTAAAGATTACTACACCACCTTTATGGCGGGCATATTGCGCTCGGTAAGGTTTGGTGTTTCTGAAGCGCATGGCAAAGCCAATATGCAGTGTTTTAATTATTTCCAAGAAAAAGGTGCATTCGAACGTACCGCAAACGGAACATACAAAGTAAACTTTGATAAGTTTGCCGTAGCAATGAATGATTTAAGCGCATTCATTATCACCTTGCAAGGAAACGGCGATAAAGCAGCAGTAGAAAAAGCACAAAAAGAAAAGGCTATGATTCCGGTCTTGCTTCAAAAAGATTTAGATCGTTTAACAAAAAAAAGTATTCCGGTAGATATTGTTTTCGAACAAGGGGTTGACATTTTAGGCATGAAATAAACCTGAAAAATCGATTGCTAACCGCAGAAAAGTTGGATATACTAACATTTCTGCGGTTTTTTTTTGTCTTACAATCACCTGGTTACCGATAGCAGAAGCAAATTTTCTCGTCTTTTGTAACCTTTTTAAACTGTCCTCGTCTTATTCATAACTAAACACCGGGGAACGCGTCGTTTCCAAAAAAAGCTTTAAACAAAGGGTAAGCAGTCAAATACGCTGAAGAGGCGTGCCGGGTTTGCTTTTGCCCAAAATTTTGAATAGGTAAAGATTAAATTATGAAAAAACTATACGCCATTTTGCTCATCTTCTTCAGCATACTTCTTGCTGGTGAATCATTCGGGCAATCAATAACACAAACAAACTTAGTTGGCACCATTACCGATGAAAACCACAAACCTGCTGATTTTGTCACTGTTGTACTTTTTAACGCAACCGATTCTAGTGTGGTAAAAACCGCACTGACAGATCAAAATGGTGCCTTCTCGTTTTTAATAGCTCAAAGTGGACAGTATTTTTATAAAGCCAGTAGCATGGGCTATCAAACCTTGAAAAGTAAAACAATTACCGTTAATAATTTAGCGAGCAACATTAACTTTGGAACGGCCATACTAAGTGCAAACGCTCAAAACCTAAAAGAAGTTACGGTAGCGGCAACGGTTCCTTTAATCGAAAGAAAAATGGACAAAATGGTAATGAACGTTTCCAACAGCGCCATCATGACGGGCTCTACGGCGTTAGAAGTTTTACAGAAAGCGCCAGGTGTTAGCATCGATCAAAATGATAAAATTTCGATGATGGGCAAACAAGGTGTACTGATTCAGCTAGATGGAAAACAAACCTATATGAGCAGTGCCGATGTGGCCAATTTATTGCGGAACATGCAAAGTTCAGAAATAGAAACGATTGAGCTGATTACTAATCCCTCATCCAAATACGATGCTGCTGGTAATTCGGGAATCATCAATATTAAAACCAAAAAAAGCAAAAATGGAGGCACCAATGGAAGTGCAACTGCCACCTTGGGCTACGGTAAAAATTTTCGTGGAAATACGGGATTAAACCTTAACCATAGAACGCAAAAATTTAACGTGTTTGGAAACTACAATTATGGTAGAGTGGAAAGAGAAAACTACATTGCCATCGACAGGATTTCCAATGGATCGCCAGATACTTATTTTATGCAATCTGGTACTAGTGTTAGAAAGCAGCAAAACAATAATTTTAAAACTGGTTTAGATTATTTCATTGATAGCAAAAATACAATCGGTGTGTTGGTAAATGGCTACCTTAACAATGGAACAGAAAACGCAACAAACCATACTTTAATCGGTTCTTCTTTCGTAAACACAGATTCTACCTTGTTATCTAATAGTTTACAAACTAATAAATATAATAATCTATCCTACAACCTAAACTATAAATCTGTTTTAGATACGGCTGGTTCAGAAATATCGGCAGATCTTGACTATTCAAAATATACTGGAAACGATGGCTCTAACTATGAAAACGAATACCTCTTTGCTAATGGTAACAGCATTCGCCCTAAAAACTACATCCGTAACAATACCCCCTCTAAAATCGATATTAAAGCATTTAAGGTAGATTACAATGTAGCATTAAGCAAAAGTGTTAAACTAGAGGCAGGTTTAAAAAGCAGTTGGGTAAAAACAGATAATAATTTACAAGCAGAAGAACTGGTAAACAATAGTTGGCAAAACGATGTGCGCCGAAGCAACCAGTTTGTGTACGATGAAAATGTAAATGCCGCATACACCAATGTTAACAAGCAATTTAAAAATACAAGCTTGCAATTGGGTTTGCGGGTAGAGCAAACTAACTCTAAAGGCAACCTTATTACCAACAACACTGTAGTTGAACGTAGCTATTGGAATTTCTTCCCCACCTTATTTGTACAACAAAACCTTAATAAAAATAATCAAATTGGCATTTCATACAGCAGGCGAATTGATCGCCCTAGTTATGATGCATTGAACCCCTTTATTTATTATTTGGATCAGTACACTTATAGCAAAGGAAACCCATTTCTAAATCCACAATACACGCATAACTTCGAGTTGAGCTATACCTTGTTACAGAAATACATGTTAACACTGGGTTATAGTCGTGTAAACGATGTGATTACAGAGGTTATTTTGCCTGATGAAGCACAGAAAGCACTCTACCAAACCAATGCGAATATTGCCAAAAATGATAATTATACCGCTAACCTCAACGTTCCGGTACAATTAACCAAGTGGTGGCAAACGAATAATAATTTAACGGTGTTTTATTTGGCTTTCGAGTCGCCCAATTTAGCAGGAAGCGCTTTAAAAACAGGAAAAACATCCTTTCAATTTAAATCGCAACAGAGCTTTACCATTGCTAATGGTTTTACTGCAGAATTAAATGGCAGTTATGAATCGTCCCTTAATTATGGTGTACTTAATTTAAAAGCGAGGTATTATATAGATGCAGCATTAAGTAAATCATTATTAAGCAAGAAAGCCAGCTTAAAATTTGCTTTTTCTGATATTTTTAACATTTCAGAAAATAACCTTACTAGCGCTTTTCCTGGTTTAAGTTATAGTGTAAATCAAAAAAATGAAACCCGTATAGCCCGCCTTACCTTCACATACCGTTTTGGTAAAAATGAAATTAAACCTGCCCGACGCCGTACAACGGGAACAGAAACTGAGCAGGGAAGAATGAAAAATTAAGCATGCACAGGTGGCTAAATACTTTTACCGACCTAAAGTTGATTGCAGCAAAAAGCCCGATGAAATTCATCGGGCTTTTATTTATTTACTTAAATACATCGATTTATCTTTGTAAAGCTTGCGGAAGTAAGGATCTTCCAAATCTTTAATGAAACGTATTGCTTCACCTGTCGACTTCATTTCAGGTCCGAGTTCTTTTGTTACCTCCGGGAATTTCTCGTAAGAGAAAACAGGTTCCTTAATTGCATAGCCTTTTAACTTGCGTGTAATGGTGAAATCTTTCAACTTGGCTACACCTAACATAATTTTCGCTGCAATGTTAATGTAAGGCACGTCGTATGCTTTGGCGATGAAAGGCACCGTACGAGAGGCTCGTGGGTTAGCCTCTATCACATAAACCTTTTCATCTTTAATGGCAAATTGAATATTTAATAGACCGCGTACATCTAAAGCTTTTGCGATTTTAATTGAATATGCTTCCATTGCCTGAGTAACCTTTTCTGATAAGCTGAATGTAGGTAACACTGCGAACGAATCTCCAGAGTGAATTCCTGCAGGTTCAATATGCTCCATCATTCCTACGATGTGTACTTCATCACCATCTGAAATAGAATCGGACTCTGCCTCTTCTGCACGATCTAAGAAGTGATCAATCAGCACGCGGTTTCCTGGCAAATCGCCCAATAGTTTAACTACAGCTTTCTCAAGGTCTTCGTCATTAATTACAATACTCATTCCCTGCCCGCCTAAAACATAACTCGGACGAACCAATACCGGATAGCCTACTTCGTTGGCAACCACAATGGCTTCTTCAGCATTCTCTGCCACCCCATATTTCGGGTACGGAATATCCAAATCTTTCAATAAATCTGAGAAGCGACCGCGATCTTCAGCGATATCCATGTTTTCGAAAGAGGTACCAATAATTTTAATTCCTTTTTCGGTAAGCTTCTCAGCCATTTTTAGTGCTGTTTGTCCACCTAGCTGCACAATTACGCCTACTGGTTTTTCCAGCTCGATGATTTCACGAACATGCTCCCAAAAAACCGGCTCAAAGTAAAGCTTATCGGCCATGTTGAAGTCTGTTGACACAGTTTCTGGATTACAATTTACCATAATTGCCTCGAAGCCCGATTCCTTTGCCGCTAACAAACCATGTACACAAGAATAATCAAACTCTATACCTTGGCCAATGCGGTTTGGTCCAGAGCCTAAAACAATTACTTTTTTATTGTCGGTTGGTACCGATTCATTTTCTTCATCAAATGATGAGTAGTAATATGGTGTTTGTGCTGGAAATTCTGCAGCACAAGTATCTACCATTTTATACACCCGGTTAATGCCGAGCGCTTTACGCCTATCGTAAACTTCATCTTCCGTTACGTTACCTAACAACCAGGAAATCTGAATATCAGAAAAACCTTTTTGCTTAAGTGTAAAGAAGAAATCTTGCGGAATGTTATTTAACGAATATCTTTTAAGTTCTGTTTCTAGGGCAACCAACTCCTGAATTTGATTTAAAAACCATTTATCGATTTTGGTTACTTTACGGATTGATTCTAACGGCACACCCATTGTCATCGCATCTTTAATTAAAAACAAACGGTTCCATGAAGCATGTTCCAACCCATCCATTATTTCGTTGATGTTGCGATTTTGTCTTCCATCAGCGCCTAAACCTGCTCGGTTAATTTCTAAACTCTGACAGGCTTTCTGCAATGCCTCAATAAAGGTACGACCGATGGCCATTACCTCGCCAACTGATTTCATTTGCAAACCAAGCTCTTTGTTAGCGCCCTTAAATTTATCGAAGTTCCAACGTGGAACTTTTACGATTACGTAATCTAAAGTAGGCTCGAAATATGCTGAAGTTGTTTTTGTAATTTGGTTTTCAATCTCATCGAGATTATAGCCGATGGCTAGTTTGGCTGCAATTTTCGCGATTGGATAACCAGTTGCCTTACTTGCCAATGCCGATGAACGTGATACCCTTGGATTGATTTCGATTGCAATAATCGCATCATCTGCCGGATTTACTGAAAACTGTACGTTACAACCGCCAGCAAAGTTACCAATGGCACGCATCATTTTAATGGCCTGGTTGCGCATCTCCTGGTAGCAACGATCTGATAAAGTCATTGCAGGTGCCACAGTTATTGAATCTCCGGTATGGATTCCCATCGGATCGAAGTTTTCGATTGAGCAAATGATAATTACATTATCGTTGCTATCTCTTAATAACTCTAATTCATATTCTTTCCAACCTAAAACCGCTTTCTCTACCAATACCTCGTGGGTTGGGGAAGCTTCTAAACCACGTTTTAAAGCGGCATCAAATTCTTCTTTTCTATGTACAAAGCCACCACCAGAACCACCTAAAGTATAAGACGGACGAATTACCAATGGAAAGCCAATTTGTTGTGCCGCTTCCTTACCTTCTAAAAAAGAGTTGGCAATTTTTGATTCTGCTACACCAACACCTATATCTACCATTAACTGGCGGAAAGATTCGCGATTTTCGGTTTTTTCAATTGCATCTACATCCACACCGATAACTTTTACGCCGTATTTCTCCCAAACGCCGCGTTCTTCTGCTTCTTTACAGAGGTTTAGCGCTGTTTGGCCGCCCATTGTTGGCAATACAGCATCAATCTTCGGTAAATCAGTAGAAGCAATGTGCTCCTGCAGAATTTCTTCAATAGAATCAACTGAAAGCGGACGTAGATAAACATGGTCGCCAATAACTTTATCCGTCATAATTGTAGCCGGATTGGAGTTAATAATTGAAACGGTAATACCTTCTTCTTTTAAAGATAGCGCTGCTTGAGAGCCCGAGTAATCAAATTCGCAAGCCTGACCGATAATAATAGGTCCTGATCCGATAATTAATACTGAGCGAATGGAAGTGTCTTTAGGCATAATAAGCTTAATACAAATAATTAAAATTCTAAAGTTTTTGGCCTTTTACGGCGAAGAAGCAAGTAGGTTTTTTGCTTTTTGAAAGATGAAAATCCCAACTGTTCTGTCGGGATGCAAAGATAGGTTTTTTGAAGTGGTTTTTAGCCTATTTTTTTAAAATTTAAAAACCTCGTTTCGACTGTAAAAAAACGATCTCAGTTTAAACCAAAATTGCAGTGTAAGCACTATATAAAAAGGAAAAACAAGCGAAGTTTGATGATTAGCGAAGAATTTATTGCCAGAAGAGATTTAATCTTGAATATTTTAAAAGCGAAAAAGAAATTTATAGAGGCACTGCTGTAGCGCTAACGCAGTTGTACCATACGAACCGGAGTTTTTATCTAGCCTTGAGTTGATGTTGCTTATTGTTGTAATTTAATCTCACCTAAGTCTGTTGTGGCGCTATCTTTTACAGCAACTTTTTCGATCATGGTATCTTTATACGGCGCATTAGCCTTGATCCACAGTGTGTATACTCCCTCTTTTAAATTGGTAAACGTAAAAGCACCCTGACTCAATTCTGCCTTAACGGTATCTGCATTACCAGCAAGCGAAACGCTTACAATCGCATCTGAAGGCGCTACCCTCCCTATAATACCACCAACCCTAACTTGTGTAAAAGCGACAAAAAGCGCCGATGAACACACCAACATGATTATATAAAGCCCTAACTTTTTCATTTTATTAAATTTAGATTATTACTCACTGCTATTTAACAACGCATAATAAAACATATTGTTTTGTCGTAGAAACAGAACACTGTATATATATTTAAGTTTTTTTTGTCTTTATTTCCATACACAGCACTACATAGTTTCTAGACAACTATTGGTTATACGTGCATCATTCCCAAAAATGTCTTGGATAAATGTAACATTTCTATAGTGTTATTTACACACGAAGTCATGTTTTCGTCATGAAAGCGTTGGCGCCATATTATTGGCAATAATGTTGTAATAAGCAGAACATATATGCGTTTTGTATATACTTTAGAAAAAGATCTAAAGCTTCCTCCGCGGAGTAGTTAACCGCCATGAGGATTTTCTTCATAAATAGTTTGTTTGGTTTATTATCCGGTTAGAGGAGCCCTCCTCAACCGGATTTTTTCTTTTACTCCTTTTTCACTTACATTTGGGTTCATAATTTTTGATGTGAATATTCCTGTTAGAAAAATAGCCATTGTAGGCCCTGAAAGTACTGGCAAGTCTACCCTTTCTAAACAATTGGCGAAACATTATAAAGTAGCTTGGGTGCCAGAATATGCCCGTTATTATTGCGAAAACCTTGCAGCACCTTATACACTTCAAGATGAAATAAATATGTATTATGGTCAGCTAGCACTAGAGGATGCTGTACTGGCAACTAATGAAAAGGGATTTATTATTTGTGATACCACCTTTGTTACGGTGAAAATATGGAGCGATGAGATGCTGGGAGAAACGCCTCAGCTGGTGTTAGATGCGCTGCCAGAACGCCCTTACGATCTATACCTATTGATGGATATCGATTTGCCTTGGCAAGATGACCCGCTACGCGATTTCCCTAATCAACGTGAGTATTTTATGGAGGTTTGGCACAAAGAACTTACAAGCCTGAAAGCAAAGTATAAAGTTATTAGCGGCTTGGGCGAGGATCGCATCCAAAATGCCATAAGCGTGATTAACCATTTTTTGGAAAGCAGTGACGGTGGCTCATAGCTAAGTTTGCTCCCGCCCCCGCTGCTGCCCCAAGTTTTCTGCTAGGTGTTATGCAATACTAAAATCGAACTTGGTAAGCATTTTGGGGCATCTCGCTACGGTCGGGTTTAGGTGGCCAAATAGCAGCACTGTTGTACGTACAATAAACCTGATTGCCGCGAAAATACTTTTTGTACCTAACAGCTCAATTAGCACCAAACTTTAACAAAAAGATTGCAGCAAAAAGCAGGACTAGCGCAGCCGATTTACTTGGGAACTTGCTTTACCCATTATAGAAGTTAAATCATGTTTGCTATTGGCCTTAATTTGAGGTACTTTTGTTAAAATACATAAATATAACAGATTGAATTTTAACGACTTTAACTTTAACCCCGATTTATACGAAGGCCTGATGGCTATGGGGTATAAAAGCGCTACTCCTATACAAGAACAAGCCATACCGGTAATTTTGGATCACCATGACCTAATTGCCTGTGCGCAAACCGGAACAGGAAAAACGGCAAGCTATCTTTTGCCTGTAATGGATAAGATTAGCCGGGCCGCGGATAGACATAATAATACGCTGATTTTGGCACCTACGCGTGAGCTTGCGCAACAAATTGATTTGCAAGTAGAGGCTTTGGCTTACTTTACCAACATTAGCTCGCTTGCGGTGTATGGCGGCGGGGATGGCATTGCTTACGAACAACAGAAAAGATCGATGCGTGAAGGGGTTGATATCATTATTGCTACCCCCGGGCGTTTAATGGCACACCTTTCTTCTGGCGTGTTAAAACTAGAGCATCTGCAACATTTAATTTTAGATGAGGCAGACCGCATGTTAGACATGGGTTTTTATGACGACATTATCCGCATTATTAGCTATTTGCCTAAAAAACGGCAAACGCTTTTATTTTCGGCAACAATGGCGCCGAAAATAAGAAACATGGCGGCCAAAATTTTGCATAACCCGCAGCAAATTACCATTTCGATAGCTAAACCTGCCGAGGGGATTGACCAACAGGCCTATAACCTGCACGACCAACAAAAGCAGGCATTATTAACAGATCTTTTTAAAGACGATAAATACAAAAGCAGCATTATTTTCGCTTCTACTAAAGAGAAAGTAAAGGCGCTTTATAAAACATTTAAAAGTTTGGGAATAAAAGCCGAGGCTTTCCACTCTGACCTTGGGCAAAAAGAACGCGAAGATATTTTGCTTGCTTTTAAAAACCGAAGGTTGCCAATTTTGATTGGCACCGATGTGTTGTCTCGGGGAATTGATGTGGAGGGAATCGACCTGGTAATTAATTACGATGTACCTGGCGATCCTGCGGATTATGTGCACCGTATTGGCAGAACGGCCAGGGCAGCAACAAAGGGCACTGCCATTACCCTCGTAAATAGTAGAGATAAGCGGAAATTTGACAATATTGAAAAACTAATAGAGAAACCCGTACAACGGATGCCTTTACCAGAACATATTGCCGGGATAGAAATTACCCATGTAGAAGAGAAAAGACCACCACAAAAAAATAATGGCAAAAAGAAGGTCTGGTTTAAGAAAAAACCAAAACCAACTGCATAACCACTTAAAACGCTGATAAATTTTTTATTGGCGTTTTCTTTTATCAGTTAAATTTACAGGCTGAATGGCAAACTTTATACTTATTGGCATATGCATAATAGCCGGGATTTTATTTAGAAAAAGTAAAACGCTGCCTAAAGATGCACATAGAGGCATTAATGCCTGGATTATTTATATTGCACTGCCTGCAGTTTCTTTTAAGTATTTACCTCATATTGCCTGGACAAAGGATTTACTCTTCCCTGCTTTAGCGCCTATTTGTGTCTGGCTATTAGGGTGGTTATTTATTACCGTGTATGGCAGATTAACTAAAATAAGTAAGGCAACCTCTGGCGGGTTGAAACTTGTAAGTGGTTTAAGCAACACCTCTTTTATCGGTTTCCCGCTTATTGTGGCATACTTTAGCGAGAAAGAACTTGCAATAGCCATCATTTGCGATCAGGTTACATTTACATTGTTATCTACTATCGGAATAATTGTAGCGATTCGTTCTTCGCAGCAACAAAAGTTAAGCCCTAAGTTGGTTTTGAGAAAACTGTTAACCTTTCCGCCGCTTATTGGCTGTATTTTGGCCTTAATCATACCACATTATATAGATGTTAATCCATTGAATGTTTTGTTTGATAAATTAGCGGGTACTGTTGGTCCTTTGGCTTTATTTTCCATTGGCCTGCAGTTAAAATTTGGTGGTTGGTTTAGCGAGTTAAAACACATTAGCTTTGCGCTATTATATAAGCTAATGCTGGCGCCAGCTGTGGTTGCAGCAATTGCTTTGTTTTTGGGCCTTAATGGGATGATTACCAAAATAGCCATTTTCGAAATGGCCATGCCAACGCTCCTGACAGCAGGTGTTGTGGCCGAACAATATAACTTAAACCCAAAGGTTTCTAATTTAGTGGTAGGTATTGGGATAGTATTGTCATTTATAACAACTGGAATTTGGTGGATGGTTTTAACCTATTCAAGGTTGGTATAGTACAACAATAAATTAACACTCTGGCAAGCTAATGGGAATGTTGGTGGCCAAACCACCATCTGATGTTTCTTTATATTTTGCATTCATATCTAAAGCTGTTTCCCACATGGTGTTTACCACGGCATCTAAACTTACTTTTGCCTTATCGGGGTTACTTTGAAGCGCAAGCTGACTTGCTGTGATGGCCTTTATTGCACCCATGGTATTGCGCTCAATGCAGGGGATTTGAACTAAACCACCTATTGGATCGCAGGTTAAACCCAGGTGATGTTCCATGGCAATTTCTGCAGCCATAAGCACCTGCCTCTGCGAACCACCCAGGCACTCGGTTAATGCCGCAGCAGCCATGGCCGATGAAACACCGATTTCTGCCTGGCAACCACCCATTGCGGCAGAAATGGTTGCACCTTTTTTGAATATGCTGCCAATTTCTGAAGCACAGGCAATAAACTGGATAATCTTTTGCTCGGAGTAGCCATCGCAAAAGGTAATAAAATATTGCAAAACTGCAGGAATAACACCTGCAGCGCCATTTGTAGGTGCGGTTACCACTCTACCGAACGAAGCATTTTCTTCGTTAACGGCCAATGCAAAGCAACTTACCCAATCTAAAATATAATTGAACCCATTGCCTCCTTTTCTAATGGCTTCTACCCAAGAGTTATAATCATGATAGCCTACATTCTTGATTAACCTTTTATTGAGCGGGAAGGCTCTTCGGGCAACATCTAAACCGCCCGGTAGAAAACCCGTGGTGTGGCAACCGCGATAAATACAGTCTCTCATCACTTCGAAATGCTGTAAAATACCAGCTTTTGTTGCAGCTTCTGGTCGCCAAGCCAGTTCATTCTCTAATACAATTTCACTTACCTTTAAACCTGTAGACTTACACCAATGCAATAGTTCGTTTGCTTTTTCTACCGGGAAAGGTAAATCTACCTGAAGCTTCTGACTGTTATCTTCACCCTCTTTAACTACAAAACCACCACCAATAGAGTAATAGGTTTCAGAAAAAGCTTTCCCACTTTTTAAAAATGCCTGGAAGGTTACCGCATTAGGATGGAAGGGTAAACTCTCAGCAAAGAGGAACAAAAGGTCGCTATTGTAATCGAAATCGATAATTAATTTACCTGCCAGATTTAGTTTTTTATCCCTTTGGATCCCTTCGAATGTTGGCGTAACGGCATCTACATTGAACGTAACCGGATCAGCACCTGTTAACCCAAGCAGGATTGCTACATCAGTACCATGCCCTTTGCCGGTTTTGGCCAACGAACCGTAAAGCAAAATTTTTAGTCCTTCTACTTCACTGATAAAATTTTGTTGGGTTAGCGATGCTGTAAATTGTTGGGCAGCACGCCATGGTCCAAGCGTATGTGAGCTAGATGGACCTATACCGATTTTAAAAATATCGAAAACTGAAATTTGTTCCTTAATCATGAAGCAAGTTAGTTATACAAAGCTATGATTGTTTTTGAGGATTTCATCTAAATTAATCTCTGGAAACTAATTAAATTCTTTACCTTAATCTAAATTTAACACCGCTTGAAAATGGATTCCAACAGTACTTACTATAATCTGGATCTAGAATATTGTCGTGCTCGTACTACCTTAAGATTCATCAACTACTTCATAGATATTATCTTCTTTTACTGTTTGATGTATTCTTTTATGTTGGTAATTGGATTACTCAAACCTGATCTACTTCAACACCTTGATAATGGAATTTCTGACCATTTAATTAGTTTAATTCTTTACGGTATATTGATGACGTTTATAGAAGTGGCATCTAATGGCAAGTCTATTGGTAAACTCATCACCAAAACAAAAGCAGTAAAGCTAGATGGTAGCGACATTAATGTCGTACAATCATTTAGCAGAAATATCATGCGGGCAATTCCTTTAAATTTCCTCAGCGCACATGGAACACCATGCAACCCCTGGCACGACAAGCTATCGGATACTATGGTAATTGAAGAAAAGAAATTGGCGTTGCAAATAAAAAGAACAGCATTGTTTAATTCGGTTAGGAAAGATATTAATCGTTAAAAATCGAATTCCAAAATCTGATCGTCTTTAAGCATTTGTTCTACAAACTTCTGGTGATTTTTGGGCGTGCCTGTGGCCGTCCAGTTGCCTGTAATGATGTTGTTTACCAATTGGTGTTTTCCCCGCTGTGGCTTTAACTTGTTTTCTTTAAACACTTCCTCGTAGCTTTCTAAATCGGCATGGGTATGTTGTTTCTTAACAATACGATATACGCGTTTGGTAAACCGCCTGTCGCCAATTTCTTCTAAAAATGGAAACACAATAAGCGCTAGCAAAACCACTCCAGTTACACCAATGGCCTGCTCGTAATAACCCGAACCAATAGCCATTCCAATAGCCGCTACAATCCAGATAATGCAAGCTGTGGTTAAGCCCTTAACTCTATTTTCTTCTTTAAAAATTACACCGGCGCCCAAGAAACCAATACCTGTAACAATATTGGATGCAATACGGTCTTGACTGCTATGTCCAATTTTGATGGACAAGATAGTGAACAATGTAGCACCTAAACCAATCATCATCATGGTTTTTAAGCCAGCAGATTTGCTTCTGTATTCACGTTCGGCACCTATTAACCCGCAAAGCAACGTGGCTAAAAGAAATTTATTTACTTCACTTTGTGTGATGAAATGACTATTATCGATGATCTCGTTCATTGCCTTGTTTTATTAAGGCAAATTAGTAAAAATCGTAACATCTTAACCCGTTTGCCCGACCGCCATTAGAACTATTTGGAAAATATTTCTCATAGCCGACGCCTATTTCTGAGGTTCCACCGGTATTGGTATAGTTTATTTTAGAAGTTGTAGCATCATGACTAATACCCAATCTTATTTTTTCACCATTGGTTCTCCGATTGAAAATATCAAAAATTACAGAGAAAACGATGGCATCGTTTCCATTGGTACCACCATCATTACGGTACCAAACTCCGGCGTTAATACCTGCATATTTGTACTGGGTGCCTAAGCTAAATGAAAACACGTTTGCTTGTTTGTATGCTACTATGGAAGGGATTAGGTAACTCCCATCCCGATCGTATTGATCTGGTATGAGAGTAAGCTTATAGCTCATGTTGGCAGAAACACGCATTGGTAGTTTTGCCTGAAACCCAGAAAGCGATTCATCGGGCTTGTTTAGGTGATGTACAGCCGTTCCCATCATAAAATTGCCGTATACGAGGTTTGCGCCCGCGTTGGCATCGAGGTAAAAACGGCTATCTACATTTGGCCGTTCAGCTCCAGAGATAGTTCCAGGCAGATACCCTGTATTTATATCTACCTGATCGCCAAATACCAGTCTGTCCCAATTTAAGGTTTGGTTGGTGATACCTGCCTGCAGGCCAAAAGATATTGCAAAATCGTCTCCCCCGATAATGTAGGAGTAGCTAGCGGCGATATTGTTCTTAAGCAGATAAGCTGTTCCTTCACTACTTCTATTAAAAATCAGCCCGATACCACTATTGATTTGGTGTAAGTTTAAATCTGCAGATGCGCTGATATAGGAGAAATCGCTTGCTAAACCTGTCCATTGATTGCGGTAAAGTGCATTCAGCCGGATATCGCCTTCAAATTGGCCGGTTAAAGCCGGGTTAAGGTATATTGGCGCATTATAAAATTGCGAATAGATGTGGTCTTGCCCAAAACAAATGATAGACAATATGGAAAGCAGCAAACAGAATATCAACCTCTTCATCATCTTATTAAATATATTACACCAGTTTTTCGTGGAGCAGACGAATCATATGTCATGCCTTTCCAATCGGACCCATTAATAAATTTCACCTCAATTTTCCAATAGTAAACACCTTGGGGTTGTTCCTGTCCGTTATAGGTTCCATCCCATCCTTCTAAGGGCGCCCCATCATCAAGCTTTGTGGTTTCCCATAAAAGCTGTCCCCATTTGTTAAAAATTGACATTTTCCATTCTTTAATTCCCCGACCCTTAGCCTTAAAAGTCTTGATTTCGTTTTTAGCGCTGGCTGGCATAAAAGAATTGGGTACATTCAGGTTTCCAGGTACGCCAATAATTCTTACCGATTGGGTGGTGGTGGCAGAGCAGCCTTCTTTGTTTAAGATCTTTAGTGTTACCGTGTATGTGCCTTCGTTAGCGTACGTATGACTAGGGTTTTGCAGGGTAGAAACAGCACCATCACCAAAGTTCCATTCCCATGTGGCGGCGCCAATACTTACATCTTTAAAACCAAAGGTGTAGTTTGGTATAGCTGTTTCATTGCCAGGCGTTACTGAGAAGTTAGCTGTTGGCGGAGGAACAACAAATATGGTTTGTGGTAAGGTTACGGTATTGCTGCAACCGAAACTATTAATAGCGGTTAGGCTCACTACAAAGTTCTTGCCTACGCCTTTGAAGCTATGTGTAGGTTCGAAAGCTGTTGAGGTGGTGCCATCACCAAAGTCCCACAAATAAGCAATGGCATCTTTGGTACTATTCTTAAACTTCACTTCTACCCCATCACAGCCACTTATTTTATCGGCGGTAAAACTCACTGTGGGCTGCACCAAAACTTCTATTTCTTCTTCTGTTTGCGCATTGGAACAGCCGTTTGATGCGTAAAGTATGATTTTGTATTTTCCAGCCTTCAAGAAGGTATGTGATACAACTTCCGGAGCCGAGTGGGTTAACGCAGTGCTTCCATCGCCGAAATCATAAACAAAATTGTTTCCGCCTTTGGTATTGTTATAAAAATCTACTTTAAACGGCGCACAGCCTTTAAGTTGATTACTATTTACAACGAGCTCGGCCACAATATTATTTGGAGAAGCATTGATCGTGTAAGACGATTCGTTCGTACCACATTCGTTAGTTGCAACCATTTTCACCACATAATCTTTAACCACCAATGTTGTGTACGTATGCGAAACACTACTTTTATCTGTTTTGGTTATCGTTGTACCATCTCCAAAATCGAAAGTATAAGTGCCGCTATTGCCAGGTGAGGTATTGCTGAAAGTTACCGTAAATGGAGAGCATCCTGCTGTTTTATCTGGTGAAAAAATAGCTACCGGCAAAGCCTTTACAAACACTTCAGATGTTTGGGTGGTAACACCACAAGAGGTTATTGCCGTCAAGGTTATGGTATAGGTAACATCTTTGCCACTTGCATCTGGCTGGTAGATAACAGCAGGAGGTTGCGCTAAGTTGGAGGTAGTGCCATTCCCAAAATCCCATTTAAAGGTTGCTGCAGTTAAAGAGTTAGAGGTGTTTGTAAAGCGCACATTTAGTGGGCCACAGCCTTGCGTAGTATTTTGGGTATAAGAAGCTGTTACACTTTGTGGTGTAGAAAACGTATGCGAAATTTCATCACCACTACATCCTAGGCTACTACTTACCACGAGTTTGATTACAACAGTTTGATTTTGATTTGCAATGGTATAACCTGGAAAATCTACGCCCGTGCCAATCTGCACATTGTTAGCAAACCAGGTGTAGGTAGCATTCCGGTCTGGATATGGGGTGGCTACAACATTAGTTGCATTGATTACAAATGGCGCACAAGATTGGTCTGTTGCTACAGTAAATGCGGCCTTCGCCGGAAGATTTACAATAATTTTAACTGCGGCACTTGTATCTGTGCCACAAGATCCGCTGGTTACTACACGCCTGTAAAGTTGAGTTACCGTTGGTTGCGGGGGTGTATAATTGATGGAGATTGCACCCAGAATATCTGTGTAGTTTAATCCATCTATACTTAATTGCCATTGGTAATTATAAATACCTGTTCCTCCTGTTGGAGTGGTGCCCCTTAAAGGTGTAATGGGGTTTCCCAAACATATGGCCTGGTCGGCAGAAACCAGATTGTTTCCAATTGGAGGAAGTATAATTACCTTAACTTCGTTACTAACCGAAGTACATATGGTACTGTTTACCAATCTTCTGTAAAAGGTAGAAACCGAATTCGAAACTGTTAAATCTTTATTATTGGCAGCAGAAATATCTATCAAGGTAGTTCCATCGGTGCTACTTTGCCATTGATAAGTGAATGCACCTGATCCACCGGTAGGTATATCGCCGCTAATGGTAACACTCTGACCACTGCAGATTGGCAAAGGCGACAATGCAATGGTGTTTGTAATTGGAGATAAATAAGTTATTGTAGTTTCAGATGATGTAGGTGGACAGCCCGCAAAGCCGGAAATTGTCCATCTGAAAGTATATACTTCACCAGAAACTAAACCAGATACACCCGTATTAAACAACGTTGGATTGGCAAAGGAAACTCCATTTTGTCCTGATACCAGCGTCCATAATCCTTTATTTGGTGCTGGATTATTTCCGCTTAGCGCCACACCATTACCACTGCAAATGTTTTGGTTAGCCCCAGCATCTGCTACTACGGTAGCTGGGTTAATTGTAATGGTAGTAACAGATGACACCGCTTCTGAACATATCCCATTCTGAACTACAGCCCTAAATTTGGTAGTTACAATCAAATTATTGAATGTTAAAGGATTTGTTGTAGCGGATATTGTAGACCATGTGGTTCCATTGTCGATTGATTTCTCCCATCTTACAATGTCGCCTACCTGCCCTGTTAAGGATATTATTCCGGTATTAATCCCCGAACAAAGGTCTAAATCCGTACCAGAAGTGCCACCAAAGCTTGGCTGGTTAACAGTAATTTGTACATCATCATTACTACTGCTACAAATGCCATCGCTAATTGTCCATCTAAGCACATAAGTGTTGCCAGGAAGTAAACCTGAAACTATAGCGTTGCTTTTAGTGTCATCAGAAAAAGTTACAGGGTTTGGAGCATTAACAATTGTCCATTTTCCGTTCCCGATAATGGCAGCATTGCCTTTAAGGGTATAACTTGTGGCATTGCAGATGCGTTCGTCTGCCCCCGCATTGGCTAGCGTAGCGCTTGGCATTACGCTAATTGTTATGGAAGTTGGAATACCCACACATCCTCCTGCCGTTACCGGGGTAATAGTGTACGTAACTGATCCGGAAACATTGCTGGTATTGATAAGAATATCATCAATTTGATTTGAAGAAGTTGCAACCGGGCGATCTGTGTTTCCAGTGATACTACCCGTCACACTACTGTTATATAGGTAATTGATATTTGGTGCGTTCGATGTTAATGTGATGAAAGTTCCGCTGTTATTGCAAATGCTCATTTTTACGGCGCTAGCTGTTACATTAGGTTTCGGTATTACCGTAACTACCAGATTAAAAGGAGTGCCTGTACAACCATCTTTGCTCGGTGTAATAACGTAGGTTACCGTACCGTTGGCTGCGAGATTTGTGTTGGTCAACACATCATTAATATTGCCAGTTCCTGAAGATGTAAACCCCGTCACATTTGAAGTTCCACTAGCGGTCCAGTTGAATACTGTACCACTCACAGCACTGGCAGGCGTATAGGCTACACTATTTCCACTGCAGATGGTAATAGAAGAGGAGGAGGTCAATCCTAAATCTGGCTTAATTGTAAGGATCAGGTCATCATCAATCTGATTACAAGGTGCGGCAAGCGCAGTTGTAGCCCGTAGCCTTAGGGTAACTGTGCCAAGCTTTTTTTCTGCAGCCGTAGGCGTGTAAACGGCATTCAGTGCATTTCTATTTGGCGTAAAAGTACCGCTGCCACCAACCCAGGTTTGCGTACTTGTGGTTCCAGTAATAACTCCCGAAAGGTTAAAGCCCGCTTCTGTGAAACAAATGGTTTGATCCGGACCTGCATTAACAACAGGTGCCGTTGTAAAAGTGAGTTTTTGGGTAGCAGTAACCGATCCGCAGTTGTTTTTATGCGTTACACTAACAGTATAGGTGTCGTAGCTATCAAATTTTATTGAAGGATATTTGGATTTGTTATTACTTCCTGATGCAAAACTATAAGTACCAGGACCAGAAGGCACAACAACCCAGGTATATGTATCGGAGCTTTCCTGGGCAGTTCCGGAGATTATGGTTTTAGTAGGACTGGATGTTGTGTTATTGAAATCGTAAGTGGCCAGGTTACAAAGTGTTAAATCTGGCGAAAGCGTGGCAGTTGGAGATGAATTAACAATTACTGTTTGAGGCAATGATACCACCGATCCACAGGAGGGCGTTGTAATGTTTAAAGTGATAGTATAAACTCCCGGAGTGGCGAAATTAAATTCGGGAGATTTACTAGCGGCATTGGTACCATTCGCATAAGCTACAGCGGGTGTTACACTCCATGAGTAAACATTTGCAGCATCACAGATATTGTCAACAATAGAAAGATCTGTTGGCTTCAAAATACTACCCGAGCAAATGGTCGTTTGGGGTAATGTAAAAATAGGTTTTGGTGGATCTTGAATACAGATTTTCATCTCCACAGGATCAGCATCGCAGGCACCCGAACTTGTAGATTCGAGCCTAATGATGTGTTCGCCATGCGTTAAGAATTTGGTAACCAGGTTAAAAGATCGTGGCTTATTAACAGCAGTGATTACACCATCAATAAACCAATTATAGGTGATAATATTGGGCGAACATTCAGGGGTGTTGGTGTCGGGGTTTTCTCCTAAAACAGAAGTGTTTTCGAAAGTTATGTTGGTATTTGTACATCCCGGAGAGGTAAAAGCAAACGAATTGGTGGGTTTTACAACCACCTTTGCAGAAGAAGATACGGGTGTACCTACCGTTCCGCAGAAAGTATTAGAAACATTTATCGTTACAGGAAAGGCATTGAAAATAGTACCGGCACTGGTTATCGAGGTACTTCCGCAAGACGACCTGTTATAAGCATGCCCAACCTTACCTCCATTGTTTTTGATATCGCAAAGGGTATATTCTGTTGAAGTTGCATCGCCCCACACAATAGTATAAATATCGCCGGGAAAGTTGTTTTGGATTCCAGAAACCGAGGTAAAATCAACATTGAACTCCAATTGCCCAACAGGTAAACAAACAATGTTATTTCCCGAAGTTCCGAAGGCGGTTATTGTTCTATTGTTAATTAAGAGATAAGCCTTTGTGCCGACAGTACCATCGGGCATTACCGCCTTTGCAAGAATTGTATAATGCGCCTGATCGGCAACAAAACTTTGAATGGGTGTAGGAAAATTTAACGCGGTTGTACCCCCTAAAAGCTCATTGGTAATGCTTGCTGTAACGGAAGCAGAGTTAGTGGACTCATTGTTGATGAAAAACTGATTGTTGGCTTTACTAATACAAGTACCAAAAGTCTCGGTATTTGCGGCATTTAAGTAATTTGATGTAAGTTTCGCCTCTACAGCCGAGGCTGCCTTAATTTCGAATGCAGCGGATTCTGTACTTACTGAAACTGGGCTTGTTGTCTTAATGCGGAGCTTATAACCAACACCTGGCACAATACCCGAAGTTGGGATAACACCATTGACATATGTGCTATAGAAACCCGTATAAGTTCCAATCAACTTTTCCGAGCCAAAATTCCCATTCTGATCAGACAGATAAAGCTGAAAGATGTTGCCTTTTTCAGTACAACCGTTGGCAATTTTGAATGGCGCTGCAATGGTGCTTCCAGGTGCGAATGGACCTTTATCAACGGTTCCAATGGTAATCTGGCCAAAACAAAAAGACGTAAACAAAATTAACCCTAAAAACAGGGGGAAAAACGGCCATCTCCTCATCTAACGGGGCTTCTTAATCTCAAACACTTCGGGACAATAATAATATGCTAAATCAATCGGGTGTACCATTGTCTGATTAACACCTACCTAGTTATGAGTATTGAGCTCTCATACTCATCGTTCAACATCTAAAGTCAAAGAACGTAATCTTTCTATTACACAAATAAATATTTACACCAATACAAATCAACCACTTCACGTTTTAGGAATAAAATCGGTTTAGTAGAATTTAAAGGCACAAAAAAAAACCTTGAGATAAATTATCCCAAGGTTTTTTTTACACGAAATAGTTTCGCGAATATGGTTTCAATACGGATTACATCATGCCACCCATACCGCCACCGCCCATTGGAGGCATTGGCGCAGCTGCTTCTTCAGGATCATCTGCAAGAACAACTTCTGTAGTTAATAACATAGCTGCAATTGACGCTGCGTTTTCTAAAGCAACACGAGATACTTTAGTTGGATCAATAACACCTGCACCGATTAAGTTTTCGTAAGCACCAGTACGGGCATTGTAACCATAATCTGCCGTACCTTCTTTAACTTTCTGAACTACGATAGAACCTTCAACACCTGCATTTTCACAGATTTGACGTAATGGCTCTTCGATAGCACGACGGATGATTTGAATACCAGTATTTTCATCTTCGTTAAGGCCTTTCAAATCAGCAATAGACGCTACCGCACGGATGAAAGCAACACCACCACCTGCAACAATACCTTCTTCTACTGCTGCACGGGTCGCATGTAAAGCATCATCAACACGGTCTTTTTTCTCTTTCATCTCAACTTCACTTGCTGCACCAACATAAAGAACCGCAACACCGCCAGCTAATTTAGCTAAACGCTCTTGTAATTTTTCTTTGTCGTAATCAGATGTAGTGGTTTCAATTTGAGCTTTGATTTGGCTCACTCGAGATTTAATGTCATCAGAATTACCGGCACCATTAATTACAGTAGTGTTATCCTTATCAACAACAACTTTCTCAGCAGAACCTAGGTAAGTTAAATCAGCGTTTTCTAATTTGTAACCTCTTTCTTCTGATACAACAATACCACCTGTTAAAATTGCGATATCTTCTAGCATTGCTTTTCTTCTATCGCCAAATCCTGGTGCTTTAACAGCAACAACTTTTAATGAACCGCGGATTTTGTTTACCACTAAAGTAGCCAATGCTTCACCATCTAAATCTTCAGAAATGATAACCAATGGTTTACCAGTTTGTACTGTTTTCTCTAAAACCGGCAACAATTCTTTCATGTTGCTGATCTTTTTATCGTAAATTAAAATGTAAGGATTATCTAATTCTGCTTCCATTTTATCAGCATTGGTAACAAAATATGGAGATAAGTAACCTCTATCAAATTGCATACCTTCTACTGTTTTCACTTCAGTTTCAGTACCTTTTGCTTCTTCAACAGTAATTACACCATCTTTACCCACTTTACCCATTGCCTCGGCAATTAATGCACCAATCACCTCATCATTATTAGCTGAGATAGAAGCTACTTGCTTAATTTTGTTGTTGTCTTCACCAACCGTTTGCGATTGCGTTTTTAGGTTCTCTACAACAGCTGCAACAGCTTTGTCTATACCACGTTTTAAATCCATTGGATTTGCACCCGCAGCAACATTTTTAATACCTGTAGTAATAATGGCTTGTGCTAAAACCGTAGCAGTTGTAGTTCCATCACCAGCAATATCTGCTGTTTTAGAAGCTACTTCTTTAACCATTTGAGCGCCCATGTTTTCAACCGCATCTTTCAATTCGATTTCTTTTGCAACAGTTACACCATCTTTAGTAATTGCCGGAGAACCAAATTTCTTGTCGATAATTACGTTACGGCCTTTCGGGCCTAATGTTACCTTTACTGCGTTAGCTAAGATATCAACGCCACGTTTCAGGGCGTCGCGGGCTTCTACATTATATTTTACTTGTTTTGACATTTTTGTTTTTATTTTTAGAATTACGACTTACGATCTGTTAAACCGCATCATCTTATCATTTTAACTTCTATTTTTAACTTAAAGAATTACCCAACTACCGCGTAGATATCTGTTTCACGCATAATTAAGTAGTCTTTTCCTTCATAAGGAAATTCGGTACCACCATATTTACCATAAATAACAACATCGCCAACTTTTACACTAGCTTTTTTACCGTCAGCATCCTCTTCAGAAACAGAAACTACAGTTCCTTTAGATGGTTTTTCTTTCGCAGTATCAGGGATATACAAACCCGATGCAGTTTTCTCTTCTGCCGCAGCCGGTTCAACTATTACTCTGTTCGAACTGCCAGCAATTGGTTTAAGGTTTAACGCCATAACTTTTATTATTTTTTATTTTGATTTAAGTTTTTTAACTAAGCATACAATTAACACTTTTTATGCCAATAGGTTTTCAGGGACAAATTTGCACCTGTACTGTCAAAATCAAAACAAATCAAGAATAGAAGGTGTCAGCTTGGCAGAATGACCAGCCTTCTAAATGGCATTTATTTTTGAAAAGGTATTGGTGATGCTTTTCGGCAGGGTTCGGTCCCGCTTTACACTTCAAGCCCGCCCCGATAAAAAATCAGGAATGCGGGGCTTTACGCTGCAATCGGGTTTATTTTGCACTACAATTGGTCCTTTGTCAACATTCAACCTGTCAAAGTTTAAAATTTGGCAAGAAAGCACATTAATTCGCATTTGGATTTGCGCCCCGCTCTACCAGCGTTTTAACGTTTCCTTCCAAATCCGCAAAATAAACTTTCTGATTGGTAAAAGGCACTGCTGCGCCACTGAAAAATATCCGGTCGTCGGCAGTTACAAAAAGATAAGGTACATTAATCCCCGCAGGCGAGATTCTTGTAATCTTTTTCGTTTTTAAATCTAAGGAGAATACAGATTCCAGTCTCGACTTTAATTCTGCTACACTTTCACCATGGGTTGCGTTAAAAACCAATGTATTTCCATCCTGCGTAAAAAAGAATTTGCTGCTACTAGATAAACCATAATCTTTGCTTATTAACTCGCTTATATCTTGGGTAGTTAATAATTTTCCGGTAGCATCGAAAGTAAATAGTGTATCTAAATTGTGGGCAACGAGTTCTTTATTGCCCTTCCATGTTGGGGCATTGTAACTCACTTTCGAGTGGTTATCCAAAATTACAAAACCGGTATTATCGGGTTTCATTAGCCCAATTTTCCATACACCGTCTTTATTAGAAATACTAAAGGCCACTAAATGACCATCAGGCGCCCAGGTTGCCCCGTAAAAGTTATTGCTGTTGGTTTGTAATTGCAACTGACTCTTGTTTTCTAAATCTGCAATCCAAATGCTCCGCCCGCCAGAAGAATCGGGCACTGTGTAAGCAAACATGTTTCCGTCGGGTGAAATTGCAGGGTCTGTTGCGCCGCCAAATGATATCTGCTTCATGGTATCAATGCTCGTGGCTACAATCTTGTCGCCATCCTGATAGGCCAAAGCGTAACTTTTGCTGCTTAACGATACGGTATCCAAAACAGCTTCAGACTTAGTTGCGGTCTGGTTGCCCGAATTACATCCGAAAAACAAAGTGATACAAACACTAAAAGCGAATAAAAATGGCACCCGAAATTTCATCATGTGCAATTTTACGAATTGTTTTTAAACAAAAAGATCCGGGGAGTTTCCAAACCCAGATCTTTTTAGCTTTATTATTTTAGCAAGACTTATCCTTTCTTTTTATCAGCGTAGCCAAAAACTTTTTGCAATAAGGTAGAGCTTCTCGAACTAAAATTATCCCTGATTTTGAGCTCCTCTTTCGCCACTTCAATAAATAAACCATCAATGGCTTTTTGAGTTACGTATTCTGTTAGGTTGGTATTTACCGGTTTTACTAAAGGCAACCTGTTGTATTGCGTGGTTAAGTCGGTATAATACTTCGTGGCATTTACTTTATTTAAACTTGCGGTAACAATTGGACTAAACTTTTGCATCAACTGCGCCGTTGTAACACGTTTAAAATACTCGGTAGCGGCATCTTTCTTTCCAAGCAATATGTTTGTTGCATCGGTTAAAGTCATTTGCTTAATTGCCGAAATAAATATAGGCTTTGCTTCTGTTGCGGCATCTTCCGCTGCTCTGTTCAAGCTGGTAATCACATTATCGCAAAGCTTATTAAAGCCTAAACCCCTTAAAGTTCTTTCCACTTTTTGTGCTTCAGGAGGCATTAAAATTTTCACAGCTAAGTTCCCTAAAAAGCCATTTTTAACCGATAATCGATCTGCCCCTGCAGATACTCCGATTTGTAGAGCCTCCTTTATACCTTGTCCTATTTCGAATGTAGTGGGCGTTCCCGTTGCATTGGTAGAAGCGCCTTGCTTCTCAATTACCTTTTTAAAAATATCGCCAAGGTTAATTTGGGCATTTGCTTTTGGAGCAAGCGCAAAGCAAATAGCCAGCGATGCGGTTAACATTTTAATTGTAGTCATCTGTGTGTGTTTGGTTTTGTTAAGCAAATCAGCTGCCATAATCTGGCATGGTTTACAAAATAAATATAGCATTTTTAGGGCTGAAAGCTAAGAATGTTAAATTGCCAAAGGTAAATCATCGGCCTATGCCACATCACTCAGAAATATTTTTTATACTTGAATGAAATTTTGACTTAGCTCCCCTTTTTTTGAAGTTTATAAAGTATACAGCTGGAAACACGCAGCAAGATGATGCCAAACTAATTGCCGAGTATAAAAATACTGGCAATTTAGATGCATTGGGATCACTTTATAACAAATATATGCACCTTGTTTTTGGGGTTTGCCTTAATTATTTTAAGGATGAAGAACTAAGCAAAGATGCTGTAATGCAAATTTTCGAGGAACTGGTAGGCAAGCTAAAAATACACGAGGTACAAAATTTCAAAAGCTGGTTGCACGTTTTAACGCGTAACCATTGTTTAATGGCTTTGCGGAAATCGGCAAAACATAGCCATGTTTCCATCGATGATACTTTTGTGGAAAATACAGACCTGGTGCATCTAGATATCGACAACACAAAAGAAACGCAACTTACCATTATGGAAAAGTGCATGGAAACTTTAACCGAAGAACAGCGAAAAAGCGTAGATTTATTTTATCTACAGGAAAAGTGCTATAAAGAGGTAGCCGATATCACCGGCTACGACATGCTAAAGGTAAAGAGCTACATCCAAAATGGTAAGCGGAATTTAAAAATCTGTATAGAGAAGAATAGTGGTGAATAACGATTGGTTAGATATTGATGTATTGGAAGATTACCTGGATGGTAAGCTTGATGCCAAAGCTATGCACTTTGTAGAAAAGCAGGCATTAGAAGATCCATTTGTGGCAGAAGCACTAGAGGGGCTAAAACAATCGCCAAAGCGCAAGCAAACATTATCTATTCTCCAAAAACAGTTGCACGATAGGATTGCAGAAAAGCCAATAAGACGTAAACTTTGGGGCATTACCACACAACGTTTAAGCATTGCTGCTACAGCAACAGTAGCTTTTATTGCGGTAAGCATCTTATTTTTTATGCGTGAAAGCAATCGCAGAAATGCAGAAACTGCCGCTCGGAAGGCCAATGGTGTTATTGTTCGGTTGGATACAAGCACGGCAGTAGCTACAACAAAACCGACTGATACAGCGGCAAATGCGATTGAAGATAGAAAAGCTGCAATAATTGATCAGGCAATTGGAAATGCTAAAACAAATGAGCTGGCAATAAACACAAAGAAAGCACCGCTTGCGCAACGTCCGGCATTCGAAAGCGCGGAGAGCGAAACCGTTGAAGATCTTACTCGTTTTAACAAAGCTAAAGCTACTGCAAATCTCGACGATCGAAAGTCGAACCCTGGTGCCCCACAGCTTAGCGAGGTAGTGGTTGCCCGTGCAGCAGCACCAATGGGTGAAAAAATGGTATTTATTGGAAGTGTTGTAGACCAAAGGAACGGCAACCCCATTCCAGGTGCGGTGGTAAAACTGGCTGGTTCTGACAAAATAACCACAACGAATGTAAACGGCTATTTTGCACTTCCTGCAGATAGTAGCGCTAAAGACAAAGACCTTATCATCAATGCGCTTGGTTTTAAAGAAGAACCAGTAGTGGGCGCTCAAGACCCAAGGGTTATTAGAGAGGCATTAAGTGGCAATAAATCGTTAAACGAAATTGCTTTAATTACCGGAAGTAACGGACGGAAGAAAGAGAACATTCCAGCCCCGAAAATTTTGCTGCGGGCAGAGCAAAATCTTAACGGTAAGCCAACCGAAGAAATTACAAAACCCGTTCCGGTTGCTACAATAGACTATAAACAATATCTCGAAAATAACAACAAGCGTTACAACCCGAAAGGGCCCGAGCAATATGTGGTACTTCGTTTTAAGGTAAAGAAAGATGGCCGGCCTACAGATATTAAGGTTATAAAATCCATCAACAATAAAACAGATGCCGAAGCCAGGAGACTTGTTTTAAATGGGCCAGATTGGGTGCTACCGAAAAACGGCAATAATATTGTCGAAATGAGCATTAAATTTTAACACCCAGCGCTACCGATCATCATTCTTTTATGTAACAGCCATGTACAAACTTTCCTATTTCTCAACTGCTGGTGCACAGGAAGTTTTGCATTTTATGCAACAACATCCTTTTATCACTTTGGTGGGTTTCGATGGCGTGTATCCGGTAGCTACCCAAATTCCGGTAAGTATAGCTAAGACCGGTGATACTCTAAAATTGATTGGTCATGTCATGACAAAAACAGATCATTGCCTTGCGTTTTCAAAAAATCCGAATGTGTTGGCCATCTTCTCAGGCGCACATGCCTATGTAAGTGCATCTGTTTACGAAAATCCTAAATCAGCATCTACCTGGAATTATAAAACAGTTCAAGCAAAGGGAACAATAAGGCTAATGCAGCCGGAAGAGACTTATCAAGTAATAAAGGATTTAACCGATAAGTATGAAAACCCTGCAACCAGCCCTGCCGCATTTAATCAATTAGGCGAAGATTATATTCAAAAACACCTCAAAGCCATCACCGGGTTCGAGATTGCTGTAAATGAAATTGAGCACGTATTTAAATTAAGTCAAAACCATTCCGCTTCAAATCAAGATTCCATCATCAAAGACTTAGAACAAAGTAAAGATTTGTTAGCGCATGACGTAGCCAGAAACATGAAGAAGAAGTAGTACGATGGATTTTACCACACTTATAATGGGCATATTGGGAACTGCTGTTGGCTTTTTGTTAATTAGAAAATATTATTATCAAATCAAGCCCCTAAATTGGTATGATACACTATTTTTAACAGGCCTAAACCTTCTTCTCTTGCCGTTAATTTTTTTGGGTATAGGCCTAACTGCAATTATTAATGAACTTTTAAAGTTGTAAAACAAAAAAGACTAAAGCAAATGCCTTAGTCTTTTTTTTGATAAATATGTTTTTAGGCTGCCCTACTTAAATAAATAAATAACGCCGTAAATAATCGCGGCTAATGTGGCAGAAACCGGAATGGTTAAAATCCAAGCCCAAATTAGATTAATGGTAACGCCCCAACGCACTGCCGAAACACTTTTAACTACACCCACACCTACAATAGATCCGGTAATGGTATGCGTGGTAGAAACCGGGATACCAAAATGTTCGGTTATACCTAGCGTTACTGCACCAGCACCTTCAGCAGCTACGCCTTCTAACGCAGTTACCTTGGTAATTTTAGAACCCATTGTTTTAACAATTTTCCAGCCACCACTCATGGTACCTAAAGAGATTGCGGAGTAACAGGCAATTGGCACCCAGCCAGGCATGGCTTCGAAATCTGGAATTACTTTAGCAGCAATCAAAGCGGTTGCAATAATCCCCATTACCTTCTGGGCATCATTCCCTCCATGGTAAAAGCTCAACGCGGCAGAAGATAAAAGCTGCAAACGTTTAAACCATTTCTCTGCAGTAGCAGGCTTAGCATAGCGACAGATATTGATAATAATTAAAGTTAGAACCACCGAAATTAACATACCAATAATCGGTGCCAACACGATAAAAGAAACAATTTTAATTACATAACCCGTGTTTACGGCATCCAAAGCACTAGCACCTGTAAGCATGGCATGCGTCATCCCTGCACCTGCAAAACCACCAATTAAAGTGTGCGAAGAGCTTGAAGGAATTCCATACCACCAGGTCAACAAATTCCAGATAATGGCGGCAACCAGGCCAGCCAAAATAACCTCCAATGTAATATAGTTTTCTATTACCGTCTTAGCCACTGTATTGGCAACTTTATGGTCGGTAAAATAGAAATAGGCAGCAAAGTTGAAAAGCGCTGCCCACAAAACCGCCTGAAATGGCGTAAGTACTTTTGTAGAAACAACCGTTGCAATCGAGTTAGCGGCATCATGAAAGCCATTAATGTAATCGAAAGCAATGGCCAGAATTACAACAACAACCAATAAGGTAGTTACCATGTTTGTGTATTATTAAGCGTTTTTAACTAAGATAGTTTCAAGCACATTTGCTACATCCTCACACTTATCTGTCGCTTTTTCTATCGTTTGTAAAACCTCTTTTTGTTTAATTAATTCAATTGCATTGGTTTCGTATTCAAATAAACGGGCAACCGCCAAGGTAAATACATAATCGGCCTGGTTTTCGCCGCTATTGATACGAATACATGCGTCAGCAATTACACGAATGTTTTTAAAACTGCGTAATTCTTTAATTGCCTTATCAATATCTGTACACATTTCTACCAAAAGTTCGGCAATTTTTACAATTGGCTCGCTTATTTCGTTCATGTTATACATCTGCATGCGGTTAGCCGTACCATAAATATAGTCGGCTACATCATCAACTGCAGTAGCTAGAGCGTGTATATCCTCTCTATCGAAAGGGGTAATAAAGTTCCTGCTTAACTCCAGAAAAATCGAATGGGTAATATCATCGCCTACATGCTCTAAACGCTCAATTTCTTTAAAAACAGTTTTCCTGTTTTCAGCGTCGGCTGTACTAACCATCTCTAAAAGCGCCTCTGCAATCTTTAATGCATTACTGCCAGCTTGCTCAAAAAGCGGATGAAACTTTCTATCTTGTGGGGTAAAGAACTTAAAAATATTGTTCATGTTAATTCTTAATATGCTACAAAGCTACAAGCTCAATGTTAAGTTAATGTTAATTCACAAATTATTATTAAGCGCATATTATGCTTAAATCATCAGTTGCTTAGTGATATAAACCTTGATCTTAATGACTTGTAAACTAATTTGGAAAGCAAAGCCGGCAACATTGTTTAAGTATAGTCCGGCTAACCGCTTTACTCCGCCCCAACAGCAATTGCTTCACCCAAATTACTACATAGCACTCTAAACCGAAAAATTTTGGGGCGTCGTGCCCGCTAATATCCGGTTTAAACACAAAGGGCTGTGCCCTAATGCATAATGCCTTAAAAAACCTTTCTATCACTTATCTGTTCTATACCGATAAGCCCTAAAAATGACAGCACAGCATAAAAATAAAATATGGATTTGGATTGGAAGTATTCTTGGCGGACTAATCTTAGTTGTATCCTTTGCTGCCATGTTTTTGAGTGCAAAATGGAAACCTATACTTACCGAGAAAATTAAGCAGGGCGTATACAATGGTTCGAACCACCTGTATCAAATAGATTTTAAAAGTATCAACTTAAATTTAATTACGGGGAGCCTGGCCTTGAGAGATGTAACGTTGAAGGCAGATACCGCTGTTTTTGACAGTTTAAAACAACAAAGCCTTGCCCCTGCTCATGTATTCGAGCTCAAACTGAAAAAACTGCAGATTACACGTGCAGGGATTCTTACTGCCTATTTTAAAAAGCAGCTAAACATAAGGGAAATCATCCTCGACAGGCCATCGATTAACGTAACTTATTATAAAGTGCCAAAAAAGGCAGATACTTCCGCCGTTAAAAAATCGCTTTACGATCAAATTTCCGAAACTTTTAAATCGGCCAGGGTACGTTCTATAAAAGTGATCGATGCAGATTTCGATTACGTCAACAAAAGCACTTCAGTAAAAACTAAGAATGCAATTAAGCACCTCGATATTACTGTAAATGATTTTCTGTTAGATTCGCTTTCCGGTGCCGATACCAGCCGGTTTTATTACACGAAAGATATTGCCTTCAACATTGCGGGCTACAAATCGACTACCAAAGATAAAATGTATACCATGCGTGTAGATACTCTGAGTGGTTCAACAGCATCAAAAAAAATTGCCATTAAGGGTTTCAAGCTTACGCCCCTCTACCCCGAATTAACATTTGCCAGAAAGTACAATTCCCAAAAAGATCGTTACAATCTCATTTTTAACGAGGTTATCTTCAATGGCGTAGATTTTAATAAGCTCAACAGCGATGAAAAACTTCACTCCAAATCATTGAAAATTGGTCGGGCCACGGTAGAAGTATTTATGAGCAGGGAATCTGGACCTCCGGCAGGTCTTGATAAAGGAAAAAACTTTCCGCATATGGCCTTGCAGCGGCTAAAAATAAGCACCCTTATAGATACCATCAAGCTTAAGAACATCGATATTAAATATGCAGAGTACAATCCCGCAAGCAAGAAAACGGGTCGCATCACATTTAATTCGCTCGGCGGAAATATTTTAAATGTGACTAATGACAGCACTCAGCTTTCTAAAAAGAGCCATGCATTGGCTAACCTAAACACTTTGTTAATGGGCTCTGGCAAACTGAACCTGTCTATTGATTTTAACCTCACCAGCAGCACGGGTGCGTTTGCCTATAATGGTAGTCTGGGCAAGTTTGATCTTCGGAATCTTAATCCGCTATCTAAAGCACTTGGATTGGTAGAAATAGAAAGTGGAAACTTACAGCACATTGATTTTAAGGCTACAGGAAATTTGAGGGGAGCAAATGGTTCGATGAATATGCTTTATAACAATTTGAAGGTTAATTTGCTTTCAGATAACATTGATGGCGAAGGAACAAAGCAAAAAGGATTACTTTCCTTCCTGGCGAATACGCTTTTGGTTAAAGATGAGAACCCTACCAAGGGCGATGCACCACGTACAGCAACCATGACCAATAACCGTATCGCATCTGCGTCTTTCTTCAACCTGATGTGGAAAACACTTTTTGTTGGTATTAAAGATATTGTAGGTGTTGGCATTGTACCAGAAAAAAATCCGGTTAAGCAACAAAAGGTTATTGCTAAAAAAATTCGCGAGCAAAAGCGGGCCGACCGGAAAGCTGCACGTAAAGAGAAAAATTAATACATCTTTTTTATAATTATGTATATTGCTGTAAAATCAAGCCGTTCCTGCTAAATGCCTACAATCAAGACAAGCAAATACAAGACCTTAAAATGGATATCATCAATCATCTTTTTTATCTTAACAGTTTTGGTGATTGTAGCCTGGGTTTTAAATGTAAAATCTCGTCCACTGCTTACTTCACAAATAAAAACACTGCTCTATACGTCTACCGATAGCTTGTACAAAATTACTTTCTCTAAAGTCTCTACAAACATCCTTACGGGAAGTGCAACGCTTGAGAATGTAAAAATTATACCGGATAGCACACGTTTTAAAGAACTTATCAAGCTCGAACGAGCCCCCAATAACCTTTATACAGTTTCATTAAATAAGTTAGTGATTAAACACTTTCATCCAATTACACTATATCGGGAAAGAAAGCTTCAAATTGAAGAACTGGTATTCGATAAACCGAAAGTGGTAATGGTGAATAGACAATTTGCTTTTAATGAAGGTCGCCCACCTCGGCCAATTAAATCGCCGTACGCATTTATATCAAAAAGCTTAAAGGAATTTAGAATTAACACTATTCGCTTTAAGGATATAGGGTTCAAATACATCAATAATAATGTTTCAAAAGCTACGGCTTTCAGCATCGATGATCTCAACATTACCTTAACAGATTTATTGGTAGATTCTACATCTTCAGACGATCCAACCCGCTTTTATTTGCTTAAGGATGTAATCATCAATTTAAAAGACTACCAGTATACTACGCCCAATAAGATGTATAATATTAAGCTGAATCAGCTAGATTTTAGGGCATCTACAGGTAAACTGAGGGTAAATAAATTTCAGTTAGCACCTCGCTATGATGAGATGAAGTTTGCAGCCGTAGCTGGCCATGCCACAGATCGGTTTCACATTCAAATGAGTGACATTACAATGAATGGGATCGATCTACCGGTATACATTAGTAAACAGGTACTCATGGCCAAAGAGATGAACATTGCCAACGGTTTGGTTTCGGTTTTTAGTAACGGAGCAATTGCGGGCAATGTTAGCGAGAAAAAGATTGGCCGCTTTCCGCACCAATTACTACAAAAAGTTGCCCCGCCTGTATTGATAGAAAAAATTCATATTAAAGATGTTGATGTGAGTTATGGCGTTTACAACAGCGAAAGCCAGCAAAGAGGTAGAATCTCTTTTGAACATACCTCGGGTGTTTTTAAAAATGTAACTAATCTTCCAAAAATCAAAGCCATAAATCCAAATATGGAGATTAGCCTAAATACATACCTACTCGGCCAGGGCAAGCTCGATTTAAATTTTAAGTTCGACCTCACCGCACCTAAAGGTGATTTTAATTACAACGGTAAGTTGCATAGTTTTAATGCCCGGGTATTAAATCAAATTACCAAACCGTTAGGGCTGGTTAGGATAAATCGTGGCATCGTAGATCAGCTTAAATTTAATTTCAAAGCGAACGAAAGCGGTGCAGAGGGCAATGTAGATTTCTACTACTACGACCTATCAGTGGCATTAATGCGTAATGATCCAGATAAGGACCATTTGGTTACCCGTGGATTAATTTCCATCCTAGCGAACGCTTTAATCATTAATTCAGAAAATCCAAATCCGGCAGGGAAATTTACATCTGCTCATGTGGTTTATGAAAAACCAGAAAACACTTCTTTTTTTAGCCTAATCTGGCGTGCATTATTTTTAGGCATTAAGCATAGTGTAGGCATAACGGAAGAAAAACAAAACGAAATTAAACAACATATAAGCCAGTTTAAAGAAATGCAAGAGAGCCATCGTCTTAGAAAGCAAAAACGGCAAGAAAGACGAGCACTAAAAGAGCGGCAAGAAAGATCAAACGAAAGGAAATAGCGCTTTTTGATATCTTTTGCTATATTTAAAAGACTAAATTAAACCACGCTATATGATTATTGCAATTATTGTTATCGCCATCGCACTCTTTGCCCTATTTTTCTACAACAGCATTATTGGTAAGAAAAACCAGGTTACTAATGCTTTTTCTGCCATTGATGTAATGCTTAAGAAACGTTTCGACCTGATACCGAACCTGGTTGAAGTTGTTAAGCAGTATACGACTTATGAGCAAGAAACCTTAACCAAAATTGTAGGTTTGAGAGCACAGGCCGCATCTGGAACTATCTCTGATACTGAGAAAGCTGCTTTAGACACCGAGTTAAGCAGCACTGTGAAGGGTTTAATGGTTAATATCGAGAATTACCCCGATTTGAAAGCCAATAGTAGCTTTATAAATTTACAAACTACCTGGACCGAAAGCGAAGAACAAATTGCCGCAGCGAGAAGGACGTATAATTCTACAGTAACAGACTACAACAACAGCATCATGATGTTCCCAGGAAATCTATTTGCCGGAATGCTTAATTTTCAACCCATGCCTGTATTAGCTGCAGCAGAAGCAGAAAGACAAAACATCAGTGCTAAAGCACTTTTTAATAGCTAATGCCACCGTTAAATTTGAGCAACCAGGCAGCCCTACAAAGTGTTTTGGCTGCTATGGAAGAGAAGCGCAAAAAAATTGCGTCTACACAAACCAATGGTTATTTGTTTTTAGGGTCAGGCATCTTATTGTTTATATTAGGTGCTTCATTTAACATGGTGGTGCCGGCTGTAATTGCAGCTTTAGGACCGATAATTTATGGCGGTATTGTTCTATATAAAATAGACGACGACCTACAAGCCTACAAACAGGCCTATAAAAGAGATGTAATAGGTGCTTCACTGAAATCAATTAACGAAAGCCTAACCATAAGCCCTGGCAATGGCATCTACGAAACTGAATTTGCGTATACGCAGCTTTTTCAAACTACGCCAGATCGTTATCATTCTGAAGACTTAGTAAAAGGTAAGATAGATAAAACGGCTTTTTTCTTTGCCGAGGTACATGCGGAATACAAAACAACTACTCAAACAAAAAACGGAACTCAAACGCAATGGCACGATATTTTTAAAGGAATTATTTTTGCGGCAGATTTCAACAAAAATTTCACCAATAAGATGATTATTCGCCCAAAATATTTTGGCAGCGCACTTGGATCATGGCTGACTAACGTGTTCTCTTCTGATGGTGGAAGCGTAGTGAAATTAGAAAACCCAGATTTTGACAAAGCCTTTATTACCTACGGCAACGACCAGGTTGGATCGCGTTACATTTTAACGCCGATGTTAATGGAAAGAATTTTAAAGCTGAACGATAATTCGAAATATCAAATTTCGCTATCTTTTCTAGATTCAAGGATGTATATCGCCTTCCCGCTTGACAGGAACTATTTCGAAGCGCCAGTATTTAAATCTCTACTTAAAATGGAAAACTTAAATGACGATATCAATGCGATAAACTTTATGTGCGATATTGTTCAGGAATTAGATTTAAACACCCGCATTTGGGGCAAGAGCTAACTTAAGTGTTTTTTTACGATATCTTCTAGGGCCGCAATGTCAAAAGGTTTAGAAAGGTAGCTGTCTGCACCGGCCTGATCGGCGAGTGATGAGATATCATTATTAGCAGAAAAGTAGATTACAGGGATGTGCTTTAAATGGGGATTGCTTTTAATGGCCCTGGTAGCCTGGATTCCGCCCAAGTCTGGCAGCCAATTGTCCATAAAAATAAGGTCGGGCATATAAGCAGAAACCTGATCTTCGATTTCATTGGCACTTTCTGATGTTTTAATTTCATAACCAGCATCTTCCAGAATGAAAGTGCAGAGGTCTAAAATATCCCTGTTATCATCAAAAACGAAAACTTTTTTCACATCGGCCATAAGTCTATCTCCCAAAGGCAAATTTAATAACTATTTTTAATTAATTTATTTACAAAACCGGCCATCTTAAAACTGTCTACCGAAATGTGAACTTTAACATGCTCAATTGCTTGTTGCGGCATGTAAGGCATAATGGCGGTATCCGGGTTTTGTATAACCACCAAACCCCCATATTTGTTTACCATTTTTAATCCTTCTACACCATCTGCATTAGACCCCGAAAGCAAAATGCACACCAATTGTTCCTTAAACACCTCTGCTGCTGATTGGAAGGTTACGTCTATTGAAGGCCGTGAGTAATTTATTTTTTCTGAATAATCTAACGAAATGGTATGGTTTTGCTCTACCAACAAGTGGTAATCTGCTGGTGCGATGTATACACAACCTGGTTTCAAAGCAACTTTCTCTTCAGCTTCCATCACTTTTAAAGGTGTTCTGCCTTGTAAAAGATCGCTCAATAATGAATCATTACCTGCTTTTCGATGCGTAACTACGATGATTGGAAAGTTAATGTTTTTATCTAGGTTCGGAAACATTTCCAGAAGCACATCTAAACTCCCTGCTGAGCCTCCAATTACGAGTGCTCCACACTTTCCAAATGCTAAATCTTCCGCCATATCTTTTCGCTTTTAATGCGTTTATAGTATTTGGCGTTGCTCCAAAAATCTAAGCTTTCTTTACTGCCTAATGCTAAATAGCCTAATTTTTCTAAGCTGCTATCAAAAAGATGGAAAACCTTGTGTTGCAATTCTTTATCGAAATAGATTAAAACATTGCGGCACAGAATCAGCTGGAATTCATTAAAAGAATGATCAGACACCAGGTTATGGGTAGAAAAAATCATTTTGCTACTTAATGATTCATCAAACTTTGCAAGAGAATAGTTTGCAGCATAATATGAAGAGAAATCTTTTGTGCCGCCCGCTTGAACGTAGTTTTCTGAATATCCCTTTAGATAATGTAAAGGGAACATGCCTCTTTTGGCTTTTTCTAGAACCGAGGGATTGATATCGGTAGCGTAAATAAGTGATTTGTGGAGCAAATTTAACTCCTTTAAAACAATAGCTAAAGAATATGCTTCTTCTCCCGTAGAGCAACCTGCCACCCAAATTCTGATGAACGGGTAGGTACCCAACACTGGTAAAACATCGTTTCTCAATGAAGAATAGAAAGTCGGATCGCGAAACATTTCTGTAACATTGACCGTGATTTCTTCTAAGAACCGCTTAAAATACGCCTTATCATTTCTGATTGCGTATCTAAATTCAGCGAAACTTACAAAATTATCGAGCATATACAAACGTAAAATTCGTCGTTTGATAGATGCTTCAGAATACTCCAGAAAGTCGTAACCATGCACTTCCAGCACGTCGTTTAGGAGCGTTGTTACCTGTTCATTATCAATGGCATCGATTATCACTTTATGCTGTTACTTCTTCAATTTGAACCAATAATTCATCTACATTAATAGGCTTAGATACATAACCGGAAGCACCTGCACTCAGGCAGCGTTCTTTATCGCCAACCATGGCTTGTGCCGTTACGGCAAGTACAGGAATATTCTGCATTTTTGGCGATTTTTTCATCGCTGCCATGGCTTGGTAACCATCCATGTCTGGCATCATCATATCCATTAATACCACGTCGACTTTTTCCTTTTCTTCCATAATAGAAAAACCATCGCGGGCACTAATTGCAGATAAACATTCAAAACCTTTCGCCTTTAGAACAGCTTTTAAAGCGAAAATGTTTCGGTTATCATCATCAATTATAAGAATTAATTTTTGAGGCATATAAAATAAAATGGGCTAAGATTTATAGTGATTTTCGTATAACCAAACGCGTAGCAGCGACACCAGCTGATCCATATCTACCGGCTTGCTAATGTAATCTGATGCTCCTGCTGCGATACATTTTTCGCGATCGCCCATCATGGCTTTGGCGGTTACTGCCAGTATAGGAAGCGATCGATATTTGGGGTTTTGCCTTATCGCAGTCGTCGTCTCGTATCCGTCCAGTTCAGGCATCATCATGTCCATGAGTACAACATCAACTTTTGCTTGCTCATCTAGCAACTTTAATGCTTCTTTACCATCTGTTGCTGCAAGAACTTTCATTTGATGTTGCTCTAACATTTTTGTTAGCGAAAAGATATTCCTTACATCGTCATCTGCCACCAGTACTGTTTTACCTTTAAGCACATCCTGCAGTTCAGAAAATTTCTTAGAAACCTTGGGTTTGTCTTTGCTTTTCTCTTCTACAAGGTGAAGAAATAGACCAGCTTCATCTAAAATTCTTTGGTAAGAGTGCGCAGTTTTAACAACGATCGAATCTGCGTATTGCTTAATTCTGTTTTCTTCACCTTTAGAAAGGTTCTTTCCAGTGAAGATAATGATAGGTAGGTTTTCTAACCCCGGGGTTTTCTTAACCACTTCTAACGTTTCATAAGCATGTTTATCAGGAATCCCCATATCTAAAATAACACAGTTAACTTCTGGCCTGTGCAACGCAGAAACACTTTCATTAACCTGGTTTACAATTTCGGTCTGGATATTAAAGTTGCTTAAAAAATAGCTGAGCGCTTTGGCATGCTGTTCGTTTTCTTCTACAATGAGCACCTTCTTTGGATGCCTGCTAAGGGCATGTTCCAGTTTCGCAAAAATCTCTTGCATGTGCTCGAAAGCAAAGGGCTTGTTAATAAAGTCGATTGCTCCTTTTAGCAAACTTTCTTTTTTTACCTGCAAAGACGACATGATGTGTACAGGAATTGGCCGGGTGCCTGGATCGGCCTTAAGCTCTTCCATAACCTGCCAACCATCCTTAACTGGCAACTGTATATCCAGAAGGATAGCCAGTGGCTTAAAGGTTTTTGCCATTTCAATGCCAACATCTCCACGTACAGCCACAAGGCCCTTATAGTTTCTTTTACGTGTAAAATCTAATAACGTTTTTGCAAAGGGCGTATCGTCTTCAACAATTAAAATCACCTTATCATCGGCAGTGATGTTATCCCGATCATCCTCGATTTCTTGTGGAATGTTGGTAACAGTTAATGGGCTCACTTTTGCCACCGGTTCGGCAACTATTGTGATGGGTTTCTCCTCTGGATCTGCCCCGTTTTCCAAACTTTTGTTCTTATCTATCGGCAGTGTTAAGGTAAACACACTTCCTTCACCTTCTTTACTTTTTAGATCGATGTATCCACCCAATAGTTTAGCTAATTCTCTGCTGATAGATAAGCCCAAACCGGTACCACCAAATTTCCTACGCGTAGATCCATCCGCTTGTTGGAACGCTTCAAAAACCATTGCCTGCTTATCTGGTGCGATACCAACACCCGTATCGGTAACCTTAAATATGAGGGCTTTAAGCTTCTCATCTTTAGTGATATCAAATTTTACTGAACCTTTTGAAGTAAATTTCAGCGCATTGGATAGCAAATTCTTCAGGATTTGTTCCAACCGCATGTTATCAGTATGAAAATATTCGGGTACATCATCCCCTTTCGCGATAATCAACTCCAGGTTTTTATCTTTCGCTAATGGATTAAATAATGAACGCATATTTAATGCGATATCGCTAATCTTAACATTGGTTCTGTCAAGCTCCATCTTACCCGCCTCTATTTTCGATAGGTCGAGAATTTCATCGATTAAACTAAGTAGACCCTGGCCCGAGCTCTGAATTACTTCAGCGTATTCCTGGTGCTCTTTATCCATATCCTCATTTTCTGCCATTAATCTAGACAGTAACAAAATGGAATTTAGCGGTGTGCGCAATTCGTGAGACATGTTTGCCAAAAATTCCGACTTATATCTGGTGCTTAGTTCAAGTGCTTCGGCTTTCTGTTGAATTTCGACATTTCTTTCTTCAATAAGTTCATTTTTTTCTTCCAATAAACTACTTCGCTCTTCTAGCTCCTGGTTACTTTGCAGCAACTCTTCTTGCTGTACACGAAGTTCTTCTTCAGAAGCCTGTAGCTTCTGTGCTTGAGCTTCAAGCTCCGCATTCATTCCCTCGAGCTCGTTATGTTGCACTTGTAATTCTTCAGATTGCGCCTGCGTTTCTTCTAACAGTTGCTGCAACTTAAGCCTATTCTGTGCACCCAAAAGGGCAGTACCCACATCAGAAATAACCAAATTCAAGAAATGAAGTTGTAGATCTGTAAGTGCTCTAACAGCGCCCATCTCTAACCCTCCAATAGAAATGCCGTTTCTAACTATCGGCATTACCACCAATTGAGCGGGTTTTATATTTCCGGTTGCATGGGTAATGGTTAAACCGTTTTGCGGTACATCATCAATAATAATAGTTTTCCCCGATTTAACTGCCTGGCCAACTAAACCTTGTCCTAATTCTAATACCGGCGATAAATTCTGTCCTTCTAAAGCGAACTTTCCTTTTAAATGCAGGTATCCATCATCTTTAAATAAATAAATGGCGCCAATTTGGCTTTTGGTATAGGTTACCAAAAATTCAATAATATCATCAGCAAGGTGAAAAACATCTTTTTCACCTACCATTTTCACATTTAAATTGGCAACACCTGTTTGCAACCACTCATTATCGGCTAACGTATCAAAAGATTTTTTCAGTGATAAGGACATGGCGTTCAACGATCCGGATAGTTCTCCGATATCGTCTCTCGATTGGCTATCAAGCGTAACGCCGTAATTACCTTTCGAAATCTGATAAGCAATTTCTTTGATAGCCGTAATGCGTTTTTCCATTTCCAGCTTTTTATCTTCAATTTCTTGCTGAAGTTTTACGCGTTCATCAAAATCTACAGACACCTTTCTATAGAAGAAAAGGGTGATAAGAATAGCCAGAAAGGCTGCGATTAAAATAAGTATCGGCGTGTAAGATATGAGTTTATTTAAGGCCGCCGTACGTTCTTCTAACAGGCGCTTTTCTTCCTTTACAATGGCATTAACAGCTGCACGAGCCTGATCCATGTAGGTTTTTCCCTGAATTAATACTGTTGGATCTATCATTCCGCCCAGCGATTTAATTTCAATGGTGGAAGTGATAATACCGAACCGTTTAACCAATACTTCTTTAAGTTGACTGGCATTTTTTTGCTGTGCAGGATTATCGCGGGTTAAAGCCGATACACTGTCTAAAGTTTTTAGGGCCAACTCTGTTGCACCGTTATAGGGTGTTAAAAACAATTTATTACCCGTTAAAAGAAATCCCCTTTGCCCGGTTTCCGCATCCTTAAGCGTAGAAATTACTTTTTCAGCCTTAAGAATAACTTCATCGCTATGCTTTACAAGTTCTGTACTTTTTATTAAGTTAGTGATGCTTACATAAGAGGCAAGCGAGCTGATAATGAGAATAATTAGCGATAAGCCTAAGCCCAAACGCAAATTATTTTTTAGTGTTGTTTTCATTAATATTTTTTAGGGATATTATGCTTGATTGATGGCTATCTCTTCTTCGGTAATGGGTACGATGAAATAAAACTCCGAACCTTCATCCGGAACACTATTTACGCCAATGGAGCCTCCATGCCTTTTAATAATTTCAGCACAAATGTACAGGCCAATACCCAGTCCGTTAAATCTATTGCTATGCTCTTCAACCCGATAAAATTTATCGAAGATTTTAGCTTGTTGTTCTTTGGAAATTCCGATACCAAAATCTTTAACTGCCAGGTAAAGCTTACCATCCCTTAGGCTAATGGTTACATTTACCTGGTTGGTTCCGGGTGCATATTTTATGGCGTTGGTAATAAAGTTGATCACTACCTGCTCTAACCGCATCTCATCACCATAAATGGTTTCTTCTGTTTTGCCCAGTTTATTAATCTGAAAATCGGGATTGGACTGTTGCAGCATTTCAATGGCATTGTTTACCATCTCATCGGCACAAAAATGCTTCATGTTGAACTTCATTTTGCCACTCTCAATTTTCGAAATATCAAGAAGGTCTACAATAAGTTCGTTTAGTTTGTCTAACTGTACACTTGCTTTGGCAAGGTGGTTTTGTGCGGTAATTTTATCGTCTTTGGTTAAGCTCCGTTGCAACAATTGCAAATATCCTTTTACACTTGTTAATGGCGTTTTCAGCTCATGACTTGCAATACTGATAAACTCATCCTTTTTATTCTCGGCTAGCTTTCTGTACTCTATTTCTTCCAATAATTTTTCTTGTACCTCATTTAGTTTCCTGCTTTGCTCATAAATGCGATAAAAGGTTTTAATTTTCAGCAGCAGTACATGAATGTCTACTGGTTTTGTAATGTAATCCAAACCTCCACTCAGATAGCCTTTGGTAATAAATTTTAGTTCTGTATTAACGGCTGATAGGAAGATAATGGCTGTGTCTTTTGCTTTACTAAACCCCGATATGGCTTCGGCAACTTCAAACCCATCCATATCTGGCATTTGAACATCCAGAATGATGAGCACATAATTATTTTTTAAGACTTTTTTTAGCGCCTCTTCTCCTGATGATGCAGTATCAACCTCAAAATTGTGTGCTTGTAGAACTTTTTGCAACGAAATCAGGTTTTCAGGCCTATCATCAACTATAAGGATCATTTTTTATTGTACAAATGAGAAGCTTGAGATAATTGTGTTTGGTTAGGGATACAAAATATCCCTTAGGTGTATACAAACAAAGCGGTTTTAAAAAAGTTTTAATTTTTTACAAATTGTTGGCGTTAAAGGTATCGCCCTGACTGATGTCTCCTGTTTCGAAGCCTTTCTTAAACCAGTACATCCGCTGTTGAGATGTACCATGGGTAAAAGAGTCTGGTTGTACTTCTCCGGTAGCTTGTTTCTGTAATTTATCATCGCCAATGGCATTTGCAGCTGTTAAAGCCTCTTCAATATCACCAGCCTCTAACTTAAAATCTTTCAAGTTTTGTGCGTGGTGAGCCCACAAGCCTGCAAAAAAATCTGCCTGTAACTCTAATTTGACAGATAAACGGTTATATTCTTTTTCACTAACCTGCCCCCGGGCTTGGTCTAGTTTTTCAGAAATACCCAATAAATTTTGGACGTGATGACCAACTTCATGCGCTATTACATAGGCCTGAGCGAAGTCGCCTGCTGCACCAAATCGGTTTTTTAATTCATCATAAAAAGATAAATCGATGTACACTTTCTGATCACCTGGGCAATAAAATGGCCCAACTGAAGATTGTGCGTAACCACAAGCGGTTTGTACACCTTCTCTGAACAAACGCATTTTTGGATATTCGTATTGTTTGCCCATGGTTTCAAATTCTTTATCCCAAACTTGTTCTGTAGACTCCAATACGCCTGAAACAAAAACAGCCTGAGGGTCGTTGGCCGGGACGCCTTGTTTAACTTCTTCGGTACCTGCATTTGTGGGCAACTGACTAACGACTCCGGTTAAATCTTTTCCAAAAATTAAACCCAATACCACTACGATAATTCCGATGCCACCGCCTATTGCGGTTCTGCCGCCACCTCCACTTCTACCATCTTCTACATTATTACTGCCTTTACCAAACCACTGCATAATTCTAAATTTTTAAACTGAATGGATAACTATAATCATGGGACAATTGTTAGACTAAAGTAGAAATATTTTTCCTGATTTATTCTTTTAGGTTTTATAGCCATAAAAAAAGCCAGGATAAATATCCTAGCTTGTAATAGTCATTATAAAATGTTAGCTATTAAACAACATCACCGCTTTCTCGATCCTAGCTTTGGTCTCCGCTACGCCCAGTAGAACAGCGATATCAAAAACACCAGGACCAAACTTGCCACCAACCAGTATAATGCGAAAAGGCAACATAAGTTCTCCAGGCTTGAAACCCTTTTCTTCTGCTAAGGCTTTAAAAGCAGCTTCCTCGCTTACGGCATCAACTAGTCTAAGCTTATCTGCATAATCATTAAAGAAAGCAGCTTTTTCTGCAGTCCATTTGGGTTTAACCGAATTTATATCATATTCAGCCGGTGGTGCAAAAAAGTAACTGCTTTGGGCTACAAAATCTGGCAATAGGGTGCACCTGTCTTTTATCAAATCGATTATGGTTTTTAAAAACTGTACGTCGCCCGCTTCGATACTCGCTTTATGTAATTCAGTGCTAACCAATTGCTGTAATGTATCTGCGGTCGATTGTTTGATCCACTCATGGTTATACCATTTTGCTTTTTCGAAATCGAACTTTGCACCAGCCTTGCTAATCCTTTCTATCGAGAATTTATCTTCCAATTCTAACAGCGAGAATAACTCCTGGTCGGTACCATCATTCCAACCTAGTAATGCCAGCATATTGATGAAAGCATCTGGCATGAAACCCATTTCCTTGAACCCTTTGGTAATGTCTCCGGTTTTTGGATCTGTCCAATTCATAGCGTAAACTGGAAAACCTAAGCGATCGCCATCGCGTTTGCTCAATTTTCCGTGCCCATCAGGTTTTAGTATTAATGGTAAATGGGCCCATTGCGGCATATCAGTTTCCCAACCCAAATATTTCCACAACAAGATATGTACAGGTGCAGATGGTAACCATTCTTCACCACGAAAAGCGTGAGAAATTTCCATGGCCTTATCGTCAACTACAACCGCTAAATGATAAGTGGGCATGCCATCCGCCTTTAATAAAACTTTATCATCAACCAAGCTTGTTTCAAAACTCACATCGCCGCGGATTAGATCATTAAAATGAACGATTTCATCTTCAGGCACTTTAATACGGATAACATGAGGCGTTTTTGCTGCCAAAAGATCTTCCACCTCACTAATGGTTAGCGTAAGTGAGTTGCGCATTTGCATACGTGTTGCCTGCCCGTATTGAAAGTTGGAAATTTCCTTACGTTTAGCGTCTAGTTCCTCTGGCGTATCAAAAGCATAATAAGCATAGCCATCGCCAATTAATTGCTCGGCAAATTTTCTATAACTCGGCTTGCGTTCGCTTTGGCGGTAAGGACCATAAGCACCTGGGTTACCCGGACTTTCGTCTGGCATAATTCCGCACCAGTTTAGGCAATCTACAATGTATTCTTCGGCGCCTGCTACAAAACGGTTCTGATCGGTATCTTCTACACGCAAAACAAACGTTCCGTTATTTTTTTTAGCGAACAAATAATTAAACAAGGCGGTACGCACACCGCCTAAATGCAATCCACCAGTTGGACTTGGCGCAAATCTTACTCTAACTTTTCTATCCATAATTGGTCTGTTTATGGCGCTGTATGCCATTTTTGCCTTTCGAGCATAACTATGGCCTAGCTTACACAAGACGCCACAAAGATATGTTTTTCATCTGTTTTATATGATTTGATGTGATGAAGACCTGCGTTTTTTTAGAGAACTCATTTATGGTTTTGCGAAAAAGCATAATCGTTTTGGTTTTTTTCCGTTTTGTTGTTGTAATTTGCCTCTGTAAAGCATGAACCCTTATCAAAAGAAACGCCGCTGGAAGTTTTTTCTTCTCATCTTCGCCATCCTTATCGGCATTGCATCGGTATTTTATACCGATTCTTTCGTGAAAAAAATGGAACGAGAAGAGGCCAATCAATTTCAACTTTGGGTGAAAATCACGGAACGATCAATGCTGCTGTATGACAATGATAATTTTACCAGTGTTGTAGAAGATGTTCGCGAAAACACAAAAATGCCGGTTATCGTAGTTAACAATGATGGTACAATTTTATCTTCGAGTGGTTTAGACAGCACTAAAACATGGTATCCAGACAATGATAAATTAGTTTACGATAGTCTATATTTCGTGAGGGAATTGAGTATGATGAAGAAACAACATCTTCCGGTAATGATGAATATCATGGGTCAACAAAAGCTAGCCTACTACAAGGATTCCTTTATCCTTACCCAACTCCGTTATTTTCCTTACATACAAATGGGTGTGATTTTTCTCTTCCTGCTAACAGCCTATGCCGCTTTTAGTTCTGCTCGAAGAGACGAACAAGATCATGTTTGGGTAGGTTTAGCGAAAGAAACTGCACACCAACTTGGCACGCCAATATCTTCGCTCATGGCATGGACAGAGCTCATGAAATCCAAGTTCGATGCAGAAGACGATCCACTCATCGCCGAGATGGAAAACGACATTAAACGCTTGGAAATTATTACCGACCGCTTCTCTAAAATTGGCTCCAAACCTATCCTGGAAGACCATACCGTTTACATCGTTATCAGCGATTTTATTCGATATTTTAAAGTCCGCACTTCAGATAAAGTAAAGTTTAGCATTTCCGGCGATGAACAAGTTAGGGCCATGTTAAATATCCCTTTGTTCGACTGGGTGATTGAAAACCTATTAAAAAATGCTGCAAATGCTATTGAAAACGAAGGTTCCATCTCCATCAACATCATCGAAAACTTAGCCAAAGAGCAGGTGTTTATCGATGTTACTGATAGCGGCAAAGGCATTCCCAGATCGAAATTCGATGCTGTTTTCCAACCAGGCTATACCACACGCAAACGCGGCTGGGGCTTGGGTTTGTCACTTACCAAGCGTATTGTAGAAAATTACCATAGCGGAGAAATTTTTGTAAAAGATTCTGAACTTGGTAAAGGCACAACCTTTAGAATTATATTAAAAAGTAGTTTAACCTATGAACCGACCACAGCCTAACGAATATCCTGCCTGGGCAGAAACGTACATCAGCAAAGTTGATGGCGATATCCTGGAAATCTTAGAAGAGCAAGTTTTCAGCATCCCTGCGCTGTTCGAAACCAATAAAGAAAAAGAAAATTATGCCTATGCGCCAGAAAAATGGACGCTGAAAGAAATGCTCGGCCATATTATCGATTGCGAACGCGTATTTGCGTTCCGTATGATGTGTTTTGCACGCAACGAAATGCAACACCTGCCTGGATTCGATGAAGATGCCTATGTTGCCAATGCACACTTTGGCGAAAGGAATTACGAAGACATGATTCAAGAATTCTCCACCCTAAGGAAAGCTAACCTTTACTTTTATAAATCTCTAAACGATGCAGAATTAAACCGTAAAGGCACCGCATCTGAAAGGGAAATTAGTGTTAAGGCGATTCTTTTCATTTCGGCAGGCCACGTTAACCACCATGTTTCCATCTTAAAAGAGCGTTACCATGTGGTTTAAAAATTTCACGGTAGATGAGTTAAACAATCGGCCTAAGAACCACATTGGTGGATTGCTAGATATTCGCTTTACCGAAATTGGTGCCGATTATATTGTAGGCACTATGCCTGTAGATGAGCGCACTCATCAGCCTGCAGGAATTTTGCATGGCGGTGCATCGGTGGTTCTAGCCGAAACACTCGGCAGCATCGCTTCTTATATGTGCATCGACCCAGAGAAGTATGTAGCTGTAGGTTTGGAAGTAAACGCAAACCACTTACGCCCCGTTAAAAATGGTTTGGTAAAGGGCATCTGTACCGTAATTCATCGTGGTGCGAAAACCCATATCTGGGATATTAAACTTTACGATGATCGAGGAAAAATGAGCTGCATCAGTCGCTTAACAGTTGCGGTAATTAACAAACCGATGTAAAGAAACCTGCAAATCTCTGTGTCTTAAACACAAATATCTGCAGGATGCCTTTACTCCAATGGTTAACTTTTATTATCTTGGTCTAGCCATTTCTTCTCTATAACATAAGAAATGATCAAACCTAAGCCGCCGAAAATACCCAGGCAACCAAAATATACCGCTACCGATTGCGATTCCTCATTGTGGGTCATATCATCACCAAATATACTCCTCACCGTAAATAAGGCCACAATTAATCCTAACCCTAGGCCAACCAGTAAAAGGCCAAACTTCAAGCTTAAAAAAGGCTTTGGCGTTGCCTTGTTTATCCCCGGGTCTATCCCGCGTTCTATCATCGCCATTTTTTCTTTGTTAGATAAATAACGAATGCCAAAAACCATTGCAAATGCGCCCAAAAAGAGCGAAATTGGAACTAATACACCTTCCATAATATTAAATTTTTTATAAATTTCTTAAATTGTAATCACTCGAACCGTGTTCTACAAGCTATGACGATGCATTTCAAAACCAGGTTACAGGGTAATCTAAATATTTTATCTTCCCGCAGGTTACAATAGATTTATACCTTTGCCAATATGAACTGGATCATCTTAATTGTTGCCGGCCTTTTCGAAGTTGGTTTTACCACTTGCCTTAAGTTATCGAACAATTTTACCAACTTAAAATGGAGTGTAGCCTTTTTTATCTGTATTTCGTTAAGTTTCATCTTGCTTAACAAAGCGGCGCAAACATTACCCATGGGTACGGCATACGCCGTGTGGACCGGCATTGGTGCCGTCGGAACTGTTATTATAGGCATAGTTTACTTTAACGAACCCGCAACCTTTTGGCGCATCTTTTTTATCTGCACACTAATTGGTTCTATTGCCGGTTTAAAATTCTTTGCTTCTCACTAATTAATTAGAAGCGCAAAGGCACTACACCACAACAAATTTCTTCCCGTGTTACGCTATTACGCTTCGGGGCAGCGTGCCTTGCCCCTGCAGGGTAGCCGCTTCACCCGGGGCTAAACCGATGGTTAGTGCAACAAATCCGGCAGGCGAAAAAAATGCTAAATTTCTTCTTGATGTAACCTGTTTATGGCATCCGTAGTCTTATGCCTAAGCATGCAGGAAAAACTTACGGATATAGCACTGATCCAAAATGTATTGAACGGGCAAACCGATCAGTATGCATTGCTCGTAAGGCGGCATCAACGGTTTGTTTTTACGCTGGCCATGCGCTTTGCCAAAAACAGAGAAGATGCCGAAGAAGTAGCACAAGATTGTTTTATTAAAGCTTACAAAGCACTCGGAACTTTTAAGCAAAACTCGAAATTTAGCACCTGGCTATATACCATTACCTATACCACCGCCATGACTTTTTTACGCAAAAACCGTTTAATTACCTCTTCTTTAAATGATGAGGATGCCGCGTTACAGTTAGAAAACCACATTTCAGGGTTTAACGCAAACGGATATGAGAAAAAAGACGGCCATAAACATTTAAATATAGCTATTGGACAACTTCAGCCAGATGATGCCGCAATCATCACCTTATTTTACCAAGGCGAACAAAGTTTAGAAGAAATAGCCCAAACATTAAATATGGAAGCCAATACCATTAAGGTTAAACTGCACCGGGCAAGACAGAGGCTTAAAGAAAAATTACAATATTTGTTAAAAGATGAAGTAAAGGAGTTACTATGAATACAATAGAACAACAACTTTGGGATTACATCGATGGAAATTTAACTGCCAAACAGGCAAAAACCATCGAAGAAAAAATAGCAGCCGATAGAAGCGTTAAGTTACTATACGAACAAATATTGCAGCTTGATGGTTTTTTTGGCAAGCTCGAGATAGATGCACCATCTATGTCTTTCACCAGGAACATCATGGAAAGCGTAGCACATGCACCAGCTCCTGTTGCCTTAAAAACAAGAGTAAATACCCGTATTATTTATGGTATTGGTGGTTTTTTTATCATTTCATTATTGGCATTATTTGGCTATGCGCTTTTCCATATAGATTTTAACTCTGTCAACTTTTATATAAAATCGAACACGGATTTTAATCTGAATAAATACATTACCCCAACCATTCTTTATAGTTTCCTTTTTGCTGATTTAGTTATTGGATTGGTTTTCCTTGATTACTTGTTAAGGAAAACATTGACACATAAATAAATTTTTTAGTCATTGGATGAGCGTGATGCAGATATTCATCCGATGATTGAATTATCTAGGCCTAGGTATGATTAACTAATGATTTTTGCGTATCTATAATGTAGTTGAAAACTTTATCTTCTGTAAAATAAATTTGTAGCATTAAATATTAATTATATTTTTGCCTTATCATCTCTCACAACAATCATTAACATTTTTAATCTAAATTAACATTGAGAAATTTTTATGCTCAGTTGAAAGCCTATACTTTGGCTTTCACTTTATTAGTTGCAACATCGGTTATTATTTATTCTTGTAAAAAGGATAGAAACCCAATTAAAGATGAATCTGATACGATTGCTCATCTACAGGCTTGGTATGAAGTGCAAATTGGAGAAAATCCAATTACCTCTGCCATCTTTAGGAAGGGATCCACATCTGACGCAAAGATTCCGACAGCAGCAGAACAGGAATTAAAGATTGATTGGGCAAATGCCAAAAGTTATGAAAGTAAGGATAGAACCATTATTGAAGTACCGGTATTAACAGCGGGTATTTTTATGTTTGATACCGAGCCACTCACGAAAGAGAATAATCAAATTAAAAAAGATAAAAGTATAACCAGACTTCTGATTTCGGAAACGAATGATTATAAAGAAGCTTGTTTTATGACAATAATATCGTCAGCCGATTATTTGGCTAACACCGACGCCAAACCAGAAAACAATACCTACCTTAAACAACAAGCCAATTTTGAAGGACTGATTATTTATCATAATCTTAACGGCGATTATGTTGCAGGTAAAAAATTCGGAAAAATGCAAAATGAACTTGATAAACAACTGTCATTATCACCTGTAAAAGATCGGAAGGTTAGCATCGCCGTGCCTGATAATTGTAGGGAGATCTATATTTATCAGATTATGGGTTACAATTGTGTTGATGTAGGCTCTAATTTTACCTACTGTGAAAGTACCTACAGCAACTATGTTGGTAGCCAAACCATTTGTGGAACAGGATATCAAACCGATCCTTGGCAGGGACTTCCTTGGGGAAGTGGTTCGGGAACAACATATGTTAAAAAAGACATACACAATAAAACGATCGACCCTTGCCTAACCAAAATTGTAGACTCTCTATTAAAAGTAAAAAATATAACTGGTAAAATGGACTCTATATTAAAGAAACTTAATAAAGATGTTAGTGTTCAAATCAATGTATATGATGCTGAAACCCTATCTGGTAATAAACCAGGGCAAACTTCTGGAGGGCACTGGGAGAACGGAATATTTTCAACAGATATTACATTAAACAAAAATATTTTACTAAATGCAAGCAAAGAGTTTATAGTATGTACAATTATCCATGAAGTACTACACGCTTATTTTAGGGATAAAGAAGGAAAAGCAGAAGCAATCAACGAGATGGATCACAACCAGATGGCAAACAACTACGTATTACCTATGGCTGAATATTTAAGAGATCTCTTTAATATTACTCTCTATGATGCAACAGCTATTGTATGGGAAGGGCTTAAAGAAACTAATGCATATAAAAACTCTACAACTTTCGATATTGGTTCTGGTGTGAATAAAATTTCTGTAACCAAATCAGACTTATCTTTCCGTGGGACTGAATATTATTTGCGTCTTGACAATGTTGGAAAAAAACCTTGTAACTAATTTACAAATGAGAATAATAATACTTTTTATTTTAATAATGTTGGCAGGCAATTCATTTGGTCAACCTAGTTCTTTCCAAGATGAGAAGGCTAAAATTGATGATTTTTTATCTAAATCAATTAAGCTTATTAAGTTTAAAGACACCACAACACTGTATTCATTTGCCTTTAAACTACATATCAAAAAGCTGAAAAATAAAACTCTTGTTGATATATCATCTAATGATAGTCTTGCATTTATATGGTTTCCTAAAATTAAGTCACTTTATTCTATAAATTACAATTCACTTTTTGTTGGCAATAGAAAAGAAATAGACTTAATTATCCCGATATTAATAGGTACTTATGGATCTATACATAATAAAGAAATGGAGAGCTTAGCGGTTATAGAAAAGATTAAAAGCCTATTTTACAATCAAAAAGACAAAAGTGCTGCTGCCCTGCAAGTTCCAGATTGGAAAAGAGATATTGTACCTAAATCTTACGAAATGATTTATTTATACCCTTTTATCTCGATTCATGATCTGAATGTTTATGATTAAATAATTCTTAACTATAACTATTAAACTTTCAATCATCGGATGAATATGAGCATGATGCAGGTATTCGTCTGATGATCTCAAAACCCATAAATTTTTCCAAATAAAAAGCCCCGATTTATGCAACCGGGGCTTTGTTGTAAATATGATAGTTAATTAAATTACTTTCACATTAACGGCGTTTAAGCCTTTTTTACCGTTAGCAACTTCGTACTGTACTTTGTCGTTTTCACGGATTTCGTCGATAAGACCTGTTGAATGAACAAAAATTTCGCTATCGCCGTTCGCTGGGATGATAAAGCCAAAACCTTTAGTTACATTGAAGAATTTTACTGTGCCTTCTTGCATTGTATTAAATATTAAAATTAAGTGTGCAAGGTAAGTTTTAATTTTTAAAATCAAAATAAATTTTTAACATTTTTTTAACGTTAAAAATTTGTAAATAGCAGATTACTAAGGCTTTTTAATTGCCTTGCCTACAATATTCACAGTTATTTGGCTATTGTGGGGAATCCCCAATGTGGTACCTGGTACAATAGTGAACAGGTTCCTAACGTAAATATCGGCAACGCCTTGCATCATGCGTTTTTTACCTTCGGCACTTTCTGGCAATACACCATTTACCGCTAAAATATGCATGTTTCCGCTGTAGTCTACAATGGCAGCACATTCATAGGCAAAGTCCTTATAAGCCCTGTCTATTTCAATGCGGTATTGCGGAAACATATAATCGTAAGCCGAAGTTCGTTTCTGTAATTTATCTACTGTGCTGAATTTTTCTACTTTTACTATTTTACTTTTCGGAATAAACTGCACAGGTACCCTCGCTGCAAAGGCTGTGGTGTCATTCCTATTCACTTCCGCAGATCTTTTCTTAATAAACAAAGTATCTGCCTGGGTTGGTGCTTGCAACTTCTGGGCAGTTGTTTTTAGTTTATCCTTAATATAGCGCTGGGCATAAAAAGTCATGTTAACATCCGAGCGGATATCATCTGCAATTACTTTTCCATCAACCTGAATCCGTTGAAAAACCAAACTGTCCTTACTGATGTGCTTCACCTTAAAAAACTCTTCCGCAAAATTGTACACATTGCCATGGTCGTATTGCAAATAAAACTTCTGCATCATTTGTTTCTGCGGACTCCAGGCCATCATGGTATCTTCGGCGGCCACTTCAATAATCCACGAGGGTTGCTGCATAAATCCTTCTGGGTTAAAAGACAGGTTATTGCTAAACCGCCGTTTTACCTCCTCATACCTGATTCCCTTAACTGGCGCAAAAGTAAAATCCCTTAAGGTAGCATCGTCCTTTTTCGACCGGGAATTACATGCAGATAGCATTAATACCAAAAAGAAAAGCTTTATAATATGTTTAATCATTTGTGGCTAAAATAATTATTTCTTTTTTACCAACAGCACATTGGCAACTTTGCGCTGCCCATTGTGGTCCCACAGCTTATTATCTGTGGGATAATTAATCACTCCTCCGTCTGGCTGTCCATCTACCCACAGCGTAGTAGAACCACCTCCATCAAAATTAATGGCACTGCTGCAACCCAGCCACCGCATTACTTTCGTTAGCTCCAACAAACTCATGCCGGCAGCATTGTCATTCCTTCCATCGGCAGTAAGCATAATTATTTTTCCGTTAGGTTTCATGCCAATGCAAGTGCGTGGATGGCGTAATCTGGTAAAAGATGTTGTATCTAAAATTTCGTTAGTATTTTCGAAAGTTAGCAAGGGTCCGTTGAGCAATACATGTTTTTCGGGCAAATCGCTTTCCCAGGTAGCAGAACCATTCCATTTTTTAATAGCCAATTTACCACCGTCTATAACAACAGCAGCTTGCTGGTGTCTTGCTCTCGATCCGTCTTCTGCCAGCCTGTTGGTATTGATCACTTGTCCATCAACCCGAACAAAATCTACCGAACCCCCATCTTTAACGTCGAAAAAGTTCCCGTTTATGGCTACAATTGCCGTATTTCTCTTACCAAAATCGCTCGTAGTAATCAGCTTTTGTGGTTCGGCATCAAAAGCAAAAATGGCTTTTCTGCCAGTGTTCTTTACTTCTACAAATGAGATATTTTCATTTGCACCAAACAGATTTTTTTGGTCGAAATGATGCTGAAAAAGCGCTACCTGGTTAGAGATTTTCGTTTTCTTCCACCGTGCTTTTACGACCGTTAAAGAATCGGTTTGTTGTGCATAACACAGCACTGTAAGGCATGAAAGCAACAGTGCCGAAATTGATTTTTTAAACATCGAAATTATTTTGATGCTAAAATTAGTAAACGATTTAATTTCAGCGCTAACCCCACAAGAATTATACAAAACCGGACCATTGAAAATTGAACAAAAAAAAGGAGCAATTCGTTGAATGAATTGCTCCGCTTGGTAAGAAGTAAAGAATACCGAAAATCCTATTTTTTCGGATCTAGAATATCCTTAATTCTGATATTTAAATCGTCGTAGTGCGCTTTTGTAATGGCATCTCCTGCTGCTGCTCTGGCTTTAGTAGTAGCTAACAAAGTTTTAAGTTCGGCCCTTACTAACGGTCTGATATCAGATAAAGAAACATTTATCGGCGTTAAGCCATAACTCGCTGCATAATCAACCGGGAAACCTGCTGGAAGATCATTCTCTTTAGTCATTAAATCTGATAACTGATCTACATAAGCACGCTGTAAGTTACGTTTGAAAGCATCTGGCCTGCTTGCTACAAAAACATTAGATCTTAAATCTTTAAAAAGTTCTGGCAAGGTATAGGCTTTAGCGGTGCCGTTTTTAGTTTCATTATCCAACAAACGGGCAATACGCGGTGCTGCCAACAAATTATTTAGTGTATTGGTTTGTACAGCTTTAATGCGGTTCAATAAAACGCCATTATCAAATTTATTCAACTGCTCATTGTTAATTAACCAAAGTGGCGTAGTAAATAACTGCTGGTTAAAAAATGAGATGGCTTCTTTCTGTTTTGTTTTTGGCAAATAGCTGTATACTGCTCCTGCTTGATCATAAGTTTTGAAATTTTCGCTTAAGCCACCAACATTTGCGGTAACATGGCCCATATAGCGATTGAACTGACCAACTATTTCATTATAGATTTCTTTCAAATCGCTATAGTCTTTCCCTTTTTGGTAAGTCCATTTTTCTACATTTGGTAAAATGCGTTTTAAGTTGGCAATACCATAAGTACTAGCTTTCATTGCATTATCACCTAAATCTTCACTTTGTAAGCGAGGATCTAAACTGGTACCCTGGCGGCCGTAGAAGTATAAAGGTTTACCGGCGTTCTTTAATGTCCATTGATTTAAGATTTCCCTTTCCTGCTCTGCTGTTTTATTACCCGGAATCCAAGAGTATCCCCATTTAACAGCCCATTTATCATATTCGCCAATTTGAGGGTGTAGTTTGGTAACACCATCGCCAGGCTGTGCGATGTAATTGAAACGGGCATAATCCATAATAGAAGGTGCTGTACCGTGTTTGTCTGTAAAAGATTTAGACCGCAAAGAATCTACCGGATAAGCATAGCTAGAACCAAAATTGTGTGGTAAACCTAAAGTGTGGCCAATTTCATGTGATGACACAAAACGGATCAATTCACCCATTTGTGTATCAGAAAACTTCGCCTTACGTACCTCTGGGTTAGTTGCAGCAGTTTGAACGAAGTACCAGTTGCGTAATAAGTTCATAACGTTGTGGTACCAGCCAATATGTGTTTCCAATATCTGGCCTGTGCGTGGGTCGCTCACGTGTGGTCCATAAGCGTTGGCAATATCGGAAGCGAAATAACGCACTACCGAATACCTGGAATCTTCTACGCTAAATTGGGGATCTTCTTGGGCAGTGGGTGCTTGTTTGCCCATAATGGCATTCTTGAATCCTGCTGCCTCAAATGCAACTTGCCAATCATTAATACCCTGAATTAAATATGGGACCCATTTTTTTGGCGTAGCCGGATCAATGTAGATAATAATTGGTTTTACTGGCTCTACCAATTCGCCGCGTTTATAAGCATTGGTATCTTTCGGAACCAAATTCCAACGGTGAATATATGCTGTGCGCTCTGCTTTCTGTGCATCGGTACCGTAGTCAATTTGCGATTGACCAAAAAAACCAACTCGGTTATCCATAATTCTGGCTTTAACAGGTGTTTTTGGCAATAACAACATTGAAGTATTGAATTCTAATGTTACCGCCCCATTGCTGCTATCTGTTGGTGATTCTGCTGCACGATAAGTTTTTGCTGTTTTAACTTCGATATTGATAGGAAATGTTTTGACAGTATCGATGTAAGAACGGCCGGCATCATAAGCGGTTACTTTGTATGCTTTACGGATCTGATCTGTTGCGCCAATGGCCATAATGTCGCCATTATAAAAATCAGTAACATCAATCACTACACCTGTAGTATCTTTATTATAAGCTTTGATTTCGAATCCAGCTAGAATTTGTGCAAGATTAGAATTTTGTACTGATTCGTACATATCGCTATTTGCCTCTGCCCTTGTTGCAAAACTAGGTACGCGGATATAAACTTGCTTTCCTTTACGTTCCCATTTCCATACTTGTTCATTCAATTCTTCACCACCGTACTGCTGGTTGCCTACTTTTATACCTACGGGCGCCTTTGCAAGACGGGTAACGACCAGCATTTCACGGTTTATTAAGCTATCGGGGATTTCAAAATACCATTTATCATCTACCTTATGCGTTTTAAATAAACCATTTGTGGTTTTAGCTTTGGCCGTTATCACTTCAGAAAAAGGTTTGATGCCCTCTTTTTTTGGCGCAGCTGCTGGCGTTGCCGCAGGTGTTGTTGGGTTAGTTGATCCCTTTTTCGGTTTTTTTTGTGCATAGGAAGCCGTCGATCCTGCCAGACCTAGCATTACAATACCCGCCAATGCAAGTACCTTCACTTGATTCTTCATGTATTTGTTTATATGGTTTTATGAGTAATAAGAGCCCGAAGTTATTACCTTGTTACTGCATAAAGCCGTTGTAACTAGAAAATTACGCAGCTTTTTCAAATTCTTTTTTCCAGGCGAACGATTTTAAAAAAAACCTGGTCATCCCGGTAGATTTCAAAAATGATTGTTCTGTCTGGGCGAGATTTAAACATCTCGTTAATATCATTCAAAGAATAAAAACTAACCGGTTTAAAATCGATTGCGATGATTTCATCTTGAGATCTTATCCCTGCTTTTTCTGCCGGAGAGTTTTCGTCAACTTCCCCTACAATTACACGTTTGTATTCGTTTTGATCTAGAAATACAACCATACCTACCATATCATGTTGAAATGGTTTTTTAATATTTACATTGGGCTTAAGGTACATAAAGCCTTCTTGGTAATTAAGCTGAACATCAAATTTTCGCAAAATTTCTGCGCCTAAGTTGCCGTTTCTGGCTGTCAGATCTATTTTTTTGGAGATCGTTTCATATTCGGGAAAACCACTAACAACCTCTTTAAAGTGGTAATCTCCCAAATAAAACTGGGCTACTCTGCCAATGTATCCCTTAATTTGGCCACTGATGCTCATGCCTAAATTGGCTTTAATTTTTTGGGCTGGTAAGGGGAAGGCCCCACCATCGAACATCTCCATAGATAATGCGTGGCTAGCGCCTGTATCCATCAAGAGGCGGGTTTTAATTCTGGAAGAATCATTTAGCATCACAATTGCCTCTACATAGGGCTTCTGTTTCTCTAAAAAAATTGGGATTTTTTTACCTCTGTACTTTATTTTCGTTTCCATACTGGTAAACAGCAGCCTGTTTTCGCTATAACGGATATCAACCAGGAAGCTATTGAAGAAATCAAATCCGATTAACCCATATATTTTAACGCCAAGGTGCCCTGAAAGGTTAAAAAGATCTTCTTTTAAGATGGCCGTGGGGATATACTTTATTTTAGCTCTGCCAATTTGTACGTTTACATTTTGAGACACGAAAGCCTCTACATTTTCTACACCCAAACCAGTGAGGGTAATCTTCCTCATCTGGGCAAAATTTAAAGAATCTATAATGCTGGGTTCAGTAATAATTAGTGGCCCTACACCGGTATCTAGTACAAAATCATAAGGGCCCTTACCATTAACCAACATTGGGATGATGATCAGATTCTTAATGCATTTAAACTGCAGCGATTGTTTTTTCCGCTTACCTGGAAACTCGAAATCTTGTGCATGCACTTCAGAAAAACTCAAACATAAAACCAGGTAGATAAGCATTTTGGAGCAAACCTGAATTGTTACGGTAGCATATTTGGTTAACATTAAATTAAATTTAATAAATTAGTTGGCAATTACCATTCTATTTCCGAACCATGTTTTATCAAAAAGCCCAATCCCTCGTCTGCGCCCTTGCAATTATAATCATCGCTGGTTTAACAAGTTGTTCTACTAATAAAACAATAGCCAAAAAGGTAGCTAGTGTGTTTAAACAATCTGCCGTTATTAAGCAATACCAAGTTGGTTTTGCACTTTACGATATGGAAGCCGGTAAAATGATTTATAGTAAGGATGCAGATAAGTATTTTACACCCGCCTCCAACACTAAGCTCTATACTTTTTATGCAAGTTTAAAGATGATCCCCGAATTTATGCCTGCATTAAAATACATTGAAAGAAACGACTCACTTATATTTTGGGGAACAGGCGATCCATCTTTTCTACAGTTTGGAGTAAAAGACAAATCTGCTTACAACTTTCTAAAAGCATCTAACAAAAAGCTGTTTTTTGCTCCTGGAAGGTATAGTGGTACATTTTTCGGTGATGGGTGGAGCTGGGATGACTACGATTATTACTATCAACCGGAAATTACAGAGATGCCAATTATGGATAACATGGTAACTTCCACCTATGCCAGTACAAGTAAGATTAATATCGAACCAAAAGTTTTTGCACCCTGCTTTGAAATCGATTCGAATATAACAACTGGCAATTTTCAAGTAAAAAGAGATTTTTTAACCAATCATTTCAAATATCCGGCAGTAGCGATTAAGCCAGGTTACAATCAGCAAAACCCTTATAAAACAAGCATAAGAACTACCGTTGAAGTATTAACCGATACCTTACACAAAAGCGTAGGTGTGGTAAGTATGAAAATCCCTTCTAATGCGAAGACCCTACCTGGCGCCAAAAGAGACTCGGTATTGAAACACATGTTGTTACCTAGCGACAATTTTATAGCAGAACACTTATTGCTGGTATGCGCTAATCAAATTAGCGACACATTGAGCACAACCAAAGCCATTGATTATGTTGTAAAAAATTATCTTTCATTCTTACCAGACAAAGTGAAATGGGCTGATGGTTCTGGCCTATCTCGTCAAAATTTATTCACCCCAAGGGATAATATCTACTTACTCGATTCTTTGTACAAACTAGTGAATAACAGGGTGGCCTTATTTGATATGCTGCCAGCAGGCGGAAAAACGGGAACGCTTAGAAATGCTTATCCTAAAACAGATCAGCCTTTTGTATTTGGAAAGACTGGTTCCCTGGGCGGGGTGCATAACCAAAGCGGTTACGTAATTACGAAGAAAGGCAAAACTTATATCTATTCGTTTATGAATAATAACTATGTTAATCCCACTTCAGAGGTACGGGCAGAAATGGTTAGGATTATGACTTACATACACGAGAATTTCTAGCAAAGCATAATAATTTTAATAGCGATATTCTGTAAACCTACGGTAACTCCTAATCCTATGAAAAAAATTTACTTTCTGTTCGCTGCAATTTTGGTAATCGGAATTTCTTCCTGTAAAAAAAACGATGGCATCACTGATCTACCAATTCCGGTTGAATCACCAAAACCTTATGTGCCAGACAATAGTTTCAAAGTTATAGCGTACTTTCCAAGCTATCGCGATCCGAATGGCATTGCCGACGCAAAATTTAAGATGGTTACCCATCTGTTTTATGCTTTTCTTAATCCAAACACCGACGGTTCATTAGCCAATTTAGAACAACCTTCCCGCTTTGCGGCTGTAATGCAAAAGGCGAGGGCTAATGGTGTTAAAACGGGTATTTCAGTTTCGGGTACACGTAGCATTTTCGTTGAAATGGCAGCCTCAGCATCAGCAAGAAAATTATTTGTTAAAAATGTGCTTGGCTTCGCCCGAACCAATAATTTAGATGGTGTTGATATGGATTGGGAATATCCTAGCACGGCCGATGGTTCTGCAGACAATTATGTTTTATTGATGAAAGAACTATCTGATTCGCTGCACAAATACAATAAATTTTTAAGTGCCGCCATCACACCGGGTGTTTACGCCGGAAGTATTCGTGATGGCTTAAAATCTGAAGTTTTTCCTTCAGTTGATTTTTTTAACATTATGGTTTACGATGGCATTGGCTGGGACAAAGATGAACCAATTCAACATGCTTCTTATAACATGGCGGTTGCAAGTTTAAATTATTGGATAGGTACCCGCGGCATGCCTAAGCAGAAGGCGGTATTAGGAATTCCTGCATATGGTAAAAGTGCGGCAAATGCATCGAAAGCCTACCGCGATTTCGTTGCAGCGAATGCAGATGTGAATCTGGATTATGGTATCATTGATGGCGTCCAATATTATTTTAATGGTATTTTAACCACGAAGAAAAAATCTAAACTTGCAAAAGAAACCGCCAATGGCGTGATGTTCTGGGAATTTTATCATGATGATAATGGCAGTAAATCAATCATAAGGGCGGCAAATGACGAGCTGGGCCGAAATTACAATTAAAAATGAATACCGATTTTAGATCGATTAATCAACCTTTTTCAAATACAGTTATCGTTGATGGAAAAACTTACCTCTATTTTGGCGGAACAGCCTATTTAGGCATCCCACAAAATGAGGCGTTCATTCATTTATACCTTGAAGGAATAAAGAAATTTGGCCTAAATAATGGAACCAGTCGAAGCAATAATATTCAGCTGGGCATTTATGATGCAGCAGAACAAGAAGCGGCAACAAGGTTTCTAGCCAATGATGCATTGATTACCTCAAGCGGTTATTTAGCAGCACAGCTCACTGTTAAATCACTGTCGGCATTTGGAAAGGTGATCTATGCGCCAGCAACGCATCCGGCACTCTGGTTAAACGGACAACCTGATACCTTCAGTAATTCATTTAGCCAATGGAAGCATCACACCATTGAAACTATAAATTCATCGCAGGAGCAAAACTATGTGCTAATCAGCAACTCGATGAATAATCTCTTTCCAGAAGTTTATGATTTCGATTTCCTGGAAGAAATTAAACCAGACAAAAACATTGTACTTATTGTTGATGACTCACACGGAATTGGCGTAAACAATAATGGATTAGGTGCGTTTAGCGAACTACCTAAGCTCAAAAACGTAGAAACTGTTGTTGTGGCATCGATGGCTAAAGCGTTAGGAATTGATGCAGGTTTAGTTTTAGCTGATAAGGCCGTTATAGCACAATTAAAAAATACAAATATATTTGTTGGCGCATCTCCTCCCACAGCGGCTGGGTTATTTGCATTTATTCATGCAGCGGAAATTTATAACACAGCTTGGGTTAAGCTTCAACAGAACATCAGCCACCTGAAACAAAATTTAAGTTCTTCGTGGCATGGTGCGCCCAACTTTCCAGCCTTCTTAACGAAGCAGGAAAATATTGCTCAAAAACTGAGCAGCTATCAAATGCTTATTTCATCATTCCCATATCCTACTAAAGATAGCCCACCAATAAATCGAATTGTTTTAAGTAGCTGGCATACAACAGCAGATCTCGATCTTTTTATTGATTGTCTTGCTAAAATTAAAGGGATAGATCACAGCGACGAGGAAGTATAAATTTTCTTCATTACTCCAAATCGCATGTTAACCTCTTGGCTGTACTGTGCAGTTGTGCAACATCATGTTTTTAATTAACAGTTTATTTTTCAATCTTTATGGGATGAAAAGAATAATCCTGCTTGTTGCACTGTGTACATTAACCCTCGCACATGCATTTTCCCAAACAACTGAAATTTGGGTGGTGAGACATGCAGAAAAAGATAAATCAGATCCACAAGATAAAGACCCCAATCTTACCGACGAGGGAAGAATTAGAGCTGGAGATTTAGCTTCTTATCTCAAAAAAGTAAAAATAGACGTGGGTTTTTCCACGCCTTACAAACGCACACATCAAACTTTAGACTCCCTAATTATTGCGAAGATTATCAATTATAGCGATACTAAAAGCCTGGTTGATTCAGTAAAGAAGAATTATATAGGCCAAACCATTATTGTTGCAGGCCATTCTAATACCGTGCTCGAAATTATAGAGGCATTTGGTGGCAAGAGGCCTAAGGAATTGCTAACAGATGATGATTACGACTATATTTTTCGATTGACAGTAAAGGATGATAAAGCCCGGGTAAAGATGGATCAGTTTGGGAGGCCACATCATTTATAGGTAGTTAAATGATGTGATTCGCTAATAACGAATTTAACTTCGCGTTGATCATTGAATTAATGGGCAGGGTTCCATCCATCCAAAAATATTCCGCCGCAACTTATAGCCGCTGAAACGGGATATCCATCAGCTTATAATTCTCCCAACCTACGAAATCGTAATGCCACCACTCATTTGCCAGAACATGAAGACCGTATTTTTGCATAGTTGCCATTAGAAATGCTCTATTCTTTCGAACGGTAGGATTTACAGGCTCGTAGTTTGCTGCCGCAGCAGCAGAGAAGCTATCATAAGGTGTAGCCATCTCTAGCTCCTTTCCTGTTTTTAGATTGATGAGGGTAAGATCTACTGCACAACCACGGTTATGTTTAGATCCTTTAGCCGGATTCGCCACAAAATTTTTATCACTCGCCTTCTTATAAAAGGCTACCGTAATGGCGTATGGCCGATAAGCATCAAAAATCTTCAACCCTAATCCTTTCTTACTAAGCTCTTTTTGAATTTTCTTTAAAGCTTCTACTACAGGACGGCGGGCAAAGGCCCTTGCTTGCTGATACATTACCTGATGCATAAAGTTCTGTGTCGTAGCATACTTAATATCAAGCTTAATGTTTGGAATCTCCTTTTTCAACTCAACCAGCTCGTTATTGCGATTATCTTTTACGGTTTGTAAATATCCGGCATAGGAGCTGATGACCTCCAGCTTCTTAATTGGAGAAGGACTCTTTTGAGCAGAGGCAGGCAAACTGTATATCAACAGTAAAATGAAATACAAATTTTTCATTAAGCAGCGATTTGTAGTAGAGAATTAAGGGATATTTGTCGTTACTGATTACTGGTTTGAAACCACCAACAACTCCAAATCTTTAAATGGCAGATTAAACATATCGGCCAAATCCTTATTTGTACAATTGCCTTGATAAATATAGAGCGCTTCGCGGATTCCTGGGTTATTCCAAACCATATTCATCAACCCGCCAAATTCTCCAATATCTAACAAAATCGGCGCAAAAATATTTGTTAAGGCGTAAGATGCTGTTCGTGGAACACGCGAGGCAATATTGGGCACACAATAATGAATCACATCATATTTCCTAAAAATAGGATTGGTATGGTTGGTCACTTCAGAAGTTTCAAAACAACCGCCCTGGTCTATGCTAATATCAATAACTACTGAATGGGGCTTCATCTTTGCTACCGTTTCTTCCATAACAATGCATGGACTTCTGCCATGGCTGGCACGAATAGCGCCAATTACAACATCACAGGTTACGATGGCTTTATTTAGAACAATGGGTTGCATCACAGAAGTAAACACGCGGCTGCCCAAGTTATTTTGTAAACGACGTAAACGATAGATCGAACTATCAAAAACTTTAACTTCTGCACCTAACGCTAAAGCCGTTCTGGCGGCGTATTCTCCTACTGTCCCGGCTCCTAAAATTACGATTTCTGTGGGCGGTACACCGGTAAAGCCGCCCAGCATTAAGCCTTTTCCACCGGTTACATTACTTAAATATTCTGCAGCAATCAAAATAGAGGTAGAACCTACAATCTCGCTCATGGCCCTTACCACGCTTAACACGTTTCCCTCATCACGAAGATTTTCAAAACATAGTGCGTTTATCTTGCGTTGCATTAAAGCTTTGAGGTAATCTTGCTTTAGGGTTCCGGTTTGAAGCGAAGAAATTAAGGTTTGTCCTTTGTGCATTAACTCAATTTCCTCTAACATCGGAGGAGCAATTTTTACCAGGATATCGGAATCAAATACTTCCTTTTTATCATAGGCTATTTTAGCACCCTGCTCTGCATATTCCGAATCAGAAAAGTTAGCGGCAATACCCGCTCCGCTTTCCAATACAACCCGATGGCCGTTATTTACAAGCAACGCTACAGATAAGGGGGTTAGCGCAATTCTATTTTCCTGGAATGAAATCTCTTTTGGTATTCCAATATTCAGGCTATTTTTCCTGTTTCTGGTTTCTAAAGTTGCCTCTTGCGTTTGCAACAAACCCTGACGGGCAATATCGGCCATTCCTTCGCGTAATCCTGTAGCCATGATGTTAAAAATGTCTTAGTTTTAGGTTGTTCAAGATAGGGAAATTCTGTTAATTAATTGAATGCTAATTCTCTGCCTTCGAAAAGCGGAATAATCGCCTGTTTTCATCAACCACGGTTATCGCCACCTTTACATATCTATCCGGCAATAATTCTGCCACTCTTTCCGGCCATTCAATCAGGCAAATGCCCCCTCCATAAAAATATTCCTCGTAACCTAAATCATATGCCTCCTGGATATTTTTAATGCGATAAAAATCGAAATGATAAACCAAATCATTTGCACTTCCATATTCGTTAACAATGGAATACGTTGGACTAGATACCACATCTTCAATACCCATAATGCTACAAAATACTTTAATGAAGGTGGTTTTTCCGGCACCCATGTCGCCATCGAAAATGAAAATTTTTTCCTCACCTGCAAATGCTAAAAGCTGTTTTGCTACCTCAGGTAAATCTGTTAAATTGTTAACGGCTATATCCATCTTAAATAAATAAAGGCAAAAGTAATACATAATTGCATTGCTTTTGCCTTTAAATTAGTTACTTCTATTTTGCAGGTTGGGAGCGACCAGCTGTATTACGCCTAAGAGAACCATTGGTTCATTTACATAGGCCGTATTTAAATTCGCTACCTACCTTGGCGAATAGGTTACCACCGGGATAATCATTTCTTCCAAAGAAATTCCGCCGTGTTGGAAAGTTTCGTTATAATAGTTTACAAACTGATTGTAGTTATTCGGATATACAAAATAACTATCTTCCTGAGCAAAAATATAGCTACTGCTGATATTGATCTTAGGCAGCATGGCATCGTGAGGATTCTTAATCAGAAAAACATCTTTCGCGTTAAAATTCAAGTTTCTTCCTTGTTTGTATCTTAAGTTGGTGTTTGTTGCCCTGTCGCCGATTACTTTCACCGGTTTTTTCACCCTAATTGTTCCGTGATCGGTTGTAATTACCACCTTAACTTTTTTCTGTGCAATTTTCTTCAACAAATCCCAAAGTGGTGAATGCTCAAACCAAGATAGGGTAAGCGAACGGTAAGCTGCATCATCATTGGCTAACTCTCTAATCATTTGCATATCTGTACGAGCATGACTGAGCATGTCTACAAAGTTAAAAACTATGGCATTGAAATCATTTTGCAGGAGATTGTTGGTCTGGTCAACCAAATCCTTGCCTTGTTCGAAAGTTAAAATTTTATGGTAACTAAATTTACAATCCTTTCTTAAGCTTCGCTTAATGTTATCTGCTAAGAAAGCCTCCTCATGTAAATTTTTCCCTCCCTCATCATCATCATTTTGCCAGAGCTGTGGAAAACGTTTTTCCATTTCAAGAGGCATTAAACCAGAAAAAATTGAATTCCGGGCATATTGTGTAGCTGTAGGCAAGATACTCGTATACATGTCTTCCTCATCAACCCTGAAGTATTCTGAAATTAAAGGATTAATAATTTTCCACTGATCATAACGCAGGTTATCAATCAAAATGAAAAATACTGGTGTATTATCGTTGATATGTGGGAAGGCTTTTTTCTTTAGCAAGTCGTTTGACAACAACGGCGATTGGTCTTTGTTCTTGATCCAATCTAGATAATTTTCCTGTATAAATTTAGAGAATTGGGTATTTGCTTCTTGTTTTTGCATGGTTAAAATTTCATGCATCTGCGGATCGTCTAATTTCTCGAGTTCTAACTCCCAAAAAACAATTTTCTTATAAACATCTATCCACTCATCATAGCTAAGCCTGTCGCTCAAAGTCATCCCTAAGCGGCGAAAATCCTGCTGATAGGCCATAGAGGTTTTTTCACTTACCAATCTCTTATTGTCTATAAGCTTTTTTATCGTTAGCAATACCTGTTTCGGGTTTACAGGCTTGATTAAATAATCATCTATTTTGCTGCCGATGGCATCTTCCATTAAGTTTTCTTCTTCGCTTTTTGTAATCAATACCACAGGCACATCGGGATTCAGGTTTTTAATGGCAGACAGTGTTTCTATCCCACTCATACCCGGCATATTTTCATCTAAAAAAACCAAATCGAAATGTGCTTTGCCAAAGGCTTCCAAAGCATCGTTTCCGTTTGTAAATGTTGTTACATCGTAACCCTTATCATTTAATAATAGTATATGAGGTTTTAGCAAGTCGATTTCGTCATCGGCCCACAATATTTTAGTTTCTTGCATGTTTTTGTAAAAATAGATGTGTACAGTCTTTTAATTAAGACCAGTAAATCAAACTATAAATAAAAATAGCAATTTTTGTACCGTATCTATCCATTTAACTATTTTTAACGATTGAACAAGAAGAAAATAATAAATGATCCCGTATACGGCTTCATTAGTATTCCCTCGGCGCTAGTTTACGATGTGATTTCACATTCGTATTTCCAGCGCCTGCGTTATATTAAGCAGCTGGGGATGACACATTTGGTTTACCCTGGCGCCTTACACACCCGGTTTCATCATGCCCTCGGCGCTATGCACCTCATGGGCTTGGCAATCGAAATTTTGAGGAGCAAAGGGCACATCATCACCGAAGGTGAAGAAGAAGCAGCAATACTGGCCATTTTACTGCACGATATTGGCCATGGGCCATTCTCTCATGCATTAGAGCATTCGCTGGTTTCAGGAATCATGCACGAAGATATCTCTGCCAGGTTAATGCAGAATCTAAATCATCATTTCCAAGGAAAATTAACACATGCCATTGAGGTATTTAATGGAACGTACCCGAAAAAGTTTTTGCATCAGCTTATTTCAGGTCAGTTAGATTTAGACCGGATGGATTACCTTAACCGCGATAGCTTTTTTACCGGTGTAAGCGAGGGCGTAATCAGTTTTGATCGCATCATCAAAATGTTTAATGTTTTTGATGATAACCTCGTTATAGAAGAGAAGGGCATCTACTCGATAGAAAAGTTTTTAATTGCCCGCCGGCTGATGTACTGGCAGGTTTACCTTCACAAAACTGTTATAGCTGGAGAGATGATCCTGGTGAAAATACTAGAAAGGGCGAAAGAATTATCTGCAGCTGGCGATGATTTGTTTGCTGCACCTTCTCTAGCGCATTTTCTTAAGAACGACATTAACCAGCGTAACTTTTTTTCCAGCCAGGAAAATTTAGCACATTTTACCAACTTAGACGATCAAGATATTTACGCTGCCGTAAAGGTTTGGGTTAAACACCCAGATAAAATACTGGCAACACTGTGTGAAATGCTTACTTCAAGAAATTTATATAAAGTAGAGATGAGCAATGAGCCCGCAAACCCAGATCGCGTTACATTTTTAAAAGATGCAGCGGTAGATTTGCTGGGGCTTAGGCCGGCAGAAGCCAGATACTTTGTTTTTACAGATGCTATTCAAAACCGGGCTTACAATGCCGGCGTTGGCAACATAAAGATTTTAATGAAAAATAACGATATTGTCGATATTGCAAAGGCCTCAGATTTATCCAATCTAGAATCGTTGCAGAAAACAGTAGAGAAGCATATTCTCTGCTACCCCAGGGGGATTTAAGCTTAGTAAACAAAATATTAAACTTTTACTGCCGTTTTAAATCTTACTATTGTGTAAAAATATACACGAGTTAACCTGGACAGGTTTTTTTGTTCATATCAATTTAACATATACCTTTGTACGATGCAATTTACTGCAAAGCAGATAAGCGAGTTTCTAAATGGTTCCATTGACGGCAACCCCGATGTGGCAGTTACTGAGCTTTCTAAAATAGAAGACGGTAAACAAGGATCCTTATCTTTCCTATCAAACCCGAAGTACGAAAACTTTTTGTACTCTACACTTGCATCGGTTGTAATTGTTTCTAAAGATTTTGTACCTACCCAAGCTTATACCAGCACATTAATCCGTGTTGATAACCCTTATAGCGGCTTTACAATCTTATTAGATAAGTACAATGAGGCCGTTAATGCCCAGGCACAACAGTCTGGCGTTGATAAATTGGCATTTGTACATCCAACCGCAAAAATTGGCAAAAACGTTTTTATCGATGCCTTTGCCTACGTATCAGCGAATGTGATAATCGGCGATGGATCTAAACTTAACGCTCAAACTTTTGTGGGTGCAAACTCAAAAATTGGTGAAAATTGCACCTTTTTCCCTGGAGTAAAAATATACCATAACTCTGTTATCGGTAATAAGGTTGTCATTCATGCCAACACTGTTATCGGCAGCGATGGCTTTGGCTTCGCACCACAGAAAGATGGTACCTACAATAAAATTCCGCAAATTGGAAATGTGATTATTGAAGATGATGTGGAAATTGGCGCAAATACTACTGTAGATAGGGCAACCATGGGATCTACTGTGGTTAAAAAAGGTGCTAAAATCGACAACCTGATACAGATTGCACATAACGTGGAAATTGGCGAAAATACCGTACTTGCGGCACAATCAGGCATATCTGGTAGCACGAAAATAGGCCCTAACAGTGTTGTTGGCGGCCAGGTTGGCATAGCGGGTCACTTAACACTCGCTAAAGGCACACAGATTGGTGCGCAAGCGGGCATAAACTTTAACATTACAGAAGAAAATAAACAGTGGCATGGCAGTCCGGCGCAACCTTTGCGCAATTGGATGCGGGCATCGGTAATTTTTAAGCATCTACCTGATGTAGAAAAAAGAATTAACGTGCTTGAAGACGAATTGAAAAAGCTTACCGCTGAATTGGAAAAGAATACAATACACAATGAACGTTAGACAAAAAACGATTAAAAAAGAAATATCTGCCTCGGGCGTTGGCTTGCACACCGGAGCAAATGTTACACTAACATTTTGCCCCGCCCCAGAAAATCATGGCTTTAAATTTCAGCGAATTGATTTAGAAGGGCAACCGATTATCGATGCAGATGCAGATAATGTAACCGACACCTCCCGTGGTACAACCATTACGCAAAATGGAGCGAGCGTTAGCACGGTAGAGCATGTGATGGCCTCATTGATTGGAATGGATTTAGACAATGTTTTGATCCAGTTAGATGGCCCGGAAACACCTATCATGGACGGAAGCTCAATTCTTTTTATCGACCTTTTGGAGGAAGTGGGTTCAGTAGAGCAAAATGCAGATCGAGAATATTTCACCATTCCACATAACATTACTTACACTGAAGCAGATCGAAAAGTAGAAATCGTGGCTATGCCGTTAGACGATTATCGTTTTACTTGCATGATTGATTATAACTCTCCGGTTTTAGGTAGCCAACATGCTGGTATCAATACCATTGCAGAGTTTAAAAAAGAAATTGCTTCCTGCCGCACCTTTTGCTTCCTGCACGAACTGGAATATCAGCTTCAACATAATTTAATTAAAGGGGGCGATTTAAATAATGCCATCGTTATTGTAGATAAAGAGGTAACCAAAGACGAGTTAAGCCATTTGGCCAAACTATTTAACCGCAAAGATATTGATGTGGCCCCGCAAGGCATCCTCAATAATATGGAGTTGCGTTACCAGAATGAACCTGCACGCCACAAATTGTTAGATATGATTGGCGATTTGGCCCTTGTAGGTATGCACCTGAAAGGGCATATCATGGCTGCTCGTCCGGGCCATGCAGCCAATGTTGCTTTTGCCAAAAAAATTAAAGCAGCAATAAAGAAAGAGAAAAATAAGAAAATACAAAAGGTGTACGATCCAAGCGCTAAGCCATTATACGACGTTGTTCAGATTATGGACATTTTGCCTCATCGTCAACCATTTTTATTTGTAGATAAAATTTTAGAATTATCTAAAAACCATGTTGTGGGCGTTAAAAACGTAACCATGAACGAAGAGTTTTTTAAAGGCCATTTCCCGGGTGCTCCTGTTTTCCCGGGTGTAATCCAAATTGAGGCAATGGCACAAGTTGGAGGAATTCTGGTATTAAGCACCGTTCCAGATCCTAGTAACTACCTTACCTACTTCTTAAAGATAGATAATGTTAGGTTTAGGGCGCAGGTTCTTCCTGGCGATACCATCGTGTTCCGATGCGATTTACTGGAGCCGATAAGAAGGGGCATTGCCCAAATGAAAGGTGTTGGCATGGTTGGCGAAAAGATAGTTGTCGAAGCCGAAATGATGGCTCAAATTTCAAAAGTTAAACAAACAGAACCTGCTCAGTTATGATACAACCTCTAGCATATATCCATCCCCAAGCAAAAATTGCCGAAAATGTGGTAATTGAACCTTTTGTAGTGATACATAAAGATGTTGTTATTGGAGAAGGAACCTGGATTGGTTCTAATGTTACCATTATGGATGGTGCACGTATTGGAAAAAATTGTCGCATTTTTCCTGGGGCCGTTATTTCTGGCGAACCTCAGGATTTAAAATTTGCTGGTGAAGTAACAACGGCAGAAATTGGCGATAATACAACCATCCGCGAGTGTGTAACCATAAATCGTGGTACAAAAGATAAATGGAAAACTGTAATTGGCAGCAATTGCTTAATCCAGGCTTATTCGCATATTGCGCATGATTGTGAAGTAGGAAATAACTGTATCTTCTCTAACAGTACCACTTTAGCCGGCCATATTACCATAGGCAATAATGTTGTTTTGGCTGGTTTAGTGGCCATACACCAATTTGTAAAAGTTGGCTCGTACGCATTTGTAACAGGAGGTTCTTTGGTGCGTAAAGATGTACCGCCTTATGTTAAAGCGGCACGCGAACCACTTTCTTATGCAGGGATCAACTCCGTTGGATTAAGAAGAAGAGGTTTCACCAACGAGCAGATAGACGAAATTCAGGAAATTTACCGAGTACTCTTTGTAAAACATAATAACGTAACCAAAGCGTTGGATATGATCGAAGCGGAATTTAAACCAACAGAAATTCGGGATGAAATTGTAGACTTCATCCGTAATTCTAACCGCGGCGTAATGAAGGGTTTTGGCATGGGAAGCTAAGTTCGAAATAAATGTTTAAGCGCATTACTATACACCAAGAAATAATATGATGAGTGAAGTAAGGCTTGTTAGAACAAATGCCCAAGACACCGACTTTAAAGAACTGATAGTGTTGCTAGACCAGGATTTAGCTATAAGGGATGGTGAAGACCATGCTTTTTATTCACAGTTTAACAAGGTAGAAACTATTAAGGAAGTGATCGTCGCATACGATGGTGATACACCAGTTGCATGTGGTGCATTTAAACCTTTCGCAGCTGATACCGTTGAAATTAAGCGCATGTTTGTACTACCAAACTACCGTAAACAAGGAATTGCAGCAAAGGTGCTTGCAGCGCTTGAAAACTGGGCGAAAGCGCTTAATTTTAATCGGGCAGTTTTAGAAACTGGGAATAAACAACCTGAAGCCATATCCCTTTACCAGAAAATAGGTTATCAAATCACGCCAAACTATGGGCAATATATCGGTGTAACAAACAGTGTATGTATGGCAAAATCGTTGCCTACATTAGCATAATCTGGCCTAAGGACTAATACATAGAGATGAAGATTGTATTGAACGATATCGGCCGCAGGTTTAATAAGGAATGGATCTTCAGAAACTTAAGCGCCGAATTTATATCTGGCAACAGCTATGCAATCCTGGGTCCGAATGGCTCTGGAAAGTCTACGCTACTTAGTGTATTAACGGGCAGCCTTTCTCCATCAGAAGGGAATATTTCTTTTCACAATGAAAAAGATATCCCTGTAGAGGAAATATATAAATACGTTAGTCTAGCAGCGCCATACTTAGAGTTGGTTGAAACATTCACCTTAAAAGAACTCATCCATTTTCATTTTAAATTTAAGGGCTTTGCACCTGGGGTAGATTCAAAATCTTTAATATCCATTCTCGGACTTGAAAAATCTGCCAACAAAGAAATTAAATATTTTTCTTCAGGAATGAAGCAACGAACTAAACTTGCATTGGCCTGCTGTTCCAATTCCCCAATCCTTTTTTTAGATGAACCCACCAGCAATCTGGACGTTCAAGGGGTAAACTGGTATCAAGAATTGATTGAAAAGTATACTCATGATCGACTTACCATAATTGGTTCCAACCAAATCCAAGAATATGAGTTCTGCACATCTCATGTCCAAATCTCTGACTATAAGTAAGTTGATCATGAGTCAATTTCATACAATCAGCCATACATTGTCACGAAAATGTATTAAAAAAATATTTTCAAATAAATACTTTATATTTAACAGATAGTTATTACCTTTGCACCACCAAAAAGAGAAACAAATATTGTTTTTTTCAGCGGAAGAAATAGAAACAAAGTCCTTTCATCAGGATAATAATATATCGCCATTTAGGCAAGAGATTTTTTCATAGTTTAGTTTGAGGTTTAGGTTGATTATGCCTTTGGAGTGGTTCCCAAAGGCATTTCTTTTTTATCAACTTTTAAATAATTGCCATCACTAAACTTGATAGACCCTATCCAACTTTTTAGCACAAAAAACCCCTTGCAATAAAATCACAAGGGGCCTCTGTCAATACGGATGATTTTACTAATTATCGATCAATTGATCCCATCACTTTTTGTCCAAATGCATTGAGTGCATCTTTCTCAACAGCTCCGTCGCTTACCATCTGGTGCACTTCCAGCGCTCCGCAAATATTGGTAATCATCTCGCCCGCCACATCTACTTCGTGCTCGCTCACACCCCTAAACTCACAAAATGCTTCTAACACTTCGAGCGTAGCTTCTAACTGTGCTGGCGTTGTGTTTTGGAACAATTGTCTTATAACAGGAATTTTCATTATTTAATTTTATTAAAAAGTTCAATTAACCCTTCTGCTTTGTTAGTCTGCACTTGGTCAACCAAGTTACCACCTTCAAATGCCGCAAAAGTTGGCAAGTTATCCACGTTGGCAAATTTCCTCGAACCTGGAAACTTTTCAGCATCCACGATCAGGAAAGCAACGTCTTCATTTTCCGCTGCCAATTTTTTAAATTTAGGCTTCATAATACGGCAGTTACCACACCACGATGCTGCATATTGCACCATAACCTTTGTGTTGTCTGCTAAATATTGCTGAAGATTATCCTCTGTTAACTCTAAAAACATAGCTATATTAAATTAATTAGCGGCTAAGTATTCAGCTACACCAGTTCTGTTTGCATTCATTGCCTCTTTTCCCTCTTCCCAGTTTGCCGGACAAACCTCACCATGTTTTTGAACGTGTGCATATGCATCAATTAAACGCAAATACTCTTTAACATTTCTACCAACTGGCATGTCGTTAACACTTTCGTGAAAAACTTTGCCGGTTTCATCAATTAAATATGTTGCTCTGAAAGACACATTAGAACCAGAGAATGATTCATTTCCTTCCTCATCGTAACTAACTTCCTGGTCTAAAATATCTAATATTCCAGATAATTGTCTATGTGTGTCAGCCAAGATTGGATATGTAACACCTTCAATACCACCATTATCTTTGGGTGTGTTTAACCAAGCAAAATGTACCTCATTTGTATCACAAGATGCACCAATAACGATGGTATTTCTTTGCTCAAACTCAGGCAATGCGGCCTGGAAAGCATGTAATTCTGTGGGGCAAACGAAAGTAAAATCTTTTGGATACCAGAATAATAACACTTTGCTATTCTTGTTTACAGCCTCTTCAAATACATTGATCTTCATGTCATCGCCTATGTCAGACATTGCATCAATACTTACACTTGGGAATTTTTTACCTACTATTGCCATAATTTTTTGTCTTTTGATTTTGTGGTGCACAAGGTAAGGCTAAATCAATGCTTTATCAACCCACACTAACTAATTGTTAATCGTATTTGTCGATAACGATATAGTTAAAAACTATAATCATTTTGCGCAATATCACCGTTAGCTATCTTCAAGAAAACGTACTGAAGTTCCGCTTGGCGGCGTCCAGTCCCGCCATACGCTGCAATCTTTTGAATACTTTTTTGCAGAGCTTGGAAGTTGGTGGCAAACCCGTAAAAGCATTGCTAATAAATAAGGATGTGCTACAAAAGTATTTTCGCTCTTGTCGGGTTTATTTTACCCATACCTGTTGTACAGACAAAATTATCGCGTAAACGAGATCCGACTAGTTTAAGACTTACTTTTAAGTTGCAACTCAACTAGGTTGCTTTTCAAAAGCGAGTTAAAAGATGTGTTAAGCCACATTGAGCTTGTCGGAGACTTTGAAGGCCGTGCGACAAGCTCAGGCTGATAATACCCAAATCTGATGAATTGAACTATACAGATGAAACCATATTAGCGGCTATTTCTTTAATGTAGTTTCGTATAGCTTAAATATGCGTTTATATTCGTCCGTCCAGCTACTTGGCTCAACAAAGCCATGGTCCTCCACGGGGTAAACCGCCAACTCCCAATTGTTTTTCCCTAGTTCTATAAAACGCTGTGTAAGGCGCACAATATCCTGGAAATGCACATTTACATCAACCATTCCGTGTGCCATAAGTAATTTGCCTTTGAGTTTATCGGCAAAATAAATTGGCGAACTTTGCTTATATGCAATCGGGTCGTTAAAAGGCTCATTAAGAATATTAGAGGTATAACCATGGTTATAATGTGCCCAATCGGTAACCGAACGCAATGCCGCACCGCTAGCAAAAACATCAGCCTCATTAAACATCGCCATTAAGGTAATAAAACCGCCATAAGAACCTCCGTACAAACCTACATGTTTAGGATTAACACCATATTTTTCTACCAAAAACTTAACGCCATCCACCTGGTCGGTTAGATCTTTTCCGCCCATATGGCGATAAATTCCAGTTCTGTGGTCTCTACCATAACCAGAGCTTCCTGTGTAATCAATGTCAATCACGGTATACCCGTTATCAGCTAGCAAATTATTAAACATGTACTCACGGAAATAAGTGCTCCAACCAAAATGAACATTTTGCAAATAACCGGCGCCGTGTACAAATACAACTGCAGGATGGTTTGGATGTGGGTTTTCAGACTTGTAAACCCGGGCATATACATCTGCACCATATCTATTTTTAAACGAAACCATATCCGGCTCACGCCATTTGTAGCTGTTAAATTCTGTTGTGGTAGATTGAGTTACCTTAACAGCTTTAGCACCGACCTTATTGGCTTGTAGATATAATTCGCCAGGTTTGTTTAAATACGAATAACTAATGGCAATATTTTTTTCATCTGGTGATAAGGTGAAATCATTTAAGCCTTTCATGTTGGTGATTTGCACCAGCGCACCACCATTTACATTAATTTTGAAGAGATTGGTTATACCCGGATGCTCTTTATTGGTTTTGAGGTAAAATACGCTCTTATCTTTAGAAAGCTGAACCGACTGTACTTCCCAGTTACCGGTGGTAAGTTGCTTTTTCTCTCCAGTTTTAATATCGGCTACGTATAGGTGGGAATAACCTGTGGCCTCACTTTGATAGTAGAAATGGTTATTGTCAATCCACCCGGTGCTGCCCTGAAAGAACCCGCTGATTCCTGGGCCGCCAATCCAGGCTTCATCATGTTGCCGATCTACAAGCGTAAATTTACCGGTGGTTGCATCCAGCTTTAAAATCCAACGGTCTTTGTTATCGGCAGAAGTAGCCACCATAATCCCCGTGGAACCATTTTCATTCCACACGGGACCAAAAAAGTTAACCAACCTGTCTGCATTCTTCTTTTTCAGGGTGTCTAAAGCTTTTGGGTAATCATTATAGAATGCCGGAAGATCTTTTATTCCCGGAATAGAAGCCGTTTGAATAGCATATAAAGAATCTTTTTGGGTGTCATAAACAAATCCCTGGGCAACGTTTTCCCGTTCACCAACCTTTGTTCTACCGGGAATATCTTCAGTATAACCAGAAGCGGTAACATAATTTGGTACAATTGTGTTGTGGTTGTTTTGAGCTGGTGCCGTAAGTTTGTAGGTTACAAAACGTCCATCCGGACTAATTGCTACGCTATTCAAGAATCTATCATCGGTGTACAAAGGCTTTAATGGTTTAGCATCGCTGGCAGCGGCATTAAACCTTCCTCGTCGCTCGCCGCCGCGTGTTTCTGTATTTCTTTTTTTTATGATATCGAAAAGATCCGTTTGCTGCGCTTTTAACCAATTGTCTTGCTCAGAAACAGCACCACCAGATGTCCGTCCCGCACCTTTTCCTTTCACAAAATTTGTAATCTGCTTCGTTTCGGCAGTTTTTAAATTGAGCTGAAAAAGGTTATCGGCTAACTGGTAAACAACGTCGCCATTACCTAAAAAAATCGGATTGCTCTCTCGTTCTAGCGTATTGGTAAGCCTGGTAGATTTATTAGTTTTAAAGTTTTGCAGGTAGATATCGCCGCTTTTCTCCATAAGCCCGGCAGACTTATCGGCATTATATACATAGTTTACACTTAGCAACTTTTTGTCTTCTTTATCAACGGCCTTTAGGGGCTTATTTGCGCCTTGCGTAACTTTATATAGTGATTCTTTGGCTTTATTTTCTGGGTTCCAGTCGAAGTACAAGGTTTTACTGTCAGCCGTCCATCGGAAATTTGCGGGCGAGCTGCCCATCCATTTCGGATCACGCATAATCTTTTCAACCGTAAGGGGTTCTAATTGTTGCGCAAAGGCATATTCGCCTGTGCAGAGCAAAAGGAAAAGTAAATATTTCTTCATGAAAATGAGTTTGTTTGCTGCAATTTAGTTAATGCATAAACTAAAAGGCGTAGGAAATGGAAATGTTACAACTGATATTCTTCCAGAAAGCAATTTAAGTGACAAATAAACTTTAATAGCTATCGCAACTTCCTATTGAGAGGCTAATTGTAATTATAAATCTAACGAATTACTTTGCCGCTTTTATCAACATTCACTACGTCAAAAGGCTTCAAATATTCATTGATGATTACGGCAAATTCTCTGCGGCTTAACACGCGTTTTAAATCGAAGCTTGTAGAAAACCCATAATTTTTCTTCCATTTCTTTTCCAATTCCAGCCGTGTAGCATCTATCGCTTTATTGCCCACGTAGGAAACCAAAGAAATGGTATTTTCCAAATTGATCGGAACATTTTGATGATCATCAAACCAGATTTGTGCCTTATAGTAATAGTCTTTTATAGGTTGTTTTATCTCATTGTAACTTACGGCCTGTGCCGGATTAAAGAACAATTTACCATCTTTTACGTCTCCTTTTAGTAAACCAGTGTTACCAATCTTCTGGATAGCAAGCCAATTCGAATCTGCCAGGTTTACATCCTGAAAAGGCACCAAAGGCAATTTATAGCTCAATAATTCACCTTGAATGCGCTTAAGGTTAGATAGACTGGTTTTTGTATCGAAAAATGCTGCATAAGCTGCAGTAGCACCTGCTGCCTGCCCAATTTCGTAATCCTGAGCATTAACATACAAGAAATTCTCCTGGTCGGGAATTAATAAGTTGTACATAGACAGAAAATTGGTAGTTCCAGCTATCCCCGCAATACTGGTACGATAGGAGTTTTCATCGTAATTTAGCAGACTACTTTTAGCGGCATTCAACGTTGTTGTTTTCAATGCAGCAAGTATTTTTGCAGACTGCCCGGTAATGATCAGTACTTTTGCTTTAATACTCTTGTCTTTAGTTAGCCTTGCCTCCCAGCCACTGCCAGAACGCTTGATTTCCTCGTAATTTGCGTTATTGATTACATTGAAAAGCTTGGAGCTGTCTGACCATTTTTTAACAACGGCATTAAGCACCTGTTTATTCATATTTGGTAGCGCTGCACTATCTGAAAGTTTCAATGCTTTCCGAGCTCGCTTATCAAAAATTTTCTGCAGGCCGGTTTTGGGCAGTTGCTCAATATTTGGTATATCAAATCCATCACCCTGTGTTAATACAATACATTTTACACCCGATTCTGAAGCCTGCATACCTGCCGAAAAAGCGGCCGCTGAGTTCCCAATAACCAATACATCTGTTTTAATGGTTTGGGCATAAATAATCGATGGAATTAAGAATGCGAAAACTAAAAACAATTTCTTCATCACTGTAAGTTAAAATAAATTGCAATATGCTTTAATTCAATGAATTTTTAATGAATTGAGCGTATTTTAACTAAATTTAAATGCCACAACCCAGCCGGGTTTTCTGATCGCCAGTGAGACTGTTACGGTTGGCAAATAAATTGACATGGAAAATACGATAAAATCTGTTTTCAACTTACAACAGCAACATCAGTTTACCTTGCGTGAAACCGATGCTAAAATCCGTGCAGGTAAATTAAAAAAACTGAAGCATGTTTTAGTTGCAGCCGAAGAGGAAATATTTGCGGCATTAGAGAAAGACTTGCGGAAAAGTAAGTTTGAAACTGCTGTCACCGAATTATACTTTATCTACGCAGAGTTAGATCATGCAATTAAAAATGTAAAGACTTGGATGAAACCTAAGTCGGCCGGCAGAACCATGACAAATCTGTTTGCCAGGAACAGAATCTACTCCGAGCCGAAAGGTGTTTGCCTGATTGTAGCACCCTGGAACTATCCCTTCCAGTTGATTATGAGTCCGCTCATCTCTGCAATTGCCGCAGGAAATTGTGCCATAATAAAACCTTCAGAGCTTAGTCTGCATACCGCAGCGATAATTGCTAAATTAATTAAAAAAGCCTTTGAACCAGAAGAGGTAGCCTGTTTTGAAGGCGATGCAGAAGTTTCTACCGCATTGCTTAAACTGCCGTTCGACCATATTTTTTTTACAGGCAGTATTGCAATTGGTAAAGTTGTAATGGAAGCGGCTGCTAAAAACCTCTCTTCAGTAACCTTAGAGCTCGGTGGTAAATCGCCGGCCATGATCGATCGAAGTGCCAACTTAAAAAAAGCAGCAGAGAAAATTGCCTGGGGAAAGCTGGTTAATGCTGGCCAAACCTGCATTGCCCCAGATTATGTTTTAATTCCCGCCGAACTGGAGCAACAATTTATTGAACATTACCAAATAGCAGTATTGAAAATGTTTTTCAACGGGAGCGATATTAATCTTTCGGTTTATGGCAAAATCATCAACGAAAAACAATTTCAGCGACTCGATCATTTGATCAATAACGCTATTGCAGACGGCGCCAAGATTACCTTTGGCGGCGAACGCAATTCCGATACGCTAACGATTAACCCTACCGTTTTAACCCAAGTTAACGGTAACAACGCCGTGATGCAGGAAGAAATTTTCGGCCCGATATTACCCATCATTACCTATAACCATTTGGATGAAGCCATTCATTTCATCAACACAAAAAATAAGCCGCTATCGCTTTACATTTTTTCTGAAGACAATGGGAATGTAGATGAGATTTTAACCCATACCAGCGCCGGTGGTACATGTGTAAATGATGTACTGGTGCATATTAGCAACCCTAACCTACCTTTTGGAGGGGTAAATAGTAGCGGTATGGGCAGTTGCCACGGCATTTATGGCTTTAAAAATTTTACCCACGAACGATCGGTAATGTTTCAGTCTAAATTTGGCTTAACTAAGCTAATTTATCCCCCGTATAACATGGCCTTGTTAAAATGGCTAAAAAAAGTCATGTAAATGATCAAGTGATTTTGTTGTAATAAGTATTTTAGTGCCATGGATATCGAAAAACTCAAATACCCAATTGGTCAGTTCAGCATGCCCGATCATTTCGACATGCATCAGGCCTTGCAATGGATAGGTGAAATTGCCGAGTTGCCGGCTCAAATCGCCCAGGCGACTGGTAGCCAAAATGCGGAGGCCCTTAACCAGGTTTACAGGCCAGGCGGTTGGACCTTGAGGCAAGTAGTACATCACCTTGCCGATAGCCACATGAACGCATATATACGCTCAAAGTTAATTGTTACAGAAGATCATCCAACAATAAGGCCATATAACGAAGCATTATGGGCAGAGACAAAAGAGGCCAAAACCGGCGATATCCAAATGTCGGTGGAACTGTTAAAAAGCATTCATAACCGCTGGGTAATGTTTTTGAAAAACCTCCCCCTGGAAGACTATTCCCGCACTTATTTTCATCCGGCGGCGGGCAAAAGTTTTAGTTTTGCATATCTGTTGGGTATGTACGCGTGGCACGGTAAGCACCACCTGGCGCACATTACGCAAACGCTTTCCAAACGTTAGCAGACGCAACTTCGGCAGGCGCTACATTAACAACAACATTGCAGCGCTCATGGCAATCATTACCGAATCTTCTACTATGGTTACCGTACTCATGGGGAGATTAAAAACCGCCCCCAAACATGCACATTGAATTTTTTTCTTGTTTAAAACACTTTCAATTACGCCGATAATACTGATAAACATCACAATTAAAGTGATCCAGTTTACCAAGGCGGGCATCAAATTAAGCGCAAAACTTATCCCTAAACAAAGCTCAATAAAAGCGTAAACATAGCCCCACGCACCAAATTTCTTGGCTATCACATCATACATAGCGTAGCTCTCTGCAAAGGCTTTCAAATTCAGGAGCTTAAAAAAAGAAAAAGTTAAGAAAAAGCCTGCCATGAAAATCCGCATAAAAAGCATCAAACTTATCGACCCATTCTGCCACGATACGATGAGTGAAACCATCGTTACGTAACCAAAAATGAGTAAAATGGGCTTATATGTACTTATCCAGGTCTGCGAATCATCAACTACTTGCTCTTTTAAAAATGCAGAAATCTGGTATTTGCTTTCCTCGCCGCCAAGCGCCCGTTGTAACTCGGCCGTCTCAATATGTTTGTTCATACTAATTGTGGCAGCTTGATTTTCTTTAGATACCTCAACGGCAGTTACCTCCGGCAAAACCAAAAGTTTGCTTTTAACAGCGCTTTCGCAGCCGCCACAAGTCATCCCTGTAAGCTGATATTGGTGTGTCATCATAAACAAATGTAGGTGTTAAACCTGCTATGTTTCTTACAGAATAACCATTAAATGTTGTAAAATTTTAAACTTTACAGCATGTTTTCTTGAAAATGAAGGTTCATATCGCTTCGGCAATTGTAGCCCCGCTTTTCCTCCAATCTTTTTTTGCAGTTGGTGTGCCGTTATTACTATCGCTATGTTGGCTATGCTGTGTGGGGCGTAAACGCGGCAGTAATAAAAAAGGATTTCCGTACTATCGGGTTTAGAAACATCAGCTTGCAGGTTTTGGCCAAGTTAACCGACCAAAACCGAGGTCATGGTTAAGGAACCACCAACCGCATTATCATTAAAAAACGATACCTCATCTCGTTCGGTGGTCAACCCTAAAGTGTAAATTAGTGGCAGGTAGTGCTCTGGTGTTGGAATAGCCAGCATTGCGGCCGGTCCAAGGTTTCGGTAATCAATTAGCGGCTTATGGTCGCCGTTTAGAATTAGGTTTTTAAATTGATCATTAATCTCGTGTGCCCAGTCGTAACCGCCTCCGTTAATCATATCCCAGTTTACCATCCTTAAGTTATGCACCATATTACCGCTTCCAATAACCAAAACGCCCCTTTTGCGCAGGGCATAAATTTCTTTTGCTAGTTCATAGTGGGCCTTCGGCGATTTTGTATAATCAATGCTCAACTGCAGTACAGGGATATCAGCATGAGGGTACATGTGGCGAACAATCGTCCATGTTCCATGATCGAGGCCCCAATCGTGGTCTAAACCTACATCGGTACTGTGCACCAATGCAGGAATGGTTGCCGCAAGTACTGCATCTCCAGGTGCCGGGTACTGCACATCAAAAAGTGCCTGTGGAAAGCCACCAAAATCGTGAATGGTGCTTGGAAAATCCATCGCTGTAACAAAAGTACCGTGTGTATACCAGTGTGCAGAAACAACAAGAACGGCTTTCGGTACAGGAATGTGTTTAGCCAAGTCTACCCAACTTTGGCTAAAAGCATTATTTTCTATGCCATTCATCGGCGATCCATGCCCAATAAAAACCGTAGGCATTAAATCCGTTTGCGGCAAATGCTGGGTAAAGTTTCTAAATTGAAATAATGTTGACATGTTGGGCCTAACCCTATAAATTATTTAGATTGTACAAATTCAAGGTTTAATTTAATGGTAACATCTTTAGCCACACCCGCACCAGTTGGATCGTACTTAATGTTATAATCTAAACGATTAATGGTGGTAGTTGCGCCAAAACCTGCTTTTGTATTTCCTTGTTGGTCTTTAGCTGTGCCCCCATAAACTACGTCGAATTTTACTTCCTTCGTTACATCCCTAATGGTAAGCTTTCCTGTTAGTACATAGTTGTTATTGGCTTTTCCTGCTACTTTTTTGAAAGAGGTGCTTTCAAATTTCATTGTAGGATATGAATTTGCGTTAAAGAAGTCATCGGTTTTTAGGTGGTTATCTCTCATATCCACGCCAGTTGTAATGCTGTTTACATCAACCATAAAATTAATTTTGGCATCAGTTAAATCTGGTTTGCTTGCGGTAATCGTTCCATCAAACTTTTTGAAAGAGCCATCTACAAAAGAAATACCCATGTGCTTTACCGAAAAGTTAACAAAGGAATGCATTGGATCTATCTTCCAGCTGGTTTGTGCAAACGATGCAATACTAATTGAAGAAACAACTAGAAATAGGAATAATTTTTTCATGATATTATAAATTTTAAGAATAAAACAAACATTAGAATGTAACCACACTTTAGCTAAAGCATTGGTCTATTTAATTCAAAAGTACAATTATCTAGAAAGGCATTGTATTGATGTATGGTAAGAAACCTCTAGATAGCTATTGCTGAGCTACTCGCTTAGATTTCATCCAAGGTTTTACGCTTTTCTATCGCCTGCATTTTATATGCCGAAGGTGTAAAACCCGTAATCTTTTTAAATTGAGCAGAGAGGTGCGCCACACTACTATAATGAAGCTGATATGCTATTTCGCTTAACGTTAATTCCCCATATGTAAGCATTTCTTTGGTCTTTTCTATTTTCTGAGCGATGAAATATTTCTCAATAGTTTGTCCTTCTAGATCAGAAAACACAGCACTAAGTTGGGGATATTCGATATGCAGCTGTTGGCTGAGGTATGTTGAAAGATTAACGTTTAATTGTCCGGTGGAATAATGAACTAAATTGATAATCGTTGTCTTAACCTGTTCTGCTATTTGCGTTTTCCGATCTTCCAGAAGTTCAAATCCAAATGATTTAAGTTGCTCAGCTATTTGCCGCTTTTCTTGGAAAGATAAATCTTCACTTAACGACACTACTCCTAGTTCCACTAAAACAGGGTTAAAGCCAAGCCTCTCGAGCTCGGCCTTAACCACCATTTTGCAGCGGTTGCATACCATATTTTTGATATGCAGTTCCATTATTTCGAAGTTATTGTTTCCGAAACATCCCCACAATCGAACATCATACTTCCATAATATGGGTTTTCAATTGCTTCCTTTTCATTTAGCCAACTTGCCTTAGCCATAGGGCAATGCTGTATGTAAACTGTTGCGTTGTTAAACTTGATGTTTTTGACGGTTTTAATCATAGCATAAGAAATACCCTCGAAAGATTTTCGCTGTGCTTTTAGATCTTTCCCGGCAGCCAATTCAGTTGCTTTTGCCTTCATTATTTTTGCCTGCTCCATCCACAATGCGTGTTGGTTTTCAGGTAAACTTTTATGCGGAACGGCATCAACTTTAGCCGAAAGTGTTTTTACTTTCGCCTTGGCAGCAACTGCATCATCTGCTGCTAAAGCATTTTTTACATCATAATAAGTGCCTAATAGTTGATTAAACGCCTTATTGGTGTTGTTTTGAGCGAAGGTAATGTTTGTGGTTATAATGGTTAAAACCATCATCAATAGTGTTCTTTTCATTTTATTTATTATTTTAAAACATTAAAAAAGTTAAATTCTGCCCTTAACAGGTACATGTTTTTGGTGTACCGATTGGCCATATTGCCAAATGCCTGAAAACGGTAACCCAAATCAATGCGTGTGGTGCTATTTAAGATGACTTGCACTGCCGGGGCTAAATCTAGATAACTCTGACCAGTTCCTGGATCGGTCTTGCCTAGCATTTCAAAATACAGGTTAAAATTAGGGTCGGTATAATTTTTATAAACCACTGGTAAAACCAGGTAACCAGAAGAAAGGCTATAAGATAGCATGTTGTTTGGCTGCGGTGCACCGATAATTTGTTTATCTAAATCCTTAAATGCATGTGCATAGCTTAACGTTGCTGAAAGTGCCAACTTGTGCAAGAGCTGGGTAAAAACCAAACCACCCTGAATGCCACTATTATCCCCTTCGAGATTAATATCCCTGAAAAAGGTAGATCGCTTACTTGTGCTGAGCCTTCCAAATGCAGCAGCCCTGAAATGACTTTGCGCATCATCAATAGAAAGAAACCGGTATTTAGCATATAGGCTACCGCCTTCCAAACGGTAAGTTCCATCCATATCAGAGAGAAATGCCTGCGCATGCATCATTAAGTTTTTATTAAACCCGAACATTACCTCGGGAATGGTTCTACTTACAAAACCCGGGTTGTTGAACATACCCTCATTGGTAATGCGCACCCCGATAGACTTGGTCGGCATATTACTTGCAGGCTCGGTAAAAACGTAAAGCTCTTGTCCATAAACACGGCCAAAAATACTGGCTAGAACCAGCATTAGTATTAGAAACCGTTTCATCTTAAGAAAGCACTAGATGGTAAACACGCATTTTTTTGCCATTTACCATTGCTGTACCGCTGGCATAGGCATCAGAATTAATAGACCCGGCTTGCTTTTTAAATACAGCCCCAGATACAAAGTTCTTATCTACCACAGCTGCCTTTACCGTTCCTGTTAACGTTTTGTTTTTTGCGTTTACGAACCGATATACTTTTCCATCTACAATGGCCTGCCCTTTATCATCGATCTTCACCTGATTAAACGTGAAATCGGCGGTAAGTCCTCCTACCGAAAAACCAGCATCCTGTACCTTTTTACGGATCAGATCTATATTAATGTCGGCTCCTTTTTTAAAAGTTAGTACAAATAAATTTTTATTTAAATCTGGTTTAACTTTATTGATAAAGCCAAGGGTTTCTAGTGATTTTTGAGTTGCGTTTGAACACATGGAGCAGGTTAAACCTGTTACCTGTAAATCTGCAGTTGAGATTTGTTGCGCAGATACCTGAACGGCAAATAAAAGCATGATAATGCTGAATATATTAATGGTTTTCATTATTTTTTTGAATTAGAGTGTAAGAAAAAATGTACTATCAAGCTTCTGTTACACGCAAGAGAACGCGAACAAAGCCGATAATTAATCCTAATTCCGAAAAATACAGTTGAAAACGTGGAGGGCAACCTTTATATATTGCGGGGGTGCTTTATTGGGAATTTGACTTGGAAAAGCTAAGCTGGTATCGCCAAAAAAAGCGGAAACAGGAGGATGTACAAAAAGCTGAATAGCAAATAACTTTGGCATCTCTGTTTTTGCTGCGGTTTGGTGGCTATCTTTAACCTTTACGGTTACTTGGGTGTTTTTACAACAGCCATCATCCTTAATTTTTTCTGCAGGGATATCTTTACACAGCGAGCAGGCAATTTCGTTGCTAAACAACTTTACGTTTGCCAGTTTACCACCACAGAAGTGCAGACTTAAAGCCAAACCCATCACACTAACCGCATAGAATGCGGCCAAAGAAAGTGCTATCTTTTGTCTGAACTTCATCAGCACAAAGGTAGGTTAAAAAAAATTAAAGAATAAGTAGTCAATATTTATTCAATTTCATTTTTTAAGTTAATTTAGCCCGAAACACTATCAACAATGAAGAAATTACTGTTTTTTCTATGCACTTTTTCTGCACTTACTGTTTTCGCGGCCAAGCCAAAAAACCAGTATGTTGAAATTAAAACATCATTTGGAACCTGTATTGTGAAGCTTTATAACGAGACACCATTACACCGAGATAATTTCTTGAAATTGGCCAAAGCAGGGTATTACAATGGCACATTATTTCATCGGGTGATTAAAGCATTTATGATACAGGGTGGCGATCCGGATTCGAGGCAGGCGAAGCCCGATTCATTGTTGGGAAACGGCGGACCAAAATATACCATCCCTGCAGAATTTAGAGATAGCCTATTTCATAAAAAAGGGGTTTTAGCCGCAGCGAGAGATAATAACCCTGAAAAGGCATCGAGTGGAAGTCAGTTTTACCTGGTGCAAGGAAAAATATTTACTGATGAGCAGTTGAACAGTGTGGAACAAAACCGGCTTAACTTTAAGATTCCGGTATGGCAGCGTGAAGTGTATAAAACCATAGGTGGTGCGCCACATTTAGACCGTAACTATACTGTTTATGGCGAGATTGTAGTGGGTTTGGCTATGGTTGATAAAATTGCCGAGTTGGCGACAGATAAAAACAACCGTCCGAAAGAGGACGTAAAAATGGAAATTAAAGTATTAAAAAGAGGTGCAGCCAGAAAGTTGGAAAAGCAACTTAAAAATGGTGGGCTGAAAGATAATATGGTAATGAAGTCGTAATGAAAATTATCTCTTATAACGTTAATGGTATTCGTGCGGCAAGCACTAAGAATTTTTTTGGTTGGCTCCAAGCTACCAATGCAGATATGGTTTGCCTGCAGGAAGTAAAAGCATTACCAGTTCAAATCCCTGAGATTATTGCCTTAATTGAGCAATTAGGCTACCACCATTATTGGTTCCCGGCAGAGAAGAAAGGATATAGTGGTGTAGCAATATTAACCAAAATTAAACCCAATAACGTTGTTTATGGGTGTGGTGAATCATGGATTGACCAGGAAGGTAGAATATTAAGAGCAGATTTTGGTGATTTTTCTTTAATGAGCCTGTACATGCCATCGGGTTCTAGCGGCGATGAAAGGCAGCTAAAAAAGTATGCCTTCATGCGTTTTTTTGATCAGTACATTGGCCAATTGCGACAGGAAATTCCGAATTTAATTGTTAGCGGAGATTACAATATCTGCCACACACCGATGGATATTCATAACCCGAAATCGAATGCAAATTCATCGGGGTTTTTACCGGAGGAGCGGGAATGGATGCAGTTATTTTTAGAGAACGGATTTATCGATGCTTTCCGCCATTTTAATAAAGACCCGCACCATTACACCTGGTGGAGTTACCGTGCCGGTGCCCGGGGTAAAAATTTAGGCTGGCGTATTGATTACCATTTGGTTACCCGACCGTTAGAAAACCGCTTGAGAAGCGTTCGTATTTTACCAGACGCTATACATTCTGACCACTGCCCTGTTTTGCTAGAGATAAGCTAGGTTTCGTTGTGCCTAGGTTACAACAGGTTGGTGTTATAAATGCTCTGCCTCATATTTCTCGCCGGCTTTAAGCATCATTTCAATTTGCTTTAAATCTGCAGCGGTTGGTTCTTCTTTCTCTTGCAACTCGAACACGGCAATCATATTGTCTTCGTATTGTTTTTCTGTTTTGATTACAATTTCTTCTGGCATGATTGCAAAATTAAAATTTAATAATTTGTGTTGGGGTAATGCAACAGTTTAGTTTAATATCGTGCTGGTCAACATCATCTATTGAATCTATTGCTTGCAACAAAGATAAGCCTATTTTTTTAGCATTTAAATTTCCAAGAAATCGATCGTAAAAGCCCTTTCCGTAACCTACGCGGTAACCACGTCTATCAAACGCTAAAAGTGGCACTAGTACCAGATTCACCTCTCCGTGATAGATTTGATCGGTTTGAGGTTCTAGAATACCATAGCCACTTTCTTGGAGCGCTTCTACGCCAAAATATTCGTGGTTTGTGATCGACGATGTTTTGAAATCGGCTTTTGGCAGGATGATTTTAATATTTGGATAATTGATATGAAGCCAGTTTATTAACAGAAAAGTATTGGGTTCTTTTTTCTCGATGATGGGTAGAAAGGTATGAATAGCATAGATGTTATTAAAATCCAACGTCGAAAATTGATGCAGAAGTTCATTGTTTAGCGATGCATATTCCACATTATTAATCTGCAATCGTTGCTTTAAGGCATGTTTTCTAGCGTCGGCTTTTAGCATTTTTTAAAGTTTTTGTAAAGATAAACAATAGATTTTAGCTTGGCTTTTTGCTGAGGAATGGAACATAGCTGCAGGAACTTGATTAATAAACCCGATAGCAGTGTATGCCAATTGGACAGTTACCGAAGTTGCTAAAAATACGCAAAAATCCAATTGGCAGCAACGAATAGCGGGGCTACAGTAAGCGAAGCATTACAAACTTTCATTTCCAAAAAAATTAGTCAGCTTGCTACTTTGCCATACCTTTTAAAACAAAAAAAACCTCTAAAGTTTAACTCTAGAGGCCTTTTTAACTATATAAATAGCTTATTTTACACGCTCAACATATTCGCCGGTACGTGTATCTATTTTAATTTTATCGCCTTGGTTTACAAACATGGGCACTTTAACCTCAACTCCATTCTCTAAAGTTGCCGCTTTCAAAGCATTTGTAGAGGTATCGCCTTTAACAGCTGGCTCTGAATAAGTAATTTCGAACTCAGCAAAGTTTGGCAACTGGCCCATAATGGCTTCTTCGCTTTCCATAGAAACGATTACGCTCATGCCTTCTTTTAGGAATTTGATGGCCGAACCAAATAATGCTTTATCTACGTTATATTGTTCATAGGTGTTATTATCCATCACCACTAAATAGTCGCCATCTTCGTACAGGTACTGGTAATCGTTGGTTTCTACGCGGCAAATTTCTACTGCTTCATCTGTATTCATACGGGCTTCTACAATTCTTCCCGATTTGATGTTACGAAACTTGCCTGTATAAAAAGCGCCACCTTTACCTGGTGTACGGTGATTCCATTCGTCTACAGTAACCAACTCGCCGTTTACACGCAGGATGTTACCTGTTTTAATTTCTGATGCTTTTGCCATATTGTGTTATCCTAAGTTGGATTTTTGATTCTGATTTTTGTGTTGGCAAAGGTAAAATTATTTTGATAAAAACCTATAAAGCCAACCGCTATTGAGCCTACTTTACACGCTCCATATAATCGCCTGTTTTGGTATCTATTTTTACCTTATCGCCTTGATTGATAAACAGGGGCACTCTAATTTCTGCACCGGTTTCTACAGTGGCATATTTTTGTGCGCTGGTAGAAGTGTCGCCTTTAACCGCCGGCTCTGTATAGGTAATTTCGAGCTCCACGCTGTTTGGGAGTTGCGCTACAATGGGCTCGTCGCTCTCGAATGCAATGGTAACATTCATTCCCTCTTTTAAAAACTTAAGGCTATTACCAAATAACATTTTTGGGATGTTGTATTGTTCAAATGTATTGTTGTCCATCACAACCAAATAATCGCCATCTTCGTAGAGATACTGGTAATCGTTTGTTTCTACACGGCAAATGGTTACTTCTTCATCGGTACGGAAACGATACTCTACAATTTTCCCTGTTTTTACGTTGCGCATGCGGGCTTGGTAAAATGCCCTTAAATTACCAGGGGTGCGGTGAATATATTCTTCAACACTAACCAACTCTCCGTTAAAACGAAGAACATTTCCGCTTTTTACTTCAGATGCTTTTGCCATTTTCTATTTGAATACTTTTTTAAGAACCTCAAAGTTAAAGAAATCCCTGTTGAATTGGAAGCGGGGGGAAATGAAAAAGTGCGTTTAACCACTGCTTTGGTAAAATGAAGGCGCACCTGCCGATTATAATTCTAAGCAATGTGATTAACGTATTGCATAATCTGAGCGCATTTATAAATGATTGCAAAGAAATAGACGGTAGCGAAATAAATGTCTATATGACTTTTAATCTAATTTTGCTATTTTTAAAACCTTAACGATAAAGTAATTACAATAGAAACTAAAAATCGAATACGTTTTCATGCTAATCTCACGCTCTCTGGCATTTTCAGGCCTTCTCTCTCTCACTACATCTTTCGCATTCTCGCAGACCGGTGTAATTGATAGCTCAAAAACCGTAACGTTACGTATAGATCCTCAAAGTGCCCGTGGTGCATCAGTATCACAAGTTTTTGACGAGGTTAAATTTGTTCCTCTAGAGACAACTAAACAAAGTTTGTTCGGGAATATTTCTCAACTGAAAATTTTGGGCAGCAAGTTTTTAATTTATGATCATGATACCCGATCGGTTTTGGTTTTTACGGACAATGGAAAATATCTAACAAAGATCGATGCAACTAAATTACAGACAGATGAAAATGATAAAGAGAAAGCTGTAAACCATGGATTTTCTCTTTTTAAAGAGAACCAAATAGAATACATTGCCATCTATACGGCTAACAACATACAATTATTTACACTAGATGGCAAATTCGTAAAAAAGAGTAAAAAGTTTGAGGATTTTCGTTCTGAAGAATCTTTGGCTAAAGGCGAGGTAATAATTAAACATTTTGCTTTTATTAAAACCGGAAAAGATAGTACCATGTATAGTATCTCTACCATTAATAAAAAAACAAAAGACACTTTATCTTACTTTAAACTTCCGCCTAAATTCTTTGATGATGATGATTGGTATGGCGAAGAGGACGTGAATAAATATTCGGACACTGAAGCTTTCTACACGAAGTATTATGATTACAAACTTTACAAGCTTATGCCAAATAAAATGGAATTAGCTTACAAATTTATTTTTCCTGCCATAAATACGCTTCCAAAGGATTTTATTACTAATCCAATCTATGTCAAAAAGAGATTTGAATTCTTTAGAAACAACCAAAAGATTTTACATGGCATTGGTAGCAGTTATCTTGTTGGAGACTGTCTATATCTAAGACTACTAAATGTTAATTATGATAAAGACCAGAAGAAAAATTTAATATACAATACTAAAACAACTGAGCTGTTGTCTCTTCAAGATCTGGAGCCGGATAGCCTTTCGAACTTTCTACCGATCATAGACTCTGGCCTTTCGTACGATTTTGCCAACCATGGATTTCTTGCCTATGAAAACGACCAATTTTATACCAGCTACTCTGCATTAGCGCTATTTACATTTAAGGAAAGAAATGCGGATAAAAACATACATTATCCAGCTTTGCTTGAAAATTATTTTAAAACTAACGATAGAAAAAGCAATCCCATTATTATTATTCTGAAGCCAAGAAAAAACTAAATCCATGCGCACTCACCTCTATCTCATTTTAAGCATTATTTGCTTAGGAACAAGCTATTCTTTTGCCCAAACCCAAGCGCCAACCCCATTAGGATCGGTTAAAGGAATTGTTAGGGATACCGTACACAAATATGTACTCAAATCGGCAACGGTTTCTATTTACAAAGCGGATAATACCGTTATCAACTACCAGTTAAGCAATAACTATGGCGAATTTAAATTTAGCAACTTGCCAATAGACAAACCACTTCGCTTAGATATTAGCAATGTTGGTTATCAAACCATTCAAAAGAATATTATTATTCCAAAAGGAGAAACATTGTTGGATCTGAAGACTATTATCATTAATCCACAAGACGTTAATTTAAAAGAGGTAACTATTACTGTTCCGCCTATATCATACAATAATGATACCTTGGAAATAAATGCCATTGCATTTAAGCTTGATACGAATGCTACCGTTGAAGAACTTTTGAAAAAGGTTCCAAATATTACGGTTTGGGGTGATGGAATTATAACGGTAAACGGAAAGGAAGTAAAACAACTAACCGTAAATGGGAAAAGTTTTTTTGGTGGCGACAACAAGATTGCGCTTCAAAATATCCCCAAAAATGCCCTTGAGAAGATTCAGATATTTAATACGGCCGATAGAAATAAGCCTTTAGATAGTAATTTGGTTGCCAACTTAAAGTTGAAAAAAGGTAAAGACCGATCTTATTTCGGCAAAATAAGTGCTGGATATGGCACAGATAATCATTATCAGCTTGATGGCAACCTCAACTTTACTACGCCGAAACTGCAGCTTTCTGCTATTGCAGCAGTTAATGATATCAATAAAATCTCGAACGATATTAATACTTTGATTAGGAACAGTACCTATAAAGGCGTTGGAACTTCTGTAGAATACCAATCAGATTTTAGCCAGGCCGGAGTGAATAAAGCTAATGTAGCGGGCGCACAGATGACTTACAATTTTAAACCTGATAGTAAAGAGTGGAATAATAAAAGTTCTTTAACAGCAGATTATTACTTCAGGAATATTGCGTCGACCAACATTAACGATTCGCAAACCGCAACCACTATTGCAGATAATATACAAGTTTATTCTAATAGCAATAGCAACTCATCCAATACGAGTAATAGGCATAGTTTTAATTCCATTTACAATTATCAAAACAAACAGCATACGCTCAGTTTTATCCAGCTTCTTTCGTTTGAAGACGGGGGAAATGTTAATGCAAATATTAGGAATGCGCAAGATAACGACTTTAAACTTACAAGTACAAATAACAGTATTTCGCAGAGTAATTACATCGGTTCGAATTTTACACTCAACACGTCTTACGACCTCCATAACTACGAAAACTGGAAACAGCGTTTCAACTCATTGCGTGCTAGATATAGCCTAAATGTATCCGAGCGTGATAATGATCGGATTGAATCTACTGAATTTCGAGATCTATTAAATGCCGCCAACAACAAGGATTTCAATCGTAAATACCAAACCAATAGCAAAAATTTAACTCAAAGAGCGTCTTTAGCATTTCCAAACCTTAAAACGCTACTCTTTGGTAACGATAACTTAACAGGATTCGCCCTCGAAATTGGGGGGGATTTAGACTTTGTTAATAAGAACGATGAGAACATTGTAGAAGATTTTGTAAATGGTAAGTACCAGCCAAATGGTTATCTCACCAATCGCTTAGAAACTGAGGATGTCTTCTTTAAGCCCGCTATTACATTAAGCAAATCTTTTTACAAAAGACTAAGCAATCGCTATAATAAATCTTTAAACATTTCCATTACCGCAGCACAGCAACTTATTACGCAGAACAATAAATCAGACCGCTCCTTTCAAAATTTTAAGCGTGACTACAGTAGCTTCTTACCCTTTATCAATATAAATTTTGTAAACTCACAAACGGGGAGTTATCAAGAACAATTAAGTTTAAATTTTCGAGTCCAGGTAACACCACCAACTATTTATCAACTAGCGCCCTTGGTAGATAGTACAAACCAATATTACATTCAAAGAGGTAATTTCAATTTAAAAGCGGAATCAACCCGATCGGTGAATTTTTATTTTTCTCATGACGATATGAAAAGTAAAAACACACTGAATTTCAATATAAGCAGTTCGGCCGGGGTAATCGAAAACGACATTGTAGATAGCACGTTTATAGATGAGCAGAACAGGAGAACGGTGTTTTTAACTAATGCAAATGGCAGTAAATATGTGAATGCAAATGGGAGTATTCGCAAATCTTTCAAACTGAAAACGAGCGAATTGCAGTTAGCTTACAATCATTATTCGAGTTACACTACAAATCCAACATATACCAATTCGTTGTTTATTTTTTCAAAAAATTTTTATACAAATAATGCTATAAGCGCCACCTATACTTATAAAGATAAGCTAGGCATCGAAACCAGTCAACACATTAACACCAGTTCGGCAAAACAAGAGGCTTTAGGAACCAGTTACAAGAATATAAATTTAACTACCTCATTCAGTGGAAACTACAATTTTACTAGAAAGATATCGCTAAGTAGTAACCTTAAATTCAATAACAATAACCCCTCTCTTGGCGAAACGGTAGCTTTTACGATTTGGAATGCCAGTGCTACCTATCGATTTACAAAAGGCAACAATGCTGAAGTAAAATTCTCTGCCCTGGATTTGCTAAGGCAAAATCGAAGTATATCTAATTATGCTAGTGTAAACAGTTTTACTACAAGTTCGAGGAATGTTTTACAACAGTATTTTATGGTTACATTCTCTTATTACCCCAGAAAGTTTGGATTAAAAAAATAATTTGGCAGAACTTCTTTACTGGCACCTTGTTCTCGAAATAAAAAAGTCTGTACCAAGTTTATGATACAGCCTTTTACAAATCTTTAAAATTTTTATGCCAGGTTTCTTCCGGCATTTACAATTCCAAAAACGGTACGAACCGCCAATTTTTCTAAAGCGGTTTGATCTTTCTCGGTTTGATCATGCTGCAATTTTTCCAGTGCAAAATGCTGAATTAAAACCAATGGAAGGATAATGCGCTCGCGTGTGGCTATAGATTTTTTATCAACCGGATAGTTGGCCATTAAAACATCCTGACCTGATAATTTAAGGAGCATTTTCTTGGTAAGTTCAAACTCATTGTGCAATTGTGTCCAAAAGGCGCCAAACTCTTTATCATTTGCCAAATGGGCGGTAATTACAAAGTCAGATTTGCTCATGCTCATCATACAGTTATCAACGATGGTTTTAAGGTAATCCGAATCTTGGTACACCTTTACCACTTTATCCCAGTTACCAGCATCTTCCTGATTTTTCATGGCAGCACCCATACCGTAAAAACCAGGAACATTTTGTTTAAGCATGCTCCAGGCCGTAACAAAACTAATGGCCCTTAGATCTTCTAATTTCATTTCACCCCCACCGTTACGCTTAACCGGCCTACTGCTAATATTGGCTTGAGAAAGCAATTTCAGTGGCGAGAGTTTCTCTAAATAACTCACAAATAGCGGATGTTCTCTTAAATCAACAAATGCTTTATATCCATCTTCGGCCATTTCATCAAGTAGGGAATCATTTTCAGGATCGAGCAGAACATTGTGTTTTTCTTTTAATCCGGAAGTTAAACCTGCATTAATCAGCTGTTCGATATTAAACTCAGCGCTTTCAATAGATCCGTATTGCGAGCTGATGGTTTGACCCTGAACAGTTAGCTGCATATTTTTATTTGCAATTTCCTTGCCCATTGAGGCGTAGAAACGGTGAGTTTTACCTCCACCACGTGCAGGTGGCCCGCCCCGACCATCAAAAAATGCGAGCTGAATGTTATGTTTTTTTGCCATCGCCGTTAACGATGTTTTGCCCTTAAAGATAGACCAGTTGGCCATTAAATACCCTCCATCTTTTGTACTATCAGAATAGCCCAGCATAATATCTTGCTTATTGCCGCGACTAGCCAAGTGCGCCTTATAAAATGGGTTGCTATACAATTTATCCATAATCTCTGCCGCACCTTTTAAGTCGTTTACCGTTTCAAAAAGTGGAACAAAATCAATTGTTAGGTTATCTTTACTCCATCCATTCCATAGGAAAAGTTCGATGAGCTGAAGAATATCGCTAGCCTGTTGACAGTTACTGATAATAAAGCGATGGCAGGCTTTTTCGCCATTACGCTTTTGGATCCCTTTAATTTCTTTAATTGTTTCGATGGTATCTTTGGTTAACGCATCTGGCTCGGTGGCATATACAACCGAAGCCTCTTTGAAAGAAATTAAGTTTAGTTTCTCCTGCTCGGAAAGGGTATCATAGTTTGCCGGATACAGCGATGAAATGGGCTTATTCTGGCGGCAATAGGCGTGTACATTTCTCAGCACGCGACTATCCTGACGAATATCCAAAGAGGCAAAATAGTTTCCATAAAGATCTATTTTGCGGATTAAATCGTTAACCAAATCCACAAACAATCCATCGTGCTCCCGCAGCAAGGTGTCTTTGATCTGGTTCAGGTTTTCCTTTAATGCATTAGAAATATCCTCGTCCTCACAGGTTTGATCAAAAGCATTTTTGTATAATACATCATGAAGTGTAGCGATGTTCGCTTCAACTCCCCTAAATGTAATCCGGCGTTTAATAACCCTGAAGTCTCTGTAATAGCATCTAAACAGAATCTGGCGCAACATTTTGGAAACTTCCAGCGTGGTATCTGAGTGGATGTTTGGGTTTCCATCTCTATCGCCACCTGGCCAAAAGCCCAACTCCAGAATCTTTTTCGTTTCCAGGTTATATTCGTCTAATTTCTGATCTATTTCCTCCTGGATATTAGCTGCAGCGAAATAAAACGTATTTTCTAAAAACCAGGCTAAATTCAATGCTTCATCTACGGGTGTAGGCGATTTTTTATTGAAGAATGGCGTTTTACCTAATTGCTGCAACAAAGAATTCATTGCGGTAATATCGTTATCGCGAATGGCTTTGGTTAAATCTGTTATAATTGCCAATACGCTGCCCGGATAAAACTGCGTGGGGTGTGCCGTTAACACTAACCTCAGTGATAATTCATCTATCAACTTCTCTACTTTAGCCAGCATGGGTTTATTGTCGGCATTCTTTTGTAAGATAAATGCCAGCGTACTTTGCTCCTCTGTTGTATTCAGTTTTGTAAAGGAAGCATCTTCTACGGCATCAAACAATACCACTTGTCGCTCTATATATTGGATAAATCTAAAAAGTAAATCTATTACATCTTTCTGTTCTGTATAGCTGGTATACTTTGCAAAAAATTCCTCTATAATTTGAGCAGGTTTCTGTCCGCCGGCAATTCCTTCTTCGCAACTTTTAAAAAACAATGGCAACAATGTTCCAGTATCTTTAATTTTATAAAAAGGAAGTGTTAAAAACAGGCTGTTAAAAAGTTCGAACTTCGAGATTACCTCGTTGTTAAAAATGGATTCACGCTGTGTAGTTAAACGTAGTTTAGGCATAGCTTAAGCAATAGTTTTGTATACGGTAATACTACAAAAAATGCATAAGGTATAAAAATCAAACACCTACAATTTGGAAAATTGTAGAATAAATTTTAATTTTAAAATCTTATTTGGCTGCTATGTAGCTAAGTAAGAACATTTGCAATGTTTAAGGGCATTGCATTGATTGTTAATTTTTTGGGTTAAAACAGCCGATGTAATAAAATACAACGGCTGTTTTTATTTATTGACATTTATTCTGCCTATTTGTTGCAAAGTTTAATGCACATCGGTAGGAATATTTGTATTTTTCTTAAATTTCTGCAGATACAATAGTGGTATTGAGAATAGCATAATTAATCCCGCTACCCAGTAAGCATCGTTATACGTAAGCAAGAGCGTTTGCTTAATTACGGAGCCCTCGATGGCTTTCATAGCCATCAACTTTGCATCTATAAATGATGCCCCTTTCGCCATAAAATTACTTGTTAAGGCGTTAAGCTTTTGTAAAAAAGCAGGGTTGTACTCGTTTATATTCGTAAGTAGGTTACTTCTGTGGAAGCCCTGCCTAACATGGATTAAGGTTGTAAGGGCGGCAATACCAAAAGAACCCCCCAACTGCCTGCTCATGTTGTTTAAGCCAGATCCCTGACCAATTTCTGGCCCAGTTAAATCTTGCATGGCCAATGTGGTAAGTGGTACAAACAAGAAAGCCATACCAAAGCCTCTTATTACCAAAGGCCAGAAGAAATCGCCTGTGCCAGATGCGAGTGTCGATTTACTCAACATCCAACAGAAAACAAAGAACAAAAGCATCCCTCCGGTAGCCATAAACTGCGCCGGAACACCTTTTTTTAGCATAATACCTATAAAGGGCATCATGGCGATAGTACAAACCCCTCCTGCTATAAACAGTTTACCCGTTTGTAATGGTGTAAAGCCCAACAGGTTTTGTGCAAACACCGGAAACACGAATACCGAGCCATATAAACCAAAGCCTAAGATGAAGGAAGTGAACATCCCGATAGAGAAGCTTCTTTTCTTCATGATTTTTAGATTCACAATAGGATGATCGGTACTGGTTTCTCGCCATATAAATAGCAATAAACCAAATACAGAAAGTACAGCAAGGGCGGTAATGTAAGGGGTAGAAAACCAATCTTCGCTTTCTCCTTTTTCTAAAACGGTTTGTAAGCTACCTACGGCTACGGCTAACAATCCAATGCCCCACCAATCAACTGGTTTCCCTTTTCCATCCTTGGGGGTTTCTCGAATAAAGGTAATGGTACAATAGGCCGCCAAAATTCCGACGGGAATATTCACGTAAAAAATCCAGGGCCAATCAGCTATCTCCAGAATGTAACCACCAATGGTTGGCCCTACTGTTGGCCCTACCACAGCACCCAGCCCAAATAATGCTGTTGCGATACCTACATCTTCACGCGGCCAGGTTTCTATTAATATGGCTTGCGCTGTTGAAATTAAACCACCGCCAGCAACACCTTGTAGTATCCTAAAAAGGATTAACTCATTCAATGAAGTGGCGTTACCACATAAAAATGATACGAGTGTAAATACGATAATCGAGGTGAGGAAATAGTTTTTACGTCCAAAACGGCTTCCTAGCCACCCAGACATAGGCAAAACAATAACGTTAGCTACGGCATAACCTGTAGATAACCAAGCAATATCCTCAAGAGTTGCGCCAAGGTTACCTTGTATTTGAGGAATCGCCACGTTTACAATTGTGGTATCAATCAACTCCAGCAGTGAAGCAGTGATTACCGTAAACGTGATGATCCATTTTTTTAAACCTACTTCGGCCATTATAAATTAGTTTGTAGAAACCGAAGCTTTAACGCTCATTCCCGGGCGTAATTTCGCTAACAGTTCTTTTGATGGATGGATTTTAATTTTTACAGGCACACGTTGTACAACTTTAACAAAATTACCTGTTGCGTTATCTGGAGGCAATAACGATCCTTTTGCACCCGTTATTGGCGAAAAATTATAAACTTCGCCTTGTATTTTCTCTTCCGGATAGGCATCTACCTCAATTTCAACCTTCGATCCTGGTTTAATCTTCTCCAGCTGTGTCTCTTTAAAGTTTGCCGTTACATAGATGCTACCGTCATTTACAACGGCAAACAACGACTGCCCAGCTTGTACCAGCTGCCCTTTTTGTATGTTCTTTTTAGAAACAATACCAGTTGCTGGCGCTATGATATCGGTATAAGACAGTTGAAGCTTCGCAAAATCAATATCGCTCTGGCGTTGGTTAATCACATTACTACTAACCGCTAACTGTGATTGCGTGGTTCCTACCTGTTTTACTGCAGCATTATACTGATCTGATGCTGCTTCAAAGGCTGCTTCTGCTGACTCTTTTGACGCTTTAGCCTGGTCGAAGGCTTGTTGCGTGATGGAGCCATCTTTTATTAGATTGGCGTAACGGGCATAATCCTTATTAGCTAAGTTTAGTTTCACACGGGCTGATGCTACGTTTGCCTTTGCAGTGCTGGTATTCGCCTGGGTAGCCAGAATTTGCGATTGCGCTACACCTACGCCCGCACTTGCACCCTTTTGGCCAGCTTGTGCTTGCTCTAATTTAACTTTATAGTCGGCATCATCTAGCTTAACCAGAACCTGGCCTTCGGTAACCCTGGTATTTTCTTCAAAATTAATCTCTTTCACATATCCACCAACACGGGCTACTACAGGGCTAATGTCGCCATCAATCTGCGCATCATCGGTATCTACGTGCTTGCTGTAATAATTCCATTCTTTAATTCCAAAAATGATCCCTATTACTAGTAAAACGCCTAAGATGATGGGTACTACTAGATTCTTCTTTTTCTTCTCGGTTGTCATTGCTTTATTTATTGCGTTATTTTTCCTGTTGATTTTAGTAATGTATAGTAAGCCAAACCTGCATCAGCTTTAGCTATTTCTAAATTGATTTTTGCCTGATAAAGTAGCGTTTCAGCATCAATTCTGTCTGTAACCGAGGCAACGTTGTTTTTGTATTTCGAAGCCAGTAAGCGATCGTTTTCTGTGGCTTGTGTTATTGATGTTTCCAGCACTTGGATCTTATTAACTGCCAACTGGTAATTCTGGAAGTTTTTATTGATATCTGTCTTTACCTGGTCGGTTAAAATATCTTTTTGAACTGTAATGGCTTGCTGCTGAATTTTTGCCTCACTTACTTTATTTTTATTGTTCCAAAGGCTACCAATATTCCATGAAATAGTCGCACCTAAAGTAACAGGCATCAGGTATTGGTTAACCTGCGGGATAAAACTACCACTCGGATTGATATAGTATAAGTTTGCGCCTACGCCGACAGTGGGTAATGTATTAGCCCTGATCGATTTGATATTATAATCGGCGACTTTATTTTGTACATCAAGCTGTTTCAATTCCTGGCGGTTAACCATTGCAGTTGCTAAATATTCGTTTAACGCACTTGCTGGTTTTTGTCCTACTCCCGGATCGGTTATTTTCACCTCAGTATCTTCGGGTAATCCCAATAATATATCCAGGTTATAATTAAGTACTTTGCGATTGCTTTCTATATCCATTTTTGTAATGGAAACATTCGCCTGTTGCAGTTGGAACCGTAGCACATCGTTCTTCGTAACAATACCCTGCTCAAAAAAGCGCTGAGCCTGCTTAATTTGTGCAGCTATCGATTCTAAGTTTTGATCTACAACCTTTTCGCTTTGGGCTACTTTATAAAGTGAGTAATAGGTATTTATTACTGCATAGGTAATTTCCTCCTTATTTTTATCGGCATCTAAACGTGCAACATCAGCAAGCAGTTTTGTTGATTCTTTAGCATACTTGAGTTTGCCACCGCCATATACCAGCTCCTGAATTGCCGCTGTTCCTACAAAAGCATCTGCTCTTTTAGGCAATTGAAGCGATGAACCACCACCGGGCAAAGTAAAGGTACTGGTGGGGATTTCTGCGTGGTTATACATAAAACTGGCGTTTGCAGATGGCAGCACATTATCTTTCACAATGTCTAACTGCGCCGCTGCCTGGTCTATTTTGTTTTGTGCGAGTTTTAGATTTTTACTATTGGCAATGCCAAGTTCTATTGCCTGGTTAATATTTAGTTCCTTTACGCTCTGTGCAAATAAAGCGGCCGGTACTAATGATGCCACAAGCATTAATCTCATCGATTTGGGGATCATTTTTTAGTTGTTAAATATATAGTTACAAGATCTTGCAAGTGAGCAACTGCCCGCTCTCTAATAATTTTATTGTCTTCGGGATTGTTTAGGTCATATACCCGATCATGTGATACCTTATGGGGCGCCAATACAACATTTGTTAGCGTACCCATTATGGTCGAGATTACCATCCGAACATCTACCTGGTTAAAACTGCCATCTTCAATACCATTCATCATAATGCGATCGAGCAAAAGCATATTCCTACTCATGGCCTCCCTGATCTTATCGTACATTTCCGGCCGTTGAGTTAGTGATAGTTCCCTATGCATCATTTTATGGAAAGATATGTTGGTAAAAATTCTATTGGCATACCCTTCAATTACCTTGTGTAGTTTTTCTAAGGAGGAGATTTTATCCTCATTGATAATTTTAAGCTGCGAAGAAAAACCCGCAATACGGTTATTCATAATCTCAATAAAAACCCCTTCTTTCGAACCAAAATAATAATTGATCATCGCCATGTTCGCACCAGATTCTTTAGCAATCTGACGTGTAGAGGTTCCTTCGTAGCCCGTTTCACAAAACAGCTTTTCCGCTGCATCTAAAATGGATTGTCTTTTATCTACTTTATCTGTCTTCATGTCTTCTTTGATGATGCAAAATTAATCAAACGATTGATTAACTTCCAAATGCTATTTACTATCTTTTACATTAGTTTGATAAATGGTTATTTTTCTAATTTATTCTCGAATTGCGCAGATATGACAAATTATAATTTAAAATAAATATTAACTTTGCATCCAAATATTTGAAAACATGAGCGTACAACAGAATAGCAACAATAATTTCAACTGGTTATACTATGCATTAGGATTATTCTTCGGTATTTTAACCGGAGCAGTAATTACTCAAAATTATATTTTTGCTTTATTAGGTGGTGTTTTAGGTTTGTTAACAGCGGGCTTATTTTTAAATGCGCTTGTTAAGGGCAGAAAATATTAAGCGTCGATTATCATCATATAACTACCCACGTGGGTAAATAAAACAAAGGCAAATGAGAAAAATTTTCATCCTTGTTTTCGCTCTCTTTTGCTTTGGGGCAAAAGCGCAGGAACCCGCCAAAGCGGATCTTAAGTTCCCTGCGGCCGATTTTAGTCCGGCAGATATTCTTTATTATCCGATAAATGTACCAAAAGCCAAAGCTGGCGAAGTAATTAAACCGGTTATTAAAGTAGTATACTCTCGGCCACAGAAAAAAGGTAGGGAAATTTTTGGTGTGCTTGAGCAGTACGGCAATGTTTGGCGTTTTGGCGCTAATGAAAATACGGAAATTCGTTTTTTTCAGAAAGTAAGCATTGGCGGTAAAAAAATCAAAGCCGGAACATATAGCATTTTTGCCATTCCCAATAAAGATAAGTGGACCCTTATCATCAACCAACAAATTGATAAGTGGGGTGCTTTTACTTACGATCAATCTAAAGATGTTGTAAGGGTGGAAGTGCCGGTAAAAACCTTAGCAAAACCAATCGAATATTTCTCGTTAACATTCACCCCAGCTAGTAATGGAGCAAATCTAGTAGCCGGCTGGGACAAAACACAGGTTGAATTGCCTATAGTTTTTTAGGATTTAAATAAATTATTTTCACATCAAGGCCTTCGGAAGAATTTTCTAAGGCTTTTTTTTTAACTAACCAACCGCCGTTGGCTGCTGCTTTTAGAAGGTTGGGTTCTACATTTATAGCACATTCCCCATGTAAGGATCAGTTTTGGTGATCTCCCCTGTTTCAATTTTTCCAGCATAACGGTGTTTTAAGGCAGATCCTGGGAGCTGGATCGTAAAGTCGTACCAGTTAGCATTTTTCGATAGATTCAGCACCAAAGTGGTGCTTGCCTTTGGTTTTAAAATCAAATTCCGCTGGGGTGACTTGTACTTGTTATCTACAATTTGAATGGTGATTGCCTTTTGAGATTTATTTTCCATTGAAAAAATCAAATTTCCAGAACACTTTTTATTCGCTATTCCACCTTCTTCTGCTTTGGCACTGATGTTTATTTCCGAATTTCTTTTGTTGCCAATAAAATGCCTGTAGAAGCCATTCGGGCCATTGATGGCTAAATCATAAACCTGGCTATCGAAATCTTCAATATCAATGCGATCTGTTAAGATATCGCCAGATTTTACAGCATAAGCCCAAACCTTACCTGCCACACCTTTAAAATGAGTAGCCGTATTCATATTAAAGGGAGCACCAACATTCTCAGTCTTGGCGCCAAATAACGCCTTAACAGATTCGAAGCGTATTACAAATTCATTCCCTATAACGTTGCCATCAACATTTAAATGATAAGGCAGAGCACAGGCAGGCCTGGTTCCTTTTTCCTGCTTTGGCAAATGTTTAGATGTGTGTTCAGAAAAAGCTTCGTTACTGTTAATTTTTGCAATTTCCAGTTTGTTCAAGGCTGTAGGTCCGATTTGTGGCGGTTTGTTCTTTGCGTTGGAAATATTTGTAACCACAGCATCTCTTTTTAATGGATCTGGAACGACAATTTGATCGCCTAGATATGGCCTAAAAACTGAAGTTAAATCTCCACAAATACTTCTTCGCCAATCGCTGATATTATTACTCCTAATTTGTTTTCCTGTCTTTTTCGATAGCCATTTTTCCATAAACATAATGGAAGAGGTGTGATCAAAGACCTGCGAATTTACAAAGCCACCTTTACTCCATGGAGAAGCGACAATAAAGGGAACACGGTAACCTAACCCAATAGGGCTTGCTTTTTTATTTTCGAAATCAGTAGCGTAATTTATTCCGTCAGATACTTTCCCGGCTAATGGATCTGCAGGGTTGGGTACTACATAGGGCGGTTGATGATCGAAATATCCATCATTTTCATCGTATGTTAAAATGAAAATCGTTTTCTTCCAAATTGCTGGATTTTTGGTTAAAATATCTAATGCTTCGCTTACATACCAGGTACCATAAAGTGGCGAACTCGTATGATCTGAAAAACGTTGTGGCGCCACCAACCAAGATACTGTAGGTAATTTACCACTGTCAACATCCTTCCTAAATTGATGAAAAATATCGCCCTTGGGTATATTTATGGTTTCTTCTTTCCCCTGATCGTTGGTAAATGTAAATGGAGATAAATCAAGATAATCTTCTTCGCTGATGTTGGTAGTAAAAGCCTTATCAATCAAATTCTTGTCTCGTTGAGATAGCTGATCATATTTGGCCTGCACTTCTTGCGGCGATAATGGCGGTGTAACAGTATTATCGCCATTTTTTCGAAAATAAGATGAAAGTTTAACCTGATGTCTTTTGATATATTCTATCGGATTATCGCCATAATTTCCCAACCAATCATCCACTTCTCCTTCCGGAAGTTTGGCGGTCCACAGTTCATTTTGATAAATTTTCCAATCGATTCCGTTATCTTCCAGGGTTTCCTGGAAGGTGGGCCAATCTACAAAAACGTTATTTTGCGACTCCGCTTGCTCGTTATTAACTACTGCTTCTTTATTAGCGCTTTTTTCGCCTCTAACGGTTCCTGTAAAGAAAAATAGCCTGTTTGGCGTGGTGCCCGTTAATGATGAGCAAAAATGCTGATCGCAAATGGTAAATGCATCGCCCATGGCATAATAGAAAGGTATGTCATGCCTATCATAGTAAGCTAAAGACATAGGTGTTTTCACCGGAACCCATTTATCATAATTTCCGCCATTTCTGGCCGCGAGCTGATCATTCCATGAATGTGGTAGCCCTCCTTGCCAAGTAATTTTTGTTTTATTGATATCTACATGAAAAGGCGCATACGTATAGCCTTGCCCATCTTTTTGTAGCCAAACTTTATTTCCATCTGGCTGAATATGTGGATGTGGATCATTAAAACCTCTAACACCACTCATCTTCCCAAACATATGGTCGAAGGATCGGTTTTCTTGCATTAGGAATACGATATGTTCGGCATCCTGGTAGGTGCTTCCTATTTCAGGATTGATGGCCATTGCCTTGAGTACAGCATTTGGGAAAACAACTCCAACACCCGCCGAACCAGCAAGAAGCGTTGCTTTCTTTAAAAAATCTCTACGAGAGTCCATATTCCTTTCTCGAATGGCTTTCTATTTTTGATAAACCCTTACATAATCTACCTTCATCGTAGCCGGAAAAATAGCATCATCTACTCCTTTCTTACCGCCCCAACCGCCTCCAACGGCTACGTTTAAAATGATATGAAACTGTTGATCAAAAGGCCAGTCGGCCGGTCCTTTGCCTGTGTTTTTAAATGATAGGTACTTTTGGTCATCAACAAAAAAATCCATCCGATCCTCGAACCACTCTACCGCATAAACATGGTAGGCATCATAAGGATTTATCTTTACGGCCTTACCAACCTGGGTATGAATAACGTGGTTAAACTTTTCGGTATGCACGGTTCCATATACGCTATCAGGCTCATAACCCACATGTTCCATAATGTCAATTTCACCACTTTTTGGCCAGCCTCCGTACTTCCATTCTGTTGGAAGCGCCCAAATTGCAGGCCACAATCCACGTCCTTTAGGTAACAACGCCCTAACTTCTATTCTGCCATACTTGAAATCGAACTTATTTTTGGTTACTAATCTGGCTGAGGTGTAGGCATTGCTTTCTTTTGCTTGTTTTGCAACCGTAATGTTTAAATTTCCCTTTTTTACCACAGCATTGGCGCTATCGGCATCGGTGTAATATTGCAACTCATTGTTTCCCCATCCCTTTCCTCCAACATCATAAGACCAGTTTTTTGATAAGGCCAGGCCCGCATCATTAAATTCATCGTTCCACTTCAGTTTCCAACCAATAGCTACCGGCGCTTTTTTTATTTGTTCAAAAAGTAATTCTGGTTCGTTAGTGGTAATATATTCTACGCCGTGTGCCAAAAGCCATTGCATTTCCGGGGCAGCGTTAACAGTCCAGGCATTAACCGTTAAACCCAGGCGATGTGCATTTTCTATCCATCCATCTTTTTGATAAACACTGAAGTGATAATCCACTCCTGTTAATTTATCTGCTTTTACTTGCTCTGCGGTTATATCGCCTTTTAAGTATGCAACTTTTGCTTTTGGAAGAAGGGTTAATACGCGTTTGCAATAGTCGTAATCAAAACTAATGTATTCCATCCAATTGGTCATACCAAGTTTTTTTACCATGCCGATTGCTGCATCTGTAAGTGCTAATCCACGTTCCTTACTTATCAAAGATGGTTTAATTTCTAGTATGAGTTTGGTAGATCTCTGTTTTTTTCCTGCTAGAAGGTATTGCTCCAATGTAGGGATTTTCTCTCCATTACTTAAAGACTTGGTTAACAATGCCTTATAGGTTACTTTTTCGATGATTAAACCCTGAAATTCCGGGTCGTGGTTAACCACTAACATGTTATCTGCAGTCATCCAAACATCAAATTCAGATCCATAGCAACCCAGTCGAACAGCTTCATTCAAGGATGCAATAGAGTTTTCCGGAAATTTATTCTTCTTCCATGCGCCACGATGTGCAATCACCTGGGTCTTATTCCAGGTAAATTTTTGGGCGAATGATGCGGTAAAAATAAGTACCATAACGGCGCTAATAAGGACTTTTTTCATATCGGTGATTGTGATTACAGATGTCAAAAGTACTTTTTTGCTTAAAAAAACACTTAAACTTTGTGTAACCTTTGTATTAACTATAACAAGGTAGAGATTTTAAAATTAACATAAATTGAAAGTATAGATTTTTTAATAGAAGCGTTTTTAATAAACAAGTTGTGACAAAGGGTTTACCTTCTTGTTTATCATTTGTTTGACTGGAATTATTTTTACATTTACAGTGATATGGTAAGTAATAATTACAATGATTTACTAAGGAAGATCGATGAATTTATCCGCAAGTTCTATCTGAACAAGATTTTACGCGGGAGTATTTATGTTGCTGCCATACTACTTGCGCTTTATTTGCTGGTATTTTTAAGTCTCTATTATTTTAACCCTGAAGCAGAATACAAAACGGCCATTTTCTTCGCCTATCTTTTAATTGGTTTCTTCCTGATCGTTTTCCTAATTGCAAAACCATTACTTTCGATGCTGAAACTAGGCAAGCATTTATCGTTAGATGAAGCATCAGTGATTATAGGTGACCATTTTACAGACATCAAGGATAAACTACTTAACACCCTTCAACTCCACCAGCTTGCTCAGGAATCTTCAGATAATAATGCTTTAATTCTAGCCAGTATCGATCAAAAAATTATTGCACTTGAACCTGTTCCCTTCTATACCGCCGTTCGCATTAATGATAACCGGAAATATTTAAAGTTTTTATTTATTCCCCTGTCCATTATTCTACTGATTGGACTAATTGCACCCACCATCTTACGTGAAGGAACAAATAGCTTTTTTAAATACGACGAATATATCGCCCCTAGTGCACCTTTCGAATTTAAAGTTTTAAATAAAAATTTAATAGTTACACAGGGTGATGATGTGACTATTGATTTAAAGCTTAACGGCGACGAGATACCTGCCGAAGTTTACGTAGCAGACGGTAAAAACACGTATAAACTGGAAAAAGAAACCATCACGAAGTTTCATTATTACATCAAAAATATCCAGTACGATAAAAAATTAGTTTTCAAAGGTGGGGGGTTTAGTTCTCAAGCTTATACTGTTATTGTAAAGCCACGCCCTGCATTAATAAGCAGCAGTGTTAAGCTAAACTATCCCGCTTATTTAGGGAAAAAGCCAGAAACGACTGAGAATTCCGGAGATCTGCTCCTGCCAGAGGGAACTCGAGTAGAGTGGGATTTTAAGACTAATCAAAGCAATATGCTGCTATTTAATTTGAACGGGCAACATCATGCTTTAAAAGTAGATAACAATCAATCATCATTCAATGCAGTCATCAAAAATAACTCAAGGTATAGCATCACTCCAAAAAACGATTTTGTAACTATCCCCGATTCTCTTTCGCATCAGATAAATGTGATAAAGGATCAAGCGCCAGCAATTCAAATTCAGGAAAAACCAGATTCTACCAATAGCAACCTTTATTATTTTACTGGTCAAGCCAGTGATGATTATGGTTTTACTCGTTTAAGTTTCAAATATCAAATTAAATCTAACAATAGAATCATTAGCACCGTAACCAAAAATATTCCTATTAAGGCAAACGCGACCGAAAATACTTTTTTTTACTATTGGGATACCAGATCGGTTGCTGCAAAGCCAGGGGATGAAATTGAATATTTCTTCGAGGTAGCTGATAACGATGGCGTTAACGGTGCGAAGACTAGCCGATCGGATGTAAAAACGTTTAAAAAACTAACTAAAAAAGAATCTGCCGAGCAAATTAGCGCCAATAGCCAGGCTTTAAAACAAAAGGTTCAGTCGGCCATTAGATTGGCAAATACTGTAGAAAAAGAAAGTAAGAAAGTAGCAGAGCGGTTGATTGATAAGAAACAAATATCTTTTGAAGATAAAAAAGAAATTGAGGCTTTGCTTGATAAGCAAAAGCAGCTAGATAAAGTCGTAAAAGAAATTCAGGAGCAGAATAACAAAAACCTCGATCAACAACAGAATCAAGACGAGAACGAAGCGCTTTTAGAAAAGCAGAAGCAGATAAAAGAGTTATTTGATAACGTTCTGGATGAAAAGACAAAAGCGTTATTAGAAAAATTGCAGAATCTAATTAATCAAAATAATAAAGATCAGGCAAAAGATGAGTTGTCTAAAATGCAATTGGATAATAAAACACTTAAAAATGAACTTGATCGAATTTTGGAACTTTATAAGCAGCTAGAATTCGAACAGAACCTACAAAATGACATTGACCGATTAGATGAATTGGCGAAGGCACAGAAAGAATTAGCAAAACAAACAGCTGAAAAAAACTTATCAAATGAATCGCTGAAAGAAAAACAGCAGGCGCTGAATAAAGACATGCAAGATTTAAAGGAGGACATTAATAAGTTACAAGAAAAGAATCAAGCCTTAGAACGTCCAAATCCTTTTGAAAATCCAGAAAAAGACTTACAGGATATTCAAAAACAGCAGGATGAGAGCAAGGATGCACTAGATAGAAAGGATAGTAAAGGTGCTAGCCAGAAACAGGGGCAAGCAGGTGAGCAAATGCAAAAACTTTCTAAGAAAATGAGCGATATGCAGCAGCAGGGAGAGGAAATGGAAAATAACCTAAACGCCAGAGAGCTCAGAAAATTATTGGAAAATCTGCTCAATACCTCTTTCGAACAAGAGAAAGTGATGCTTTCACTCAAGCGAATTACCGCTACAGATCCATCTTACATAACAAATGTGCAGAAACAACGTGGAATCAAAGATAACCTTAAAACCATTGCCGATAGCTTGTATTCGTTAAGTAAAAGAGTTCCTCAGATAGAATCCACAGTCAATCAGGAGGTAAATAAGATCAATTTTAATCTTGATAAAAGTTTAGAAAATTTAGGAGATAGAAGAACAGCGGAAGCCAACCGCTATCAGCAATTTACCATGACCTCTATCAACAATCTAAGTTTGATGTTGAGTGAAGCGCTAAGTCAACTGCAGAACATGCAAAAGAATGCAAAGTCTGGCAGTGGCAAAAAATCCAAACAAGGAATGAAGCAACTCTCGCAAATGCAGGAGCAATTAAATAAAGGCATGCAAAAGGCTCGAGAGCAAATGCAGAAAAGCGGGGGCAACCAAGGCACAGTAGGCAAAGGGCAAATGAGCCAGGAATTTGGTAAAATGGCGCAGCAGCAGCAAATGATTCGCCAGGCCTTGGAAAAAATAAATCGAGAAGAAAATAAAGATGGAAGAGGCAAAATGGGCAACTTGAATGAGGCTATACAGGAAATGAAGCAAACCGAAAGCGACCTTGTAAATAAACGATTGCAACAGGAAACCCTTAATCGGCAGAAAGAGCTCTTGACCAAACTACTCGAAGCAGAAAAAGCAGAAAGAGAGCAAGATGAAGAATCTAAAAGAGAGAGCAAGGCAGCAAAAGATTTTCCACCTTCCTATAAAAAGATGTTAGAACAATATCAAAAACAATTGCAGAATGGAAATGACATGCTTCAAAAACTACCTCCCAGCTTAAATTACTATTATAAAAATAAGATCGCAGAATACTCGAAATCTTTGAATTCGCCCAACTAAGCCGCACTAGAATGGGTCGTTAGCCAACCTAGTACCTCAATAAAATTTATTAAATTTGGTCCCCAATTGCTTACTTATGCCTAAAATTTCATTTTTTTCCGAATCGATAAAATACAGTCTTCCCCAGAAACTAAAGGTTAAAAAGTGGATTAGTGCTAGTGTGAAAAAAGAAGGGTTTGAGTTGGAAGAGCTTAACTTTATTTTCTGCAGCGATGAATATTTGCTCGGCATCAACCAAAAATACCTCAACCACGATACTTACACAGATATCATCACATTCGATAATTCTGAAATCGAGAAACAGATTATGGGTGATATCTTTATCAGTATTGAGCGAGTAATAGAGAATGCAAAGACTTATAAAACGAGCGACTTCGACGAAGTTTGTAGGATAATGATGCACGGAACTTTACATTTACTAGGCTATAAAGACAAGGGCAAAACAGCTAAGACGTTAATGACACAAAAAGAAGATGAACATCTGTCCTATAAAAGTAATTTCGATCTCGTGTAGGAAATAATTTGATTGCCCTCATTAAAAACATTCGTTCTGCTTAACAGTTTTTTCTTATACCTCTAACATTTGTGTTGTGGTTATACTTCCTAGGTTTCTAAAATAGTGTGCATTGTCCTGTTTCAATTCTTTGACTCATCCGGCGAGTCAATTTAAGACCCAATTCGAGAATTTTTATTATTTCGTCTAGTAGTTATACCTGTTGGTCGATTATATGCGCAAAGTTGTATAAAACACGGATTCATCCTGCAACAATTTATGTTCACATCGGTCTTATAGATAGAAATTTCCGATTGAGTTTCTCGATCGATATGATAGATTTTAGTTTAGTTAATGATTGAAGCAGCGGCGGAGCGAGTCCAGCCGCTGTCTTCGTTTGTAATGTTCCAGACTCCTTCCCTACTTAAGCTTATAATCAGTATCATGCCATTTTTAACTGATGCATAATGAGTACAAATAAGTTTATACTGAAGCCAAAGTTTTTATACTTACCTTTGCACTAATTTTCCTTTATAAATCCGAAATACAACAGATTTGAGCACACTAATTGCGGCAGAAGGCTTAGGTCATGGTTATCATGATGAATGGCTATTTAAAAATTTAACCTTAGGTATTAACTCTGGCCAACGAGTAGCGTTGGTTGGTATTAATGGTGCAGGAAAGAGTACCCTTTTAAAATTATTAGCAGAAAGATTTCCGCCGTTAGAAGGTAAAATAGTGAAAAACAAAGCCGTTAAAATTGGTTTCTTAGATCAGGAGCCGCAATTTACTGAAGGCTATTCAATCAGTGACCATATTTTCTCTTTAGATAATAAGCAGCAACAGTTAATAAAGGAATATGAAGAGCTGATTGAAAACCCAAATCCGGATGAAAAAGCGCTGAATCGTTTATACGAGGAGCTAAGTGAGCACAACGCATGGGAATACGAGCATGAGATAAAGACCATTTTGAATAGAATGGGAATTACTCATTTGCAACAAAAAATTTCGACACTTTCGGGTGGACAAAAAAAGCGTTTAGCGCTAGCTAAATTATTGATTGAAGATCCTGAAATATTTGTGCTAGATGAGCCTACCAATCACCTGGACATAGATACTATTGAGTGGTTAGAGAAGCTCTTAACTACTGGCCAAAAAACGATATTATTGGTAACACACGATCGATACTTTTTAGATAATGTATGTAATACGATTATTGAATTAGATAGGGGTAAGATTTTCAACTATAATGGAAATTATGCATACTATCTTGAGAAAAAATCTGAAAGGGAGGCTTTGGATGCCACAGTTCTACACAAGAACCAACAGCTACTTAAAAAAGAATTAGAGTGGATGAGACGCATGCCCCAGGCCAGAGGAACAAAATCTAATGCAAGAATCAATGCATTTTACGATTTAGAGGAAAAAACCAAGAAAAAGTCTGATAATCAAACGATTAACCTGCAAATGAAGATGTCTCGACAAGGCGGAAAAATCATTGAGGTAGAACATATAGCCAAGTCTTTTGATGGACGGCCTATTATTAATGATTTCAGCTATACATTCAAAAAGGGAGATCGAATTGGATTAGCGGGTAAGAATGGAACAGGGAAATCTACATTGCTAAATATTATTACAAGTCAACTAGCGCCAGACAATGGCACGGTAGATACAGGAGAAACAACCGTATTCGGATATTACAAACAAGGCGGATTAAGTTTTGATCCTAAGGAACGTGTAATTGATATTGTGAAATCGGATGCTGAATATATTAAAATGGCAGACGGTTCAGTAATTACCGCGTCTGCCCTATTGACACTATTTCTCTTCCCGCCAAAGAAGCAACATGGCATGGTTGAAAAATTAAGCGGTGGAGAAAAAAAACGTCTGAACTTGATGAAAGTCCTGATGCAAAACCCAAACTTCTTGATTCTTGATGAGCCAACAAACGATTTGGACATTGACACCTTAAATGTATTGGAAGAATTTTTAGAAAATTTCCCTGGAATTTTGATGTTGGTTTCCCATGATCGATATTTATTAGATAAGATGAGTGATCAATTATTTATAATGGAAGGCGAAGGAGTGGTACGAATTTATAATGGCAATTATTCGGAATATCGTTTAAGTTTAGATCAACCGAAAGTGAAGGTAGAACCCAAAAGAGAAACTGCAAAAACTCAACCTATATCAAACACAACCGTAAAGAAGCTGAGTTTTAAAGAGCAAAAAGAACTTGGTGATACGGAACTAGCAATGGCAGAAATTGAAAACAAGATCGCATTACTTAATGAAAATCTCCTGAATATTGACGCTTCTGATTACAAGAAGATTCAGGATGTTTCAGAAGAGATTGATACCTTGAAAGCAACTCTTGACGATCTCACGATGAGATGGCTAGCACTTTCAGAATAAAAAATGATGTTCCACGTGAAACAAAAACTATATAAAATTGATGTTCCACGTGAAACAAACTAATAAAAAGACATGTTTGCAAAATACGATTTAATAGTAGTAGGCGCTGGCCATGCTGGCTGTGAAGCAGCGGCAGCGGCAGCTAATTTAGGCTCATCGGTATTATTGATTACTATGAATATGGGCACGATTGCACAGATGAGTTGTAACCCTGCAATGGGTGGTATAGCAAAAGGGCAAATTGTTCGAGAAGTTGACTCGATGGGTGGCTATTCAGGTGTCATATCAGATAAATCGACCATTCAATTCCGCATGTTAAATAAGTCTAAGGGACCAGCAATGTGGAGCCCTAGAGCTCAAATCGATCGGATGAGATTTGCAGAAGAATGGAGACTGGCATTAGAGCTAACAAACAATCTAGATATCTGGCAAGATAATGTTGTAGGACTATTGGTGAAAGACAATACAGTGTATGGTGTTAAGACTTCACTTGGGATAGAAATTGAAAGTTCTGCGGTAGTACTAACCAATGGCACGTTCCTTAACGGGGTAATGCATATTGGCGAGAAGAAATTTGGCGGTGGCAGAACTGCTGAGCGGGCTTCCACTGGAATTACTGAGCAATTAGTAGAATTAGGAATGGAAGCTGGAAGAATGAAAACCGGAACGCCTCCACGTGTTGATGGAAGGAGTTTGGATTATAGTAAAATGGAAGAACAATGGGGAGATGAAAATCCAGGAAAGTTTTCTTTCACCGATACTAAAGTGTCAAAAGACCAACGGTGCTGCTGGATTACTTACACCAATGAAGAGGTTCATGAAACCTTGAAAGAGGGTTTCGAAAAGTCGCCGATGTTTACGGGTCGTATCAAAGGTCTTGGTCCACGGTATTGTCCCTCTATAGAAGACAAGATTAATCGATTTGCGGAACGAGATCGTCATCAAATCTTTGTAGAGCCAGAAGGATGGGATACTTGTGAAATTTATGTGAATGGATTTTCGACATCTTTACCTGAAGACGTTCAGTTTAAAGCGCTACGACTGATACCCGGTTTTGAAAATGCAAAAATGTTTAGGCCAGGGTATGCTATCGAGTATGACTTCTTTCCGCCAACCCAATTGTCATTAACATTAGAGACAAAGCAAATTTCCAACCTTTTCTTAGCTGGCCAAATTAATGGTACAACGGGATATGAAGAGGCGGCCTGTCAGGGTTTTATGGCGGGTATTAATGCACACCAAAAAATTACTGATCAACATGAACTAATTATGAAAAGATCAGAGAGCTATATCGGTGTCCTTATTGATGATTTGGTTACAAAAGGTACGGAGGAACCTTATCGCATGTTTACCTCAAGAGCTGAGCACCGTTTACTGTTGCGTCAGGATAATGCAGACATTCGCCTTACCCCTATTGGTCATGCATTAGGTTTGGTTTCTGATGAACGATTGGAAAAAGTTAATCGAAAAGTTACTGCTGCAGATGCTTTGGTAAAATTCACAAAACAACAAGGTATTGAAATGGCCGATGCTAATCCAATGCTAGAAAGCCTTGGATCAAGTACATTAAATCAAAACGTAAAAATACATAGCCTTGTTGGGAGACCACATGTTGGCTTACAAGACATTATAAAAGTGAGCACTCATTTGGCAAATGTTACTGATCAACTTGATAACGAAACAATCGAACAGGCAGAAATAAAAATCAAGTACGAAAGTTATTTCGAAAAGGAAAACGAAATTGTAGCTAAAATGCTTAAGATGGAAGATAGGGAAATTCAACCAAATTTCGATTATAACAAAGTAGTATCTATATCCAAAGAAGCTAGAGAAAAATTATTCAAGATAAAGCCAAGAACTTTAGGGCAGGCGTCACGAATTTCGGGTGTTTCGCCCTCAGATATATCAGTATTGATGGTTTTTATTAATAAATAGTTGATAATCAGGTATTTATAATATTAAAAATAAAGATCTATTATATTCGTTATAAAGCATTAAAAATATAATTTAATGATATCATTCATAATTCACTTAAAATCGATTTAAACGCTTAAAACATGTCAATTTTAGGGAGCCATTATTTTAATACCAAAATTTTCATCATTTCATTGATGTTAGTGCTCATTGCTGGTTGTGCAAGCATGCAAACTCCACAAGGAGGACCAAGAGATACCAAACCACCTAAGGTGTTAAATATGACACCAAAGAATTTGACCAGAAATTTTAGTGCTAAGAAAATTATAATTGAATTTGATGAATATTTTAAATTGAATGACGAGTTTAAAGAATTTTCAATTTCGCCAGACCAAGAACAGCCTCCTATTCTTACGACAAGGAAAAAAACACTCGAAATTGCTTTCCAGGACTCACTAGAGAAAAATACAACTTATACCCTGAATTTTGGGAAAGCGATAGCAGACATTAATGAGAATAATATTTTAAAGAATTTGTCTTACGTGTTTTCCACTGGTGATGAAATCGATTCGTTGTCTATCAGTGGTAAAGTTACCAGTGCGCTTTCGGGCGAAACAGAAAAGGAAGCTTCAGTATTTATCCTACCGATTGAAAGGGATACATTATTTGGGAAAAGAAGACCATCTATTTATACACTCACTGATAGCTCAGGCCTTTACAAGATCAATAATCTGCGTAAAGGTACCTATAAAGTATATGCGCTTAAAGAAGCCCAGGGAGGTGGAGATAAGATTTACCAGCAATTATCAGATGAAGTTGGATTCCTTAACGAACCCGTGGTTATCGATAAAAATATAGAAAATATTAACCTACAGGTTTTTAAAGAGCTTGCTCCAGAGTTTAGGGTATTAGATAGGAAACTTAATAATGATGGTAGCATATCGCTCATGTTCAATCAAAGGCTTAAGCAACCCAAAATCACTGTGATGGATCCGCCAGCGGCAGATGTAGGAAAGTTTGTTTACTTCAACAAAACCAACGATACTGCTAAAGTTTGGCTGAATAATTTGTCATTTGATTCGGTTAAGGTGGCACTGCAAGAACAGGGTAAGGTAATACAGACTGTAAATTTTAGCAGAGGTAAAAAAGATACGTATAGTAGAGATTTAACCATTACGGATAATACCGCTGGCGGGAAGCTTAATCCTTATCAGCGATACACATTGCTTTTAAACTTCCCTATAACTATGGCAGATGCGTCAAAAATTACCTTATTAGAAGATTCTGTAAAACGCACAAATTTTGAATTGATAAAAGACAGTGTAGATTTTCTAAAATACTATCTGAAATATACCTGGAAGAATAAGCGTACTTACGATATAAAATTTAGTCCCGGAGCATTTACTGGTATTTTCAATGTTAAAAACAAGGAAATCAATAAAAGCTTCACGTTGGAAACTACAGATAGTTATGGCACACTAGCGCTTAACGTAACACTCCCAGATACAACAAAAAGTTACCTGGTTGAATTCATCGATGAAAAGAAAAATACCATTAAAAGCTACACAATAACTAAAAATGGTGCGCTGAATTTTGCAAATTATCCGGCAGGAAAATATTTTGTGAGGGTGATTTATGATGAAAACAGAAATGGCATTTGGGATACTGGAAACGTGGCAACCGGCAAACAACCTGAAAAAATCTGGTATTCTCCGGAGGAAAAATCACTTAGGGCAAATTGGGAAAGGGTAGATAACTTAACTATTCCTCCTCCTCCAAAGGATGAGTAAACCAACCTGCATACATCACATAATTATCGGGTAGTTTATCTAACAATGCTTTTTGCTCCTCGGTAATGGGCTTAATTTTTTTAGCAGGTGTGCCTGCATAAAGAAACCCGGTCTCGCAGACGGTATTCTCCAGAACCACTGATCCGGCAGCGATAATGCAATATGGTTCTATACTAACATGATCCATTATGATGGCACCCATACCGATCAATACATGATCATGCACCGTGCAACCATGGACAATAGCGTTATGCCCAACCGATACCCTGTTACCGATCTGGGTAGCTGCCTTTAAGTATGTGGCGTGAATAACGGCCCCATCTTGAATGTTAGACTCATTTCCGATTGTAATGCTATTAACATCACCCCTGATAACAGCATTAAACCAAACCGAACAATTCTCACCGATAACAACATCGCCAACGATGGTGGCATTATCCGCTATAAAATTATCTTTTCCGATTACTGGATATTTACCTTTCACAGGAAGAATGAGTGGCATAAGGAATGGTATTGAGGTATATAAATGATTAAAACTATGGGTTTATAACTGATATTACAATACAGTATCAATGAGTGAGTTTGCGTGTTTAGGATAATCTGTGGTGAAATGTAACCCTCTACTTTCCTTGCGCTGCATCGCCGATTTGATCACCAGGTAAGCCGTTTGAATAACATTTCTTAATTCGCACAACTTTACAGAAACCTTATTCATTTTATAAAATTCTTCAGTTTCCTGATAAATTAAAAACAATCTCCGCAGCGCCCTGTCTAGTCTAAAATCTGAGCGAACTATACCTACGTAATCACCCATTATTTTTTGTAACTCCCTCAGGTTATGCGTAACTAAAATATCTTCATTCGTCTGCGTTACCCCTTTAGAGTCCCACTCCGGAATGGCTTCAGGAATAACATTTTGTTTGAAGTTTTCGATGGCATCCTGATAAATACGGTGAGCAAATACTGTGGCTTCTAAAAGCGAATTAGAAGCTAAACGATTTGCACCATGCAAGCCTGTAGAGCTGCACTCTCCGCAAGCATAAAGGTTCTTGATTGACGATCTTCCATATTCATCTACTAAAATCCCCCCACACATATAATGTGATGCAGGGGTAACCGGAATATAATCTTTAGTCATATCTATACCGATAGATAGGCACTTGGCGTAGATATTAGGAAAATGTTTCAAAATATCTGCTTTCGTACGCATCGTAATGTCGAGGTAAACAAAGTCGTCACCAGACTTTTTCATCTCTGCATCTACAGCTCTTGCAACAATATCCCTTGGTGCTAAAGACCTTCTATCATCATACTCATGCATAAATTCTTCGCCGTTTTTACGACGAAGCACACCTCCAAAACCCCTAACAGCCTCACTAATCAGGAATGATGGATACTCACCAGGGTGATACAATGCTGTTGGATGAAACTGTATGAATTCCATATTTCTAACTTTTCCCTTGGCCCGATAAACCATCGCCATGCCATCGCCGGTAGCAATTACTGGGTTGGTTGTAGCAGAATAGACATGACCGGCGCCGCCAGATGCCATTACCGTTATGTTTGCCACAATCTTTTCAACATCGTTAAGCTCTGTGTTAAAGGCATATATACCATAACAGTTAATATCTTCAGTACGTTTATCCACAAAGGCACCAAGGTGATGTTGGGTAATTAACTCGAGTGCAAAGTAGTGTGTTAATATCTCTATGTTGGGGTTCTCGTGAATTTCCTTTAATAATACCCTTTCAATCTCGTACCCAGTAATGTCTTTATAGTGCAAAACCCGGTGTTCAGAGTGGCCACCTTCTTTAGCTAAATCATAAAATCCAGCATTGTCTTTATCGAAGTTAATGCCATAGTCTATAATCTCCTGAATACGCTGAGGACCCTCTTTTACAACGATTTCAACAATACTTCTATCACACAAACCATCTCCGGCAATCAAGGTATCTTGGATGTGTTTTTCAAAAGAATCATCTTTATCTACCACTACCGCTACCCCACCTTGCGCATATTTAGTGTTAGATTCATCCTCGTTTGATTTTGTAACAATTAAAACCTTACCAAACTTGGCTGCTTTAAGTGCAAAACTTAAACCTGCTATCCCTGAACCAATTACCAGAAAATCTACTTTTCTCATCTAAAAAACCTTTACTTTATCAACCCTGTTGATAACTATAGAACAACTGTTAGCTTAATGTATAAATAAGACTAACAAAAAAATTTGAATGTTTAAAGCTACTCTAAAAACGGAATTTGCCACAATCTTTTACCCAATTTTTAAGCAGTTTTATTGAGGTAATTAACTTTTTATACAGTTGTAAACAATTAACATTCCAATATTGATAAAATTTAACTCATTTCTAGATAGTGCTGAAAATCAATCTTATCATATTTAAAAAATGTAATCTTAATGTTAGTAAACGATTAACAACTCATTTAAAAGAATTTTTTTATGAAACTTGCCAACAATACTAACACACTAATAAACAAACAAGATTTATTTATTTAAAATAACTTATTAATTATTGAGACGTGGAAAGCCTTATCTTTGAACAACGTCAAAATGAAAAAAGTAAAATAAGCAAATGAACATAGATGTCTTAGAAGAAATCAATAAAAAAGGTTTTGTAGATGAAGAAATCGATCCGACACTCGATCTGTTTGTTGAAATCGAAAAATTGAAAAAGGAAAAGAATGCAATCATCCTGGCGCATTACTACCAAGAACCTGATATACAAGATATTGCAGATTATATTGGTGATAGTTTAGGTTTATCGCAAGAAGCCGCTAAAACAGATGCTGATGTAATTGTTTTTGCTGGTGTTCACTTCATGGCAGAAACAGCGAAAATCCTCTCCCCTTCTAAAAAAGTATTGTTGCCAGATGTGAAGGCGGGTTGTTCTTTAGCAGATAGTTGTCCACCACATCTATTCAGAAAGTTTAAAGAAAAATATCCAGATCATTTGGTAATTACTTACGTGAACTGTACGGCTGAATTAAAAGCTTTAAGTGATATTGTTTGTACGTCTACCAATGCGGTTCAAATTGTAGAAAGTTTACCTAAAGATCAAAAAATAATTTTCGGGCCGGATAGGAATTTAGGTGCTTATGTTGCGAAGAAAACAGGTAGAGATTTAGTGCTTTGGAACGGTGCTTGTATGGTACATGAGATTTTTTCGCAAGAGAAAATTACGAAACTGAAAGAACGCCATCCAAATGCTAAATTTATAGCGCATCCGGAATGTGAAGAAGTCGTTTTGAAGATGGCGGATTATATTGGATCTACTACAGGACTGTTGAAGTATACCATTTCTAATCCGGCGACAGAATTTATTGTTGCTACAGAAAGTGGAATTATTCATCAGATGGAAAAAGCCAATCCGACGAAAACTTTTATACCAGCGCCGCCAAATAACAGTTGTGCTTGTAACGATTGCCCTTACATGAAAAGAAATACTTTAGAAAAATTGTATCTATGTATTAAAAATGGCATGCCCGAAGTTACTGTACCTGAACATATTATCGAACAAGCACGTAAACCAATTCAGCGCATGCTTGATATTTCTGCAGAATTAGGATTATAGACCAAAGCATAGTAAGCCTAGTTGCCAAAATATTTTACAATATGGTAAAACAAAAAAATGAAAGCAATTAATATTCTTAAGAATTATGCTGGCTTGTTGTGGCTACTTGCAGGTATAACTGTTGGCAGCATTGTAGGCTTAATTTTTGGAAAGCAAGTTGAAAGTATAAAACCGTTAGGGGATATATTTTTGAATTTGCTATTTACAGCTGTAATTCCTTTGGTATTTTTTGCCGTTTCATCTGCAATAGCAAATATAGATAGGACGAAGAAACTAGGTAAATTGCTTACGGTAATGGTACTTGTTTTTCTATCTACTGTGTTAATCTCTGCATTGTTAACTTTAGCAGCTACCTGGGTTTTTCCTATTCACCAGTCACTTGCCAACAGTCCTATACCTACAGATCATGGAAAAATGCAATCGTTTGGCGAGCAAATTACCCAGTTATTAACCGTCGGCGAGTTCTTTGAAATTGGCAGTAGAAAGAACATGCTGGCTTTAATTATCTTCTCGGTACTGGTTGGTTTTTCTACCCTTTACTCAGGTAAAGAAGGCGATGGCTTTAAAAATTTCCTGGTGTCGGGCAACGAGGTGATGAAGAGACTGATTATCTTGATCATGAAGTTAGGTCCAATTGGTTTGGGCGCTTATTTTGCTTATCAGGTTGGCGTTTTCGGACCGCAACTTTTTGGTACTTATGCCAAAGCATTGGGTTTATATTATGGTGTTGGTGCATTTTATTTCATTATTTTCTTTACCCTATATGCTTTTATTGCCGGCGGTTTTAAAGCGATAAAAATCTTTTGGAAAAATAATATTGTTCCTTCTTTAACATCTATAGGTACCTGTAGTAGTATTGCCACTATCCCTGCCAATTTAGAGGGTGCTACTAAGATGGGTGTTCCAAGCTATATTGCCAATGTCACCATTCCACTAGGTTCAACTTTACATAAAGATGGTTCGAGCATTAGTTCTATTATTAAGATAGCAGTTGTTTTTGCTATTTTTGGCAAAGATCTGGTTCATGTAGATACCATAATTTTGGCTTTAGGCATTACTATATTGGTGAGTATTGTTGAGGGTGGCATACCAAACGGGGGATATATAGGAGAATTATTAATGATCTCAGCCTACCAGTTACCACCGGAAGCACTGCCACCAGCCATGATTATTGGTACCCTGGTAGACCCAATGGCCACATTGTTAAATGCAACTGGCGATAACGTTGCTGCCATGTTGATAGCACGGTTTACTGAAGGGAAAAATTGGATGGAGTTTAGAAGCGTTAAGAAGAATATCGATACAGAGATACCCTTTAATTCTACAGTTTCTGGAGTGTAAATTTTAAAAATCGGGGCTTCGCCCCTCTTAAGCATATGTTTGAAAATAAAGAACGTACAGATATAAATGAGTTAGGTGAATTTGGCTTGATCAAACACCTCACGAATAACTTCAAAATTAGAAACGATTATTCGGTAAAAGGCGTAGGCGATGATGCCGCTGTCTTGGATGCCAAAGGTAAACAGACATTGGTTTCTACAGACTTGTTACTAGAAGGAATCCACTTCGATTTAGCCTATGTACCATTGATGCATTTAGGTTATAAAGCCGTTCAGGTTAATTTGAGTGATATTTATGCGATGAATGGCAAGGCAAGCCAAATTACTGTTTCTTTAGGTCTTTCGAGTAAATTTCCATTAGAGGCTGTAGAAGAAATTTATAAAGGCATAGAATTGGCTTGTAATAAATTCAACATCGATTTAGTTGGTGGTGATACCTCAGCAAGTAAGCAAGGTTTGGTAATCAGCATTACCAGTATTGGCTATGCCGATGCTGATAAAGTTACCTATAGAAATGGTGCACAGGAACACGATTTGCTATGCGTTTCAGGAGATTTGGGTGGTGCTTATGTAGGTCTGCAAATTCTCGAGCGAGAGAAGTTAATCTACTTAGAAAATCCTCAAATTCAACCAGATTTAGAAGGTAAAGATTACATTATTGAAAGACAGCTGAAACCTGAGGCCAGGATGGATATTGTGGCACTTTTAGAAGAGATGGATATTAAACCTACTTCGATGATTGATGTTTCTGATGGTCTGGCTTCTGAGATTTTGCATTTAGCAGAGCAGTCTGATAAAGGCGTTACCATATACGAAGAGAAGATTCCTTTAGACCCTATGACCTATGAAACCGCCAGGGAACTTGGTATCGACCCTACAGTTTGCGCTTTAAGTGGTGGTGAGGATTATGAATTACTGTTCACGATTAGTCAGGATGATTACAAAAAACTTAAACACGATGTAGATATAACCGTGATCGGACATGTAACGGATAAAAATTCTGGCTGTAAAATGGTTTCTAAATCTAATAATGTACATGAATTAAAAGCCCAAGGTTGGAATGCTTTTAATAAATAATACAAATATTTGGTTGATGAATTCACCTATTATTCGAGTTCATCAACCAAAACAACTATTCACCATCTAAATATTTAATATCAATCTGTTTAGTAGCTTTTGCACCGAGCTTTTTAATTTTCTCAGTAGTATTGGTTAAATTACCTGAGCCTATAGATAGTTTATTTAATGCCTTATCGTAGGCTTCCTGTCCATTTTTAATATGTTTGCCAATACTTTCCATATCAGCTACAAAACCAACGAATTTATCGTACATCGCACCGCTTAAACGGGCAATTTCCATAACATTTCTATTCTGTCTTTCTTGTTTCCAAATACTGGCAATGGTACGTAAAGTAGCAAGCAGCGTAGATGGGCTAACAATAACCACACGTCTATCCCATGCGAAGTTGAATAGTTCTGCATCCTTCTGCACGGCGATACTGAAAGATGATTCAATTGGAACGAACAGCAAAACAAAATCCGGGGAATTAATTTTATATAACTCCTGATAATTCTTAGATGATAATTCTTGAATGTGTTGCTTTATAGACGCCAAATGCTGCTTTACATAACCCTCACGTTCGTCTTCCATTTCTGCTGATACATAACGTTCGTATGCTACCAAACTAACTTTAGCATCAACAACTAGATGTTTATCGTCTGGCAAATCGATTACTACATCTGGCTGGTAGCGACCGCCTTCGGCGGATATTAGCGAGGCTTGAATGCGATATTCCTGATCCCGTACCAAGCCAGATCTCTCTAAAACCTTCTCCAAAATCACTTCACCCCAGTTTCCCTGTTTTTTATTATCACCCTTTAATGCCTTGGTGAGGTTATTAGCGTCTTCCTGAATAAGTTTGCTTTGAATTTGCAATTCTGAAATCACACCTTTTAAAATATTGCGCTCATCAGATTCTGCTTTATAAACCTTTTCAACTTTCTCTTCAAAAGCTTTAATATTTTCTTTTAATGGATTTAATATCAAATCCAGATTGGTTCTATTCTGCTCTACAAAACGAGTTGATTTCTCTTCCAGAATTTTATTAGCAATGAGTTCAAAATCTTTATTTAATTTCTCTTGAGATTGTTCGTAACTCAACTTCTGAGCAGCCAACTTTTCTTTTTCAGCTTGGAAAAATGATTTGGTGCTTTCCAACTCCCGGTTGGCATCTGATAAACGATCTCTTTCGGTTTGCAATTCTTCTATCAGGCGTTGTTGCTCTTGTTTAAGTAAAAGGGTAATGTGTTCCTTTTCTGCATTAACGTTTAATATTTTTTCTTCAGCTTTCGCGAATGAAATTTTTAACGAGTCGTTTTCAGCTTTAAGTTTTTCAAAATCATCCACAGAAATAATACCTATTGGAATCTCTGGCTTTTTGAAGAATAGGAAAATGAGTACAACTAAAATGACAGTAAGCAATGCGGCAATCGCAATTTCCATAATGATAAAAATTTTAGTAAAAATCGATATTTAAAAGCCATTTACCAAGATCAAACAAGCTTGGTTCTAAATAAATACTACAAAACAATCCTTTTTGAATTAAAGCAGGATGTAATACAATAAAAATTAGCAAACTTAAACTTTACAATGTACCTGCAAATTGTTTATTATTGAGTTTTAATTGGAACCATGGAACAGTTAACCATTTTAATTTCATGTATTGATCAAGTTGGGCTGGTAACGGATATTACACGTGTTTTAGCTGCTCAGCAACTCAACATTGTAGCCATGCGTGAATTTGTTGATGAAGATAATTGCGCCTTCTTTGCTCGTATTGCTTGCACAGGCAATTTATCGGATAACAATTATCTTCGCAACCAACTTTTGGAAAATTTACCAAATGCAGCAGAGGTAACCCTTATTAGCGAACAGAAAAAGCAAATAGCAGTTTTGGTTACCAGGGAGTACCATTGTTTATCGGAAATTTTGATAAAAGACCATTTCAAAACCCTTGGGGCAAATGTGTGCTGCGTTATCGGCAATTATGAATCACTTAGAGATTTTACAGAAAAATTAGGCATCCCATATTTTTATGTCGACCACAACGACAAAAACAAGCAAGCATTTGAGGATGAGATAAAGGCGATTATTAATCGTTATCAAATTGATTATATTGTATTGGCGAAATTCATGCGCATTCTATCGGCCGATTTTGTTAGTGCTTACCCAGGAAAAATAATTAATATCCACCACTCTTTTCTACCTGCGTTTATTGGTGCCAATCCATACAAGCAAGCATTTGAACGTGGTGTAAAAATTATTGGTGCAACAGCTCACTTCGTAACCGACAACCTGGATGAAGGACCAATCATTACGCAACATACCAACCATGTCGATCATAACTTCGGGGTAAAGGAAATGGTGAGAGCGGGAAAAGAGATTGAGAAAAAGGTATTATTAGAAGCATTAGAATTAATTTTCGAAGATCGCGTATTTGTAAGTGGGAATAAAACAATTGTGTTTAAGTAGGATAACGAACATTCTTAATTAAAGCGATTGCAAAACGAGATTTGCTATATCTGTTCCGGTTTCGGCACCAATAGCAACCCCCATCCCATTGCAACGGGTAGCGCAGAATATATCTGGATGAATAGCTTTAACCAATGGAGGTAGCTCATTTCCAAATGCCATAATGCCACTCCAGCGGTAGTCAATTTCATAAGAGGTTTTTGGAATAATTACTTCCTTCAAAAGCGTTTCCAGTGCGTTTTGTACCGTTGGCGTTTGGCCAAACGTTGTAGTTTCTTCAGAACTAAAATCGAGATTTCTACCCCCACCAAGTAAAATTCTACCGTTTATATTCCTGAAATAATAGAAACCTCTGTTATAATGGAAAGTTCCTGCAACCTTTAGATTTTTAATTGGTTTGGTGATTAGCACCTGGCCTCTTCCCGGGTTTATAGGCAAACCTTTAATCAGGGAATCAATAAATGCATTAGTTGCAACAATTAAGCGGTTAAATTTAAAGATACCGTTTGCGGTAACCAGTTGCTTGGTCGAATCATCAATCTGATTTACTTCGCATCCATTGAAGATTAAAACACCAAGCTGTTGTGCATATTGCAATAAACTTAGCATCATCTTTCCCGAATCAATTTGCGCTTCATAGCGGTTCTCGATAAGAGACGTCACTTTATCGAAGCCGAAACTGGATATGGTTTCATTATTGAGCGCATAAGCGCTCTCACCAACAACACTTTTCAACAACTGGTTAAAATGTTCAATTTTCGATACACATTCAGCAGCGTGGATTTTATCTTCTTTTTTAAATAGTTCAAAACCACCAAGGCGTTGATAGTCTAATCGTTCATCACCTAAAATAGCCCGTAGTTTTAATAGACCTTTCCATCTTTTTTCTACCGTAGCAAGTAGTTCGTCTAATCCTAACTTTTCTTGTTCAATGAGTTCAGAAATGCTTCCAAAACAGGCGAATCCCGCATTTTTTGTGCTGGCACCTGTTGGGAGGAATCCCCTTTCTAAAATAGCAATGCTTAAATTCGGGGCTGATTGTTTAAGGGCTATTGCAGCCGTTAAACCAACAATTCCACTTCCAATAACGATCACATCGTATCGAAAAAAAGATTCTTTTTCCCAATATGACAACTCTTTTTGCATGGTATAAATATAGTACATCTAATCTCTAAATGAATATGGGAACGCTTTTTGATATGTTGATAAACGAAAAACATACATAAGGAAATGGGAGTTTATTTAATATTAATCGTCCCGGTATTATTGTTGAGCATGTTTGTGCAGTGGCGTTTCAGAAACAAATTTTCTAAGTATGCCGAAATGCAAATAAGCTCTGGTTTATCGGGGAAGGAGGTAGCAGAAAGAATGCTACATGATAATGGCATATACGATGTAAAGGTAATGAGTACCGAAGGGCAACTCACAGATCATTACAATCCAAAAGATAGAACCGTTAATTTAAGTACAGACGTGTACTATAGCAGAAGTGTAGCTGCAGCCGCTGTTGCCGCACATGAGTGTGGTCACGCCTTACAGCAGGCAAAATCTTATAATTGGTTGCAACTGCGAAGCAGCATGGTTCCGGTAGTAAGTATTTCGTCGAACTTGCTGCAATGGGTGCTGTTGATTGGTGTGTTGTTAATTGGTTTTACCGGAAATCCTATCGTGCTCGCCATTGGCGTAGTAGGTTTAGCCTTGGTAACTATTTTTAGTATTGTTACCCTTCCGGTAGAATTCGATGCGAGCAACAGGGCGCTTGCTTGGTTAAAACATAACCAGGGGGTGATGCAAACCCAGGAAGAAAATGCGCAAGCTAAAGATGCTTTATGGTGGGCAGCAATGACTTACGTTGTAGCAGCTATAGGTGCTTTAGCTAATTTACTTTACTACGCATCGATGCTTTTTGGACGAAGTAGAGATTAAGATTTACTAACCTATGAAAAATGAAAGGCGGCCTAAAGAAATTGAGTCGCTTTTTTTTTGCTCAGGGCGATATATATTTGAAACCCACATCTATATTTGTTAGGGAAATACAATGTCAATAGGCTTAAACAAGTAGGTGGGAAAAGTAGAGAATTTTAGTTTAGTTTATAGGGCGCAACAAGCTGAAATTTTGGAATGTCAACATCGAATTCGGAAGCGTCTACCAATTTTTTCATTAGGTAAGTACCTCTCATACTGCCCATATCTGTTTTTAAGTTACATCCGGAAACATAAACATGAGTTTGACCTGGCTCGATGATAGGTTGAATGCCAACTACACCTTCGCCCTCGACTTCTCTTCTGCTACTGTTTGAATCGAATATATGCCATTGACGGCGCAACAGTTGAACGGAGTAATCAGAAAGATTTGCGATTTCTATTCTATAGGCGAACATAAAATGCTCATTAATAGGATTTGAATATTCCGGTTGGTATACGGTCTCGACCGATACTTTTACGCCGTCTGTAATTGCTGTAACCATGATAATCTACAATGTATAAAATTCTTTTCAAAAATCAGGCCAGTACTTTAGAAGCATCGTAATTGGCAAACTTGTATGCCACCTCTTCTAAAATGCTGTAAATGTTGTTTACATCTGGCTCTGCCACAAGCTTCATTCGATAAGGTTTAAAATCGGGTAAACCTTTGAAGTAATTTGCATAATGCCTGCGCATTTCAAAAATACCTGTTTTAGGTCCTTTCCACGCCAGAGATTTCTCCAGATGAGTTCTGCACACATTTATCCTTTCTTCGATAGTTGGCCCCGGCAAGTGCTTTCCAGTTGCGAAAAAATGTTTTACTTCTCTAAAAATCCAGGGGTAACCAATAGCAGCTCGGCCAATCATAATGCCATCTACCTCATATTCCATGCGCCATGCAGCGGCCTTTTCAGGGCTATCTACATCACCATTTCCAAAAATCGGGATTTTAATTCTGGGGTTGCGCTTAATTTCCCGTATCAATGCCCAGTCGGCTTCGCCTTTGTACAACTGTGCCCTTGTTCGTCCGTGTATGGTAAGCGCCTGTATGCCCACATCTTGCAGCCGCTCCGCAACTTCGTAAACATTCTTTGTGTTATCATCCCAACCCAAACGCGTTTTTACGGTAACGGGTAAATGCGATGCTTTCACCACTGCATCAGTCATTTTAACCATTTTATCAATGTCTTGCAGCAAACTAGAACCAGCACCCTTACAAACTACGTTTTTTACCGGGCAACCGTAATTAATGTCTACTAAATCTGGGCCTGCGGCAGATGCTATGGCCGAAGCCTCTCTCATGTGCTCGATATCGCCACCAAAAATCTGGATGCCTATTGGTCTTTCATATTCGAAAATATCCAGCTTCTGCAAGCTCTTTGCCGCATCTCGAATCAATCCTTCAGACGAAATAAATTCGGTATACATTAAATCCGCACCATTTTGTTTACACACATACCGAAACGGTGGATCGCTAACATCCTCCATCGGCGCAAGCAATAATGGGAACTCACCTAAATCTATATTTCCTATCTTTACAGACATTTTCTATCTTCAACGATTAATAAAACATACAAAGGTACAAATAATGAATTTTGTAACACCCAAAAAGGAAGAATTGAGCCCTTTCCTGCAATTACTTTTACTTTTATTTTACGGAGTTGTAGGCGCTATGGTTTTTGGTTTGATAGGGCTGTTATTAGCCTTTGCTATGTATGGAACCAGTTTAATTGGACAATTCAACTTGCTATTATCTGGGGCGCCACAATATCTGAGCGGTCTAAAAGCGATGCAGATCTTTACCTCTATTGGTGCTTTTATTTTACCTGCTATTGCCTTAGCACTTACCGAACGCCAAAAACTTGCCACATTTTATGGATTTAAAAAACCTACTTTCCTGCTTCTCGCGATAGCACTTTTAATCATGATCGCCAGTATGCCTGTAATGGAGTATGTAGCCGTTTTAAATCAGAAAATGATTTTGCCGGACTTTTTGAAAGGCATAGAACGTTGGATGAAAGAAAAGGAAGATGCCGCTATGGAAGCCACCATTAATTTACTCACGGTGCGCAACAATATCGATTTTATAGTTAATTTGGTAATGATTGCTGTTTTGCCTGCCGTTGGAGAGGAATTAATGTTTAGGGGGGGCGTGCAACGTTGTATCAATCGAATCTTTAAACATCCTCATGCAGCAATCTGGTTAACGGCAATTATTTTCAGTGCTATACATGTACAATTCTATGGTTTTATACCAAGAATGCTCCTGGGTGCCGGGTTTGGTTATTTATATTTTTACAGCGGAAGTTTATGGTATGCCATTGCTGCTCATTTTATCAATAACGCTTATGCAGTTTGCTTAGCGTTTTATATGCAGAAACACAATTTGCCACTCGATAAAGCAGATGACCCTATCGGATTTCCATGGTATGGATATTTAATAAGTGCAATATTAACCATAGCTTTGTTTAAATTTTTTAAAGATACCGCGTTACGTGAACGAAAACTGGATTAAAGTATATACCACAAGCGATGCATTTGCAGCAGAGATTTTGAAACAAGGCCTAACAGAGGTCGGCATCCCGGCTGTTACCATGAATAAACAATTTTCTGCCTATCACTTGGGCGAAATTGTGGTTTTGGTAAACAAATCCGACTTTGATAAAGCCATCGAATATATTGTTGAAAATGAAATTGAATAATATGCTTTCTGCACCCAGTTTAAATAAAAATTCTTTTCAACTATTTAATGAAAACTAGAGCCATAACCGCTTTCTTTTTTACCATTGTGATGTTGGGCTCCATCCTATTAGGAAGCTATACGTTTACTGTATTTTACTTGGTATTAAGCATTTTATCACTTTTGGAATTTTATAAACTTATTAAAAATTCCGGAATCAGGCCGCACCGCAATATCGGTTTAGCTGCGGGAATTCTGCTCTTTCTAATGGCCGCTGGGCTCCATTACCTCAAATACGATGTAAAGTACCTGCTTCTTTGCATTCCGCTTATCTTTTCAGTATTCATCACCGAGCTTTACAAAAAGAATAAAATTCCATTCGCCAATATTTCGTACACCTTCGTAGGTTTTGTGTACGTAACTATTCCTTTTTGCTTTTTTCATGCCTTGGGTTTTTTAGAAAACTGGAATACCTACAATTTTCATTTCCCTTTGGCTTTTATGTTGATGTTGTGGGCGAATGATACAGGTGCATATCTTTTTGGAGTGAGGTATGGTAAGAGAAAATTGTTCGAACGGCATTCTCCTAAAAAAAGTTGGGAAGGTTTTTTGGGCGGTATGTTTACAAGTGTACTGGTTGCGGTTGGTTTATCTTTTGTATTTACTGAAAACCCAATGTGGGTATGGGCAGGTATGGCCATTCTCATTGCAAACTTTGGCACCCTAGGCGATCTGGTAGAATCAATGTTGAAACGCAGCCTGGATACCAAAGATAGCGGCGGTTTGTTGCCCGGCCATGGTGGTTTGCTAGACCGGTTTGATGGGCTTTTGCTTGCTGCACCTGTGGTTTATGCTTACCTCTACCTAATCTTGTATTAAATCTGCCTTCACCTGTTCCTGTAACAAATTTACATCCGCGTAGTTTTGATTGCATTTCTCAGTTATATTTGAGTATCCAACCTAAACTGATTATGATTAAAAACTACCTGAAAAAGGCTTGCCTTGTGCTCTTAATAATGTCTGGCTATACCAGTTTTGCGCAAGACATTCCCTCTCCAAAATCGCATTTTGGCTTTGATATTGGCGATAATTACCAGCTAGCCAATTACACGCAAACAGAGGCTTATTTCAAAAAACTCGCAGAAAGTTCTAAAAGGGTTAAACTTGTGGATATTGGCAAGACCGAAGAAGGACGCACGCAGTATATGATGGTGATATCCTCGCCAGAGAATTTGCAAAAGTTAGATCGATATAAGCAAATCTCTCAGGAACTGGCACATGCTGAAGTTACGCCAGAACAAGCCAAAATACTTGCCCAGGAAGGCAAAGCTATTGTTTGGATAGATGGGGGTTTGCATGCCACAGAAGTAGTAGGCATCCACCAGTTGATTCAAACCGCGTACAATTTTGCTTCGAAGACAGACCCGGAAACCTTAAAAATTTTAGACAATGTCATTATCCTTTTCACGCACGCCAATCCCGACGGCCAAGAGTTGGTAAGCAATTGGTACATGAGAGATAAGGATGAAAAGAAAAGGACAACATCTGGCCTGCCGGTGTTGTATGAGAAATATGCAGGGCATGATAATAACCGCGATTTTTTCATGTTAAACCTGAAAGAAACGCAGAACATAGGGCGACAGCTTTTTGTAGAATGGTTGCCACAAATCATGTACAACCACCACCAAACTGGTCCTGCCGGTACAGTTGTTGCAGGGCCGCCCTACCGCGATCCTTTCAATTATGTTTTCGAACCCACACTATTAACCAGTTTGGATGCGGTTGGTGCCGCTATGCACAATAGAATGAATGTAGAGAATAAGCCTGGATATACCCAACGTGGAGGATCAGTTTTCTCTACCTGGTACAATGGAGGCCTTAGAACAACTACATACTTTCATAATATGATTGGTTTGCTAACTGAAATTGTTGGAAGTCCTACGCCATCAGAAATTCCACTTGTTCCTGCACGGTTATTGCCCAACAGCGATTCGCCCAATCCGGTAACACCACGCAAATGGTATTTTAAAAATTCTATTGATTATTCGGTTTCCCTAAACTATGCGGTGTTAAACTATGCCCAACGCTATCGCGATGAATTGCTGTTTAACATCTATCAAATGGGAAGAAACTCGATAGAAAAAGGGAAAAAAGATACCTGGTCTTTTTCGCCAAAGAAAATAACCGCGATAAATGCCGCATTAAAAACTACCAGCATGGCAGGCGATGTGGAGTTTAGTGCTAGACGCAATACCGGAACGAAGGCGTTTGATACGGTGATGACAGCACCACTGAATAGAGATGCTCGAGGCTACATCTTATCGGCAGATCAACCCGATTTCAATTCAGCAATAAAATTTCTAAATGCGTTAATCAGAACAGGCATCGTTGTCCATAAAGCAACAGCCCCCTTTTCGGTAGCCGGCAAACAATATCCTGCAGGAAGCTACGTGGTTAAAACCGATCAGGCTTTTCGGCCACATGTGCTGGATATGTTTGAGCCTCAAGATCACCCGAATGATTTCAAATATGATGGTGGTGCACCAATTCCACCTTACGATGCAGCAGGTTGGACCCTTGCCTACCTTATGGATGTAAAGTTCGACCGACTTCTAGACGATTTCAATGGTCCATTTGAGAAAAATCCATATGGGCAACTGCTGCAACCCATAAACAAGGTTCCTGCCGGATCGGCATATCGTTTAAGTGCCACACAGAATGATTCTTATACCGCGGTAAATGATTTGTTAAAGAATAAAATTGATGTCTATCGTAGCGGTGATAGCGGAGATTTTTATGTGCCAGCAGCTGGTAAAAGTATTCTTACGGCGGCGAATGTTAAAGTCACCTCGGCAAATGTACCAAAAGAAAAAACCAAAGTTGTTGGCGGAAGGATTGCCCTATGGGATAACTATGGCGGATCAATGGCTTCAGGTTGGGTAAGATGGATGATGGAGCAATACCACTTCAATGCCACCGTAATTTATCCCCAGGATATCGATAATGGGAATTTGAATACCAAATTCGACGTTATTATTTTAGTTGGTGGCGCTATTCCCGCGGTAACCAATGCCGATTTTGGCGGCAGGTTTTCATCACCGAAAGCGGAAGATGTTCCAGAAGCATATCGGAATCGTTTGGGTAGAATAACTGCTGAAAAATCAATCCCTCAATTAAAGAAATTCTTAGAAGCAGGCGGGAAAGTGTTGGCAATAGGCAGTAGTACTAATTTGGCTTACCACCTAAAACTCCCTGTTCGGAATGCCATGGTCGAGCTGGTTAACGCCGAAGAAAAAAGGCTTCCCGCCGAAAAATATTACGTACCGGGAAGTGTATTGACCGTAAATGTAGATAACAACTTGCCTGCCACTTGGGGAATGGATAAAACAGCTGATGTTTATTTTGATAATAGTCCAGTTTTCAAGCTTACCGGAAACGCTGTCTCATCTGGCGCCATAAAGCCTCTAATGTGGTTTAATAGTGCCACGCCTTTAAAGAGCGGCTGGGCTTGGGGGCAGGCTTACCTGCAAGATGGAATTACTGCTTTCGAAGCGAATGTAGGTAAAGGTAAATTGCTAGCTTTCGGACCAGAAATTGCATTTAGAGCCCAAACCCATGGCACTTTTAAGTTGCTGTTTAACCAGCTATACAAATAACAAAAAAGCCACCCCAAAGCGGGTGGCTTCACTTTTATGCTTATCTGTTTACTACTTGCTGTATGGGAAATTTCTTGATACTTTCCTCATCATATGTTCAATCAAATCATCTGTTGACGAAGTGATGCTATCATTCATCGTTTTAAAGAATCTCCACAGTAAGTCGCCAGAGGTACCGCTGTTTAAGGTTAAAGTTAACGACCCTGTACCCGTCTTGCCGCCTAAACCACCAAACAGTACAGCCGATGCAATGGCGCCCGCCTCACTCTTAGTTTGTTCCGTTTCAAAATTGCCACCTAAAACGGCATCTACGCCAAGAATTTTTGCCAATTCATCTTTAGTGGTCTCATCTAGTTTATCTAGAACACCAGCTTTTTTCAATAAGATATTCGTTTTATCAGGATCTTGAAATTCTACGGTGTAATCGGCAGCTTTTCTTAATAAAAAAGTATACATGCTCGATTGGATAGACTTCGCCATTTTTATCTCCTGATCTCTGTTTGCATCAGCATTGAAATTCTTTGGTTGTTTTCTGTAAGAAATTTTCGTGTTGAACGGCAATATGGCTACCAGCTTATGGTTTCCTTTTTCACTTCTAAGTTTCGGACTTTCGAAAATTTGTTTCGAGCCTTCTAACTGTGCTTTTGCACCAAAACCAGCGCAAACTACTAAGAGCATTAAAATAGTTTTTTTCATTTTTTTATTTGATTTTTAAGGCGCAAACATAAAAAAAATTATGAAATAACAGCGGCACCTGATTTTACTTTCTTGTTACCAGATACTAATGCAATCGCCATACTTTTGCATCATGAAAGTAGAAATTTGGTCAGACGTAATGTGCCCGTTTTGCTATATCGGTAAGCGGCATTTCGAACAAGCACTGGCACAACTACCGTTTAAAGATGAAATTGTTGTCAATTGGAAAAGTTTTCAGCTTAACCCAGACTACCATAACACTGCCAATGAAACGGTTTATGATTACCTATCTCGAAGCAAGGGCATGCCTATCGAACAAGCAAAGCAAATGACCGGGCAGGTTGAAGATATGGCCGCGAGTGCCGGGTTAATACTTAACTTCGATCGGAATATTCCAGCCAATACTTTCGATGCCCATCGGGTCATCCATCTGGCAGGCAAGCATCATTGTCAGGATTTAGCAAAGGAAAAACTTCTAGAAGCTCATTTCCTTAAAGGGGAAGACATTAGTAAACGAGAGGTTTTGCAAGAAGTTGCTTTAGCTGTTGGCCTGGAAGCTGAAGAAGTTAACAGTGTTTTAGAAGGTGATGAATTTGCAGAAGCCGTTAGGTATGATATCTACGAGAGTCAGAATCTGGGTATTCGCGGCGTTCCGTACTTTGTAATGGACAGGAAATATGCGGTCTCTGGCGCTCAGCCTGTACAGGCCTTTATTGATGCGCTTACCCAAAGTTTCAACGAGTGGAAAAGTACCCAGCCCAAAACCGTACTAACCTCGCTAAGTAAAAGTAACGACGCCAGTTGCAACGATGATGGTTGCGAAGTTTAAATCCCCTTAACTATATATGTGCAGAAATCTCTTACCGTTTGTAGCAGATTTCTGCATCTTTCTGTGTCAATTAAAAAGCCAAAAATCAATATCCCTTGCTTAATAGCGCTGTTGGTTTTTCAGCGGTGTCAACAAGTACTCTAGTCCATTCATTCGAATTTCGAACATGGTAGCCATCAAATCGCCAAGTTTCCCTTTTGGGAAGCCCTTATCTTTATACCACAATAGATAACTTTCTGGAATATTGCATATTAGGTAGCCCTTATACTTTCCATATGGCATTTGCATCTTCACTAAATCGAGTAATAAGGTTGGGTCCATTGATGTTACGGTCAATTGCTTTGCGTATTTATGGTTTTTGGGTTTGCCTACCCCAATGATAATGAATGATGTGTTGCTAGAGGCGTAAATTACTTAATTGATTAGCTCAAGGGTTTGTATGGCCTCTTCTACATTATTAATATGATCAAAAGCAATGCGCAAGGTGTTTTTTACCTCTTTTAAGTTACACATCCGTGGATGATTTTGGGCAAAACTTAAAATTTTTGTGAACGTTTCCGAGTCAAAATATGGCGATTGCTTATCACTCAGGAAATAACCGCGAAGGCTATTTTTCTTGAAACTAATTTTCTCGAAACCTAGTTTCTTCCCCAGCCACTGCAACCGCACAACGCTTAACATGGTTTTTACCTGTGGCGGAACTGGCCCAAATCTATCGGACAAATGTTTCTCGAAAGTTGCCAATTCAGTTTCATTATCAAGCTTAGAAAGCTCGGTATACAGGTTATACCGCTCTGTAATGTTCGTGATATAAGCATCTGGAATGTACAGTTCCAAATCGGTATCTACCTGTGTAAAGCCAACAAAAGGGCGGGGAGGTTCATTCTCGAACAGCCCTTTAAATTCAGCTTCTTTAAGTTCTTGAATGGCTTCATCGAGGATCTTATGATACATTTCGAAGCCAATTTCGGCAATGAAACCACTTTGTTCTGCGCCCAGTAAATTTCCGCTCCCTCTGATATCTAAATCTCGCATGGCCACATTAAAGCCACTTCCCAGATCAGAAAACTCTTCAATTGCGCTTAGCCGTTTCCTTGCCTCAGAAGTTAAAGTAGAAAGCGGCGGAGACAATAGGTAACAGAAAGCTTTTTTGTTGCTACGGCCTACCCGACCACGCATCTGGTGAAGATCGCTAAGCCCAAACATATGGGCATGGTTAATAATAATGGTGTTGGCATTTGGAATATCCAACCCGGCCTCAATAATGGTTGTGGCTACCAATACATCCTTCTCGCCATTAATAAAATCGAGCATTACATCTTCAAGGGCATCGCCATCTAATTGACCATGCGCAATACCAATTCGTGCTTTTGGCACTAATTTCTGGATCATCCCACCCAATTGCATCAAGTCGTTTACGCGGTTGTGGATAAAGAAAACCTGCCCTCCGCGGTCAAGCTCAAACTGTACTGCTTCTTGGATCAGCTTATCATTAAAAACATGCAATTCGGTACTTACCGGCTGGCGGTTTGGTGGTGGTGTACTTATAATCGATAAATCCCTCGCACCCATTAAAGAAAAATGCAATGTTCTGGGTATTGGTGTTGCAGTAAGCGTCAGCGTATCTACATTTACACGCACCGCTTTCAACCGTTCTTTAGCCGTAACTCCAAATTTCTGTTCCTCATCAATAATCATGATGCCTAAATCTTTAAATTTTACGTCTTTGCTAAGTAAGCGATGTGTACCAATTAAAACATCAACTTTTCCCGCCGCAGCTTCAGCTAACGTATCTTTAATCTGCTTGCTGGTTTTAAAACGATTGATGTAATCTACCGTAACCGGAAAATCTTTCAAACGCGACGAAAATGTTTTGAAATGCTGCAAGGCTAAAATAGTGGTAGGTACCAAAATGGCAGCCTGTTTGCCTTCGGCAACAGCTTTAAAAGCTGCCCGAACGGCAATTTCGGTTTTGCCAAAACCCACATCGCCGCAAACCAAACGATCCATTGGGTGTGGCGATTCCATATCTTTTTTTACATCTTGGGTAGCTTTTAACTGATCGGGGGTGTCCTCATAAATAAAAGATGCCTCCAATTCTGCCTGAAGATATCCATCGGGAGAAAATGCGGTACCAGCTTGCGTTTTGCGTAAAGCATAAAGCTTAATCAAATCGCGGGCGATGTCTTTAACTTTTTTTTTTGTTGTTTTCTTCAGCTTGTCCCAGGCATCGGTACCCAATTTATTCATTTTGGGTACACCGCTTTCCTTGCCACTGTATTTGGCAATCCGGTTTAGGGAGTTGATATTCACATAAAGCAGGTCGTTATCGGCATAAATTAACCGAATCATTTCCTGTGTTTTGCCATTGACCTCAACCTTTTCCAAGCCAGCGTATTTCCCGATACCATGATCGATATGGGTAACATAATCGCCAGATTTGAGCTCCCTCAAATCTTTAAGCGTAATGGCCTGGCTCTTTTGATAACCCTTTTTTAGCTTGTATTTATAGTAACGATCAAAAATCTGATGGTCGGTATAGAACGCCGTTTGGATTTGTGGATCTACAAAACCCTCACGCAACATGCTGTTGATTGGCGTAAATTTTGCCGTTTTATCAATATCTTCCAAAATGGCGTATAACCTTTCAATTTGTTTGGGCGAATCTGTAAAGATGAAATTCACAATGCCCTCTTTTTCGTTCTCTTTAAGGTTATGAATAAGCAGGTTAAAATCCTTGTTAAAGGAAGGCTGCGGTTTAGTTTCAAATTCGAAACGGTTATCTGTTTTATAAAAAAACTGCTTGCCAAATTCTACTAAAGGAAAATCGTGTAAATGATCGCCCAATAGTTTTTCATCGCTAAAGGCAAACTTAGGGTCAATCCATTCTGGATTTTGATTTTTGTCTGCCAAAGGCAACGCCTTCCACAATTCTATAGCTTTTTTGTAACCAGCTTTTACAATATCTAAAGTAAACTCAACATCTTTAAACCAGAGTTGTGTATCGGCATCGATGTAATCTAAAATGCTAATATTGCTCTCGGTTAAAAACTTGGCCTGCACGTTAGGTACAATGGTTAGCGATTTTACATCAGCCACCGAAAGTTGACTTTCAATTTCAAAACTTCTAATGCTTTCTACCTCATCGCCAAAAAACTCGATACGATATGGCAATTCTGCCGAGAAAGAAAAAATATCTACTATCCCCCCACGAATAGAGAACTGTCCTGGTTCGTACACAAAATCACGCCTGTCGAAGTCGTAATCAATCAAAAACTCATTAATAAAATCGATCCCAAGTTTTGCGCCCAGGCTAATTTCCAGGGTGTTTTTTTCCAAAGCCGAACGGTCAATCACCTTTTCCGCAATGGCCTCAGGGTAAGACACTACAATTTTACCATATTCCGAATCGTGGTTCAACTCATTTAAAACCTCGGCCCTGGCCAGTACGTTGGCAGTATCTACCTGTGTAAAATCGAAAGATTTGCGGTACGATGATGGAAACAACAACACCTGCTTATCTAACACACTTTCCAGGTCAGACTGGAAATATGCCGCTTCTTCCCGATCGGGAAGAATAAACAGCATGGGTTTATGCAGTAGAAAGTACGATGATAGTGCTACAATAGCATCAGCAGAACCCACTAAACCTTTCAATTGTATCTTCGGGTTTTTGCCGGCGTTCAACGCTTTGGTAAATTCAGTTACCCTATCGTCGGTTTTATATCTATTTATTAAATCGCGAATGTTCAAGGCACAAAAATAAGCTAATCTTTTAATATTAAACCCTCATTTTTATTAAAGGTTTTTTAAGTTTGTGTGTGGTTGTTCTATTTTTAAAGTTCATTCGTCGGGTTATATTTGCCGTTTGTCGAATAAAGCAAAATACCTGTAACAAACCCCCTCTCGAAACCTCTAAAATATAAATTGAAAGCATTGAAACACTTAAAACAGATTCCTTTAGAACTCATATTCTGGGTATTGGCTTTAGTGTTGCTGGCAACGGCAAATGGGCACGAGCACCATTTTACCATTTGTCCGCTTGCTAATTTAGGTTTCGAGCAATGGTGCCCTGGCTGCGGTTTAGGAAGAGCAATAAGTCATATTTTTCATGGCGAATTTGCAGAAAGTTTTGCCGCACATTGGTTTGGTTTTCCGGCGCTTTTAATTATAGTATATAGAATTTACAATTTAACAATAGATCAAAATAAGTTTAAAAAATTAACCACAAACACATAAAATCATGGATATCTTTCAATCACCTTTAATGTCGTTACCAGGTATAACGCCAGAAGAATATGCTTACTTACAACAAGCTACAACAGGTTTAAACGAGCAGCAGTTGCGTAATTTTTTAATGATTTACGGTAGCCGTAGAAAACAACCATCAGAAATCTTGTTGCTTGCTTTAATTGGATTTTTAGGTTTTGCCGGCATCCACCGCTTTGTAATTGGCCAGATTGGTATGGGAATTTTATATTTCTTCACCGGCGGATTGTGTATGATTGGTACCATCGTAGATGTTATTAACCACAAAAGCCTGGCTTTTGAATATAACCAGAAAATGGTTTTCGAAAGCTTGCAGATGATTAGGATGGGTGGTGGCTTTCAATCGGCATAATTTTTTAAATATTTGGAAAGCAAAGGCAAAAGCATTTTTTAAACATTCGCCCCGCTATCCACTACAAGCCCGCCACAAAATTAAAATTTGGGCGGGCTTTTTGTTGCTATCGGGTTTAACTTACTTGGCTTAGTAATGCTTGGGTTTAGTTCGCTCCTGCAAAGCGCTAAAACTTAAACTCTCCTACAAACCTGGCACCGCTATTCCCTCCCTCCATGGGTAGTACAATTATTTTACGTTGCTCCTGCCCGGTTGCATAGCGGGTATAAATTTCCGCAGTAACGGTGGTAGGCCCACTAATGGTAATTTGCCTGTCGCCATAATAGTTTGCTTCAATTTTATATTTCCCTTTAATAGCACTTTTCAGCATAAACTGCTCTGGTCCGTAGCCATCTGTAAAATCGTTACTCATTCTGCCACCAATTTTCGTTTTATTATTCCCATAATAACTTTTCTCTCCGGTAGGATCTGTTAGCCATAAATCGATATCCGTATCGTTTTTATTCCAATTTAACACTACCCGAATATCAACCGGCAAAGGAGTGATCAATTGTTTATCAATAGCCTTTGTATTTAGTTTTTTGCCTTGTGTAGTAATGAGGTTGTTTATTTCTGCCACTACAATTTCTTCAATACCATCATCTCGGTTGGCAATTTGGGCATTGTAACCCAAGGTTAAAACCTTATATAAATAATCAAGCGCTAGTTGATGTTTTCCCGCATCAGCCAAGGCTAATGCGTAATCGCGATAGCTTTGTGCATCCATAGGCCTCCATTTTAGAACCTGCTGTGTAATGTAAACTTCTTCCAGATAGTTACCGGTTTGTTTCAATTTATACGCAAGCGTTTTATAAAGGTCTGCATTCTCTAAATCTAAATCGGCAATGCTGCTTAAAATGGTAAGCGCCCTTACGCTATCCTTTTGCTGGTAAAACCAATTGGCAACATCAAAGTAAAACATAGGTGTAGATTGGTAGTTGGGCCTTTGTTTTAAATAGGCCTGATAGGCGCTGTCTGGCGTGCCCAATATGTATTTCATATAATCTTTGTCGCTTTTGAAATCGGGCACAATAATAACGGGTTGGTTTATAACAACCTTTTTTGTGCTCGCGTTGCTTACACCGCGTATGTGGTTTTGTGTAATGCTTACGCCAGCAGCCCTCCCCTGCAATGCCTCGTTTGCAATTGTAGTAGACGCTCCCGTCATCGCGGTTTTGCGCTGTGTAGCGTAACCTACCACTACCACATCTGCAAGCGCATTATTGCTGTTTGTTAATTCATCTCGTTTCACTACTGGAGCGGGCAACTTTGCGCTCGCAACTCGTGGTGGTGCCTCAGTCTCTCTGCGGCTTGTAGCAGATCTAGGAATCGCCATCTCGAGTACGGTATGGTTTGCAACAGGATCTGGTACGGGATAGCTCTCTTTAGATTTTACAGGTTCTGTATATTCGAAACGGGTATTCCACCATTGTTTTAAGCCTTTCGTCATGGCTATCGCGTCTGCCATTAAATCCGTTTTCCGTTCCAAAATTTCATTTCGGCGCTGTTTCAAAGCCACTTCGTATTCCCTTTTCAATTCATCGGGTGGGGTAATTTCATAACGTAGGTAATCACTTAAATTCTCGAGCACGATTAAACTGGTATTTCGCGTAACAATGCCAAACTGCTTGCCTAAAACGGCAATGTCATCTTTATGGGTTTCGTATTGAATATCCATTTCACTAATTTTTTTCTGTGCCCAGATTCTGCTTACATCAATACTACTGAGGGCATGCTCAGTACCGTTCAGGTGTACCTTTTGCTCGGCTACCACATTGTTTCCATACCCAAACTGTAGTACAAACTCGGTATTTAGCCCGTTTAATATTCCAGCAACAGATAAATGCCCATTGACATTTACTGGCATAGATGGATAAACCTGGCGGATATCAGCATCGTTTTTTATGCCCAAGAACTGTAGATTTTCTTGATTTAATTGTGCAAAAGCTTGGCTTGGGCTTTGCGCATTGAGGTTAACAAATTGCCCTCCAGACTTCTGGCTGATAAATTTCAATGTACTGTAGTCTGCCTTCTGTGAGCTATTAACGCAGTGAATTGGTTTGCTAAGATTTACCGTGTTTTGGCCAAATGTAGAAAGGCCATCGCTAAATATCAGGTATTCGTCTGCCCCGAAATTGCGGGAACTGATGGCGCTAAAATTGGTGCCACCATCGAAAACCAGGGTTTCTAAACGTTGTTTTAGTTCTGCCCAGTTGCCATTTGAAATATTAAAAGTTCCACCGTTTTTAAAGTTATTGTTGAGCAAGCCCAAGGTAATGCTGAGGTTTTGCTTTTTTGAGATAATTTTCTCTAAAAGATCAAAGTCTTTCTTAATATCACGTAGCGAACCGCTTAAAGATGTATCCCAAATTAAACCCAGGTGATTTCCCCATTGCTTTGCCCTACTTTGTTTTTTCGGGAATACATTGACAAGGAAATAATAGCCTTCAGATGCTTTCTGCATTTGCACTTCTGGCAAATTGCTTTGTTTCGGCAAACTGATAGATAAGCCGTTTTTAGGTTGATAGTTAGTTTTGTTGATTTGCCCGGTATAAGTGTTTCCGGTTCCTTTTAAGTTGAAGTTCCCATCGGGCGTTTCTGTAAACTGGGGTTTGGTTATGCTTTCAAAAACAGTTGTTTTAAGTGAAAAATTGGCGATGGGTTGGTTATAGCTTAAGGGCAAGTGGTATTGCAGGGCGCCTGTTTCATCTAAAGCAAGTTCTTCTTCGTAGCCTACAATAATTGTTCTGTTTCCGTTTGCAGGAAGCGGATAAATTCTGGTTCTAAAGTTATTGCCTGCTACTTTTTCTAGCAAACCAGGGTCTACGCGTTGGCGTTCTATACGTTCGAAAACTTCGGTGGCTTTTGCTTTTTCTACAGCTACTGCAGATCTCATTTTTCCGTTTATGTCTAATGCATAACGACTAATGCTTACGCCCTCTGGCATTGGAAAAGTGAGCTCTCCTTCCAAAACCTGGCTACTGCTGTTATGGAAAATCATGGTCATTACCGTAGTTGCAATGTTGCCGGTAATTTGCACATCTATCCCTAATTTGGCGAGCTTTACAGGGTTTTCTGTTGGTTTGCCAGTATGCGCAACTTCTAATACAGGCATTTGTGCGCTAACGCCAATTGCCGTGAACAATAGCAAGCCAATAAAGAGTTTTTTTGATGGTTTCATAATGTAAGGTTTTTATAGTGATGCAAACTGAAACCCAATTGCATAAAAAAAATTTGCAGCACTTGCTAGCCGGAGGGAAATAGTTGGGTTTTCTTAGGTGTTTTAAACCCGATTGCAGGGTAAACCCTTTTTGTTGAACAACTTTTTCAACTGCTTACCACGTCCGCAAAAAGGTTGAAACGGAAAGCGGGGCTTGCTTTACTATGAAATACAACAGCAACTTTTTCTAAAAAAAAATGTAACAATTAATGTAGCTTAGGTTCTAATTATTAAAAAATTGATATTATGTTAGTAACCACTACACCTACAGTTGAGGGCAGAAAAATTGTAAAATATATTGGCCTGGTAACTGGAGAAACAATTATTGGCGCAAACATTTTTAAAGATTTGTTTGCCGGAATTACAGATATTGTTGGCGGTAGATCTAGCTCTTACGAGCGTGTGCTGCGTGAAGGAAAAGATACAGCGGTTAATGAAATGCAACAATATGCAGCGGCATTAGGAGCAAATGCGGTGGTTGGAGTGGATTTGGATTATGAGACAGTGGGTAGTGGCGGTAGTATGCTTATGGTAAGTGCCAGTGGTACCGCCGTAATTTTAGAAGGTTAAGATATTGCTTATTGCGAAAGCTAGGCAAAAATGAGAAAGTCTTTCCGGTGCGGGAAAGACTTTTCTTGTTTCTTTAGTTTAGAAAGATAAAATATCAATGAGTTTAAGCCACTTGGAACTTACCTTTTCTGCATCGATATGCTTTATTGCATGTTCAAAAGGGGTGAAAATAATTTCTCTGTTTACCTGACCCACCATAACGCTACGTTCTCCATTAATTAGGCCTTCTACTGCGGTTACACCTAGTCTGCTTGCCAAAACACGATCCATACAGGTTGGCTTACCACCACGCTGAATATGCCCCAGAACGGAAACTTTAGTATCGTAATGCGGGTATCTTTCTTGTAGAATTTCGCCCACTTTAAATGCGCCACCAGTTTCATCGCCTTCTGCAACAATAATGATTTTGGAAGCTTTGTCTTTACGGCTATGTTCTAATTTAAGCAAGATATCATCGACATTCATATTGGCTTCGGGAATCATGATGGCTTCTGCGCCAACGCCAATACCACTTCTAAGCGCAATTAAACCCGAGTCTCTTCCCATTACTTCAACGATAAACAAGCGATCGTGAGATTCTGCCGTATCGCGGATGCGGTCTACTGCGTCTATTACGGTATTAATGGCAGAATCGTAACCAATTGTAAAGTCTGTTCCAGCAAGATCATTGTCGATGGTTCCGGGCATCCCAATGATTGGGAAATCGAATTCTTTAGAGAAAATGTTTGCGCCGGTAAAGGTTCCGTCGCCACCAATTACCACTAAGGCATCAATGTTATTATCTTTTAAATTCTGATATGCCGTTTTCCTACCCTCAACTGTTCTAAAGGCTTCACTACGGGCGGTTTTAAGAATTGTACCACCACGCTGGATAATGTTTGCTACAGATTTGCGATCCATAGGGATAAAATCATTATTAATTAACCCTTCATAACCTCGGATGTAGCCGGTAACTTCAATATCGTAGTAAATTGAGGCTCTCACTACAGCCCTTATTGCAGCGTTCATGCCCGGAGAATCGCCTCCGGAGGTAAGAACACCAATATGCTTAATCTTATTCATTTGTTTATTTCTTGGCAAACGCCGATAATCCATTATCGAGGTATTGCAAATAGGTATCAATATTAAATTCTACACCAATAGGCGGTGTAACCAACTCTTTTTCGTCGGTGCCTAAAAGTACATAATAAGGTTGCGAAATTGTATTAAATCTTTCCGCTTGCAAATGTTTAAACTTTTTACCGACGGTATTCACTTTAGTGTCCAAAATTTTCGATTCAAATTGTTCTGTTTCGGGTAAAGCAGTTTTATCGTCTGTGTATAAAGATACCACAATATAATCTTCTTTTAGTTTTTTAAGCACACGTGGATCTGACCAAACTCTCGCTTCCATCTCTCTGCAGTTTACACAACCATGGCCGGTAAAATCAAGAAATAATGGCTTTTTCACGCTTTTTGCATAAGCAAGGGCTTCCTGATAATCGAAAAAACCATCTATGTTGTGCGGAATGTGTAAGAATTCTGAATATTTTCTTTTCGGATGGTTTGGCGTATTGTTGGCTCCTGCTGATGTGTTTTCTTGTCCTAAAACAAAATCTTGCGTAGCCATTGGTGGAACCAGCGCACTTACAGCTTTAAGTGGCGCACCAAATAAACCGGGAAGTAAATAAAACGCGAACGTAAAAGCAGCTCCAGCGATGAACAAACGTGGTGTAGATACGTATGGAAGATCGCTATCGTGCGAGAATTTGATTTTGCCAATGATATAAAAACCCAGTATAAGTGAGATTACAATCCAAATAGAGATAAATACCTCCCGATCTAATATGCCCCAGTGATATGCTAAATCTGCAGTTGATAAAAACTTTAGTGCAAGCGCGATTTCTATAAGGCCTAACACCACTTTTACTGCATTTAGCCAGCCCCCCGATTTCGGCAAGCCAGTTAGCCAACTCGGAAAAATAGCAAACACGACAAATATGAGGGCTAAGGCCAATGAAAATCCAAACATCCCCATTATTGGGGCCAGAAAGCCGCCGCTCTGCCCTACGGTAACCAATAAAGTACCAATTAGTGGCCCCGTGCAAGAGAATGAAACAACAGCTAAAGTTGCTGCCATGAAGAAAATTCCTGTTAAGCCTTTTGCATCAGATTTGGAATCCATCTTATTTACAAATGAGCTGGGCAGCGTTATTTCGAAGGCACCCAAAAATGAAATACCAAATACAAGTAAAATAAGGAAGATAAAAACGTTGAAGAAACCATCTGTCGCCAATTCGTTTAATGCACTGGCGCCAAAAATAACGGTAATTAAAAGACCTAAAAGTACATAGATCACAATAATAGAAACCCCATATATTACGGCGCCTTGAATTCCTTTTCCTTTGCTTTCTGCACGTTTAGTAAAATAACTTACTGTTAAAGGCACCATTGGGAAGATACAGGGAAGTAGAAAGGCAATAAGACCGGCAATAAATCCTGCCCCAAAGATAGAAAGTAGACCTTGCGATGGGAGAGCCACAGCAGGCTTCGGCACGGCCGGGGCTATTTTTTCTGTTGTATCTGTCTTTAACGAATCTTTAACAGCACTATTGGCGGCGCTATCTGCAGCAGAACCAACTTCTGTAAACACAATATCATCTGGAAGGGCTGTGGTTGTGGTATCTTGCTTTACAAAAGCATAGCTTTTAATAGCAGGCAATGCGATGAACATTGTGGCCATTAATAAGAGTATTAAAACCTTTTTCATTTGTGTGGGGTGTATTGTGGCCGTGAAATTAAGAATAATTTTATAAACGACTAGAGAAAGCTATTCGCCAAAACATAGATTTTACTTTAAAAAGAAACAGTCCTGAATTTCAGGACTGTTTTTAAATATTTAAAGATCAATTACTTAACAGGTATGCTAAATTCTATTTCTTCGGGAGGAAGACATTGCCTATCGTTGCAAACCATGAATTCTACTTTGCCCTTGGCGACTGTAGCCGTTTTGTTGAGCTTAATTTTCTGCTGAAAAATTACCGATTTTTCGAAGAAACTTACATTCATCTTAAATGTATCTTCAAATTTTACGATGGCTTTCGGTTCAGTTGTTTTTCCTACTAAAGCGAAATCTTTAGATGGTGAAAAGGTAAACGTAGTTTTTACAGGCCCGCCATCTTTTATGTTTTGCGAATAGATATGCCATCTATCATCTATCGTAGCTTTCAGGTATAAAATCGCTTCGGTTTTACTTACTTTTTTTGCTGCGTAAGACCAGGTTACTGGCTTTTCAATTTGTGCAAACGCGCTAGCAACAGTAATTACTAACAGTGATAGCACTAAGGTGATTTTTTTCATTTGTATGTTATTTTGTGTGTATTAATTCTATCTCTTTAAAATTGAAAGATTTCAGTTCATTGCTTGTTTCCAAGATCAGCTGTCCGGTATCTGTAACCCCTTTGATAACCCCTTCAAAAACCCCTCCATTAAAAGAGTAAGATGCTGAAATATCGAAATTGTAAAGTTGCTTTAAGTAATTGTTTTGTAAAAGTTGATATTCACCTGCCTTCAGCATGAAGTAATATTTCTCCATAAAGATGAGAAACTGATTTGAAATAAGCATAAGATCCGTTTCTTTCCCTAAAATATTAAAGAGAGAAATGGCCCTATCAGCTATATTGTCTGTAAATCGTTGTTGATTGATGTTTAAACCTACGCCAATAACAGACGATTTTAAATGAGCGCCTTTTAGTGTATTTTCAATAAGAATTCCACCAAGTTTTTTGCTGCCAAAATAAATATCGTTTGGCCATTTCACCTTAATGTTAGTGGTTAAAAAGCTTGAAACAGCTTCTCCAACCGCTAAACTTACTGCGATGTTTAGGTAAAACTGCTTATTAAGCGGAAGGAATGATGTGTTTAAATACAAACTTAAGCTTATGTTCTGGCCAGCCTCGCTTAACCATACCTGCGCTTGTTGCCCTCTGCCTGCAAATTGATTGTCTGCCATAATTACAGTCCCGTCTGCTAATGGCTCGGATTTTGACAACAAATCTTTTAAAAAGTTATTTGTAGAATCGACTTCTTTTAATTTGATAAAATTTTGACCAACAAATAGTGTCGAAAAAGTGTTATTTTGCAAGTGTTGAATTTATAATATTGTGATTCCAAAATTAAAGCATTTTAATGGTAAAAAAGAAATTAGTAGCCCTTTCTACTTACCTTTCTGAGTTGGCTGTACACGGCATACAAGAGAAAAAAGGAGAAGATATAGTGCGGTTAGATCTAAGAAATATACATACCTCAGTAGCAGATTATTTTATTATTGCCAGCGCAAACTCTGCCACGCAAGTTAAAGCGATAGCAGATAGTGTTGAAAAAGAAATATACAAAGCAACCCAAGCCGATCCAAGGCACAAAGAAGGATTTGAATCTGCAGATTGGATTATTCTTGATTACTTCGATGTAGTAGTACATATTTTTAAGACTGAAAAACGCCATTTTTATGGCATAGAAGAATTGTGGGGCGATGCTGAGAGTACAAATTACCAAAGCGCATAACCTCTAGAACCATTTTGAAAAAGAAAAATGAACGATAATCAAAATACAAACGACAACAAGAAACTTGGGAAAAGGATTCCTAACATCCCAAAAAAGCCACAAAAGGGACCAAAATTTAACGTATTTTGGATTTATGCGGCTATCATTCTTGCCGTAATCGCGGCACAAGTCTTTTTTACGAGTGATGGCGGGAAGAAAGTAACCTACCCGGAATTTGAAAGCAAAATGCTTTTAACCGGAGATGTTGAACGTTTGGTGGCTTACAAAGCCGAGGATTTGGTAAAAGTAGAGGTTTATATTAAGCCAGATGCTTTAAAGAATAAACCGGAATACAAACAGTACAAAAGTAACAGTTCTTTTTCTGCGGTGAATACTGGACCAACTGTTTATTTCACAGCAGGTACTATGGATGGGTTGGACAAGCAGTTAGCAGAATCTCAAAAGAATCTTCCTGCAGACCAACCAAGAATTTTGGCCGATAAAGAAAGCAGGAGCAATCCGTTTTTGGGTTTGCTGCTTAACATTGGCTTACCCCTGTTATTGTTAATCGGATTTTGGATTTTTATGATGCGCCGGATGGGCGGTGGTGCAGGTGGTGGTGGCCAGATTTTTAGTATTGGTAAATCTAAAGCTACACTATTTGATAAAGAGAGTCAGGTTAACATAACCTTTAACGATGTTGCTGGTTTAGAAGAGGCCAAACAAGAGGTGATGGAGATTGTAGATTTTCTGAAAAACCCTAAAAAATATACTAATCTGGGAGGTAAAATTCCCAAAGGAGCGCTGTTAGTGGGTTCTCCGGGTACCGGTAAAACTTTACTCGCTAAGGCGGTTGCCGGTGAGGCTCAGGTTCCCTTTTTCTCTTTATCTGGATCAGATTTCGTGGAAATGTTTGTTGGTGTAGGTGCATCTAGAGTGAGGGATTTGTTTAAACAAGCAAAAGATAAAGCACCATGTATCATCTTTATTGATGAGGTAGATGCAATCGGTCGTGCACGTGGTAAAAACAGTGTAATGGGCGGAAATGATGAACGTGAAAATACACTAAACCAGCTGTTGGTAGAGATGGATGGTTTTGGAACAGATTCTGGAATTATCATTCTTGCCGCTACCAACCGTCCGGATGTATTGGATTCTGCATTGTTGAGACCTGGCCGTTTTGACAGACAAATCTCGATTGATAAACCCGATTTAGTTGGACGTGAGCATATTTTTAATGTACACTTGAAGCCAATTAAAACCGCTGAAGAGGTAGATGCCAAGAAATTATCGGCACAAACCCCGGGTTTTGCAGGAGCAGAGATTGCCAATGTTTGTAATGAGGCAGCACTAATCGCAGCTCGTAGAAACAAAGAACAGGTAGATATGCAGGATTTCCAGGATGCTATTGACCGAGTTATTGGTGGTCTAGAAAAGAAAAATAAAATTATTTCTCCAGAAGAGAAACGCATAGTAGCTTACCATGAGGCTGGCCATGCCATCGCTGGTTGGTTTTTAGAACACGCCGATCCATTGGTTAAAGTATCTATTGTTCCGCGTGGTGTTGCTGCCTTAGGTTATGCGCAATATTTACCCAAAGAACAGTTTTTGTATACCACCGAACAGCTAATAGACGGTATGTGTATGACGATGGGTGGACGTGTTGCGGAAGATATTACTTTTGGTAAAATTTCTACAGGCGCACAAAATGATTTGGAACGCATTACCAAGCTTTCTTATGCAATGGTTAGCATTTACGGTATGAATGATGCCGTTGGAAATGTGTCTTTCCATGATCCACAAAATGAATATAACTTTAACAAACCCTACTCAGATAAAACATCAGAATTAATTGATGTTGAAGTGCGTAAATTGATTGGCGATGTTTATATCAAAACCAAACAATTGCTTTTAGATAAGCAAGAAGGACTTGAAAAATTGGCGCAGAAGCTTTTGGAAAAGGAAATTCTGTTCCAGGCTGATTTAGAGGAAATTTTAGGAAAAAGACCTTTCGATACGCGTACAACTTATGATGAGTTTGTTAACGGAACGGGCGACCAAACACCTGCCGCAGAAGGATTGATACACGATGGCGTGGGTGATACTGATATCAACAACGAGGTTGGTGGAATAAATCCCGCTTCAGATAAAGAATAAGATGCAACATGCTTTAGATTGCATATAAGCACAATTATCCATAAGTTTGAAACCTTGAACCTAAGAAATTCAAGGTTTCATCTGTTTTATACTGTTATTAATCAGTTTGGGGCATGCCTTATTGGAGGTTTAAAAATTAAAATGGTTTGTTTTTAAAGAATGAAGGATAATACAACATCCAAAGAGCAGATGCTAAAAAAGATAAGAAAAGCGCTTTTAGAAAAGCGTGAAAATCCTTATCCTAATTTAGAAGAAAGCCCTTTGTATAAGGAAAATACAGAAGAACTTGAAATCCTTTTTGCAGAGCAACTTACTGCGGTTTCCGGTAATTTTATTTTTTGTGAGGATGGCATAGATTTTTTTGAAAACATGCTACAGCTGGCAGATCGATTCAAATGGAGAAAAATTTATTGCTGGGAGCCCGAACTTCAAGCATTTTTAAGTAAATATGAATTTCCATTCTACCAAACAGATAAAGATTTTGAACAGGCAGAGGTGGGAATTACCTTATGCGAAACGCTTATTGCAAGAAATGGCAGTGTAATGGTAAGTAACCAGGGTGCGGCAGGCAGAAGGTTAAGCATTTTCCCCCATCATCATATTGTTATCGCCAAAACGAGCCAGCTGGTGCTGGATTTGAAAGATGGCTTTCAACTGCTCAAGAGAAAATATGGTAACCAAATACCATCGATGATTAGTACGATTACGGGTCCGAGCAGAACGGCCGATATTGAAAAAACTTTAGTTTTAGGCGCACATGGACCCAAAGAGTTATTTGTGTTTTTAATTGATGATTTCAGCTAACCATTTATTAATCTCTATACCACTGTTGCAACTTGTGCAGGTAATTAGCTGGTAAAAAATGCGAAACCCAACACTCCTTTGTTGAAATAATTTTTAAATTCAATAATTTACTATATTTTTATACTACATACCAATTTAGTATGTGGTATTATAATTATGAGCAAAGTTCTAAATACAGTGATTATCGGTACTGGTAGTTACATTCCTGAAAATATCATTTCAGGGAACGAATTTCTTAATTCTACTTTTTTTGAGAACGGTTTAAAGCTGGAAAAAGAGAATTCGGAAATTATACATAAGTTCTCAGAGATAACAGAAATTGTGGAGCGCAGATATGCATGTCCTGATCAGTTAAGCCATCATATTGGAGCATCGGCTGCGGAAAAAGCAATTGCCGATGCCGGAATAGACAAGGAAACCTTAGATTATATTATTTTTTGTCACAACTTTGGCGATATCCCTTTGGGCAGTAACAGGATAGACGTGCTACCATCACTTGCGGCCAAAGTAAAACAACGTTTGGGTATCTCTAACCCGGATTGTGTAGCTTACGATATTATTTTTGGTTGCCCTGGATGGGTACAGGGCGCTATACAAGCTAACTATTTTATTAAGAGTGGCGATGCTAAGCGTGTACTGGTTATTGGTGCAGAAACCCTAAGCCGAATCGTAGATCCGCATGATAGAGATAGCATGATTTTTTCTGATGGTGCAGGTGCTGTTATTTTCGAAGGAAAGGAAGAAGACAATAAAATGGGTATTCTTGCCCATAAAACAGAAACCCATGCTTTAAATTATAGCAATTTACTCGTGATGGGCAAAGGTTTTCATCCAGAAGAAGATAGTGGTAATTTTTACCTGAAGATGAATGGAAGAAAGCTGTACGAATTTGCTGTTGTACAGGTTCCACAGGTGATTAAAAAGGCCATTGATAAGGCAGGCTTAACCATAGCCGATATTAATATAGTATTTGTGCACCAAGCCAATGGCAAAATGGATACGGCAATTATGAAACGCCTATTTAAACTTTATGGCAAAGATACCGTGCCAGAAAACCTGGTACCAATGACGATTTCCTGGCTAGGCAATAGTTCGGTAGCTACAGTGCCCACGCTTTTAGATCTTGTACTAAAAGAACAAGTAAATGGTTATAGCGTAAAACCAGGCGATATAGCTGTTTTTGCATCAGTGGGTGCCGGTATGCATATTAATGCTTTCATCTACCGTTTCTAATTACTTAAACGCTTCAGACCAGCTTTTGCCTGACTTTCAATACTGCTTTCGTACTCGTGATTTTTCATGGAAATGGCCGTATTGAAGGCTTCTTTGGCTTTTGGGTTATTCCTTTTTTTCTCGAAAATTTTCCCCAACTGCAGGGCAGCATTGGCGGCGTAATAGTATTTCAGGTTGCTGCCAGAATTTATTGCAGCCTGATAAGCCGCCACAGCCTGATCTTCTTTACCCAACTCATCATAAATTCGCCCCAAACGATAGTTGAATTCTGTTTTGTCTTTTTCTGTGGTAAAATCACTTATAGATTTATCAGCTAAAATAGAAAGTGCCCGGGTGTAGTAGCCTCCATCAAACAAAAGCCTTGCTTTCAATAGTTCGGGTAAAGGCACTGGGGCTGCTGCTTCGTTCTTAGCCTGCTTGTCTTTCTCGTTGTATAAGTAACCGCTGTTTAAGGCCTTGTTGGCGAAAGTAGAATAGCCAGACCTATCCCCTTTTAATAGCGAGATCCAAGCCAGATGAAGATTTGCATCTTTAATATAACTTACGCCTTTATTGGCTTGCAAAAAGCGATTGAAATAGGCGCCTGCATTGAGGTCTAACTTATTTAGATGTGCAACACCCTCCAGGTAATCGAGATATGGAAAGGGTTGAAATACGCCACCTTCGGGCTTTTTGGCTAAAATCTGGATCGCCTCATCGCTGCGTCCGGTTTTTACACAAACATAGCTCCGTAGGTAGCATTTCAGCAAGCTCGAATCTGGCATCCGTTCAGTGTATTTTATAGTTTTAGCGTATGCAGCAGGACTATGAAGCACATCGTTAAGCACATAGGCATAGCAAAAAATCACTTCTTCGTAAAATGGTTCATAAGAAGATTTAGGAAGATTGTCTGCTAATTTTTCAAACATGTTAATCCCGCTTTGTTGGTTTCCCTTAACGCCGAAAGTAGCCAGGGTAGACTTTAGTGCGCCATCAGGCAGATTGCCTAAAACTACATTTATCAACCCTAACCCCTTTAAATTCAGGTGAAAGCTGGGAAACTTCTTAGCATTGTCTTGAAGCATTCCGTTTGCTCTCTTAATGGCTAATGCTGCGTTTACATATTCGCCAAAACGACCGTATAATAAGGCCCATTGCAGGTTAATCTCTGCTTGCGCATAAAGGTAATAGGGCGATGCTTTGTCGTCATCGCTGATCTTATCTAAACGGATTGATTTATTGCCTTTCAACCGATCGAAATCTGCTTTGCTCTCTGAGGTAAGAATGGTTAAATAATCAACATAATTTTCTAGTAAAGGAATAATAGCATTGTTAGGGTGCTGCTTCTTCTCGGTTGAAATATACGCCTTGGCATTTCCCATTTTAAGTTCAAAGATACTTTTATAAGCATTTAAACAATTGGCATTGAAATCGAAATTGGCAAATAGTGTAGTAGGGAAAATTAAAAGCAGTGCAATAAAAATGAAGCGGATACTGATACTCATTCGTAAACAATTATGGTTGATTTCGGCTATCCTTATGGACTTGGGGAAATACCTAATTTAACGTAAAAAACTTATTCTTGTTTTGTGTAAAAAAAAAAAAACGCCTCGATTTTAGTCAAGACGTTTTGAATATTTTAAAGTTGGCAATTAAGCTTCAGCCACTTCGTGGGTAAGTGCTTCATCTACCAAGATACGGCCACAATGCTCGCAAACAATAATTTTTTTACGCTGACGAATATCTAATTGGCGTTGAGGAGGAATTTGGTTAAAACAACCAGAACAAGAATCACGATCTATCGTCACAACTGCTAAGCCGTTAACCGCATTTTTGCGTAACCTCTTGTAAGCAACTAATAAACGCTCTTCTATTTGCGGCTCAGAATTATCTGCTTTCTTTTGCAAATCATGTTCGTCTTTCTCTGTTTCTGCAGTAATAACGTCGAGCTCAGCTTTCTTAATTTCTAGGTCTTTCTGTCTGCCTTCTAATTCGGCTTTTGTAGCCTCGTAAATTTCAGTTTTTGAAGTAATTTCGAAACCGTGCTCTTTAATTTTTTTCTCAGATACCTGAATATCTAATCCTTGGATTTCGATTTCTTTGGTTAAGGCATCGTACTCACGGTTATTCTTAACTTCTTTTAACTGAGTATCGTATCTTTTAATTGCTGCCTGAGCATCTTTGATGGTGTTTTTACGGGTTACAATTGCATCCTCAAGATCATCAAGCTCACCTTTAATTTTCGAAATTCTAGTTTCTAATCCTAAAACATCATCTTCTAAATCGGCAACTTCCATTGGCAATTCACCACGCACCTGGCGAATTTTATCAATTTTTGTGTGGATATTTTGTAATTCGTATAAAGCCTTTAGCTTTTGTTCTACGGTTTGTTCCATTAAAACAAGTAATTTATGGGGTTTGTATTTTGCTCCGTTAAACGGATTGCAAAGTTAGTAAATTTTTTTTGAATAATTTCAAGCAATAAATTTGATGTAAATTGTTCAGTTTCAAAGTGTCCGATGTCTGCAATGATGATTTTTTCTTCTGCATCGAAAAACTCGTGGTATTTGAAATCTGCAGTGATGAAAGCATCGGCACCGGCCGCAATGGCATCTTTTAAAAGGAAACTGCCAGAGCCTCCACAAACCGCAACTTTTTTAATCCGTTTTGCAATAATACTGGTGTGTCGAATTACTTTGGCCTGCATGCTATCTTTTACCAGGTGGAGAAAGTCATGCCCGTCTAAATCGTACTCCAGCCAACCCACCATGCCAGAGCCTACCAGTTGATGTGTATTTTCGAGTTTATAAATATCATAAGCAACCTCCTCATATGGGTGGTTTTCGAAAAGTGCAACAAGAATTTTTCTTTCGGCTTGCATAGGATATACCATTTCTATCCTTACCTCCTGCTCTCGGTGGCGTACACCTTTTTCGCCAACGAACGGGTTGGTGTTTTCATTTCCCTTGAATGTACCTACACCATCGGCGTTAAAACTGCATTCGCTATAATTGCCGATATTACCGGCGCCAGCATAAAATAAGGCAGAGCGCAACTGTTCTGCCTGGGCATGTGGACAATAGGTTACCAATTTTTTAAGCAAACCTGTTTTTGGGGATAATACTTTGGTTCCACTAAGGCCCAGTCTTTCGCAAATCCTGGCATTAACGCCAGTGTGAATGGCGTCTAAATTGGTATGTATGGCGTACAAGGCGATATTGTTTTTAACAGCTTTAAGCACTACACGTTCTACATAGTTTTTGCCATTGAGTTTTTTTAAGCCCTTAAATACGATTGGATGATGGGTAATGATGAGGTTGCAGCCAGTGGAGATGGCTTCATCTACCACGCTTTCTATACAATCTAATGCGACCAGGGCAGCACGTACCTCCATATTCGGATCGCCAACAACTAAGCCAGAATTATCATAATCTTCCTGGTAGTTTAGGGGAGCAATGCTCTCGAGGTAATTGGTTATTTCAGCGAGTTTCATTGTATAAAGATATATTATTTTGAATTTCGTGATTGATGTTTAGGCAATTTGATTCTCTTGTACCTGCCTTAGTTAAATAAGCGGGATTGCAGCGGTATCTTTTTTGCGGAGACGGCCCAACTAGGGCAAGCAAAAAAATTTAGCGGAAAGCCCGGCTACAGTAGACATAGTAGGCAAACGTTCACTTACCTATCTTAAAGCAACAGTTTGGCAACCTCCTGCCAAGAGTTTACCCGCTCATAAGCTGTAACCAGGAGGTTGTGCGGGGAGGTAAATAATAACGGCCGACCGGGGAAATCGATAAAATTTTTAGTTCGATCGTCTATCATGATATCGGTATTTACAATTTTGGTACCGCAGAAAATGATGTTTTTCCATTCGATAAAGGGGAAATGTTCGCCCAGCCAATCGTATTTATCTTTTAAACAGTTTGGGAACTCCATAGCTGCAGAAACAATGTAAACCTCATATTTTTCTTGAAGCGCCGAAATTACAGACTGGCTATCGGCGATTACTTCTAGATCTCTAAAAAAGCCTGGTTCGTTAATATATTCGAACCATTTTTCTTTCGCATGTTTGGGCACATGGTGATAAATTTCGTTACCAGCATCGATTTTGAGATCGAGCGGGACATTGTAATCTCGGTTATAAAGTTGTATAAATTTCTTTAGCGGATCGGCAATAACCTCATCCATGTCGATAGCAATTTTGTACATATGGTGCCTGCAAGTGTTTAGGCCAAAATTGTAGAAAATAAAGAAATTAAACTATGTTTTTAATTTACAGTATTTTAGTTATCTTTGCAGCCCCGCAGCATGTAGCTCCGGGAACTATGTTGAATACATAAATACGAAAAACAATGGCAACTAAAATCAGATTGCAAAGATTCGGTAAAAAAGGTAAGCCTTTTTTCCACGTTGTGGTAGCAGATTCTCGCTCTCCACGTGATGGTAAATTTATTGAGCGTTTAGGTTCTTATAACCCTAACACCAATCCTGCAACCATCGAAATTAATTTCGAAAAAACTTTAGCGTGGGTAAACAGTGGTGCACAGCCAACTGATACAGCTCGTGCAATTCTATCTTACAAAGGTATTTTGTATAAAAAACACTTAGAAGGTGGAGTTAAAAAAGGTGCTTTAACACAAGAACAAGCCGATGAAAAATTCACAGCTTGGTTAGATGCAAAAGCAGGAAAAATTTCTGGTAAAACAGAAGGTTTAGCTACTTCTAAAGCAGATTTGCGTAAAGCAGCATTGGCGGCAGAGGCTAAGAAAAAAGAAGACAGAGCAGCAGCAATTGCAGCTAAAAATGCACCAGTTGCAGAAGAGGTTGTTGAAGAAGAAGCACCAGCTGTTGAGGCTGAGGCAACTGAAGAAACACCTGCAGCAGAGGCTACTAAAGAAGAAGGCGCAGAATAATAACATTTATTTTGATGCACAAAAGATAGCGTTTCGAATTTCGGAACGCTATTTTTATTTAAACGAAAATTTAAAAGTTGCCCAATATTGAAAGATAAGTAGCTGTTGGGCTAGATACATGAGGTAAGCTGGCTTTAGCTGATAAAATACATTTGATCTATGAAACACGAAGAAGCATTTTATGTTGGTTATGTGACCAAAACGAGGGGTTTAAAAGGAGAGGTTCAGGTTTTTTTTGAATTTGATGCTTATGAACAGCTCGATTTCGATGTGGTTTTTGCAGATATGAACGGTAAGTTAGTTCCTTATTTTGTTGCTGAGAGCAAGCTGCAAGCCAACAAGACTGGTTATTTTAATTTCGATGATGTTGACCATATTGACAAGGCACAACCCCTTTTGAAAAAGAAACTTTACCTGCCTTTAGAAAAAATGCCCGAACGCGATGAAGATGAATTTTTCTACACCGACTTAAAGGGTTTCGTTGCCATTGATGAACAACTTGGTGAATTGGGTGAGATTTTGGCCGTTAATGAATACCCACAACAATTTATCGCAACCGTTTTATACCGTGAGACGGAGATTTTGTTCCCTTTAAATGAAGACTTCATCGTAGAGATTGACGACGAGGAAAAAATCTTAACCTTAAATCTTCCAGAAGGGTTATTGGACGTATATTTAGAAAGGTAATTTTAATTTTTAACGAAAAAATATTAATTTGAAATTTCTAATCAAATTATTATGCTCAAAAAACTATTTTCTCTCACCGCTATTCTCTCCGTATTACTAATTCTGAATGGCTGTAAAACGGTGCAGCAAGCCAGTTCTAAAGAAATTAAACCTTTTATAGGTATTTGGAAAATGACCAACCATGAAGGAAGCTATGTTATTTTTAAGCAAGATGGTAGCTTCTACAATATCTCTAAAGAGCAAAACAACCATATTGTTACGCATAGCGGAACATTTAAGATTTTAGATGGACAGACTTATGTGTTGGATATAACTTATGCCCGCACAGATGCGTTATACCAACTTGCCGGCAAGCAATACGTTAATAAATTTACTTTTGCCAGTGAGAACAGAATGAGAATGACAGGAGTGGTAGACGGAAAAAATGGCGGCCGCTCACTTCAATGGGTTGATGAATTGGCGAGGGTAACTTCACTCGACTAGTTTTTTTACTATTTTTCTAGGAGATAACTATTGCTGTGGTATTTGATTGCCTTCTCTAATTTCAATTGCTACCTTTGCGCTATGCGTTTCGATATCATAACTGTTTTGCCTGCATTGCTTGAAAGCCCTTTTGCACATTCTATTTTACAAAGGGCACAAAAGAAAGGGATTGCAGAAATTGTGGTGCACAACCTTCGCGATTATGCTACCAACAAACAAAAGAGTGTAGACGATTATCAATATGGCGGAGGAAGCGGCATGGTGATGAGTATTGAGCCATTTGCAGCCTGTATAGAAAAGTTGCAGGCAGAAAGGGAATATGATGAAGTCATTTTTATGAGCCCTGATGGTGTTACGCTTAACCAAAGCACAGCCAACGAACTGTCTATTAAAAAGAATATCATTATTTTGTGTGGACATTACAAGGGCATCGATCAGCGGATTCGCGATGTTTTTGTAACAAGGGAAATTTCTGTGGGCGATTACGTGTTGAGCGGCGGCGAATTGCCTGCAGCTATAGTAGTTGATGCGGTTGTTCGGTTAATACCTGGCGTATTAAACGATGAGACTTCTGCCCTGTCTGATAGTTTCCAGGGAGAGCTTCTGGATGCGCCTGTATATACCCGTCCGGCTGATTGGCGTGGGCATAAAGTGCCCGATGTTTTGCTAAGTGGACACGAAGCAAAAGTGAATGAATGGCGGCATGAACAGGCCGTGGAAAGGACAAAGCAACGCCGACCTGATCTTTTGGAATAGAACGGTTTATCAATAAGGAATGTTGATTTCTAAAAGATTGTGGAAAAAATAAAATTAGTTTTTATAATTGAAAAAAAAACCCTAATATTGCAATCCGAATTTCACGGGTTGAAATATCGATTTAATAGCTTAAAATCATGGATTTAGTAAAATTTGTTGAAGAGCAGGCCATCGCGAAAAAAGATTTTCCTGCGTTCAAGTCTGGCGATACAGTGAGCGTACACTATAAAATTCGCGAAGGTAATAAAGAACGTGTTCAAATTTACCAAGGTGTTGTTATCCAACGTAACAGTGCTGGTGCTAACGAAACTTTCACAGTTCGCAAAATCAGCAACGGTATTGGTGTTGAGCGTATTTTCCCTTTTAGTTCTCCAAACATCGAGAAAGTAGAAGTGAATAGCTATGGTAAAGTTCGTAGAGCAAAATTATTCTACTTACGTGCTTTAACTGGTAAAGCTGCTCGTATCAAATCTTTGAGAAAATAATATTCTTTATTATAAGATATAGCCTTCACGATTAACTTCGTGGAGGTTTTTTTGTTTAGGTAGCCTTAGTTTGGGTAATTCATCACCCGCAGGGGCATAATATATAGCAAGATGTTAGATTCGGTATTTTTCGAACAAGTTTTCTGGGGGAATTCTGTGAAAGCTTATTGCCTTTTTGGCGGTATATTGCTGTTCGGATTAATCTTTAAACGCATATTTTCCCGAATCCTGAGTAAGCTTTTATTTAAGCTATTCAGCCGCTTTTCTCAACAATCGCACGATGGCGCTTTTGTGTCTCTGCTCGTTAAGCCAATAGAAACGCTAATCCTCTTGACTACGCTCTACCTGTCTATAAACCAACTGAAACATCCTTTGGAAGTGGCAGTGTTTCATTACAGCAAACTTATTGATAAGGTTAAGGTAGCCGTTCCGGTTAGCATAGGCGATTGCATTGACCGGATTTTTTTATTTATGATCATCCTTTCTGCGTTTTGGATTATCCTAAGAATTATAGATTTCATCAGCCACGTACTGCTTTTCCGGGCATCTTTAACAGATAACAAATCTGATGACCAACTGGTGCCTTTCTTGAAAGAGCTTTTCAAAACATTGGTCATATTTATTGGTTTCTTTACGCTTCTCGGTTTTGTTTTCGAAGTAAATGTATTAACACTTATTACCGGTTTAGGGATTGGTGGTATTGCTATTGCACTGGCTGCTAAAGAGAGCTTGGAAAATCTAATTGGTTCATTTACGATCTTTCTAGATAAGCCATTTGTTGTGGGAGACCTGGTTCGGGTTGATGGTGTAGAAGGAACAATAGAGAAAGTAGGCTTTAGAAGCACCCGCATAAGAACATCAGAGAAAACGCTTGCTACTATCCCTAACCGCGGAATGATTGATGGGGTTTTGGAGAACCTCTCCCTTAGAAATTCGAGAAAGGTGAACTTTACCATTGGCCTTACCTATGAAACCAATGCAGCATCGTTACGGGAAATCGTTTCCGACATAGAAAATTATATCCACAACCATCAGGGAACAAATACCGATGGGAATGCATCTTTCAAAAGCTTTGGCGATTCAGGGTTAAATGTAGAGGTAACTTATTTTGTAACTGTTTTAGATTTTGCGCAGTTCCTTAAAATCAGGCAGGAAATAAACCTAGAAATTATGGATATTGTAATGCGCAACCAATCTGACTTTGCCTATCCTACACAAAGGTTGATTAGCGATAAAACCACTGCAGTAGAACAGCCAAAAGAGGTAGGGAATGATGCTACAGACTAATTAATCTCGTAGCTTGACATTGATAATTATTCAAGCTTCTGAATGCTATTTAGCAGCGAGAATTATCGTGTCCATTCGCTTTATTTAGCAGATGCCCTCGGTTGAGCATATTTACAATGTAACGCAAATACATCAAAGGTTGCCAATACCAATTATGGTTCTTGGTAAGTATCATAATCAGGCCTATTGTAATCTTGCTATTAACAAAAAACCCCAAATTAGAATTGCTTCCAAATTGGGGTTCAAATAGATTTATATCTTCTCTAACTTAAGGTAGCCAAGGTAGTGATTCCACCTTTTACCACTTCGTTTAATGAAACATTAACTTTAGTGCCAACTGGTAAGAAAACATCAACCCTGGAGCCGAATTTTATAAAACCAAATTGTTCTGATTGAACCACCTGATCGCCTTCCTTTACGTACCAAACAATTCTGCGTGCCAATGCACCTGCAATTTGACGGAACAAGACAGGCGTACCATTTTTATGCTCAACAACGGTTGTTGTTCTTTCGTTTTCTGTAGAAGATTTTGGATTCCAGGCGGCTAAGTATTTTCCGGGGTGATATTTGAAGAATTTTACAACACCTGATATGGGATTACGGTTAATGTGTACATTGACTGGAGACATGAAGATAGACACCTGCAACCGCTTATCTTTGAAATACTCCCCTTCTTCCGTTTCTTCAATTACAACCACTTTCCCGTCTGCAGGGCACACCACAAAATCTTCACCTGAAGAAAAGCTACGACTGGGGTTGCGAAAAAACTGCAGCACAATTAAAAATAGCGCTGCCGAAAAAATATAGACAAACCACCGCAACCAGGTTATGTCATAGTATTTGTAATCAACAAAAGCGTTGATTACGAAAATCAATAATATGGTTACGGCTATGGTGGTATAACCTTCTTTATGTATGGTCATTTTGTAAAAAATTATAGGGCAAAGGTGCGAAAAATAATTTAATCCTACTTTAAATTATCCTTCCGTTGCACTATAAATGTCGATTAGATTTCTGCCAAGGCCGTTATAGTCTAGTCCGTAGCCAACAACAAACTCATTTGGAATTTCAAAGCCTACGTACTCTAAATCTTCAATCTGGTACTTTAAGGCGCTGGGTTTCAATAACAGTGATGCTACCTTTACAGATGCCGGCTTTAGCGCTTTGATTGTTTTTAAAATGTGTGTTAAGGTTAGTCCTGTATCTACAATATCTTCAATAACAATAATATCTCTACCGGAAATATTTGGGGGCAGGCCAATTAGCTCTTTTACTTGTCCAGAACTTGACGCACCATCGTACGAGGCTACTCTCATGAATGCTACTTCACATGGTATTGTTATTTCTTTTATCAAATCGGCCATAAATAAAAAACTACCATTCAGTATTCCAATAAATAATGGGCACTTATCCTCGTAAGCAAGGTTAAGCTGTACACCAATTAGTCTAATACGCTTATTTATAGTTTCGTTCTCTAAGAATATTTCGAATTGCTTTTCCGCTATCTTTATTTTCTGCATTATAATAATATCTAAGCTTTAATAGATGGCGTTTTAATCACCGCCTTGCTCCCTTTCTCTTCTGCGTAATTCCCTCCGCTCCTGTCTGAGTTGTTTTTTCGATTTTGTTGTATCTGCCTGCTGCACTGTGGTCGTGTCTTTCCTATTTCCTCCCCCAAAAATCCGATCGAAAAGATTTTTGTTTTTGTCTTGCATCATCACAGGTGGCATGCCGTCTTCCTCATCATCAAAAACCGTGGTGTCAACTACGGCTGTATCTGGTGCCAAATACTGGCGCAAACCTTCTCTTAAGCGGACATTATAAAAGCCGTAACCAGATGTATCTGCAGGCGTAAGACCCCGTCTGGCCATTATATTTCCCATAAAGCGAAAGTAATTGAACATGTAAGGTTTCAAACTACCATCTGCCATAAATTTGTACATCGATGCTTTTGGCTTGGGAACAATGCTTGCTAAAAATAATCCATCGCCAATGGTTAAATCTGCAGGTTGCTTACCAAAATAGTACCTCGAAGCTTCGCCAATACCGTAAATATTTTGTCCCAATTCCATAATGTTGAAATAGACTTCCAGCATTCTCTGTTTGCTTACTAAATGGTTGTGCTCAATTAACCACACAATTAAGATTTCTTCGGCTTTGCGGGCCAAGGTTTTCTGCCTGCTGAGGTATACATTTTTAACCAGTTGCATGCTAATGGTGCTACCGCCACGTTTAAATTTCTTTTCCTTAAAATTTACAGCAATCGACTTTCTGATGGATTCTTCAACGAATCCATTGTGGGTGAAAAATGATGGATCTTCTGCCGTTAAAACAGCATTTACGAAATTTTTTGATATTGCATTGAGTGGCGTAAAATTTGGATTATCAGGGCCTATATTGATGTCTCTCATGGGCTTACCATACTCGTACGGCGTATATACAAAAGGCGAATTAATCTTCTGCAGATTTGTTTTTCCCCATTGGATAATTTTAAAACCAACTGGCGTGAGCGTTGAACTAAAACGTACACTGTCTGGAATTTTGGTATCTAGATAAAAATTAAGGTTATATTTAATTTTGCCCTGTACTTTCAGTCCCTCTAACGATTCGAACAATCCCTGTGGAAAAGCATCCAAGATGGCTTGTGCATCTTGCTCATCGGCATTTAATTTTAACTCATAGATTTTATTTTTACCTAAAGTGTATTTGATATAAGGATGGATTTCGGCATTTTTTAAAAATGCGGTAGATGTGCTGTCTAAAGAGATGTAATTAGGACCTACCAGAACATCGGCATCCAACTTCGCACTTTGCACAATAATATCATTTGATGCAATTCTAGGCTGATTAATCAGCATGTTCTTTACCGACCATGATCCTGAAATTTTGTAGTCGTCTCCGCTGTATTTTGCATTTTTTAGTTCGGTTTGTAAGGTATCAAAACTAATTTTTGCGTGCAGTTTGTTGTTGAGGTATGGGAGTTCCAGTTTTTTCCCATCGGCGTATGCGGTAAAACTTAATTGCTTGCTGCCTGGATTCACATAGCCGTCTACGTGCCAGGTAGATTCACCATCATTAACGTTGATAGTCGATTTTAAATCTCCGCCATCTATTGTAGCCGCCGTAGCAAAGCTAAGTTTGGCGGTGTCGTGATCGTTAAATTTGAAGACCATGTTTTTGACATCCATATCATCAGGAATCTTGTATAATACCTGGTTTAGAATGTTGCTCGCTATCTCTGCCAGGTTTGATTTGCCATTATTTTCGGTGCTATCTTTTTTCTTTCTTTTCAGGATAAAATCGATGTTGGTGGTCGAATCTTTAACCACCACGCTAACAAAACCATTGTTAAGTTTTACTTCAGAAAGCTTTACGTTACCAAAAATCAACGGAAGTAATTTTACGCCTACACTGAGTTCGCCAATGCTTGAAAGTGTATCGCGTTGATTTGGTACTACAGAAACACCCGTCATTTTGACCGTGCTTAATCCGGTAAAACCAGCAGATCCTATTTTCAGCTCCAAGCCATAATCTTTGTCTGCTTTTACAATCGCCTTGGTAATCATTTTGTGCAAAAGAGCTTCTCTCTTGCTATAGGCAACAGCACCCAATGCGATACAAACAATTAAAAGAACGCCCAAAACCCAGGCTCCGATTTTTAGATATTTTTTAGGGATCTTAATTTTAGGTATTAGCATTTGCTTCTAAAAAAGGTTAATTGCTTAAACGTAACAATTAAATGTTTATTTCGTGTTAAAATTACAGTTTAAAAGCCTAAATAAAGTTTTTGTGGCTATGTTTTGTTAATTTTGAATTTAAATCAATACGATGCAGATAAGCCCACAACATGTTTTAGATGCTTTAAAAAATGTGGAAGATCCGGATCTCAAGAAAGACCTGGTAACCCTAAACATGATTAAAGATTTAAAAATTACCGATAATCAGGTCAGTTTTACCCTCGAGCTCACTACCCCGGCATGCCCGATGAAGGAGATGCTGAAAAATGCCTGTACAAATGCAGTAAAACATTTCGTATCTGCCGAGGCCGAAGTCTCGATTAATGTAACATCCCGGGTTACTCAGCCTTTGCGTTCATCCTCACTAGATAACATTAAAAATATCATTTTAGTTTCATCCGGAAAAGGTGGTGTAGGTAAATCAACTGTGTCGAGTAATTTAGCAGTAGTGCTTGCCAAAGATGGTGCAAAAGTGGGTTTAATTGATGCCGATATTTACGGTCCTTCGGTTCCAACAATGTTTGATTTGGTTGATGCAAAACCAGCTGCGGAAGAAACTGCTGATGGCAAGACTAAAATTTTGCCTATCGAGAAATATGGAATTAAGTTATTATCGCTGGGTTTTTTTGCAGATCCTGGTCAGCCTGTGCCATGGCGTGGACCAATGGCCTCAAATGCGGTAAAGCAATTGTTTAACGACACAAACTGGGGAGAATTGGATTACTTAGTTGTAGATCTTCCTCCTGGCACAGGCGATATCCATATTACCATTACCCAAAGTTTTCCTATTTCCGGTGCTGTAGTGGTAACTACTCCACAACAGGTCGCTCTTGCAGATACACACAAAGGTTTGGCTATGTTCCGCATGCCGGGCATCGATATTCCGATTTTAGGTGTTATCGAAAACATGTCTTACTTTACACCGGCAGAATTACCAGAAAACAAGTATTACATTTTCGGCAAAGGTGGTGGAACCGAGTTGGCATCAAGGTTTAGCGTACCCTTCTTGGGCGAAATTCCCATTATACAAAGTATTGCTGAAGCCGGAGACCTGGGCAAACCGGCAGCTTTAAACCAAAATCCTTTGTTAGATGTTATCTTTGGAGATATTGCAAGTAAAATTGCGCAACAAATCTCCATCAATAATGCGCAGGCAGCTATGTCCTAAAAAATTACTATTTTTATATTTTTAAATAACAAATAATGAATTTAACAGAACGAGTAGAACAAGCATTGGAAACCATTAGGCCCTATTTAAAAGCGGATGGAGGTGATGTTTCTGTTGAAGAAATTACATCTGAGGGAATAGTTAAACTGAAACTTCTAGGTAACTGTGGTTCTTGTCCAATGAGCTTCATGACGATGAAATCTGGTATAGAACAGGCCATTATGAAAGCTGTTCCTGAGATAACATCCGTCGTTGCTGTGAACATGGCAGAGCAAGTTTAGCTTTAACACTATTTAACAACGATGTGTTATTTTTAAAGTTATTTTTGTTTTGATGAGATACTGCGTAGCTTTTATTTGTTTATTGTTTTCGATAACCGCTTCTGCCCAACAGAAGCCGGCTCAAGAAAAGCTTATCCAGTTTTCTGGAATAATAACAGATATCGATAGCTCGAATGTAATTCCTTATGTTACGATTACCAATCTATCTGCCTATAGCAAACGCGTTGCCGCAGATTATCGGGGCTATTTTACTTTCATCGTAAACCCTGGAGATACTATTCTATTTACCGCAATCGGCTACAAAAAATTCTCAACGGTTATTCCAGAAAGTACGCCAGATTATAAATATACCATCATGGTTAAACTCAAATCAAATGTGATTGATTTACCCTCCGTTAGGGTTTTTCCTTGGGCAACAACTGAAGAGTTTACAAGGGAGTTTTTATCCATGAAGTTGGCTGATGATGATTTGGCTATCGCCAAGAAGAACCTTTCCCGGGCATCTATTAATGGTTTAATACAGACTTTACCTCGCGATGGACAGGAAATTGGAAGTCAGAATTATCGGTACAACTTCGATAGGATGATCAACAAAAATATGGTCCAAACTAATCCGCTTTTAAACCCCTTCGCCTGGGGTAAACTAATGCAGCAGATTTTTGATGGTGATAAGAAGCGAAGCGAGAATTGATGTGCTTCTAACGTTAGTTTTTTTTCTTTCGGTTTTCTTAACTGTTGTATTGTCTTGGCCAGACGGGCTTCGTCCTTTTTGACAACAAAAAGTACCAAAAATTGCCGGCTGAAAATTTTTGTTTTAAAGGCAGTGGGTTGGCTTGTTCAGTGCTTGCCCAAACATTTGTTAGGCCGGGGTTGCGGTTAACGGAGGTCTTGTACTGGGGCCTTGCTGGGTGCATTTAAATTCTCATCAAACCAGTCTTTGTTTTCTTTCGGTTTTCTTAGTTGTTGTATTGTCTTGGCCAGACGGGCTTCGTCCTTTTTGACAACAAAAAGTACCAACAATTGCCGGCTGAAAATTTTTGTTTTAAAGGCAGTGGATTGGCTTGTTCATTGCTTGCCCAAAAAATTTGTTAGGCCGGGGTTGCGGTTAACGGAGGTCTTGTACTTGGGCCTTGCTGGGTGGGATTTTAATTCTCATCAAACCTTTCTTCTGTTCCTTTCGGTTTTCTTAGTTGCTGTATTGTCTTGGCCAGACGGGCTTCGTCCTTTTTGACAACAAAAAGTACCAAAAATTGCCGGCTGAAAATTTTTGTTTTCAAGGCGGTGGGTTGGCTTATTCAATGCTTGGCCAAAAATTTGTTAGGCCGGGGTTGCCGTTAACGGAGGTTTTGTACTTAGGCCTTGCTGGGTGGGATTTTAATTCTCATCAAACCATTCTTTTGTTCCTTTCGGTTTTATTAGTTGTTGTATTGTCTTGGCCAGACGGGCTTCGTCATTTTTGACAACAAAAAAGTACCAAAAATTGCCGGCTGAAAATTTTTGTTTTCAAGGCAGTGGGTTGGCTTTTTCATTGCTTGCCCAAAAATTTGTTAGGCCGGTGTTGCGGTTAACGGAGTTTTTGTACTTGGGCCTTGCTGGGTGGGATTTTAATTCTCATCAAACCTTTCTTCTGTTCCTTTCGGTTTTCTTAGTTGTTGTATTGTCTTGGCCAGACGGGCTTCGTCCTTTTTGACAACAAAAAGTACCAAAAATTGCCGGCTGAAAATTTTTGTTTTGAAGGCAGTGGGTTGGCTTTTTCATTGCTTGTCCAAAAATTTGTTAGGCCGGGGTTGCGGTTAACGAAGGTTTTGTACTTGGGCTTGCTGGGTGGAAATATGAGATTTATGCAACGGCGCAAATCGAAGGGCAGGACAGCATGGTTTTAGCCCTGATTGAAATGGCAGCCTCCAATTTTGCAAAAATTGGAGCTAAAATGGAAAGCAGGACAGCGCTAACATCTTAGCAAAAGCCCTGCGCTCCAAAAAAAAATTTATACTATAATTTGTTACCTTTTCTTGCTCTTATTCGCAAATTTCATTTTGTAATCTGTTTTTACATTGCCTTTCGCAATAGCATCTAGCTTGCTTTTGAGCATGGTTTTACGCAAAATACTCACTTTATCGGTAAAAAGCTTTCCTTCTATATGGTCGTATTCGTGTTGTATTACCCGGGCAGGCATTCCGTCTACATCTTCTGTGTGCGATACAAAATTCTCGTCGAGATATTTAATTTTAACATTCGGCTTTCTGGAGATATTCTCGCGAATATCTGGAATGCTCAGACATCCTTCGTTGAAAAACCAAGGTTCGCCGGTTTCTTCTAAAATTTCTGCATTAATGAATACTTTCTTATAGCCTGGGTTGCCTTCTTCATCTTCGCCTGTATCTACAATAAATAAGCGGATAGGTAAGCCTATTTGCGGTGCCGCCAAACCAACTCCGCTGGCGTGATACATGGTATCGAACATGTTGCTGATGAGCTGCTTTAGTTCCGGGTAATCTTTATCGATTTCACTGCCAACTTTCTTTAAAACAGGATCTCCGTATGCTACAATAGGTAATTTCATTTTTTTATATATTCTCTAGATGCACGCATCCAAATTTTTGATTTATTTTGTTTGTCGGGATTCCAATAATAATATCTTGTTTGCAACTAATAAAACAGTAAATCATTCAACTGAACCCGACCCTGCAAAAATAAGAATTATTCTGTTATGGGCGAGAATGTAAAAACGTTCAGTTGATCTATATCCAAAACCTGATGAGCAATATCTGCAATCTGATGCGTAGTTACGGCGGTAATTTTTCTGAAAACCGTTTCTAACGAGTCGATTTGGTTGTGGTCTATCAGGCTTTTCGCCATTGAAATAATTAAGCCAATTCTATTTTCTTCACCGAGTGCAATTTGGCCAATAAACTTATTCTTTGCCTTTTGAAGTTGTACTTCGTTGAGTGGGTTTTCCTTTAACTTTTTAATTTCTTTAAAGATGAGGGATAGGGCCTTATTGTATTTTTCCTGATCGGTTCCAAAATAAATAGAGAATATTCCTGTATCACTTAACGGCGAAAAATTTGATTCTATAGTATAGGCAATGCCATATTTCTCTCTAATTTGAAGGTTAAGAACCGAGCTCATGCCATTACCGCCAAAATAATTATTTAAAAGCATTAACCCAGCCTTGCTCGCATGATGGGTAGAAAAGCTTTGTGCTCCTAACATGCAATGTGTTTGCATAATAGGTTTATATACGGTTGTATTTTTCTGACCTAAAATTTCGGGCTTAACGCGGTATTGCATTGGTGTATTTTCGGCTACGCTACCAAAATGCCTGCTGCCTTTATTTACCAGACTTTTAAAAGGGTAATTGCCTAATACTGCAACAACAATTTGGTTGGTACGGTAATTTGCGTCTCTAAAATCGATTACATCCTGTCGGGTAAAGTTTTTTACCGAATCTGTTGTGCCTAAAATATTGTTTCCCAGTGGATTTCCAGCAAAGAGCATGTCTTCAAAATCATCATTTATCGCTTCTTCAGGTTGATCTAAATAAGATGCTATTTCATCTAAAATTACACCTTTTTCCTTATCCATCTCTTCTTCCGGAAAAGTAGAATGGAAGATAATATCATTGAATAACTCAAGCGTTCGGTCTAAATATGGGTTTAAAAACGATGCATGAACACAGGTATATTCTTTAGTAGTATAAGCATTTAGATCGGCACCTACACTTTCTAAACGGTTTAAAATTTGGTTGGTACTGCGTTTTTCAGTACGCTTGAAAATCAGGTGTTCTATAAAATGTGCTAAACCAGCTTTTCCTTCAGGTTCATCCCTGGCACCAGTATTAACGATGATGCAGGCATGCGATATAGTTGAGGCCGAAGGCACATGCAACAAGCGGATGCCATTCGGTAAAGTATGTACATTGTATTCCATTGGTACACAAAGATACGGCTTATTGTTATAAAGCTTCTGTATCTGGATATTGCAATTGTAAGGCAGATATCAATTTATCTTTAGTTGGCCGAAGGCGAATTAAGAAGATGAGATTCGCGGCGGCAAACAATAAGAAAAACGCATTGTGTGAAATAAATGAACCCACAATATTAAACAATGCACCTCCTTCTAATAGCGCAGCGCTAACCATAAAGGCAGTTTGGTACTGGGCAATTTTAATTTCGCTATTCGCAGTTTGGTCGATCTTAGCAATTACATTTTTAAACGCAATAATACTTACTGAAATACTGATAAGCCCCACAATTGGAAATATGGGGTTAAACGGGGCTGTTCGTGCCGGATTGGCATCAAAAAACAATTGTTCTCCTGTGATGAAGGTAGTTACGGCTGCAAACAGGAAAACACCAGCACATAATGCCATGTGGATGGTTTGAAGAATTTTTACTTTAGCGTTCATAGCGTTAAAGGTAACATTGGTTTTAGGTTATTGGAGAGGCTCGTTTTATTGAAGAATGTCATCGTGTAAAACAAGCCCGTTGAACTATTTAGTGATGCCTTCTAGCTTGAAGAGGAAAGCATAAGCCAGCGCCTCCTCTTTTAGGTAATCGAACCGACCCGATGCGCCACCATGCCCGAACTCCATATTGGTTTTTAACAAGAGTACATTGTTGTCTGTTTTGGTTGCCCTAAGTTTTGCCACCCACTTAGCGGGCTCGAAATACTGCACCTGGCTATCGTGCAAGCCGGTGGTAACAAGCATGTTTGGATAAGCCTTTTGTTCTACATTTTCGTAAGGTGAGTAACTTTTCATATACATATAGGCATCCTTAAACTTCGGATTTCCCCACTCATCAAATTCATTGGTGGTAAGCGGAATGCTTTCATCTAACATCGTATTCACCACATCTACAAAAGGCACATCGGCAATTACACCATTCCATAAATCTGGCGCCAGGTTTACTACAGCACCCATCAGCAAACCTCCGGCACTTCCTCCATTGGCATATAAATGACCTTTAGAGGTATATTTCTGCTCGATGAGGTATTCGCCGGCGGCAATAAAATCAGTAAAAGTATTTTTCTTCTTCATTAACTTACCATCTTCGTACCATTGCCGCCCTAACTCTTGCCCGCCACGTACATTTGCAATCGCGAAAACAAAACCACGATCCAGTAAGCTTAAACGAACGGAAGTAAAGTAAACATCAGCGTTCGATCCGTAAGATCCATAGCCATACAGTAATAGCGGAGATTTTCCGTTTTTCTCGAAACCTTTTTTATAAACCAGCGCAACAGGCACTTTGGTTCCATCTTTGGCCGTGGCGAAAACCCGTTCGGTAACATAATCTTTTGCATTATAGCCACCCAATATCTCTTGCTGCTTCATCAAGTGCTGTTCCTTGTTCTGCATGTTATAATCATAAACCGTGCTAGGTGTAGTTAGCGAAGTATAATTATAGCGTAAAGTCTGGCTGTTATATTCTGGGTTGTTGCTAAGCCCGGCATTGTAAGCGGGTTCATCAAATTTAATGTAGTAATCGCTACCATCTTTTTTCAATACCCTGAGCTCAGTTAAGCCATTTTTACGCTCAGATAGCACAGTGTAATCTTTAAACTCTTCTACACTTTCCAGCAAAACATCAGAACGGTGTTCAATCACTTCTTTCCAGTTTTCTTTCTCTGTTTTATCTAGTGGGCACTCCATTAACCTAAAATTTTTGGCTTTCCAGTTGGTCAAGATCAAGAATTTTCCGTCGACAGGCATAACTTCATAAAGCATATCTTTGGTTCTGGCAGCGAATACTTTAAATGCACTTTCTGGCTGGTCGGCATTTATCATTTTATATTCTGATGTAAGGGTACCTTGAGACGCAATAAAAATGAACTTCCCGTTTTTAGATTTGCCTACGCCAATATAGTTGGTATTATCTTTCTCATTGTAAACTACCGCATCAGTTTTAGCATCGGCGCCAAGGATATGCTTTTTGATTTTCTCACTAAGCAAGGTTATCGGATTTTTTGCCGTATAAAAGAAAGTCTTGTTGTCGTTTGCCCATGCTACCGGACCTTGAGTATTGGTGATGGCGTCTTTATACGTTTCGCCAGTCTCTAAATTTTTGATGTAAATGGTATACTGCCTGCGCGAAACCTGGTCTACGCCGTAAGCCAGCAACTTATTATCCGGACTTACACTGAAACTGGTTGCACTATAGTATGAATGCCCTTTTGCCATTTCATCTACATCTAACAACACTTCCTCTTTGGCACTCAAGTTTCCTTTTTTACGGCAGTATTTAAAATATTGCTTGCCATCTTCGGTTCTCGAATAATAAAAGTAGCCATTCCTGAAAACAGGAACAGATTCGTCTTTTTCCTTAATTCTGGCTTTCATTTCCTTAAACAAATCTGCCTGGAAAGCATCAGTGCTCTTCATCATCGTATCCAGGTAAGCATTTTCGGCTTTAAGATAATTCACCACCTTAGTGCTATCGGGCCCTTTCTTAAAGTAGTCGATCATCCAGTAGTAGTTGTCTACAACAGTATCTCCATGCAAAATTCTTTTAAAGGGGATAACTTCGGCAACGGGCGCTTTAGCATCTGGCCATTTTATGGGTTCCATTTCTTTCTTCTGTGGGTTATTGCAGGCTGCCATTGCATTGAGTAAAAGCAGTGCGGGTAAAATGCGTTTCTTCATGAGGGTTTGGTTCAGGTTAACGCAATTTATGCATTTTGTGTCAGATTTTAATTTGGAAATCAGCGGTAACCTTTCATGGCGGTTTTCAGCCCCGCCATGCACTACAATTCCCGATGAAAAATCGGGCGATTTTCGTTTCTGTCGGGTTTATGAACCAAAGCTTAACGCTTTTGGCAACAAAAAACCTTTGCACATTTAAAAAATTGCCATTTTGGTAAAAGTGAAACATCAATGTGCAGTATCATTTAAATTCAAAAAAATAGATGCTAAATTGCCACAGCATTTTTAAAGCAGCGATAGCCATGGGCCAATGCCCAAACCATTGAAGAAGCAGATGAAATTAGGGTACAAAAAAATTGTTGTAAAAGTTGGATCTAATGTAATTACACAAGCTAATGGCTTGCCAGATGAAACGCGGATTAGGCATCTTGTAGATCAAATTGCGGAGATAAAAGCTTTAGGTATAGAAGTTATTTTGGTATCTTCTGGGGCAGTAGCATCCGGAAGAAGCTTAATTAAAGTAACCGAAAAGCAAGATGCTGTAACTACTCGCCAATTGCTTGCGGCTATAGGCCAGGTGAAACTCATTAATACTTACGCAACCTTTTTTGATGCCCATCAGCTTAAATGCGCACAGGTGCTGGTTACCAAGGAAGATTTCAGAGACCGGGCACATTACCTGAACATGAAAAACTGTTTGCAGATTTTGTTGCAGAATAATGTGATACCGGTGGTTAATGAAAATGATGTGGTTTCAGTTACCGAATTGATGTTTACCGATAATGATGAGCTGGCTGGCCTGATTGCATCGATGCTAAATGCCGATGCGTTAATCATCCTATCTAATGTAAATGGCATTTACAATGGCGATCCACAAGTTGAGGGATCGCATGTAATAGAAGAAATTTCGGGTTCAGTTAATAACTTGGCCGCATTCATTCAAACTGGAAAATCGCAATTTGGCCGTGGCGGCATGGTTACCAAATCTACTATTGCCCAGAAAGTAGCCAGGTTGGGAATTGCCGTACACATTGCAAATGGAACCACCAACAATGTATTGGCAGATCTACTTGAAAACAAGGTTGTGCATACCCGCTTCATACCTGATAAAATTAAATCGGGCAAGAAAAAATGGATTGCACATTCTGAAACCGCCGCTACAGGTATCGTGAAATTGAATGACGGAGCCAAAGCCGTGCTTACCTCAGGGAAGGCAACTAGTTTACTGCCCATCGGGATTATCGAAGTTCAATCAGATTTTTTAAAGGGCGATATTATTAAAATTATAGATGAAGAAAACCGGTTGATTGGCCTGGGGATTGCCGAATATGGTGCTGATAAAGCCAAAGATCGAATGGGTCAAAAGAAGCAGAAAGCATTGGTTCACTACGATTATTTGTATTTAAGCTAAAGACATAAGGGCTAATTTTTGCATTATCCGCATCTCGACACACACAAAATGGATTACAAGATATATTTCGAAAAGGCAGCACAGGCCAGCAGAACTCTAGTTGGGTTAAGTAAAGCAACTATTGATAACGTATTGGCAGACCTTGCCGAAGCTTTGGTGCAAAACGCCGCAACCATTCTTGTTGAAAATGAAAAGGACTTGGCGAAAATGCCTGTTGAAGACCCGAAATACGATCGGCTTAAACTCACAAGCCAACGTATTACGGATATTGCTGCTGATGTGGGCAATGTGGCAGAACTAGATAGTCCTTTGGGGATGGTTTTAAGCGACAGAGTGCTGGATAACCAATTACACATCCAAAAACTACGGGTGCCGCTTGGCGTAATCGGCGTTATTTATGAAGCACGTCCTAATGTTACTGCAGATGTATTTTCTTTGTGTTTTAAAACCGGCAATGTAGCTGTTTTAAAAGGCGGCAGCGATGCGGAATTTTCCAATCTGGCGATAACGAAACTGATACACCAGGTTTTAGAAAATCACAATATCAACCCGGAGGTGCTAACCCTGTTGCCAGCAGAACGGGCCGCGACTGAAGCCTTATTAAATGCAAGGGGGTTTGTTGATGTATTGATCCCCCGTGGGAGTCAGTCGTTAATTAATTATGTTCGCGAAAACAGCAAAATCCCGGTGATTGAGACTGGAGCTGGTATTGTACACACTTATTTTGATGTTTCTGGCGATTTAGAAAAAGGCAAAGCCATTATTTTGAATGCAAAAACCAGGCGGGTGAGTGTTTGCAATGCCTTAGATTGTGTACTTGTACATCGCAATAGAATGGTAGATTTGCCTCAACTCTTATCTCCTTTGGCAGCTGCGGCAGTAGAAATTTTTGCAGACGCAGCAAGTTTCGAAGTATTAAGTAATAGCTACCCCACTGAACTACTAAAGCCGGCCCAAACAGAACATTTTGGAACCGAGTTCTTAGCGCTTAAGCTATCTGTTAAAGTGGTAGACAGTTTAGATACGGCATTAAACCACATTGCAGCTTATAGCTCGAAGCACAGCGAAGCTGTGATTGCTGAAGATGCCGATACCATCGCCAGATTTTTGAATGAGGTAGATGCAGCAGCGGTCTATGCCAATGCATCTACAGGTTTTACCGATGGTGCGCAATTTGGGCTTGGTGCAGAAATTGGAATTAGCACCCAAAAACTTCATGCCCGCGGACCAATGGGATTGGAGGAACTTACCAGCTATAAATGGGTTGTGCGGGGTAACGGACAGGTCAGGAAATAAGCAGTTTTGCATAAGCACACCTAAGCCAAAGCCGGTGTTATATACTGTGATTTATAGCTCGAAAACTTCGCCTCTTTGTGGCGCAACCACATTGAAGCCGTCATTTTCCAACGCCGATGCCAAACTTGTTAAGCTTTTATCTTCACCATGAACCAGGAAAACTTGTTTGGGTTGCCCGGTCTGCTTAACTGTTCTAACCAGATCGTCGTGGTCTCCGTGTCCGCTTAACAAATCGGTTTGCCTAATGGTTGCATAAACCATCATTTCCCGATCTTTAATCCGAACGATTGGTGCACCACTTAATAGTTTATAGCCAAGAGTTCCTTTTGCGCAATAGCCAATAAAAAGGATAGTGCAATAGTAGTTTTGAATGTTGTAGTATAAATGATCTTGAATTCGGCCGCCTTCTAACATACCCGCCGAAGAAATAATAATACAAGGGTCGAAGTAGTTAGAAACGTCTTTACTTTCTTTCATTGTTTGTACGTAGGCCAGGTGTTCAAATTCAAACTCATCGCCCATGGTTTTGTAGAAATCCTTAGCTTCCTGATTAACCAGATTATGATGCTTTCGGTACACATCTGTAGCTTGTATGGCCATCGGGCTATCAACGAAAATTTGCACTGGTGGCAAGCGTTTTTTGGTAAAGATTTGGTTAAGCGCAAAAACCAGCGATTGCGTTCTTCCAATACTAAATGCGGGAATAATTAGACGGCCTGGGGTTTTAATACAAGCCTCTTCAATTTCCTTAACCAATCGGTCTTCAAGCGTCATTTCTTTGCTATGGTACCTTCCGCCATAAGTGGCTTCGCAAACAAAATAATCTACAGGCGGTATGGGCTCTGGCTTAACTAAAACTGGGTAGTGCTCCCTGCCGATGTCGCCAGAAAATGCGATTTTCTTTTCTGCTCCATTATCATTAATGGTTAAAACGGCTGCTGCGGCACCTAATAAATGCCCCACAGGTATAAAGGTTAATGAAATGTCGCCATTAATTTTAAATGGTTTGTTAAAGGCAATGGTTACAAAACGATCTATCGTATCCATTACATGCTTGTGCAAATACAGCGGTTTCGGACCGCTAAAATTGCCCCGTTTTGTTCGTGGTTTTCTGCTTTGTTTTCTTAAAAAAAGCTCCACCGAATCGAATAATAAAATCGAAGTTAAATCTGCCGTGGGAGAGGTACAAAGCACTTGCCCACTAAAGCCCATGCGCACTAGCGTAGGCAAATTACCCGAATGATCGATGTGTGCGTGGGTTAAAATAACCAAATTAATACTTTCCGGGTCGAATGGAAATTGTTGGTTCTCTTCCTGGTAAGTGTCTTTTTCGTAGTCTAAACCACAATCTATTAATATTTTATAATGGCCAACCTCTAGCAAGTGCATACTGCCTGTTACCTGTTGCGCAGCGCCCCAAAACGTTAACTTCATTTTTCTTAGTATAGGGTAAATTGTTCGGGCCCCTGTTTTTGTTGAAACAATTAAACGGTCTATTTTAACCGAATGTGTTATTTACAGAGCCCAAATGGTTAATTTTATCTGTGTAAAGTAGTACAATTGGCGTAATTTTTAAACAAGGTGAGGTAATTTTTTTTGGATATTTGGCCATCCAAAATCTCAGACTATTTTAATTACCTCATTTCTACCAGCTTTAACGAGACTCCAACAGGCTATAAATTTTCTGTGTTAGGCGTATAAATTGCTTATTTAGGTTTTTGTAAAGCACTTACAGTGGGTTTTCGGTTACTTCAGTCCCGCTATTCGTTTCAATCCCCGATGAAAAATCGGGGGATTTACACTGCTATCGGGTTTAATATACTTTATGTTGTAAGGCTATTTTTGGGAACCCATCCAAATGCACAGGCCCTGTTGTATAAAGGCATATTGCCTTGCCACTTAAACCTGATATTAGCGAACACGACGCCCCTTGGCTGTACTAAAAATAGCTTTTTGCTGTAATTGTAAATAAAGCAGTGTTTTTTTGGCGGAGTAAAGCGGTTAGCAGGGCTATTGGCCGCCAAGGCTTGCATGCGCTTGTTTTCCAAATCAAGATTTCGCTAAAAACTGCCCGTTTAAACCCTTATCTTTGCTAAAAAAATGCTATGCAAGAACCATTTGATGTTGAAATTGGTGCTGTAAATTATTCGGTTTTCCCAGAAGGAAACGATCAATACACCATTTTTAAAGACGGTAAGGAATATATCCAAATTCAAAAAGACACTTCTTCTATTTGGTTAAAGATGGATTATAAGACCGAGTTGCCGATTTTCGAGGAAGATGAGGAGGTGAACGCTATTGGGCAGGCGATAGAAAACTATGTGCCCGAAGAAGATGAGGAAGAAGAACTGTAATTGTTCGTAAATAAAAAACCCGGGCAGGCTGCCGTTTTTCAGCTGCTTGCCCGGGTTAAATTACCTTTTAATTACCTGGAACAATCTGCTGTCCATGTTTGGCCATCTTTGATTACCAGCATATCTAAGGAATTATTATCAATCGTGATGCCGGTTAGGCCAGAGCCCACACTTACGTAAGTGTTGTCGTCTCTTTTCTCGAACGTAACCCCCTTAATGTCTGGAATGTTGCTGCCGAAGTAGAAATTGTAGGTATCGCCAACTTTGCTAACCGTTACTTTACCATCACTGCTGGTAATGGTAGTTTCACCGTTTCTGTACGATACGTTTCCGTTGTAGGTGCCCACAAAGAAATCTTTATCTGCTGGGTCTGTATCTTTTTTACAAGAAACTAAAACGGTTAATGCTATTAAAAGCATGCTAAAAACTTGAATTGTCTTTTTCATAGGATGATGTTTTTCATTTAAAATATTTCGGTAGGTAGTACCGATTGTTTAATAAATATGAACCATGCTGTTTGCAACCACCATGCCAAAGCAGCCATGGCTTTTATAACTCCCGCAGGTTGTGGGCCTATTTTACTCGAAAAATATGCAGCGTAATGAGTTGGCCTACAGCAATTTGTTTCGCGACCGAACTGTTGGCAATTCTAGCCAATTTTTTTAAGGTCCACTTTTAACGGTGGCGGCAATACTGTTTACTATAGTGGAAATGCTTAAGGAAGGTGTAAGCTACCCCGCCCAGCCATCTCTATCTAAGCTGCGGTAATTGATAGATTCTGCCAAGTGTTCTAATTCTACTGTTTCGCTTCCGTCTAAATCGGCTATTGTTCTGGCTACTTTTAAAATTCTATCGTAAGCACGTGCAGACAAGCCTAATCTTTCCATGGCAGATTTTAGCAGCGTAGTACCTGCCTCGCTTATCTGGCAAACTTTGCGTACCATTTTCGGGCTCATTTGTGCATTGTAATGTAAGTCTTCCTTATCTGCAAAGCGATGATCTTGAATTTCTCTAGCCTTAATTACACGAGCCCTTATGAGCTCACTTTTTTCAGATTCGCGGGTGGAGGCCAGCTCCGAAAAATTAACAGGTGTAACCTCCACATGTAAATCGATACGATCTAACAGTGGGCCAGAGATTTTGCTGAGGTACTTTTGTACTACGCCAGGCGCACATACGCACTCCTTTTCGGGGTGGTTGTAGAAACCGCATGGGCATGGGTTCATAGAGGCTACTAACATAAAGCTGGCAGGATATTCAACCGAGAAACGTGCTCTTGAAATGGCTACTTTCCGGTCCTCTAGTGGTTGCCGCATTACTTCTAAAACCGTTCGTTTAAACTCTGGCAATTCATCTAGAAACAACACACCATTGTGGGCCAGCGAGATTTCGCCTGGTGCGGGGTTCATGCCACCGCCAACCAGGGCAACATCAGAAATGGTATGGTGTGGAGAGCGATACGGCCGAACTGTCATCAGTGCATCGGCTGCAGATAGTTTGCCAGCTACAGAATGAATTTTCGTAGTTTCTAATGCTTCATACAGGTTCAACGGGGGTAGAATAGTGGGTAACCGCTTAGCCAGCATGGTTTTACCTGCCCCCGGCGGACCAATTAATATTACATTGTGCCCACCTGCAGCTGCTATCTCTAAAGCCCGCTTAATATTCTCCTGTCCTTTTACATCTGCAAAGTCGTGTTCATAATTGCCAATATTTTTAAGGAACTCCTCTCTAGTATTAATTTTTACTTGTTTTAAGGGTTCGCCTTTATTAAAGAAAGCAATTACCTGGGCCAATGTTTCCACACCATAAGCTACTAAACCATCTACAATAGCAGCTTCCCTAACGTTCTGCAGCGGCAGAATGAAACCCTTGAAACCCTCTTGTTTTGCTTGGATAGCAATAGGCAAAGCACCTTTAATGGGTTGGATTGCGCCATCTAAAGAGAGCTCGCCCATAATAAAGTAGTGATCTAATGCTGTTGCAGGAATTTGCCCCGAGGCGGCAAGAATTCCAATGGCGATTGGCAAATCGTAAGCAGAACCCTCTTTCCTGATATCAGCAGGAGCTAAATTAACTACAATCTTTTGCCTTGGCATTCTAAAGCCCGCAACGTGGATAGCGCTTTCTACCCGTTGCAGGCTTTCCTTTACTGCGTTGTCTGGCAAGCCCACCATATAATATTTGTTGCCAGCGCTAATGCTCACCTCAATGGTTATGGTTAAAGCATTTACACCAAATACAGCACTTCCGTACGTTTTTACAAGCATTAAATTTTCCTGAAATAAAAACGGGATGTTATGTTATTCGGGGATGGGTAATGGGTCTTACTAAGATATAAACATTTATTTAATTTACTGCTGATCTCAACGGCGGAATCATTTATTGCAGCTAGGGGTTAGTGCTATCACACTACCTGCAAAAAAAAATCCTAACCGTTGCGGGTTAGGATTTTCTTGCTTTTGTTAAGCATTAAATTATCTTTTACCAAAAGGCATTTTAGGCATTCCCTTCATCATGGCTGCTGCCGCTGCCGGGTTAGAAAACTGCTTCATCATTTTGCGCATATCTTCAAACTGTTTAATCAATTTGGTAACCTCCTCAACTTTGCTTCCAGAACCTTTGGCAATACGAAGTCTACGGCTTTGCTGTATGGCATCAGGGTTTTCTTTTTCAAATGGCGTCATCGAATTAATAATCGCTTCAATAGATTTAAATGCATCATCCTGGATGTCTACATTCTTCATCATTTTGCCTACACCCGGAATCATGCCCATCAAATCTTTCATGTTACCCATTTTCTTAATTTGCTGAATCTGGCTGTAGAAATCGTTGAAATCGAACTTGTTTTTGCGGATTTTCTTCTGCAATTCTGCAGCTTCCTTCTCATCAAACTGCATCTGGGCACGTTCAACAAGTGAAACTACATCACCCATACCCAAAATTCTCGATGCCATACGGTCTGGATAGAAAACATCTAATGCTTCCATCTTTTCGCCTGTACCAATAAATTTAATCGGCTTATTTACCACTGATTTGATAGAGAGTGCAGCACCGCCACGGGTATCGCCATCTAACTTGGTTAAAACCACACCGGTAAAGTCTAGCCTATCGTTAAACACTTTTGCAGTGTTAACAGCATCTTGCCCGGTCATCGAATCTACCACAAACAGAATTTCATGAGGCTGGGTTTTAGCCTTCACCTCAGAAATCTCATTCATCAACGATTCATCGATTGCCAAACGCCCGGCAGTATCGATAATGATGACATTATTTCCGTTTTGTTTACCGTGTGCAATACCTTCTAATGCAATACCAACCGGGTCGTTAGATTCGCGGTTTGCATAAACTGATACGCCAACAGATGTACCCAAAACCTCTAGCTGATCTACCGCCGCAGGCCTATACATATCGCCAGCAACCAATAAAGGTTTTTTACCTTTCCCTTTTAAGTGCAAAGCCAATTTACCGGCAAAGGTGGTTTTACCCGCACCATTTAAACCCGCAATTAAAATAACTGTTGGGTTAGCCTTCGTTTCAAGTTCGGTAACCTCACCACCCATTAGGGCAGCAAGCTCATCGTTCATAATTTTGGTAAGCAACTGGCCCGGCGAAACCGCAGTTAATACGTTTTGCCCCAGTGCTTTCTGCCTAACATCATCTGTAAATGCTTTGGCCGTTTTATAGTTAACATCGGCGTCTAATAGTGCTTTACGAATCTCTTTCATGGTTTCTGCCACGTTGATTTCGGTAATGCTGCCTTGTCCTTTTAATACTTTAAATGCTCTGTCTAGCTTGTCCTGTAAATTATCAAACATCTTTTTTTAAGCTAAAAGCCTGCTACTGTAAAGTATAGGCTACTTGTTTTTAATAAAAGGCAAATGTATCAATTTTTGACCGTAAATCTTTGCAACTCAAACCCAAAAATGTTTTTTTGGAAATGTACGTTTCGGGCATTTGGCGGCTTTAAGCCCCGCCCCCACTTCTGCCCCGAAGAAAAATCGGGGCATCTCGTTAAGGTCGGGTTTAGGTACAGCGGTACAAGATCAAAATCAAGAATGCCTCCAATACTTGCCGCCTGGCCCTAGCATATAAAAAGCTAGCAATTTTTGTTGGTAACCTTGCAAGTCTAAACCAAACCAAAGCGGTTGATCCTTACTCTCTTGCAACCGTAAATCATCTTTTTCTCTTTGCTGTTGCAACATTTGCTTTGCTTGTGCGTCTTATGCCTGTTAAAACCAAACGAATGAAACGCTTTTTACCACTATTTTTTTTATTAATTTTTGGTTATTCCAAGGCCCAGCAAGTTGTACAAAGAGAACTCAAGGCTGTTAGGGCAACGGTTAATCCTAAAATAGACGGTATATTAGATGATGCTTGTTGGGTAGATGTGCCATTGGCTACAGATTTTATAGAGCTTCGTCCTAACCCGGGGAGGGTAGAGCCAAAAGACAGGCGTACAGAAATGAAGGTAATTTATGATGACTTTGCCATTTATGTTTATGCCCGTATGTACGACCATCCCGATAGTGTATCACACGAGCTGGTGTCAAGGGATAACATTGGTAATGCAGATTTTATCTCAATCATTGTAGATCCTTTTTACGACAAAATGAATGGCAATGGCTTTTTTGTTACCGCTGCAGGAGTACAATTCGATGCTAAATATTCGCAGGTTGGTGATGAAGACCCCAATTGGAATGCGGTTTGGGAAAGCGCAGTTAAACTAGATGATAAAGGTTGGACCTGCGAGATGAAAATTCCTTATTCCGCGTTGCGTTTTTCGAGCAAGGATGTGCAAAATTGGGGCCTAAATTTTAGTCGGCGAACCCAACGCAACAACGTACAAACTTTCTGGAATTTTGTAGACCCCAAAATGAATGGTTTTATCAACCAGGAGGGACTATGGGTGGGCATTAAAGATATTAAGCCACCACTTAGGTTGTCTTTCTCGCCATATATTTCTGGTTATGTTAATCACTACCCCCTGAACTTACCAGGCGTAAAAAATACCACTTCGCGTTTTAATGGCGGTATGGATGTTAAATATGGCATCAATAACAGTTTCACATTAGATATGACCCTCGTTCCCGATTTTGGTCAGGTGCAGTCTGATAACCGAATTCTCAACCTGACGCCATTCGAGGTAAAGTTTAATGAGAATCGCCAATTTTTTACTGAAGGAACGGAGCTCTTTAACAAAGGCGATTTGTTTTATTCGAAACGCATTGGGTCGATCCCCTCTTACTATAATTATTCGGCTATTGGCAGTAGCGATAAAATTGTGAAAGACCAAACCGAAGCCAAAGTTTTAAACGCTACCAAGATATCAGGAAGAACGGCAAAGGGCTTAGGAATTGGTATTTTCAATGCCATTACAAACAGCATGCAAACTGAAGTAGAAGACCAGCAAGGAAACCTACGGAAAGTTGAAACCCAACCGCTTACTAATTATAACATCCTTGTTTTCGATCAATCATTGAAAAACAACAGCTCTGCAACATTCATCAACACCAATGTACTTCGCCAGGGATCGGCTTACGATGCCAATGTGAGTGCTTTTATTGTAAATCTTAATAATAAGAATAATAAGTACTTTCTAAATGCCAATGGCAAAATGAGCTATTTGCGGGGGCAGGAAAGCAGCACAGGTTTTAGCTACACACTTAGATTTGGCAAGCAAAGTGGCAACTTTACCTGGAACTATAACCAGGTTTATGCCGATAATAAATTCGACCCCTCGGATATGGGTTTTTTCACTAACAACAACTTTCTAGATCAACGGTTAGGTTTCGGTTATAATATTTTTAAGCCTGGCAAATGGTACAATGAATGGCAAAACTGGTTAAATATTAGGTACTCAAGAAGGGCTATGCCCGGCGATTATCAAAGTTTTGGCATAGAAACCGGCTCGTATGTTAGGTTTAAAAATTTATGGTCTGCAGAATTGGATATAAATGCAGATGATAAACAAAATGATTTTTATGAGGCCAGAAACGGAGCGGTTTACAAAGCCCCAGCAAGTGCCGGCGTTGGGCTTTATTTTAATACAAATAGAGCCAAAGCGTATAATTTCGGCGGCAATGCAAGATATACTGCACAAGCACTTTTCCAGGGGAGAAGTTATAATTTCTATTTTTTCCAGAACTTAAGATTGAATGATAAAGTGGCCTTTGGTTTAGACTTGGGCTTTAACCCAAGCTATAACTATGTAAACTGGGTAGCTCTACAAGGTGGCCAATCGATCTTTTCTAAATACGACAGGCGAACAGTAGAAAATTCTTTTGATGCCAAATATACCTTCACCAATTTAATGGGTGTTACTGTAGTGTTACGCCATTATTGGAGCGATAGAAGAAATAATGCTTTCTACTTGCTCAAACCTGATGGAAACTTAACAGACCTCAATGGTATGCCACCAGCAGGAATGGATAGGAACTATAACGTATTTAATGTTGATTTAATTTATACCTGGCAGTTTGCACCCGGCAGCACGCTTTCTCTTTCCTACAAAGATTCCGCCGAAACCTACGATACCTTTTATACCCAGCGTTACAATAAAAATCTAAACGGTATCTTAAATGCGCCGCAAAATAACAGCTTATCTGTTAAGGTATTGTACTTTATCGACTATCTGGATTTAAAAAAGAAACACAAGAAAAGTTAGTATAGCCCTTTGCAAAGTACTATCTCGGGAAAACGAAGGCAAAGCCCAATGCCAAAGTCTGGCTAGCTTGTACTTTTTTGTCTGTGTCTGTATCGTATAAAATAACACCTGTTAAACTGGTATTCATAAAGCGATTGATTTTTGCTGTTAGGGCAACATCAAGGCGATGGTCTACGCGTTTAACGGCAATGTCTTCATAAGGAATAAACATTGCGTAACGGGCTTTAAGGTTAGTGTTCTTAAAAATTTCTTTATCAAAGGCACTTACTATTTGAAAAGCAAGTTCGTTTCTAAAATGTTTGCCTTTATCTACACCAAAAACATTTTTCTTATTATCGTAAACAGCAGTATCCAAAACAAAAGTTTGCCTTGCAGTACCGGTACCAATCCTAGTAGAAAAATATTTATTTGGTTTATATTCGAAACCGATAGACTCTGTTAAATATCCTGGCGACATGAATTTGGAAATTAGTACTTGCTGCTCTTCCCCGTTACCATCTTTAAAATACCTGTAACCACTATCAAACTGAGATTCGAAGTTGAGGGAACCGAAAAAAAACCAGTTCTTAGAAAGTTGAAAAGATGCTTTGTTATCCCAGAAAATACGGTCGTTGGTTTTCTTCTGCAATTGGTCTTTATTCTTGATTTTACCGTATTGTAAAATAACTTCGCTCACATAGCTGTAGCTATTTTTGTTATACTCGGCTTTCCAGTTAAGCAAACCGCCTACCGCAATAGAGTTAACACCGCCACCTTTCCAGTTGTCGCTAAATTGTGCCTGGTTAATGTTAAGCCCAATAGCTGTTTTCGTTTTCCAGTAATTTACCTTTGCATCAACAATATAAGGTGGAATTTTTACCGGTTCGAAATTTAATGGGCCTTGCCTGCTAGGTAGCGGGCTTCTTTTTAATTTGATGTTAAGGTCTTTGGTATTGATGGGAATAGTATCAATTTCCTGTGCATGTAAACCTAACGAGCAGAAACTTAGAATAAGGAATAGGGCAGCTAAACGATTCTTCATTGGTTACAAAGAAAAAGAAAATATTGATACATAAAAAGGTTTTAGTGAAATGATTATGCGTTTTTAGACGATTTCATCCAAAGGGTAGAAGGCTAAATAAACTTATACCAACCAAACCAATTGCCCTGCTTTAAATACCTAAGGTTGCCTTCATGATGATAAGCCTCTCGCTCAAAAACAATGTTGAGGTATGCGCTATGATGCTTTTTAAACCGAATTAAATTATACAGGTAATTTCCCAGGTATAAAATGTAGAAGGGTAAAATGAGAAGTTCTAATTGCTGGCGGAGGTGAATTTTTTCGTGATTAATAATTACCAAATCCTTTTTTAATATTTCACCTTTTAGCAAGATAAAAGGAAAAATAGCCATCCCAGTTACAGGCAAACTTTTTATGATTAAAATTGGCGTCCTCAAAGTTTTTCTATGGTTAACTTAGGAAGTTTTGGCAGTTGAAGTGCCTTAGGGTTAAGTCTGTAGCTTTTATAGGCATTTTTAATGAACACATTGAAAGAATAATCGTCTGCATCGAGCACAAACTGATACGTTGGGCGATACTGCTGCATGAAATCCGTTAGCTCATCATCTTTAATACTTAAAACCTGTTGCACTAACGTGACGTTGAAACGGTAGTCGATTAAATCCTCACGATAGTCTTTTTCGAGAATTTTCTGTAAATGGCGGGCATTTCTACCTTGTCGGCTAAGTAGGTTATAAATGGCGTCTATTCCTAAACCGACACCACCAGTGCCAAGGTTTAGCAGATCCTTAGAACTTCCCTTCATGGTTTGATAGCGGTATTCCTGAACAGATTTCTCATACTGCTGCTGCGGGGTTAGCCGCTTTTGTTGAATAACGACATCTCTAAGCCGTATGCCCAAAGATTTTAACTGGAAATAAGCAGCAGACTGACCGCGAAATACAATCGTATCTACACCATAACCAGATAGAGCAGCAACAAGAGTATCGCCCGCAAGAGCAATGGTATTAAACTCGCCTTTAGTATTATTATAAAGTCCGTCGCCAGTGCGCAAATTGTAGATATAAACCTTCGCCAATCTTTGCTTAGTTTCTCTATCAATTACAATGCCCTGCACAGGTTTTGTTTGAGCAGAAGCGAGCATCGTTATGAAGCAAAAAGGAAAGAAGAAGGCCGCAAAAAGTTTCATCTATCTACAAAACTACAAATATCCTACCGCTAAGTGTTGATGTTAACATTATTTAACCTTAAGCACCTGGCCTAATTTAATTGCATCTGCGGTTAACTGGTTCAGCATTTTGAGCTCATCAACGGTTAAATTGAAGCGTTTTGCAATGTTATATAAAGTATCTCCTTTAACAACGGTATATGTGCCATCGGCTACAATAGGTTTAGCCCCTGGCGGCGGTGTATCAACAGGAGAAAATTTTTCTTTTTCTTTTGGGATGTTCTGATTTATTTGTGTGAAAACCCGGTCTTCACGAGCAATTTTTTGTTTTTCGCTCTCAGGCTGATCATATTGATAAAGCTGGTATTTCTCAATCACTCCAATAATTAAATCTGGATATTTAGGATTAGTGGCGTAACCAGCCGTTTTTAACCCTTGTGCCCAGCTCTTATAGTCGTTTTTATCCAATTGAAACAAAAAGCTGTATCGTTTGCGTTTTAAAAACTCAGAATGGTCTCTGAAAGACTCTTTAGCATCCTGATATACCCTGAAGCAATCGTTTTTCTGATCGTCATCCCGAAAGTAATTTTTGCCCTTCCAGTCTGATGTACATTTAATACCAAAGTGGTTGTTCGCATACTTGGCCAGGTCGCTGTTTCCACTACCCGATTCTAAAATGCCCTGCGCAAGGGTAATGCTAGCAGGAATACCATCCGAATTCATTTCTGCTATAGCAACGCCTTTAAACTCTTCGATATAACTTAGCGTATTGTAGCTTTTGTAACTATTGTTGTTGGCTTTGTTAGCAGCTTTTTCTATTTGCTTATTATTTTGCGTGTATTTTCTAGTGCCACAAGAGCTTAAAAAAATAACAACTAAGGCTAAATATGATAAATTAAATTTCATTGGTATTGCTGGAATATTTATAGGCGTAAATTACAGTTTAATTTTCTGACCCGGTTTCAGTTTTGAGGATTTTAATCCGTTTTTTTGCATGATAGATTTTATGGTAACACCCTTCTTTTTCGCAATAACACTTAAGTTATCGCCAGGCCTTACCGTATATTTTGTAACAGTCTTCGCTGTTTTTTTACGCCGATAAACAGGTGGGGCATAAACCGGCTCTATATAATCGTCTGGTCTTTCATCATATTGGTAAAGGGCATACTTTTTTACTAAGGCAATAATTTGATAAGCCCAGGTGCGACTGCTGGCATATCCGGAACGTTGAATTCCCCTAGCCCAGCCTTTGTAATCGTATTGATCGTATTTTTCAAAAAGTGCGTTAAACGGAGCTCTGGATTCCATTATTTCCACAAAGTGATGATAAGATTCCTCTACAGATTCATAATTTCGGTACGCGGAACGCATCGTAGAGTTGTTTGGGCCTTTAACCCCGAAATGATTGTTGAAGTGTTGCGCAATATTGCTGTTGCCAGCAGCAGATTCATGAATTGCCACTGCTAAGATAATGCTGGCAGGTATCTTATGTTCGTGCATTAGTTCTTGAGCGTACGCTAAATGCGTTTCAATGTATTCGTTTGTAGCCTGTGCTTTCGCAAAAGCGACACTAAAAACTAACAGACATAACGTTACTAATTTCATCCCTTTAAGTTAGGTTAATAGCTGGCGGTTATTTTTTTCTGATGATGAACAAACCATCTCTAACAGGAAGTATTAATTTTTCCACTCGCTGGTCGTTTGCTATCTTATCGTTGAAGCCACTAATATTCTTGGTGTCTTTATCTTGTTTTTCGTGCAGCACTTTTCCACTCCAAAGTACATTATCTACAATGATAATTCCGCCTGGCCGCACGCGGTCGAAAATTAAATCGTAATAGGTGCCATTGTTTTTTTTATCGGCATCAATAAATACAATATCGAATATTTCATCTAACTCATTAACTGTTTTCGTAGCGTCACCGAGGATGTATTTAATTTGGGGATCGAATTTAGATTTAGAGAAATGATTTCTCACCATATCCTCTAGCTCTACATTAATATCTAAAGTGTAAAGCAAACCATCTGCTGTTAAACCTTCAGCTAAACATAAAGTTGCATAACCGGTAAATGTCCCAATTTCCAGGATTCGCCTGGGGGCGATCATTTTACTAAGCATGCTAAGCACACGACCCTGGTAGTGTCCAGAAATCATTCTGGGCATGAGCACCTTAAGATTCGTTTCTCGATCTACATGTTGTAGCAGTTCGCTCTCTGGCTCACAGTAGTTAAGCAGTAAAAGTTGCAAATCGTCGTTTATCAGGCTCATGTGTTGGGTTTATAAACGGTTGGTTTCCATGAAATATTGTAAAATAATAGTGGCTGCAATGGTGTCGACACGGTCTTTATCTCTCCTATCCATTTTTTTTAATCCGCTTTGCATAATGGCTTGCTGAGCTATCTTGGAGGTAAAGCGTTCATCTACCCAGTGTTGTGGCACAGTAGGAAAAGCCTTTTTTAGTAGGGTAGAAAATCCTTTTACATGCTGCTTATTTTCCGATGGAGACCCATCCATTTGTTTGGGGTCGCCGAGAACAAATGCCTCAACAGCTTCTGTACCAAGGTATTTTGTGATATATTCGATTGCATCTTTTGGGTGCACCGTTGTTAATCCAGTTGCAATGATTTGCAATGGATCTGTTACCGCAATACCGATACGTTTTGTGCCATAATCAAAAGCTAAAATTCGAGCCATAGAAATTAAAAGCTCCAAAGGTAAGGTTTTTTGATTTTATCACTATAGCCCTGATTTTGAGAAATATGTTATACACCAGGGGAATAAACGCTACGTAGATGGTGACATTGATTAATTTAATGAGCTGATAATGAGTCGCGTAATTTAGGGTCTTGAATTTGTTTCAAGGTTTTAAACTAAATTAAATGACATGAAATTTTCAAAAATCTTAATTGCGACCGCTCTAGTTGGTCTTTTCTCACTACAGAATATTTAGCTCAAACTAAGAACACAGCACCAGGTTCAGACGCCGAAAAGAACCTTGTTAAAATAAATCTCCCATCTCTTTTTATGAAGACAATAAATGTGCAGTATGAAAGAGCAGTTTGGGGAAAAACAAGCGTTGGCTTGGGTCTACGGGTTATGCCTAAAGGCTCATTACCCTTTAGCTCTTCATTCGATAGTATCGATGATCAGCTCGGAAGTTTAGAAATGGGTAATATTGCCATCACACCAGAAATAAAATTCTACTTAGGTAAAGGTGTTTTTAACGGTTTTTATATCGCACCTTTCTTAAGGTATGCAAACTACAATGCTTCTATTAATTATGAATTTACTTCAAACAACGTGGCAGAAATAATCCCCCTAAGTGGCAAGCTTAATACCTTCACCGCTGGTGTGCTATTTGGTGCGCAATGGGCTGTTGCTAAAAAGGTATATTTAGATTGGTCGATCTTTGGGCCACAATATGGATTTTCAAATGGAAATTTAAAAGGCACTAAAAACTTAGATGCTAATGAGCAACAAGCCTTGAGAGATGAGTTAGCGGGGATAGATTTGCCAGTAGGAACCATTACCACTACCGTTAATGCGAATGGTGCTGTTGTAGATCTAAAGGAGCCATGGGCAGGTATACGTGCTAATATTGGTATTGGATATAGATTTTAAATTAATTGGCCGCACCCTAATTCCATAGCGGGTGCGGCTAATTAACCTCGGCCAATTCAATAACAGCATTGTCTTCTAAGTTTAAAAATGTATTCCTCTGCTAAACTTCGCATAGCCAAATGTGCTATTCTCATATCTATTTCTTATTTTGCACCAAATGCAATTTAAAGAAATAACAGGGCAAGGCAGAGTTAAGCAACAATTGGTGCAAACGGTTAAAGAAAACCGGGTAAGCCATGCGCAGTTGTTCTTGTCTCCTGCCGGATCTGGAGCATTACCGCTGGCAATTGCATATGCGCAGTATGTTAACTGCTTAGATAAGCTCGATAGCGATAGCTGCGGGCAATGTGCCAGTTGCAGAAAATATGAACGTCTCATCCATCCCGATTTACATTTCTCATACCCTTTTTTCGCTTCTGCGAGTACAAAAGTTGCTACAGATGTGCTTGATGAATGGCGCAATATGGTATTGCAAGATCCATATTTTGACATGGATATTTGGCGCTCGAAACTGGAAGCCGCAAACAAACAAGCGAATATTCCAATTGCAGAATGCCACGATATTATTAAGAAACTAAGCTATAAAGCATTTGAAGCCGATACCAAAGTTTTAATTATGTGGCTGCCAGAGTACCTCGATAAATCTGGTAATGCATTACTGAAGTTAATTGAAGAACCACCTGCAAATACATTATTCATTTTAATTGCACAAAGCCAGGATCAAATTTTAACAACTATCCTTTCCCGTACCCAGATTATTAAAATTCCGAAATTATCTGGTGATGAAGTTTCAAATTACCTGGTTAGCCGCAATGGTTTAACCACACACCAGGCTGTAGATTATGCTTTCTTGGCCGATGGAAACTTAATTGAAGCTAAAGCACTTGCTGCAGATACGCAAGCTGATAGTTCAGGTACGTTTACCGCTTGGCTGCGCATGGGTTTTGGCAATAAAGTACCCGATTTAATCGATTTTACTGATGACGCCGCCAAATGGGGAAGAGAAAACCAAAAAAACTTTTTAAAGTACGGTGTAAATTATTTACGCGAATGTTGCCTAATTCTTAGTGGTGCCGAAGAAATGGTAAAATTGCCTCCCTTAACCTTAGAAACGGCAAAAAAACTAAGTACACATGTGCTAACACTTCCTATGGCAGAGGCTATAATTGCCGAATTGGAAAAGGCACATTACCACATTGAAAGGAATGCAAACCCGAAAATTCTGTTTTTAGATGTATCTTTACAATTGGTAAAAATTATCAAGTTTAAAACGCTCCCTACGGGGACTCAATATATATACAATTAGTTATGGGATGTGGAAGTTGTTCAACAGGTGGTGGTTGCACCCCTAATGGATGCAAAAGTAATGGCTCATGTGGTACCACTGGGTGCCAAACCATGGAAGTACACGACTGGCTATCTAATTTAGATATGCCTTCAAATTATAAGCCTTTTCAGGTTACAGAAATTAAATTTAAGGGCTCGCGAAAAGAGTTTTTCTTAAATAGCGATAATATTTATTTGGAAATTGGCGAGTTGGTTGCTGTAGAAGGCCCAACAGGAGGCTTCGATGTAGGGCATGTATCGCTTACTGGCGAACTGGTGCGCATACAAATGAAAAGACGCAAAACAACAGTCGATCAGGTTACCAAGAAAATTTATCGTAAGGCAACAGAGGCCGACGTAGAAAAATGGAATGCAGCCAAGGATATGGAATGGGAAACCATGCATAAAGCCCGAAAACTTGCACTTGACCTTCGTTTATCGATGAAGATTAGCGATGTAGATTATCAGGCAGATAAAACTAAAGCTACTTTTTTTTATACTGCTGATGGTCGCGTAGATTTTCGAGAGTTAATCAAAAAGATGGCCGAAAGTTTCCGAATCCGAATCGAAATGCGTCAAATTGGTATGCGCCAGGAAGCTGGGAGATTAGGGGGAATTGGTTCTTGCGGGCGTGAGCTATGCTGCTCTACCTGGTTAACCAACTTTAAAACAGTATCTACGGCTGCTGCTCGTTATCAAAATCTATCTTTAAACACCTTAAAGCTAGCTGGCCAATGTGGTAAGCTTAAATGTTGTTTAAATTACGAGCTTGATACTTATCTCGATGCTTTAAAAGATATTCCTGATCGTATTGAAAATTTAGATACGGAAGCTGGATATGCCCGTCATCAAAAAACCGATATCTTTAAAAAAATAATGTGGTTTAGTTACCAAGGTGATGAAAACTGGATTCCGGTTAAAGCAACCCGGGTGAAAGAAATCATGGCTATGAATAAAGCAGGTAAGAAAGCGCCGAACCTGAAAGAAGAGGCGGTTCAAATCGCTGCTCCTGCGGTGATCGAAAAATCTTTCGATTACGAAAATGTAGTGGGACAAGATAGTTTGACTCGCTTGGACGAACGTTCTAGGGGCAAGAATAATCAAAATAGAAACCAAAAAAATAGAGGAAATAATCAAAATAGAAGGGAGCGCGTTCCACAAGGGGAAAAAAACAGCCCATCTAATACTAACAAACCTCAACAGGGCGCCAAACAGGCTCAAAGCGGAAAACCTCAGCAGGCGAATTCAAAGGGTCAAAGCAATAGCAATAGGGCACAGCAAGCCGGGCCGAGATCACAACAATCTGCTCAGAAGCAGCAGCAGCCAAAACCTCAAAATAATGGGCCGAAGCCACAGCAGCCAACAGAAAAGCCTGCAGGTACAACGGATGGTCTTGCTTCAGATAATTTGAGGCCAGAGCAAAGCAAAAATAAAAATAGAAACAACCGGAGAAAGAACAATAATCGCCGAAATAACAACAATGGTTCAGAAAATAAACCTACCTCAGAATCGTAGATTCTTAAACCTTATGGTGTTTTTTCTATTTGTATCTACCTTGGTTGCCTGTACAACTAGCGTAGTAGATAGTAATATTGAAATTCCAGAACGGAAGTGGACATATCGAAACCATATAAAAACCGAATTCGAGATTAAAGATCATTCGAAACCGTATAACATTTATTTTAAACTAAGGCATACCGCTGATTACAAGTATGCTAACATTTATCTTCTTGTCCATTTAAAGTTAGGCGAACAAATAATTACCAAGCGCTACCAATACAAGCTAGCAAAAAATGATGGAGAATGGCTTGGTAGTGGTTCTGGCAACGTATTCAGCTACCTCCTTCCACTTCAAACCAATTTTAGGTTTCCGCAAAGCGGGAAATTTGAAATAGACATCGAGCAAAATATGCGAGATAACCCGTTAGTGGAAATAAGTGATACAGGTATTCTTGTTGAAGAGGTGAAATGATGAAACTGCCTTAATAACAGCTTATTTCAATCCTAATTTGTCTTTTGCCAAGAAAAATTCGGGTAGAAATTGCTATCTTTTTGGCCAGGCTTTGTTTTTGTAATAAAATTGTTATACTTGTTGTTAACTAAACAATAACGTATGATAAAAAAACTACTTAAAATCTCCCTCCCTCTATTTTTTCTAATAATTTCTAGTCAGGCATTTTCTCAAAGTTTGCAAGGTAAAGTTGCTGATTCTACAGGAACGGTGATACCCGGCGCAAGCGTGCAGGTTCTTGGCCAGAAAATCGGCACATCCACCGATGCAAATGGTATGTATTCCCTTAAGTTTCCGGCTGCGGGAAACTACAAGGTTAGGGTTAGTTTTACCGGATATATTAATGTTGACCAGGATGTAGCTATCGGTAATGCCAACAAAACGTTGGATTTTATATTATTAGAAACCAAATCGAACCTTGGAGATGTAGTTGTAATCGGTTCAAGGTCATCACCAAGAACAAATATTGAAAGCGTTGTTCCAGTAGATTTAATTTCAACTAAAGACGTCAAGGCTTTTGCTCAAACAGACATCACTCAAATTTTAAACTTCGTTGCGCCATCTTTTAGTTCCAACAGACAAACTGTTGCAGATGGTACAGATCATATTGATCCGGCATCTCTACGTGGGCTTGGGCCAGATCAGGTATTGGTTTTGGTAAACGGAAAACGTAGACACACCACCGCTTTAGTGAACATCAATGGTACATTTGGCCGCGGTACGGTAGGTACAGATATGAATTCTATACCAGTATCGGCAATTCAAAGAATTGAAGTTTTAAGAGATGGTGCAGCAGCGCAATATGGGTCTGATGCGATTGCCGGAGTGATTAATATTGTACTTAAAGCAGCAACCCCATATAGCATTTCAACCTCATTCGGACAATCAAGTTCAAGCGCCATTGGTCGCGATTTTAGTGATGGTCGTACTTTTCAGGCAGATTTTAGCAAAGGTTGGGCTTTCAATAACAATAAAGGTTTTATCAATCTTTCTGCTCAATATTTAAAGCGTGATTATACTAACCGTGGAGGACTAGATACACGTCCGCTATTGTATTCAGCAAGCCCTACAAAGGGTGCAACAGAAACTGAAGCTGATTTTCAAACTCGTTTTGCCAACCTAAAGGCGATTGATAACGCCCGGGCAGCCGCTAACGGTTTAGACAGAAACAACATGCGTGTTGGAAACTCTGATTCGCAAAATGGAGGCGGTTTTCTGAACGGCGAATTTAACGTGGGTGAAAATTCCAAAGTCTATTTCGCTGCAGGGCTTACGCATAAAACAGGTAGTGCTGCTGGCTTCTATCGCTTGCCAACACAAACTACACAGGTAGATTTATCTTTGTACCCAAATGGCTTCCTTCCTTTTATTGATACCAAAATAAATGATTATTCATTCTCGGCAGGTATTAAAGGGAAAATTGGAACTTGGGATTATGATTTAAGTAATACCAGTGGAGAAAATACCATCCAATTTGATATTAATAACACGGTAAATGCTTCATTGCCAACCGGTACAAGCCCCACTTCTTTTTATGCAGGAAAATTACTGTTCAGGCAAAATACATCTAATCTTGATCTCAGCAAGAAGCATAAATTCGAGAGCACATTTATCACCTCATTAAATACAGCTTTTGGTGCAGAGTTTAGAATAGATAATTATCAAATAAAAGAAGGAGAATTATGGTCGTACGCAAATGGTGGTCGTTTAATTGGAACATCTCCCACCGCATCGGGCGCTCAGGTATTTCCCGGTTTTAAGCCATCTAATGCACTAGATAAATCTAGACATAACACCAGTGCTTATGCCGATTTTGAAGCAGAATTTGGACCAAGTGTTTTGTTGGGCGCTGCAGGGCGTTATGAAAATTACAGCGATTTCGGGTCGAATTTTTCATATAAGTTTACAGGAAAAGTTAAGCTTATTGGCGATGTTTCTGTTCGCGGAGCTTATGCAACGGGATTTAGAGCACCATCTTTACACCAGCGGTATTTTAATAATGAGAGCACACAGTTTGTGGGGGTTAATGCTACCCAAGTGCTAACGGTAAACAATGATAATCCAATTGTTAGTCAGTTTGGTATTGGTTCTTTAAAGCCAGAGATTTCAAAATCAGGGAGCATAGGATTGGCTGGAAAAATTGCTAAAACTTTCACCTTTACAATTGATGCCTACAATATTGATATTCAAGATCGTATTGTTTTCTCATCACAATACACCAGATCGACGCCCGCAGTTGCAGCGATCTTAAATACTGTTGATCCCACGGCTCAAATAAATAGTGTTCAGTTCTTTACGAATGCAATATCCACCAATACCGCCGGTTTAGATGTGGTGTTAACGAATAAATTTAACTTAGGTGCTAAAAGCAATTTTATTTTAAGTGTTGCTGGTAATGTGAATAAAACAGTTGTAAGGAGTATCCAAGGTTCTGACAAGATCGAAAATGATGCTACGCTTAAGGCAAGACTGTTCGACCGATTAGAGCGTTCGCGATTTGAAAGTTCAGTTCCAAAAAATAAATTAAACATCACCGGAACTTTAAATATTGATAAATTAAGCATTATTGCAAGGGCTGTTCGTTTTGGGGAGGTTACCTATTTGAACGCTATCGATCCAAATATTCCGGCAAATGGTTTGCCCGTTCAGCTAGACCAAACCTTCTCAGCTAAGTGGGTTAGCGATTTTTCTGTAAATTACCAGGTAAGTAAAGTATGGGCGGTTACGGTAGGGGCTAACAACATTTTTGATGTTTATCCAGATCAACTATATATCAATCCCCGGAATAGCGAAAACAACTTAAGTGGAGTGGCTGGTAGTAATTACACAGGTAATTTAGATAATACCTCAAATGGAAGATTTCTATACTCAAGAGCCGTTAGCCAATTCGGATTTAATGGACGCTATATCTTTGGTAAAGTTTCTTGTACATTCTAAAAGAAAAGAATATAATAAATGCCAGTGCTTAACCGCATTGGCATTTATTGTTCATAGAGATACCGTTTTGATTATAAATACTGCAATAGGATTTCAAGCTTCATGCCCCTAGAACCCTTTAGTAGAATAAGACTATCTTTAATTTTATTTTTGTTAAGGTAATCTGCTGCTTCACTAGGGTTCTCAAAAAATTGAGCGCTAAATTGGTCTTTGAATTCGAAAAAGGATTTCCCAATAAAAATAATTTCACTTAAACCGCTGTTAATGGCTTGTTTAGCTATAATTTGATGTTGCGCAACAGATTCAGGGCCAAGTTCAAACATATCGCCTAGAATGGCTATCTTTTTCTGCGCAGTTAACACTGAAATATTATCTAATGCAGCGCTCATACTACTTGGGTTAGCATTGTAAAAATCGCAGATTACGGTATTTCTGTCAGTTTTAGTAAGTTGAGAACGGTTATTTTTTGGTTGATAGTTACCTAAACCAGCATTTATTTCTGCTGCACTAAGATCGAAAAAATCGCCGATGCAGATGGCGGCTAAAATATTTTCGAAATTGTAGCTACCTGTTAATTGGGTTAGCACGCTGCTTTCAACATCGTGGTTAGTCCAATCTACTGCTATGAAAGGATCGCTGGTTTTTAGCGCTCCCTTAATTGTGTTACCTCTTCCGGTTCCATAATAGATTATTTTGGTTAAAGCAGCAGTGCGACTCATTTCCAGCAAATGCTCATTATCGTTATTAATAAAGGTATAACCATTTGTATCTTTGAGATAAGCGTACAGTTCGGCTTTTCCTTTTTTCACACCTTCAAATCCACCAAACCCATCTAAATGAGCCATTCCAACATTAGTAATAATTCCATGTGTGGGCTGGGCAATGCTGCAAAGCAATTCTATTTCCTTTTGATGATTCGCCCCCATCTCAATTACGGCGATTTCTATATCATTTGTAATCGATAAAATAGAAAGCGGCACACCAATATGGTTATTCAGGTTTCCTTTTGTAGCAAAAGTCTTGTATCGTGATGCTAAAACAGCATTAATTAACTCTTTGCTAGTGGTTTTGCCATTGCTCCCTGTTAAGCCAATAACTGGAATATTTAATTGATTGCGATGATGGCGAGCCAATTCTTGAAGCGCATTTAAAACATTTTCAACGAATAAACATTTAGCATCAGCGTATTCTTCCTCATCCACAACTGCAAAAGCCGCCCCAAGTTCAATAGCTTGTTGAGCAAAGGTATTGGCGTTAAAATTTTCTCCCTTCAGCGCAAAAAAGATACATCCAGGAGTAATGCTTCTAGTATCTGTAGAAATAATAGGTTTCTGGAGGTAGTAAGCGTATAGCTTATCAATTGTAGTCATGCTTATCAAAAAAATTGTTCGGTAAAATTAAGCTTTCATCACAACAAAAAACAAAATTTGTACATTAGATAAATTTTAAACTTCTATGAAGCAAAGCTTAGCGTTCTGCCTACTCCTTTTACTCTCGGTATTTTCCATCAAAGCACAAGTTAAATCTCCTGATGAGTTTTTAGGTTATGAGCTTGGGGCGCATTTTACACCTCATTATAAGGTAGCAGATTATTTTAGGCAAACAGCTTCCACAGCACCTAATCTGGTAAAATTAATTGAGTACGGCAAAACCAATGAAGGCAGACCATTGATGGTAGCAATAATATCATCTGCGGAGAATATGACCAGGTTGGAACAAATTAAAGCCAACAATTTAATGTTGGCTAGCGGTACAAGCGCTAGTATCGACCTTAGCAACCAACCTGTAATCACCTGGCTTAGTTATAATGTACACGGTAACGAGGCGAACTCTACAGAAACTGCTATGAAGATGTTGTACACCTTAGTATCTGGTAAAAACGCACAGGCAACCGCATGGTTGAAGAATACAATCGTAGTAATCGATCCTTGCTTAAATCCTGATGGCAGAGATCGCTACGTAAATTATTTCAATAGCGTAGTGGGCAAAACACCTAACTCAGATCCTTCTGCAAGAGAGCATATAGAACCTTGGCCGGGGGGAAGGCCTAACCACTATTACTTTGATTTAAATCGCGATTGGGCTTGGCAAACCCAGATAGAAAGTCAGCAAAGACTAGCATTGTATAACGGTTGGATGCCACAAATTCATGTAGATTTTCATGAGCAAAGCTATAATGAACCCTATTATTTTGCACCAGCAGCAGAACCAGTTCATCAAGACATTACCCCGTGGCAAAAAAGTTTTCAGGTAGTGGTTGGAAAAAATAATGCAAAGTATTTTGATGAGCAAGGGTGGCAATATTTTACCAAAGAAAGGTTCGATTTACTATATCCATCTTATGGCGATACCTATCCTCTTTATAATGGATCTATTGGGATGACTTATGAACAAGGAGGAATTAGAGCTGGATTGTCTATTGTGACAAATGATGGTGATACGCTAACATTAAAAGACCGAATTGCGCATCATTTCACAACCGGAATGTCGACAGTTGAGGTATCTTCATTGAATCATGATAAGTTATTAGCGGAATATAAAAAGTATTTTCAGCAAGAGCTAAGTAACCCGCCAGGCATCTATAAAACCTATGTTATTAAGGCTAATAATCCATCAAGACAACAAAAACTTGCCGAATTATTACAGAAAAACAAGATTGAGTTTGCCTACGGTGGAGATAAAACCGGCAGAGGCTACGATTACGACACCCAGAAAGACGAAAGCTTTAGTGTTGGCAGAAATGATCTTATTGTAAACCTGCAACAGCCTAGAGCGGTACTCGCAAATGTGCTTTTAGAGCCGAAAACTTATGTTACCGACTCCAACACTTATGATATAACAGCCTGGGCATTACCCTATGTGTACGGCTTAAAGAGTTACGCCAGTAAAGAAAGTTTCAAAGGAAAATTTCCGACGTTAGCTATCGCTGAAGAATCTTCAAATGATATAGAAAAACCATTGGCATGGCTATTTGCGTGGGGTGCTGCAGAAAATGCACAAGTGTTAAACCAACTACAGAAAGCGAATATAAAAGTTCGTCAGGCCGACCAACCCTTTACCGTTTCCGGGAAAGATTATCCTGCGGGAACATTGATTGTATTAAGAGTAGAAAACGAAAGATCAGTTAAAGATTTAAGAACTAAGGTAGTTGCAGTAGCCAACAAATTTCGTCAGCCTGTACTAGGCATTACTAGTGGTTTTGTAGAGAAAGGAAAAGATTTTGGATCTAATGTTTATCCGATATTGAAGCAGCCTAAAGTTGCTATTGTTTCTGGAAACGAGGTTTCATCGCTGGCCTTTGGCGAGGTTTGGTTTTATTTAGAACACGATTTAAATCTTACACCAAGCATTATTAACGCAAGGGATATCAACAATTTAGACATAAGTAAAGTGAATACGCTCATTTTGCCAGATGGAGATTATAGTACTTTTATTGGAGATGGTTTAACTGCTTGGTTAAACAAGGGTGGCAAACTGGTACTTATGGAAGACGCTATAGAAAGCGTTATTGATAAAAAGGGGTTCGATATTAAAAAGAAAGAGTTGGCAGTAAAAAAGGATGCGAAGCCAGAACCTAGTAAATTGCTTTTCAAGGATAAGGATAAAGATGATTACGAGTTTGCCATTCCTGGAGCCATCTATAAAGTCAACCTAGATGTCACCCATCCCTTCGCGTATGGTTTGGGAAATACATATTATACTCTTAAAACAGATCGCAAAATTTACGAACCCTTTGTAAATGGCTGGAATGTAGGTGCTTTAAATGAAAAAAGCTTTGTTGCCGGTATTGTAGGAAAAAAAGTGAGGGAAGAATTAAAAACGGGCTTAGTTATCGGCGTTCAGGAATTCGGCCGTGGACAGGTGGTTTATCTAGCTAACGACCCATTATTTAGAAATTTCTGGGAATCTGGGAAAACGCTATTCGGAAATATTGTTTTCTGCAGGTATTAATATCGTAAATGGTCAATTTGAATAACCGCAAAGTCTGGCTTTTCAGTCCTAATAACAATATGTTGTGTAATGTTTTAAATAGAAAGTTAAAATTTGTTAAAATAAATTTGAATTTATAGGCCAGTAGCTATACTTTAGCAAATTATTGAAATCATTACCTAACCTATTTTAAAACATGAAAAAACTTTTACAGAGTTTGTTCATTTTGACGTTTATTGCAATTTCTGCGATGGCTCAAGATAGAACAATCACAGGTACAGTCACATCTGCGGACGACAAATTGCCGATCCCGGGAGTGAGTGTGAAAATCTCGGGTGCCTCTGGAGGCTCCGTTACTGGTGCAGATGGAAAATTCTCCTTAAGAGCACCATCTTCGGCCACTTCTTTAATTTTTAGCTCAATTGGTTTTACATCGCAAACAAGAACAATCGGATCTGCAACCGTAATTAATGTTGTTCTTAATGCTGATGCAACTTCTCTATCAGAAGTGGTAGTTACTGCTTTGGGAGAAAAGAGAGAGGCAAGAGCTTTAGGTTATGCCGCTACAGAAATTAAAGGTGAAAAATTAACTATTGCAAAAAATACCGATATCAGTACAGCCTTAGCTGGTAAGGTAGCTGGTGTGCAATTAAACGGTTCTCCAAGTTCATCGTTTGATAACGCTTCAGTTATTGTTCGTGGTATTAATGGCTTTACTGTTGGGCAACCTCTTTTTGTTGTAGATGGAACGCCTGCAGATCAAGCAAATGTTAACATGGACAACATCGAGAGTATCACTGTTCTAAAGGGTGCAGCAGCTACTGCCCTATATGGTCAACGTGCTTATAATGGTGTGGTAATCATCACAAGTAAGAAAGGTAGCAGAAAAGGCGGTACATCAATTGAAGTAAATTCAGGTGTTGCCATTGAAAAAACTTCACTGCTTCCTGACTATCAGAATGAATACGCTGGCGGTTATACAGGTCAATTCGAAAAATTTGTTTATAACCCAGCAATTCACCCAGCGGCCTGGGCTTCTTTTAATGGTCAAAATATGTTAGATTATGGAGCAGACGCAAGTTTTGGTCCGAAAATAGATGGCACAACCCTTTACCGTCCTTACTACAGCTGGTATCCTGGTGCTGACTTCGGTAAACTAGTGCCTTTAACTGCTCAGCCTAATAATATTCAAGATTATTTGAGGACTGGCGGTTCATATAATAATAGTATTGCATTTACGACAGGCGGTGAAGGTTATAACCTTCGTGTGGGATATACAAACCAAACAAGATCCTTGGTTCAGGATAACGCAAACCGTTCAATGAATATTTTAAACGTAAATGGCTCTTACGATGTATCTAAAAGGCTTACAGTTTCAACTGATTTCCAGTTTGCGAAAGAAAATAGGATTGGTCAGCCTTATGAAACTTACCGTAACGATGGATTAAATGTTGTTCAAGGATTTAACCAATGGTTTCAACGTCAGTTAGATATGAATTATCTAAGAGATAATCAGGTTTTGGCTGATGGAACAGTTACCTCGTGGAATATTGGTAACCCAAATGGTACCGGAGATCTGGCTTCAATTACTACTCCACAGTATTGGGATAATCCTTTCTGGGTAGTGAATAACAACTATAGAACGCAAAGGAACAACCGTTTAGTTGGAAATTTAGGTCTGAAATATGATTTGGGAAGTGGCTTAGCACTTGCTGGTTTCTTGAGAGGTAATATCAATAACGAAGCTGGTGATGAACGAATGGCAACCGGAGGTTTACAACAAGACTATTTCAAAACTAGAAATTGGACAGATACTGAGTTTAACTATGAGTTAAATTTAACTTATAATAAAACTTTTGGCGATTTCACTTTGAACGCATTGGCAGCTGGTAATATTCGTCACGAAAAGAGAGAAAGAATCAATATGGAAACTGCAGGTGGTTTAAGCTTTCCAAACTATTTTAATATAGCCGCATCTTTAGCTCGTCCAATTACTACTAATACATACTACGAAAAAGAAGTGAGGAGTGTTTTTGGTAAAGCTTCATTAGCATACAAAAATTTTATTTATTTGGATGTAACTGCTAGAAACGATTGGTCTTCTGTTTTTGCCCCTGATTTAAATTCTTATTTCTACCCATCAGTTTCGACATCTTTTGTGTTTTCAGAATTCCTGCCTTCCGGTGTTAAAGATATAGTTTCGTTTGGTAAATTAAGGTTAGCTTATGCACAAGTTGGTTCTGACGTAGATCCATATAGAGTTAACCTTCAGTATAACACGGCTCCAGCATACGGTTCTAATCCTTCTTTAGCAATAGGTAATGAATTTAGAGATGGTAGAATCATTCCCGCTAAAACAAACTCTTTTGAGATCGGGTCTGAAATCAAGTTTCTCAAAAACAGGATTGGTTTAGATTTTGCATACTATGTAAATCAGAATAAGAACCAAATCTTAGGAGTAACATTGAATGGAGCAACTGGATATACTAGTAACTTAATAAACGCTGGTGATTTAACGAACCGAGGTTTTGAGTTTAGCTTAACTGGTACACCTATCCAATCGAAAAATGTAAGTTGGGATTTAACTTTGAACTTTAGTAAGTCAAAAACAATTGTTAACAAAATTACTGATAAACAGACAAACGTAATTTATGAAACAAGTACATTCTTTAACAACACATTAAATTTACGTGAAGGCGAAGAATGGGGATATATTTTAGGTCGTACCTGGAACAGAGATGCAAATGGTAATGTGATTATTGCTTCAAGCGGATTACCCACCTCTACCACAAATCAATTTGTTGGATATGCTCGTCCTAAATTCAATGGTGGTGCATATTCATCACTAAGGGTGTTTGATTTTGACTTAGGATTTTCTTTAGACTTCCAAAAGGGTGGACTATTTAATTCAACCACCCGTGCATTTAATATGGGTAGTGGTCTGTCGCAAGAAACAGTTGGGGTGAATGATAAAGGTATCGATTGGAGATTACCAGTATCGCAAGGTGGTGGTTATAAGTTTGCAGGTGTTTTAGCGAACGGACAACCTAATACTAGATATGTTGATGCTAGTACCGCATTCTATAATGGTATGCAAACCGGATCTGGCGAACTTTTCATGATCAGCGCATCATATTTAAAATTAAGAGAAGTAAGATTAGGCTACAATTTACCAAGCAAGATATTAGCTAGGACTGGTTTCTTAAAATCTGCTAATCTAGGTTTTGTGATGGGCAATGCATGGTTAATTTCAGCTCCAGGTAAGAAATATGGAGTAGATCCATCGGAAATTGAGAATTTTTGGCAAGAAGGTGGTCAACTACCTTCATCACGTACGTTTGGTCTTAATTTAAGAGTTGGACTTTAATTTTTAGGAAAATGAAAAATATTAGAAAGTATATATTTTTAGCAGTTGGAATTAGTGTGCTAGCTACTGGATGTAAAAAATTTGGAGATTTCGGCGATACTAACGTCGATCAAACAAGAGTTTCAAAAGCAGCTACAAAAGCTTTATTAACCTATGCTATTCAAAAAAGTCAGGTTAATGGTGCAACAAATACGAACCCAACAACTATCTTATCTTCCACTGGTGCGATTTTCGCACAGCATATTTCCGAAGGGCCTTATTTAACGGTATCTCCTTTTAACGATGCTGGAAGCACATTAAACCCCAGTTACTATTCTTTTTACTCTGAAGTATTAAAGAATTTAAATCAGGTTATCACTTTTGCCAGAGCTGGCGCACCAGAAGCCGATGCAGCAGCTAATGGATCTATCAATAACCAGATTGCAGTTGCGAGAATAATGAAAGCGTATGTCTTTTGGAAGGTAACCGATAGATGGGGTGATGTTCCTTATACCGAGGCACTTAATAGCGCAAACATTACTCCGAAGTTTACGAAACAAGAAGATATCTATAAGGATCTTTTTAAAGAATTGAAAGAGGCGGTAGCGCAAATTGATGGTGGTGCAGGTCCGACGGGAGATATTATGTTTAATGGTGATATGGCCTCTTGGAAGAAATTCGCTGCTACACAACGTCTTTTGATGGCCTTAAGACTTTCAAAGGTATATCCTAATGCTGGAGAGTTTGCAGCAACAGAATTCGCAGCTGCCCTTGCAGCTAACCCGCTTACAGCAGGAGAAACTTTGACTTATAAGTTCATATCTGGAGATCCAAATAACTACAATCCATGGTATAACAATTATAGTATATCAAATCGTAACGATTTTGCAATTAGCAAAACTATAGTTGATATTATGAAGAACAATGGAACTGGTACTGATCCAAGATTACCTGTTTACGGAGAAGTTTTGGCTGGTAACCAAGTAATTGGTCTGCAATTCGGCGTACAAACTCAGGTTAACATTCCTAACTCATATAGCAGAATAGGAGCTTCACTACGTGGAGCTGGGTCGCCTGCTTATATCTTCACCGGTGCACAAGTACAGTTTGCACTGGCAGAGGGGGCAAAAAGAGGTTGGATCGCTGGAGGCGATGCATCTGCAGCAACTTATTACAATGCAGGTATCGATGCGTCTCTAACACAATATGGTGTAGCAGATCCAAATTTCAAGACGGCTACTGGAGTTGTTTATAGTCCAGCCACCGCTTTACAACAAATTGGAACCCAGAGATGGATTGCACTATACTTAGATGGTTGGGAAGCATGGACCGAATTTAGAAGAACTGGCTTTCCTGCTTTGGTTCCAGGTCCAAATTCTCAAAATGGAACCAATATCCCAAGACGCGTTGGTTATCCAACAGCTGACCAAACAACCAATAGAGATAATTACAATGCAGCATTGGCTCAACAAGGTTGGACAAATAACAGCATTAATAACAGAATGTGGTGGGATAAGCCATAATCATATTTACAAAAAAAGGGAGCCAAAGGCTCCCTTTTTTTGTCTGTCATCGGTGTCTGATGTCACTTGTAAATCTTATAATATTCTCACGTAAGATTGCTTGCCACCATCAACCTATTTGCCTGAAACACTAGAATTTGACAGGTTTGAGCAAAAACCTATTCTTTAGATTACCTTTTTCGATTAGATCTTGACAATCAGATAACAAATCCAATTTTTAAAAGCCTATTCTATGTATAATTTTCATCAAATAAGTCAGATTTGTATTTGCAGACTCCGTCTACAAGGTAGTACTAAAGTTTAAATCATCTTCTACATTATGAAATACTCTTTCAGCATGTGCTATTTCTAATCGAAAGATATCATGTAATTTTGGTTAAGATATTATATCAAATTAACAACACATTCTATCCAGTAAATTCTTCCATAATAGTATGTTAAATCCAGCTGCTAAAATTGTATCTGGTATAATAAGGTGCTATCTCTAAGCTTATTGCATATAACCACAATTTAATCTTATTTAAATGTGGAAAAACTATCTGCACCTCATTCAACTGTTTAGCCTTATTGAATTGAATCGCACACTCCTAAACTAATTATTTAGTATTAGCTATAAGACAACATCCTGTCATTATTGTGTCATAAATATGTCTTTAGCATTGTTTTGTTTAGCAATTGTGTCTTTGGCAATTGCATTTGGTCAATTTTAGATATAATTTGGCTCTTAATTAATCAAACAATTAAACTAACTTAAAATTCATGAAAAAACTTCTACAAAGTTTGTTCATTCTTTTGTTTGTTGCGTTTAACGCAGTTGCACAAGATAGAACAGTTACTGGTACGGTTACATCTCAAGAAGATGGATTACCTGTTCCAGGAGCCACTGTCAGGGTGAAAGATAATCCTGGCATTGGTACCCTAACAACCGCAAATGGAAAATATTCAATTAAAGTTCCTGTCAACGCAAATACATTGGTTGTTAGCTTTCTAGGTTATTCTTCAAAAGAAGTAACCATACCAGCAAGTAACTCAATCAATATTGTTTTGAATTCTGACGCCCAAGCTTTGAATGAGGTTGTTGTTACTGCTGGAGGTGTTTCAATCCAACGTCGTCAGCAAGGTAACCAGTCTACTACGTTAAAGTCTCAGGAGTTAACTCAAGGTAAAGCTTTTAACGTAGCAAGTGCGCTCACAGGTAAGGTTGCTGGTCTACAAGTAAATGCAGTTAGCTCTGGAGTTAACCCTGACGTACGTTTAGTTCTTCGCGGGAATCGTTCGCTTCTTGGAAATAACCAAGCTTTAGTTGTGGTGGATAATGTGATTGTGCCAAGTAGCGTATTGGGTAACTTAAATCCTGAGGATATCGAAAGTATCGATGTACTCAATGGTGCGGGAGCTGCTGCCCTTTATGGCTCAGATGCATCTAATGGTGCAGTGATCGTAACAACAAAGAAGGGTAAAACAGGTGTTACTACTATTAAAGTAGGCCAAACCACTAGTTTTGAGACTATTGCTTACTTGCCTAAGTTACAAAAGGAGTATGGATCGGGTACTACTCCAGATGATGTTCCAACTTATACTCCTTTTGAGAATCAGCAATATGGTCCTGCGTTCGACGGTTCTATGAGAGTTATAGGCAAGCCACTTGTTGATGGTTCTATTCAAACTGTTCCTTATTCTTGGAATGAGAAAGAAGGAAAAAATAATTTCTGGGATACAGGCATAAATAATCAAACTGATTTTAGCCTTTCTGCAGGTGATGAGAAGAGTAAGTATTTTCTTTCTTCTCAATACTTTGATCAGACTAGTACAGTACCTGGGGATAAGTACAACCGTTTTTCGCTGCGCATAAATGGCAGTAGAGATTTGAGTGATAAATTCAATTTCGACTTCAATGCAAACTACGTTCAAAATAGATATGATCAAGGAGATTCAGGAAATGCTTTTACAAATGTGTTGATGTCGCCAGGTCAGATTCCACTAACACGATATTCAGACTGGAAAAATGATCCATATGCCTCACCAAATGGTTTCTACAATGAATATTTTGACAACCCATATTTTACTTTAGGTAACGCAAGAACATTAACAAGAAATGATTATTTGACAGGGAACGTGCAATTAAAGTATAACCCAATTAAAGAACTATCAGTATTGTTCCGCGTGAGTATCGCAACAAGGAATATTTCAACAAAATCTTATAGTGATAAGTTCACCTTTTCTGACTACAGAAAAAGTATAAGTGGAACTGCAATTGCGACAGACAGGGTAGGTAGTATAAACGATGGTGCTTCTTACACTACTCAACTAAATCCTGAATTTCAGGCACAATATATCAAACAAATAAACAAGGACTTTTCAATTAATGCTATCTTAGGTGGAAGTTTAAGAGATAATATTGGTAAAAACGTAGGAGCTAACTCATCAGTTTTTGTTACTCCGGGCTTATACAATGTTAGCAATACAACAGGAAACGTTTTTGGTTTTGAAAATAATAACCGTGTAAGACAATTAGGGGTATATGCTGACGCCCGTTTAGGCTTTAGAAACTATCTATACCTGCACGTAACAGGAAGGAATGACTGGAGATCGGTTTTGGCCAGAGAAAATAATTCGTTATTCTATCCAGCTGCAGATATTTCATTTATTGCCTCTGATGCAATTCCATTCTTGAAAGAATCTAAGGTGGTAACGAGTTTGAAAATTAGAGGTGGCATTTCTAGAGTAGGACAAGTTAATTTAAATGCCTACGCTTTAGCACCTACGTTCGGACAACAGTTTGGATACCCGTATGCTGGTGTTCCAGGTTTCGGTGTTGGAAACACAGTAGTTTCGTCAAATATTAAACCAGAATTAACGACATCTATTGAAGGCGGCTTCGATTTGGAAATGTATAAATCAAGAGTTAGCTTAAGTTTAACTTTATACAAATCAAACACTGTCGATCAAACTTTACCAGTTCAAATTGCACAAACAACAGGTTTTACATCTTTCTTAACTAATACTGGCGAGGTTGAAAATAGAGGTATAGAGACTTCATTGAGGCTTGTTCCGGTGCAAACAAATGACTGGACGGTTACAGTTGGTGGTAATTTTACATTAAACGCAAATAAAGTATTATCAATCAGCACAGGAAGTGATAACTTGAGTTTAGCTACTTTTGGCCGATCTAATTTAGTTGCTGAGGTTGGAAGTCCTTTCCCGCTTTTAAAAGGAAGTACCTATAACAAAGATCCTCAAGGCAGAATCATTGTTGATCGAATTACCGGTTTTCCTAGCGCTACGAATGGTATCTCAACTTTGGGCTATACAGAGCCAAAATATCGTTTAGGTCTAGATGCATCGGTATCGTATAAAGGCTTCCGTTTCGCAACCGTATTCGAATACCGTGCAGGAAATGTAATATATAGTGGTGTTTCTACAGCATTTGATTTCTCAGGCGCTGGTATCAGAACAACATATTTCAACAGAGAGCGTTTTGTAGTTCCTAATTCATCATATTTGGATCCAACAACTAATACTTATGTTGCTAATACCAATATTACTACCAGAACAGGTGGAGCAGATTTCTGGACTAATGGACCTACTAATACTGATGTTAACTCAAACTATACTTATTCGGCAGCATTTTGGAAACTTCGTGAAGCTTCTCTAAGCTATGATTTACCAGCTTCTGTAATAAAAAATGTTAGGTTCATCAAAGGTGCAACAGTGAGCGTGCAAGGAAGAAATTTATTTCTATGGGCACCTAAAACCAACGTTTACACAGACCCAGAATATAGTGCATTTAATTCATCAAGTAACGCTATTGGTTTTACTTCAATCAGTCAAACGCCTCCTGGAAGATTCTATGGCTTAAGTCTAACTGTAACTTTATAATAAAAAGAACATGAAAAAACATTTTAAATATATAATGTTAGGTTTGTTGGTAATCGGAGCAAGTTCTTGTAAAAAGTTCTTGGATATCAATAAAAACCCTAACAGCTTAACGGAAGCAACGCCGGCCCTGGTTCTACCTCAAGCTATAGTTGGTTCAGCGGCAATTGGTAACAATTTTAATATCAGTTTCGCTGATTTTTCTGGAGCACGCGCAAATGCTGGTGGATTCGGTGGATTTGGATCTGTAGTTACCTATGATTTCACTAACTTAGACTATCAGGGTCTATGGACAAGTAGCTACGACAATGCGAACGATTTTCAGTATATTATAGATAACACTGGTTCTACATCTTCGTTGGTTTTCTCAACATCGATTGCCCGGATTATGAAGGCGCTTACTTTTGAGCGTCTGGTAAACCAGTTCAATGATGTTCCTTATTCAGAAGCTTTAAAAGGTACAGCTATCCTTCAGCCTAAATATGATAAGGCAGAGGATGTCTACAAGGCATCAATTAGTGATCTAGACAAGGCTATTGCCGATATTGCTGCAGGGCAGGCGCAGGCTACAACAGCAAAGATTGTAGCAAATACCGACCCGTTATTCAAAGGTGATATGGACTTGTGGAAAAAATTTGCCAATACTATAAAGCTGAGAATGCTGATTAAAATGGCTGGTGTTCCTGCTTTGCAATCATATACTGCTACGGCATTTGGTGCGATGAACACAACGGTGGGATTTCTGACTACCGATGCTATTGTTAATCCAGGTTACGAGAAAACAGTTAGACCAAATCCCGTTTATAACTCGATAGGTTTTACAACTACTGGTACAAATACAACAACTAGTAGAATTCCAAGCCGCTGGATATACAGTTTTTATACCGGTGCGAAACTTAGTGATCCAGGTCGTGGTTCTGTTATATACAGGGCTTTCCCATCATCGATAATTAATCAACTTGGCGATGAATCGTCAGGTGTGCCATCTGCTCCATCTGCAGGTTCATCTTGGATTACTGGTGATAATTCTGGAAATTACCTTGGTGTAGTGAAAGGGCCAACTCAGGGTCAGCCTATCCTACTAGCCGCTGAAAGTAAGTTTCTTCAGGCTGAAGCATTTGTTAGAGGGTACTTAAGTGGAAATGCTGCAACTGCGTTCAATGACGGAATTACGCTATCATTCACCTATCTATATAAGAATGTTTCAAATGTAGTAGACCCGTCTAAAAACGTTTCCGCTGATGTTACTACATACCTTACAACGAATGCGGCAAGTCCACTTGCAAATTATGCTTTAGCAACAACTTTGGATCAGAAAATTGAAGCGATTATTACTCAGAAATACATAGCGTTAAACATGATTTCTAATGATGAGGCATTCAATGAGTTTAGAAGAACAATGTTCCCAAAGATTGTTAACGGCTCATTAGATCCGCTTCAAACATTCGCTTCTAGACAGTCAGTATCTACCCATGTTGACAAATTGCCTACACGAGTTTTATATCCTGCTACGGAATTTAGTTTGAATACACCAAATGTTCCTACTAATATTAATAAGTTTTCTTCTTTAATATTTTGGGACTTAAATTAATTATATCATGAAAAAGATTTTTAAACTCTCTGCGGTATTGTTAACTACTGCTATATTTCTATCATCTTGTTTGAAAGATGATTCGAATGTTTTGGATCCTGAAAAAGGTGTTAACGTAATTGAATTCGCAAATCCAACGGATATTGATGTTCACGGAAGTTCGGTTCCTGCATATTTATTTAGCTATGAGGTAACTCCAGAGGAAACAATTCCTGTATCAGTAAGTTATTCAGGTCCTGAACCGGTAGCGCCACAAGATATCACAGTAAATCTTGCTATTGGTGATAATACAAACGTCACCGCTTATAACTCTGAGCAATCTAAGAGTTATACACTTTTACCAGCAGCATCATACACACTTTCGTCTACAAGTGTAGTTATCCCAAAAGGACAACGTAGAGCAACCGTGAATGTGAAAGTAAAGCCTAACACATTTAATTTAGCAAGCACTTATGCTTTGCCATTAAAGATTACATCGGCCTCTATGGGAGTAATTAGTGGAAATTTTAACACTATCTTGTTAGTAGTTTCTGCTAAAAACAAATATGATGGTGTTTACACTTACACAGCAACAATGACTGCCCCAGACAGGCCTACTTTCCAAATAGGAACAGAGTTTACCTACGCTTACGATGTTCAACTAAGATCTTCTGGAGCTGCTTCCAATAATTTATTTAATACTGCATTTGGCGATTTTTTAATCCCATTGGTTACAAGTACAGGCGGAACAAGCGGTTTTGGTTCTACTAACTTAACAATCAACTTCGATGCTGCAACAAATAAGGTTATTTCTGTTGCTAATGCAATTACTAACCCAGCAAATGGCAGAACAATGACGCTTGACACAACAGCAACTGGTTCGAATTTTTATGATCCAGCTACTAAAACTGTGTATGTTACATTTTTCATGAATCAGCCAGGATTTTCACCTTTGAAAATTGTTGCGAAGATGAAATTTAAGTCTGCTAGGTAGTATATTTATAATAAAAAAATTTAATAAAAAAAGGACAACCATTTTGAATGATTGTCCTTTTTTTATTATCTTTAGTATCTAATATTAACATTATGAAAAATTTCGCAATCACCACTCTTGCGCTCTCATCGTTTTTTGTACTTGCTCAAAAAACAGAAAAACTATCAAATGATTGCGTTGTCACCTATAATGTTGACGAAAGTGGTAAAAAGGAAGGTAGTTATCTGGTAAACGATAGAGCCAACAATACCGTTTTAAGAGGTTCTTATAAGGGCGGGTTACGTAGCGGTGATTGGTATGCCTTTGATCGAGAAGGGAAAGTGCTTTTAAGGTATAATTACTCTCTTAAAAAACTCGTTACATTAAGTGACAAACAAGTTGGTGATTTTAGTTATAAGATTTTGGATAAGAATGAAGATATTTCGAAAAATGCTCGTATCCCAGTTGCAATCTGTAGCGCAGATTTATTGAAATCCTATGTAGCAAGCCAGCTTGTAAATCAGATGCCTATAAAACTTAAAGCGAATAAAGCAGCCGTATCTGGATCTGTACTGGTTATGCTTGATGCGAATGGAAGCCCAAAATATGTCGTCGAATACGGTATTGAAGGTGTAGGCTACAAAGCCACAGTTGATCTTGATAGTAAGGCATTTCAAATTGATTGGATTCCAGCTACTCTCGCTGATAAAACATTTAAGTCCGAGGTGAGGTTTGATATCAATTTTAATATCGATCCATCACAGCAACGCAGATTTATTTGGAATTTCTAACGAGAACTGGCTGCTGATTAAAAGTATAAGTTTTTCTATTGTTGGTAATGTTCATTAAAATCGAAAGTTGATCTTTATAATTTATTCGTCGAACCTAATCTATAGATTTTGGAAGTTGAATTAAGGATTATATACTAAATAACCAAATTGATTTAATAACATATCTTTATGATTGGCTATTTGCGCTATAGTAGTCAATAAATTATTCTAAGTTGTAACACTTTCGATATTCCAATCGTAAAATTCTAATTAAAACAATTTGGCAGTCAAATACTTACAGTAAGTATTTATGATTGGGTTATTTACAAGTTATTTGAGCTGACTAGCAAGTTGCACTGGGTATGATTAGTGTTGCCGCGGTTAAGGTTTCTTGGCTTTGATAGAATCTACTCACCCCTTGGCATGCGTACATACCATAAGTGCTATTTGGTTTTATTGTTGGTATTATGGGGTATATCAACCAGATTATGTGGTTTCGAACCGTTCTATTGCATTTTTCAGACGGAACACCATGTTAACGATAGCAATACATTTAAGTTTAGACTCCTTATTGTAATCCATCCAGCCCCCATTTTGCGATAATAGATTACTAATCTTATTTTAATAAAGATGTAACATTGATGTTCCGAAATAAAGTCTCCAAATCTAAATTTAGTATGTCTTTGATTGTTATGGAATGCTTTAAAGGGGTTTTACTAATAATGGGTCAAATCTCTGTGCCTGTGGAAATTATATAATATTTATTTGTAAAATTTGCATTACAAGTTCCAAGTATTATATTCGCAATATATTTAATCAAACTAACTTAAATTTCATGAAAAAACTTTTACAAAGTTTGTTCGTGTTCTTGTTTTTTGCGGTAAGTGCAATGGCTCAAGATCGAACAATTAGTGGAACAGTAACGTCATCGGAAGACAACATTCCTCTCCCGGGCGTTAGTGTTAAAGCAGTAGGCGCACAGAATGTCGCAATTACTGGGAGCGATGGGAAATATTCTATTCGAATATCTCCATCCGTGCAAGCATTACAGTTTTCCTATCTAGGTTTTGCTTCAAAGTCTATAAACATTACTTCATCAAATGTAATTAACGTTGGTTTAGTTGGTGATTCTAAAACACTAACTGATGTAGTTGTTGTAGCTTATGGAACGCAAAAGAAAGAATCTATTACTGGTTCGGTTGCTTCACTTAGTGCTAAAGATTTAGAAACACGAACTGTTACGAATGTTACAGCGGCATTGCAAGGATCTGCTCCAGGTATAAATGTCGCCGCCTCAAATGGTCAACCGGGATCTTCTGCGGGCATCAGGATTAGAGGATTTGGTTCATTTTCTGCGTCAAACACTCCTCTTTATGTTGTTGATGGATCTGTTTATGATGGTAGTATTGGAGATATTAATCAGAATGATATTGAAAGTATCTCTGTATTGAAAGATGCATCATCATCTGCATTGTACGGTTCAAGGGGAGCAAATGGTGTTGTAATTATTACAACAAAAAGAGGAAAAGCCTCTCAGCCTACGGTGAATGCAAGCATTGTCCAGGGATTCTCAGAAAGAGGTATTCCAGAATATGATCGTGTTAATGCATTTGAATACTATCCATTAGTTTGGCAAGGGATTAAAAATAACCTAATGTACAACGCATCTCCAGCGCTATCAGAGGCTGCAGCCTCTTTAAGAGCCTCAGCAGATGTCTTTACGAATTTAGTTTATAATCCATTTAATGTTCCTGGTGGTCAGATTGTAGGTACAGACGGTAAAATCAATCCAAATGCATCATTATTATATGATGATTTTGATTGGTATGATGCAATATCAAGGCAAGGAAAAAGAACAGATGCGAACTTAAGCTTTTCTGGTAAAAGTGATAAGTCTGATTTTTTCGTTTCGATGGGATATTTGAATGATAAAGGCTTTAATATTAAATCAGATTTTCAACGTTTTAATGCTCGTATTAATGTGAACTCTCAAATTAAACCTTGGTTGAGAACTGGTTTGAATGTTTCAGGATCAATGACTACTGCAAACACCGCCAACGATGCAGCCACAGGTAGTGCTGCCAGCTTTATCAATGCGTTCTCTTTTACCAGAGGTATTGGTCCAATATATCCAGTGCGTGCGTACAATGCTGCTGGCCAACCTATCATGAATAGTTTAACTGGAGAACAATGGTATGATTATGGGTTCCATCCAGGTGCATTGGTTCGCCCTCAAGGCGCTTCTCCAGGTAGACATGTTGTTTATGAAACACTATTGAATGACTACTTAACAAGAAGAAATCAAATAAGCGCAAGAAGTTATTTTGAAATTAAGTTCTTGAAAGATTTTACATTTGTTCCAACCTTTAGCATTGATCTGAGAAATAATAATGGTAATACTTATCAGAATCCAACTGTTGGTGATGGTGTAACTCAAAATGGCTTTAAATCGCAAAGTAACAATACCATAAGGTCATATACATTTAACCAAATTTTGAATTACAATAAGAAAATTGGAGATCACACTATATCTGCGCTAGTTGGTCATGAAAATTATGATTACAACTTTCGGACATTCAACGCTAGCCGTACTGGCTTGATCTTACAAGGCAATACACAGTTTGCAAATTTTGTAACAGCAAATAGTTCTGGAGGGCAAGAAGATAACGATAAAATAGAGTCCTACTTCTCTAAAGCAAGCTATAATTATAAAGAGAAATACTTTTTTGATGCTTCGCTCAGACGTGATGGTTCCTCGAGATTCTCTCGAGATGTAAGATGGGGTACCTTTTATTCATTAGGAGCTTCTTGGTCTGTTAACAAAGATTTCTTAACTGATGTTAACTGGATTGACGATTTGCGATTGAAAACATCTTACGGAGAGGTTGGTAACAACCTATTAGATGGCTACTATCTAGATAGGGCGTTTTATGATCTAGGTTGGAATAACGGTGCTGAGCCAGGGGCGCTTCTAGCATCAGTTGCAAATCCAGAGCTTAAGTGGGAATCACAGAATACATTCAATACAGGTGTAAGTTTCTCGCTATTTAAGAGAAGGGTATATGGAGAAGTTGAATACTTTAAAAAATCTGTTAGTGATCTTTTGTTTAGTGTACCACAGCCTATTTCAGATCCTGTAACTTCAATAAATAGAAATGTAGGCTCGATGTATAATGCTGGTGTAGAGATTCTATTAGGTGCTGATATTTTAAGAATGAAAGACTTTAGATGGAATTTGGTTACCAATTGGACTTTTCTTAAGAACAAAGTAACAAGACTACCTGATGAGTCTCCAACTATTATCAGTGGCACAAAAAGAAGAGAAGTGGGTTATGATTATTACCAATTTTGGTTAAGACAGTTTGCCGGGGTAGATCCAACAGATGGCGCAGCACTGTATGTTCCAGATCCGGCTCAAACAATCGCAGCTGCAAATAAAAGAACTGTTAATGGCGTTGAATATACCATAAATCAATCGAACGCTCTATTTGATCGGTCTGGGTCGGCCATTCCAGACTTAATGGGCTCGTTTACCAATACATTTACTTATAAAGACTTATCTCTTTCTGTTTTAGTAAATTATCAAATCGGTGGCAAATTTTACGATGGCAACTATCAGGGATTAATGTCTACAGCGTCATATGGCGGAGCGCTTCACAAAGATTTGCTAGGAGCCTGGACACAAACGAATACATCTAGCAACATCCCTAGGGCTGATTTTGGTAACTCAAATAATATTAATGCAACGTCAACGAGATGGCTGATTGATGCATCATATCTGGCTTTGCGCAACATTAATTTGTCTTACAGTTTGCCTCAAAATTGGTTAAAAAAGATTGATGTAAATAATGCGAAATTATTTGTAACAGGCGAAAACCTGCAGCTATTTTCAAAAAGAAAAGGGTTAAATCCTTCAGAATCCTTTGATGGTACCAATTCTACTGTATATCCTCAAGCAAGAATTTTGAGTATAGGCTTAAATGCTTCGTTTTAATAATTAAATATTAATATCATAAGATATGAAAAAAATAATTTACTCCGCAGTTTTAGCCACCATGATTTTGGGTGGATCTGGCTGCAAAAAGGAATATCTTCAAACAACACCTACAGATAGGGTAGATAATACATCTATATTTTTATCGACTGCTAATGCAAGCGTTGCGTTGAATGGGATATATAGATACATGTTCGAAAGAACAACGGCAACAACTAGCAATGTGCAAGGTAAGCCTGGAGTTGGCGGTATCCTTCTAGGGATTGATTTCATGGGAGAAGACTTGCATCAAGCTAACGCTACATGGTTTACGTCTACAGGAGAAGGTAATTATATTGCTCCACGGACTGATAATGCAGGTAGTAACGAATATTACTACCGAACATTCTTCAGAATGATTGGTAATGCTAATTATATCATCGACAATATCGACGCCGCGGAAGGAACTGCAGCGGAGAAAGCAAGAATAAAAGCAGAGGCACTAACTTTGAGGGCTTATTCCTATTCTTATCTTGTTCAATTTTATGGAACTAGATACAATGCAGCTGCTAAGCCAAATAATCAGCTAGCAGTACCGCTTCCTTTAAAATCTACCGATTCTAGAATGCCTAGAGTGAGTGTTGAAACTGTGTATTCTGCGATAGTGGCTGATTTGGATGCCGCAATAGCGTTGAATGCAACCAGTGTTCCAAATAAAACCCATGCTGGTATTTGGGTATCGAAAGGATTACGGGCCAGAGTTGCTTTAACTATGCAAGATTATCCTAACGCAATAAAATATGCAAAGGAAGTTATCGATGGTAATTTATATCCTTTAATGAGTCAGGCTGATTACCAAACTGGATTTAACAACATCAACTTATCAGAATATATGTGGGGAGCAAATCCTACAACGGAGCAGGGAGATACTTTTGGTTCTTTTTATGCTCAAATTGCATATAACGCGAATACTACTTATCAACGGGGAACACCTAAAATGATAAATTCTGCATTATACAATTTAATTTCTGCAACAGATGTAAGAAAGAAAATGTGGGAGCCAGCACCCACTGCTGCGAACTTTCCCTTGCCTTTGACTACTTTTGTTAGAAGAAATTTTATGACCAGAAAATTTTCCGTTAAGGCAATCGGCGATCCATCTTTAGGAGATGTGCCATGGATGAGAAGTGCAGAAATGCATCTCATTCTAGCAGAGGCTTATGCCAGAAGCGGTCAAGATGGGCTAGCTCAAACAGCATTGTTCACCCTTGTTTCAAAAAGAGACTTAAGCGCTATAAAATCAACCAATACTGGAGCAGCGCTGGTTGATGAAATAATGATCAATCGTAGAGTAGAATTATGGGGAGAGGGGTTTAGATATTTAGACCTAAAGCGTTTAAATCTTCCATTAGTTCGATCAGCAGTTCCTAATTACGTAGCAACATCCGTAAATAATGTTTTAGACATACCTGCGGGGGACCCAAGATTCTTATTCCTAATTCCACGATCTGAGATTAACGCAAATCCAAACATTGGACCTCAAAATCCTTAATAGCATATAGTAATCTTAAATATAAAGGAGGCAATTAGCCTCCTTTTTTTATTTATAATGTTTTATTTTACCGCCAATATTAAATTAACCGAGATCAGTATTAACATGGCACGATACCGGATTCTTAATTCTACATCAATGTTTTTATTTTCTTTATGTAACATTCTTACATTAAATGTGTTTCGAGACTTTCATGAACCATCTTATACCATTTTAACAAATCTAAAAAACTACATCTTATTGAGAGTAAGGAAGATAATTTAGAAAATTTGTTTTGTAAAATTTGCATTACGAATGCCAAATATTATATTAGCGCTATAATTAACCTAACTAAACTAAATTTTATGAAAAAACTTCTACAAAGTTTGTTCATATTCTTGCTAATGGCCGGAAGCGCTATGGCTCAGGATAGGACAATCACTGGAACAGTTACAGGTAAGGAGGACGGTCTTCCTCTTCCTGGCGTAAGTGTAAAAATCAGGGGTGCTGGCGGAACCACAACAGCAGCTGATGGTAAATACTCAATAAGAGCAAAAACCGGGGCAGTAGTAGAATTCTCTTACATAGGCTTCGCTTCGCAGGTTAAAACAGTCGGGTCAAGTAATGTGTTAAATGTAACCCTTTCAAACGATTCGAAAACACTTTCTGATGTTGTTGTCACAGGGTATACTACTCAATCTAAAAAAGATGTTACGGGCTCAATCGCTAGCGTAAGTGGCGAAAAACTTAAGAATCTACCGGTGCAAAGTTTTGAGCAAGCGCTAGCTGGTAAAGCGGCTGGCGTTAACATTATACAGCCAAATGGGGTATTAAATAATCCTCCGGTGTTTCGCGTTAGGGGATTCAACTCTATTTCCTTGAGTTCATACCCTTTAATTATTGTAGACGGGATTCCTGTATTTACGGGAGACCAATCAGCAAATAGTGCCGCGGGGAATGCATTAGGTGATATTAATCCAGCAGACATCGAATCTATTGATATTTTAAAAGATGCTGCATCATCAGCTATTTACGGTTCTCGGGCAGCAAATGGGGTGGTAGTGATCACCACTAAAAAAGGTAAACAAGGAACTACAAAAATTAATTATGAGGGTTGGGTAGGAAGTACAAAGGCACAAAATGTAACTCCTCTATTAAATGCGGCAGAATATGTCCTCATTAAAAATGAAGCCAGAACCAATATCGGCCTTGCCCCTGCCTTTTTTTTACAAACAAGATCTGATGGTTCTCAGGTCGAGACAAATTGGTACGACTATGCTTACAGAACAGCTACAGCACAAAATCATGCGCTAAACTTTTCTGGTGCAAATGACAAAACCTCGTATTATGTCTCGGTTGGCTATAGTAACCAAGAGGGCTTTATTGTAGGAAACTCTTTTGAGCGTAAAAATGGCCGTGTTAATTTAGATCATAAACTTTTTAAAAACGTTACCATAGGTACAAATTTCTCATATAGTAATACTCTAAATAGAGCCCCAAATACAGGCTCGCTGCCAGGCCAGGCTTTCTCTACTGTTGGTTTAGGCAGGTTGGCAATTGTATTACCTCCAAACGTATCTGCTTACAACGAAGATGGCTCATATAATATGAATGCATCTGGAGCCATAGGTTTAGGTGCCAATACGATAGCTTCCAACTTCCCTAACGCAGCAGTTTTAGTAAATGAAGATAGAAATACCTCAGAAAGCGACAGGATTATTGCCAATGCTTATGCATCTATACAATTAGTTAAGGGGTTAACTTTTAAAACAACTTATGGCTTAGATAATTTAAAAATTGACAATAATTCTTTCGTAAACCGTTTACAAGGTGATGGATTTGCATATAATGGTGGTGCAACCAGCAATTTTGTTAAAAATAGCCGATGGAATTGGTCGAACACATTAGCTTATAATGGAGTTTTCGGAGATCATACCGTAGGCGCATTTGTGGGAGCAGAAGATCAATATACAAAGTCTAACGGATATGGTGCAACAAGACAAGGTGTGATTGACCCATTTATTGAAGTTTTTCAAGGCTCGTTTGGTACAATTACTCCAGCGGGTTTAGTACAGGGAGATAACGCATTTCGTTCTTATTTCGGTAGTGTAAATTACGATTACAAAAAGAAATATTACATAACTGGATCATTTAGAAGAGATGGTTACTCTGGATTATCAGCAGGAAATAAATATGGTAACTTCGGAGGTGCATCTGCAGGATGGGCACTTTCTGAAGAGAATTTCTATAAAGAATCAGGAATAAGTAAGGTTTTAACAAGAATTAAATTCCATGGAAGCTATGGCGAGGTGGGTAATATCAATATTGGTAATTATCCAGCATTGTTCCTGTATAATCCGGGCCTCTATGGATCTGCTTCTGCATTATCTTTTTCTCAGGCTGGAAATCCAGATCTTAAATGGGAAACCAGTAAGAAAGCAGATATTGGGGTTAACTTAGAGTTCTTAGGCGGACGCTTCTCTTTAGACGTAGACTATTATCATAATAATATCGATAACTTAGTTCAAAATGCTCCTCAATCACCTTCTAAAGGCATACCAGGGAATACAATTACAACCAACGTTGGTAAAATGTACAATAAGGGTTTTGAATTTACAGTTAATTCGAAAAACATTGAGAAAGATGATTTCAGTTGGACAACAAGCCTAACCTTTAGTACACTTAAGAATGAAGTAACAGCTTTAGGTAACAATAATGCAGATGTTTTTGGAGTAACTTCTTTAGAAACAGCTAATATCACGAGAGTAGGTTACCCAATTGGCTCGATATACACAGTGCCTACTGCGGGTGTAGATCCTGCAACTGGCGAAAGAATTTTTATCAACAGATTCGGACAAAAGTTAAGATTCAGTTTTGCTCGTGCAACCGCTGCCAGATATCAGTATCTTGAGGGAGCAAATGCGGGACAAAATGCACCTGCCATTGATGCTGCCCTCGATGCAACAATTACTGGACAAGCTATACCTAAATGGTTTGGCGGATTGGATAATAATTTCCGTTACAAAGCTTTCGATTTGACTTTAGGATTGACATTCTCAGGAGGCAACAAGATCTATTATGGTTCATTGGCAGGCTTAAGAGATCAGCGTTTTTGGAATAACGAGGTTGGCTTATTAAATAGATGGACAACGCCAGGTCAGATTACTGATATACCTCGCGTAGTTTATGGAGACAATACTTCCAATGGATCTGCATTTGCGCAATCACAGAATGTATTTTCTGGTAACTTCTTAAAAGTTCGTAATCTTGCCTTAGGCTACACATTACCTAAAGCCATGCTTGGTAAATATGGTTTATCAAATGTGAGATTGTATGCACAATCTAGCAATCTTTTGATCATATCTAACTACCCAGGGCCTGACCCAGAAGTTTCTGTAAATGGAAATTCAACCGGATCAGGTAACAGTGGTAATCTTGCGCCAGGCGTAGATCGAAACTCCGTTCCATCTGGAAGAACATTCACTTTTGGTATTAATGTTGGATTTTAAAATTAGAGATTATGAAAATTAAAATAATTAATAAGGTAAAATATCTTTTTGTGGCGGTACCAATTTTGTTGGCTACATCTTGCAAGAAAGATTTTTTAAACACCGCACCAGATACTTCCTTACCTATTGAAGATGCCTTCGCCAACCCAGATAGGATACTGTCGCAAGTAAATGGAATTTACGCCGGGGTTAAAAATGGTCAGTTTTATGGCGGCAGGTATTTAATATATAACGATATACGTGGAGAGGATTTCATCGTAAATAAACCAAATGGTGTTACTGGATTAGATACTTGGAGGTTTAATGTTACCTCTGGAACAAACGAAGTTGTTAACTTATGGGGTGCAGTTTATGCGGCCATAAACAGGGCAAATCTTGTAATAGAAGGTGTAAATGCAAATGCTTCTATCCTAACGCCAGCATTAGCCAAGCAATACATTGCAGAGGCTAAATTTTTACGGGCCTTATCATATTATAGTTTGTTGCAACTATATGCTAAACCTTACGTTACAGATAACGGTGCTAGTCTGGGTGTTCCATTAAGACTGAAAGGTGAAAAGGATTTAACTGGAAACGATTTAAAAAGAAGTACAGTTGCCGAAGTTTATACACAAATCATCAAGGATTTGAACGAGGCAGAGCCAGATTTGGCCTTAACGCTAACTGCAACCCGTGCCTCAAGAAATACCGCAATAGCACTTAAAACGCGTGTTTATTTAACAATGGGTAATTTACCAGCCGTAGTTACAGAAGCCAATAAAATTGTGAGTGCTACAGCGCCATTTACAGCTACAACTGGTTCGCCATTAAAATTGGAAGCTAATATTGCAACCGTTTTCGGTGGTGCTTATCTTGGAAATGCATCAGGAACAGAAGCTGCCTTGACATTCCCTATGGCTGATTTGGATGCACCTGGCACACAAAATCAGCTAGCTTATTACTACAATGTTTCTCCAAACCAAGCCGGTGGTAACGAAGAATTTTTCTTAAATCCAACGGGTATTTTTGCCAACCCAGTGTTTGCAGCGGGGTCAATAGATGCTAGAAAATCGTTGACTACGGTCTCTGGATCAAATACTTACTTGACGAAGTTTAAAAGACCTTCACCTTATACAGACTATGTTCCCGTAATCCGTTATGCTGAAGTTCTGCTTAATTTAGCAGAGGCTAGCGTGGTAACTGATCCGGCAAAGGCCATAGCTTTATTAACCGCCGTTAGACAAAGATCAAATCCAGGTTATGTTTTTCCAGCAGCGGATTTGTTACCTGCAAATTTGAAGAATACAATTCTTACCGAAAGAAGAATAGAATTGTTAGGTGAAGGTTTCCGTTCGCCAGATATTATGCGTCAGGGTTTAGGGTTTGTAGCCAAAAGTGGTTCACAAGGATCTGCTCCTGCCATTCCGTTCAATACAGCGGGTTACATTTGGCCTATTTCAGCCAATGAGGTTCAGAATAATAAGTTGATTGTTCAAAATTAATTAAGAAAAACCAAAAATGCCTCCAACGAGTATTACACTGTTGGAGGCATTTTTATATTCCACCCTTACTTCTTATCCACACTGTACTTTCCTGGGCCAATAAAAATTAAACTTATAAATACAACGCCTAACTCAATGGCATGACTAGCGCCTTGTAATCCATCGCCTTTGGCAAAATGAACCAATGCAGCTATAGTCATGGTGAAAACAAGCGCCATACAGGCAGGCCGAAAGAATAAGCCAACCAGAAGTAAGAAGCCGCCAAACGTTTCGGCAATTGCCGCCATAAAGCCCCAGGCTACCGGCAAGAAATTAATGCCTACCACTTTCATGCTTCCGCCTAATCCTTCCCAACCCTCCGGGCCACCCGATAATTTTGGAAAACCATGTGTGATGAACATAATTCCGAGGCCCACTCTTAGTAATAATAATCCTGTATTGCGGTACTTTCCTAAACCATCAAAAATTGCCATACTATAAATATTTAAATTGAATGTGATTGTTTGTGATGTTTAACGCCACTTGTGCACCTAACACCATAGTTAAATTATTCTCTATATGCCCTGTAGGGAAGTTGAAGCAAACCGGATAATCGAATTCTTTCACAATATCCCAAATCACCTCATCGGCCGTTTGCCCAAAGGAAATCTTTTCTTCTTCAATCTCGTTGAATGCTCCAATAATCAGACCATTTAAACGGTCGAGCTTTCCGGCTCTTTTTAACATCCTCAACATGCTATCTATCCGGTACTCATGCTCGCCAACATCCTCCAGAAAAAGAATCTTACCGTCAAAATTCATCTCAGAAACCGAGCCTTGTAACATGGTAAGGAGCGTAAGGTTGCCACCAATCAGCATTCCATTCGCACTTCCAGGTTTGTTATTAAATTCACTACGATATTCATAAGCCTGTTTATCGCCAAACAATGCCCTTTGTAAAGAATCTAATGCTTCGCTTGTACTTTCGTGAAAGGTATAAGGCATCTGCCCATGAATACATTGTACTTCGCTCTGCGAAATGAGATGCGATAGCAGCACCGTAATGTCGCTAAAACCAACTATCCATTTCGGGTTAAGGTCGAAGGCTGTAAAATCCAGCTCATCGATTATGCGAATGGTGCCATAGCCACCTCTGCCTGCAATGATTGCCCTAATCGAAGGGTCGTCTAAAAACTGCTGAATATCATCCGCCCTTAATTGATCGGTTCCGGCAAACTGATGATGACTTGCCGTAATGCTCTTGCCCAAAACCACTTCCAGTCCCCAGCTTTCTAATACCAAAATTGCATCGTCAATGGGTTTGGGTAATTTTTTCGCCGGACATACCAGCGCAATCTTATCTCCTTTTTTTAAATATGGGGGCTGCTTAATCATCTTTAAAACACTTATCTTTGCCAAATTAATAAAAATTGTTTTGGATAATAGTAAAATAAAAAGATATACCGTAACCGCTGCACTTCCTTATACCAACGGACCCGTACACATCGGCCATCTGGCCGGGGTTTATATTCCTGCAGATATTTACGCACGTTACCTTAGGTCGAACAAGCGAGACGTGAAGTTTATTTGCGGTTCGGATGAAAATGGTGTGCCCATCACCTTAAAGGCAAAACGAGAAGGCATTACGCCCCAGGAAGTGGTAGACAAATACCATAAGATTATTGGCGATTCTTTTAAAGAATTTGGCGTTTCTTTTGATATTTACCACCGCACCTCGTCGCACACACATCATCAAACGGCTTCTGATTTTTTTAAAACTTTGTACGATAAAGGTGTTTTCACCGAAGAGGTTACCGAGCAGTATTATGATCCTGCTGCAAAGCAATTTTTGGCCGATCGATACATCACAGGCACCTGCCCTAAATGTGGTAACGAAAATGCTTATGGCGATCAATGCGAAAATTGTGGTTCTACCCTGAATGCGACAGATCTTATCAATCCAAAATCTACCCTCTCTGGAGAAAAACCTGTTTTAAAGGAAACTAAAAATTGGTTCTTGCCTTTAGATCAGTACGAAGAAAGACTGCGGACCTATATCGAGAGTCATAAAGAATGGCGACCAAATGTTTACGGACAGTGCCAAAGTTGGTTAAATGCAGGCTTGCAGCCACGGGCAATGACCCGCGATTTAGATTGGGGTGTGCGTGTTCCGCTTCGCGATGCAGAGGGTAAGGTGCTTTACGTTTGGTTCGATGCGCCAATTGGCTATATCTCTGCCACTAAAGAGTTGTGTAACTACGCTAAATTGGATGTTTGGAACCCGAAAGCGGAGGAATATTATATTGGGAGTTACGAAAGCGATAAATGTGGTTGGGAAGAATACTGGAAGAGCGATGAAACCAAATTGGTGCACTTCATCGGGAAAGATAACATTGTTTTCCATTGCATTATTTTTCCAGCAATGTTGATGGCGCATGGCGATTATACCCTTGCCGACAATGTGCCTGCGAACGAGTTTTTAAACCTTGAAGGGCAGAAAATATCGACCTCAAAGAATTGGGCAGTTTGGCTTAACGAATATTTACGAGAGTTTGAGGGGAAGCAAGATGTGTTGCGTTATGTGCTTACCGCTACTGCTCCAGAAACAAAAGACAACGATTTTACATGGAAAGATTTCCAGGCAAGAAACAACAATGAGCTGGTTGCCATTTTAGGGAATTTTGTAAACCGCGTGGTGGTGCTTACCCATAAGTATTTTAATGGAACGGTGCCTACCTGTATGGAAATTACATCGGTAGACCAGGCTGTGATTGATGAACTGGCAAGTTATCCGGAGAAAATTGCCGCATCAATTGAAAATTATCGTTTTAGAGAGGCTTTGGCAGAAGTAATGAATGTTGCCCGCTTGGGGAATAAATACTTAGCTGAAACGGAGCCGTGGAAACTGATTAAAACGGATGAAGACCGAGTACGTACGATTTTGCATATAGCCATACAGATTGCGGCAAACATCCAGATATTAATTGAACCGTTCTTACCTTTTACCGCTGAAAAATTAATGCACATGCTTAAAAATGGCGGGCATAGCTGGGCAGATGCCGGAAGGATTAACCTGGTTAAGCGTGGCCACGAAATTGGCGAAGGCATTTTGCTTTTTGATAAGATTGAAGATGCAGCAATCGACTTCCAGATCGAAAAACTTAATCAGAGTAAGTCTGACAATGCTTCACAAAATGCAGTTGCAGCGCCCGCTAAAGAAAATATCAATTTTGATGATTTCTCTGCCATGGATATCCGTGTAGCAACCATTATCGCTGCGGAAAAAGTAGATAAAACAAAAAAACTGCTGAAACTGATTGTTGATACCGGTATAGATCAAAGAACGGTAGTTTCGGGCATTGCCGAACATTACAAACCTGAAGATATTATTGGTAAGCAGGTAAGCATGATTGTAAACCTGGCACCCCGCGAAATTAAAGGAATTCTTTCGCAGGGCATGATTTTGATGGCCGAAAACGAAAGAGGCAAATTAACATTTGTATCGCCGATTGATCCGTTTAAGCCAGGAAGTGTAATTAGATAATTTACATGGCCTGCCCTAAAATTGCAGGCCATTTTTTTTGCCAGGGGCATCTGTTTCGAAGAGTGTTTTGGCTAATTTGAACAATTGAAAACAATGTGAAAATTGCCGGCCTGACGATAAAACTTTTATTATATTTGCCACTTCATTAACCAGGCCCCGTAGTTCAACGGATAGAATAGAAGTTTCCTAAACTTTAGATAGCAGTTCGATTCTGCTCGGGGCTACCATTGTAAAGAGAGTATAATAGCTCTCTTTTGTTGTTTTTAACTATTTGTAAAATAGATAATTACCTTTTAAAAGCATGCTGTTGCAGTTAAAAATTCTGTTAATTATCTCTGTTCAAAGATAAGCAAAATAAGAGCAAATTTTACTCGATTTTTAGCAATTTTGTCGACCATTTGGCGCATTTACTGGCGCAGATTTTCACGCTATTTCGCTCTATGGGTAAGCATCTTGATTTATAAAAATCGACTAGAACGATGCTGATTTGTCCGCATTTTCCTAGATAGCAGTTCGATTCTGCTCATGGTCATCTGAATTGAAATGTAAAATATCATTTAGATAGTAGACAACCTAAAATCCAAAAATTTGTACCTTTCCCTTAATTATAGACCCTTTGACAGAAATTTGGATGGTACTTAAAGAAGAAGATAATATTATTGAAATCACCCCTAACCTTGAGTATGGCAACAAGCTTATATCAGATGAGCTGGCCAGAAGAAATACATACGAAAGAATACATCCTACCATATCTGATCAACTGGGTAGTTTTATTATTAGGGAAGTAAAAATAACTAATAGCAATCTGCCTTTCAGATTTATGGGTGGAAATGATAAGTCGCTACATTATGATGGAGAAATCACAGAACTCTATAATGACCTTTACGGTGTTGTTGAAAAGCATAAACAATACATACCATCACTGAATCTACAAACCATAGACAATTTGTTATTTGCAACATTGTTCAGTTGGGGAGAATTCTCAGAACGTCACGGAAATGATAATAAACTGTCTTATTTAGACGAGCTGATTGGTTTGTATCTGAACATAAAGAAAAAAAAGGTTCTGATCGGCAAGGAAGCCAGCCAATTATTGGATGAAGAAGACAGAATCAAAGGGTTTGACAGGCTTTCTTCAGACACAAAGGAGCATCTTATCGTCGATGGTTATGTCAAAGCAGAACCTAGACATGTTGGGGGATTAGGGGTAAACAAGCTTATTTACATTCCATCGGATATGGATATTGTGATAGTTGATAGAAATGGAGGCGAAGATATCGTTATTCCAGAGGGCTTATCAAATAAGATTTACAGCGTCGTCTTGAAAGAAATCATAGAAGAACATGAGCGCAATGGTACTAAGTTTTATACGAGGTTGACCAAGGATGATGTCAACGACATTGAACTTGAAAGCAGAAGTACATTCAGAAGAAGTAAAAAGAACATTAAATTGTTAAACTACCTAATACTGCTGATGGACAGCTATATCACTCAATATAACAGCTTTGAAGTTGTAAAGAAGCACAGATATGTTCTGATCTATGATATACTTAAAGCTTTACGATATATCCAATACAATCATCCAACCCGAGAAGATAAATACAGCTATATCAGAACTGTAGTAAGAGACAGCAATCCAACTAAACGTTCAAAAACCTACGGGGAAAAGCAGTTTTACATGTAGCTTCACCGTGTTAATTTATTTTAAATTTAATAACCACATAGTCAGCTGATTATGTGGTTTTCTTTTTTTCTTACTAATTCTAATTTACTAACCTTAATCCCCGAGGCTCCTTTGTACCAATTCCTTGAAGGAAGGCGGTTAAACTCCTGCCAATAAAGTGGAGCAATATTAAATAAACTTGAAACTATGGCAACAGCCAAAATTTTAAATCCTCTTCTTGCAAAGTTTAAGAAGAGTGCAACTGTAAAGAAGACAGTTGAGAATCTGTTAACAGTGGAAGAGGTAGCAATGAAGTACTTCAAAAGTGTAAGCAAAGCGCAAATCGAAAGGTATGTGAAGGTAATGAGACCATCGGAAGTGAGTGACTTCAAAAAGCTTTTCAATGCCATCAGTTCAGGCTTGAGACTTACTGGCCGCATCTATGAGGGAATTGATAAAGGTGGCAATGCCTACACCTACATTAAATTCTTCTCTCCTAAAGGTGAAGTTGAGTGTAAAGTATTCCCTTTAGGTAAATTAAATAACTTAATTGGGGACTACCAAGCTGGCAAAGTAGCAATCAATTTCAAAGCCGAAGATTTGGTTGACTTCATCTACAACCGTTAACATTAAAAATGGGGTGCGGTAACATGCACCCCTACTTATAATCATTATGAAAGAAGTAGAAATAAAAGTGTCGAAGGCTATCAAATATATAACAGATTTCGAGCTGTTTAAAATGGGCTTCCCAACAAACAAGATATACATCAAAACATTGACCGGATGGGGAGCAACACATGGCGAAATTAAAATATTCCGACGTCACTCTGTCTGTGTCAACCCTCATGTTCCAGTAATTGAAGGAAAATCAAAAGCAATAGAAGATGATTTACTTAAATATCCAAGCATACTCGTGGTTTATGGAAATGCAACACAGGCAGATGTACTTAAGTATCTTAAAAGCAATGTGAAGTGGAAAAAAATACTCTGTACACCAGAGGCATATGATAAAAAGGTAAAGCCTGCAATAGAAGAATCTGATTTTGATCTCTATAGAGACTTTTACATGCTGTTGGATGAGTGCGACAAATTAATTAAGGATGTGAGTTTTAGACCGATGATCGAAGCACCTATGGATGACTTTTTTATGTTTGACAACAAGAGTATGATATCTGCTACGGCTTTAGTGCCAACCGACCCAAGATTTGAAAAATATGGCTTCGAGATATACAGGATTATCCCAGATTATGACTATTTCCAACCATTGGATTTAGTTGTTACTAATAACATCATCGCTTCTTTGGAGAAAGTGATCAACGATAACCAAAATGAACAGTTTTTTATCTTCATCAACTCAGCTACTCATATTCATGCAATAATTAAAGCATTAGCCATTGCTGATGAAAGCATTGTTTACTGTTCAGGTAGATGCGTTAGAAAGCTTTCCAAAGAAGGATTTAATAATGCTAGCGATACGTTAACCGATTATCCGCGATTTACATTTTTCACATCTCGTTACTTCAGTGCAGTTGATATATTGCTAAAAACAAAACCAATAGTGGTCATGCTAACCGACGTTCACGATGAAAAAACGCTTTTAGACCCTTATACCGATAACGTGCAGATTGTTGGTAGAGCGAGAAATGGTGTTAGTAGTATATATCATATAACTGGAACAAACCCAAATCTAGAAACTATTGACGAGAACGAAGTCCGACAATACCTTCACGACAGCTATAGCGCATTTCAGGAAATAAAACAGTTGGGTAATGATATACAATCATCAGGAGGTAAGGAGACATTATCTCAATGTTTAGGTGCACCCAAAATTTTAAACATTATTAAGAAAGATGGCTCATTAAACTATGGCATGATAGATAACTTTATGTTGGACAATAAGATTAAAGGGCACTATAAATCTCTACAAACATTAATTTCCGCATATGAAAGCATCGGGAACTTTAAAGTTAAGACACAAGCGGATTCTCATAAAGCTACTCATAAGCAGATGCTAACCGACTATAAAAATGAAAACTTTAAGACCAGATGCGAGAATGTTGCCAAGATGATAGATACATGGAAAAGACCATTTGGAAATGATGGAAAAATGAGATTTATATTAGGGGATTTCATTTCTACGCTAGAGAAAGATAACCCTGACGTAGCCAGTTATTATAGCAAGCTTACCTATGAAGTAATGGAGAAGCTTGGTTTTGACAAAAGAAAGATGGATCGTGAGTTAGTCAAGATAAGTAAAAAGTCTAAATTTCAAGATCCCCTAATTAGGCAGGAAGTACATAATGCATTTACTTTATTAATTCCAGTCAATGAGGATTCAATCAAAGAAAAGCTGACAGCCATCTATAGGAAATATGGATATTCAGAGGAAGGTAGAGCCAGCCACTTTGACAAGTTCTTTGAAGCAACCCGGAGCACCAAAAATGGCGAACACATAAGAACGCCTAAATCTTTCAAATTTATTTAATCTTTTCAATCCAAAAAAATGACCAATATGTATTATTATAGACCAACTGACTAAATTTAGGATTAGATAAATAGATTGACTGATTATACAATTAATACATAAAAGCACCATTGAACGATGGTGCTTTTTTGAGGATAGTCATCAACTCTTTTTGCCTTATAAAAGAACACACTAAAAATCACGGTTATCTGATTTCAAAATATATTTTTTCTAACGGCATGCACTTATTCCCGCCCCCCCCCCATAAGCAATAAATGTTTTGCACTCTAGTGGGTAGCTCTTGGTAGCATAAAACTTAATTCTTTTAAAAGGTAGGAAGTTAAATCTATTATCCTAAAGAACAGTGCCTAAAAATCTAAATCAAATCTATTTTACTCGACCGAAGGTAGTGCCGAGTTACATCCCCCTCATGGCTCTTGATGTAAAGCGAAAAAGATTTCAAGCTAGCTATAGCCACATAAAAGCACCGATTTACAAAAAGTAGTTACCAAGAATTTTAAATTGACAACGGAGAAAATGAAACGATTTGAAGCAGCAAACCCACAAAATGATTTGCCAGTTGAGCCACAACGTCAACTGCCTAAGAATTTCCATCGAGCAAAAAAAGCTTTACCGCTACAGCGATCACTAAATGATGGAGTAGAACACATTTACCATGATCTATTGAATAGATTTAAAAAGCTCTATCAGACTCTTCCCAATCCTCTTGATCGGACTGTTGTCGAGATTAATAACAAGTCAGATGCCACTGATCCTGATGGAATGCATACATTCATTACACCGCATTTCCGCTACCATCTTCGATGTAGCTATGCAGATAAATATGAAATCCTTTACCAGTTTCATAACTGTCCGTTCGAGCTGGAGATACGTGCATGGTTTAAAAGGGCAATGCATTCTACCTACGCATTTGAAAGTGACAGGATTAAAGATTTTTCGAGTTTCTACAAAGGTGTACTAGCTTTCCAGCCAAAGGAGAGGATTTCTATACTTGACTACGTTGCACCATAAAGCGCAATGCCTTTTAAAACAGACACTTCAAACCCATTCTTACCAGAACAACTTATAGGCACTCTAAACAGAGTGCCTTTTCTTTTTACTCACTTTTTAATTCTTACAAAATGAAAACACAAACCAAAGCAAAAGCGCAATCTAAAACACAGTTCGTACCAATTACAACTGACATTCAACTTACCAACAATGCCGTTGAGAAAGCGTACACGTTAATGGTAGAAAAAGCCATCAACCTGTTAAAACGATTTGATGTCGCTAAGTTTAGAACTTATGCCTTAATGGATCATACCAAGAACGAACAGAATACCAATCTTGTTAAAGAGTATCTGAGTTATTTCCACAATATCACTCTCAGCATGAGCCCAAAGGATGGGAAGCTATACATTTTTGTTGATCTTGGTGAGGAAGCATTGCAAAAGTTCGGAAGCATCCTTACCAATAATCTTTTACGTGAATGCTACCAACTAACGCAATCAAATGATAATACTGTTGGCATTGAATACGCACTACGAGTGAATTATCTGCCTGCTGATAACCTACACAACTTCTACTATCGCAGGATTGTAGAGGGAGAAACTGGTTATGTGAGCATTGGAACAGTCGAAAAGGAAGCTGAGTAAAAAATTAGGTGCAGCAATGCACCTACATTCATTTCTCTTTGGTAGATTTGAGGAATGAAATAAAAAAAGCAACAACTTACATATTAAGATATAAGCGTTTAGCTTCAGTTCTTGTATTGGAAGACCTAGGAAATCAATCAATCGTAACAAGGACAGAGTTAGCCAAATGCCCACGCCATAAGCGTTGGGCTGGCTATTCTGTTTACGATGACCTTCCTAGGGGTTTCCAGTAGCGGAATAAGTTCAGTCCCAACGCTTATTGCATTTAACTTCAAACTATGGGACAGTTTGAATTTATCTTATATCAATATGCTAAAAAAGTATCTCTCAATTTGCGGACTACTCCTAGTTAGTTACGCTGTTCATTCACAAGTGGTCTATGTGCCGAACCCTATTCCATCAAGCAACGGCTATCCCAATCAACAACAACAATCAGATCAGGAATCGCAGGTTATAACAGCCTATTCAGTAAATCCAACAACCCAGGCAATTTCAAAGTACAGAATTAAGTTGGTAACATCGAACCGAGTAACCAAGATCGTGGGTTACAAACCAATAAGCTCTGAATATTGGTCTAATCTCACACTTCCAATAACTGCAACTCGTATCTCAATGTATGATGCTCTTGCAGATCAGTTTGAGTACAAAGTTTATCTAACCCCACTATTAACAACTATCTACTTTTAAGGTGATGAAAAGATTAGTAACACTGTGGTTGATTGCCTTATCAACAACAGCCTTTGGGCAAAACTTTGGCTACAACAAACGTATAAACGATTTATGGGGAAATTGGGAAAATCCGCCATATGGTTTGTTTGTTTATAAATTGATTGGAACTACAGATCCCTACAATGAATTCATTATTTACAAAGCCTACGATCATCCTTCCAAATACATATTCAAGGTTACTATGTTCGGGCAGGTTGTGGAAATGGATAAGAAAAAAAGGAAAGAAGCAATTAAGTCTGGTAAGTGGTACGAATATCCGGCTATGGTTGAGTACTACACAGCTAATATGTCTGACCGTTTTGAGGATTTAATTGTTAATTGGCCTATAGTTAGCTATTCAAATGAATCCGAGAAGCACTATGTTGCTGCCACAGTTACCATTGCACCATACAAAGATAAACCAAAGAATTACAACATCTGGTTTGAGGGCTTGGGACTGGCAATACAAATAACAAAATAATATCCAATTCTACTGAAACGGTTAAAGTCAAGATTACATTTAAACAGCACACCATATGGATATAGTAATTATTACAATGGCTGCACTAGCTAGCTTAATCCTAGTATATAAATTAGTAAAGCAAAGGAAGAAAGAAGTAGTAACTGATCCGACCGCCCTCTATACAGTGCTCAACCCTTACATTCGATTACACATCTCAAATGTAGACAACCTTGGTTACGATCCAGATATCTTGAACGATATTGAAATCTCCTATAGTCAGTTAAAACAAGTTGATCAGCATTTGGGCACCAACTATAAGGACTTAATGCATCTACAATTACATTTGGATAGCGGTAAGTCTCTCGGCGACTTTGATATTAGTGAAGAGCTATATAAGGAACTTATACTTGAAGTTGATTATTTCTTTATGGCTAGACTAGCAGCACCATCACCAAACGATGACGCAATCTATTATCTACCAAAGAGTTTGGAAGATCAATTGATTGGTTACCATTAGAATTTATATAGCGCATCCTAAATCCCTCACTCTCTCATTTAGTGGTTTACAGCGTGAAAGGGAGGGTTTATATCGTGCAATGAATTCTAAGCTTACCATCTAAGGGCCATTACAATGTGGCTCTTTTTTATTATACTTGAACACGCTACAGACTTCACTATGATTTTCATTGACGCTAACATTTACTTAGAATTCTATAATTCCAATCGGCCTGAGTTCAAAAAGCTTCTAACCAGTATAGTAGAATTGAAAGACGAGATACTGTTACTTCACAAATCGTAGATGAAGTTAACAGGAATAAGTTAGTTGTATTCAATACCTCAGTTTCAAACACTCTAGCAAATGCTAGTTATAAGTCTGTTGTGTTACCGTCTCATTTAGATGAAGTTGATTCTACGTTAATAAAGTCGTGGAATGAGGATCGAAAGAAGATAGAATTACAGATAGATAAAAACCTAAGACAGCTTAGATTAATGTATGCAGATTTGTTTAGTTCAATTAGTTCCTCTTCAGATGTGGTGAGCAATGAGCTGACAAAGCTGTTTACAAGTGCCTTGCATTTCGATGAAGAATTGTACGATAAGGCTTTGGTTAGGAAACAGCTCGGTAATCCACACGGGAAGCCTAAAGACAATATGGGCGATCAAATATCGTGGGAGATATTGTTATCAAAGGTGCCATCGGTGGTAGAGCTTATTATCATAACAAGGGATACCGACTATTACACTCAGTATAACGATAGCTGCTACCTCAATCCACAGTTACACAAGGAGCTGTTAACAGCTAATAAAGGGTTACATATAAAATGCTTTAATAAACTTAGCGACGCTTTAAAGGACTAACTCTAATATCCAAATACATTCTTTGCCATCAAGAAGTGAGTTGGAGACAATATCAAAACAGGAGCCTATCAATGAGAATTTAGTCTTTAGAGGTAGCGGTATCACGTTCGTGCCAGACCCACCTAATATATGTCCAATGTGCAATAGTAGAGATTCTTTCCGCTATCCAGGCTTCAATAAGAGCGTTTTGAACCGTACTCCGACTTATCATTACATATGCATTACTTGTTCATATGAGTTTGATACCTTTCAATAGCACTCCTAAACCAATGCCTTTCCTCAAAAGGGGTGGCTTAGGAGAGGAAAGGCTCGGTCTAGTCGTTGATTTTGTGGAAGATGGCAGTTATGGTGCTTGCTTTATAAGGTACTGCGTTCACTTTTCAGCTTGTGGTTCGTAGCATGGGACAGTGCTAGTAGGTAGGTAGATCGGAATTCCGCCATATCTAATGCCACTTAAAACACACGCCATTGCTTTGCACTGTCATGGTTTTAATTTTGCCAAAGCGGATGGCTTCATGAGCCTTCTCTCTATCTTTATCTAGGATTTGCTTCTCTTCATTCTAGATAAATCTAGTCAGGCTCCACTTTTCAGCTCACCTGCGTGGTTTCTCTGGCTTCGGCTTGTTACTATTGTTGAGCAGATATACCGTCAAGGATTACCAATCAACAACACCGCCAAGCCTTGTGTTTCATTGCATAAAACATATCGTTGCATCGCTCTAATCGAGCTTCTTTGCAACGACCTTCGAAACATTCGCAAGCGGTTCGCATAATTTGTTATACTGCACGGTTTTATTTCAGTAAGTCGATATTGGACCCAGTAAAAATTAATTTGTGCAGATTTAAAATTGATTTTAATGCAGTTTACGGTTTACCGTATTGGAGATTAAGATTAAATTTATAATTTAGACAAAACTTAATAAATTTTATACGCTCCATCTTCTCTTAACTTCACAAAAGATAATTTCGGTGTATTCGTTTGTAAAAGTTTAATAAATACCTAAGAATATTCAAATTGCGCAATTGAAATATCCATAAAATGGTTTAATCAAGGTTTTTTTTACAGTAAAATGTATTTAGAAGTTGTGTGATGCCTTAGAAGGACATATGTATATGAAACAATTCAAAAAATGAGGGTAATTGGATTAAGAGTTTTTTCTAATTCTGTAGTGCATTATTGTATTATTGAAAAACTGCCTGATGATAGTCTAAACTATTTAGACATATCTCAAATAAATATACCGTTAAGTATTAATAGACCAGAAGCCTTAAACTTCACAAGAAATACTTTGTTAGACATACTGGAAGATTACGAAGTGAAAAGTGCTGTAATAAGAATTCCTGAATTTGGCAGAACAATAAATGGAACTGCAATAGAGAGGTGTTACATAGAAGGTGTTATACAAGAATCTTTAGCAAGTTCAACTGTTGATAATTTTTTAGCAGGACAAATCGCAGAATTAACTCGAATTGCAGGTATTCCTAAAACTGACTTTAAGAAGTATGCTGATGCTGAAGTTATTTTTCCGTCTATTCCGGAAGATTTAGATTGGAAAAGGTTGGGCATCGAAAAAAGAGAATGTGTACTAGCTTGTTTTACAGCATTTAATTTATAATTGATGATTACGACAAACCTTACAGAAACAAAATTAAATTTTGAAATAGGAGCTAAAATTGGAAATGGTGGAGAAGGAGAAGTTTATCACGCTTTTGACCCACAATTGAATGCCAACATTGCAGTGAAAAAAGTTCCAATAGCTAATTTTACTCATCAAGACTTATATTTTGAAGAATCAAGAAAACTGTATTTGACAAATCACCATAATATCGTAAAGGTAATTTACGCATGTAAAGATGATGATTTTATCTATCTTTCCATGCCGTTCTATAAAAATGGCTCACTTAAAGGTTTAATTGATAACAGGTTTTTGTCATCTAGAGAAATTGTTAGGTATTCATTACAGTTTCTTTCAGGACTTAATAATATCCATTCAAAAGGGTTGATTCATTTTGACATTAAACCTGAAAATATTTTAATAAACAATTCTAACCAAGCTCTAATTTCGGATTTTGGATTAGCTGAATATACAGGTCATTATGGTTTTGCAAGTAATTCTGGTACAACACAAGTTTTAGCACCACCTGAGTATTTTGATCAACCTGTCCATAATCATAAATTTGATATTTATCAAGCAGGGTTAACAATGTATAGAATCTGTAATGGTGAAAGTGTTTTTCTAAGTCAATTAGATGGTGCGTTTGTTAGCAGGGGAATTAGGAATGATGGTAACTTTATCCAGAAACTGCAAGCGGGAAATTTCCCTAACAGACAATTCTTTTTGCCTCATATACCCAGACAACTTAGAAAAATCATAAGCACTGCCCTTAAACCAAACCCAGATGAAAGGTATTCAAGTGTTATTGAAATTCTTAATGATTTAAGTAAAATTAATGCTGCAAACGATTGGACATATTCTACAGATAATTTAGGAAATGAGACTTGGGTAAAACATAACTACATAGTAACTTGTTTAACAACAAACAACACTTTTACAATTTCAGCGTTGAAAAATAGTAGACAAAATAGAAATTTTTGTAAAGTTGTTCAAAATGAAGTTGAAAAAAACACTTTATTATATGATTGTTTAAATACCGATTGGTAATGAATCAGAAGAAAACTACATATAATTCTAAAACAAGAAAAGACATTTCAAGTCCTTTCCATAACATTTCGCATAGTTCACTTCTAGAATTAGCAAATATAAAATGTTTTAATGGGGATTTTGTGGTTCAAAAACTACAAAATGAAAAAATAATTGTTAAACCAATTCCACATAGAAAAGAGTTGAAGAAATAAAAGTAGTTGTATAAGAGTAGTTTGGCAAATGGCGCATTAAGTGCTAAATTCAAATTTAGTTATGCGATAAACATTTTGTGCTTCGACTTTCCCTACTTCGCCAAACTGCTAACCGTTAGAATCGATATTTTTAAGAACCTTACAAATGGTTAAATTGGATTCAATCGCATGATTAACCAAGCATACACTTGTTGCTTAACAATATCTTCAAGCCTTATGTTAATTGAGTAAACATATCATTGTGTCGCTTTTAAAAAAGGTTTATTGCAATGCCCCTTGCTCTATTCGCTGGATAGGTTTGTGTATTTTCTAAAAGATAGATTTTTTATAATTAGCTAAATTTGTTTAAAATATAACTTATAATAATGGCATCAGAAGATTTAGAAAATGAAATCCAAAACTACGCTTTATCATTCAATATGCGAAGAGATTTTGTCTCCGTGGTTTGTGGTGCTGAATATAGTAACTCAAGAAAATGTAATAAATCTGGCTTGCTTATACTGGAAAACGAACTCTATGTTAAATTGAAAGATAAATTGCTTTCATACGGAAAACTAGGCGAAAAAGTAAACACAACTTCGATCGGATGTTGTGCAGAAGTCAACGCTTCAAATGACATCTACATAAAACATGTTATCAACCTAAATGAAATAGTACTTTCAAGAGCATATAGACCAAAAACAATGCAAGTTAGAGATAAATGTCAAATTTGTAAGGATATTTTCTATTAGATTATGGCTTACACTTTAGAAGAACAATTAAATAATGATTTTGACATCTTATTATTTGATGGTATTAAATTGATTCACATCGCTACAGCTGGCGGATTATTACCACCGAAATTGGATGAGTTTAACGTTGATTTTAAAGTACAAATCAGATTTGTTTATAAATACAGGAGGATTTTCACAACTATCCAAAATGATAATTTGGTAAAAGAAAATATCACAGACTCAAAAAGCTATTTTTCATTTTTCAGCTATATGGCTAAAAGAGGATTTTACTCATATGATAAAGTTTTTATTGATGAAGTAGAAGATCAAACTTATCAGCTTATATCAAAACCGAAATATGATCGAAATATAGAAATACAAAAATTCGATAAGGAAATTGATCCTGTTATAAAGTCAAAATATCCCCTTTCCTCAGGCATAAACCTGATAGAAACCGCAAAAGAATTCCCTGATCACTTTGAACTATTCAATATTCTTGATTTTTTGTAAGAAAGTAAAACAGATACAATAGTTTATATCTTTTATATTTATTACTACTAGAAATGTGTATTTACTGTTTCCCGTATGAATAATTATTGTTTTGTGACTACTTTAGTAAAAACAACAAAATTTAACATGCTCTTCTCTTCTATCTTTTATAAGCAATTAATGCAAAATTTACTCCAAATGTTTGGGATGGATTCTTAAGCTATACTCTCTAAAGCAAAGCGCTTTAATCAACTTTTAATAAGAATCATTGCCTCGAACTACCTTGTAATGTGAGTAATTATCTAAACGCTATTTGTATGACAACAACTGAAACAGTAACATTGATTAGTATTGGCCTAACTTTCTCTGTAGGTGTTTTTAATTTAATAATAACTTTTCGAAACGTTCGAAAGACTACTTTTATTAACTCGGTAACAGCCTCAAGAATAAAGTACATCCAAGATCTACGCGATAGTATATCAAGATTCTGCGCTCTTGTCAACAGTTATAGTAACCGCATTTCAAAGTTATCATATGATAAATTATGGGAACTACATAAAGAAGCGGACACTTTAAAATTTCAAATACGACTTTATTTGAATCCTGAAGATGAGTATTGGGATAGTAAAATAATAAATCTTATTGATCAGATTGTGCTTAAGACCGACAAAGACCCAACAGAAAACATCAAAGAACTTATTACGATAACTCAATATTTATTGAAATTAGAATGGGAAGGTGCAAAAATGGAATCAGAAATCGGGATAGTTTCTGAAATTGAAAAAAAAGAACTTTATAATAAATATGTTGAAAGGCACAAACAAACAGTCGCTAAGAAATGAAAAAAATAAGAGTATTTTATTTAGCAATTATTTTAACAATAGTAGGATTTAGTTTAATCGGGACAGGTATTGGTGGAATTGTTGACAGATCTTGCATTGGATTAATTATTGGGCTTGGATCAGGATTCATTACAACTGCACTGATATTATTTAAAATATTCAGGCGAATTGATGCATTTGAAAAAAACAATAAAAAATGAGAGTATAAAAAGCTACAAATAAATGTAGATTGCAAGATTTATAATAGAAGATTGGACATAGAAAGATAATGAGATTTATAGACTTATTTGCAGGAATTGGAGGCTTTCATAAGGCATTACACCAACTTGGGCACCAGTGTGTATTTGCAAGCGAACTTAACCCTGTATTAAGAGAAACATACAAATTAAATTGGGGTAACGATATAAATATTAATGGAGATATAAGAAAAATCGTCAATGAGAGTCCAGAATTAATTCCAGACCACGATATTTTATGTGCAGGTTTTCCATGTCAACCATTTTCAAAGGCTGGAAAGCAACTTGGACGTGAAGATGAAAGAGGAACTTTGTTTGATGAAATTGTAAAAATTCTGGAGTTAAAAAAACCAAAATTTTTCATTTTAGAAAATGTTCGATTTATAGCAAAACACAACAATGAAGAAACGTGGAAAGCTATGAAAGAGGATTTCGATAGATTGGGATACGAAGTTGAACATCGGGATTATTCACCTCACGAATTTGGTATTCCACAACATAGGCAAAGAATTTTCATCGTTGGTGCACTAGGTAATAATGCCCTTGAACATTTTAGCTTTGACGAAGTTGATATGCAAAAAAAAAGCGTTGTGCCGTTGGAAAATTTTATCGAACTCGATCCAGTAAATTCGAGAAAACTTCCAAAAGCAAATCAAGACTGCATTAATCTTTGGCAAGAGTTATTGGACGCAGTGCCCAAAGAAGTACAGATACCAGGTTTCCCAATTTGGGCGATGGAATTTGGGGCAGACTACCCTTACGAAGAAAAATATCCACATTTACTTACCCAGAAAGAGTTAAGTGAGTATCGGGGAAACTTTGGTATTCCATTAAAAGGAATGACACGACAAGAGCAACTATCCAATTTACCAAGTTATGCACGAGTTGAAAAAGAATTTCCTGGGTGGAAGCAACGATATATAAGTCATAATCGACAATTCTATAAGGACAATCAAAAATATATAACTGAAATAGTAACCAAAATTGCAAAACTTCCTTCTCAAAGTTGGCAAAAGATGGAGTGGAATGTTGGCGATGGGCAACGAAAAATCGATAAATACATTTTGCAGTTCAGAGCTTCTGGGATTAGGATAAAGAAAACAGACTTCTTCCCTTCCCTTGTCTGTACGAATACTCAAATTCCAATTATCGGTTGGGAGAAAAGATACATTACCAGGAACGAGGGTTTGAAACTGCAATCATTAAGTGGTTTAAAACTGCCTGAAAATGACAATGCTGCTTTCAAAGCTCTAGGAAATGCAGTAAACTCTCATATTGTTGAATTAATAGCAAAACAATTAATTATAAGTCCAGAGAGTATTTTGCCAGTTGAAGACTTAGAAAATAGGAATAACGTAAATAAGTTCTATCATTATGAGTGAAAATAAAATAAATATAAGGCCAAATGTTTCGATGCTCTCCGTTTTGAAATTTTTGGAATACGAAACTTGGTTTGCCTTAGCCGAATTCGTCGATAATTCCATTGCGAGCTATTTGAATAATGAGAAAGCATTAAAAGAACTTCATGGGGATGATTTTCAATTAGAAGTAATAATTGAAATTAACGACCCAGATAACAAAATCACAATTCGTGATAATGCAGCAGGAATAGAACAATCAAATTATAGCCGAGCTTTTAGAGCGGCTGAAATTCCAACAGATACTTCAGGTCTTTCTGAATTTGGAATGGGTATGAAATCTGCTTCTTGTTGGTTTTCTGATCTTTGGTCTGTTAGAACTAAGGCCTTAAATGAAACTGAAGAAAAAACCATAAATTTTGATATGGATAAAATTTTCGAGGATAAACTTGAGGAGTTGGAATTCACTTCGATAACAACGGAAAAAAATCACCATTATACAATTATAGAGTTATCTAATGTGAATAAAATGCCAAGAAGAAAAGGACTTGGTAAAGTAAAATCACATTTAGCAAGTATTTATAGAGAGTTTATTCGTCAAGGTACCTTGAAACTTATTGTTGACAATACAGAATTACGCTTTACTGAACCCAATATCCTTGAAGCACCAAGATATGATACCCCAAATGGAGAAAAAGTAATATGGAAAAAGGAAATTGATTTTGGTTTAGAAGAAGGGTTATCAGTAAAAGGTTTTGTTGGAATTAGAGAGACAGGGTCCACTGCAGAGGCTGGCTTTGCATTATTTAGACGAGGTAGAGTGATTGAAGGTAGTTTTGATAATGGATTTAGACCCGAATTTATTTTTGGAGCACCAAATAGCTACCGATTTCAAAGAGTTTTTGGCGAATTACACTTAGAAGGGTTTGATGTTTCCTTTACAAAAAAAGGAATTCAATGGGATGAAAATCTTGATGTATTTTTACAATGCTTAAAAGATGAATTGTCGCATGATAATTTTCCTCTTCTTACTCAAGCCGAAAAATTTAGGGCTAGGGCAAATGATACTGACTATAGAAATTCTGGTATAAAAGCCTTGAGTCATACGGTTTCCGATTTTGAGCAAAAAGTACCTCAAGCAATAAAGGAGACTTTTGAAAACCCAACTTTAGAAAATGAGGTTGAAACGGAATTGCCTAAAACGGATAAAAGGATTTATAAATCTTTCAAGGTAAATTTCAACAAAATTAACTGGCTTATTTCAATTGAACTTTCATACGATACATCACTAAACGATTTATTAGAAGTTGGCCCGCATTTGATCAAAGAACCTTCTACAGAACCCAATGTAAAACAAATTGGAATTCGTCTTTCCCTAACACATCCTTTCATGGTTGAATATGCGGGAACGGAAAATAATAAAATTGAACCAATTTTAAAAATGGCTGCGGCAATGGGTTTAGCGGAAATAATTGCAAAAGAAAGTGGAGCTAAAACACAAGGTGAAATTCGCAGGAATTTCAATCAACTAATAACAAAAATCTCTCAAAGTTAATTATGGCAGAAATAATAGAAATAACAGGAAATACTAGTTCAAATAATTCAAAATGGCAGCCCTATCAAGGAGAAGAAATTGAAGGATTAATAAAACACAAAGGATTTACCGATAATCTTGGTAATATAAACACAGCAGGTGATCAAGTTATTGATGAAACATTCAAGATTTTGGAAATGTGTGGTGACCCAAATGAACAGCGAAATATTGAGACAGGACTAGTTATTGGGTATGTTCAAAGTGGTAAAACACTATCTTTTACTTCTGTTGCCGCCTTGGCAAATGATAACCAATATCAAATTGTAATAATCATTGCAGGTACGTCAATTCCCCTTTCCGAGCAGTCATTTGAAAGGATGAAAAAGGATTTGCGAGTTGATACGAGGTTTGACAGAAAATGGACAATCATAAAAAATGCGGGTACACAAGAAGATAGAGATACAATTGAAATGAAATTGGAGCAATGGGCAGATGAAACTTTCCCAAAAGAAAATTGCTCAACCTTATTAATTACAGTAATGAAAAATGGTAGTCGATTAAGAAACCTTACTAATCTTTTAAGGGATTTAGATCTTAGTGGAGTTCCAACTTTGATTATAGATGATGAAAGTGACCAAGCAAGTTTGAATACAAGAGCACGAGCTAACGCAAATGCAGGAGAAGCGGTTAACGAAGGAGATGCTTCAACCATTTATAGAAGAATTAATGAATTAAGAAGTGTGTTCCCACATCATACTTTTTTACAATACACAGCTACGCCACAAGCTAATTTATTCATTAATATTATGGATCGGCTTTCACCAAACTTCATAAAACTATTAACGCCAGGAAATGGTTATACAGGAGGCAATGCTTTTTTTGTTCAAAATCCAAATCTTATAAGAAGAATTCCTGATCTTGAAATTCCATCTAATCATAATCCAGTTCATGAACCGCCGGAAAGTTTATTGTTTTCTTTAAAAATATTCTTCTTGGGTGTTGTAGCTGGTGAAATAAAACGAGACCAACGTAACCGCTCTATGATGGTTCACCCATCACGATTAACTAACTCACAGAATATATACTTTACTTGGATTAGAAATGTTTGTGAAAGTTGGAAAACACTGTTGCAAAGTAATTCTGCTGCTGATGAAGATGAAAAAAAAGAATTATTGAGGGAATTTAAAGAGGTATATAGCGATTTACATTTAACGGTAAATGATTTGCCTGCTTTTGAAGAACTAACAAATACACGGCTGTTACATTCCATTAAAAATACTAGAATTATGGAAATAAATGCAAGTAGAGGAAGAACACCCGAAATTCGTTGGAGTGATTTTTATTCTCACATTTTAGTTGGTGGCCAAGCAATGGATAGAGGGTTTACTGTTGAAGGCTTAACGGTTTCTTACATGCCGAGACCATTAGCAACTGGTCAAGTTGATACAACTTTACAGCGAGCAAGATTTTTTGGTTACAAAGGATCTTATTTGGGTTATTGCCGAGTTTGGCTAGATAACCCAAACATTGAAGCCTTTAGAGCAATCATAGAACACGAAGAAGATGTGAGGCAACGTTTAGAAGAGTTTGATGTAAATAATAAGCATTTAAACGAATGGGACAGGGAAGCTGTTTTAGATCAAATGTTAAGACTAACTAGGCCTAATATTTTATACAATGATATTGATAGAGATTATTTTGGCCAAGAATGGTTCATTGTTGGCGCACCACACGATACAGAAAATTTGATACCATTCAATAAAAGTATTATGGCTGAATTTACAAACAATCACATTAACAGCTTTGCAATTAATCAAGGTCATATAGAAAGAACAGATTTACAAAAACATTTAGAAGCAGAATTGCCACTCGAAGAAAGTTTGAAACAACTTTTAAACAGATTAAAATTTACAAGGGAAACGGATAGTCAAACTTATTCAAGTTTAAGAGGGCTGTTAAATTCTTACCTACAAGAAAACCCAAATGAAACTTGCTTGGTTTATTTGATGAGTTCAAAAATTGAAAATAATACAATTTCACAAACTACGAGACAACGTAGATTAAACCAAAACGATAATATTCAACAACTTTTCCAAGGGGAACAACCGACATCAAACGGTAGATTAAGAAAGGGCGAAGTTTACATTGGTGATAGAAATATTAAAAAACAGGATAAGGTTACAATACAAGTTCATAGATTAAACCTTACTGACATAAGTGGAAATCCAATTTTAGATGATAATGGAAATATAATTTATAACGATTTGGTAAGTCTTGCAATTTGGATACCTGAAGCAATTGGCAAAGACATCATTAGACAGCCAGATAATATATGAGTTTGTTAGATGTTTTTTTAGAATTAGATTTTCCACAAACAGAAAATCCAAATTTATTTAATGCTACAGTATTGAATAAATTTCCTTTTGCAAGAATAGGAGTAAACAATATTGGGTTTCCAGTAATTTTAATTTCATCAAAATTTGATCGAACGCATTTATCTCAAAAAAACATCAAGCTAAAATATATTGAACTTACGAACAATCTAGAATGTAAAATTTTTGAAAATGGCAATTCAAAAACTGATAATTATTCTATTATTATTTTTAAGAGCAATGAAAAAACATTGCAAAATTATTTTCTTGGAATTGTTACATCACTTTTAAATTCTCTGTCAATAAAGCCATCGCAAAAAGAAGTTTTTGAAACATTTAAAAATTTTATTGAGGTCTTTAGGTCATTGACAGAAACACCAACAAAAACTATTCAAGGACTTTGGGCTGAATTATTACTAATTGAACAAAGTAGAAAACCTGAAACATTAGTTAATTATTGGCATAATATTCCAGAAGAAAGATTTGATTTCAATGCCGACAGCGAAAAAATAGAAGTTAAAAGTAATAGCAATTTAGAGAGAGTTCACATTTTTACCGCAGTACAACTAAACCCAACTAATGAAAGTCAAGTAATCATTGCCTCAATTTTTACTAAGCAAATTTCAACTGGTTTTAATGTATTGGATTTATTAAAAAAAATCGACAATCGAATTACAGAGAATGAACTAAAGGATAAAATTTACAGAATTGTTTCGAAAACATTGGGAAACACTTTTGAGCAGACAATAAAAATTAAGTATGACTATGATTTAGCTAAAAGGTCTGTGCGATTTTACAGACATCAAGACATTTCTAAGGTAGAAAGAGCTGATATTCCTGAAAAAGTTACAGACCTTATGTTTAAATCAGATTTGACGGATACGAAATCGATTAATATCCAAGATCTAACTAAAAAAGGTCCTTTATTTCAGAGCATATAATTTACTACTTATATGTAGTTCTTCTTAATTCATATAATTAAAAAACTTACCCCATTTATTTAAATACTATGTATCAAATTGATCTGTCCTGTAATAGATTGAAAGGATTGAAAAAAATAAAATTTTCTGATAAAGGGATAAAGGAAAGGCAACACCTACAAGAGTGGCTTGCAAATCAGCCAAAAGTTTTCGGTGGAGAAGATCTACTGATCATCCAAAAAGAATTTAGCGGCTTTAATGATACACACGAAAGACTCGATTTACTAGCTTTAGATAAATATGGCAATGTAGTTGTGATTGAAAATAAACTGGATGATACAGGTAAAAATGTTACTTGGCAAGCTTTAAAATATGCTTCGTATTGTGCTACCTTAAAGAAGGAAAACATCAAAAATATTTTTCAGGATTACCTTGATAAGCAAGGAAATAATGAAGATGCCTGTAAATTATTAGCCGAGTTTTATGATACTGAATATGATGATATTTTGCACTTGAATCAAGGCAATACACAAAGATTAATATTTGTAGCAAATGAATTCAGAAAGGAGGTAACATCAACAATCATCTGGCTATTAAACTATAAATTGAAAATTCAGTGTTTTAAGGTCACTCCATTTGCATTGGATGAACAAATGTTTCTAACTATGGAGCAAATTATTCCCCAGAAAGATACAGAGGACTACATTATTAAAATGGCAGATAAAAATCATGAAGAAATTAGTAATCAGGAAGGACTGCAAGGAAGACATCATTTGAGACTTGAGTTTTGGAATAAATTACTCCCAATGCTAAAGGGAAAAACTACAATATTTCAAAACATAAGTCCAACAAAAGACTATTGGTTAAATTCAACGGTTGCTGGGGTTAAATATACTACAGTTATTACTAAATCAAGTTGTAGTGTACTAGTTGAATTTGCTAAACCCAATAAGGATGAGAACAAAAAAATGTTTGATGAAATCTACAAATATAAAATTGATATTGAAACTTCATTCGAAAAGGAACTCACTTGGGAAAGAATGGATGCTAAGATTAGTAGTAGGGTTGGCTATCATTTATTAGGTGTGAACATTTTTAATAAAAAAGACTGGGATACAATGTCAAATTTTCTGTCTAATAATATAATTAGGCTAGAACAAGCTTTTAGAGGCCCAATTTCGATAATTAAATCGTCTGAATAACACTTTAATGTTAGTCCTTTAAAAAAGTAGACTATTAAAAGTAAAAGATAAGTTTGAATTATTATTTTTAGAATTTCCTCTCAATGATATTTAGTGTTTGTTTTAATAGAATTGATGTATGGTACTCCTAGTAAACAATACTAATTCAAGCCTCTTGAGGAAATAGCCGTGTATAGATAATTCAAAGTTTGACTTGCTGTAAAAATAGGGAGAAGTATCTATCTAATTATAAGCACCAATTTAAGCTTATCCTCTCAACACATTTCAAGAAATTCCGGCATAAACGCTCATGCAGCCATCACACAGGCTATTTATATCCGTTGCTTCTTGATTTAGTTGAGTTGAAAGCTTGATACAAGTGCCATATTTAAATAGATACAACTATGGTACAAGAACAATTTAAGGTAGCTGAGGTGCAAGTAAGCTACAAGCCAGATTATAACATCAACGAGCGTCCAAGGATTAGCTCATCAGAGGAAACGTATAACCTTATAAAGCAGCAATGGGATATGGGTAGGATCAACTTCCTTGAAGAGTTCAAAGTAGTACTGCTTAACAGGAGTAACAGAGTTTTAGGAGTGGTAGATATTTCAATGGGTGGCGTTAGTGGTACTTATGTTGATCCTAAGATAGTGTTTGCAATCGCTTTAAAAGGTAATGCGTCGAGTTTGATACTCTCTCATAACCATCCGAGTGGATCACTCAGACCAAGCGAATCAGATATTAAGTTAACCAAAAAGTTAGTTGAGTGCGGGAAGTTACTTGATATTGTAGTCTTGGATCATATGATTATTAGTGAGCAAAGCTACTACAGCTTTGCTGATGAAGGCATGATGTGAAAAAATAGCTTGGGCTGATCGCCCAGGCTATACTTTTTTATTCTTATAGTTTTTATCTATAGTTCTGGAATTACATCCCTTAGTTTTTCATCACTTACTTCTCCTAAACCCCTTAGATAGTTTAAGGTTACAATCATATCCGAATGCTGAAGTAATTGTTGTAGTATATGAATATCCTTTGTTTTCTGATAAATTTTGATTGCAGCAGTATGTCTAAATGAGTAAATCGTTTGGTTTACTTTTAGTAACTCAAGCTTCTTCATTTTAATACTCGCTTTACCCCACATTAAATTAAAGTATCCTACGTTGAATGGTTCATGTTTAAGACTAAAGATATTGGTTTCGCTGTCAGTTATTTCAGCTAAACGCTTTCTCAATATTGGTTTTACATATTCTGGAATATAAACGGTTCTAATCCGTTTACTTTTATTTTCGCTACCGGATAATTGAATTTGACTAAAGTCTTTAACGATATGCTTAACTTTAAGTAATCTTACCTCATGGTGTGGGCGTAGTAAACACCCATAGGTCAACAAGCAACATAGATGTAAATTCGGATAGTTGATCTTTAGAAAATCAAGTACATTACGAAGCTCTGATTCTGTATATGGTACATGTAATGATGCTTTCGCTCTAGCAGTCTTTGTTGACTTAACGATGTTCTTAGTTGCATATCCTTTTCTAATCATTTCATTTATAAGTGTACCCAGACACCTACGCCTGTTAATATAATTTCTTTCACTGGATTGAAACTTATTCAAGAAGCTTTCTACAGTTCCAAGAGTAAGTTGATCAGCATTGGCTTTGCATTCTGCTTTACTAAGGGAAGCTTTAAACATTTTTGCAACTGCCTTTAAGTTTCGTTTATATAAATCACAAAGGTTGGAGCTTAGTTTATCATCAAGTACGGCATCAAGTGCAAACTCGAAACTAGGTAATTCTACCTCTTTCTGCAAAGGATTCCAACCTGCATTGAGAGCTTTAGTAAATTCAAATTGCAAATGTGAAAGCAAACGCTTCTTGTCTTTTAATGTCGTACATTGGTTTGGGTTTATGTTTAGATTTAGTCGGTTTCCATTGTATTCCCTAAACCGCTTTCCATCGTAATAAAACGAAATGTAAGCTCTATCTTCAATCTGTTTAGATAGAAAAGATTTTGGTTGCGTAAACATGATTTGGCGCATTTGGTGGCGCAACTGCTTTGTAGATTTTGTAATTAGCTATCTTACAGTTAGTTCAACGGATAGAATAGAAGTTTCCTAAACTTTAGATAGCAGTTCGATTCTGCTCGGGGCTACAAAAAAGTCATCAGTCTAGTACGATCGATGGCTTTTTCTGTTATCGTCTATATCGCGTCCGGATAAATACACTAAAATAATTAATACCATTGCAAAGGAGCTAAGGAATAAGGGCTATGCTGTGGAAGATCTTTTTCAAATTAAAAATGTAGAAGAAGCTAAAACCTTAAAAGCTGCATACATGGCCGATGAGGAATTAGCAGCTAAGAATAAAAAAGGCAATAATATGTATAGCCGCTCTTTCGATTTATACATTGAGTACTTGGCGCAACTATTCAATAATGAAGAAGGAGATGTTGTAGAGATATTAGCGAGTGCTGCTATGGTTACAGAAAAACAGACTTTGATGTTGATGAGAATTGGTCAGGGTAAGTACCGAGAGGACTTGATAAAAATATGGGGAGAATGTAGTATCTCAAAGTTTCCTGATGTATCATTATTGGTGGCATCGCATATTCAACCTTGGCGCAAGCGTGTAAATCAAGAGCGTATCGACCCTTACAATGGCCTTTTATTGCTCCCTAATTATGATAAGGTTTTTGATAAAGGTTTGATTAAATTTTTGGAGCGCTGGGTGCAAAAAAGGACGACTTAAAATATTTTCGAAACTACAACATTATAGGACTAATTGAAATTTATATAAATTGCTGTGGCTATCCATTATACCTAATTTAATTTAAGTACCATCTTGTGAAGTTTGCGAAATGAATGACAGCATTGCTGCAGTTGGACAAAACATTAATCGCAGATTGTAATACCAGCTGATTAATGTGCAAAAAGGCCATCCTTCGAGATGTTGTTGATAGTGATAGGATTAAGGATTTTTAGCTGAAAAGCACAAAACAAGCAAGATATAAATTAACGATACCTCAGCAATGAAAATAACAGCAAGCATTTTTCTCTTTATGTTTTTTTGCCAATTATCCTTTGGGCAAGCCATCACTACAGATATTTACGGGAAGACCATGAAACGTTTGGCGGCAGGGGAAAGCAAACTGGGTGGAAAAATTTTTCAAATTGATGGCGATCTCATCATACCTGGTGGGATGGCCGTGCCCTTAACTTACCGAAGGGCAGAGCGTGGTATTCCTGATCTGTTGGTTACTTACACCTTTACCGAAAAAGATTCCTTAATCAACATGATTGAGTATGAATGGGATGCCATTAACTTTGACCAGAATGGCAGCAAACAATCCTTAGCGGTACAGCAGGCTTTTATAGAAAAGTATAGGCTTTTGGCAAACGAGCTTACAAAAAGATATGGGCAAAGCACCCAGAAAGGTGATCTGAAAGATCTTGACCAGATCGATGTAAAAGGCGGCCTGCGTCAGCGTAATTATTGGAAGCCCAACGATAGCTTAGAAATTGAACTCTATAGCGTATTTAGCAATTACGAAGAGAAAAAGGGTGAAATAGAAATTAAACCAACCAACCGGATCAGAATTTATGTAAACAAGACCAATCCAAGGCTGGGCGATAAATCTGTTCAGTTGGCCAAAAATAATTTTGACGGGTTTATTGCATATATAAGAAATGGTAATTTTAAGGCGGCTCAGGCCTATTTTTCGCCACAAATTCGAAATCAAATTACAGAAGACATTTTAAATAAACTTAAGGAAAGCATAAAGCCAGAAGATTTTAAGGTTTATACCAAAGAGATCCAGAAAGCCAACGGTGAGGAATACTTGATGATCCAATTTGCGTATGCCAACGTGGAGGGGGAACCCAACGAAATTTTCAGGGTATTTTTCGATCGCAGCCACATGATTATTGGGCTGCAACCCTTATCCAGAACGACAAAAACTAATTGATTTGCATACAATCGGCTGGCGATTAAATCGTCGATTGGATAAGAATTTCTTTGCTTAGCACAACTATTTAGCCTTGACCCGCTCGTTCACCTCGTTTCATTTATACCAACTTTTTTTCGTCGAGTAATTACAGGCGTTGGTCTAGATGTTAGCTTGGCTGGTATAATACGGCGATTTTGCCTGCAACGTTTTCAGCTTGGGTGCGTCTTAATATCAAAAAACATTAAGAAAAACCTAAAACATAAAGACATGAAAACGTTAACAAAAACATTATTCGCAGTAGCATTAACAGCAGTAGTATTCACTTCATCGGCATTTGCACATGCTATAGAAGTGCCGGTAGTAAAAGAAAACAAAGCAGCGGCTGTAGCCAGCTTTAATAAGATTTGGGTAAGCGGTAACGTAAAACTCATCTTAACGCAAGGCGATGATCAAAAAGTAGAAGGTACCAGCAATTACGATGCAGCCAAAACTTCGGTAACCAGCGACGGGAAAACTTTATTCATCAATTCGATGGAAGCAGGACAAGTTACTTTAAATGTTACGGTGAAAGATTTAACCAGGATTGAAGCTTACGGCCAGTCGGTGGTATTAACCAGCAACAACTTCGATGTAAAATACCTGCAACTATTCTTAAACCAAAGCGCAACGGCTAAAATAAAAACCACTGCCGGCAGCCTTTACACCGTGGTAAACGAAAATGCGGTATTAAAATTAAATGGCACAGCCGATCAGAGTACGATGGTGGCTAGCAACATGAAAAACGTTAAACTTGCAGATTTCGCCGCATTAAAATCATCAACCTACCCATCTCTTGCCTTAATGGATGCCGAAGAAAATGCCTTAGCCCTGGCAAAATAGTGCTAAGCCACATAAACAAAATGGAGCTGCCTTTTCCCGAGGGCGGCTTTTTTGTTTTAAAAATTAAGCGTGAAGTGGATGGCCTGTCTAACGGTTTTGAATTATAAACAAGGGATCAAGCTAAAAATATCTTCTAAAAGGAAATGAAATATTGAAATAGTACTAAATTCATTTTTTGTAGAGCGTAGTAACGCTTTCATGATGAGTGCATTAAGGTTTAAGCTAGATCCCAACGCCTATGGACACTACACTATATGTTTATTCAGATCGCTTGGAACTAATCCGAATTTCTTCTTAAAAGCATGAGAAAAGTGTGAAAGGCTTTCGAAGCCCAAATCCAAATATATGGCTGAAGGCTTTTGATGTTTATTTTCAATTAAAAATTTTGCTGCATCTAACCGTTTGGATAGCAACCATTGGCGAGGTGGAAGACTAAAAATCTTTTGAAAATCACGTTTGAATCCTGCCAGACTTCGGCCAGTTAGCTGCGCAAATTTTTCTAAGGGCACGTTAAATTGAAAGTTGTTGACCATGAACTTTTCAAGATCAATTTTATAAGGTTCTGAATAATCGAACAAAAAGCTTCGTAATGCAGGAAGCGCCAGAAGCAACAATTTAACACCCTCTTTTACTTTTAAGATGCCCAATTCATCGGTCATTGTTGCCCCTGAGCTTCTCGCATAGGGAACGATAGAATGAAAATAGCCTTGCAAAAATTCATTGGATGGAATCAGTAGGTTGGGCAAACCGATGTATTTATCTCCAGATTCAAGCTTTTCCTCCAATGCAATTTTGCGCATCAAGTCTTCCTGTAGTGAAATTACAATTGTTTCATAGCATCCCTCGTAACCAGGTGTTTTGGTTAGCGTCCCTAGCTGATTCTTACCAATCAGCAGCATTTCTCCTGCGCCCATCGATATAGTTTGAGCAGAGGTTTCTAGTGTGAACTGTCCTGAAACCTGGAGAATCAAGGTATGATGATTCCAAAAACATGCTTTCTGTCTCCTCTCGGTAGACAGGTATGAATAAAAGATTACACCAGGAAGAATTTCTGCTGGACTTTCCATTTATCGTGCTAAGTACGTACCACCTTTGATAGCGCCTATTGCAAAAGTAGTATTTAATGTAGTCATTTCTTCTTCGGTAAACTCGATTTCCATCGCTGATATATTTTGAGCCAAACGCGATCTCTTGCTCATACTTACTAATGGCATGATTTGCTCACCCTGTTGTTTCACCCATGCAATAGCTAGTTGCGTAGGCGAAATGCCTTTTGTGCTTGCTAAATCTTTCAAAACCGCTACTTTCTGGAGATTGTGGATAAGATTTTCACCTTGAAAACGCGAGAAATGGTTCCGGTAATCGCTCTCTATAAGTGGTGCACTCATTTCGCCGGTCAATAAACCCTCTGCGGTATTTGCAAATGCTATAACAGCAATACCTAACTCCTTAGCTGTGGGCAGCAATTCATTTTCTATTTGCCGATCTGCAAGTGAATAGCCGATTTCCAAGGCACTTATCGGATACACCTCATTGGCTGAACGAAGTTGTTCTGCAGTAATTTCAGATACACCTATATGGCGGACTTTGCCTTCTTTAACCAAATCAGCTACAGTACCAATAATATCTTCCACTGGCACGCTATCGTCCATTCGGCTGGGTTGATAGAGATCAATCGTTTCAATGCCAAGACGGGTGAGTGAGTAGTTGATAAAATTCTTAATCGAGTTCGGCCTAAGGTCCAGCCCAAGCCATTGACCATTATGAAATAAGGCTCCAAACTTTACGCTTATAAAGGCATCCGCTCGCCTTCCTTTAATTGCTTTTCCAATCAGTATCTCGTTGTGGCCAGCGCCGTAAAAATCCCCGGTGTTCAAAAAATTTATGCCAAGATCCAAAGCCTCGTTTATGGTGGCAATACTTTCTGATTCATTAGGAGTTGATCCTCCCCAGATCGAAGACATACGCATGCAACCTAGCCCAAGACCAGATACTAAAGGACCATTGTGCCCTAATTGAATTTTTTTGATGTTTTTCATAACACAAATATGCACGCTCGTAAAACAATAAAGTTGCTTGTAAAGCTCAATTAATTTGCCTCTACAGCTCATTGATTTTAGCACTATTGTATGACTAATAGAAGATTCTATATCATTTGTATATGGTATTGATCGCTCGATATTGTTCCGAAATTTCTTTTGAATGTCCGCCTAACCGATTGGCTATTCCACACTCCTTCAACCACCTTCCTTATACCAACCCTTTTTCGTCGAGTAATTACAGGCGTTGGTCTAGATGTTGGCTTGGCTGGTATAATACGGCCATTTTGCCTGCAACGTTTTCAGCTTGGGTGCGTCTTAATATCAAAAAACATTAAGAAAAACCTAAAACATAAAGACATGAAAACGTTAACAAAAACATTATTCGCAGTAACATTAACAGCAGTAGTATTCACTTCATCGGCATTTGCACATGCTACAGAAGTGCCAGTAATAAAAGAAAACAAAGCAGCGGCTGTAGCCAGCTTTAATAAGATTTGGGTAAGCGGTAACGTAAAACTCATCTTAACGCAAGGCGATGATCAAAAAGTAGAGGGTACCAGCAATTACGATGCAGCTAAAACTTCGGTAACCAGCGACGGGAAAACTTTATTCATCAATTCGATGGAAGCAGGACAAGTTACTTTAAATGTTACGGTGAAAGATTTAACCAGGATTGAAGCTTACGGCCAGTCGGTGGTATTAACCAGCAACAACTTCGATGTAAAATACCTGCAACTATTCTTAAACCAAAGCGCAACCGCCAAAATTAAAACTACTGCAGGCAGCCTATATACTGTGGTAAACGAAAACGCCGTATTGAAATTGAATGGTACAGCCAACAACAGCACAATGGTGGCTAGCAATATGAAAAACGTTAAGCTTGCAGATTTTGCAGCATTAAAATCATCAACTTATCCATCTCTAGCCTTGATGGATGCCGAAGAAAATGCCTTAGCCCTGGCAAAATAGTACTATGCCACTTAAGCAAAATGGAGCTGCCTTTTCCCGAGGGCGGCTTTTTTGTTTTAAAAATTAAGCGTGGCTTGCTAACACTTCCATCAGATAATCTAAAGTTTTCTGGCTAAAATTATGTTTCCCACTAAGCCAGTTTTCAATCTCTTCAGATTTAATATCTACCAGTTGGGCGAAAGTTCGTACTGGTATTTTCTTTTGATGTAAAGTGCTTTTGGCATTTGCTGCGGTATGCAAGTTAGTGGCAGTTAATTTTTCGATGGCCGGATTACCATTTTCTTCAATCCAGTTAGAAACCATATCGGCTTTATCAGTTATCATGCGAATGCTTAAAAAAATCTAAAAAATTAAACAGCTGCAAAGTTATTCATTTACCTCAGTTAGGTCAACCTGCTAAGGTGAATTTCTATAACCAAATAACATTTTGTGGCATTGTTATGTCTGGAAGTGTTTTAGAGAACACAATTTTACCCCAAAACCAAACATTTTCAAATCTCTGCGGTTTACATGCCGATAACTGACCAGATACAGCGCCCAACAATGCAATTTGTTTATGCTGGAATTTGCTTTATAAGCTTTAAACAATAGAACGGCTTGGAAACACATCACACGAACAAAGCGCCGGGTAAATCCATAGGACCTAAATTGTTGCTCATTCTAGCCTTGGCTTTGCTTTTGGGTGCAGAAGGCTATTTTGGGTATCGCCTCCACCAACTTTCCGATCAGCAGGAGCGAATTAAAGAAGATTATTCGAATATCAACAACATCACTTATGGGCTTTTTTCGGTTCAGCAGTGGAAAGACAACGTCTCGAAGATCGTTAATCACCAGGTGCGAAACCTTAAAATGACTAAAAAACAAAAAAAGGTTTTGCAGGGGGAGGTAGAACAGGTGCTACTTGCCTTAATTGATAAAGCTGAAGCGTTGGTAAACAAGCCTAAAAAAACCATCAGTGGGAAAATTCAAAAATTTGCCATCAAAAATTTTGTTAATTCTGATAGCATCAGGGCGCAAGTACCCGTTTTTGCAAGGCAGATTATTGCCGATGTTGATAATCCAAAAAACAAAAAACAATTGAGCAAAATGGCTATCGGTGAATTTAACCAGCTGGCTAACGAGGAGAAGAAAGACAGTGCTTTTGTAGCAAACAGTAAAATCGTAGCGGCTCTTTACGATAAGTATGAGGTTAAATCCACCGAAGAACTAAATAGAAAATTTCAGTCATCACTTGCTGATATTAAAACAAAAACTTATCGCTATTCTTTTGCAATGTTGGGTTGTGTAGCCATAGTGCTAACCTTCTGGTGGATGTTGCGCAAGCGCAGAGAAATGCATGTAACACTCTTCGTGATGTCGCTGTTATTTGCCTTCATTTTACTTGCGGTCGGTCTTACCGCTTCTATGATTGAGGTAGATGCCCGCATCCGTTCGTTGGATTTTGTACTGCTTGGCGAGCATGTCGTATTCAAAGACCAGGTGCTGTTTTTTCAAAGTAAAAGCATTTTGGATGTAGTAATGGTGCTCATCAGTCAGCCGGGGATTGATTCCATATTGGTGGGTGCACTCATCCTGGTGTTCAGTATTTTGTTTCCTATCGTGAAACTGAGTTCAACAGGCATACATTTGTTGGGTAAAAAGCGGTTAGCCGAAAATAAAATCATCAAGTATTTTGCTTTTCAATCGGGCAAATGGAGCATGGCTGATGTAATTGTGATTGCCATCTTGATGGCTTATATTGGGTTAAATGGATTGCTGGAAGGGCAGCTTCAAGCTTTAAACATCAAAAATGATGCATTAACCATCTTGACTACTAATAATACTGCATTACAGCCGGGCTATATTATATTCATCAGCTTTGTATTGTACGGACTTATTCTTTCTACCATCTTAAAGTTTATTACTCCACATGATACCCATTAACCTTGGCTTCATCGCTATTTAATTCCCATGGCAAGTAACCTTACACCTCATACATCATCCAAGCAGCGCAACTTCGCAGCCATAGCGCTGGTATTATGTCTTTCTGTTTTGCTTATTGGTGCCGCCTATTTTGGCCACCAATTTTATAAGTTATCTGTTGAACAGAAACAGATTAAAGAAGACTATAGCTTATCTAACAATGTTACTTTTGGTATTTTTTCGGTTGATAGATGGGGCGAGAAGATATCTGCAGTAGTCGATCGGAGGGTTAAGGGCTTTAACCTTACTGCCAAGCAAAAGGCAGAAATGAAGCAGCAAGTAGAAGCCGAACTGCACGGGTTGGTTAATAAAGCGGTATCGGAAATAACGAAACCGCAAAAGGGATTGGGTGGAAAGCTTAAAAAATTGGCTTTTAATACTTTTGTTGATGTAGATGAGCTCCACGCCCAGGTGCCATCGTTTGCCAAAACCATCGTAGTTAAAATTACAAGTCCTACAAGTTTGGCAAAAATAAAAGGCATTGCCACTACCAAAGTTAATGAGCTAGAAGAACAAACGTACGACCATACTGATACTACCATCACCACTGTAGAAAGCAATATATATAAGAAATACCAGGTCAAAAATGCAGCTGGGTTAGACGCAGTGGTAAAGACACGTTTAGCACAAATTAAACAAAACAGCTACCAGTCAGTTTTGATCATGCTCGGTTGCGTGGCAGTGGCATTACTGCTATGGCTGTTTATCAGGAAGAAAACCCATCTGCATACGCCGCTTTTCGTGATGTCGCTGCTATTTGCATCAGTGCTTTTACTTGTTGGCGTAAGTGCACCAATAATAGAGGTAGATGCACGCATCCAATCGCTTCATTTTGCTTTAATGGGCGATGAATTGGTATTCAATAATCAGGTGCTCTTTTTCCAAAGTAAAAGCATCTTGGGAATTATATTTACGCTAATTGAACAACCCAAGCTCGATGCGGTATTGGTAGGTATTTTACTCCTGCTTTTTGTTGTGATTCTCCCACTGTTGCGGATCATTGCCCGAGCCTTGCATGTTTCGTGCGCCCAGCTATTTGGCAGTCAAAAAGTTTTGCGTTTCCTGGCTTTTGACTTGGGCAAGTGGGACATGGCCGATGTAATGGTAGTTGGTATTGCCATGACTTATATTGGGCTAAATGGCATTTTAAAAAGCCAGCTTTCGGGCCTCAACATCAAGAATGAAACATTAGAAACGGTAACGGTTAACAATTCGGCCCTGCAACTCGGATTCTTTGTATTTTTGATTTACGTTGTATACGCAAAAATTCTTTCGTTTCTCTTGAGAAGGATGGATGAACGCAATGGTCCTTGCACTTAGTTAAGGCTTTCATCTAGCCTACATCCGAATGTAATCGTACTAGCGCATCATGTGTTTCATACTTAACACGTGCATGAGTTAAATCAATTTTGTAAACAGTATTGGATTGGTAGTCTTGATTAGTGATTTCATGGGGTTCTCCTTTAGCAGGCATATGCTTAGCGGCATAATGTAATGGATGATCACTTAAATACCCTGCTGCCTTGGTCCGCCCATGAGCTCCATGTAGTTTCACCAAGAATTGCGTTTTCCTAACTAATGCATGCTAATTAACTTCATGTAAATGTTGAGGTAATCACCTGACCGTAAAATGATTCCCACCACTTAATAGGATGAGTTTTGTCTTAATTTATAGGATCAATGGTGGTGGCTTGGCTCATCATAAAAGGCAAAGCCCGACAAATTAAATTATCGGGCCAGCTTATAATAAGGATTTCCTGAATTTACTTTGCCAATTGCACCAAAGATCCGGTATTGTTTCTTTCTGTCATTAAACCAACATTTGGCTGCGGCATTCTCACCAGGTAAAATGCAAATGAATTACTGGCATCTGGTTTTTTCGTAATTGATGCGATATCGTTAACTGTTGTTGTTAATATTTTAAGTGTTTGCAGATACCATTTATCGAGGTTTCTAATGGTGGCAACATCTGCGTTAGCATATAAATTTTCCTGGTTGGCTTTTTCAGCGTAGTCGTATTGCACTTGATCCAAAAAAGCAATTTTTTCTGAGATCTGCGCCAATACCGATTGTGAGAGGTTTAAACCAACAATTTCGATTACATTATTTTTTTCTACAACATACTCTAAACCATCGAAAATGATAACAGTTGGCTTTGTTCGCGATAATATGTGCTTCGCCTTAGGTAAATGAGCAGCTTTTAATGGATTGAAACTGTTCTTATTCTTGATGAAATCACGTTTTTCATTCACCATACTTTCAATAAGTGCATTACCATCAATTTTCTCCATTAACATTAACTTATCTTTTGCAGGTGTTACAACAGACGCAGTTTGTGCGACTGCATTAAAACAGATTAATGCCAGTGCAAAAGTGATGGATAAAAGCTTCGGAAAGTTAGAACTGCGTTTCATGTCTGGTAATTTGTTACAAATGTATGCAATTACTTTTCAATTCTAACTGATTTGTCTATTTAATATTACAGGTTTTCGGTCTTTTTTGCAATTTTGTTATTGACAAAAATCAAATATCTTTCATCAGTAGATGATTTATTTTAGCTCAAAGATCCTCCATTAGGATATAAAGCTCTGAAAAACAAATAATTAAATAGTTAAAATTCTTGCTTACGTTATTAAAATGTTTTTGGTTTTTAAAAATGTTATTTTTTGATTCCTCTTTAGTAGATTGATTGTAACAAAATGTGACTTTTAATATTCAGACTCTCGAGAAATGTCTGTGTATGCTTACAGTAATAAACTTAAACCGTATCTTATTCAATGGAGAAATCATTTACATGTATAAGCGAACCATTAGCAATTTTTGGATCATTGGCTATGGCATAGATTTGTTTGCCAACCGTTTCCGTGGTGGCCAATCCCCCTGTTTCTTTCAGCGCTAAAAACCGGTCAATAGTTTTGAAATCTTCTTTATTGCTCATTCTAATGTTGGCTTGCATTTGAGTGTCTACTACACCCGGATAGATTGCAATAATTTTTACACCGTTTACCTCATCTTCCTGTTCTGCTGCCACTGTGCGTGTCATCATATCTAATGCAGCTTTGGTAGCACAATAGACCGTCCAGCCAGTGTAGGGTTTGGTTGCCGCTCCGGATGATACATTAACAATTGTTTTCTGAGCATTCCACCCTTTGGTTTTTTGAATAAAAAGCCGGGTTAAAAGTAATGGCACAAGCGTGTTAAGAGTAACCGTTTTAGAGATACTTTCAGGTTCAATGTTTTCTAGGTGCGCAATCTGTCCTAACATCCCAGCATTATTAATTAAACTGATAAAAGCAACATCATGTTTATTCAAATTTTCGAAAATCAGCTCCATGGCGGCTTCTGCCTTTCCGTCTTCAGTAAGGTCGACAATTATTTGGTTAACCCCAGAAACCCCATTCGGCTCCGCATGCCTGGCCAGCGAATATATTTGATATCCATTTTTTAAATAAGCTGCAACCGCACCACTTCCAATGCCTTTACTGCCTCCTGTAATAATTAAAATCTTTTCCATTTGATATAATTTAAGCTAGTAGCAAAGCTAGATAAACGTTTATCATCTTATTCATCGTATTCTATTTTCACCCACAACAAATGATTTTGATAAGCTAATGACTTACAAATTCTTGCATGTGGAAACATAGAACTATATTTACCCCACCAACATTATGGGAATAATAAAGGGTTTGAGTAAGAAATTTATCAACGTTTTTTGCTGGAGTTTTTAATTTTTCCTTTAACAAATCAACCATTTATCGCATGAGTGATGATTTTTTAAATTACCTGTTAAACAAGCGAGCCAGCAACAGCACTATTCCATCTAATGATGTGATAGCGCTATGGGCAACTAAAATTGTTGATCTACTTTATCCGGAGCACAAAACGTTCGAACTTTCTGTACAACAGGATTTACTGAGTTACATCAACGATTTAAAAGCGGCGCTTTATACAATCTCTTCTGCTAGTTGCAATGAAGATATAAAGGATTATCGGTTGCTATCAGAACAGTTTTTTGATCATTTGCCAGAGTTATATCGCCTTTTAAATACCGATATCGAGGCCATATACAAGGGGGATCCGGCAGCTGTAAGTAAGTTTGAAGTTATACGAACTTACCCTGGATTTTACGCGATTTGCTTTTACCGCATTGCACATGCATTGCACCAGCTCGGCTTATCCCTAATTCCGCGAATCCTTACAGAACATGCACATACTAAAACGGGTATAGACATTCATCCCGGAGCGGTTATTGGCCCTTATTTTTATATCGATCATGGTACTGGTGTCGTAATAGGTGAAACTACTGTTATTGGCGAATATGTAAAAATCTATCAAGGCGTTACGCTTGGTGCGCTAAGTGTAAAGAAAGTTTTGGCGGGCAGTAAAAGGCATCCAACGGTAGAAAATGGGGTGGTTATATATTCTGGCGCTACCATTTTAGGCGGAGAAACCATTATTGGAAACGACAGTATAATTGGTGGTAATGTTTGGCTTACGGAAAGTGTGCCCCCGTTTTCGATGGTATACCATTCGCCAACCATCACGATTAGAAATATTAAACAGCAAAATTAAAACGAAATGGCAGGAATTATTGATTTAATTGGAAATACGCCAATGGCTCGGCTAAACAAACTAAGCCCAAACCCTAACGTAAAAATTTTCGCGAAACTAGAAGGGAATAATCCTGGGGGTAGTGTTAAAGATCGGGCATCATTAAATATGATCCGTAGTGCTATTGAACGTGGCGAAATTACACCAGGAACTAAATTAGTAGAAGCAACCAGCGGCAATACGGGCATTGCGCTGGCCATGATTGCTAAACTCTACGACCTGGATATCGAACTGGTTATGCCAGCAAATTCTACCCGAGAAAGAAAAGTGACAATGGAAGCTTTCGGCGCAAAAGTAACCCTGCTCGAAAGTATCGAAGTTTGCCGTGACTATGCTGAAGAAAAAGGAGTATCAGACGGGTATTTTTTACTAAACCAGTTTGCCAATAAAGATAATTATTTAGCACATTATAAGTCTACGGGGCCAGAGATTTGGAAAGATACTGAAGGAACATTAACCCATTTCGTGAGTTCCATGGGTACTACTGGTACCATTATGGGTTGCTCTAGGTTTTTCAAGGAAAAAAATGCGGCGGTTCAAATTGTGGGTTGTCAACCAACTGAGGGATCATCCATCCCGGGTATTCGCCGTTGGCCAAAAGAATATCTGCCCAAAATTTTTGAGCCTGAACGTGTAGATCGTGTAATGGATATTAGCCAGGATGAAGCAGTAGACATGGCCAGGCGATTGGCAAAGGAAGAAGGCATTTTCGCCGGAATGAGTTCAGGTGGCGCATGTGTAGCGGCATTAAGGTTAGCCAAAGAACTAGATTCAGGTGTTATCGTCTTTATTACCTGCGATAGGGGCGACCGCTATTTGAGTAGCGATTTATTTGGATAGCAACAATATAACAGCATAAAGCCTGTACAAACATTGTTATTGTACAGGCTTCATTGCGATATCATTTCACGAAGTTGAGCCCTCGCTCAGCTTTTTATATTGCAACAGCACCCATTGGCTGTAATATTGCCAGGTGATCAATCATCGACCAATAGGAAACAATTTTTTCTCCAACCAATTTTACAATGGCAATGTGCTCCCAGCTAAGTTTTTTCCCAGTGGCAGGGATGTTCATAAAAACATCGCCATGGGTGCCAGAAAGTTGAAGCTTTACCACCACTTGATCTCCTTCGCCAATAAGCTCAGTACAGTTGGCCTTTAAATCTGGAAAGGCAATCCTGTAAATTTCATTAATATCTCTGATTCCATCTGAACCACTTCTTTGGCCTAAAAATGGGTTAACAATTTCTACCCCACTATCTACAAATTTGTCAACTGCAGCTAAATTATCCTGATTCAATAATTCATCAAAAAACACTTTACAAATCGCCTTATTCATTTCCACTTTGGTATCCATACTAATTACTTTCTTTAAACTTTTACTATTACAACAAGCTATGCCTCGTGTTGTTTATTAAAAGTTTAACGTGGTAAAATCCAGGTGTAAAGAAATTTAGATCCAAAGGCAGAACAATGACTAACTTTTATCAGGTGCTAAATTTTCGCTAAAAACATTCAACTTCCCAAAACCGCTGCCAAATTTCTCCCGTCGCTAGTCGGTTAATACCTTCTTTTTTCGACAATTCGCCATCATGATTTACACTGTCGGCAACGCCACACCACGGCTCCAGGCATACAAATGGCGCATCCATTGCAGACCAGATTCCGAAAAATGGAAAATCCTCGAAATGGAAATGCAATCCATAATCATTTTTCGTATTTAGCAAACTCAGGCAATTGCTTTGCAGGGTTTTAAATACCAGGGCATCTTTATAAAACAAATCATGTTCAAGTTTGAGTTTGTGTCCATTCAAATCGATGCTTTCCGTTTCCTCTGAAACCAAACCATTGTCTAGTTTCCAGTAGGTTAATTTTTCATCAACATTGAAAGCAATGAAATAGTCTTCGAAACTCGTTTCAGCTGAATTTGGAACAGCAAAGGCAGGATGTGCGCCTAGAGAGAAAAGCATTTCATCAGCGCCGATATTGGTTACCTGATAGGTTAAATTCAGTTTTCGGTCGATTAGTTGGTAACTGAGTTTAAGCTCGAAAGGAAAAGGATAGGTTTCCATTGTTTCTTCCGTTTGGGTAAGCGTGAAGACAGCTTCCTGTTCGCTTATTTTCTCCATCTGAAATACATGGTCGCGGGCGAAGCCATGTCGTGGCATTTGATAAGTTTTCCCATTATGTGTGTAGCTATCGTTTTTTAGCGAACCAACAATCGGAAATAAAACAGGGCTATGTTTTCCCCAGAAATTAGCATCAGCGTTCCACAGGTATTCTAACCCAGATTCTTTACTGTATAAGCGTTGAAGTTCGGCGCCTTTTGATGACAGCGTTACGTTTAGATAGGTGTTTTCAAGAGTTATCATGCGGCGTTAAAAGTAACAAATATGGCGATTTTAAAGCGCATCTTTTTTGTTAAATTTTGCCACATGTACATCTAGAACCTAACCATTCTCCTCCCAAATACAGGCAATGTTGATAATGGTTTGCACCGCCTTTTCCATGTCTTGTACACTTACCCACTCTTGTTTGCTATGGAAAGCATGTTCGCCAGCAAAAATATTAGGACATGGTAAGCCCATAAATGATAAACGAGATCCATCTGTACCGCCACGAATGCTTTGTTTTTTTGCCACTAGGCCTGCTCTCTCAATAGCCGCTACCCCATACGATAAAATCTCAGGATGCTGATCAAGAATTTGTTTCATGTTGCGGTATTGTGGCTCGATCGCTAATTGGTAGGTGGAGTTTTGGTATTTCTGTAATATATTTTCGGCTGTTGTTCTCAGCAACTCCCCATGTGCAGCAAGCTTTTCATTGTCAAAATCTCTTATAATGAAGCTGGCTTCAGCTTGTTCAACCTGTCCACTTATGCGCACCGGGTGGATAAAACCTTCTTTATGGGCTGTTGTCTCTGGTGTTAAGTTTTCCTTTGGCAAGGCATCTATAATTTCTGCAAGAATTTTAATAGCACTTTCCATTTTCCCTTTGGCAAAACCAGGATGTGTGCCTACGCCATTTATTGTCAATATTGCACCGTTGGCAGAGAAAGTTTCATCTTCGATAGACCCTAGTGTTTCCCCATCCACAGTATATCCAAAATCTGCGCCCAACTTCTCCAGATCTACTTTATCTACTCCACGACCGATTTCCTCATCAGGGGTAAAAAGGATCTTGATTTTGCCATGCTTAACCTCAGGATTACGCATGAAATAATTTGCCGCTTCCATAATTTCGGCCACTCCAGCTTTGTTATCTGCACCCAATAAAGTAGTGCCACTTGCGGTGATAATATCGTTACCAATTTGGTGTTTTAAGTCTTTGTGATCAGACAATTTTAGCACGATATTGTTATCTTCAGGTAAAATAATGTCCTCACCTTGATATTTGTCATGAATAATCGGCTTAACATTTTCGCCACTACAATCTGGCGAAGTATCCATGTGTGAGCAGAAGAAAATGACTGGTATTTGTTTGTGCGTATTTGCAGGAATGGTGCCGTAAACGTAACCGTTAATGTCCATTTCTGCATCAGAAACGCCCATTTCAATCAATTCTTCTACGAGTAATTTTCCGAGATTTTTTTGTTTTAACGTAGAAGGACATGTATCGGAACTGGGGTCAGATTGGGTATCAATCTGCGCATATTTTATAAATCTCAAGGCAAGAGAATTTTCAAAACTATTGTAGGTATCCATATTTCAAAGGTAAAAGTTATAGATATTGGATAAACATATTATTTTTGTAAAAAAAACGACATGATTTTTAACGTCTTGAAGACTATACTTATAACTGTTTTATTCTCGTTTTTCGTTTCCCCTATTTTTGCCCAGTCCAATTATTTTAAATGGTCAGTTGGTTTAAGTGCGGGGCCAAACTTCTCTAAAACTGATGTTGTAAACGGTAATTGGGGTTATACAGTACAAGGCGAAATTAATCATCATTTTACACCTTTTGTTACCGCCGGGCTTGAGGCTCATTATGGTATGGTGCAAGGTGGTGATATTGTTACAGATCCGCACAATAGACAATTCATTAATAAATACACGGGTATAAATGCCAACTTTAAGGTAATGCTTGGCGAACTTATTAATTATGATCGAAGCTCATTTTTAGATAACATAAAAGGTTTGTATGCCGGTATCGGCTTGGGAGCCGTTAAAAATAACATTACCGATATTGTTCGATACAAACCCTCCTGGGCTGCGTATGATCCTGGATATGGTCCGTTTCCCGGAGAAGATAAAAGTGTAAACCTTTGGATCCCTTTTAACTTAGGTTTAAATTATTATTTATACGATGGATATGGTTACCTCCGTTATGTAATTAATTTTAATGCGCAAAGTAACTTTACATTTGGCGAAGGCTTGGATGGTTATAATGACTCTCCAACCAAGTTTAGAAATTACGGTCCCGATACCTTTAATGCGTACACCATAGGTTTCAAATACTTCTTCGGCACTATTAGATCTTACCGCAAGTCTCTTTAGTTTAATCAGCCCTATTTTTTGCCATGAGATATTTTTTTGCCTTGTGTTTTATCTTATTTATATCTAATTCAGAGGCACAGCAAACACCTTACGAACTAAGCGGCAAGAAAGAAACGGCAACTTACAATCAAGCCATTGCTTACTACCAGCAGTTGGCCAGTAAAAATCCGCAGGCTAAACTAATTACTTACGGAAACACCGACTTTGGCAAACCATTGCACCTGCTGGTATTATCAGCCGATAAAATCTTCGATCCAGTAAACATAAAAAAGAGCAGAAAGACGGTTCTGTTGATTAACAATGGCATCCACCCTGGAGAGCCCGAAGGTATTGATGCTTCGATGATGCTTGCAAGAGATTTACTCCGCTCCAATAAACTCCCTAAAGACGTTGTAATATGTATTATCCCGATTTATAATATTGATGGAAGCTTCAACAGAGCTTCTACATCAAGAGCTAACCAAAATGGACCGCTTAGTTACGGTTTTCGGGGAAATGCCAGAAATTTGGATTTAAATCGGGACTTTATCAAAACAGACTCCAAAAACTCAGCTTCCTTCCAGGAGCTATTTAATACCTGGCAGCCAGAGATTTTCGTAGATACACATACCAGCAATGGTGCTGATTACCAATATGTGATGACACTTATCCCAACACAGAAAGATAAGTTAAATGGCGTTTTGTCAAATTATTTAACAAAAACACTGGTGCCGGATTTATATGCGGAAATGGCCAAGAAAGGCTATACATTAATCCCTTATGTAAATTCTATCGGGGAAACTCCAGAAACTGGAATTACAGGATTTATAGAATCGCCAAGATATTCTACCGGATATGCGGCTTTGCACAATACCATTGGTTTCATGCCAGAAACGCACATGCTAAAATCTTTCGATTTACGGGTTGATGCTACCTACCAGTTGCTAAAAAAATATGTGGAGATTGTAGACCGCGATGCACAAATCATCTTACAGAATAAGCAAAACGCAGATGATGCGGTAAGGAAACAAAAGGAATTTCCACTTACATGGCAATTGAATAAAGCCAAGTCGAATGATTTAGCTTTCAATGGTTTTGAGGCGGGCGAGAAACCAAGTGTGGTTAGTGGTGCAAACAGGTTGTTCTATGATCGGACCAAACCATACACAAAAACCATCAAAGAGTTTAACGATTATGAGCCCAACGTTTCGGTAACCAAGCCCATTGCCTATATTATTCCAAAGGCCTGGGATAAAGTAATTTCGCTATTGCGGATAAACCATGTTAAGTTATATCAATTAAAAGCCGATACCAAAATTGCTGTAGACAATTATTACATTGAAGATTTTAAAACCGGAGCTAGACCTTATGAAGGACATTATTTACACAGTGGCGTTAAGGTAAAAACACAGCAACAGAACCTACAATTTTATACCGGTGATTTTGTGGTTTACGTAAACCAGCCAAACAACCGATATGTTGTGGAAACGTTGGAACCGCAAGCGACAGATTCTTATTTTAACTGGAATTTCTTCGATTCGATACTAGATATGAAGGAACATTATTCGGCCTATGTTTTCGAAGATACTGCCGAAGGCTTGCTTAAGAATAGCCCTCAATTAAGGAATAAGTTAGCCGAGAAGAAAGCTACAGATACTGCATTTGCGAAAAATTCTGCTGCTCAGCTTGACTTTGTGTATAAAAATTCTGATTATTACGAGAAAACACACAATCGATACCCAATTGCCAGATTGGTAAACGATACAAAACTCGATTTAAAATAATTACATGGAATATCTAAATGTGGCTCCGGTAGCCTCCATAATTTTTGTTTTCACCTTAGTTACTAGCTTGTATGCCTTCTATGACAACAGCTTGTTCGGAAAATTTATGCTCCATCCTTACAGTGTTTCCAAAGGGCATAAGGTTTTCACATTACTTACAAGTGGCTTAATTCATGCCGATTGGATGCACCTGTTCTTTAACATGTTCACGTTTTATGCTTTTGCATTTACACTAGAGCAGTATATGGGCAGCTGGCAGTTTGGCTTAATGTATTTTTTAGGATTAATTCTAAGCGATTTACCTACGGTTTTTAAACATAAGGATGATTTTCATTATAATAGCTTAGGTGCTTCCGGAGCGATTAGCGCCGTCCTTTTTAGTTACATTTTGTATAATCCACTTTCAAAGATTTACATTATGTTTATCCCGATAGGCATACCCGCTGTGGTTTTCGGGGTGCTTTATCTAATTTACTGCATGTATGCTTCCAGAAATTCCAGAGATAACATTAACCACGATGCCCACTTTTTTGGTGCCCTAACCGGATTAATCTTTACGGTTATTTTTGTTCCGGGAATTATACAACATTTTATTTCCGCCCTAACTGGCGGTAGGTAAACATGGCCGATCAAAGAAGCTCATGGGGTTATTCGGGTCTTTAATAATTTCGAACTGAACATATCCCCAGGGTTTCCAGAAATTTTCGAGTACCTGAGCATAAATTTTATGCTGCCAAACATCAAACAATGGCTTGCTCATGTTGCCCCTTAGTGGCATAGCTTCGATATAAGTAGTGCCTTCTACAGCCATAAACGTATATTCCGGCAAACGGTTAAACAGGTACGCCGAGTAATAAAAACGAGCGGTCAACTCCTCAAATTGTTGCGCAGTGAGTGCCTTATTTTTAATCTCATTAATAATTTCCTGATGAAAACGCTTGTTCGTGCCATTGTCTTGCAAGCAGGCGATAATGCCAAAATTCTTAAACTTTAAGGAAAAAGTAAGGGTATTGATCTCATCGCGAAAGCTAAAAGGGGTTTCCTCATTTTCGAGCTTTACAATGGTGATGGAAAATGGTGTGAAATCTTCAAATTCAATGCCTGTGTAAATGTTTTGCATCATGAAATTTAAATTAGCGAATTTCATCATCAAAGATTGAGACATATTCAACCCATCGGCAGTCATTTCTTTCCGCAATGCAGCATTCATTTCGATGTAGATAAATCCATACAAAAACTTGCCTATCCAGTTAAATAACGCTATTTCCGGCAAGGCGGTAACAGCATCGTAACCTAAGGCAAACGCCTGCTGCATCTTTTCTTCCAATGGCTGTAGAAACTGTTCGTTCAACTCTGCATTCACGGGAATTGCTAGAGCATTGTAGGCCCTAATGCTTTCATCTAGAAACTGGATTTGCTCTTCGCCATTTAAACCTGCTTGCTGCAACAGCCATTCTGGAATTAATGGAACCTGAATTACCGGTGAATTAAAAGTGTTGCCGCTTAAAAAGCATTTCTTGTAAATAAAATCGAAGTTTTGGAAAGGATTGTATAGACCAGTGTTCATCGTCGCAATATTAGCCATTATATTTTTAGCGATTATAGACGACGAATTATTTTAACGTTGAAATTATACAATCGGCAAATGATAAAATCATACTTCAGAAAGATTGTTGCAATCCGAAGTATGATTCTGGTTAATAGGTGTTGTAAAAATAGCTGATGTCATCAGCCAATTGGTTATAGATCGGCCTTGTAAACTCTAAAAATAAAGCATTTGGTGGCGGTGGCATAACCTCTCTCTTTTTTGTCATTAACAGTTGGTTTTTATCTAGTGCCCGGTCATCGCCTTTATAACTGGCCCAGGCATCTCTCCAAACATAAGTTCCAGGGAATTTTTTCTGCCGAACAATGCTTTTGTGTTGCCAATCTGTAATGGTCATGTCTAGCAAACCCGAAGATAAGATATTCTTTTCAAAGATGCTCAGAGTAGCTTTTACAGTTCCATAAATGGGTTTGCGCTCACGGGTTTCGCCAATAATTACACTATCGCGTTTTAGCTTTTCCACGCGTTCTTTAACATAAGTCTGGCCAACAATAAAGTCATCAAAATTTAGGCTTAAAACCTGGTCTGGTACAATTTTTTGTTTTTCAGCCTGTGCTTCTGAATAGAAAATTACAAACTTATTTCTGGCATAGCTGCTAATAAACTGATCGATCTGTTGTTGAAAATAATCGGCACTTAATTTATAAGGACCTCGGTTAACCAAAATAGGTTGCACCACTACGCGAATAACTGCTGCCCAATAAGCATCATCCATTTTCGCTTTTACATCCTTATAGTTTGGTTGTAAACTTTGGCTTTTTTCAAATTCATAGTAAGCTTTTTTGGCCGCAATGCGATTATTTTCTGAAAGATAATCAATACCCGAAGCATATCTGGCTGCTGCCGCATTTAACTTGCTCTCGGCAATCGCTTGGTTATACCGAGCAGGATTTGGTACTTCTACCATACAAGCCGGGCAGCTGCTAATCTCATCAGCCAATAGATTAATTTTCTGATAGTTGTATAAAATAGATTCCCATCGAAATAGGTCGTTGCTTATTTTAGCCTCTTCAATTCTCCGTAAATGATCTTTCAGCGCTAAGTCGTAAGCGGTTTTTAATACTTGCATGGCCTCGGCATTTTTCGGCGAATTTTGAAGCCTCGTTACCGATTTAATTACCGATGAATAATAATCCCCTTTTTGCAAGGCATTTTTTCCTGTGGTACATCCTCCTAAAATTATTAAGGATAAATAAATAAAATACCGTAATCTTGAAATGTTTTTCATGGCAGGAACAGTTTGCGTTAATAAACAATTTACTTTTGTAAGGAAATAGTTTCTCCCTATTTAATAAGAAGACGATCTAAAATGAAAATAAGTTGCAAGCCTTTTGAGTTAGCATTAAAACATCCTTTCTCGATATCGAAATTTACCCGAACCAGTACGCCATTAATGCTTGTACGAATAGAATATCAAGGTATTTTTGGGTATGGTGAAGCTTCAATGGTACCTTATATGGGCGAGAGCTACGAAACCGCCAATGCATTTTTGAGCAAGGTAGATTTAACCCGTTTTCAGCATCCGTTTAATTTTAGCGAAATCATTGCCTATTTAGATAGCCTGGCACCCGGCCAGCCTGCCATTAAAGCAGCCATTGATATTGCCTTGAACGACATTAACGGAAAACTTTTGGAGAAACCTTGTTTCGAAATTTATGGTGCAAATCCAGATAAAATGCCGGTTACTTCTTATACTATTGGTATTGATACCGCCGAGGTAATTCGCGAGAAGTTAAAAGATGCAGCAGATTTTAAAGTAGTGAAAGTTAAGCTAGGGCGAGATAATGATAAAGAGATTATTGAAACCATACGGAGCATTACAGATGTGCCATTATATGTAGACGCGAACCAGGGCTGGACCGACCGAATTAAGGCCATAGATTTAATTTATTGGTTGCACAGCCAGGGTGTTGTTTTAATAGAACAACCAATGGATAGAAATGACTTAGAAGGAAATGCCTGGCTAACGGCCCGCAGTCCCATTCCTTTACTAGCCGATGAAGCTGTACAGCGCCTGGCAGATATGGACAAACTCAAGGGTGCCTATCATGGTATCAATATTAAACTTATGAAAAGCTGTGGCATGTACGAAGGGCATGAAATGATCAAGAAAGCACGATCTTTTGGCATGAAAGTTCTAATTGGCTGCATGAGCGAAACCAGTTGTGCCACTCTAGCGGCAGCGGCGTTGGCGCCACTTTGCGACTGGGCAGATTTAGATGGCCCATTTCTAACGGTTAATAACCCCTTTGATGCACCAGTTTTTAAACATGGAAAATATATACTTAATGAATTGCCCGGCTTAGGCTTAACAGGAATTAGTCCCGATCTTTTTCTTTAAAAGATTTTCTAATGTCTTTGGTAAGTTGATATTTAAAATAAAATAAACAGCACGTTACACCAACTAGAAAACCTGCAGGCAGGTATTTACTGTTATTATAGCACCATACCAAGCCAAGTACCGAAAGGATAATGGCAAGATTGTAGAAAATATTTAGTGCAAATTTTTTACCCATTATGGATGAAATGATGAAATTTGAATGGTTGAAAGCAATTTTTCCTAATCGCCAATCAACACATTCAAAATTTGATTATATTTTTAGTAAACAGGCATATTTGGATCAAAAGCTTCTTGCCAGGCCAAAATACCACCTTTTAGATTGTAAAGGTTTTCGTAACCATATTGCGCCTCTAACTGCATTACAGCTGCTGCACTCCTTTTGCCACTACGACATTGGATAATTACAGGTTTATCTTCCGCAACTTTATCAGCCTCAATTAAAATGCCCCCTAGCGGGATATTTTCACCATCGAGGTTAGAAACTTCATATTCAAATGTTTCACGAACATCAATTAATTGAAAATCTTCTTTGTTGTCAATTTTCTCTTTTAGTTCTTGTACCGATATCTCTTTCATGTTTTAACTGTGTTTATGCAAATATACGAAAATCGGGTTGAGTAGCTACAAGAAAATAGCCACGCATATTTTCTCCAAAATCTGTAACATATCAATACCTGAGGCGTTTAAATATAAAGTTTCGAAATGGATAAAATCAACCGTTTTTTTTGGTTTTGCTCTGGCGCTCACCTCCCCACTCTGGAAAAGTACCCTACAGAACAAAATAAATATACAGGTATTGGTGCTACAATCTTCTTTACCGGCCTCTTTGCTGCCTTGTCTGGGGGCTATGCCATGTACTTTGTTTTTAAGGGCGATGACTTCGCGTTAATATTTGCCTTGGTTTTCGGCTTCTTATGGGGTGCCGCCATTTTTAATATGGACAGGTACATTGTGGCCAGCATCAATAAAAGTGCAAGTACCAATAAACAATTGCTACAAGCTACCCCACGAATTTTCTTAGCGATAATGATCGGGTTGGTAATTTCCAGACCTATTGAATTAAAAATTTTTGATAAGGAGATTAAAGAGCGCCTAAAAGTAAGTTACCTAAATGGTCAGCGTGCAAAGATAGATACGCTTAATAAAGCATTCGAAAAGAAATACCAGGTAGAGTTTGGGCGCTTAAACCAACAGAAAGCAACCAGAGATTCGTTAGAAAAAGGAATCAAAGCCGATCGGCAAAAGCTAAACTTCGAAATTTTTGGCAATAAAACCACCGAAACCTCTGGGGTAATGGGATACGGGCCCTACGCGAAACGCAAAGAAGCAGAAATTAAGCAACGTACAGCTGAGCTCGATTCATTAAAAGCAAATATTAATAAAGCAGAGGGGTTTGTAGATAAGCGGAAAGAATTCGATGGCCTCTTTACAGAGAAGCTTTTTACTAAAACTCAGTTAGATAGTTTGGCCAATATAGCAGGTTTTGCAGACCGTAACTGGGCTTTGGGCCAGCTGAAATTTAACGTAGATGGAACAAAAGATAATAATACTGCAATTGCTGTAACCTTTATCGGTTTGTTATTTATCTTTTTCGAGTGTTTACCTGTTTTTGTAAAATTGATGAGCGCCAGAGGACCTTATGATTATGCTACTGCAGACATTGATGAGGTGTCCATCCATCGTTCTAGAAAGGATAAGGATTTCCATATTGAGGTAGCCGATGAGGTACATAGCACCAGGGTGGCTACAGAGGTTTCTAAACAGAAAGAAATTATAAAAGGTAAGGCATACAAAGAATTAGAACGCTATGATTGGGATGCTGAACAATAAGCCTTATCGCTACTTTGCTAAACGGATAACGTTTTTAACACTTTGCGATCTGTTTGCACAAACTAAATATTAAGGTTTAAATTGCACGAATAATTAGTTAAACTCGCACTGAAATTTAAATTAAAAAAAAACACCCCTTCAAAATGAAAAAAATATTGCTCTTTACCATTGCAGGTATGGCCTGTTTGCAAGTAAGCGCTCAAAATATTGATAAAATTATTACACGGGCTTATACCGATCACCTCATTAAAACCCTTAGTGGAGATGAAATGCAGGGAAGAGCTACATTTTCTCCGGGTATAGATAAAGCCGCCACTTTTATAGAGTCTGAATTTAAAAAAATTGGTTTGCGTCCACTCTCAGGAGAGCAGAGTTTCCGCCAAACATTTTACAAATACCAGGTTGCCTCTGTTAATCGGGCAATAAAAATTGATGGACAGGAGATCGGAATAGATCGTTTACTTATCTCTGGGATAAATGCCGAAAGCATCAAGCTCGACCAATCAAATACAAGTGTTCTAAAAATGGACCCCGAACAGCCGTTTGTAAACCAATTTAGAGCTGCCATGGCTTCGGGTAAAAACCAGGTTGTATTGGTTGATGCAAAATTTACAGATCTTTTTAAACGTTATAAAGGTTTTTTTGATAAACCTGCTACGTTAGACGAAAAAGACATGGACGCTGCAAAATCTGCGGTACAGGTTTTTGTTTTAGGCGCTGAAAAGGCTGATGAATTTACGGTAGATTTAAAAGCAAAGGTTTCCAAGATGCCCCTATTCAACGTAGCTGGCATGATTCCGGGAAAATCTAAAGCCAAAGAATTGGTGGTTTTTTCTGGTCATTACGATCACTTAGGTATTACTAAAACAGTAGATGGTGACAGTATTGCCAATGGCGCAGATGACGATGCCTCTGGAACTACTGCCATGATTGCACTGGCTAAATATTATAAAGCGCAAAAAAATAATGAACGAACGTTAATTTTCGTGGCCTTTACGGCAGAAGAAGTGGGTGGTTTTGGTGCCAAGTACTTTTCCAGTAAGCTAAACCCAGATGAAGTGGTAGCCATGTTTAACATCGAAATGATTGGCAAGGATTCTAAATTTGGCAAAAACACTGCATTTATTACTGGTTACGATAAATCTGACTTCGGAAAAATCCTGCAGAAAAATTTAACTGGTACCGAATTTACCTTCCACCCAGATCCGTACATTAAAGAAAATTTGTTTTACCGCAGTGATAATGCCACGCTTGCAGCACTAGGCGTTCCTGCACATACCATCAGTACCGATCAAATTGATGTAGACAAATTTTATCACACCGTGAAAGATGAGTACAGTACTTTAGATGTAGAAAATATCTTATCAACCATAAAGGCAATTGCTAAGAGTGCCACATCTATTGTTAATGGTACCGATACGCCAACAAGAATACCAAAATTAAAATAGGGAATTATTCCTTGATACCAATAAGACCCGGGTTTGCAAATGAGAAATTGCAAACTGGGGCTTGTTAAAATTGGTACTCCATAATGTAATCATCCATGAAGAAACCTTCTCCAATGTCGATTTTTACCGATTCTTTTACTTCGAAACCTGCCTTCAGGTAAAAGGATTTGGCATTATTGTTTTTATTTACATTCAATTGTAAAGCACTTGCACCCGCTGCCTTAACTTGATTAAAAACCTCGTTAATCAATATTTTACCTATACCTTTTCCATGCGCACTCGGTAACACGTAAAGCTTGTGTAATTTGTAAATTCGGTTTTCGTGGTCTACAATAGAAAACCCAGCAAAGCCATATTGCTTTTCACCATCTTCGGCAACAAGAAAGGTATGGCCTTCCATAAATTGTTTAAGCAGTTCGCCTTTGCAGTACATGTTGCCGAGCATGTAGTCAATTTGTTTTTGCCCAATAATATCGAGATAGGTTGATGGCCAGGTTTCAGCCGCAATATCCCTTATCAATTCGATATCTTCTTCTTTAGCTTTTCTCAGTGTAATCATAGCGGTTCGCTTATAAAAATCGGCTGTCCGTTAAAATTGAATTCAACAAAGCCATCATTAACAACTTCAAAGACCTCATCTTCGTTTTGCGTAAGATTTGTAACTTCCAGGTATCGGTTTCCATGAATTAAAAACTGACTGCCCGCAGGTTTCCAAACAGAGAAGCCCGATTTGATAGGATAGTGTTTAGCCTTTTCAGTGAATACCACCAGGTTGATCAAATCATCAAATCCAGCGAATTTTTCCAGATCGAACTTCCTGGTGATGACATTTACCGCCGGATATTTTTCGCCAACTAAGTAATTGATGGAGACCATTAAAGCATCAACCGGCCCTTGTATAATTTTGGTATCCTCCTGCACTTCTGCACCATTACCGTTAATTAAAACATCAACCTTTAGTCCCAGCGAATAGATTTTATCGTAGCATTCCCCATTTACCAAAAGGGTTGGGCTCCACTCTAAAAGTTGCCCCAGCAACTCTTCATTGAAATTTCCAAGCTCATCAATATATAGAGCTGGTTCTTGTTTTTCTTTTACAATATGATGTGACGACATGAAGGCGAAGATAAAGGAATTTAAGTTTTTAGAATGACGATTTTTAATTTAAACCCAATTAGATGGCTGGGTTTTATTAAGCTTTTATCGCATCGTAAAAATTTTCATAAGCTTCAATGAAATCATCAGCATTGTAAATGGCGGCAGAAACTGCTATTCCGTGAAGGCCAGTTGCCATTAAAACCGCAACATCGTAAATTTTTATTCCACCAACGGCCAGAACCGGCAAATCGATGTTGAGTTTCTTTAGCTTTTTCAAAGCCGCCATGTAATCTTGGGCAGAAATTAGCGGGAAGCTGTTCGGTTTCGTTTCAGTTATTGCAAATGGCCCGAAACTAGCATAATCTACACCCTCGTTAGCAAGCCTAATTAATTCATCAACTGTATTTGCTGATCCACCAAGTGTAATATCGTTCCCAACTTTTCTACGCAGAGCGATAAAATCTGCATCCATTTCCTCCATATGAAACCCTTGAATATCGGCCTGCCCGTTTAAATGGATGTGGTTGGTAACGATTAAAGTTGTGCCCCAATCATCGCAAATTTCGGCGATGGCATTTATCTCTGCTAAAAGTGCATCATCGGCCTTGGTTAAGCAACGGTATTGAACCCATTTTGCGCCGGCTTCACAAGCATTTTGCACCTGCTCAACATGACTTAGGTTAGGTAAGTCATGGGTAATGTACTGTAGTTGCTCAATGTATTTCATGTAGATAATGTATTGATATAAGCTTTTTAGGCAAAGATGTAAAATTAGGATTTCAATTTAAAAAAGACCATCATAAAAATCGCCATTGCTAAAGCGTTGGAACGCTTTGCAATGGCGATAATTTGTGTCAATAAATTAGAACTTTACATTTAAGCTCAGCAAGAAATTCCTGGTCGCTTGGGGGTAATAATAGTTAAATCTATCTAAAGTCCCGCCAAATAAATACGGATAGGTACCTCCGTTATTTTCGTAAAGTGTACTAAAAACATTGTTCACCAACAGTGTTAGGCCAACGTTTTTTATTCCGGCGAATGAAGTGTTGTAATTCAACCGGATGTCGTTTACGAAAAAGCTTTTTAAGGTGCGTGTTTCAGCAGATGTATTATCAAGATATTGTTCACCAACATATTTGCTTAACAACGCTATACTTGCATTTGGCAACACATTGTAATTAATCTCGCTCGATAAAATAACTGATGGTGAGAAGGCAATATCGGTGTTTCTATAATTGTTAATTACAGTAGCCGTTAATGCCGCTGGGTCTTCATCATAAATATATTCCTCGAAATTTTTAATTTTATTTCTACTTAAGGTTGCCGTTGCCGCCCACGATAAGTTTTTGAGAACTTGCCATTTTCCATCTACTTCGATACCTGCACGGTAGCTATCTGCCACATTCTGACGCGTTTGTCCGCCTACATCATTTAATTTTCCGGTATTAATCAATTGGTCTTTGTATATCATTGCAAAACCATTTGCACCTAAAGTCACATTAGAAAACTGGGTGCGGTAGCCGGCCTCAAAATCTGTTAAATGTTCTGGCTTGGGTCTGCTATTAATATCCGAATCTGTAAAATCTCTCCGATTCGGCTCTTTATTACCAACTGCAACAGAGGCATACACGTTACTGTTATCGTTAAAGTTATATGTTACACCGGCTTTGGGGTTAAAGAAATTTAATGTTGCATTTTGTTGCCCGGGCATACCATCCGGGCTGATGCCGAAATAAGAATAATACACCCGTCTGTATTGCAAATCTGCAAAAAGATTAAACTGGTTAATTTGGTAGTTTGCTCTGCCAAAAATGTTGAAATCCGTTTTAAACGCATCGTTATCATCGTAACGGTAACGCGTAGAACCGCTTCCATCATAATTGGCAAATTGCGCCCAAACCACTTCATCAAAATGTTTACCCTTATACTCATTGTAGGCGCCTCCCAATACAAAGTTTAAATTATTTTTTGGGGTATAATTTAATGAATAGGTAATGCCATAAAAATCGTTGTCGAGCCAAAGTCTACGTACCAGGTCTGATGTGTTTTGTGTTACACCACCCAACACAACTGCTGGTATACCATAATTTGCTAAATCCTGGTCGTCTTTGTATTCTTCGTAATAGCCCCTCCCATAAGTATAATGTAAGGCCGCATTTGCCACTAGCTTCGAAGACAGGTTCCGGGTGTAGAATAATTGGTAATGGTCTTGTTGATAGTTATCGGTTTGATTATCATAGGTAAAATCATTGTGCGTACGGTCTGTTTTCAACAACTCTTCGCTTACGCCATTCCAGGCCTGGTAGGTTTTTTCGGTACCGCTAAACACGTTTGCACGAAGAATATCTTTTTTTCCGTAGTAGGCGCCAGATACAAAAAACGATTTTAAGTTCGAAGATGCACGGTCCACGTAACCATCAGATTTGATCCGCGATAAGCGACCATCAAAAGTAAACTTATTTGCAATTAAGCCAGAACCTAAGCTTACCGTGTTTTTCAACGTATTGTAAGAACCATAAGTATTGTTCAGCTCGGCGTATGCAGAATCTCTGCGGGTAGTGGTTTGAATATTTAAGCTACCCCCGAAAGCACCAGCTCCATTGGTAGAAGTTCCTACACCGCGTTGAATCTGGATGTTATCTACCGAAGAAGCCAAATCTGGCAGGTTGATGAAGAAACTGCCCTGGCTTTCTGCATCGTTCAATGGGATGCCATTTAGCGTAACATTTATACGTGTTGCATCGCTCCCGCGAATGCGCAAACCCGTATAGCCAACGCCCGCACCAGCATCAGAACTTACCACAACAGATGGCGTTTGGTTTAACAAGTAGGGTAAATCATGTCCTAAATTGTTCTTCTCTAACTCGGCCTTATCTAGGTTTTTATAAGTCGTTGCGGTGTTTTTAGATGCTCGTGTGGCACTCACCACCACCTCATCTGCCAAGAAATTTTGTTGCAATAAAGCAAAATCTATGACGGTGTTCTGTGCGAGGGTTATAGCTTTTTCTTGCGACCTAAAACCGACATAGCTTACCACAATAGTGTAGTTTCCATCGGCTAAGTTACCCAAGGTATAGTTTCCATTGGCATCGGCTAATACCGCTGTTCTTCGATTTTTAATTTTAACCGTTGCCCCTGGCAGGGCATTCTGCTTTACATCGGTAACCTTACCTGTAATCGAATTTTGTGCCCACGCCAAGGAAGGCAACATTGCAACAAGCGCTGCAAAAAGTAAATTTTTCAATGTTTCTGTTTTTAGTTAAACCCATCGGAAATAGGGGTACTCCCGATTTCAGTTAAACTTCCATAACTCCAATCCCTACGCCGGCATTACCCGGATCAGGTGCATCCGAGGTAGCGGGATGGATCGCTTTGGCCTATCTAGCGCACCGCAAGATGCACAAAGCTTAACGTCAACCTTTAACCTCAGAATGGGTATGATCTCAGCCCGTTTTTGTGTTATTTAAAACAAGGCACCCCTAATGATGGGGCAAATGTAGAAAAATATGTTACGATAATTCAAATTAAAAATGACTCTTTTTTTAGAAAAGCAGTTTCAGATGCTTATAGGTACCGATAGTCCTGCTTTCCCTCCAAAATTTTTGTGGTTATGCTTGCAATATTATTGTTAACTGCAACAAAAATGTTTTCCGTTCCAATCAGGTTTAATATACGCTCAGCTGTGCAGCTATTGAAGGTTGCAAAGCGCAAACCGAGCAATAGACTAAACTGCCACCTCAATTTGGCTTTTGGAAATACCCAGCGCCTGGGTAATTAAATTGGCGTAAGGGTAAGCAGGAGAGAAAATGGCATAATCAAACTTAATGCCCCTAAGCTGCCCCAATATGTCATCGATAAACTTCATAGGCTCTAGTAACGCCGTAATTAATCCAGATTTCTGCCCTTTTGAATCTTCATCTATGACATTAAAAGTAGTAAGCGTTTGACTATAACTTTTAAAGCTCGCACCAATTTCTTCTATCGGCTCCTTATAGACTGCATCGCCAAAAAAAGTAACCTCTTCGCCTTTGTGTAACAGTTCATTAGCTATGCCAAGCATTGGCTTAGCAGATTCATCGTGCGGATTAGATAAAAAAAGTACTCGAGGCATAACGTGTATTGTTAATTATTTATAGAATTAATGCAGAAGACGGATATAACAGGCTTTTACTTTAAAATTTTCCTGTTTTCTAAATCATAAACAGAAATTATGCTTTGTTTCTGTGGCCCCAGCCACCACATCGGCGTTTGTATTCTTCTTTAAAACGAGCCCTTTCTTCGTCGTTCATGTTCTGCCATTTATTGCGCATAGCGCTGGCTCTATTTTTAAAACCACCGCCCCCTTTGCCAAAATTTCCAAATAGTAACCTGCAAAGCGCTAGCAAACCTAGTCCTTGCCAAAACGTTAGTTTGCCAGTATGGGCTACCTCTGGTAGAATGTAATTCCATAAAAACATAACCACATAACCAAGTAGCGCAACAACTAAGGCTGCAATTGGTAGGAAGAAAATAAATTTCCATCCCCGATTAAATTTTCCATTTCTCATTTTCCTGATCGTTAATAGTTTATAAATTCTTGATATAAATTTTGCAAACGGCTACGCAGGTGTTTTACTGCATAGCCTTTTCTAGATATTAAAGTTTTAATGTTCTCACCGGTTTCATTAGCCAACTCTTGGAAAGTGCGCTCTTCTAATTCGTTTTGAATGAAAACGTACCGTTGGTTTTCAGGCAACTCGTTAAGGGCCAAAAACAATTGGTCCCAGAATATCTTTTTTAGCCCTTCATCTTCCGGCGAAAAGGTTTCAGCCAAAAGAATTTCCTTAAAATTAATTCCGCCTTCTTCATCCTCGTAAGCGAAATCATCAAGCAGCGCTTCTTTTTGCTTACGATACCTATCTGTAATCTTATTTCTGGCTACACGATATAGCCAACCGCTAATTTGTTCAATGGCATTGGCTTCTGGCTGATTGCTTAACTGGTACCAAACATCTTGTAGAATATCTTCCGCATCCTCGTCGGTACTTACCCGCCCGCGTATAAAACCAAACAAGCGCTTGCCATAATGGGCAACCGTGGCAATAATATCTAGGCGTTGGTTTTCTGACACAGTAGTTTGCATTTCTATAACAGTAAACGGGTGTGCTACTGTATTACTTTAAAATTTTGTGTTTTTTTTATGCCGCGTTATCTAACCCAAATATAAGTGGGCTTTTTCATTACGTTCGTATCAGAAATTTTTTAAACAAAAAAAAGCTTTCCCTTTTGAGGAAAGCTTTTAGAACTAATAAAAGTTAGCTTATTTTTTAGTTGTATCTACTGGAGCTGGTTTTGCCGGTGCAGTATTATTTAAATTTCCACCAATTGGAGATGGAGAAGGCGTTTTATCTAACCTCTCTTGAATAGCAGAGTTGCCTACCGCTGCAGAGCCACCACTTGTTTTAGAAATAGTTGTAATTGCTAAAGTTAACACCACTATTGCCGCTAACAATACCCACGAACCTTTTTCTAAAACATCGCCAGTACGTTGTACACCAAACATGTTGCTTGTGCCACCGCCTGTAGCTAAACCACCACCTTTAGGATTTTGTATCAACACAAATAAACCTAAAGCTATACACACAACAATTAATAAAATGATTAAAAAGGTTACCATGGTAATATTATATTTTAAAATTTCTTTTCTATAGATTGGATAAGGTCGGCAAAGTAACCACTTTTTTCTGGATATTTCAAACTTAATTTTTTATAAGTGTCTATGGCTTTGTGGTAAAGCATTTGTTCGATGTAAATTTTGGCTAAGGTCTCTGAAACCAGGTCGTAACGGTCTTCTGCGCTTTTCTTAGCCTTATTTTCTGTATCAATTTGTTCTGGTTTGGGCGGCTTTATTGTAGGGTCTTCTTTTAAAAACTTTTCAATAATCTCGGCACCTTTAGGATCTTTAACATCAGCAGTGGGATATTCCGCCAGGTGATCTGCAACCTCAAAAGGCGTTTGAATATGGAAAATATGCTCTACATATTGCTGTTGAAACTCTTCTCTTGCCTGGGGCTGGTTTTGTTTTTTTACAACTCCGGCTTTTTGCTGGGCATACGGTTGGAAAATCTGCTCGTGTTCCTTACGTGTTTTAGCTAGCCACCACAAAAAGGTATAAGGAAGCTGGTCATCATCATATTTCGACACAAAGTTTACATCATGGCCATCCGGAACAACAGTCTCTATTTCTGGTACAGCTGGAACAACATCGGTGCTTTGCCGTTCTTCGAAGGCGAAAAAGTCTGTAGCGGCAACACTTTCTATTATAGGGTCTTCATCCTCAATAAAATCCATTAAATGGCTGTCTATGCCTGGTAGATTTTTAGGCGTTTCTATTTCAGCAGGAGCAGGAGTTGTGTTTACCTCAATTCTTGTCTCTTCTACATCATCAGCTACTAAACTCTGCGAAGCAACTTCTTCTGTTACTTCAAAGTTTTCATCATTTTCTGAAACGATGTTCAGGACATTAAATAGCGCATTTCCATGGCTATATAATGCCGCTTTAGGAATGTAAGTGGAATCGGCCTTGGCCAATAGTAAATGAATAGGCTGGGCATATGGAAATTGCTGCGCAAGATCTTTAAGCATGGTTACATGCTGCGGACCAACCTTGCCTGGTTGTGCGAGTAAATTTACCAATAGCTGTTTGTTATCCATTATAGCGGTTTGAGGCTAAGTTAAAAAATGTAAGCGGGTTTCTGAAAATTTATCGGCGCTATATCGCTATCGTTACCCTTACCATTGTGCAAAAGCACGGTTAAAAATATCTTCCGTTAGCTGTTTGTTAATGTTTTCTATCGCCGAAGGCAACACCGATTGAATCGGCGCCCCGTTTAAAGGAAAATCGAAATATTTGGTAAAACTCTCTTCGAAACTTTCTTTTTCTTTGCCTTCAATATTATTGGTATATTTTACCGAGACGGTGATGGTTAATCTATTTGCACCTGCAGTTGGCGTAGTACTCGATTGCAAGGCTACTGGTTTAATGTCGTAGCCTGTTATCCTTCCTTCAAAAACAGCATCGCCTTCCGTAGTAGATATACTTAAATTGGTTTGGTTACGGATCCTCGTTTTAAGCGCTTCGGTAAGTTGATTGCTTAATGTGGGTACAACCAATGGGGCATTGTTCTCAAAAACCTTAACCACCACAGTTTTTAAACCTACCGTAGATGCTCCATTAAATTTGTATGAGCATGAGCTGAGTATTGCAATAAGTAAAAAGGCAAATAATTTAATTTTCATTACGATAGATTCTATTTAAGGCATTGATTTTTGAACAGCAAAGCGGACTCAACGATAAGTGCTTATAAATTCAGTTCTTTAATTTTTCTATAAAGTGTGCGCTCAGAAATGCCAAGTTCTTGCGCAGCAAATTTTCTTTTGCCTTTGTGTTTCTTAAGTGCTTTTTTTATGAGGTCAGATTCTTTATCAATTAACGATAACGATTCTTCTACCTCTTCTGCATCGTCGGCGAAGTAATCGTTGCTATTATTGTTGTTGCCTTGGTTTGCATTAGCATGCTGGATGGTAAATGCATGCTCTTGTCCGGCAGGCAGTTCTACATCACGATAAAGCTGATTGATATACTGAGGATTATCAGCCAAAACGGTTGCGGTATTGCCGCCGTGCTGAATAATTTCAGCAACCAATTTTTTTAGCTCAACCATGTCTTTTTTCATATCGAAGAGCACCTTATACAAAATATCACGCTCGGTAAAATCTTCTTTCGACTGCGAATTAATCGCCATAGGAAGGTTGCTGCCTGCCTCATTAGGAATGTAGTTCAAGAGTGCCTGCCCAGTTACGTTTCTATCTTTTTCTAACACGCAAATTTGCTCGGCAATATTCTTTAACTGGCGAACATTTCCTGGCCAACTGTAATTGGTTAAAACCTGTACAGCATCTGGTTCTAAATGCAAAGCCGGACTACGGTACTTATCGCTAAAGTCTGCGGCAAATTTTCTGAATAATAAGTAAATATCTTCTTTACGCTCTTGCAAGGCAGGAATACGCAAAGGCACTGTATTTAACCTATAGTATAAATCTTCTCGGAATTTTCCATTTTTAACACGGTTATAAACATCTACGTTCGTAGCGGCAATAATCCGAACATCGGTTTTTTGCACCTTTGATGATCCAACACGTAAATACTCGCCACTTTCGAGAATACGAAGTAACCTGGCTTGTGTGCCTAAAGGCAATTCTGCAACTTCATCTAAAAAGATGGTGCCACCGTTTGCAACTTCAAAATAGCCTTTTCTTGCCTCGTGTGCACCGGTAAACGAACCTTTTTCGTGCCCGAAAAGTTCAGAATCGATAGTACCCTCTGGTATAGCACCACAGTTTACTGCTATAAATGAGCCGTGTTTACGTGCGCTCATTTGATGTATGATCTGAGAGAAAACTTCTTTACCACTGCCACTTTCTCCGGTAATGAGTACCGACATGTCGGTAGGAGCCACCTGGCTAGCAATATCTATCGCCCGGTTTAGCAGCGGCGAGTTTCCAATAATGCCAAACCTTTGTTTAATATTTTGTGTATCCATTCTTTAGTTTTAGTATTGAGGTATCGGCATGTCACCGCTTTACACCTCTTCGCAACATATTAAACTATTTTTCCGATTAACGTAGCTGATGTGCATCTTTCGATATAAACATTTGCATAATCGCCAGGTTTTACCCCTGTTAGTGCTGGGAAAATAGCCATCGCACCGCTATCACCTCGTCCACAATAATCTTGATCAGATTTTTTTGAAGTGCCTTCAATTAATACACGAACAGTTTTACCAACCCATTCTTGCAGACGCATCAGCGAGTGTGCTTGTTGTTTCGCTAAAATTTCTGCCAAACGACGTTTTTTAACTTCCTCAGGAATATCATCTTCGAGTTTGCGTGCTGCTAGTGTTCCTGGTCTTTCAGAATAGGTAAAGTTGTAAGCAAAGTCGTATTGTACATAATCCATCATGCTTAAAGTTTCTTGATGTTCTTCTTCCGTTTCGGTACAAAAACCAGCAATAATATCTGTTGATATGGCGCACCCAGGTATGATTCTTCTAATCGCATCGATACGGTTAATGTACCATTCGCGGGTGTAGGTGCGATTCATTAATTCTAAAACGCGGCTATTGCCAGATTGGACCGGAAGATGGATGTAGTTGCAGATGTTATCGTATTTAGCAATGGTTTCTAAAACTTCATCCGTAATGTCTTTAGGATGTGAAGTAGAAAAACGTACCCTTAAATTCGGGTTTACCATTGCTGTTTGTGCCAACAGCTGTGCAAAATTTACAGTTTCTGAACCATCTTCTGAAGTCCAGGTGTAGGAATCTACATTTTGCCCCAAAAGCGTTACTTCGCGGTAGCCTGCCTCGAATAAGTTTTTTGCTTCCTCGATTATGGAATGTGCATCTCGACTGCGTTCTCGGCCACGGGTAAATGGCACTACGCAAAACGAACACATATTATTGCATCCACGGGTAATGGAGATAAAAGCAGTAATGCCGTTGCTGTTTAACCTCACCGGACTTATATCTGCATAGGTTTCTTCACGAGACAACAATACGTTTACTGCTTTGTGTCCGCTTTCAACTTGCTCAATTAAATTAGGAAGATCCCGGTAAGCATCAGGCCCAACAACTACATCAACTAAGCGCTCTTCCTCTAAAAATTTCGATTTCAAACGTTCAGCCATACATCCCAAAACACCAACAATTAATTTTGGGTTGCGTCTTTTTTCCACTCCAAACTGAGATAAGCGATTTCTAACCCTTGTCTCCGCGTTTTCGCGGATGGAACAGGTATTAATGAAGATTACATCTGCTTGATGATAATCGCCAGTGGTTTCAAATCCCGTTTCGGAAAGAATGGACGCTACAATTTCACTATCCGCAAAATTCATGGCACAACCATAACTTTCTATATATAATTTACGGGCATCGGCTTTAACGGGGGCGTATAAAATTAGCGCTTCACCTTGCCTGGCTTCGTCATGTGTTTTATCCTGTATTTGTAAGTCAATCATGCTTAAAAAAAGATTTTTGGGACTGCAAAAATACACAAATAAAATTAAAAGTGACAAATTGGCACATTTACTTTAAATGTTTACAGTATCATTATAAGCATTGTGTTAATTGAATAAAATGCAGTTGATTACATTTTGCGTTAACTGCTTTTTTGTAAGGTAAAGGCGAATGTGGTGCCAATGCCGGGAGTGCTCCGTACAGAAATTGTTTGTTGGTGTGCTTCTAAAATATGTTTCACAATTGCAAGCCCCAATCCCGTTCCACCAACTTCCCGAGCCCGGTGGGTGTCTATCCGATAGAAACGTTCGAACAGACGAAGGAGGTGTTTTTCCTCTATGCCTATGCCATTATCGGTTACCTCGATCAAAAACTGATCGTGAAGTTCAAATATCTTAATTGCCGTTTCCCCATGATCTACGCCATATTTAATGCTGTTTACAATAAGGTTAATTAATACCTGCCTTATTTTTTCACGGTCGGCATTAACACTTGTGATGGTAGAATACTTATCCTTGAAAAAAAGTTTAATATGTTTGATTTTAGCCCGGTCTTCAAGATTTTCCATTACCTCCTTAGCCAGCGAGACAAAATCGAATTTCTGATAATTTATGGGCGATTCGCCTGTTTCTAATTTAGCAATGGCATCTAAATCATTTATTAGATAGCTCAATCGCTCTACGTTGTTTTCTGCCTTCTGAAGAAATTTTAAAGCCATCTCCGGATCGTCGGTAATGCAGTCTTGTAAAGTTTCAATGTAACCCTGAATGGCAAAAAGAGGCGTTTTAAACTCGTGGGAAACGTTTGATAAAAACTCTCTACGAAATTGCTCCTGTTTTTTTAATAGGTCAATTTCCTTCTTTTTTGCGCCCGCCCATTCTTTAACTTCCTGCTCAACATCGTTTATTGGGTCAGAACTTACATACTCACCTAAGGCATCTTTTAGGTCTTTTCCTAATTTAAGGTTGTGGATAAGCTTATATATCAGTTTAATTTTATTGTAGATATATTTCTCCAACAGGTAATAAAACACGAGGAAACTACTTAAGAAGGATACGCCAAATGAAATCGCTAAATAATACCAGCTGTGCTGAAAATAGAAATTTACCATACCGATGGAAAATGCAACGGCAATGGCTGTAAATAACACCAACACACTTAATTTCATGTTGCAATTTAGTAGTTTTATGTTAAATGATTGTTAAGTCCATGGATATCCCTAATGCAAAAACATAAGCACCATTATTATTCCAAACTTAATCAATGTAAACCTCCCACTATGAATGTTTAGATACTATAATTGCTTTTCTGTAAGATATTTCCAATATCGTTTTGGTACATGCTGGAGGTGCAACTTTGTATTCTTCCTGGAAACAATGTTAGCACTTTTAAAATAGTCTTTCCATAGCAGCGTATAGAGGCCTTCCTTTTCATCCATTAATGCGGCAGTCGGCTGTTTCTTATTTACGCCATCCGTAAAATCAACCGTGATTTCTTCAACGGTATTTAAATTGTAATGTAAGCCATATTTACGCTTTAGATCGTAGATAACCCACTGTTGGTCGGCGTAACGGTTTTTAAAATGATTCGATATTAAAGGCAAAACATTGAAATCAGGATCTATACTTGTGTAAAACATCTCATCACTCGTTTTTTGAAACCTGATAAAAGCTTCCATTCGATGCTTTTCCCTTTCTACACTTTTTGCAAATTTGGATAAAGCGATAACATGCTCGTTACCAAAATTATTTTCTGCACCCGGTGCGTTTGCAAATATGTATATCGAAAACTGGAAAAGATGCTGATAGGCATCAGGAATTTCGGAGAGATAACTACAATAGAACTTGCGAAGCCAATCGCGTTTGAGTTTTTTCTGCAAGCCTTCCCAAACTCGATCTGCTTTTTCGTGATTGGTTAACACTTCAAACTTTTCGGTGAATGCATCTGGTTGGAAAGTATTTGCCAATTGTATGGTAGTAAACCCAGGTTTACGTTCGAACCATTCGAAAACCGCACTAAGCAAACCAGGAAGGGTACCATCAAAAAGGAAAATCATCTTTTCAGATTTTTAAAATAAAATCAATTGACTGCTGTCAGTTTTTAAATATTTACTTTGACTTTCTGCAAGTATAAAGGCCTTGATTTGTGTTCCCTGGTAATCTTTGATTTGATAAGGGCTATCAGCGCAGGTAATAAAATGCTTGGCTCTATTGTAAGCCACGCCAATTTTCTTTAGTTGATCGATCCTCAACTTACCAAATTTGCGTGCTTGAACAATCTTTTTCGCCGACATTACGCCTATGCCAGGAATACGCAATATCATTTTATAATCAGCTTTATTAATGTCTACTGGAAAATGCTGCATGTTTCTAATCGCCCAACTCAGTTTGGGATCTATATCTACATCTAGATTAGGATTAGCATCATTTAGAATTTCCTGAACTTTAAAGCCATAAAAACGCATCAGCCAATCGGTTTGGTAAAGTCTGTTTTCACGAAGTAAAGGTGGTTGTGTACCAAGGACGGGCATTCTGCTATCATTACTGATGGGTACATAGCCAGAATAGTATACTCTTTTTAGTGAGAAGTTTTTATAATAGGCATTGGCAGTGTACATAATATCTTTATCACTTTCTGGCGTTGCCCCTATTACCATTTGTGTACTTTGCCCTGCAGGAACGAATTTTGGAATGTGTTTAATCAACTTTTTATCAGCGGCAAATTGAGCAATATTTTGTTGAACAAAACCAAGTGGCTTAATTACATCAGCATGGCTTTTTTCCGGAGCCAATAACTTTAATCCTGCCTCGGTTGGCATTTCCAGGTTAATACTCATTCTATCTGCATAAAGCCCTGCTTCCTTGATTAACTCATCACTAGCACCAGGAATTGTTTTCAGATGAATATAACCGTTGTAATTTTGCTCTAAACGTAATTTTTTGCAAACCAAAAGCAAGCGCTCCATGGTAAAGTCTGCATTTTTGAAAATGCCTGAACTTAAGAAGAGACCTTCGATGTAGTTTCTGCGGTAAAAGTTCATCGTTAAATCAACAACTTCATCTACCGTAAATGCCGCACGTTTTATATCGTTACTCTTCCTGGATACGCAAAACAAACAGTCGTAAATACAATGGTTAGTTAATAAAATTTTCAACAAAGAAACGCATCTACCATCTTCAGTGTAAGTATGGCAGATGCCAGACGTATGGCTATTGCCAATTCCTTTATTATCATTTTTTCTGGTACCGCCACTCGATGAACATGATACATCGTACTTTGCTGCATCGGCAAGGATATTAAGTTTCTCTCTAATTCGGTCAGACATACACAAGTTATTTACTAACAAATGTAGTTAAAAAACTAAAAAAATTAGTATATAAAAAGCGTTAACTTACTCTCCCAGGGAATAACAAATGAGGGTTAAAATATTGTATTCAGTTGATTATTTTCCCTCCCATTCCTGGTAGAAATTGTCGAGATAGGTTAACATAAAATCATGGCGTTTAATTGCGATGGCTTTGCCTGCCGCGGTATTCATCATATCCTTTAATAACAGCAATTTCTCATAGAAATGATTGATGGTGGGTGCTGTTGTATTTTTATAAGTTTCTTTATCGAGATGCTGTTGCGGTGGTATCGCAGGATCGTATAGAACCCTATTTTTAAAGCCACCATAAGTAAAAGCCCTGGCAATTCCAATAGCTCCGATGGCATCTAATCGATCTGCATCTTGTACAATTTGCATTTCTTTAGATGTGAAGCTTGTGCTATCAAAACTATTTTTAAAAGACATGTGCTGAATAATCAACTTTACATGGGTAATGATTTCAGCATCAATTGCCAGAGATTCTAGAAATCGTGATGCTGTATTAGGCCCTATTTCTTCATCACCATTATTAAATTTTGGATCTGCGATATCATGAAGAAGCGCAGCAAATGCGACAACTAATTCATTTCCCTTCTCCTCTTGGTTAATAAGCATTGCCGACTTATACACCCTTTCGATATGGAACCAATCGTGTCCAGCTTCTGCGTGCTCTAAAGTTTGTTTAACAAAAACAATCGTCTTTTGTAGGAATTCCCGCATCTTTTTTCTCACAAAGTTATTAGAAAAAAGTTGAGGATTGAGGATGTTTAAGCAACTGTAGGTAAATTAACCTACAGCTACTGTTTTAGTTTCATCATCTGCAATGATTTTAATCAAATCATTATGATTTAAAGTTAATACGTGGGCAACTTCAACTTCCAATATGTCTGAAATTTGAAAAAGTCTATCTACGGTAAGTTTACTGTAACCCAATTCGATCTTGCTATACGCATTCTGCGAAATCTTAAGCTTGGCCGCTAAGTAATCTTGAGTATAGTCTCTATATTCCCTAATCTTTCGAATATTCCCGGCAACATTCTTCGTCTTTAAAGCTAATACATCTTCCATAACGGATAATTTTAATAAGTGTTAAACGGTATATACGACGGTTCTTATGTTTTAGTTTTTAGGGCTTTAAAGCAGCAAATCATTTGCAATATATGCAACACGCGAACGGCAGTAGTAAAAATATATTGTACAAATCTCAACAACTCAAAAGTTTAACATATTCTTTCTTGTTGTTATAAATCAATGGGTTATGAAAAACTTAAAGCAGTTTAGTTTCGTTTCTTATATACACCGCAAGTAACCAAGCGGTGGTTTATAAAGGAGTAGCCGAAAACCTCAAACAGAGTAGGCATTATTAAAATTAGAAAACGTTATGAAACTTCAAGAGTTAAATTTAAACGAAATGAAAGAAATCAACGGTGGTGGTTTATTAGGTGGTAACGATTCATCAAATTCAGGTGGGTTACTAGGTTCAATTGGAATTGGCAATTTATTGTCGTTCTCTAATGAAACACAAGACGGAGATGAATCGAGTAAGACCTCGTTCTCTTTAGGGAATAACATTGGTGGAAGTTTGGAAGGTTTATTCCAAAGCCTAACTAGCTAATTATAAACTCAATTTATAATGAAAAAATCCCACCTCGAGTGGGATTTTTTTTGCTAATGGGATAGTCCGTTACAATTGTTAGAGAAATTTTTAATACGTTTTGAGAACAAAAGTTATTACTTTCTATAAATACAATTATGAAAAATTTAACGAAAGACGAGATGACAACCACAAATGGTGGTGGATCATTTAACCAACAAGGGGGCTTCGGTATATCATTTACTGCCAGTGCAGAAAGTTTACTAAACTTAACCTTTACCAGAACATATGGCGATCGCGAAAGCACTACTAACCTTTCTATAGGTAACGATATTGACGTGGGGTCTAGATCGTCTGGAGCATCTGATTGATACACAAACACATAATAAAAGGCCAAGTAATTGGTCTTTTTTTTTGACGTGGAAAACTAAAATTGTAAAAATGCGTATATAATCTTTAGGTATGGATAGCAACAAATACATATTTCCGAAAGAAGTTATAGAGAACACAGCAGAATATCATTTTCATGCACATAATTCTTACACCAAAGTAATTTACCAGGTTATTTTGGCTGTGCTCATCATTGCTTTTGTGGCCATGTTTCTTATCAAGGTTGATGTAAACGTGAAAAGTGCAGGTTTATTTAGACCCACTGCCGAACGTAACGAGATTAAACCTCTTGTTGCCGGCAGAATAGACTCACTTTTTATAAAGGAGAACATGCATGTTAAGGAGGGGCAAATCTTGCTCACCATAAAAAAGGAAAATATCGAAAGCCAGGATGAATTAAATCAATTTCAACAAACAGACGTTGAAGATCAGCTTTACGATTTGGGCCTGCTTATAAACGCTTACCGAAGAAACGATTGGTCGAAAAAACTCCCTCTAAAATCTGGTGTTTATGGGCAGCAGTATAGTTTATTTATGCAAAGGGTTACCGAGGCGAAGGCCAGGTACCAGTTGGCGAACAAAAACTTCGAACGCTATAGCTACCTGTATAAGAGAAAGGCTGTTTCTGGGTTGGAATACGATGAGGTAAAACTCAAGAAAGATAATGTATTTAACGAACTTAGTTTGATTGGGGAAGAACAAGGGAGCAAGTGGCAAACAGAATTGAATCAATTAACGATACAGAACCAACAGTTAGGCACCAGAGATAAACAGTACGAAGAAGAGAAGGCTTTCTATACAATAAAAGCACCTTTAACCGGAACTGTACAGCAATTGAAAGGTATTCAGCCGGGAAGTTCGATATCTGCCAATGAGATTCTTGGTGAAATTTCGCCAGACTCGGGATTGATTGCGGAAACCTATGTGCAGCCTAAAGATATCGGGTTGCTTAAGGTAGGCACAAAAGCCAGATTCCAAATCGATGCGTATAATTACAATGAATGGGGAATGGCTACTGGTAAGGTTATTTCGATTTCAAACGATGTTTTTATGGAAAATGGCGCTCAGCCCTTTTTCAAGGTGCGCTGTCTGCTCGATCAGAATAGTTTAAACTTACGCAACGGTTACAAAGGCAAAATCAAAAAAGGGATGACACTGCAAGCAAGGTTTTTTGTAACCAGAAGAACCCTGTTTCAACTTCTTTATGATAAAGCTGATGATTGGCTAAACCCTAATGTTATTCCTGAAACTAAAGAAGCCCAAGTGAGCAACCTATGAAAAACGTATTACAGATTTTCCGCGGTTTTATAGCCAATTTAGCAGTAAAAAGGCAATCGGAACGCACCATCATTAAACAACATGATGTAACAGATTGCGGCGCAGCATGCTTGGCTTCCATAAGTATTCACTATGGATTAGATTTGCCAATAGCACGTATTCGCCAATACGCTAGCACCGATAAGAAAGGAACTAATGTGTTGGGTTTAATTGAGGCTTCTACCCGACTTGGTTTTTCGGCAAAGGGCGTTAAAGCTAGCTACGATAATCTTTTTACGATCCCCTTGCCTGTGATTGCACACGTAAATCACAATAATTTAGCCCATTATATTGTACTTTATTCGGCAAATGAAGAATATGTTGAAGTGATGGATCCTGCCTACGGTGAGATGCAGCGTTTAACGGCCGATGAATTTCGGCAGAAATGGACTGGCGTTTTGATAATGCTTTTGCCTGGCGATGATTTTACCGCCGGAACAGAAAGAATCTCCTTAGAAAAACGGTTCATTTATCTTCTCCTGCCCCATAAATCAGTTTTGATACAGGTACTTATTGGTGCCATTTTCTACACACTTTTAGGCCTCTCCACTTCAATTTTCTTGCAGAAAATTGTTGATAACGTACTACCCGAAGGTAACACAAACCTTTTGAATTTGATGGGTACCGTGATGATCATCATCATTTTACTCCAGATTTTCATCAACTATGCAAAAACGTTGCTAACGATAAAAACTGGTCAGCAAATAGATGCACGACTTATTTTAGGGTACTATAAGCATCTATTAAAACTACCTCAGCAATTTTTTGATACGATGCGTGTGGGTGAAATCATTTCCCGGATGAACGATGCCGTAAAGATTAGGGCTTTTATTAACGATGTGTTAGTAGGCTTTGCGGTAAACGTTTTTATTTTGATTTTTTCCTTTGCATTGATGTTTACCTATTATTGGAAGCTAGCGCTGATTATGCTAACCGTGGTTCCATTATACGCAATCATCTATTATGTATCAAATCGCTTAAATAAAACAACCCAGCGGCAATTGATGGAAAAGAGTGCCGAATTAGAGAATCAGCTGGTAGAATCGGTAAATTCGGTAAGCACTATTAAACGTTTCGGATTAGAAAACTTCTCCAATTTAAAAACTGAAATTCGGTTTATTAATCTACTCAAAACGGTTTACACTTCAGGTACTAATTCACTTCTGGTAGGTAATGCCAGTAGTTTCATTTCGAGTATTTTTGCCGTTATATTACTTTGGGCGGGTGCAAGTTTTGTGCTGCAAAATATGATTACGCCGGGAGAATTATTATCGTTCTACGCTATTATAGGTTATTTTACAGGGCCGGTAATTAGTTTAATTGGCATGAATAAAATATTTCAAGATGCAAGAATTGCCGCCGACAGGCTTTTTGAGATTATGGATCTTGAGCGAGAGAAAACTGAAAATCGCACAGATTTAACACCAGATATGATTGGTGATATCGAATTCAGAAACGTTAACTTTAGGTATGGCACAAGAGTTACCGTATTTGACGGTTTCAACCTTTATATTGAAAAAGGAAAAATTACGGCTGTTGTAGGGGAAAGTGGATCAGGAAAAACCACTTTATTGTCTTTGCTTCAGAATATTTATCCATTACAATCAGGTAATATCCTCATCGGTGAGTTTGATATCAATTATCTTACAAATGAAAGTCTAAGGAGATTTGTTGCAGTAGTACCGCAAGATGTGCATTTATTTGCAGGAAATGTAATTGAGAATATTGCTGTTGGAGAAATGGAACCTGATATGAAAAAGATCATCAGGATTTGTGCTCAGATTAATATTATGGATTTTATTGAGCGTTTGCCAAATGGATTTGATACCTATTTAGGTGAAAATGCCACCAACCTCTCTGGTGGGCAGCGGCAGCGATTAGCTATTGCCAGGGCATTGTACCGGGAACCAGAAATATTAATATTAGATGAGGCTACTTCATCTCTGGATTCATCATCAGAAGAACACATTCACCATGCCATATCCCATCTACGCGAAAGCGGAAAAACAATTATTTTAATTGCCCACCGTTTAAGTACCGTTGTTAATGCCGATAAAATTGTAGTGCTTAAAGAAGGAAAATTGATTGAAGAAGGCACACATGATGAACTGGTAAAAAGCAATGGGATGTATACTGCAATGTGGAACAAACAATTTCCACCAGCTGTAGCACCTGCCAAAAAGAGGGCTAAAAAGGTTGAAAAGGAGTAGTTGTTAGTAGGAATGTACCACAGCGATGCATCCGTCCTGTCAAAAGTTAGCTCACTACCTCATAAAAAGCAACAAAACAAATCCCTTTTCTTGCTTAGGGATTTGTTTTCATATCCTTACTATATATTTTCAGTTTCGTTCGCTGGAACCCTTCTAGAGCCATCGTATAATTCGTATTCCAGTAACCGGCAATCTAGTTTTCCATTATAAAATTCTACCTTCTTTGCAGCTTTTAAACCAATTTTTTTCGCCAGATCTGGATTCCCGGTAAAGATATAGCCCGAGTATCCTTTACATTTGGTTTTCATAAAATCACCCATACGTTTATACGTTAGCTCTAGCTTGCTGTGCACCCCTAATCGTTCTCCGTATTCAGGATTAAAGACAACCGTGCCCTTGCCATCTTCGGGTACATTTGTCAACTCAAAATCGCAGGTTTCAAATTCAATCAGTGTATCCACACCTGCGGTTTTGGCATTTCGGCGGGTAACCTCTACTGCATCTTCAGAAAGATCTGAAGCAATAATTCTCAAATCTGTATTTTTAACTACCTGGTCTTTCAGAAATCTTCGCTCTTCGAAAAAGGCCTGTTCATCATAACCTAAGATATGCATAAAACCATAATTCATGCGGTATAAACCGGGTGCACGATTGGTTGCAATTAAAGCAGCCTCTATTGCTAGCGTACCCGAACCACACATTGGATTTATAAATGGTGATTTGCGATCCCACTTTGTGGCATAAATAACACCAGCCGCCAAAGCTTCCAGCATGGGCGCCTTACCTGGAATTTTACGGTAGCCATGTTTGGCTAATGTTTCTCCAGAAGTGTCTATAAATACATCAGCATCTGCATCTTTCCAATACAAATGTACTACTGCCTTGTTTGCATCAGAACCAGAGTTTGGTCGAATACCCTTCTGCTCTTTCATCCGGTCTACAATCGCATCTTTTACTTTTAGGTTGGCGAAAAGCGGCGTGGTAATATTTGGATTGTCTACATTAGAGGTAACTGAAAAATAACCGGCAAAATCAATTAGTTCTTCCCACTCAATTAATTTAATCTGTGTGTATAAGTCATCGGGCGTAATGGCCTTGAAACTTTTAATGGCATACAAAATCTGGCTGGCGCAACGCAAGTTCAAATTTAGCTTAATGCACTCTGTAAGGGTAATATTAAGCTCTACGCCAGTTTGGAAAGATCTTTCTATATGGTAACCTAAGGCCTTAACTTCATCTTGTAAATATGGAGAAAGGCGCTTATTGCAGGTAATAATTACCTTACTTTTATTGTGGAAAACTTGCATCATAATATATGCGAAGTTATCAATAAAATTATTGAGATTTGAAGTTTAGAGTACAATATTAGCACGAGTTATGGAAATTAAAGGAAAAGTACACGAAGTAGGCGCAACCCAGCAAGTGAGTGAAACGTTTAAGAAACGTGATTTAATAGTTGAATATGCAGAAAACCCAACGTACCCAGAATATATTCGTTTTGAGGCGCTACAAGATAAAACTGCATTATTAGATACATTTAAAGCGGGCGATGAGGTTGAGGTTTTCTTTAATTTACGTGGCCGCCCTTGGACAGATAAAACAGGTAAAACATCATATTTTAATAGCTTGGTAGTTTGGAGAATTAATGCAATTGCAGCAGGTGCACCGCCAGCAGCAGCTCCAGCATATGCCGCACCGGTAGATGTTAGCAATACATCTGGCGAAGACGATGACTTACCTTTCTAAATAAAGAATCTTTTTTTAAGCAAACAATTTTGAACCATGCCGAGGCTTTTGCCTCGGCATTTTTTTAATAGAAAAATTAAGCCAACATAGTTAATCGACACAATTTTTTTACTCCAGAACAAATTGATAAATTAGGAACATTGTATTATTATGAAGAAATTTAACGCAATTTTTCTCACTTTTTTGTGTGCGTTGCTAGCATTGGTACCTGCAATCTCTTGTGCACAAAAAATGGTTCAGGGCAAGGTACTCAATGCCGATACAAAAAAGCCTGTAGATAATGCCAACATTTATTTTGATAACACACAAATCAAATCTAAAACTACTCAGCAGGGTCTGTTTAAATTATATGCTGATAAAATTTATCAAAAACTTATCGTATCTGCTATTGGTTATGAAAAGGCTACTGTTGATATTAAAGATGAGAGTGCGAATTATTATACCATTTTACTATCTGAGAAAGTAATCGAATTACAAGATGTTAATATTAGATCTGGTGTAAATGATTGGCAGCGGTGGGGTGATTTATTTGCCCGGTTATTATTGGGAAACGATAGACATATTTCATCAAGGTGCGAATTTCTTAATAAGAAAGATATTCTCTTTTATTTTGATGAAGATAATATGGAGCTTAGGGTGTCATCAAAGAAGCCAATTTTGATAAGTAATATGTTTCTTGGTTACTATCAAACACTAGATTTAGAAACTTTTACCTATAATTTTATTACTGATGAGGTGCGTTGGGATGCAAGTATCTACTACACACCCTTACCGCAAAAAGACAACCATCATGAGTCTACCTTAAAATATTCCTACTTGGGCTCCAAAATGCATTTCTATCGCAGCTTGTTTGGTAATAATTTACTGGAAGAAGGTTTCAAGTGTTACAAGTATACAGCGGTAAAAAATTTAAATAAAGCCAGGGTATTTGCACAAGTACAAAAGTACAGAGCCAAGAGATTATCTTACAAAAAAAAGGTGAGTGAATTTGTTCTTGATGATAATAGAGACTCATCTAAATATTATGCGAAAGTTCTTAGAGAGGAAGATTTTATTCGATGGGATACCACCAGGATAGATGCTCAAAAATACATTTACATAGACACTTTAACTAAGCAGACTATTTTTTTTCCTAAAGATAGTATTATGGTATTGTATACCCCTTTTGGAGGCAGTAAGGTTCAGCCGGATTTTGAAGGGATTTCTACATTTATGTCTACGAAGAAAACAATCATGTTTCTTACGGAAGACAATCCATTGATTTTACATCCAGCAGGTTTTGTTAGTACCAATGCTTTAATGATGGTTGGCTATATGGGCGAAAAACGCTTGGCACAACTTTTACCCTTTGATTTCATTTATAGCCATTAGCCTAATGCCTTAACAACATACTATTGATAAACGGTAGATGAGAGAAGTAGCAAAATATATTATTTTCTGTGGTTTCAGAATTGCTTCTTTCAATATGATATGCTATGTTTATGCTATCCATCCCTGTTCAATAATCCAAAATTCGTAAAAACTATTGAATGATGAACAAATTAACGCTCAACAAAGGCAGCCTTTTGGTTAGCCTAGCCGCACTATTTTTACTATTGGTGCAAGCCTGCAAAAAGGAAATTTTACTTCCTAAAAATGGAGACGGGGCCGTATCTTCCAAGCTAAAAACAATATCGTACCAAAATTTTATTGGTGCTATAGATACCAAAGGCAACCGGCAGTTTAGAAAACATACTTACAGGCAAGAAAGAGCGCTTAATGAGCCTGAGCCCTGCCTCCAATAACTTAAACCTGGAGATGGATAGTGTAAGGTACCTGCATTTGGGCGATACCTCCAGCTATATTATCAGTGTTAAACCACAAACACCCCGGGCAACGGCTTTTCAAAACATAACTATACAAGTTGTAAAGGGCAAAACAACTGCTTTTTTAACCACCTATTATCCAGATAAGGAATGGATAGATAATTGGAGGATAAAGCGTAAAACTGCCTTTAAGGGCAATATTGTATTTAACAGGATAAACCTCAGCGATGAAGGCCTAAGTATGGGCAGTGTAGCTAATGGGCAGTTCAGCACCGATGGGAATGGGCTAAAGGGAAAAATGTTGGCAACCGTGGGCAATGGGGATGGTTTTTCTGGTGTAATAAGCCTGCTTCCTGGAGAGTGCGAGTTTATTGATGTTTATACCGTTGTGGCACGAGCATGCTCTACTGGGGATATGCCTGGCTCATGCCCATGGGAGAAAGAGGGTTTAACATTAGCCGAGGTGCAGAATATACATGGCTCTGGAGCGCACCTTCCGTACTACACCTTAGAACGCTCTACTGAAGTTAATTGTGCGGCGCCAGAAATCCCTACAGCACCAAGCGGCGGCGGTGGCGGCGGCAGTACCACACCAGCACCGCCAACAGAATACAATCCATGCAGCAGCGGCCCACAAGAGGTTGGCGAAATCAATTACGAGCGGGGAACAAGATTAATGGTTGCGCCGCCCACTCCTTGCGATGGCGGAGGTACAGGCGGAGGGGCTGGCACGCCAAGCACAAACCCAAAACTAAATACGATAATTAGTTTTATGGGCATTACCGATGATTCAAAACAAAACTACCTATTAAACAACAATGAGGTTTACCAAGCTTTACTAAACTATTTACTAGACAACGATAGTACGCTAGAGAACAAAGAGTTTGTAAATTGGGCAGTTGGGTATTTGATGCAGAATCCAAATATATCCCCCCAGGTTTTTATAAGTCAGTTTTCGGAAATAAGTCAACTATCACATGAATTTAATATTCAACAAGATTTTGAAAATGCATTAAGCATAACCTTGTTAGCCTATCAAAATAATAATTTTAGCAGTAGTTTTGCGGTTCAAAATACGTGTAGCGCACAAGGTGTTGGTATCAATCCCATTCTTGAGATCTATTTTAATACACAAGTTGCAATTATCAAATGGCAACATCCCAATTGGTCATCTTTCCGCGTTTATTGGGAAGCCAGTAAAGAAATTATTCACTTAGCACTTGACATTGGCGGGTTGGTTCCTGTAATTGGAGAGGTTTGTGATTTAGCAAACGGAGTGATATACACTGTTCAAGGCGACGGTATTAATGCCTCATTAAGTTATGCGTCTGCCATTCCCATTGCTGGTTGGGCAGCTTCTGGCGCAAAGTTTGCTATTAAGGCTGTAGACGCAACGGGCACAGTTAAAACAACCTTAAAATGGATTAAGAAAGCCAATGGAGCTATAGATTTTGGATTAAGAGGCCAATTGCGGCAAACGCTTAAATTAACAAAGGGAAACTTACTACAGGCCCATCATATTATTCCTTGGGAGTTTACCACCAATACTGTTGTGCAAAAGGCTGCTGAACACGGTTTCCATATGAATGAGGCTTTGAACGGTATTGGATTGGCCAAGAGTGTACACGTGGAAGGGATGGTACATAATGTTTATAACAATCAAATTCGCAAAAGACTTGATTATTTACCAACTAATTTGACCCCCGCCCAAGCAGAACTAGAGTTAAAAAAGATAATAAACGATGTAAGGGACTGGATACAGGCACATCCTGATCAAAGTTTAAATAATATTATTTTATAGATGAATTATTTTAAGATAGACTACTCGTTAGATGTGAAAGTTATTGGGAACACATTTCCGCAGTCGCAAAAATTTCACACGGATATAAGTATTAAAGACCCTTTATTTATATGGAATAATGAAATACCATTGCCAAAAAATATATATCTGCCAGATTTTTTTTTGCATCACAAGGCTAAACTTACCGATTTCATTTCGCACACCAATAAATATCCTTTGATAAGCCGTAAACTGTACGATTGTATGATGGGGTTTGGCCATACAGCAATGGAGTTCCGTAAAACTAGCCTACTGAACAGGGGCGTTAGGACAGAAGTTTTTTTAATCTCGGGAAAAACCAAAGGATTCGAATTTTTAGATCTTTCTCAAACAGAGATAATGCTTTTTGATGGGTCTAGCTACTCAAAAGTGTTAGATATTAAGAATGAAAATCTGCTAGAGGATATGATAAAGGAACTCAACTATCCCAATAGAATATCAATAGGTAAGTACAGGTTAAAGAATTTAGAGAATATTGACATCTTCTACATAGCTAATATTCCCGGAGGCGGAGCATATTTTTTATCAGACAGATTGAAGCAGGCAGTAATAGCCCAGGGGTGTACTGGGATTGAATTTGAGAGTATTTGAGCTAACATGATCAGATCTGGTTCAGAATACCAATTGCGGCAAACACTTAAATTAGCAAAGGGAAACCCGCTACAGGCTCATCATATTATCCCTTGGGAATTTACCACAAATACCATGGTGCAAAAGGCTGCTGAATACGGTTTCCGCATGAACGTGGCTTTGAACGAAATAGCCTTAAGTAAAAGTGTGCATGTGGAGGGGATGGTGCATAATGTTTATAATACTACCGTTGTAAATAAATTGAATAAAATTGTAACTGATTATGGTGCAAATTTAACAACCTATATAGCAGAAACTGAATTAAAAAATCTGATATCACAAATACGCAATTGGATAGTTACACACTCAGGACAGAATATCAATAACCTAATATTGTCATGAACTTTTATCGAATCGAACATCAATATGACCGATTAATTGTAGGCGCCACATTTCCCCCCTTCTAGCGCAAGCATTAGTGTAACGGTGCTTGTGCTTTTTAAGTTAGTTAGAGTTTTATTTGAATTAGGCACAAGCGGACTCTTGCGCCAGAGGGGGGTTGGCGAGATCAACTACGAGCGGGGAACAAGGTTAATGGTTGCGCCGGCCACTCCTTGCGATGGCGGAGGGACTGGCACGCCAAGCACAAACCCAAAACTAAATACAATAATTAGTTTTATGGGCATTACCGATGTTACAAAACAAAACTACCTATTAAACAACAATGAGATTTACCAAGCTTTACTAAACTATTTACTAGATAACGATAGTACGCTAGAGAACAAAGAGTTTGTAAATTGGGCAGTTGGGTATTTGTTGGAGAATCCTGATGCTTCATTTAATGAATTAGCATTGGGTAATGACATTCTAAATTCAGATATCAGTTTACCTAATTTAGACGTTTCTGAATTAGCTAGTTATCCCAAATTTAAAGCTTTAGTAGAAAATCTACCTATTTTTCTAAATAATTATCCAAATATTTTAAAAGCTATTAGCTTAACAACAGGTTTGTCTGAAAAGAAAATCAGAGAGTTAATGAAACCTGGAAAAGGCCCAAAGGTAAGAGTTGTTAACAATTTAAAAAGTAGTGACGGATATGATATTTTGGGTCATTTTAATGATAAAACGAAAATATTGGAAATTGATAATGGATTCATAAACGATTTAGATATTGCTAATACCCCTACGAAATATCAGGGAATAGGCTTAATTTTATCCATAATTACTTTACACGAGTTTGTTCATTTTGGTAGAGACGCTAACGGTTTACCCAAGAGAATGGCTGGTTTAAGAACTGGTAAGGGCTCTATAGAAGCAGGGGTTTATTTTGAAGATATGATAATGCCACCTGGCGCCTATCCATTAGAACCCGCTACGGCTGATGGATGGTTAAGGTATTATAAGATTACTAATAGGCAATAATTAAGACTATGAAATTTTTTTGTATTTATTTAGCTGCTATTGCTTTTTCAACCTGTAATAATAGTAGCAAGGATCAATCAAATAGTAATGACATTACTGGAGTGGTGAAGAAGATACTAGATGATAATCATTTAAGCAGCGTGCTTGTCAGTAAGCCCGATACAATATTTATAATTAAATCAAGCAATGTAACTAAAGACTGGCCCTCTAATACGAGTAAATATAAACTCAATTACATCGAACGGCAAAAAAAAGATGAAAACTTGATTGACCTAAGTCCTCAAGCTTGGAATGATAAAAGAACAAAGATAGATTTTGGTCGATTTGTCATGAGTAAAAATGCTGCATCTGTTACTATAGTTATATCTGAATTTCATGAACTCTCTATTTATGATTATAAACTCAAATATAGAAATGAACAATGGATAATTGCTAAAATAGAGAAAAGACCGTATATATTGTAAAGATCTAGCCAACGCCTGTGGCGGAGGTATGTCAACGGCTTTTCAAAACAAAACTATACAAGTTGTAAAGGGCAAAACAACTGCTTTTTTAACCACCTATTATCCAGATAAGGAATGGATAGATAATTGGAGGATAAAGCGTAAAACTGCCTTTAAGGGCAATATTGTATTTAACAGGATAAACCTCAGCGATGAAGGCCTAAGTATGGGCAGTGTAGCTAATGGGCAGTTCAGCACCGATGGGAATGGGCTAAAGGGAAAAATGTTGGCAACCGTGGGCAATGGGGATGGTTTTTCTGGTGTAATAAGCCTGCTTCCTGGAGAGTGCGAGTTTATTGATGTTTATACCGTTGTGGCACGAGCATGCTCTACTGGGGATATGCCTGGCTCATGCCCATGGGAGAAAGAGGGTTTAACATTAGCCGAGGTGCAGAAGATACATGGCTCTGGAGCGCACCTTCCGTACTACACTTTAGAACGCTCTAATGAAGTTAATTGTGCGGCGCCAGAAATCCCTACAGCACCAAGCGGCGGCGGTGGCGGCGGCAGTACCACACCAGCGCCGCCAACAGAATACAATCCATGCAGCAGCGGCCCACAAGAGGTTGGCGAGATCAATTACGAGCGGGGAACAAGATTAATGGCTGCGCCGCCCACTCCTTGCGATGGCGGAGGTACAGGCGGAGGGACTGGCACGCCAAGCACAAACCCAAAACTAAATACAATCAATAATTAGTCTTATGGGCATTACCGATCTTACAAAACAAAACTACCTATTAAACAACAATGAGGTTTACCAAGCTTTACTAAACTATTTACTAGACAACGATAGTACGCTAGAGAATAAAGAGTTTGTAAATTGGGCGGTTGGGTACCTGTTGGAGAATCCAAACAGTTTTGAGGACTTTAAAAGAAATGTATTGGTAATTGAGGCTGATCAATCATTCAATGACAGTGATGCTGATAATAACTGTACATTAATGGACTTAAATAATATTGGAAATGCATCATTCAATTCAAATGAATTTGATGTTTTTACTCCAAGCGCAATTCTGCCAGGTTATGGACCAAGTCACCTTGTATCTCAAGCCATCAAAAATTTTAATCCTTGGATATATTATGCATTTTTAGGTTCAAATAACACATCTTTAGCTCATTTTCATTTAACAGCCAAAGGCATGGATGCTGGAGATGGTTATCGAAAAGCAATAGGTGCAATTGGTGAAGGTCTGTTTGTTTCGAGGCTAACATCTTTGCCAACTTCACCCCCGGCAAGTTTGTTTATTGCAAAAATGTTTGGCACAACACATATTGACGCGCTTGTTGTACGCAAAATCCCATTTGTCAATGGTAGCGGATATGAAATCGCAATAAACTACACAGATCTTAACGGTGATTATCAACAGAAAAGAATGAAACACCCTGATGGGCTTACCATGGGTCCAATAAAAGAAACAACAATTTCCTATGAAGTAAAAACCCTTAATGCGGCAGCAAATATTCTTTAATCAATATTGAAAGCATTAAAAGAAGGGGTAAAACAAACTCGACATAGGGCAGGTATTCCGTACATGAGTGCTTCTATACTTGTTTTCGATGAACAAGCTTGGAATAAACTAAAATCTTCTTCTCTTGGGACTCAAGCAATAAATGAAATTAATAGTATGTCTTCTGTCAAAAATTCTGATCGAGAGCAAAAAATATATTTTAGAATTGAAAAAAACCTAACACGAGATGCAATTAGAGCATTTTATGGATTAAGAGATAGGATAAAAAATTTATAAACATGAAAATAATCTTGACTATCTTACATATTATAACTTCTATCTTCCCTTATATGTCTAATAACGAAACGAAAATTAAGGAATTTTACCTAAGTGAATTTACAGAGAGCAATATATTACACCATCCTGAAATATTAGATTTGAATTGTTTAATAATTTCAAATCCTAACTGGACACTATATCCGCCCAACAATTTAACGCCAGAGGATGCTATTCATTACAAAATACCTGTATTTATAAATAATTTTAAATCTCTTCAAACACTAATTATACAGGGTGCGTTTATTACCTCTTTGCCAAAAGATCTACAATGTTTAGGTAAATTGGAAAATATAAGTGTTGCCTTGTGTGGCGAATCAGATATCCATGATATTTGTTTTTTGCTAAAACGGATAAAAAATTTAAAAATACTTAGTTTAACTGGATCCATTATTTCAGACGAAACTTACAGTATGATTGTAAAGGAGCTACCCAATATTCAAGTTTTGGATACACTTAGAAGTATGAAAACTAAAGAAGATTAACGTTATTTAACACTGATTTAGTTTGTTGGCTAATTTTGTAACTTTGTTAAACATCAATATAAAATAACTAATCCCATCCTTGTTTTAAGCGTTGGCTATTTTAGGGGTACTTAGATTGGAGATAGAAAGCCAAACTCTGTTTAAAGCATGTCTAGTCCTAAATGAGCCTGCTTCCCGGAGAGTGCGAGTTTATTGATGTTTATACCGTTGTGGCACGAGCATGCTCTACTGGTGATATGCCTGGCTCATGCCCATGGGAGAAAGAGGGTTTAACATTAGCCGAGGTGCAGAATATACATGGCTCTGGAGCGCACCTTCCGTACTACACCTTAGAACGCTCTACTGAAGTTAATTGTGCGGCGCCAGAAATCCCTACAGCACCAAGCGGCGGCGGTGGCGGCGGCAGTACCACACCAGCACCGCCAACAGAATACAATCCATGCAGCAGCGGCCCACAAGAGGTTGGCGAAATCAATTACGAGCGGGGAACAAGATTAATGGTTGCGCCGCCCACTCCTTGCGATGGCGGAGGTACAGGCGGAGGGAGTCAGCCTATCACTCCAGTTTACAATGAATTTTCACCCATTTATCTTCCTGATAATTTTGATATAGCTTACCCACAAGAGTACTTCGATTTGGAAGATAGCTATGATGCGCTGACTTTAGAGCTTATTAATGAGGGCTTACAAAATACTGACCCAATTCCAGAGTCATATTACAAAAATGGTACTAGAATAGATATGTTGAGTGCACCTTTTCGCAATGGAAAAACTGCTTTAGGCATTCCGAGAAATCCAGTTTACTTTTGGCAACAACTAATAAAATTAAGGCCAGAAATGTTTAACGAATCAAATAGAAATTTAATAATATCTAATAAATCTCCGATTATCAATGATCAATGGATAAAGTATAATCCCACGCATAAGGCATATATGGGCGACCAGTTAGTACATCATCATGATGGCCAAGGAAGATATGCTTATGCAATTCCCCAAAAAGTTCATTTAAAATGGAATAGGATCTTACATTCTATAAGAATTGGTAAATTTCCTGGACTAAGAGGCACAATGAACTCACTAGCTGGAGGGATGCAAATTTTCTCTTTACTAACAGATTTCAACACTGGAAATCCTGATGCTTGGATAAATTGGTACGGGCCAGTGGATGAAGTAGGCAAAGTTTACAAGCAACCGCTTACTGGCGATTATTTTGTTATTACAAAACAAATAAAATATAGAAACAATAATGGTGAAGTAATTCGTGCAAAAGTTACTTATGATGTATATGCAGATTATATTTGGGATGCGGATGAAAAAAAATATATGGGCGTACTTAAATTGGGTGCTTTTACAGAAGATATCGATATGAATAACAGACATGCTATCGGATCTGTATGGGAACCGAAAATGCTTTAGTAAAATAAAATAAATTAATATATGAATTTGGAAACATACAAGATCTATTGGGGTGAGAAAAATGAAATACTTCATGTCACAAATCTTCAAAATAGTATAATTAAGCATGATACAGATTATTTTTTGACATTTTGGGGATTACCCTCTAATGTTGCACCATTTTTAAACTTTGAAGATCTCAATAATAGAAAACTCTTATCAGCTAATGAATTTTTTGATCTTAATAATGATCTATTAGATTCTTTCCTAGTTCTAGGTACAAATGGTGCTGGCGATCCAATTTGCATTGATATTAATATAGATGACGAGATCGTTTATCTAAACCATGATAATAATTTTGAGCGAATCTATATCAATAAAGATATTTACAAATTTGCCACAAGTTTGATACATTATGATCAATTTACTTCCTCATTAATTGATTCCTCAGCAGTTAATTATGAGAGGAAAAAGTTTACTGATCAAGCTTTCAAAGAGCTAAAAAATGATTTTGAAAATATTGATAACACTTGTTTTGCATATAATTCGTTCTGGACAAGTGAATTAGATGCATTATTATTGGAAAGAGATAATGATTAAATAAACATTATGAAAGCAAAAGAATTTGTCGAAAAAATACTTGGATTAAGGCCTATTCATAGCGATTTTAGCAATACAGATTTTTCAATTGATTTAATTGAAGATTGGATAAAACAATTTGAAATCAAAAAAAAAGCAAACAATAATAATCCTAATGAAATAATGAACTTATTATTAAATTATGATGTTGCTGAATTAAGAATAAACGATATTACTTTTGATTCTGATTACCAGGAAGATGATCAATATATTTTTTTGGATGGGATGTATTACCAAATAGAATTGCCCCTTCTAGCGCAAGCATTAGTGTAACGGTGCTTGTGCTTTTTAAGTTAGTTAGAGTTTAATTTGAATTAGGCACAAGCGGACTCTTGCGCCAGAGGGGGGTTGGCGAGATCAACTACGAGCGGGGAACAAGGTTAATGGTTGCGCCGCCCACCCCTTGCGATGGCGGAGGTACAGGCGGAGGGGCTGGCACGCCAAGCACAAACCCAAAACTAAATACGATAATTAGTTTTATGGGCATTACCGATGATTCAAAACAAAACTACCTATTAAACAACAATGAGGTTTACCAAGCTTTACTAAACTATTTACTAGACAACGACAGTACGCTAGAGAATAATGAGTAATAAAGAATCTTTTTTTAAGCAAACAATTTTGAACCATGCCGAGGCTTTTGCCTCGGCATTTTTTTTTATAGAAAAGCTTACTCGTCAGAGTTTTCAACTGACAAATCCATGTTAAAAATTGTTAAAAACCAATACAACAAATAGCTAAACCGTATTTTTGATATTAGTTGGTTTTTCGCAAGCCATATCTATGAATTAAACCTCTAAGCATAATTGCTTAATGAAGAAAAGAAGTTTTTGGTTAATAACCGTTTTAATGACGGTAGCTTTGCTTGGTGTATTTGTAATGCAGTTGTATTACATCAGGGAGGCCTATAATCTAAAATCTCAGCTTTTCGACGAGCAGGTAAACCAGACCTTGGCTAATGTAGTGAAGAAGGTGGAGCGTTTAAATGTGGCCGATCACATCAATAGAAAAGATGCTGAGAACAAGCTTAAAAGTTTACAAGATGCCCGGCAAAGGGCACTCGATATTAAAGATTTAAGACAACAGTTTGCACAGGAAACCGAACTTAAACAAGCCGAGCGGGAGAACCAGATTGAAAATTACCTTAACCAGCAAGATAGCATCATTCGGGTTTCGTACCGTGGGCCAAAACTAATTTCAGAAAACGAATTTAAATCTTTGTCTTCTCCGCGACCATCGATTACTGGTGCACGCCTGGATGTAGAGATGGATGCACTGGTCGATTTTAACAGCCTAAATTTGAAAGGCTACAGCATGCGTACCAAGTTGGTATCGCCAGGTGCAAAAACCTTCAATTTTAGAACGCCACAGAATCTCCCCGATACTATTCGCTATTTGGTGGCCGATCCGCTTACGGGAAATCCGTTATTGGTAGCGTTACCAAAGATCTCAGACGACTTAGAGAAACAGTTTAAACGTGAGGATGCCATTGCAAAGAAAAAGCTGGAGCTTAAAATTGCTGCACTCGGAAAAGATACTTTTTCTTATACCCGTTTAAGTTTGGTTGAAGATGTTTCTAAGGAGCTACAAGAACGAAATGTTCCAATTTACAAGCGGATCAATTTTAATCAGTTGGGCAGTTTGCTGAAAGAAGAATTGCTTACCCATAACATCACTCAAAAACCATCGTACAAAATCTCTTTAGCAAGAAAAGATTCGGTACTCTATATGGAAGCTACGCATTTAAAAAAGGAATTTCTACCAGAGAACACATACAAAATTCCGCTATTCGGTAATGATTTGTTTCGCGATCCCGGAACGTTGATTGTAAGCTTTCCTAATAAAAACTCGGCAATTGTTTCCAACTTAAGTGCCACACTCGCCTCATCCGTTGGTTTATTGTTGGTATTGGTTTTTATTTTTTCTTATACGCTCTATGCCATCCTAAAGCAGAAGAAAGTGTCTGAGATGAAAACCGATTTCATCAATAACATGACGCACGAGTTTAAGACACCGGTTGCCACCATTATGATTGCCAGCGAGGCGCTAAAAGATCCGGAGGTGGTAGAAGATAGAAAACGATTAAGTCGGCTCGCTAATATTATTTATGATGAAAATGTGCGTTTAGGTAGTCACATCGAAAGGGTGCTCAGCATTGCCAGGCTAGAAAAAGGCGAGTTGAAATTGGAAAATACTGAAGTTGATATGAACGATTTGATCATCATCGTACTTGACAGTATGGAACTACAGCTACAAAAGAAAAATGCAATAATTCACCTAAACACCGATGCGGAAAATGCCACCATTTTTGGTGATGAGTTGCATCTATCTAATGTGCTTTATAACCTGATAGATAACGCCAATAAATATAGTACCGATACGCCTGAAATTACCATCTCTACTAAAAATACCAATGGAAATTTAATTATCCAGATAGCCGACAAAGGGATCGGGATGACCAGAGATCAATCCCGTCGGATTTTTGATCAGTTTTACCGTGTGCCAACAGGAAACCTGCATGATGTGAAAGGCTTTGGTTTGGGCTTAAATTACGTACAAGATATCATTAAAAAATTAAACGGAACGATTAGGGTAAGTAGCGAAAAAGATAAGGGAACAACCTTTGAAATAACGCTACCTTTATAACTGCTAATCATCCAAAGGAGCGCCTTGTTAAGCCCTGTGGTTGGATTCTGGTTAGCATAGCCTCCAATGTGCATGAGCGATAAGTGTTTTATAAGAGTTAAATTAAACCGTTATACAGTTTCAGTATCTAACATCGTGTGTACTAGACGTGATACATGTAAATAAAATCAAAGAAATGAAAAAAATACTCCTGGTTGAAGATGATCCTAATTTAGGATTACTGCTACAAGATTATTTGCAACTCAAAGGCAAATTTGAAGTGGTTTTGTGTACGGATGGCGAAGAAGGCCTTAAGGCATTTAACAAGCAAACTTTCGACCTTTGTATTCTAGATGTAATGATGCCGAAGAAAGATGGTTTTACCCTCGGAAAAGACATTAGAAAGGTAAATTCACAAGTGCCGATTATTTTTGCAACGGCTAAAACCATGCTAGAAGATAAAGCTGCAGCATACGATTTAGGTGGAGACGATTATATTACCAAGCCCTTTAGAATTGAGGAATTGCTGCTGCGGATAAACGCTATGTTTAAACGCATTACCAGCAAAGCTGATGGCGCAGATGAAGTGGTGAAGACCCAATTTGCGATTGGAGAATATCACTTTGACTATACTACTCAAATCATCACCCATAAAGCACAACATCAGAAGTTATCGACTAAAGAAGCCGAACTATTGCGATTACTATGCCTTAAGAAGAATACTGTTTTAACCAGAGAAGAAGCTTTATTAAGTATCTGGCACGATGATAACTATTTTAATGGACGAAGCATGGACGTTTTTCTAAGCAAGCTTCGTAAATATTTAAAAGGTGATTCAAACGTAGAAATTATAAATGTACATGGCAAAGGCTACAAGCTTTTGGTAGGCTAGAACCCAATGCACATCATACCCAGTTCTTATTGGTTTTATGCTGTGCCAAAATTGATGCTACTTCTGTTATAAGTACAATTGTTGTTTTATAGCCGGAATAATGCCTCGTTTTTGTGCCATGTTAAATAGCGTATCAATTGCTTTGCGCCCTTCAATGCCTAGATTGATACTATATTTGTTTACATAAAGTTCGATGTGTTTATACATTACGGCTTCATCCATGGCTTGCGCATGCTCCCGAATGAATCCAACTGCCGATTTTGGATGCGCAAAAGCAAATTCTACAGATTGCTGTACGAGTCGGTTAACCTTTAATTGAACCTCTCGCGGCAAGTTTCGGTTAACAACAATTCCACCTAAAGGAATTGCACAACCTGTTAGTTTTTCCCAATAATCACCTAAATCCACAATTTTGTTCAATCCCTTATCCTGGTAGGTAAACCGGTTTTCATGAATAATTAATCCTAAATCAATTTCATCTGCCAGTAAAGCGTCTTCAATTTCAGAGAAAACCATCTCCTGTTTGCGCTGCAAATCTGGGTAGGCAATGCCAAGCAAAAAGTTAGCCGTAGTATATTTGCCAGGGATGCCTACCTTCAAACTTTCGGGGTTGGTTTGCAATTTTTCAGCAAGACTTTCAGCAGTAAATTTGTGGCTAATTAACAATGGACCTACGCCAAAACCCAAAGCGCTACCTGCATCGAGCAACGCATACTGACTGGCTACGTAGGCAAATGCATGAAAGCTGAGTTTGGTAATATCCAACAAGCCATTCAATGCCTTCTGGTTCAAAGTTTCCACATCATCATAACACACTTCGAAAGTTAAACCTTCGGTATCAATCTTTTGATGAATGAGGGCATCGAAAATAAAGGTATCGTTAGGGCAAGGTGAAAAGCCAAGGGTAAGTTTCATAAATCAAAAATAGAGTTTGTGCCCAACTAAAGGGTCATGGTCAGTTCATTTCTGAAATAAAAGAAATTAGCCAATTGTTTAGGTTTTTAATAGCTAAACCAATTTCCCAATTGGCTTTATTTCTAGGCTCTACGTAGTTAGAAATTCCTCTAACTTGCAAGCAAGGGATATTTTCTTTTTTGCAGGCATAGAAAACTGCTGCTCCTTCCATAGACTCTACCTGTGGGTTCAGGCGTGTTATTAGCGCTTTAATATGGCTCTCCTTACCACTTACGCAATTCACGGTAATGGCTGTTGCAGTTGGTAAGTTGATGGCTATTGAGTTGTTGCTATGGTACACCTCTTCTCCAAAACCCAGTTCTGCAATACTTAAAAAAGTATCTCCATTCTGTGCGCCTAATTCTGCAAAGGTATCTTGCGTAATGTTTAGAAGTGTGCCGAGCGCAATTGATTTATCAAAGGTGCCGCCAATACCTACGTTAATTACCAAATGATATTTACCCGAAAGATGTTTACCTAAAGCATAAGCTGTTGCTACCATACCAACGCCAGAAATTACCACGTCGAAGTTTTTATCTACTATAAAATCATCTTCAGCAAGATGATAATGCTGATAAAAATAGGCGAGTTCAGCCTTGGTAGCAGCAACAATTAAAGTTTTCATAAAGTAAATTTAACAGATTGTTTTGATTAAAATGGCTTTCTTTAAGCTTTGGTCTTTAGGCTTTAAGCATTATCAGTATATTTGCCATTTATTTTATAATAATGATTTATATAACAAGAAAGGCATCGTTTAATGCTGCACATAAATTAGCCAGACCAGATTGGGATGATGAGAAGAATAGCGAAGTTTATGGTAAATGTGCCAACCCGAATTGGCATGGGCACAATTACTGGTTGTACGTTACCGTAAAGGGCGAAGTTGACCCGGAAACAGGTTTTCTTGTAGATCTAAAATGGCTTAAGGATGTAATGAACACTTATGTTGTTGATAAGGTTGACCATAAAAACTTGAACATCGACGTAGATTTTATGAATGGTAAGCTGGCATCTACCGAAAATTTGGCAATAGAAATCTGGAATCAGCTGTTTGCGCCAATTGCCGAAAGCGGCGCCGTTTTGCATAGCGTTAAGCTTTACGAAACGGAAAATAACTTTGTTGAATATTTTGGCTAAAATTCCACTTATGAGTAGTAAAGATGTACTAAAGCAAGAATCTATAGGTGGTTATGTAAAAATAGATCGCTACAACGACGATAAAATTGAAGCTGTAGCAACCCACTATAAAGATATCTTGAGTAAGTTGGGTGAAGACCCAGAACGCGAAGGGCTTTTGAAAACCCCGGAACGTGTGGCAAAGGCATTGCAGTATCTTACCCATGGATATGATTTAAAACCAAATGAGATTTTGAAGTCGGCCATGTTCGAGGAAGAGTATAGCCAAATGGTTGTGGTGAAAGATATTGAGGTATATTCGATGTGCGAACACCACATGCTGCCATTTTTTGGTAAGGCACATATTGCATACATTCCTAACGGGCATATTGTTGGTTTAAGTAAAATACCGCGTGTGGTAGATGCTTTTGCTCGTCGTTTGCAAGTACAGGAACGTTTAACAAACGAAATTAGAGATTGTATACAAAATACCCTAAATCCTATGGGTGTCGCCGTGGTAATGGAATGTAAACACTTGTGTATGGCGATGCGTGGCGTTCAGAAGCAGAATTCGGTAACTACTACTTCGGCTTTTACCGGTACTTTTTTAAGTAATGATAAAACAAGGGCAGAGTTTTTAAGGTTAATTACGGCTAGCCTAGATTAATCAAATTATAAATTATTTACTAAAAATACTCTTCTTAATTGGAGATTAATTAATATGAAAGCATACATTTTTCCAGGTCAGGGCGCACAATTTGTGGGCATGGGTAAAGATTTATACGAACATCCGCAAGCAGCCGCGTTATTCGAAAAAGCAAACGAGATTATTGGCTTCCGCATTAGCGATATTATGTTCGGCGGAACTGACGAAGGACTTAAACAGACCAACGTAACCCAACCGGCAATTTTCTTACACTCGGTGATTTTGGCCAAGGTTCTAGGAGATGATTTTCAACCAGATATGGTCGCTGGACACTCCTTAGGTGAGTTTTCAGCATTGGTAGCGGCAAATGCATTATCATTCGAAGATGGTTTTAAACTGGTAATTGCCAGGGCTAATGCTATGCAGAAAGCCTGCGAAGCACAACCATCTACCATGGCAGCAATTTTGGGCTTGGACGATGCAGTAGTTGAAAAAATTTGTGCTGAAGTTGATGAGGTAGTTGTACCGGCAAATTACAATTGCCCAGGCCAGTTGGTTATTTCCGGAAGCATAGCAGGCATCGATTTAGCATGTGCAAAACTTACTGAAGCAGGAGCTAAAAGGGCATTGAAATTGAATGTTGGTGGTGCTTTCCACTCGCCACTAATGGAACCAGCTAAAATTGAGCTTCAGGCTGCTATAGAAGCAACAAACATTGCTACACCCATCTGCCCAGTTTATCAGAATATCGATGCAAAACCTTACACAGATCCAACCCAAATTAAAGAGAATTTAATAAAACAACTTACCGGAGCTGTACGGTGGACTCAAACTGTAGAAAATATGCTTACAGATGGTGCCCTGGATTTCGTTGAAGTTGGGCCAGGAAGTGTGCTTCAGGGTTTGGTTAAAAAGGTAAATAGAACGGTGCAAACCAGCAGTGCCTCCGTAGCGTAAGTTCGTTACCATATAAATACTGCGCAGCGCCATAAACCTACTGTTTGTGGCGCTGTTTTTGTCTGTAATTAATATCTTTATCAAAATTGATGGCTTTGAGTTTTGGCGTAAAAATTAGGTTCTTACTGTTTATATTGGGCTGCTGCCTTATTGTAACTTCAATTTCGTTAAGCAGGTTTACTACGAAAAGTGAATTGCTAGATAAAGATGCAAGAGAGGTACAGGAAAACCTTAATCAAAAAGAGAAACTCGTTGCAAAGTTCCTTGCCAATAAGCAGGAAGTTAACAATGCCAAACGTTTGCACCTCGATCCAAAACTTGCTATTGACTATCTGGAGGTTTACCGAAAAAAAAATGGAATTAACCTGCTTACCTTTCAGAAAAATCAACTTAAATTCTGGAGTACTTACAAGGTTACCGACATTGATCCATCTTCTATAAAAGAAGGCAACTCCGTGTTATTTTTCTACAATGGCTGGTATGAGGTAATTAAAAGTACACAGGGAGATTTTAGTTTAGTTTTTCTTATTTCTATTCAATCGCAATATCCTTTTAAGGAAACACAGTATTTCAAGAATGATTTAGACCCGCTTTTATCATCAAATAACCTTTTAACCCTGGCATCATTTACCGATAAAGATGTTTATGCAATAAAAAGCCTCGATGATAAATTTTTATTTGGACTTAAAATTAAACCCGGGTACACAGATAACTATTATTCTACAACGCAACTCTGGTTATTTATTGGCGGTCTGCTTAGTATCTGTATGTTCTTCAATTCGCTGAGTTCTCTAATTGCCCGTAGAGGACATCTCGTTTTAGGAACTTTATTTCTACTCTTCTTTTTTGCCTCATTTCGCTTTTCAGATTTATATTTTGGGTGGTTCAATCACCGCTTTCCCCTAGCGCTATTCGATCCCCGAATTTACTCCGAAAGTTTTTTTATGCCCTCGCTGGGCGATTTCCTCCTCAATGTATTTGCTTTAACCTGGTTTCTCTTGTTTGTTTACAACCATAAGGAGCAATATCAGTTTCCGAGTTGGATAAAGAAAAACAAGGTTATTGGGGTCGCTATTCACATCGTTTTATTATTGCTTACAGGGTGGATGGCTTACCTAAGCGATGAAGTATTTTTTGGACTTATCTTCAACTCGAAAATTAATTTTGAGATTATCAATATTTTGAAATTGAGTGGATCCAGCTGGGTCAGTATCGTAATTCTATGTCTGGTTTGGTTCCAGATTTACCTTATTGCAATCATTTCTGCCACTATAACTAAACAGCTTAATGTAACCAATAAAGAACGGCTAGTAATTTTCCTTTCGGTTTTTGCTACGGTGTTTGTATATAAGCTTTTTTTCGATTTTACAGCATTCTTCATCGTCTTTGCTTTAATGTTATTCATCGCCATTAGGAAGATTTATACTGTAGACAAAAGCTTTTCGGTAGGATTGTTTGCCATTGTTTTCTTTTGTCTGGCTTTTAACACCTCGATCAAGTACATCAAGTATAAAGATATTACCGAACGCAGTTTAAGAGAGCCACTGGCCAGGAAAGTCCAATCATCCGAAGATCCAAGCGCAATTATTGCTATTAGCGGTTTAGAGGAGCAATTGATAGCAGATGAATTGCTGATTAAGTATTTCGAACGTAATGGCCAAACGAATTATCCGGCACTAAAAAATCATATTAAAAATTATTTGGATGGTTATTTGGCTAAATATGACTACCAGATTTATCCTTATGATAAAAACGGTATTGGCGCTTCTGCCCTTAATGGCCAACCTTTTAGTAAATACAAACAACTGGTAGAGTCTGGTTCAGTAAAGATTAATGGAGCAAATTATTTTTATCAGGTTAATAATACTTTTGGCTACCAAGATTATTTTGGAATTATATCAATTATAGATAATGGTAACGTACTGGGCACCCTGGTTATAGAGTTGCGCTCTAAGCCCTATAACTACAATAACCGTTTGCCCGATTTACTCGGTGATCAAAAACTAATCAACGACGAAGATTTTAGGGGATACTCCATTGCACTTTATAATAATAATCGACTGATAAACCAATCTGGAAATTATACTTATCCTTTGGATGGACGTAATTTTAAAGGTAAAAAAGATGAGTTTATCACTGAAAGTGATGACGTACTGCACTATAGTCATTTGGTGTATAAGCCTTCAGATAGTAAAATGGTTATCATCAGTAAAGAAAAGGTAAATTATGTAGAACGGCTGGCAGCACTATCTTTCTTCTTTCTAGTGTTTATTTTCTTCTCCTTGGTGCTTTATGGCTTGGTTTGGTTGATAAAGAATCTTGATGATGAAAGGGTAGGTTGGTTCAGCATCAATCGCTCATTAATGATTAATGCCAACAAAATCTTATACAAGACCCGCATACAGCTATCTATAGTGCTTTCTGTAGTTGCAACTTTGGTTATTGTAGGTTGGGTTACTTATTACTATATGAATAACGAATATCGGGGGCAGCAAAATAACCTGATTAAAGATAAAATCAGGAAAGTTCAACAGAACTTTGAAAAACAGCTTTTTAATAAGGGAATTAAAGATGATGAAAGTGGCATAGCAGATTTTAACAATTTCGCCGATATCAATAATGCAGACTTAAACTTGTATGATACCCAGGGTAATTTAATTATGACAACTTATCCTAAATTATATAACTATAAGGTATTGGGGCGGAAAATGGGTCCTCTTGCTTATGTATACTTAAGCCAGTTGAAAAGATCGGAATTTATTAATCCCGAAGAAAAAGTGGGCAATTTAACCTATGCGGCAGCTTATGCACCCATACGTAACGCACAAAACCGAACCATAGCCTACATTGGTTTACCAAACTATTCTAATGAGGAAGAATATTCTGATAAGATTGCACTATTTGTTAGTAACCTTATTAATATCTATGCTTTAGTTTTTGTGGCGGTTGGTGTTTTAGCCGTGTTCTTAGCCAATCAAATCACCAGTCCGTTAACCTTTATCCAGGAAAGCATTAGCCGGACAAGAATTGGCCAGCGTAATGAACCCATTGTATGGCGCAGGCACGATGAAATTGGGTCGTTGATTAAGGAATACAATAGTATGATTGCTGCATTGGAAGATAGTGCGGTTAAACTGGCAAGATCTGAACGTGAAAGTGCCTGGAGGGAAATGGCTAAGCAAGTTGCCCATGAAATTAAGAATCCCCTTACGCCACTAAAACTTGGCGTTCAATTGTTAGAAAAGTCTTGGAAAGAAGGCGACCCGAACTTCGAAATCAAATTCAATAAATTCAGCAAATCATTTATTGAGCAAATTGATAGCCTATCTAAAATAGCATCTGAGTTTTCTAATTTTGCTAAAATGCCAGATACTGATCTTACGAAGTTAAATGTGCTTCCGTTATTAGAGCGGGCAAGAGAGGTATATAAAAATACTGATGATGTAGAGATTAACATCTTAAATAAAACCGATCGCGAAATTAGCATACTTGCAGATCATGACCAATTACTCAGAACGTTTAATAACCTTTTCAAAAATGCTATTGAGGCAATAGAGGACAATAATCATTGCTGTATCAATGTTGTTTTCTACAACGACAGCGAAAATGCATATATAGAAATTAAGGATAATGGCAAAGGTATCCCAGCCGTACTTCACGACAGGATATTCGTGCCGAATTTCACTACAAAAACATCGGGCACTGGTTTGGGATTGGCTTTTGTAAAGCAAGCCACAGAAAATGCAGGTGGAACCATAAGCTTTACCTCGGTAACAGGTTTAGGTACTACGTTTTATTTAACGTTCCCCTTAGCTTAATCTTTCTACGAAAATTTATTTGAGTTCTACTTGTGCTTTACCCAATGTACTTCCATCAGTATAAAGAATTACGGTGTAAATGCCGCGTATAAAGGGTTTAGGATTAACCCAATCAATCACAAAGGTAGTATCATCATTATTGTAATCGATGTAAATAGAGTGGCTATATTGCATCTCCTGGCCATCGGCCTCAAATCTATCAGCATCGTCTGCCAGTAGATTACCTGCAGGATCAAATACTCTTAGAAATATGTTGTGGTTTCCCTTTTCTGCGAGTGCATTCGGGATAATATTAAACCGCACACTTAGTTTTTGGGCGCTTGATGATTTGGTTACTTCAATTTTCTTGCCGTTTGTTTTGGTTCTGAAAGCAATAATTTCCGCATCCTGAAGTTTCAACGCGGCGGCAGTTTTAACTTTCGAACTTAAATTGGCATTTTGATTTTCCAAGTTGGAAGCCCTGTTGCTAAGGTTTTTAAGTGTATTCTCTAAACTATCTTTGCTATTTTTTAAAAAGATATTGTCTTTTTGAAGCTGGATAATTTGATCATTGTAATTCTTAACAAAAGTTTTAAGTTCGTTAATTTGGTTATTAGCCTTATCAAGTTCACCTTGCGTAATCTCACCTTTTTCTAGCGCAACTTTCAGCTCCTCAATCTTTTTTCTTGCCAGGTTTTGCTGGCCGATGAGCTTTTCGTTTAAATCTAAATTTAGCGCATTTACCTTATCTAGCTCTACTTCGATCTTTTCTACTTCAAGGCGCAGTTTATCTTTCTCTGTACTTACCGTAACAAATTTTTGACTTTGCTGTCGGTCTTTAAAAAACAGGTATGCGTTTGTACCAATAAGCGCAGTTATAACAATAATTAAAAAGTAAATCTTATTTCTATCGCCCTTGTTTATGCCTTGTGATTCCATTTTTTACAATGCTGTATCTTTCTCAAATTAATGTATTCTTGTTTTTCCATAGGTAGATGGAATTACTCAAATCCTTTTATAAGCAAGGCGCAAATTAAAATTTTTAATAAACTTATATGACTTTTTAAAAAAAATCGTTTACTTGCTAACATTCGTCTAATCTAAATTTAGATACAAACACACACCCTGAATACAAAATAATACACAAATAATGCTTAAAAACTCGTTCTACGCACTTCTTTATTTAATTCTCGTTCCTTATATATTAAATGCCCAAGCTTTATCAAATATTGCACCAAAAAGAGAGTTTAGAGGGGTTTGGGTGGCTACAGTTACCAATATCGATTGGCCATCTCGTCCTGGATTAAGTGTTGATCAGCAAAAACAAGAATTAATTGGGATATTAGAAAGGCATAAAGCGCAAGGGATGAATGCCATTATCTTGCAAGTAAGACCTGCCGCTGATGCATTTTATGCAAAATCTAGAGAACCTTGGAGCCAATGGCTCATGGGAAAGCAAGGCCTGGCTCCTGCACCTGGTTACGATCCGCTAGATTTTGCCATTAAAGAAGCCCATTTCAGGGGGATGGAACTACATGCATGGTTTAACCCTTACCGTGCAAGTATGAGTGCCTCGGCAGTGCTTAGCGAAGACCATGCCTATCGCAAACATCCAGACTGGTTTTTTACCTATGGCGGAAAGAAGCAATTCGATCCGGGTATCCCAGAGGTAAGAGACTATATTGTACAGGTCATTTTAGATGTAGTTAAGGGTTACGATATTGACGGGGTTCATTTTGATGATTATTTTTATCCTTACACAATTGAAGGGCAAACCATTAATGACAATAATACCTTTAATACTTATAAAGCTGATTTTACAGATATAGGCGACTGGCGCCGCAATAATGTAGACCTGCTAATTAAAGAATTAACGGATAGTATTCATCACTATAAAAAATGGGTTAAATTCGGTATTAGCCCCTTTGGCATTTGGAGAAACAAGAACGAAGATCCTGAAGGTTCTGCAACTAGCGGATTATCTAACTATGCAGAGCTTTTTGCCGATAGCCGCAAATGGGTTAGAGAGGGATGGGTAGATTATATTAACCCGCAAATTTATTTCACCTTTACGCGGCGGGTAGCACCATTTGCAACCCTTGTAGATTGGTGGGGCAATAATAGCTTTGGTAGACACGTTTACATTGGCCAAGGGGCATATCTGGTAAATTCTAAAGCAGAAGCGGCCTGGCGAAATCCCAATGAGGTACCTAATCAGATCAGGTATATGAGACAAAACAACCGGATTCAAGGTAGCGTGTATTTTAGCTCCAAATCCCTTAGTACCGTGGCAAGAAGTGTTGGCGATTCTTTGAGAAACAGTTTTTATAAGTACCCGGCATTACCGCCACAAATGCCTTGGCTGGATGAAATTGCACCAAATCAACCTCAATCCTTAACTGCAGATGCCGTAAAAGAGGGGGTTCATTTAAAGTGGGCCAAACCATTAAAGGCTAAAGACGGGGAAACCGCATCAGGCTATGTAATTTATCGCTTTGCGGAAGGCGAAAAAATTTCTACCCTAGATCCTAAAAACATTGTTAAAATAAGCTTTGATGAGTATGTAACTTTTATTGATACCGGTGTTGAAAACGGTAAACGTTACAGTTATTTGGTTACGGCCTTAGATCGTTTAAAAAATGAAAGCGAACCTAGTGGTCCGGTAGGTGTAGAAGTTCCATTAGCAAAAGAATAGCCGTTAGCTTAAAGAAGTGGCTTTTCCGTTAGGGATATTGAAATTAATTTATTTCTGATTGATAAAACAAAGCTTTAAATTGGGTTCGATAATGTAATTGATCATGACCGAACCCAAACAACGCCTGCTTTCGCTAGATTTTTTTAGGGGATTAACAGTAGCCGCAATGATTTTGGTGAATAATCCCGGAAGTTGGGGGCATATTTACGCACCATTAGAACATGCAACCTGGCATGGTTGCACGCCAACAGATCTAATTTTTCCGTTTTTCCTCTGGATTGTAGGAGTTTCCATTGCCTTTGCGATGGGCAGTAGCAAAGAAAACCCATCTTTGCACGGCAAAATTATCCTTAAGGCTGTTAAGAGAGGCATAATCTTATACCTGTTAGGCTTTTTTCTTGCCATTTTTGGTAAACTAATGGCCGTAATTATTGATGGAAAAAGCTTAATCGAAGCTTTTCAAACCGTTAGGTTATTAGGTGTTCTGCAAAGGATCGGTATCGTATTCATCATTAGTAGCATCATATTTTTAAAGGTATCTAACAGATCCATTTTTAAAGTTTTTATTGTAATTCTTGCGGTTTATTGGGCGCTAATGACTTTTGTTCCAGTGCCGGGCGTGGGTTATGCTAACCTGGAGAAGGAGACTAATTTAGCAGCTTGGATAGATCGTGGTATCTTAACTGAGGCGCATACTTGGGCAGCTGCAAAAACCTGGGATCCGGAAGGCGTACTCAGTACGCTGCCGGCAGTAGGTACCTGCCTGTTTGGAGTTTTAGTTGGCGTATGGATGAAAAGAAGAGATGTAGACAGTGCAACCAAGGTAGCATGGCTATTTTCTGCCGGCATACTTGCAGTAGTGTTGGGCTTACTTTGGGATCTGCAATTTCCAATAAATAAATCTCTGTGGACTAGTTCTTATGTACTATATGCCGGCGGACTGGCATCAATTGCCTTGGCACTTTGCTATTGGATAATTGATGTGCAGGGTTTCAAGCGAATTACAACGCCTTTTGTGGTCTACGGTGTTAATGCAATTACAGTTTTCTTCCTTGCCGGATTAATGCCAAGGGTATTAAATCTAATAAAACTTAACAATGGCGATGGAACTTATGTTGGCTTATTGGAAAAATTTTACAGTACCTGCTACTTGCCGTATTTCTCGCCCATTAATGCTTCTCTCGTGTGGGCAATTACTTATGTTTTAGGATTCTATGTGTTGCTTTACATCATGTATAAAAAGAATATCATTATAAAAGTTTAATTGCTAAATTGCCATAGCTTCCTGCATTTCCTTTACGCTTTATCATTCTTATCAAGTTAGAGATGAAATCCACCACATATGATATTGCAACAGCGCAAAATAGTCATGTCTCTATGGTTTTTAATGCTTCAGCTGGTTTCTCAGCTACGAGTGTTTCTGCTCAGACAACTGCTAAGGGAAGGGCATGGAAACATCATTATTTCCCTAGTAGAGTGGTAACTGCTGTAAGATCTGGCAAATCACATGTGGTTGGTATAATTGTACCAAATGTACAGGCAAACTTCTTCTCTACCATTATTCATTGTATAGAGGATGGCCTAAAGGATGAAGGATATCGGATCATCATTTATCAATCAAACGAATCTCTAGAAAATGAAATAAAAGGGGTAGAGACTTTGCTTGAGGCACATGTAGATGGCATCATGGCGTCAATTTCATTAGAAACCCAAAGCGGCTCTCACTTTTCTGGGCTTATAAACCAGAACAAACCCCTTATCTTTTTCGATCGGGTTGATGAAACTTTGCCTGTACCAACAGTAACTGTTGATGATTTTGAAGCCGGTTACTGCGCTACTCAACATTTAATAGAGCAGGGATACCAAAAGATTGCTTTTATAACTACCAGTCACCAAGTAAAAATCTTTAGCGAAAGGTTAAGGGGGTACAAAACTGCCCTGACAAAAAATGGTTTTCCGCTTGTATTAGAGCATATACTTTTCGGTGGATTATCTATCAAAGACGGACGGTTTGGTGCTGGAAAATTGATGAGGGCTAGAAATAAACCAGATGCTATTATTGCCGGTGATGACTTTACCGCCTTAGGTGTAATTAAAAAACTTAAAGAGATAGACCTTACTCCACCAGAAATTGGCGTGGTGGGCTTTGCTAACGAAGCATTTTCGTCTTACATCACACCAACACTTACTATGATCGATCAGCATGCGCCACAAATTGGGCGGGCCTGTGCACAAATGTTCTTAAAAATGGTTAGGCGGAAAAACCCTTACGAGGAAATAGATCATGTTGTACTAAGTCCGAACTTAATTGCAAGACAAACATCTTCCAGGAACTCGGAGGTGCCAAATGCGTGAAGCTAAACTTCCCGTTTCAATAGCTATTTAACCGAGCATAAAAAACCCGCCTGGGTGTATCCAAGGCGGGCTATCTATTTTAGTCTTCAAATTTCCATCTTACAAAGGCTTCCATGGCTTCATACTCCGCTAAACCTAGCTCATCATATGCTTTTGCTGTTTCGCGATTTCGATCTTCGGCCCGTTGCCAGAACTCTCGTGCATCATCTCCAGGAAAAACAGCCCGATCTTTTTGGCTTTGGTGTTTAAAGATTGCATATTTCTTGCGCTCTAGTTCTTGCGGGGAAATTGGAACCGCCATTTCAATTTCGTGGGTTTCGAATTCATGCCATGCTCCGCGATACATCCATAGCCAGCAGTCTTTAGCCCAATCTTCTGTTTTTCTTAGGCGATTTAGTGCTGCAATAATAATGTTAAAGCAAACAATGTGGGTGCCGTGTGGGTCTTCAAAATCGCCTGCCGCGTAAACCTGGTGCGGCTTAACTTTCTGCAACAATTCCATCGTTAATTCGATGTCTGCATCTGTAACCGGATTCTTTTTGCTCTTACCGCTTTCGTAAAACGGTAGTGCCTGGAAATGGATATGATCGTCTTCTAAGCCACAATAACGGGCGCCAGCTATTGCCTCTCCCTTTCGTATTAAACCCTTAACACTTTGAATCTCCGGGGTATCTATCTCGTTGGGTTTCTTCTGATCGATAAACGTACGCATGTTTTGATACAGCGTTTTTAAATGGCTGTTATCCATGCCCATTTTCTCTGTAAAATCTACGTTAAACTCGATAAAACGAAGCGCATCATCATCCCAAACTGCGGTATTTCCTGATGTTTGATAAGCTACATGCACGTCATGCTTTTGATCTACCAATCTTATAAACGTACCGCCCATAGAAATTACATCGTCATCTGGATGGGGAGAGAAAATAATAACCCTTTTCTTAGCAGGCTCTGCCCTTTCTGGGCGTTGCGAGTCGTCGGCATTTGGTTTTCCACCCGGCCATCCAGTAATGGTATGTTGTAATTTATTAAAAATGTGGATGTTGATGTTATAAACTGGCCCTTTCTCTGTTGCCAGTTGCGCCATGCCGTTATTGTTGTAGTCGTCTTCAGTTAATTTTAAAACCGGCTTCTTCAATGTATTCGCCAGCCAAATTACAGCTTTACGAATTAGCGCATCTGTCCAAACGCAATCTTTAACCAGCCAAGGCGTATCAAAACGTGTAAGTTCTGAAGCAGCGGGGGCATCTAAAATAAACTCTACATGATCTGATAATTGCAGGTAAGTGGCCGGAACATCGCCAGATATTTCTCCCTCAACGGCTTTTTTAATGATAGAAGCTTTTTTGCGGCTCCAGGCCATCAGAATAATTTCTCTGGCTTTAAATATGGTGCCAATACCCATGGTAATGGCTTTTGTAGGTACAAAAGATTTTCCTCCAAAATCTCTTGCAGCATCTCTACGTGTTAAATCATCTAAGGTAACCAAGCGAGTTCCAGAGTTTGGAGCAGAACCAGGCTCGTTAAAACCAATGTGCCCTGTACGGCCAATACCTAAAATTTGAATATCAAGCCCACCTAAATCTCCAATTTTCCTTTCGTAGTCTAAGCAGAAAGCAGGAATATCTTCCAAGGCTAACGTGCCATCAGGAATATGAACATTGTTCTTATCAATGTCGATATGATCAAAAAGATTTTCATTCATAAATGTAACGTAACTCTGGGCGGCAGTAGGCGCCATTGGATAGTATTCATCCAGGTTAAACGTTATTACATTCTTAAAACTTAAACCCTCTTCTTTATGCAGTCTTACCAGTTCGGCATATACTGCAATTGGGGTTACACCTGTTGCTAAGCCCAGTACTGCAGGTGTGTTGTTTGCTTGTTTTGTTTTAATGAGATCGGCGATGCGATGTGCAACATTAATTGAAGCAATTTTTGGATTTGCGAACACGCTCACAGGTAGTTTCTCGAAACGTGTCTCCTCCAGTAGATTTAATCTAGCCATTTTTATGGTTTTTAATGTACGGAGCGGTAAATATAGGGAGTTGTGTGCATTTGTGCCAAAGGTTATTTACTTTTATTCTCAAAAAGCTTTTAAAATACCTGATGTCGATAAACAAGAAGTGGGTGTTTTTAACTTTAATTTAAAAACTTATGAATCAGCAAATCCAAGAGCTTTATAACAAGGCCAGTAAGCAAACCCGGTTAATTATTGGTTTAATGAGTGGAACATCTATGGACGGTTTAGATATTGCGCTTTGCAAGGTATCGGGGAGTGGTTTGGAAACTACAATTGATGTGGTTGCATTTAAAACCGCAAACTTTACTAATCAATTTCGAGCCGATATCAAAGCTATCTTTTCAAAAAAGGAAGTCGATTTGCAATTGGTTTGTTTGATGAATGAGCATATTGCGAATACCCATGCAAGGTTGATTAACGAAGCATTGCAAGAATGGGGTTATAAAAACGGTGATATAGACTTTATTGCAAGTCATGGCCAAACCATTTTTCATGCACCACAGTCTTTGCATCAACTTAAACATTTTCCAAATGGGACGCTACAAATAGGTGATGCTGATCATATTGCCGTTAAGACTGGTATTATTACACTTTCTGATTTCCGGCAAAAACATTTGGCTGCAGGTGGCGAAGGAGCCCCTCTCGCTGTTTATGGAGATTACCTCATTTTCTCAAAAGCAAAAGAAGATCGGGTGATGCTGAATATTGGGGGCATAGCAAATTTTACCTATCTACCTGCTAGTTTAAATGCAAGTGAAATATTTTCTACCGATGTAGGTCCTGGAAACACACTAATGGATCAGTATATGCAGAAGCATTACAACCGTTTTTATGATGATGATGGTACCATTGGCTTATCAGGCACGCTCAATTTAGATTTGCTATCGGCGTTGCTAGCTTGTGATTTCTTCTCTGCTAAGTTTCCCAAAACAACTGGTCCGGAATTGTTCAATCTGGATTATCTTCAAAAGGCCCAGGTGCAGTCGAAGACTGAAGGTTTAAGTACTGCTGATGTTATGGCTACCTTGTGTCAATTTTCTGCAGAAACCATTGCAAGTGCAATAATAAAATGCTTTGGATCTAGAGCGGGGGTTAAAATTTTTATGAGTGGCGGCGGTATGCATAACCCCTTATTGGTAGAAAATTTAAAGCAAATGTTGCCTGATGCTACTTTTTTAACCACAAGCGATTTGGGAATTAATCCTGATGCCAAAGAAGCAGTTTTATTTGCGGTGCTGGCGAATGAAACCCTTTGTGGTAAACCCATAAATTTTGGAGAAAGAAAAGGCGTACCGGCAGTTTGCATGGGTAAAATTAGTTTGCCATAGCCTCCGGCAGAATAAAATTTTATCAAAATCGATTTTCTAGGTCTAAAAATTTGGTATGTTAGGTATTTTATTAAATTTGTGTTAACCAAATTTCAAACTAAACACAATTTTATGAAAAAATGTTACCTAAAACGGGTGTCAAATTACTTTGCTTTTTTGATCATCCCTCTCCTATTATTGGGGTTTACCGAAACTGCTCAGAGCCAAACCAAACGATACAACATTACCGGAAATGTATTGGATGCAACCAACAATGCCCCGATTCCTGGTGCGGTAGTTAAAATACTAAATACCAATTTAGCCACAAGCACTAACGGAAACGGTGCCTATTCTTTTGCCGTAGATCTTACTGCAGGAGAATACAAAATTCAGTTTTCCTTTATAGGTTATAAGAGCACTACCACCACGGTAAGTCTGGGAACAAATACCCAGGTTCAATCAAGCGCAAAACTAAGCGCAGATGCTGTAGGCTTAGATGAGGTTATTGTTACTGGTACTTCTGCTGGTACAACCAGAAAGCAACTTGGTAGTTATGTTAGCACCGTTAAAGGCGACGACTTAAACAAAGCACCAAGTGGAAATGCCTTGGCTTCATTGCAGGGCAAAACGCCAGGTGCACAAATCAGTCAAAATTCTGGCGATCCGGCGGGTGGAATTTCTGTTCGTTTAAGGGGTGTGAGTTCTGTAAACTCATCTTCCGAACCTTTATATATTATCGATGGCGTAATCGTCAACAATTCAACTACGCGGGTAACAAATACATCGGGCAATTATGACGGTGGAAACTTCGTGGGCAGCATAGGACAAAATCGAATGGTAGACATTAGCCCTGCAGATATTGATCATATTGAAGTGCTTAATGGTGCCGCTGCTGCAGCAATTTATGGTTCCAGAGCCAATGCTGGGGTAATACAAATATTTACTAAGCGTGGTAAAACCGGTGAACCACAAGTTAGTTTCAATACCAGTTTAACTATTAGTGAATTGCGCAAGCAAGTGGAAGTAAACCAGTCGCCAACAAAATTTGGTGGTCCTACTGATGGTCCGACCGCACAAACACAGGATATATTAACACCGGCGCTAACAAATACTACCCCTGTTACACGATACAATTATCAAGATTATATCTTCAGAACGGGTATTGGTACTGATAATTCCGTATCTGTTTCGGGCGGAAATGATAATACCAAATTTTATACATCAGCTGGATATTTTTCTAACCAGGGGATTATTAAGAACACCGATTTTACGAGGATGAATTTCCGGGCAAACCTTGATCAGAGCATTAATAAGTGGGCAAAACTAACGGCTGGATTTAATTTTGTACACAGCGATGCCAATGAAAAACCAGATGGAAACTCATTTTTCTCTCCGATGAATTCTGTTACGATTATTGGAAACTTTCATGATTTATTTACCAGAGATGCGTTGGGCAATTTGAAAGCAATAGGTGAACGTGGCCGTGTTAACCCGGTTTCTGTTATTGAAGATATTAAACAGCGCCAGTTTACCAATAGAATCATTGCAAATACCGGTTTAAAACTTACACCAGTAAAGAATCTTACCATTGACTATACCATGGGGGTAGATAACGCCATTCAAAATGGTACTACCTACATCCCTCCTTTTGAATACAATGTAAGTACTGGGTTTTATGGAGGGGGACCAACTCTAGATCCATCTTTAAATGGCTATGCAAGTGCTGCAAATGCCACCACCACACTTTTTAACAATGAATTAAATTTCACTTACGACGCGAAAATTTCTGGGTCACTAAGCTCAACAACACAACTCGGCGGGTCTTATCAATACCAGAAAGACCTTTACAGCTTGCTTAACGGACGCGGATTGGCACCCTTTGTACAGGTTGTGAATGGTGCAAGTACTGTTTTACCTAACGCAGATAGCAGATCGGAATTCTCTATTAGCGGAGCTTACTTACAGCAAAATTTCAAGTATAAAGATCATCTCTTTTTTACTGGTGCAATCAGAGTGGATCAATCAACAGTATTTGGTGAAGATAATAGGACGCAGTTCTATCCCAAAGCAAATGTAAGTTATGTTCTGTCTTCTGCAGATTATTGGTCAAACCTGGGTGTATCATCGTGGTGGAATGCGTTTAAGTTACGTGCTGCTTACGGTCAATCAGGCAATTTAACCGGTATTAATGCTTACGATCGCTTTAACGTTTACGCTCCAAGCGCATTAAATAGTAAAACCTCGCTTACCTCTCTAAGTACGCTTGCGAATACTGGTGTTAAGCCAGAACGCCAGGAGGAGCTCGAGCTTGGAACAGATATGTCTTTCTTCAGCAACCGTTTAGGATTAACGTTCAGTTACTATAACAAAAGCGTAACCGATTTGCTTTTGAATGTAGTAATTGCGCCTACAACAGGATTTTCTAGCTTACTAAATAATATAAGTGGAACATTAAAAAATAAAGGAATTGAATTGATGCTGACTGGTGTACCAGTTAAAACCGACGATTTTAGTTGGACAGCCACGTTAATTTACAATAGAAATAGAAATAAGATTATAGGATCTGGAGCACAGCGATTACTATCAACAAATGCAGGTGCACCTGTTTCAATTACCGACGGGTTTCCCGTGGGCGTATTCTATGGAACGTTTTTCGCTAGAAATGAAGATGGAAGTTTGTTGTTGAATGCACAAGGCATCCCTCAAACAGAACGTGGAATACAAACATCCGCTACTACTTTCCAAAGCCAGCGTACTGGTGGCCAACCAAGCGGAAGCGTATTGCGTAAAGTAATTGGAGACCCAAATCCAGATTATACAGGCTCGTTAGTGAACGACTTTACATACAAAAAAGTAAGTCTTCATGTTCAGCTAGATGCTGTGCAAGGAGGTGATGTGTGGAATGCAGACTGGCGCACTCGCCAAGGCGTTGGAAACGGAAAAGTTGCAGAGGCAGAACAGCTTGGTCAGTTACCAAGAGGCTACGTTGCAGGCGTTTACAATGTAGAAGAATGGCGTATTGACAATGGTTCTTTCGTTAAGCTAAGGGAGATCTCTCTGAGCTATAATCTAGGCCAGGTTAAATTTTTAAAAAACCTAACGGTTAATGTTAGTGGCAGAAATTTATTCTCTTGGGATAATTACAAAGGCTACGATCCAGAGTTGAACTCTGGAGGGCAATCGACCATTTTAAGAAATATCGACTTTGGTTCTGTTCCAATTCCTAGAACTTTTTCTTTTGGTTTGCAGGCAAGATTCTAATGCAAAATCAACTATCAGTTTCTAGAAAGAATATCACCAAAAAAAACATATTGAGATGAAAAATTTAAAATCAAAACATATTGGCTATGCATTTCTGCTTTCTACAGCACTTTTGCTTAATGCCTGTAAAAAAGAATATTTAAACCCAAATGCTGCTACTGCAAACGATGTACTTACATCGGCTAAGGGATTAACAGGCGTTACGGTCGGGCTCCAGAAAATTTACAGCACAACGCGTCCGGGATTACTTTATGGGGGAATTACGCTCAACGGATTAACTACCAACGAGCTTATATCTATTAATACTGGTAACACTAACGAGGAACGATTGGTTGCAGGAGGGGTCCAAGTGGATGGAACCAACACCATTCTTTTGAATGTTTGGGCGGGTGCTAATAAAATCATTTTTGATGCAGATAACGTAATCAATAATGCAGCAACACTTGCAGATAAGAATTATGCTGCCGGATTGGTGGCACATGCCAGTATTTTCAAGGCGCTAGCTTTAGGAGCCTTATCAGAATATTGGGAAAAAGTACCAGCAGGAAATGGACAAAATGTCTCTTTCATTACTCGTGTAGAAGGTTACAATAAGGCTGTAGCCGTTTTAGATAATGCTCAGGCTGTAATCGCAGCAAATCCAATCAGCACCTCTTTCTTAGGAAATATTCCTTCAGGTATCGATATTCCAAATACGCTCAATGCACTTAAAGCCCGTTATGCATTGTTTGCAGGAAACTATTCTTTGGCTTTATCTGCTGCAAATGCCGTTGATCTGACTAAAAAATCGACATTTACTTATGATGCATTAAACCTCAATCCAATTTTTGAGATTGCTACCTCGACGAATAACGTAATTCAGCCTAAAAACTTAAATTTGGGTCAAACAAATGCAAACATTCCCGATGCTGGTGACGGCAGAATTCCTTTTTATACCGTTGTGAATACCACAGTGCGGATAAATGGGTTTGGAGCCGCAGCTTTCGCCCCATATCCTGTTTATCTACCTGGAGAGATGACACTAATTAAAGCGGAATCTTACGCCAGGCAGTCGACTCCAAATTTATCGAGTGCATTAAATGAGTTAAATAAAGTTGTAACTAAAACGGCGGCAGCAGATCCATTTGGCGTTGGGGCAGGGCTACCAGCTTTAACAGGTACATATACTCAACAGCAGTTATTGGATTTAATTTACAAACATCGTAGCATAGAATTATTTATGTCTGGTTTGAAATTAGAAGATATGAGAAGATTTAATCAACCTTTAACAGATCGTAAACGCAACTTTTTCCCTTACCCATTTCAGGAAAGGGATAACAATACAAACACACCGGCTGATCCATCGTTCTAACCCAATAAATTTAACCATCCATCTGAAAATAATTAGATGGATGGTTATAAAATTTCTATTCCTTTATTTTGGTATCCACCTAATGCACTATGGCTTGGGTTTAGCTCGGTTATGAGATGACTAATATTTTCGATGGAGCATACTTTTAGCCTTAATGTAATATCTAATTTTTCAGAAATACATAGTACCGCTGTTTTTTTTGCAGATGCAAGCATGGCTTTTTTTAATTGGTTAATTTCCCAATAGGTATCAGTAAGGCCCTCCAATGGATGTATTGCACTTGTTCCCATCAAACATAAATCGGCTTTTAACTCAGATAATTGTGTAATTACCTGGCCGCCATAGGTAACCTGAGAATTTTTCGAGAAAAGGCCACCAATCAAGATCACTTCAATGTTATCATATTTAGCCAGTTCTACCGCCACCAATGGACTAATGGTGAAGAATGTTGCGCCGATGCTAGGTGGCAGTTGCTTCACCAACTCCAGAATGGTGGTTCCACCTCCAGTTAATACCACCATCCCATCTTTAATTAACGACGTTGCTTTCTTTGCAATGGTTATTTTACTATCCCTCGCATAAACTGTACTATCATCAAAGGAACTGTGGTAAGATTTAGAAAGCGCACCGCCATGAACCTTGAATAATAAACCAAGATCCACAAGTTCCTGAAGGTCTCGTCTAATCGTATCTTCTGATACGTTGAGTAGTTGCACCATATCAGATGTGAGCACACGATTGTGTAGATTAATCTGGCGCATAATGAAATCATGTCGTTCTTTTTTTAACATATAACAGTTTGGCTGGCACGAATATAAAAATACTTTTCGTATCAATTGCGGGTTGTTGCGGGTTTTTGCAATAATGTATTGTAACAGTTGTGAATAAAACTATGTTATTTGTTTTTTAAATGAAAAACATTTAAGATATTAGCTAAATATTGATAAAAATGCGTGATTATGCGTGTTTGAAAACTATTTAACTAACTAACAACTAAACATTTTATTAACCACTATTGGCAGTTTATGAAAAGAAAACTACTATTAATTTTTCTTGGTACATTTATGTTGCTGGCGCAGGCTTTTGCGCAGCAGGTAACTGTTACCGGTAAGGTTACATCTAGCGATGGACCAGTGCCTGGCGTTTCTATTCGAGTAAAAGGAACCACGGTAGTTGCCCAAACCAATGGCAGCGGGGATTACTCAATTAAAGCATTAAAAACGGATGTGCTTCAGTTCACCTACATTGGATTTAGGTCTCAGGATAAGCCTGTTGGCAATAACTCAACCATAAATGTAATTCTTGCTAGCGATGCAAGTAATTTGGATGAAGTAATTGTTACTGCACAAGGTATAGAGCGCAGTACCAGATCACTGGGTTATTCTACGCAAACGATTAAAGGTGGAGAGGTTGCTCAAACACAACGTGATAATTTTCTAAATGCATTACAGGGAAGAGTAGCTGGCGCAACCATCACTCCAACAAATGGAACGCCAGGAGCATCGTCTACAATGATTATTAGGGGCGGAGTTTCTCTTGACGGAGATAACCAACCATTATTTGTTATCGATGGGTTGCCTATTTCTAATCGTACCTTCAGCGAATACAACCTCGTGGGTCAAGGAACTTTTAATAGACAAAATGACTATGGAAACCGTGCAATGGATATTAATCCAGAAGAGATCGAGACCATCACCATTTTAAAAGGGCCAGAAGCTTCGGCGCTTTATGGAACACAAGGTGCCTCTGGTGCGGTTGTTATTACCACCAAGAAAGCCAAATCGGGTACAGCAAGAGTAACTTATAACAACTCTTTTAGGGTTGAAAACGCTTATCGGTTCCCAGATGTACAATCGGTTTACGGCGGTGGCGCAGGTGGATTCTTCGATGAGGAAGTGAGAACAAGAACTTATTTTGGGGCCAAGATTCCAGGGAATAGAACCATTTATGATAACGTGGGCAACTTCTACAAAACAGGTTTTACCCAAAAACACAATGCATCGATAGAAGGTGGAAGCGAAAAGCTTTCTGTAAGAACATCTTTAGGCTATACCAACCAAACTGGTATTATTCCTGGAACCGACTTTAACAGTTTAAACGGGAAGGTTAGTGTTACCACTACTATTAGCGAAAAGATAAAAATGAATGGTTCAATCAATTTCATCAATTCTAAAACTAACAAAACATATAAAGGTGCCAGTAGCCCTATGTTAAGTTCTTTAACTTGGCCATTGGTTGATGATATGCGAAATTACCTTACCAGTACAGGGGATAGAAGAACAATTACGGGCAGTTTAAGTGGCGAGTTAGATAATCCGTATTGGGCTGTAGAAAAAAATCCAAACTGGGAAAAAAGTAACCGTATGCTCGCGAATTTTGGAATTGACTATGTACCTACGAAATGGTTAAGTATTACTGCCAGGGGTGGTGCAGATATCAATGCCGGTCAGGGTTTATCAGCTTATCATCCGCAGTCGTACGAGGCCAATAGAAGTGGTACTAGCAACTTGGGAGGAGGTTTAAATACTTATAACACCAACGAGCGCTTATATAATGCCACCTTAATTGCAACGTTTAAGAAAGACTTTGGGAAGTTTAAGCCGGTATTCCGTATTGGCGGAGATTTGACTGATGGATCTTACCAAACCAATGCACAATTTGGCACCAGGTTCTATCAACAGAATTTTTATAGTATGAACAATACAGATCCAACCACACAGCGAGTTGCTTACGCCGACGAATTAAAGAGAAAGGTTGGTGCATTGGCTGTTGCGGAACTTGGGTACGATAATATTTTATATTTAACTTTAACAGGAAGACAGGATTTTTCGTCTACGCTCCCTATTCAAAATTATAGTTTCTTTTATCCGGCAAGTTCTTTGAGTTTTGTTTTCTCGGATCTTGCGCCCCTTAAAAAACTCGAATGGCTATCATTTGGTAAATTAAGAGCTTCTTATGGACAATCGGGTAAAGATGCCAGAAACGCTTATGTTACTAAAACCAAATTAGTGGCACAGACAACCACGGGTGGTGGTTTCGCTACAGACGTTACTGCCGGTAACCCTAACTTAGAGGCCGAATTTAGTACTATGGCCGAAGCTGGTATGGAACTGGGTTTATTTAATAACCGTCTATCTTTCGATTTTTCTTATTACAATACACTATCTAACAAACAAATTACGGCACCTAGATTAAGTTACGCAACTGGTGCTATTCTAGGTTATATTAATAGTGGAAAGATTCGTAAACGCGGTTTCGAATTGCTGGTAAAGGGTAACCCAATTAAAACCACTAACTTTACCTGGGATATATCGGCAAACCTTTCTCGGGATCGGGGAAGAATATTGGCTTTACCAGCTGACCAAGATATATTTTACGTATCAGATTCATGGTTGTTTGATAATGTTAGAGCACAATATACTGTTGGTTCGTCTATCTCTGCTTTTGCAGGTATTGATTATCTTCGAAACAACGCTGGAGAGGTATTAATCAATCCTCAAAACGGTATGCCTATTAAAGGAACTAACTTTACACCCATCGGCGATCGTGCACCAGATATATCAGTAGGTTTAACCAACAGCTTTACTTACAAAAATTTCAATCTTTCTTTCTTGTTGGATATGAGAAAGGGAGGCGATATCTACAACGCTACAGAATTTTATCTTTATGCACGTGGTATGTCTAAGCTAACTTTAGACCGTGAAATTCCAAGGGTAATCGCTGGAGTATTAAAAGACGGCTTAGAAAATTCTGGAAACCCAACAGTTAATAATATTTTAGTAACCCCATACATTACCACTTCTTACTATTCTACTTTTTATAATACTAGAGATTTCTTACAAACTGATGTAAACTGGGTAAGGTTAAAAGACGTAACACTATCGTACAACTTGCCTAAGGCTTTGTTTGCAAAAAGCAATGTATTCAAGAGTGCCAATGTGTTTTTCACCGGTACAGATTTGTTATTAATTACTAACTACAAAGGTGTTGACCCTGCAGTTAACGGATTAAGTGCGGCATCTGGTGGTTTAGGAGGTACAGGTATAGATTTTGGTTCAGTAGGTTTGCCAAGAGGATATAACTTTGGTTTAAGAGTAGGTTTTTAATTAATAGAGAGATGAAAAAGATTTTTATAGCAATTACAGTATTAACTGTATTCATATCTGCGGGGTGTAAAAAATACTTGGATATTAATACAGATCCGGCTACGCCTCAAGTGCCAGAGAGCAAAACGCTAACGCCGCCTCTATTTGCACAAATGGAACGTGGTATTCAATTTGACTCCCGCTACCTTGGTGGTTTGATTCAATATTTTGGTGGAAATGTTAACGTAGGTGAAACCCACGGTTGGTTGCCTGGTAGTGATGCGATGGGCGAAATCTGGAGGACTAATTACTATGGGTTAGGCGCAAATCTAAACCTCATAATAGAAGATTCACAACAGAAACAAGAGTATAATTATGTTGGCTTGGCGCAGGCTTTAAAAGCTTGGAGTTGGCAAACTACAACAGATTACCATGGTGAGATCATTCTAAAACAAGCTTATGAGCCAAACCGTTATGTTTTCGATTACGACAAACAAGAGGATGTTTATGCTGAGGTAGTTAGATTGGCTAATGAATCTATTGCCAACTTCTCACGTACTGATGGAACAGGTACCGTGGCAAAAATGGCTGGTGCAGATTTAGTTTATGCAGGCGACAATGCCAAATGGATTAAATTTAATTACGGTATTTTGGCTAGGAATGCTAACAATTTAATTAATAAAGCAAATTATAATCCTGCTAAGGTAATAGAGTACGTTGATAAAGCTTTGGCAAGCAATGCAGATAATTTTATTGTTCCAAACAAGGGAACTACTTCAATTGATGGTAATTTCTTCGGTCCTTTGAGGGCCAATTTGGCATCATATCGTCAAACAAGGATGATTGTTGGCCTTTTAGACGGCACGTATCTTACTGGTACACAGGGAACAGTTATCGACCCAAGAATTGTGAACATGATCACACCTTCTGCCGATGGTGTATATAGAGGAACAAATCCTGGCAGTTCAGATCCAGGTACCGCAGCACTTAGAAATCAAATCCCAAATCCATGGGGTGTTTTGGCATCGTTAAATCCTGGTGCGGGTGCAGGAAAGTATTTATTTAAGGATAACGCTGGGTTCCCAATCATGACTTATGCTGAAATGCAATTTATTAAGGCAGAAGCTGCATTTAGGAATGAGAATGCAAATGTTGCATATACTGCATACTTAAATGGTATTTCTGCAAGTATTGATTTTGTTAGTTCGCTTGGAACGGCCATTACAACAGCACAAAAAACAGCCTATCTAACGAGTGCGGCAGTAAAGCAAAATGCGGCAGCATTAACACTTAAGGATATTATGTTACAAAAATATTTAGCCTTATATGGATATGGGTTTGTTGAAACATGGTGTGATTTACGTAAGTATAACTACAATACAGGAGATGCAAAAGGGAATAATCCATATGGAGGTGTTTTTATTTTTCCATCTAGTTTCTATGCTGATAATGGTGGTAAACCTGCTCAACGCTATCGTCCTCGTTACAACTCCGAGTACCTATGGAACGTTGCGGCACTTAAGGCTATTGGCGCCGATCAACCCGATTATCATACCTACAAAATGTGGTTTTCTCAACCTTAATATAACATTACATGAAAAAGATTTTATATATAACACTTGCTCTAGCATCGCTTTTTGGAGCTTGTAAAAAAGGGGAACTTGTAGAAAGTACACCTTATACTAAAATTAATGGTGGCGATCCGGCTTATACCTTTTTGAGGTTTATCAACATGACTCCAGGTAGCCCAAGTATAAACTTTTATCTAAATGATACGAGGGTTTCTGGAGCCTATAATGCCTTGTCTGGAGAAACTGGCTTCGGCTATATAAGTATTTTCCCTAGCACTGGCGGACAATACTTACCAATTACGCCTGGTTCAAATAAAATAGACGCAAAAATAGTTTCTTCTGCCGCTGTTGATAAAGGGGTTGCCGTATTAAATACCACAATAAACACTGCAGGCGGTAAATATTATTCGTTATTTACAACGGGCGCATATAATACTACCGATAAAAAAATTCCCTCGACATTTCTGTTAGAAGAAGCTAAACCTGCACTAGACACTACAAAAGTGTATGTTAGAGTAGTGAATTTGTACAGCGGAGGAACAGCTAATATCGATATGGTACAGAAGACTACTGGGCAGGTTATCGTTCCTAATGTTGCCTCCAACACAGCTTCAGGATTTGTCGAAATACCCTTACCCGGTCAGGCAAATGTTTACCAATTTAATTATACTGGTACTACAACCTCGGTAACTACAGCAAACCTTACTGCACTTACCCTTACCAAAGGTCAGGCATATACTTTAATTCTAAGGGGTGTTGCGGGTTCAGCAACCTACCCATTTGGCATAAGCACTTATGCCTCATTTTATTAAAAATGTTGCTATTTTTAGGAAAGACAAGGTTATTTAGCCTTGTCTTTTTTTTTGGATCCGAAAACTATGCGTTACTTAATTCTGATTCTGACTTTTTTACTAATGAATACTGCTTTGCGAGCGGATACATTCTTCGTAATTTCAAAGAATGATGCTGGAGCAGGTTCGCTACGAGATGCCATAGAAAGAGCTAATAACAATGGAACCACTGATCTAGACTATATCTATTTTAATTTACCAGGCTCATCCTTAGCCGACGTTACCATAGCATTGGAAACAGAATTGCCTGTGCTAAGCAGCAATATCATTCTGGATGCCACTACTCAACCATTCTCTGCTTTAGGTAATCCAAATATAAAAGTTAGTTTAATAAGAGTTGTAGCAGCATATTTTAGCGGTATCAGATTAGACAATGCCAGTCGTGTAGCTGTTTATGGGCTGTTATTTAGCAATTTCCAATCTGACCCGCTTGGTGCCCTGGATGATAAAAAGGCAGGCATTTACCTTTATAATTCAAAAGATATTGTAATTGGAGCACCTAATAAGCCAAATTGTTTTGTCGGCTGTTATGCCGGGATACTTTCACCATTTGTTATCCCAAAATTCTTCATCGAAAATATAAAAATATCTTCCAATATCTTCGGTCTTTCAGAGAATGGATTAAATCTGTCTCCGAATGAATCGGGTATTGATATAAGTTTCCTAAAAAATAGCATTATTGGTGGAGACAGCGCAGATGAGGGTAATTTAATTACTGGTAATACCAGAAGTGGTATTGCGCTAGGTGGTGCAGAATCAAACATCAAAATCTCAAATAATATTATAGGGCTTGATAAAAATTTTATGCCCAAGCCCACTACATCCGCAAATGGAATTTATGTTAACGGAGGTAATAGTATGCCAATCATCTCTGACAATTTTTTAGCGGGGCAAGCAAAGGGCATCTATATAGATTTTGTAAATGATGGCTTTATTATCGCCCGTAATAAAATAGGCACAGGCAAACTTGGCACCGAAAATTTTTCAAATACATTGGGTATTCACATCAATTTTTCAAATACTAAAGGACTTATTGGTGGATCGAATATCAATGATCAAAATACTATCGGCTATAATAAAACTGCAATACTAATTGAAAACTCCTATCCCATTTCAATCTATAAAAATAGTATTTACTGCAATACCTTCGATGCCGTGACCTTTAAAAATCAAAGTCTAAATCAAGCCAAGATTGACGTGATTACAACTACCGAAGTTAGTGGTAAATATATCCCAAATGCTACCGTCGAACTTTTTTATACTGATGATTGCAATGATTGTCAAGGCAAGACATGGTTCGCTACCTTAAGAACACACGCAGATGGCAGCTGGAAGTATACCGGTACAGTTACGGGGAAAGTAACAAGCTTAGGTACCGATGAGAACGGGGCAACATCTAATTTTTCCAAGCCATTAATTAATGATACTGAAAAACAGATTATTGATCCTTTTTGTGGAGAATCAACAGGTAGTATTAAAAACCTGCATGTTTACAATTCTTCTGTTTACCAATGGTATAATGCAGCAGGCGCCATAGTGGGGAATAAAATTGATCTGGAAAACGTGTCTGCGGGCACATATTATTTAAAAGCTGGTCAGCGAGGGTTGTGCGATGTTACTTCTGCAACATTTACTATCGGCCCTATTGGCAATGGAATAAGTGATGCAAATAGAATAGTAACAAACGAAAGCTGCGGTGGTGCCAACGGTAGTATTAAAAACATTGCTGTGGCAAATGATTTAAGCAGAACATGGTATAATCTGGAGGGTCAAGTCGTAGGTCGTGGTGTTAATCTAGAAAACGTTCCCGCAGGTGGTTATTTCTTTAAAGTGGGTACGGGCACATGCGAAATTACTTCGCCAATCTACGAGATCAAAAACTTGAATAAGGACTTCTCCGTGAGATCGGTATTAATTGCACCGGCAACTTGTGATAAGCAAAATGGAAGCATTACTATTCAAAGTTATCAAGGGGAAAGGCCCATCGTTTTTACTTGGAAAGATTCCCAGGGCAATGTCGTGGGCAACAATGAGAATCTTTCGCAAGTTCTCCCAGGTAGTTATACTTTATTAGCATCTGATGGTGTAAAGTGTGAAAGCATTGCCGGAACGTTTAAGGTAGAGGCTTCACAATTGCCAGAAATCAATGTCAACCAGATAGAGGCCAGAATTGGGTGTGATGGCGCAAACATAAGTGTTTCAGGAATTCAGGTAACAGGATCGAATTTGCCCTATGTTTATGCATGGGTCGATGCAAATGAGCAGACCATCTCCACCTCGCTAAATTTAATGGCCAAACCTGGGCGCTATTATTTAAAAGTCAAAGATAGCTTTGGTTGTGAGGTGAGGACGGATTTCTTAGATTTTAATGCGCTAGCCGATAAAAAAATTCAAGTTCCAAATTCAATTACGCCAAACGGCGACGGGGTAAACGATACCTGGAGAATTAAAGGAATCGAAAATTACCCCAATGCGGAATTTTATGTTTTCAATAGAAATGGCGATCAACTATTCTACTCCCTGGGCTATAATAAAGAATTTGATGGAAAATTTAATGGTAAGCCACTTGGCACAGGAGTATATTATTACCTTATTGATTTAAAAACTGATTGCGGAAAAATATCTGGTAGTTTAACCATCTTAAATTAATTTGAACTAGCCCATATTCCAAGATTAGTAAATGGAGCGACAGCTCATTCGCCGCCGCTCTATCTTCGTTCCCTACAATATCTTAAAACCTAAGCTCAATTGAAATAAATTAGGTTTTTGTGTATATTTTTCACTTTTGCTAATGTTTGATAAGCCAGCTTCATAACGTAGATCCACCGAAATTGCGCCCACATCAACCCCAGCGCCAGCTTGTAGACCAAGTGCCTGGTTTTTATAGTTATCAAAATCTGTTGCCTGTTGGTAAGCACTATTGAAAGTGGCGTTCTCGTCTAAAACAAACGAAATTACGGGCCCAGCCATTAACCTGAAATTTAAGTTCTTCGCACCAAATTTGGTTCCTAATAATACAGGAACATCAAGCGTAGTAAATTTAACTTTTCCTTCGGCTACGACCTCATTGTTACTGTTATTGGTGAAACTGACAAACCTGTTGCCCTTGCTCCCGATATAGGCCTCAGGCTGTACGTAAAAACTCGCACCACCTATTCTGGCCCAAGCTCCGATTTGGTAACCTAACCGATTTTCTGCACTGGCAAAGTCGGCGTCTAATTTTGCCAGATTTACGCCCGCTTTTAAACCTAGATTAAAAGTTTGGGCTTGCGCACTTACCAAAAAAGTAGTTAACGCAATAATAGAGAGAATGATTTTTTTCATTTCTATAAGTTTGATTAATTGGATGTGTGACCTATAACGCACTTTTAACACAATTATCGTGCAAAGTATTTCATTAGATGCTATTTTTTAATTCTTGGTTTTAAAACATAAAAATGTGAGCAAATATTTTTTACTTTTGCATCAAATAAAATCCAATATGGCTAATTTTCAACTCACTCCCGAAACTGCATTTAAGGTAAAAACCAAGTTCCTTAGAAAATATCGTGATTTAGCCAATGAACCCTTAGAGTTTGTAGCAGGTAAAGAAGACCAGCTTATTGAAGATTTAATGCGCTTGGTAAAACGCGATCGTACATACATCGAATTTACCATCCAGAAAGCCCTTGCCGATACTAAAGGCAACAGGTTGTAATTGCTAAAGCGCATTCAGCGAAGGGCTGTCTCTAACTTTCATTTCTTTCCTGTTACATAAAGGATTTTTTTATCTCTTTTTGTACATTTACGCTAATACAATCAGGTAGTAGATAATTTTAACGCTGATGTGTCATTTTTAGCTATTGGCGTATACATTTTTTTGCGCCTGAAAAATAATCTATTGGGTTTACCGCAATTAAAGAAAGCGAAGCGATGAAGAAATTTAAATACGGAATTTTAGCTACTGGCCTGGGCCTTGCAGCCATCTCTTTCTCGTTTAGAGAAGATTTATTCCTGGTTTCTAAAAACCTCGATATTTTCGCAACGCTTTATAAGGAAATTAACATCAACTATGTTGATGATACCAATGCTCCGCAATTGATGAGGGTTGGAATCGATGCGATGCTCGAAAGCTTAGATCCTTACACGGAATACGTTCCCGAATCGGAAATAGAAGATTATAAACTCAAGTATGTAAGCACGCAGTATGGAGGCATAGGTGCTGCTACCGTGTTAATTGATGGGAAACTTTATATCAACGAAGTTAGTGAAGGCTATCCGGCTTATAAAGGCGATTTGAAAGCTGGCGATGAGGTAATTGTAATTAGTGGTGTAGCGGTAAAGGGAAAAGATCGTAACCAAATTAGCCAACTACTCCGTGGCCCAAAAGGTACGCCAGTAGATCTGCTTGTAATAAGAGATAGCAAAGAAATCGCTAAAAAAATTGTTCGCGAAGAGATAAGACAGCCGAATGTATCTTACTCAGGCATGTTGGATGGGGGGATGGGTTACATAAAATTAGATAAGTTTCTCGAAAACTCGGCACAAGAGGTGAAGGATGCATTACTTAACATCAACAAAGAAAATCCAAAAGGGGTTGTGCTCGATTTGAGAAATAATGGTGGAGGAATTTTGCAGGAAGCAGTCAAAATCGTAAACCTATTCGTTGCCAAAGATCAGTTGATTGTTACACAAAAAGGCAAGAATGTAGAAAAGACAATCGCATATAGAACACTTTTCGAACCTGTTTCCACCTCTCTTCCGGTGGTCGTATTGGTTAATGCAAACTCCGCATCAGCATCAGAAATTGTGGCGGGTGCTTTGCAAGATTTAGATCGGGCAGTAGTGGTTGGTCAACGCAGTTATGGAAAAGGCCTTGTGCAGCAAACATTTAACCTTCCCTACAACAGCTTAGTTAAAGTAACTGTAGCCAAATATTATACGCCCTCTGGAAGATGTATTCAGAAGTTAGATTATGCACATAAAGATGCCAACGGTGTAGCAGAGCGGTTCGCAGATTCTTCAATGGTGATGTACCAAACCAAGGCGCAACGAAACGTTTACAGCGGCAATGGCGTATATCCGGATGTTGTGGTGCCTGCGGCAAAACTTAGTCCCATAACCATCACTATGGCAAATAAAAACTTGTTTTTTAACTTTGCGAATCAATACCGAAAGAATAATGTCAAACTGGCTTCTGCAAAAACGTTTCAGGTTTCTGATGCAGATTACACCGCCTTTATAAATACACTGGCAGATAAAGACCTCACTTACCAGAGCAGAACAGAACGTTTACTTGCCGATTTGAGGAGCGAAGCTGAAAAAGAAAATAAATCTGCAGAAGTAAAGGCCGACCTCGAAAATTTAAAATACAAACTTACAGTTGCTAAAAAAGTAGATGTTATCGCACATAAAGATGAGATCAAAAAAATATTAGAAACGCAAATCGTAAGCAGGTATTTTTACGAGAAAGGACGCATCGAGCAAAGCTTTCAGTACGATAAAGAATTGGCTGCTGCAAAAGCGCTTTTTGTTAATCAACCTCAAATGTTAGCCATTTTAAAAGGCGATGGTAATTATAAAGTGATTGGCAAACCCGTTAAAGAAACTTCATCGGTAGATTAAAGGCTACACTTATATAAACGTTATGAAAAAGATCTCCCTAATTTTTTGTGCTGTATTATATTTCACTAGCCTTAAGGCGCAACAATATCAACCCAGTGCGGCAAATCTTCAACAAAGGCAATGGTTTGCAGATGCAAAATTTGGCCTTTTTATCCATTGGGGGCCATTTAGTATTCCAGGGAGTGGCGAATGGGTAATGAATGATCGGAAGCTAAAAGTTGCTAACTACACTAACTTAAAAGATTTTTTCAATCCCATCGCATTCAATGCTGCTGAGTATGTAAGCATCGCCAAAAATGCCGGCATGAAATACATCACTTTAATCACCCGCCATCACGATGGTTTTAGTATGTGGGATACGAAATATTCTGATTTCAACATCATGAATACGCCCTATAAAAAAGATATAGTAAAAATGATAGCTGATGAATGTCATAAGCAAGGCATCAAACTGTATCTATACTACTCGCTACTGGATTGGAGAAGGGATGATTATCCTCACGAAACAGGCAAAACAGGTCAAAATACGGGTCGTAAAGGGAAAGGCGATTATGCCAGTTACCTTCAGTTTATGAAAAATCAACTTACAGAGTTACTAACCAATTACGGGGAAATTGGCGGCATTTGGTTCGATGGACATTGGGATCAAACTGCACCTGAAGGCGAAAAAGATAGGTCGTCGAGAATAGACTGGAAATATGATGAATTGTATGGATTAATTCACCGCTTGCAACCACAGTGTATGATCGGGAATAACCATCACCTAAGTCCTTTCTCCGGAGAAGATTTCCAGATGTTCGAACGCGATTTGCCAGGTGAAAATAAATCTGGACTAAGCTTTCAAACGGCTTCAGATCAATTACCCTTAGAAACTTGCGAAACCATTTCCGATAGTTGGGGATATAACCTAAGCGATACAAGGTACAAATCAGATAAAGAACTTATCCATATGCTGGTAAAGGCTTCTAGCTTGGGCGCTAACCTTTTGCTTAATATTGGCCCTATGCCTAGCGGAAAAATACAGCCCGAATTTCAAGACCGGTTGGCAAAAATTGGTGCCTGGTTAAAAATTAATGGCGAAAGTATTTATGGTACTAAGGCCGGATTTCTAAAACCGACCAAGTCCTGGAGTATGACACAGAAAGCCAATAAAATATTTCTCCATTTTCTAGACAATACGAATGATCCCGTAACTTTTGAACCTACTGGTTTTAAAAAAATAATTAAAGCCTATCGATTAGATGGTGGCGACCCTGTAAAAATTAATTTTAAGAATGGGAAATACGAGTTTGTAAATCCAAATAGTAATCCTACAGTTGATGATGTTGTGGTTTTGGAAACAAAGTAGTTTCAAATCCCTAGATGTTTAAAATAGTTCATACTTTAGTAAATCGTTTTAACAAAATCGTCTACTAAATGAATTTTAAGCACATCAAAGCCATTCTTTTCATTAGCGCTATCTCCCTGTCAAATGTAATTCATGCTCAAAAATCTGCCAAACTCACCCAGTTTGTAGATCCAATTATTGGTTCGGCAAAGCATGGACATGTTTTCGTTGGTGCAAATGTGCCATTTGGTGCAGTGCAATTAGGGCCCAACAACATTATGGAAGGCTGGGATTGGTGTAGTGGTTATAATTACGTAAGTAACACCATTACTGGCTTCTCTCATACCCACTTAAGTGGTACCGGTATCGGTGATTTGGGTGATATCTCGATTATGCCAGCAACAGGTAAAACCATATTACACAAAGGCAAAAAAGGAGCAGAGGATTTAGGTTACCTTTCAACCTTCTCCCATCAAAATGAGGTTGCAAAAGCAGGTTATTATAGCGTACTTTTAGATAAATATCAGATTAAGGCCGAGCTAACAGCCACAGAAAGGGTAGGTTTTCATCAATATAGCTTCCCAAAAAATGCCAATCAGCCGCACCTGGTTATCGATCTAATTGAGGGTATTGGTTGGGATGCCCCTACAAGCGTTTCCTTTAAACAGCTTGATGCTACTACAATTGTGGGCAACAGAAATTCTAAAGGCTGGGCAGACGATCAACGCCTGTTTTTTGTAATCAAGCTTTCCCAACCCATCACAAATTTTAGTATTTACGAAGAGGATCAACTTAAAAGCAGTAAAGATGTTAAAGGCAAAAAACTTAAAGCGGTAGTCGATTTTACCTCCATAAATAATAATAAATTGCAGGTAAAAGTGGCCATCTCTCCTGTAAGTATAGAAAATGCAGTTTTTAACCTTGGTACAGAATTGCCCGACTGGAACTTCGCCGCAACCGTGGCCAAGGCAGATGCAAAGTGGGAACAGCAGCTGGCGAAAGTTAAAATAGATGCTTCTACAAATACCAAAAAGATTTTCTACACCGCACTATACCATACCATGATTGCGCCATCGTTGTTTAATGATGTGAATAAGGATTACCTGGGTACCGACAAGAAAATTTACCGCAAAGCAAACTTCAATAACCTTACTACCTTTTCGCTTTGGGATACTTACCGTGCAGCGAATCCACTTTATACCATTCTTCATCAAGATAAGGTGAACGATGTAGTTAATACCATGCTGGCCATATATAAGCAACAGGGCAAGCTACCTGTTTGGCATTTAATGGGTAACGAAACTAATACCATGGTTGGCTATCATGCCGTTCCTGTAGTGGTAGATGCATACTTAAAGGGTTACCGCGGTTTCGATGCAAACTTAGCGTATGAGGCAGTTAAGCAGTCGGCGATGCAGAAAACGAACGGAATCGAATATATTCAGAAATTGACGTACATCCCGGCAGATAAAGTGAATGAATCTGTTGCAAAAGCGCTCGAATACGCCATCGACGATTATTGTATTGCCATGTTTGCCAGAGCACTAAACAAACCCGACGACTACTCATATTTTAGCAAAAGGGCGCAATTGTATCGCCAGTATTTCGATACCGATGTACAGTTTATGCGTGGTAAAATGGCCGATGGAAAGTGGCGTTCGCCTTTTAATCCGGTGGTTTCTAAACACCGCGAAGACGATTATACCGAGGGTAATGCATGGCAGTATACTTGGTTGGTACCGCAAGATGTAGAGGGTTTAATTAAGCTTTTTGGGGGCGAAAAGCCTTTTGTGAATAAACTCGATTCACTTTTCACCGTACCGGCAGATTTGGGGGAAAATAGCTCCCCAGATATTTCGGGTCTCATTGGAAACTACGCTCAAGGCAACGAACCGGGGCACCACATTCCATACCTTTACGCCTATGCCGGCCAACCGTGGAAAACGGCAGATTTAATACGAAAAATAGACCGGGATTTTTTTAGTGCTAAGCCAGATGGTTTGTGCGGAAATGAAGATGTGGGTCAAATGAGTGCATGGTATGTGTTTTCGGCCATGGGCTTTTACCCTGTAAATCCGGCAAATGGAACCTACGTATTTGGTACACCGTTAATAAACGCTGCCACCATCCAGTTGCCTAATCGCAAAAAATTCGATATCAAAGTTGTAAATAATAGTAATGAAAATAAGTATATTCAAAAGATAACCATCAATGGAAAACCTTATTCAAAATCTTTTATCACGCATAAAACCATCGTTAATGGAGGGACTATGCAAATTTACATGGGCAGCACAGCTTCAAAAGTGTGGGGTGTAACGGCGGGTAACCGACCGATATCTACACCTTAATTTTTTTTGAAAATGAAAGCCCTGAGCCAATGGAGGCTGCAAGCCCCGCTATCCCTACAGCCGAGGGGGTAATACAGCGTTACCTTGGGCTTGGCAAAAAAGCTATGGCAGTGCGGCAACTCGGCTTTCGTCCTATCGGGTTTATAATTGATGGTCATTCTTCCTTAGGAAAAACAAGCCATCGCAACAATAATATTTATGAGAAACTGGTTTCTATCTTTTCTACTCATTCTCAGTTATAATGGCTGGGCACAAAAACGGTACGAATTAAACTCAGGTTGGCTTTGCCAGAACATCAAACAGGTGAGCGGCACCGGTCAGCAAGTATCTGCCCCAAATTTTGCCTTAACCAATTGGCTCTCTGCTACGGTACCAGGCACCGTGCTAACCACTTTGCTTCAAAACAAAAAAATCCTCGATCCATTTTATGGGATGAATAACGAGCGTATTCCAGATATTTATAATACCGGAAACGACTATTACACCTATTGGTTTGCTAAAGATTTCACAGAGAAAGCCATCGGCAATGAGCAGGTATGGCTCCAGTTTCGTGGAATTAATTATAAAGCAGAGATTTTTCTAAATGGTAAAAAGGTTAACGCCCGCACCCATGAGGGCATGCACATCAGGGCAACCTATAACATTACAAAACTCCTTTCATCAAACGGGAAAAATAGGTTAGCAGTAGTCGTTTATCCGCCAGATTTTCCTGGCAACCCTAATGGCGGCCAAGGTGGCGATGGAACCATAGCCAAAGGCCTCACAACGCAATACACAGCCGGTTGGGATTGGATTCTGCCTATCCGCGATAGAAATACCGGTATTTGGGATAAGGTAACCATCGAAAAAACAAAAGCCGTAAATATAAAAAACCCGCATGTAGTTACCTTGGTGCCCGGTAAAAGAGTGCCAACAGGCGTACAACGACCAGCAACGATAAAGGTTTCTGTCGAGATTGAAAACCCAACAAATAAGCTCGTTAATGGAGTGTTGCAATATAAAATAGCGGGGAAAACAGTAAGCAAGTCGATAAGCTTGGCTGGCAATAGAAGCACAGAAGTAACTTTCGCCGACTTACCGTTGGAAAATCCAAAACTCTGGTGGCCAAATGGCTATGGGGAGCAATATTTATATGATCTTAACATTCAGTTTGTGGCAAACAACCAGCTTTATGATGATGAGAATATGAAAGTTGGCGTACGGCAGATTGACAACCTTTGGGATGAGCACACTAAAAGCATGGGCGCTTACGTAAACGGACAGCGTATTTTTATTAAAGGCGGTAACTGGATTATTTCTGATGCCATGCTTCGTTTTACTAATGCCCGCTACGATGCTGAGGTTCGCTACCACAAAGATATGAACTTAAACCTGATCAGAATTTGGGGTGGTGCTATTTTAGAACGACCAGAGTTTTACCAGGCTTGCGATAAATACGGGCTTCTGGTATTTCAGGATTTTTGGTTTAGTGGCGATTGTAACGGCCGGTGGGTTGATCCGATGAAGAAAGAAGACCAATGGACGCGAAGAAACTATCCTGATAACCATCCGTTGGTGTTAACCGCTATTGAAGATCAGGTTAAAATGATTCGTAACCATGCTTCACTCGCATTCTGGTGCGGTGGAAACGAAATCACGCCGCCAGAAGATATTTTAAATCCCATCAAAACGGATATTTTGCCACGGTTAGACGGAACGAGGTATTTCTTCGATTTTTCTAACAGTGATGAAATGTCGTACAATGAAATTGGTGGTAATGGAGATGGGCCTTATAGTATTCAAGATCCAAAAAGCTTTTGGTCAGTTAAAACATTTCCTTACAATTCTGAAGTCGGTTCAGTGGGTGTTGGTGATTACGAATCGCTAGAGCGGTTTATCCCTGCCGAGAATATGGTTGCCCCACAGTTTAAAACTAAAACCGATTCGGTTTGGGAATACCATAAATACATTGGCTACGATCAATACATTAATCCCTACGGAAAGGCTAAAGATGCGAAAGATTTCGCCATGACAGCGCAACTGGTAAATTACAATCAATACAGGGCTTTAATGGAAGGTTTTTCCAATAAAATGTGGGATTGGTACACTGGCACCATCATCTGGAAAACACAGAACCCATGGACCGCCATGCGTGGGCAGATGTATGACTATTACCTCGATCCAAACGCCTGCTTATACGGTTTGCGCAAAGGGAGTGAATCGCTGCATATAATGATGAATCCCCTTGATAGCATGGTTACTGTTGTAAATAATGGTTTAGCTGGTCAGAATAACTTGATGGTGCAGGCAAAAGCCTACGACATGAATGGTAAAGATTACTTTTACTCGCAAGTGTTTAATTCAATAGGTGCTTCATCGGTGCGGCGATTTTTTCCCTTAAACGATTTTCTTAAAAAATTAGATCAGAAGGAAGGTATTTTCGTATCCCTAAGGATTTTAGATCAACAACAGAAAATATTAAGTGAAAATATCTATTGGCTTGCTGATAAGGATGGCAACTACAAAGGATTGCAAGATCTAAAACCTGCAGACCTAAATATCACGGCGACCAAAAAGCAAAAAGGAAAAGTAGAGATTAAACTCACTAACCCCGCAGGTGGGCCATTGGCGTTTTTTAACCGTTTAGCACTTATTGACGCTGGTACGAGCAAAAGAATCTTGCCATCTTTTTATGATGACAATTATGTAACAGTATTGCCAGGTGAGAGCAAAACCATTATTGCCGAATATACTGATGAACAAAAAAATATGGCAGTAGAACTTTATGGTTGGAATGTAACACGCAAGCGCATTGCTGTTAATTAACCGTGGGCGCTTACGCTAAGCATTCTGCGGCTTATATTTTGTTTATCAGCTAGATCTAATTCTCGGATTAGCATAAAAAAAGGCGATATTGTTTAAAATATCGCCTTCAAAATTATTTTACAGTATTAACTTACGCCGTGAAGTTTCACTTTTAAGCCATCCATATTTTGATTTAACTGCAGTTGGCAAGATAAACGGGAATTTGGCAATAAATCTGGCAAGGTATCTAACATTGCGTATTCATCATCACTCATTTCATTCAACTTTTCCTCACCTGCTAATACATCTACACAACAAGTAGCACATAAAGCCATCCCGCCACAAGTGGCCAAAATATCGTATTCGGATGCTTTTAAAAATTCCATCAAACTTAAGCCCATATCTGTTGGTGCTTCGTGTGGCGTAACAGAACCATCCGGCTCTTGCATATATATTGTAATGTTGTTTTCCATTTTGCTCGCTTATTAGCGCAAACTTACAAAAATAGTTTCTATTTAAAATTCTGATACACCGTTTACTGTGGTGTATTTCATGGTATATTTAACCCCTGGGTTCATATAAGAATAAGCACTATGGCTCATTAATGCTGCCTCATGGAAACCGCAAAGAATCAGTTTCAGCTTATTGGTGTAAGTGTTAATATCGCCAATGGCATAAATACCCGGTATGTTGGTCGAGTAATCATCTGTATTTACCTCAATGGCACTTTTGCTAATATTTAGGTTCCAGTCTTCAATTGGTCCTAACTTAGGACTCAAACCAAACAATGGAATTAGGTGATCGGCATCTACAACTGTCTTTTCCATTGTGCGGTTTTGCACAATTTCTACTTTCTCCAGTTTGTCGGTACCATGTACGGCTTGCAAATTGCTATTCAGAACCAAGTTAATTTTTCCACTTTCGGCAAGTGCCATTACCTTGGCAACCGAATCTGGCGCACCGCGGAAACTTTCGCTGCGGTGTATTAAGGTAAGTTCAGAACAAACATCGGCAAGGTAAATGGTCCAGTCTAAGGCAGAGTCTCCGCCACCGGCAATAACCATTTTCTGATCGCGATATTTCTCTGGATCAAGGATCATGTAATTCACACCTTTACCATTTTCGAACTGCTCTAAATTCTCAACCGCAGGTTTCCGGGGTTCAAAACAACCTAAACCGCCAGCAATTACCACAACCTTCGCCTCGATAACAGTGCCCATATTAGTTGTTAGAACGAAATCGGCCTCGCCGCGTTTTTCTAAGCCCTCAATACGCTCTCCTAAGGTAAAAGTAGGGTGGAAAGGTTTTGCCTGTTCCATCAAATTATCGACAAGCTCTTGCGCCAATACCGAAGGATAACCAGGAATATCATAAATCGGTTTCTTGGGGTAAATTTCAGAAAGTTGACCACCTACTTGAGGAAGGTAATCGATTAAATGGCAACGCATTTTCAATAAACCGGCTTCAAAAATGGCAAATAAACCAACCGGACCAGCGCCAATTACGGCTATATCTGTAGAGATCATTCAAAAAAATTTGAGGCAAAGTTACAAAATAAACAATTATCAATCGCTCTATTTAGAAATATTCTAGATAATTCTGTAAACAGATTGTTTCCAATATTTTATACCAACTAAACCGATAAAAAGCAAAAGTTATCTATTATCGGGCAATATAAACAAATTATAATTGTTCTATAGATTTAGTGGAGTTTGTTTTTGTAAACAGATTGTTTTGTACAATAAGTAGTTCTTGAGGTATTTTATCAGCCTTGCTATGATATAATAGTAAAACATCCATCGTGTGCTGCGCAATTTTGCGTTTGCCAATTATCGCAAACCTGTAATATTCGTCATGATGTTGATCTGTATGGTTTACAAAAAATATTGTATCGTTTTCGGTTCTGAATTTTCCTTTTGTTCTTTCTACACCAAAACAAATTTGCGTATGAGAAAATTTGCCATTTGATTTCAGCTTAACTGTACTTGTACAATTTGCAGCTCCTTCTTTTGCAGCAACTAAAATATCTGTTCCTTCAAATTCATCAAAGTTAACTAATCCAGTAGGCGAATACGCAGTTGAAGAAATTATAAAGACAAGTGCCGCAATAAGCCAGGCATTATTTTGGCCTAGTTTTCTTTTTTTCAATGCCTGAATTATCCGACTAAACAGAATTAATAGCAAAGCAAGGTAAATGAGTATTAAAAATAAAGTAGCGGGCATTCCCAGCAGCCCCAGTTCCGATTCCCAGTAGTAGGTAGTTTGGACAATCAGAAAGAAGGTAATTGCAAAAATCCAGATTGATTTATTGTTCATTTACAAGTTCAGTTGCTTTTGTACTCGTCCTCTGCCAATTACCAATTCATTCCTAAATTTTGAAATACAAAACTCCAGACGTCTGCAGCCTCTTCAATCAACTTGCCTGTGGGTTTACCGGCTCCATGACCTGCCTTTGTTTCTATTCTGATCAACATCGGGTTGTCGCCTTTGTATTTTTCTTGCAATGTTGCTGCAAATTTGAAAGAATGGGCGGGCACAACACGGTCATCATGGTCGGCGGTTGTGATCAGGGTAGCAGGATAATTTACACCTGCTTTGATGTTATGCAACGGCGAATATTTAATCAAGTAATCGAAATCTTCTTTTTTATCGCTACTACCGTATTCTACTGCCCAGCCCCAGCCCACGGTGAATTTATGGTAGCGCAACATATCCAAAACGCCTACCGCTGGTAGGGCTACCTTAAATAGCTCGGGTCTTTGGGTCATACAGGCGCCCACCAATAAGCCCCCATTTGATCCGCCGGCAATAGCAATTTTTGCGGGATTGGTATATTTCTCCTTAATGAGGTATTCGGCGGCACCAATAAAATCGTCGAAAACATTTTGTTTTTTGGCTAGCATACCTGCCTTGTGCCAGGCTTCGCCATATTCACTCCCACCACGTAAACTTGGTTGCACATATATTCCGCCTTTTTCTAAAAAAAGCAATCGCGATAAACTAAAAGCAGGTGTTAAACTAATTTGAAAGCCACCATAAGCATATAAGTAAACCGGATTGTTACCATCGAGCTTTATACCTTTTTTATGAACAATGAACATTGGCACCTTTGTACCATCTTTCGAAGAATAAAATACCTGCTTTGTTTCGTAGTCATCGGTGTTCAATTTCAATTCCGATTTTTTGTAAACTTCAGATGTTGCGGTGCCAATGTGGTAACGGTAAATGTTTCCTGCGGTAGTAAAATTAGTAAATGTGTAGAAGAAATCGATGTCTTCTTTATACCCTCCAAAACCATTTGCGGTGCCAATAGATGGTAGCTTAACTGTTCTAATTTTGGTTCCAGTAAAATCGAACTGAACAATTTGGGTGCTTGCGTCTTTTAGGTACGAGGCCCACAAATAGCCACCACCAGTATTAACACCTTCCAAAGCCAACTTACTTTCGGGAATTATCTTTTGCCAGTTTTCCGGATTGGCCTGTTTCGGGTCTACCAGTACAACTTCCTTGTTTTCTGCGTGATAATCTGTATTCACCAACAGCTTGTCGCCAAGGTTATCAATAACGCTGTGGTTATTTTCGTAGCCTGGTATCAATGAATTAATTTTGCCATTGCCTGATTTCAAATCCTGGTAGAACAGCGCATTTCCTGACGTTCCAGCACTGGCATAAACAACCAAAAAACGTTCATCTTCCGTAACGCTGGCACCGAAATATAAATTTGGATTTGTTTTATCTTCAAAGATAAGCTGATCATCTGCCTGGTTTTCGCCAAGCTTATGGTAATACACTTTTTGGAATTTATTTGCTGCAGATAAGTCTGTTCCTTTAACTGGTGCATCAAACCTGCTGTAGTAAAAACCGTTGCCTTTCCATGCCGCACCAGAAAACTTGGTCCATTTTAACTCGTCTGCTAATTTCATTTTTTTTGCGATGTCCATTACATAGATATTGCTCCAGTCAGAACCTGCCTGTGCCACCGAGTAGGCAACGTATTTTTTATCGTGCGAGAAGCCGAGTAATGAAACGGCCGCAGTGCCATCGGCGGTAAGCGTATTTGGATCTAGAAAAACTTCTTCCTTCCCATCTAGTCCCTTTTTAATAAACCAGACGCTTTGGTTCTGCAGACCATTGTTCTTAGTGAAGAAGTAAAAATCACCAACCTTAAATGGTGCACCCTCTTTTGGGTAGTTCCAGATATCTGTCAAACGTTTTTTAATGTCATCTCGATAAGGGATTTGCGAAAGGTAATTCTCGGTTACTTTATTTTCTGCATCTACCCATTTCTTGGTTTCTGCAGCGGTATCATTTTCAAGCCAGCGGTAAGGGTCGGCAATGTTGGTGCCGAAATAATTATCTATTGTGCTGTCTTTTCTGGTATCTGGATATTTCATTATCGTAATTTTTTCTGCCGGGTTTTTGGCTTCGTTACAAGCAAACAGACTAAATGCAAAAAAGCCTAATAAAATTTGTTTTTTCATACCTGCGGTTATTTATTTACTAATATATGTTTTTCGCAACAGACATTCATTTGTTGGTTCATTTGCCTTATAATTAATTGGCTCATCAGTTGTTTAACGTTAGTCTTTATTCTCAAACCTTTCTCATTTAGTCTTTTTCAACTACCTTTGAAACCTACATGGCTAAGAACATCTATTTCGCGTCCGACTTTCATTTAGGCACTCCAAATTATGCCGAAAGCCGTAATCGCGAAGATCGAATTGTTAAATGGCTCGATTTTATTGCGCCAAATTGCAGCGAACTTTTTTTAATGGGCGATATCTTCGATTTTTGGTTCGAATACGCTAAAGTAATTCCTAAAGGCTTCATTCGTTTGCAGGGAAAGCTGGCTGCCATGGCCGATGCAGGAATAAAAATATATTTCTTCAAAGGCAACCATGATATGTGGGTAAGAGATTATTTCGCCAAGGAAATTGGAATGGAAATTATCAGCGATGAGCGGATTATTGAACGGAACGGTAAGAAATTTTATTTGCACCATGGCGATGGTTTAGGTCCGGGCGATAATAAATACAAGTTTCTAAGGAAAATTTTCAGGAGCAAGCTTTGCCAATGGCTATTCGCACGCCTGCATCCTAATTTTGGTATTGGTATTGCCAATGCATGGAGCAAGGGTAGCAGAGCTGCACAAACCGAAAAAGAGGTTTTCATGGGCCAGGAAAATGAATGGTTAGCCATTTATGCGAAGGAACAGTTGCAGAAACAACATTTCGATTATTTCATTTTTGGCCACAGACATTTGCCATTAGATCTCGATTTGGGCAATGGGAGCCGATACGTAAATATTGGTGAATGGCTTACTTATTATTCTTATGGTGTTTTCGACGGCGATACGCTAAAGCTAGCGTACTATACCACACCATAATTTCTTTAAGCAACCGGGCTTGATCATCGAAGAATAAATACCAGTACTTTAAAAGATAGAAATGCTCAGTGTAATGGAATGAAGCTTTCACAGCAACGGCCCAATCTCTGTGCGGGAAGCATTTGTACCACACCTGCAATGTTAACATAAAGTGGTTCAAACGGAGGTTTGCTGTTGTAAATAAACCTGATGGCAGCGGAATACTTTTTGCTGCAGTTCCTAACATATTCCGCCTTAACATCCACAAAAAGATTTTAGCGAATCAGCAGGGCAGAACCAGAGCCAAGAAATTCTGCAGCACCTTTCTAAATCTAAGAGACCGCAGCTAAGAATCTTCGAATAAAAGCTTCGTAAATATCTAATATAATACCTTGCTTTATAGGCAAAAAACTTAAATTTGCCACAACAAAAACCAAAATACAATGAGTTTTAGAATAGAACACGATACCATGGGCGAGGTGCAGGTGCCTGCTGATAAATACTGGGGTGCGCAAACCGAACGCTCACGCAATAACTTCAAAATCGGACCGGAAGGTTCTATGCCTAAAGAAATTATACACGCTTTTGGCTATTTAAAAAAAGCTGCCGCACTTGCAAATACCGAGCTTGGCGTGCTCTCAGCAGATAAGGCAGATCTAATTGCCAAAGCTTGCGATGAAATTATCGCCGGCCAACTAGATGACCAATTTCCGCTGGTAATTTGGCAAACCGGTTCTGGTACACAAAGCAACATGAACGGAAACGAGGTGATTGCAAATCGTGCTCATGTGATAAATGGCGGGGCTTTGGCCGACGATCAAAAAGTACTTCACCCTAACGATGATGTAAATAAATCGCAATCATCTAACGATACATATCCAACGGCAATGCATATTGCGGCCTACAAATTAACTGTAGAAAATACCATCCCTGGATTAGAAAAATTGCGCAATGCTTTAGCTAAAAAGGTAGAGGAGTTTGCTGGGATCACTAAAACTGGTCGCACTCATTTTATGGATGCTACGCCTTTAACTTTAGGTCAAGAATTTTCGGGTTACGTTCAGCAAATAGACAACAGCATCAGGGCTATTAAAAATGCTCTAATTATGGTTGCCGAGCTGGCTTTGGGCGGTACCGCTGTTGGCACTGGCCTAAATACACCAAAGGGTTACGATGTTTTAGTAGCTAAAAAAATTGCCGAATTAACGGGTTTACCTTTTGTTACGGCGCCTAATAAATTTGAGGCGTTAGCTGCACATGATGCAATGGTAGAACTTTCTGGTGCGCTAAAACGTACTGCCGTGGCATTAATGAAGGTTGCAAACGATGTGCGGATGTTAAGTTCGGGTCCGCGTTGTGGTATTGGCGAAATTGTAATTCCAGATAACGAACCAGGTTCTTCAATTATGCCGGGTAAAGTAAACCCAACCCAGCCAGAAGCATTAACAATGGTTTGCGCACAGGTTATTGGTAACGATGTTGCTGTTTCTGTGGGTGGCATGTCTGGTCATTTCGAACTGAATGTTTTTAAACCATTAATTGCCGCAAATGTATTGCAATCTGCCCGTTTAATTGGCGATGCCTGCGTTTCTTTTACCGATAAATGTGCAGAAGGCATTACCGCAAATTTGCCAGAGATAGAGAAACATTTGCAAAACTCGCTAATGTTGGTTACGGCATTAAACCCACATGTGGGTTACGAAAATGCCGCTAAAATTGCCAAAAAAGCACATAAAGAAAATAAAACATTAAAAGCAGCAGCTGTAGAATTAGGTTTGCTTACTAACGAACAGTTCGATGAGTGGGTTCGACCAGAAGATATGGTTGGTAGCTTGAAATAGTTTTTGAAAAGCAAAGCTAAGCGTGCATCGGTGCCGCTAGTCCCGCTTTTTGCTTCAATCTTTTTCAAACCCTGGTAGGTTTTTCAAACCTTCCAGGGTCTAATCAAAAGTATTCCGCTTCAATCGGGTTTAAAGCAATAAAAACAGTGTTCCAAACGCCAAAAGCAAACCATTTCTGGGTAAAAGCAAATAACTTGTTCACACATCATTAAATAAATCACCTGGCTTAAAACCCACAATTGTACAATGAAATTTAATTTTTTGTGGCTCTTGTGCCTGTGTTTCGGCATCCTGTCTTTCTATAGTGCCTGTTCTCCTCGCCCCAATATTCAGGGCAAGGGCGAAGCCTTTATGCAAGGCGTTTGGAACGAAGATTCGGTAGCCTATAGCAACAAGTTAAGCAACTATACCCAGCACCATATCAAAATTACCTGCGATTCTATTTACCTGGATATGGTTACGCATAGCAAAATCAATTTTTACGAAGATTCCTGTTATAACAATGGGCTTTGGAAAGAATATGCCAAAGGTGTATATGCTGTGAAGGGCGATACTTTATTCGTGGGCGCCACTTTTACCTATGCCAACTATAAACAGAAAATTTCTGGATGCTATCGAATTGGCCGTTACGATAAGAATTTCCTTATCAAGAAAAAATCTGCCGATACCCTGGTATTGCAAAGCTTAACAGACCAGCGTGAAATTATATTATCTTTAAAGGAAAAAATTAACTGCGTACAAAAAGAATTATAAAATGAATTTAATTTCAACAAAAAGAAAAATTACAACTGTTGTATTGGTTTGCCTTATGGCTTATCTACCTATGCAAGCCAATGCCTGGGGCATGATTGGCCACCGCGTTGTTGGTGAAGTTGCCGATAGTTACCTAAAAGCCAAAACACGTAAAGCTGTGCAGGCAATTCTGGGTTCAGAGACTTTGGCCATGTCTGCAAACTGGGGCGACTTTATTAAATCAGATCCTGCTTTTGATTATCTTTATAACTGGCATTTTGTTAATTTTCCTGCTGGGTTAGATAAGCAAGGTGTTTTTAATATTCTCGAAACGCAAAAAGCTCCAAATCTTTATAACAAATTAGAAGAGCTCATTGCCACGCTAAAAAAAACCAATACCAGTGCCGAGGAAAAGAAACTTGCGCTACGTATGTTGGTACACATGGCTGGCGATTTATGTCAGCCTATGCACACCGGCCATCAAGACGATTTAGGTGGAAATAAGGTTTCGTTATTGTGGTTCAACGAAAAATCTAACCTGCACCGTGTGTGGGATGAACAACTGATAGAATACCAGCAACTAAGCTATACAGAATTTGCTAAAGCGATTAACCATCCATCTAAAATTCAACTTTACAATTGGCAGAATACCAGTTTAAAAGATTGCATTTACGAGTCTTACCAGATATGCGATAAAATTTACGAAGGCACAAAACCAGATTCTAAATTGAGTTATCGTTATAATTTCGACTGGGTAAATACCCTAAATGAACAACTTTTAAAAGGTGGGGTTCGCTTGGCAAAAATGCTTAATGATATCTATGCTTAAAATAATGTAGCACATTGCCAACCAATTGCGTTTAGGCATTAAATAGATACCAGATGAAGAAACTGATATTTTTCACTTTGCTTTGTACCGTGCTTGCTTGCAAAAAAGGCTCGGATCAGAAATTGGCCGACAATAATTGGCAAATTCAATCTTCAACCATAACCCCTGCCTTAACCACCAGCGGCAAAACCAGCACCAATTACATTGAATTAATGGGGGCGGAGAGTTGTATTGCGAGAATGTCTATTTTATTTAATGCAAACGGTACTTACATTATGAGTTCTAATGGCGCACTTTGCGACATGTTCGACAATTTCGGAATAAAAACCTGGCGAAGAGATGGCAATAAGATATTTTTATCTGCATTTGCAGAACCACTAATGTTAGATGGTAAAAAGCTTACACAAACCACCACATTCACAGCAGCCGGTGGCACAGTTTATACGCTCGTGTCTGTTTATAAAGCGAAATCTAAATAAATGAAAATTTTAATGGTTTGCCTGGGCAATATTTGTCGCTCTCCTTTGGCCGAAGGAATTTTGAAGCAGTTGGCAAATGACGAAAATCTAAATTGGGAAATTGCTTCTGCAGGTACAGGAGACTGGCACATTGGCAAGGCGCCAGATAACAGAAGCATTGCAGCAGCAAAAGTTCTTGGCTACGATATCAGCATGCAGAGGGCACAGCAGTTTAACCGGCAGATGTTCGACTATTATGATCTTATTTTAGTAATGGATCGGAATAACTTGAATGATGTTGCGAGGATGGCCAGAACCAACGGCGAACGTCAAAAGGTAAAACTATTTCTTGATGATAACGAAGTAGTTGATCCTTATTGGGATAACGACTTATTTAGCGTTGTTTGCAAACAGGTAGAAGATCGGTGTAAAGAAATTATCAAACAACTTTCGTAATTTAGGCTTTCGCTATTGTTAACCAAATCCCTGCTATGAAAAAATACCTTGTTCTGTTTGCATTTTTAATTGCGCTTGCCAGTACCGTTTATGCTCAAAAAAACAAAGCTATCCTGGTGTTTTCGAAAACTAAAGGCTTTAGACACAGTTCCATTTCTGATGGAAAACGGGCAATTCTAGAACTTGGTAGACAGCAAGGTTTTTTGGTTGACACTACCGAAGACGCCGCTATGTTTACTAAAAAGCAATTAAAAAAATATGCCGCTGTAGTTTTCTTGAGCACTACTGGTGATGTTCTAAATAGTGAGCAACAAAGTGCTTTTGAGCAGTATATTAAAAGCGGAGGCGGCTATGTTGGCATCCATGCGGCAACTGATACCGAATATGATTGGCCCTGGTATGGAAAGCTAGCAGGTGCTTATTTCTCAAGTCACCCGGCTGTGCAACAAGCCACGTTCGTCGTTAGGGATAAAAATCATCCGGCTACAGCATTTTTAACAGATTCCGTTTGGATACACCGCGATGAACTCTATAATTTTAAAGACATCAGTCCAGACATTAAGGTGCTATTAACCATCGATGAATCATCTTACAAAGGTGGTAAAAATGGGGCATATCATCCATTTAGCTGGTACCATAAGTTTGAGGGTGGACGAGCCTTCTATACCTCAATGGGGCATACTAGCGAGTGCTGGAAAGACCAAAAGTTTTTACAGCATCTAACAGGTGGTATCGAATACGCAACAGGTAAGAAAATGAAAGAAAAGTAGGTCAATTTTCACCTTCCAATTAAATGCTTCTTCTTACCAAAACCGCATCGTTTTTTTCATGCACTAAGAAGATATATTGAAGCATACAGAAACTGGCAATGGCACCGAAAGTATGCCATAAGAAATGTGTCCCGACTGATAGTAGTACCCATTTATCGGCAATGCGAAAGGTTAATGCAAAAACAAATGCTAATAAGGCAAAGCCTACCCATTTTCCGTGTTTCCATTTTGTTTTCAGCAGATAGCCAAATACAGGGAACAATACAATCGCTGCCATAAGTGCATAATTAATGTTGATGAAGATCTGGAAATCTCCTCCCGTAAATAACTGACGAACATAAAATTGGAAAGCTGCGTAGAACACAATAATTAGCAATGCGTAGTACCACCTGGTTAGTTTCGCCAAAAAGTAAATGCCTGCCGATAAGCAAAGTAGCATAATCGGCATCCAATCCATCATTATAAAAATTGGCCATCTTCTTAAACCATGGTATGTTGTGCCACCTATGCCGCCAATGTATAGGAGAATGAGTGCAATACTTAAATAGGTATGCGTGCCAAATTTCCCCCATACCCTAAAAGTCCAATATATGGCAATGGCTAAAAAGAAGCAGCTTGTTATGGTATTTAACGGTTCGGGGAAAAATTGTGTCAAATCGGTTTCAGTGTACGCAGTACCGCCATCTGGTGGGTTTTGTATCATATCCAATATTAAATATAAAAGTTAAAAATAACATAACCATTGTGTAGTTGATAAACTCAAACGTGTCCTATTTGCTTCAAAATTTGCGTAAAAACTTTGCGACGTTAATTGGTCAGGTGATTTCTAGCTCCTAAAGAAATTATCATGACACAAATAGGAAGTCTTTCTATTTGCAAACAATATTAAGGGTTTAGCTAAAATGTCTATTTTAAAAAAATTACAAACCTTTCTATCTGGTTCCTGTTGCAATAGTATATCAAAATCTATAAAAACATGAAAACTACAACATTAACAACAGAAGTTTTAAACGACTTAGTTCAAATTAATAACGATCGTATAGTGGGTTACGAAAAAGCACGTCAGGAATTAAAAGATGGAGATGCGGATTTGAAAACACTATTTTTAAATATGATTTCTGAAAGCCAAAAATATAAAATGGCCTTAGGGACAGAAATCGCTGCTCTTGGCGAAGATATCGATTCAGGTACCACAAATTCCGGCAAAATTTACCGTGCATGGATGGATGTAAAAGCGTTATTTACAGGTCACGACCGCAAAACAGTTTTAAACAATTGTGAGTTTGGTGAGGATGCGGCTCAAAACGCGTATAAAATGGCTTTAGAGGTTGAAGACTTGCCAGCCAACATTAGAACGCTCATCTCAGAACAAAAAGCGGCGCTAAGAACATCGCACGATGAAATTAAAAGGCTTCGTGATTCGCAAGCATAATAAAATCAACCAATTATAGGAAAGTCCTCCCGTTTGGGAGGACTTTTTTGTATATTAAGATTCCAGTTCGCGATCTAAATGCTCGGTTACCCGTTGGATCGTATTGTCTATGGTATTGCTTAATATCGTGATGTACGAACCCTTTGTTGCATGATCGATGGCTTGTTGCAAACATGCTGTGCTGGTGTTGTTAATGATAATCTCCTTATTCGGATCTACTTCCTTAATTCCTTGTAATAGCAAGTTTATTAACTCTTGCTGCTCACGTCCGCGAAGGTATTTCTCCTGGCAGATATAAATCTTATCGAACATTTGCGCTGCTATTCTAGCCGTTTCGATGATATCTTCATCTCTTCTATCACCAGTTCCGGAAATAATACCAACATGTTCTGATGCTTCAACGCTTTGCAAGTAAGATTTTACGCCATTAAACCCATCAGGATTGTGTGCAAAATCTACCAACACTTTAAAATCTTTGAAGCTGAAAACATTCATTCGCCCTGGCGTATGTGCTGCAGAAGGGATAAACGTTTCTAAAGATAAGCGAATATCTTCGGGTTTATATCCCCATAAATAAGCGGCTAAGGTTGCTGCCAACACATTTTGGATCATAAAATTAACCGAGCCGCCAAAGGTTAGTGGAATATGTGTAGCCTTATCTACCCGCAACTTCCAGTCTCCAGTTTTAATGGTAATGTACCCATTCTCATAAATTGCGGCAATGCCACCTTTTTTACAATGATCTTTAATTACCGGATTGTTCTCATCCATGCTAAAGTATGCCACATTACAACGGGCATCTCTGGCAATTTTAACGCAATATCCATTATCAGCATTAAGTACTGCCCAGCCTTTACGTCTTACAGCGCCGATAACTACTGCTTTAACACGGGCTAGATCATCCAGATTATGGATGTCTGAAATGCCTAAATGGTCTTCTTGAATGTTGGTAATTACGCCAATATCGCAGGCGTTAAAGCCAAGCCCAGCCCTCAAAATGCCGCCACGAGCAGTTTCCAATACCGCAAACTCAACAGTGGGGTCTTTTAAAATAAATTCAGCGCTTACCGGACCAGTAGTATCGCCTTTCATCAACATTGTATTGTGTACGTAAACGCCATCGCTGGTGGTAAAACCTACACGCTTACCATTGCTCCTCACAATATGTGCAATGAGTCTTGTAGTGGTGGTTTTTCCATTTGTTCCGGTTACCGCAATAATTGGAATTTGAGATAATCTTCCTTGTGGATATAGCATGTCTACAACAGAAGCAGCTACGTTTCTCGGCAAGCCTTCGCTGGGAGCTAAATGCATCCTAAATCCTGGCGCCGCGTTTACTTCCAATACCACACCGCCATTCTCGGTAAGGGGCTGCGTAAGATTTTGCGCCATAATATCAATTCCACAAATATCCAAACCTATAACCCTCGAAATCCGCTCGCAGATAAAGATATTTTGCGGATGTACAATATCGGTTACGTCAATAGAGGTTCCGCCAGTACTTAAATTGGCCGTAGACTTTAAATACACTACCTCTCCTTTTTCGGGTATGGTTTCCAGGGTATATTCCTTTTTAGCAAGTAAGTCTAAAGTATCTCTATCTACTGCAATTTCGGTAAGCACATTTTCGTGTCCATAACCCCGGCGAGGATCTTCGTTTTCTTTGTCTATTAATTCTTGAATGGTATGGATGCCGTTTCCTTTCACATGCGCAGGATCGCGTTGTGCTGCGGCAACTACTTTATGGTCTATCACCAAAACCCTAAAGTCAAATCCGGTAATAAATTTTTCTATAATCACCCTGCGTGAATACGTTTTCGCATATTCAAACGCAGCTCTAGCAGCGTCCATGGTTTTAACATTAATGGTTGCGCCTTTACCATGATTTCCGTCGAGAGGCTTAAAAACCAAAGGGAAGCCAACTTTATTTACCGAGCTTTCCAAATCGTCGGCGTTAGAAATAGTTACCCCAGATGCTACAGGAATTGCCGCCTCAGTAAGTAGTCTTTTTGTTTCCTCCTTATTACTGGCAATGTCTACAGCAATGCTGCTGGTTTTCTCGGTCATAGTGGCACGAAACCGCACTTGGTTTTTTCCATAACCCAATTGTACCAAAGAGCTTTTATTTAGCCTGATCCATGGAATGTTTCTACTTACCGCCTCCTGAACTATAGAGCCTGTGCTTGGGCCTAATGCTTCAAGTTCGCGTATCTCCTTCATGCGTCTAATGTCATGCTCCAGGTCATATTCTTCATCATCGATGAGCGCCTGCGCAATTCTTACCGCAGCTTCTGCGGCATAAACACCAACTTTTTCTTCCAGGTAGCTAAATACAACATTATAAATTCCTTCAGTTTTGGTTTGGCGTGTACGACCAAAACCAGTTTCCATACCTGCAATAGTTTGTATTTCTAAGGCAATGTGCTCAATAACATGCCCCATCCAGGTGCCTTCCTTAACACGGGTAAAAAAACCGCCCTCTACCCCTTTAGAACAGCGATGTGTAAACATACTTGGCAACAGCTTCTCTATCCGCTCGCTAAAACCTTCTATCACATTGGTTGGCCTTTGCTCAAGGTCTTCCAAATCCAAGCGCATTTGAATAAGTTTCTTCCGGCTAATCGACCAAATATTCGGCCCTCTTAATACTTGTATGTTATATATTTTCATGAAATTATTTGTCGTTTTTGATGAGTAGCAGTTAAGCAGAATGGCTCTTCTATCAACTAAATTGATGATTGTAAAATATGCATTTATTTTGAAAGTTGTTAATCCAAATACCTAAATCAATTTATATGGCTATTTGTTTTATCTACAGGCATTCTAGATAAAAATAGGCGTTATATTTATCTCCACAATTGTTGGTAATTGCACAATTATTGACAAAAAAAGTCGTGTTTTTTATCATAAGCTGATATATTTGGGTTTTTTGATAGGATAACTAATACACAAAGAATGGTTCCGAAAGGCAAACTCATCATTATCGGTGGTGCAATAAACACAGGCAGCTTTGCAGAAACGCAATTTGGATTGCCCGAAAACATGAATTTTTTTGAAAGAGGAATCTTAAAAAGAATTACCACCGAATCGATAAAAGATACCGAATCTCGTTTCGAAATCATTACAACGGCATCTTTAATGCCAGAAAAGGTTGGTGAAGAATACATTAAAGCTTATGCTCAATTGGATGTGCATAACTTAGGCGTACTTAATATCACCAATAGAGAGGAAGCTAATGCAGAGGAAAACTGCGAACGCATTAAATCGGCTGAAGTAATTATTTTTACTGGTGGCGATCAATTAAGGCTGTCCTCTATTTTTGGAGGTACAAAAATCCACCAAATACTTTTAGATAAATATAAAAATGAGCCGGTTGTAATTGCAGGTACATCAGCAGGCGCAGCGGCAAGCTCTAAAAACATGATTTACCAGGGCAGCAGTAAAGATGCTTTGCTTAAAGGTGAAGTTAAAACTACTGGCGGACTAGGTTTTATCGATGATGTTATTGTAGATACGCATTTTGTGCAACGCGGAAGAATTGGTAGGTTATTGTATGCTGCAGCAAGTAACCCTGGCATTTTAGGCATTGGTTTAGGCGAAGATACGGGCTTGTTCATTTCTAACGGACATAATATGGAAGCAATTGGTTCTGGAATGGTGATCTTGGTAGATGGCAGGCAAATGGCAGATACCAATTTAACCGATGTAGAAATGGGCCAGCCAGTATCTATAAAAAACATGGTTGTACATGTTATGTGCGATGGTGATGTTTACGATTTGAATGATCACAGCTTGATTATTCATCATCCAAAGGTGGCACCAATAGCCTAACCAAATACCCTTATCTACTTATGAAATTGATCATCCATGGAGGGTTCTTCAGCGAATCGTCTACTAACCAGGAAACCAAAAGAGCCAAGCAAGATGCTTTAGCCAGAATTGTAACGCTAGGGCACCAGTACCTACGCTCGCATACAGCGCTAGAAACGGTGGTCTATACCGTCAGTTTGTTAGAAGATGATGAATTGTTTAATGCTGGCATTGGTTCTCAAATCCAGAGTGATGGTAAAGTAAGACTGAGCGCTTCACTGATGGATGGGAAAACAGAGAAGTTTAGTGGTGTCATCAACATAGAAGATGTTAAAAACCCTATCCAAGTTGCCCAACATCTGATGCCTTTCGACGACCGGGTGCTCAGTGGAGGCGGTGCGCAAGATTTCGCCCGAAAAAATGGTTTCGGCTATTTTAATCCAATCACCTCACAAAGACAAAGCGAGTACGAGGCTAAATTAAACCAGTTAAATAACAAAGGAACGGTTGGTTGCGTGGCACTAGACGCAGATGGTAATATCGCTGCAGCCACATCAACAGGTGGAAAGGGATTTGAAATTCCATGCCGCGTAAGCGATTCTGCAACCGTTGCCGGCAATTTTGCTAACGGTTATGCTGGTATTTCTTGCACCGGTGTTGGCGAAGATATTGTGAGTAACGCTTTAGCAGCAAAAATTGTTACACGTGTTGGCGATGGATTTTCTTTAAAGGATGCTTGTGAAAAATCCTTCAAGGAATTAAGTAAAATTGATGGCTTTGCTGGGGTAGTCGGAATTGCGCATAATGGCGAAATTTATCATCTCGATTCCCACCCATACATGGTTTGGGCATCTTTCGATGTTAATTTACAGGTATTTAGCTAAAGTTAAATATAAAGTATTATTTTTGTTGCATGACCAAATTTGTATTGGCTCTTGCGGGCTTATTTACATCATTACAACTTTACGCTCAAAACATAGATAGAGTTGATGCTCAGGAGCCAAATGGTAGCAGTGCAATTACCATTTCAGTTTCAAAGTTTATACTTGAAGATGGTAACTCTTTCTATGAAGAGGCAGAAGATTCTGAGAAAAAGGGTGATTTTAACGAAGCCCTAACTTTATTCGGGAAGGCCGCATTCGAATACAACGCTGCAAAAAACTTCATCAGGTACGGGCAAGCTATTATTAAAATGAGTAGCATGCATTATCAACTCGGTCGCTACACTGACGCAGAACAGATACTCCTCAACGTAGCCTTAAAAAATTATTCAAAACTAGGCAGTAAAACGGGCTTAATGAATACATATGGATTGCTAGGAAAGGTATATTTAGCGAACAATAAGTCGACACAATCGATGTGGTTTTATACACAACAGGGCATTCTAGCCAAGCAATTAAAAAGTAATAGCATCTATATCGAATCTATCTTAGGTATTGTTCAAGTAAAAATTAAAAAGAAGGATTTTACCTTGGCACTCCGTGATCTCAAGACGGCAGAATGGTTGGCTAGCGCATCCAAAATTACTCAGTACAAGGGTCAAATCAACGAAGCAAGAGCGGTAATATCTAACAAAACGACTGCGAAAAAAGCGATGTAAAAATTCAGATTTCTGCCTTACATCTTTCCAGCTATTTTATCTCAAACAAAAAAATTTAAATTGAGTTAACCTTAAGGAATTGTTAAATATCAACCTTTTAGTTAGATTTGGTAAGTTTTAACAAGAGACGGTAATATTGCTGTCTCTTTTTTGTTTTTTCGTTAAAATGGTATCATATTGGCTATATAGAATTTGAAATGGATTTTAAATTGTTTAAAGAGATGTTGAAGAGAATATTTTTTGTAATTTTTACTGCCGCTGTGATTGCTTGTCACGCCGCACCGAAGCCCCAACCTATGGTTGATGGTGTTACCAACGTTATGCCAGATCAGCAGCAGCAGTTGGTTATAAGAGAGGTAGTTAACTTGATTGAAAGTTACAACTACAAAAAGGTTCAGGTGAATGACTCCATTTCATCGTTAATTTTAGATAAATACATTAAGTCGCTAGATCAGGGGCGCAATTATTTTTTAGCTTCTGATATTAAAGATTTTGAAAAATATAGGTTTACGCTTGATGATGATTTTAAAAATGGTGATTTAAGTGCACCTTTTTATATCTACAATGTGTATGCTAAACGTTTAAACGAATATTTCACTTATTCTCTTGCTCAGATTAAAACCAAATTCGATTTTACGCAGAACGACACTTTCGTTTACGATAGGGAGAAAATGCCTTGGGCAAGCTCTACAACTGCCTTAAATGATACCTGGAAAAAACGTGTGAAGTATGAGTTGGTAAATCTTAATCTGGCTGGATCTGCAACAGATAAAAACGTTGAAACACTTACAAAACGTTATCAGAATTTAAAATCGCAGACAGATAAAACCAACAATCAAGATGTTTTCCAGATTTTGATGGATGCTTTTACCGAGTCGATTGATCCACATACCAATTACTTTGTGCCAACAAGGGCTACAGAATTTAATGAAGAGATGTCTCGTTCATTTGAAGGTATTGGCGCTCGTTTACAACTTGAAAATGAGGTTGTAAAAATTTCAGAAATTATTCCCGGCGGCCCTGCTTTTAAAGGAAAGCAACTAACCGCTGGTGATAGAATTACGGCTGTTGCACAAGGTGATGGCGAGTTTGTTGATATTGTTGGTTGGAGGTTAGATGCCACTGTAAGTAAGATTAAAGGCCCAAAGGGGACTAAAGTGCGTTTGAAAGTTATCCCTGTAGGGAAAGAAATGTCTTCTAAGCCGGTTATCATAGATATCATTCGCGAGAAGATTATTTTGGAAGATCAATCTGCCAAGAAGAAAGTTAAAACCATCTCTTCAAATGGTAAAGATTACAAAATAGGAATCATATCACTACCAGCTTTCTATGCAGATTTTAAGGCTGCTAACGCCGGAGATAAAAACTATAAAAGCACAACCCGCGATGTTAGAAAATTGGTAGACTCTTTAAAAACCATTGATAAAGTTGATGCCATTGTAATGGATTTACGTGGTAACGGGGGTGGTTCTTTAGTCGAAGCTATTTCCTTAACAGGATTATTTATTGATAGAGGGCCGGTTGTTCAGGTTAAAGATTCTAGGGGTAAAATTGAGGTTGATGAAGATGAAGCAGCCGGGGTTGCCTGGAATGGACCATTCGGTGTGATGGTAGATCGTTTAAGTGCATCGGCATCAGAGATTTTTGCAGGCGCCATACAAGATTATGGTAGAGGCATCATCATGGGGAGCCAAACTTACGGTAAAGGAACTGTTCAATCTTCTATAGATTTAAACAAACTCGTTAATCCGAGTATGCTGCAAAAGATTGCTGGTTTGGTAACAAGAGATAAAACGTTGGGTACATCGCCTAGTGGTGCAAACCCAGCTGATATCAACCTTGGTCAGATCAATTTAACAATGGCCAAATTTTACCGTGTGGCAGGCAGTAGTACGCAACATAAAGGCGTTATGCCAGACATTGTTTTTCCATCGGTTTACCCTATGGACAAAATTGGTGAAGACACAGAACCATCTGCACTTCCTTGGGATGTAATTCCAAGCTCGAACTTTAAGGCGGTAGCGAATTTAGCACCTGTTAAAGCTGGCTTGATTAAAAATAGCGAGCAACGGATTGCCAATTCTTTAGATTTTAAATACCTTAAGCAAGATATTGCAGATTTGAAGAAGCGTGATGCCGAGGTATCTGTTCCTTTAAATGAAGTAAAGCTAAAAGCTGAGCGTGATGCGCAGGAAGCAAAATCGCTTGCCAGACAAAATGAGCTGAGAGCTTTAAGGGGTTTGCCTGCTATTAAAAAGGGCGAAAAGGTTACTAAGCAAGATACGTTCGACTTTATTGAAGATGAATCCCTTAAGGTAATGGCAGATTTTATGCAGCAATCTGGCAATTATGTAATGAATTTAGGAACGCCTGTTAAACAGTTTTAAAACCAGTCAACATGATAAAAAAGAGACAATCGTTAACCGATTGTCTCTTTTTTTTCGATCGAACTGTAAACCTTGTATTTGGCAATATAAACCTTGCTGGCAAAGCTGTAGTTCTGTAACCGTTTATAGTTGCAACACCGTGGCCACTTAAACGGGATTGCAGCGATATCCTTTTTTGTTTTATGCAAGATAGTTTCGGCAATGAACTAACCCAAAAAAGATTTAGCGAAAAGCCCGGCTAACTTGAATATTGCGGTAGGCCAGGCTTTTCTAATTACCTTTGCTGATAGGGTTCTGACTCAACTGCATGGCCATCATTTCTTTCATAGTTTTGTTCATTCCTTCGGTGCTGCCATCTAGGAAGATAATATTTCCTTCACCGTACTCGGCAAATTGTTTAATGGCCTCAGTCCACATGGTGAATAGAATTACCGAAGTATCTAAGTTAGCTTGTTGCATTTCATGGGCGGCATTGGTCATCCCTTTTGCTACTTCCTCTCTAAACAAGGCAATCCCCTGGCCACGGAGTTGTGCTGCTTCACGTTCTGCAGTAGCTGCAATTTTAATGGCATTTCCGTCTGCTTCAGCACCCTTGGTTTTGGTAATAAGCAAAGCCTGACCTTCGTTTTCTGCCGCTGCCTTTAAGTTATTTGACGCTACAACACGACTCATAGAGCGCATAATCTCTTCATCGAAGGTAATGTCGTTAAGTTGGAGATCTTGTAAATGATAACCCCAACTATCGAGCACCTGGTCGATTTGTTCTTTAACATGGAGTACTATTTCATTTCGTTGGGCCAATACGTTTGCTTGTTTTTGGGTAGCCACATAGGCACGAATTGAGCCTTCTATGGTTCTAATAAGCGCTTGCATCAGGTTGGTCGCATCAACAAATTTAAAAGCAACGTTTTTGATGGTTTCTTCATCTTGGTTTACAACAGAATAGAGCAACATGGCTTTAAAATATACATTTGCCTGATCTTGGGTAACTGCCTGGAAAGAGAGCTCTACAGAACGGTTCTGGATAGATATTCTTGAATAAATCTGCTCGATTAGCGGAATTTTAAAATTTAAGCCCGGACGAAGTTGTCTTCGATATTTGCCGAAAACAGTTACTACGGCAATAGTTCCTTGCTTTACGGTAACGAATGAACTAAGAAGGATGATGATGAGGATGAACAGGAGAATGTAAATGGTATATTGCATAATTAGATTTTTTATGAAGTTATAAAATTTCTAACGAAATGCTTCACCTAATTGATGTACATGTCTAAAACAAAAATAACTAACTATTGTATATATGATACTAAATTTTAAAAAACATGAATGTAAAGCGCACTTTTGGTACTGTATTAACCATATTAGGAATTATTGGTTTAATTTATGCCGGTTGGGGATTTGTTAACCATAGCCAAAACACCCGTGGTTTAATGGTTTATGGCTTAATCGGATTGATCTTTTTTGTATCGGGAATTGGCTTGGTAAAAAATACTAAGGATGAGAGTTAGATAGCCTAAATCTACTTGCTGCGCTTACCTTTTATAATCTGATACTGACTAAAAGCCACCAGGCATCCGGCCAGGATAATAATCCCGGCTGACAGTAAATTTTTTGGATTTTGGTTAATGTAGTAGGCCGCAGCCAGAACTAAAATTACTGCCGCAATGCCAATGATATAATGAAGTATTAATCCTTTTTTCATTTCTTGATATAAGACACAAATATTCTGAAATTAAATTGAATTGGTGTCGGTGAAGTTTAATCTTTCAAGGTAATTTTGTTATCTGCAAAGGTTAATAGATGGCCAGCAAAATCAGCATCGGTTAACTCTTTCATTCGGTTGAAAGCACGGTGGTTTCTGTCTATGCTTAACCCCTTGATTTTATCTTGCTGTGTAGAAACCACATTGGCAGAAATAAAATCGCCTTTGCTATTAACCTTAAGTTGCAGCAAGGGTGCAATACCATTATTTCCTTTTAAATTAAACATACCATAGGTGCAGAAGTTTCCCAGGCTATAAGCAATAAACTTGTTTTTATATACCTCAACAGCACGCGTAACGTGTGGGCCGTGGCCTAAAACAACATCTGCACCTGCATCTATAACGCTATGGGCAAAGGCGTAAACGTTTCCACGATTTTCATCGTAAAAAATTTCGTTCTTTCTGGGCACGTGCTCAAACCTAGCACCCTCGCCGCCGCCATGGAAAGAAACAATTACCACGTCTACTTGTGCCTTTAATCTTCCTACTAAAGCCCTGGCACTATCTAGCTTGTTTATCGATACCGTATTTTCGTTTGGTGCAAAGGCACAGAAGCCATATTTAACACCGTCTTTTTCGAAGATTTCAAATGGCTTGTTTAATTGGCCGGCATAATGAATTTGCAAAGAATCTAAAATCTTTGCTGTATTTTTTCTTCCTTTCGAATCGAAGTCGCCAACGTGGTTGTTAGCGATGCTTAGCACATTAAATCCTGCTTTTTTATAGATGGCAGCATAACGATTGGGCATTCGAAAAGCATAGCAATTGTTTGGATTAATCCCTTTGCATTTTGTTGAATTGCCCGAATCTAAAAAACACCCTTCTAAATTGCCGAACACGATATCGCCTTTTAAAAAACTGTCTACCGCTTTAAAACTATTTACAGCATCGTCTGGTGGTAGGTTCACAGTTGAAGGAAAAGCCGAACCCAGCATCATATCGCCAACCGCTGTTATTGAAATGGTATCACTAATTTTTTTTATAACGGTGTCTGCCTTCGGGTGCAATACCACCATTTGAGCGTTATTTCCGGTACAACTGATGGTGATGATTAAGATGAGTAACGATACAAATATGCCGCCGGTTAACTTCATTAATTTTGATTTCTTAGGATAAAAAAAATCCTCCTGAATTACTTCAAGAGGATTGTATCATTTTATTTTCACGCCGAGGTGCTATTCAACTGTAAACTCTTTCTTAAACGACTCCAGAATTCTTCCGCCTTTGTAAAAATAGCGGCTGTAATAAGGTTCGTTTAGGTTGCTAATAACCACCCCACGAGAACTAGATGCGTGTGCAAACCTGTTATCGCCTAGGTAAATGCCAATATGCGAAATACTTTTGCTCTTAATTTTAAAGAAAACCAAATCGCCTTCTTTTAAATCGTCTTTCGATAAAGGATCTACCATGCTAAAGATATCTCTCGAATTTCTTCTAATGGTGGTATTAAAAACTTTATCGTAAATAGCTTTCGTAAATGCAGAGCAATCGATGCCTCTTTTTGTATTTCCACCGTAGCTATATGGTGTTCCAATCCACTCGTAAACAAATTTGTATAACTTCAAGTTAGAAGTTGCATCTACTGCAACACCCATAACCTGCGAAAAATATTGTGAAGCTAAGTTGTCGGGATCGTTTAATTCTTTACCAGATTCTTTTGTTTTTGTTTGCGCAAATGCGGCAGAGAGCGTGCAAATAGCGATTAGTGATGAAAACAAAAATTTTTTAATCATGTTATACAGTTATGTTTGGGTATTCACTTACACAGTAACGTAAACCACATGGGCTTATTGTTGGTTGCCAAAAGTATTAATTATACAAATGTTATCCAAATGTTAATGGTTAAAAAGTTTAAGTTATTAACATTTTAACGTTTCTGGCTTTGAGTTAAACGCAATTTTTTCTTTTAAATGATGTAGAAAAGCAGTACCTGTACATTATCGGTTCCGAAAGCCCTGTCATCCATTACAATCTTTTTTTTTGCCTTTTCGCTATTCCCAACCCTCAAAAAAAATATTTTCATTGCTACCAGGTTTATCTTACTTAGGTTAACCCTACTAGGTTAAGCCCGACAGCAGCAATTATACTTTTTTGTAGCAGAAATGTTGAAAATTAGATCGTTACCTGCTGGTTAAGCTGTATATTTTCTTGCTTGCAGTAAAAATAATAAAAAAGATAATGCGTATGGCGGGACTACCATAGCCTAAGAACCATTGGTTTTGCCTTTCAAATAAAAATATAAAAATTATGGTTTTAAGGCATTTGGCAGAATTAAATTTTACTATTAAATAAAACCAATTGGTTGCTGGGCTGTAGTTTTAAAGGATGCTAAAATCTCCGATTTAGACGATGGCAGACAATTCTTTGCAGATGAAATGTAAAAGCACTGTTAAATATGCTTGCATGACAAATTACGTGATGTTTTTACATTCAAAAGTGCCAAAAATTACAATAAAAAAATTAGATTTGCTGTCGCAAAAAAACAAATACCATAAAATGAGTGCAGTAGAAATAAATAAAGATACCTGGTTAAAGTGGTTCGAGTCGATGTTGCTGATGCGCAAATTCGAAGAAAAAACTGGCCAGTTATACGGACAACAAAAAAATCGTGGCTTTTGTCATTTATACATTGGACAAGAAGCTGTAGTTGCAGGCGCAATATCTGCTATGCAAAAAGGCGATTCGATGATTACTACTTACCGTGATCATGCGCATGCTTTGGCTTTAGGTGTTAGTGCTGATAGCATTATGGCCGAAATGTATGGTAAGGCTACGGGTTGCTCTAAAGGTAAAGGTGGTTCTATGCACATGTTTAGCAAAGAACATAACTTTTATGGTGGCCATGCAATTGTTGGCGGACAGATTCCGCTAGGTGCTGGTGTTGCTTTTGCAGAGAAATACAAAGGAACAGATAACGTTAACATTTGTTACATGGGCGATGGTGCTGTACGCCAGGGTGCATTAAACGAAACATTTAACATGGCTATGTTGTGGAAATTGCCTGTAATTTTTGTTTGCGAAAACAATGGTTATGCTATGGGTACTTCGGTACAACGTACCACTAACATGACAGATATTTACAAAATTGGTTTAGGTTTCGATATGCCTTGTGCGCCAGTAGATGGTATGGACCCAGTTGCGGTACATAACGCCATGGACGAAGCAATACAACGTGCCCGTAAAGGTGAAGGACCTACGTTCTTAGAAATGAGAACTTACCGTTACCGTGGACACTCGATGAGTGACCCTGCAAAATACCGTACTAAAGAAGAGTTGGAAGATTATAAAGCGAAAGATCCGGTTGAGTTGGCAAAAGAAACTATCTTGAAAGAGAAGTATGCAGACCAGGCTTGGATTGAAGAGGTAGAGGCTAAAGTTAAGGCTACGGTAGATCAGGCTGTGAAGTTTGCTGAAGAGTCGCCATGGCCAGATGCATCTGAACTGTACAAAGATGTGTACATGACAGAGAACTACCCTTACGTAATGGACTAATATTTTAAAAGATTTCAATTAATTAGATATAATGGCTGATGTAATTAAAATGCCTAAAATGAGCGACACCATGACCGAAGGGGTTTTGGCGAAGTGGCACAAAAAAGTAGGCGATAAAGTGAAAAGCGGCGATGTTTTGGCAGAAGTAGAAACTGACAAGGCAACGATGGATATGGAATCTTACTGGGATGGTACCATTTTATATATTGGTGTAGAAGAAGGACAAGCTGTACCAGTTGACGCTGTAATGGCTGTTATTGGTAAAGAAGGTGAAGATTACAAAGCAGCATTGGAGGCAGAAAAAGGCGGTGAGGCACCAAAAGCCGAAGCTACTGAAGCCCCTAAAGCGGAAGATAAAAAGGAAGATGCTGCACCTACACAAGGTGGCGGCTTAAGCGAAGAGGAATTAGCTGCTAAAGGTGTTACGGTAATTCGTATGCCATTGCTTAGCGATACCATGACCGAAGGCGTAATTGCCGAATGGCATAAAAAAGTAGGCGATAAAGTTAAGGACGATGATGTTTTAGCTGACGTAGAAACCGATAAGGCAACTATGGAGGTTATGGGTTACGCAACCGGAACGTTATTGCACATTGGTGTAGAGAAAGGGCAGGCCGCAAAAGTTAATGGCATTATTGCTATTGTTGGTCCGGAAGGAACAGATGTTAGTGGTATTTTAGCAGGTGGTTCTGCACCAAAAGCTGAAAGCGAGAAGCCTAAAGCTGAAAGTGAAGATGCGCCTAAAACAAGTGCCGATGCAAGTTCAACTGCACCTGTTGCAGAAGGCTCGTCTGATAGTCGGGTTAAAGCTTCGCCTTTGGCTAAGAAAATAGCGAAAGATAAAGGAATTGATTTATCTCAGGTGTCAGGTAGTGCTGAAGGTGGTCGTATCATTAAGAAAGATATCGAAAACTTTAAGCCAGCTGCACAAGCAGAAGGCGGAAAACCTCAAACAGAAAGTGCATCTATAGAGAAAACTACTGCAGCGCCGGTTATTCCAACATTTGTTGGCGAAGTAAAATATACTGAACAGCCAGTTTCGCAAATGCGTAAAGTAATTGCTAAACGTTTGGCAGAAAGCTTATTTACGGCACCGCACTTTTATTTAACGGTGAGCATCGACATGGATAATGCAATGGCTGCCCGTACGGCAATTAATGCGGTAGCTCCTGTTAAGGTTTCTTTCAACGATATTGTAATTAAAGCGGTTGCCGTAGCGTTGAAAAAACATCCTGCTGTTAACTCATCATGGGGTGGCGATAAAATTCGTTTCAACGAACATACGAACATTGGTGTGGCAATGGCTGTTGAAGATGGTTTATTGGTTCCTGTGGTTCGTTTCGCCGATGGCAAATCTTTATCGCACATTTCTGCTGAGGTAAAAGATTTCGGTGGTAAGGCAAAAGCTAAAAAATTACAGCCTGCAGATTGGGAAGGTTCTACCTTTACTGTGTCTAACCTTGGTATGTTTGGTATCGATGAGTTCACGTCGATCATTAATTCTCCAGACGGTGCGATTCTATCTGTCGGTGCTATACAACAGGTTCCGGTGGTTAAAAACGGGGCAGTTGTTCCAGGTAACGTTATGAAACTAACGCTAGGCTGCGATCACCGTGTGGTTGATGGCGCTACTGGTGCTCAGTTCTTGCAAACCCTTAAAGGCTTGTTGGAAGAGCCAATAAGATTGTTGGCATAAACTCATTCCTGTATAATAGGATTATAATACAGAAGCCATTCCTTTAAAAGGGAGTGGCTTTCTTGGTTTAAGCCAGTTTAGGTTTTTATTAGCTTAGCGAAGCTGATGGTTGATGTTGACTATTTGTTGTAGCTAAATTTTATTAACCTTACGATGAATACTTGCTTTGATGTCGACGGTATTGAAATTCACAAGTAAGCCTAATTTTAGTCCGGAAAGTTTTAGATAAGTTAAGACTTGTTTATGGTGCACGGGAGCCAGGTTTTCTACAGATTTTATCTCTACAATAACCAATTTGTTAATAAGTAGGTCGAGCTTATATCCTGCATCAAGTTCTACATCGTCGAAAAATATTGGTAAAGTAACCTGTCTTTCTACCTGTAAACCACTCTCTGTTAATAAGTATGCTAATACTGCTTCGTAGGCAGACTCTAAAAGCCCAGGGCCGAGTGCATTGTAGGCAGTAAAGATTGCACCCCTAATCCGGTAAGAAATGTCGTTTTCATCCATCGCAAGTTTTTTTTGATTTTACAGAAGGACGATAGCACTAATCTAATAATTTTAATCCGAAATAATTGACTAGCTGAGCGTGTTTTGTAGTTTAAGGGTAATTTCAAAGATAAAGGTATTGGTAATGGTGCATTGTTTCTGTGTTAATCTATGAGGTTTGTTGAAGAATGATATTGTTATATTTTCTCCCACAGATGAGCGCTGATTTCACAGATAAAGGTCTTTGGTATTGGAACATTATTACCGCGTTAGTCTATGAGATTTGTTCAAGAATGACATTGGTATATTTTCTTCCGCAGATGATCGCTGATTTCGCAGATAGGTTTTATTATTTGCGCATTGTTTCTGCGTTAATCTGTGAGATCAGCGGGAGAATGCTTAAGTAATATTTTCCCCATAGATGAGCGCTGATTTCACAGATAGGTTTTATTATTTGCGCATTGTTTCTGCATTAATCTGTGAGATCAGCGGGAGAATGCTTAAGTAATATTTTCCCCATAGATGAGCGCTGATTTCACAGATAAAGGTCTTTGGTATTGGAACATTATTACCGCGTTAGTCTATGAGATTTGTTCAAGAATGACATTGGTATATTTTCTCCCGCAGATGATCGCTGATTTCGCAGATAGGTTTTATTATTTGCGCATTGTTTCTGCGTTAATCTATGAGATCAGCGGGAGAACGCTTAAGTAATATTTTCCCCCACAGATGAGCGCTGATTTCACAGATAGGTTTTATTATTTGCGCATTGTTTCTGCGTTAATCTATGAGATCAGCGGGAGAACGCTTAAGTAATATTTTCCCCCACAGATGAGCGCTGATTTCGCTGATAGGATTTATTATTTGTCGCATTGTTTCTGCGTTAATCTGTGAGATCAGCGGGAGAATGCTTAAGTAATATTTTCCCCATAGATGAGCACTGATTTCACAGATAAAGGTCTTGGGTATTGGAACATTATTACCGCGTTAATCTATGAGATCAGCGGGAGAATGTCCGATTAAAATTGTCTTCAGCAGATGAGCGCTGATTTCGCTGATAGTTTCTAGTATTTATCACATTAAATCCATGACATTCTTTGTCAGCCAGGCCCACAAAACATCTCATCAAAAACCTAAAGTCCTTTAAGTTGTTATTCCTTAAATCCATAATATCATGAATAAAGACAAATTAATACAAGAAGCTTACCTTGTTGCACATAAAATTGAAGAAAACGGGAACTTTCCGAACAACCCAGATTTGCCACTAATGATTTATAAAGGTGCTTTTTTGATCCATCCTGATGATACTTCAGAAGCGATCAAAAAAGTATTTGCGCAAAACGGATATACCAATGCTTGGGAAGATGGTATTTTTGACTATCATCATTACCATAGCAATACGCATGAGGTTATGGGGGTCTTCTGCGGAAAGGCAGATGTTCAGTTCGGGGGCGAACATGGCGTATGCATAGCATTAGATAAGGGCGATGTTGTGGTTATCCCTGCAGGTGTCGCACACATGCAATTAAATTCTTCTGAAGACTTCACTGTTGTAGGCGCATATCCGAATGGAATTGAATATAACATTAGATATGGCAAGGCAGATGAGCGCCCACAGGTAGATGAAGAAATTCAAGCGGTTGCCAACCCTGATAACGACCCAGTGTACGGAAGCAAAGGACATCTGTTTGAATGTTGGTTCAAGCAAAATTGCGCAAATGTTTAAAACTCTTTCCCAATAACCATCTAAAATTCTTTAATTTTCGGGTTTTAAACACACTATCCTTAATATTAATGAATTTTAGATCTATCTGTTCAACATTAGCCCTCTCCACCATCCTTTTTGTTGCTTGTAACAGCAAAAAATCTCCAGAAAAACAAGCAGCAGATGCGAAAATTCGTGTTAAAGAGGATGACAAGGCAGACAGCTTGCTAATTGCCTATAACCCTGCTAAGGGCGATAAATGGATTGCTGATTTCGTTCAGAACTTGCACAAAAAGTATGGTTTTAATGGTAACATGTTGGTTGCGAAAGACGGGAAAATCCTCTATGAAAAGGCAATAGGATGGGCAGATTATTTGCATAAGGATAGCTTAAAAATTAGTTCCGAATTTGAATTGGCATCCATCACAAAGACATTTACAGGCACAGCCATCATGCAACTGGTTGAAGCAGGTAAAATCTCCCTTAATGATAACGTTAAGAAGTTCTTCCCCAATTTTCCCTACGAAGGCATCACCATAAAATTATTGCTGAGCCACAGAAGTGGGATGATGAACTACGTATATTTCATCGACGACATCTGGCGTAAAGAGAAACGAAGCATGAAGAAGGGCGTTACAAACCAGGAGGTGATGAATATCATTGCAGAACGAAAACCTAATCCATACGTAAAACCAGATAATCGTTTCCATTATAACAACTCTAATTTTATGGTATTGGGAGCCATTATAGAAAAAGTTACCGGACAGCGGTATTCTCAGTATATGATGGAACACATTTTTAAACCTGCAGGCATGAAAAACACCCATGTGTACAGTACCACTGAATACGAAAAAGTGCCGGTAGATGTAGTTGGACACGACCGCACCTGGCGTTATTCCGTTGCACAAAACTTTTTAGATGGACCCGTGGGCGATAAAGGTATTTACAGTACCATACACGATTTGGTTTTGTATGATAAATACCTTAAAAATGGCAGGCTAATCAGCAAAAAAAGTAGCGACTCATCTTATGTAGGTAGAAACAAGCCCGTTAATGGTCATTTTAATTATGGTTATGGCTGGCGTATGTTCGATGGTGAGAAGATGGATAAAGTTGTATACCATACTGGTTGGTGGCACGGTTTCCGCCATATCTACGTAAGGGATTTAGATAAAAATATCATTGTTATTTTTTTAGGGAACCTAACCAATGGGAGTTTAATGCATTTAGATGAGCTCTATAAACATTTAAATATGCCAGTTATTCGTAAAGGCGCATACCATGGCAATGGTAGCCTGCCTGGAAGTGATGAAGATTAATTGTCAAAAATGACGATTTCGAAAAACAATTAGTGGTAAATTCGTTTTATAATAAAAACACAACTTATGTTCGATAAATTATTCGCGGCACAACAAAAGGCCGAAGAAATTAAAAAGCGCTTAGATACAATTTCTGTTTATGGCGAGGTTGAAAACGGCGCTATTAAAGTTACAGCTACCGCAAATAAAGCGATTACCGCAATTTCTATTGATGAAGCGTTTTTGCAAGATGCCGATAAGGAGGCTTTAGAAGAGTTATTACTTACGGCAGTAAATAAAGCCTTGGCTAATGCTGAAGAAGTAAGTGCTGGCGAAATGCAGGCATCTGCCAAAGATATGTTAGGTGGCTTAGGCGGAATGTTCGGTCAATAATATATTAAACTTAACTGTTAATCAATTACAATCCAATAAAGATGAAATTTACATATTACGGGCAATCTTGCTTTCTTATAGAGGCTGATGGAAAAAAGTTTCTTTTTGATCCATTTATCAAACCCAATCCGCTGGCTAAAGATATAGACACCACGAAAATTGAGGCCGATTATATTTTGGTTAGTCATGGGCACGGAGATCACGTTGCCGACTTAGCAGAACTTGCCAAACAAACTGGCGCAGAAGTAATTGCCATGGTCGAAGTGGCAAAGTGGATCAAGGAACAAGGTGTTGAGAAGGTTACTGATATCAACTTTGGTGTTCAGCAGCTGTCTTTTGGGAAGCTGCGTACGGTTTGGGCAGTGCATAGCAGTTCTAATCCTGATGGAAGTTATGGTGGCAATCCTGCTGGATTCGTGATGGAATTAGCGGGTAAACAAGTCTATATTGCTGGAGATACTGCGTTAACTGTAGAAATGAAGCTTCTAGCCGAACTGTATAATTTGGATTATGCCATTTTACCAATCGGCGGGCATTATACTATGGATGTAACCGATGCGGTGATTGCTGCAAAATACGTTGAGTGTAAACATGTTATTGGTGTGCATTATGATACCTTTCCGCCTATTAGCATCGATAAAGATGATGCCGTAGCTAAATTTAAACGCGAAAACCGCACCTTATTGTTACCTGCCATTGGTGAGACAATTAGCTTGTAAATAAAAAAAGGGCCTCGAGTATTTCATTCGAGACCCTTCAACTATAAACCTAAAACTAATTCTTTTTAGCAGCAGTTTTGTTGGCTTTGTACCTCATATCTGCTGTTCCGTCTTTTTTGGTTGGGCCAGCAACCTTTGTTACTGCTTTAGTTTTGTTCTCTTTAAAACGCATATCTGGCGTACCATCAGCTTTAACTTTGGTAGCTGTTGTAGTGGTTTTTGTGTCAACTTTCTTTGCTTCTTTTTTCATTCCTGCCTTAACAGGAGCAACGGTTGTTTTAACTTCTTTTTTAGTAACTTTTTTTGCAGTACCAGATGTAGCAGGAGTTTGCGCAAATGTAGTGGTTAAACCTAATGCGGCGATTGCGAATAAACTTAATAACTTTTTCATACTCATTTAATTTTTAACTCGTTTAATTTGTTGATATAAAATTGGTTAATCGAAATGAAGTTTTTATGAAGATAATTAAATTTTAAAATTAATGTGCCGCCAACCAGTTCTCTCCTTCACCAATTTCTACAATAATTGGAACAGTTAGTTTAATGGCATTCGTCATCTTATCTTTTATAATGGCTTTCATAATCTCTTTCTCACTTATTAAAACATCAAATACCAACTCATCATGCACTTGCATGGTCATGGTAGACTGAAGCTTGTTGGCTTTCATCTCCTTATGAATGTTAATCATAGCAATTTTAATCATATCTGCTGCAGATCCTTGGATAGGGGCGTTTATGGCATTTCGTTCGGCAAAGCCACGTACGGTTTGGTTCGCAGAATTAATATCTCGCAAATAACGTCTTCTACCCATAATCGTCTCAACAAAGCCATTTTCGCGGGCAAAGTTCATTGTTTCGCTCATATATCGCTTAATGCCAGGGTATTGCGTAAAGTACTGCTCAATGATGTCGGCAGCTTCCTTCCGGGGAATGCCCAGGTTTTGAGATAAGCCAAAAGCCGATTGACCATAGATAATACCAAAGTTGACGGCTTTCGCATTTCTCCTCTGTGTGCCATCTACCTCCTCTATGCCTACACCATAAACTTTAGCTGCTGTTGCCGTGTGGATATCTATCCCTTTGTTAAAAGCATCGAGCATGTTTTCCTCTTTACTTATTTCTGCAATAATGCGTAGCTCAATTTGAGAGTAATCGGCAGATAATAAAATATGGTTTTCGTCCCTAGGAATAAATGCCTTTCTTACCTCGCGGCCACGCTCCGTGCGGATAGGTATATTTTGCAGATTTGGATTGTTAGAGCTAAGTCTGCCCGTGGCTGCAACTGCCTGATTATACGACGTATGTACCCTGCCGGTTTTGGCATTAACCATTAATGGCAAGGCATCTACATAGGTAGATTTCAATTTCTGTAGTTGCCTAAAATCTAGTATATCTTGTACAATATCGCTTTTGCTTGCCAGAGCCGTTAATACATCTTCGCCTGTTTGGTATTGCCCGGTTTTTGTTTTTTTTGCTTTTGGATCTAATTGAAGCTTATCAAAAAGTACTTCTCCAAGCTGTTTTGGCGAGGCAAGATTAAATGTCACCCCAGCCTTATCGTAAACGCTTTGTTCTGCTTTCCTGATTTCGATTTCCAGCTCGGCAGAATAGGTCTTTAGCGTGTCCATATCAATTCTAACGCCCTCCTTCTCAATGTCAGCCAAAACATAAACCAATGGATTTTCTATTTCAGCTGCAAGTTTTGCTGCATTAAGTTCCTTAAGTTTTGGTTCGAAAATGTGCGCCAGTTGTAGCGTTACATCGGCATCTTCCGCAGCATAATCTACAACGTCTTCAACAGCAACGTCTCTCATAGTGCCCTGATTTTTGCCTTTAGCGCCAATCAGTTTGGTAATTGAAATAGGCGAGTATCCGAGATAGTTTTCGGCTAGTACATCCATTCCGTGGCGGGTGTCAGGATCGATTAAATAGTGTGCAAGCATGGTATCGAAAAGTTTGCCCTTCACTTGTACATCATACCATTTTAACACTAAGATATCATATTTTGTATTTTGTCCAATCTTCTCAATTTTCTCATTTTCTAATACCACACGAAACTCGTCTACAATGGCTTGTGCGGCCTCCCGGTCTGCCGGAACCGGAATGTAAAAAGCAACACCAGGTTTAATTGAAAATGAGAGTCCAACCAATTCTGCCACATTCGCATCGGTACCCGTAGTTTCAGTATCGAAAGAAATTCTGGGCTCAGCCAATAATTGCGCAATGAGTGTCGCTCTCTTTTCTGCTGTATCTATCAGTTGATAGTCGTGAGCGGTATTTTCTATAGTTTTCGGTGGTAATTTTTCGGCTGGTTCTTCTTCTAACGTATTGGTATACTGGATAGCCTCTCCCGGATGATTCCCAAACAAATCTGTTTGCGTGCCTTCCTGAAACTTTGCGGTAGTAACCGAGAACTCATCGCCGAAAACCCTGCGTCCTAAAGTTCTAAACTCTAATTCTGTAAATAATGGCTCCAATAAATCGCGACTAGGATCACAAATCTCTAATGTTTCCTCATCTAGTTCTACAGGTACATCAAGCAAAATTGTTGCTAACTTTTTCGAAAGCAAACCCTGTTCTGCGAAATTTTCTACGTTCTCACGCTGTTTTCCTTTTAGCTCATGCGCATTGGCGATGATGTTTTCCATCGACCCATATTGTTTGATCAATGATTTAGCTGTTTTCTCTCCAATTCCAGGGATACCGGGTATATTGTCTACTGCATCACCCCATAGGCCTAAAATATCAATCACCTGGTTTACATTCGCAATATCCCACTTTGTTAAAACTTCTTTCACCCCAAGGATTTCCATGTCATTACCCATTCGTGCAGGTTTATAAATGAAAATATTTTCTGAAACCAATTGAGCAAAATCCTTGTCGGGCGTCATGCAAAAAACCTGATACCCTTTTTGTTCGGCCTTTTTTGCCAATGTACCAATGATATCGTCAGCTTCGTAACCATCAGATGTAATTACAGGAATATTGAAACCGGTGATGAGTTTGATAACGTACGGCATAGCAGCTGCCAAATCTTCGGGCATGGCTTGTCGCTGCGCTTTGTATGCCTCGAAAGTGGTATGCCGTTCAGTTGGTGCTTCTGTATCAAAAACAACAGCCATGTGGGTAGGTTTTTCTTTCTTCATCACATCTAATAAGGTATTTGTAAAACCCATCACTGCCGATGTATTTATCCCGGTTGAGGTGAAACGAGGATTTTTACTTAACGCGAAGTGTGCCCTATACATTAGCGCCATTCCGTCTAAAAGAAAGAGTTTCTTATTCATGTGATTACACAGATTTATTGATGATGGAGGTGATATTATTTACCAGCTGATAAAAGTAACCAAAGTTACCCATAACGTTAAAAGGCTTTTTCAACAAAAAATTTATTTAGTAATTGATTTAACATATTTTTAGCATCATCTACTAAAAACGCTTATGAAAATTATTTTTACACTTGCCATTTGCCTTACAATTAGTATTGTAAAAGCTCAACTTCCTTCAGATAGTTTAATGGCCTTAATTACCTTATCGAACATCAAAGGCATAAAAAAAGGTTATGGAACTGCTGTAGATCAGCCTATCGGATCTGGCGCCTTTGCTAATCTCGCAGATATGGCCAACGTAAGAACTAAAATAGCAAAATTTGAGAACAGTTTTCGGTGGCCAAATGGTGCTACTATAGATTTTTCGAGCAGGGTTAGCACAGGAGGCAAGAATGGAATTGTAGACTGCTACACACTGACTAATCCCGACACAAAGCAAGTAATAAAGCTTTTTGTAGATCCATACCACACCGATTCTGTTTTTTACATTCCTGAAGGATTAATTTTAGTAACGAAAGCGATTTATGCCAATGAGATCGCCCCGCATCTGGCAAATATTGATGTAATCGATGCTGCAGACGATCCTTCTACCACGGAAACATCGAGAATGAATGCATTGACTCAATACTTATCACTAAAGGTGGGTATTGCTGCCTTGATTGATCGAGAAAAACTAATTAAAATAATGACGGATACCCAAGCTGATCAGGATTTGAAAAACCATCTGCTTTCCTCTTTTGTAGTACACAGGTTTTATGCTTTAGGAAAAAATATCTCTAATAGTAAAGCCTATGCGTTATTAAAGATGAAGGCCGACTTTGCTAAATTTCAGAAAAATCATCCTGATGTTAACGCCGGGAATATTAAAATTAACCTAAACTAGCAAGAACTAAGGTTTTGTTGCGTTATTTGTTGTAAGTAAAAATAATAATGAAAATTTCTCTTCTAATTTTTCTATTTCTATTCTCTAGCAAGTTGATTGTTGCACAAGATTTTATTGTTAAAAACAACGATGATGTTATTCGTGGAACGATTAAGGGCACAGACTACTTCTCTGTATTTATCAGTGCCAATGACGAAACCGATGTAATACTGCAAGCAAAAGATGTAAAGAATTTCTTTTGGAATGGGAACAGTTACTTAAGTAAAGGCTTTGCGAAGGGTAAGAATTTCGAATATCGCTTTGTTAAAGTGCTGGAAATGGGTGCGGTGAATTTATATGCTTTTGGTGGTGGCACATTAATGCCGCCTGTAAAAGAAAAAAAGGTGAAGTTTCGGCCATCTATAGGCATTGGTACCGGAACCGGCGGCTTTGGAGGAATGGGCATGGGCGGTGGAATTAGCATTGGTGGCGGACGAAATACGGGTGCTGAACAGCCAGTTGGCGCTCCTGCCGTGAGGTACTTTATAGAAAAGCCAGGTACCGGACCCTTACAGGAAATTCCCATAAAAGCCATAACGGCCGAAGATAAAAAAGAAACGGTTAAATCTATCTTGATGCAAAAAATGAATGATCAACCTGCAATAAAGGCAAAACTTGAAACATCAACGGCTTTCGATACCAAAGATGTTATTGCCCTAGTGCAAGCATACAACGAAGTGAAAAAGTGAATTAAGTCTTCACCTTGCACAGCAGTTTATTAAATGATCGTTAACCATTCCGGTAGCTTGCATGTGGGCATAGCAAATTGTAGTGCCGAAAAATTTAAAGCCTTTTTTCTTCATTACTTTACTTATTTCATCAGAAATTTCAGTCCTTGCCGGAACATCAGCCATACTTTTAACCGGGTTTAAAAGTGGTTTGCCACCTGGCATAAAGCCCCAAATAAATTTAGAGAAAGAGCCATACTCTTGCTGTATCTCTATAAATAATTTTGCATTGGTAATCGCACCATTGATCTTCAGCTTATTTCTGATGATGCCCGCATCATTCAACAAACGCTCTATATCCCGCTCATCGAAAGCAGCTACTTTTTCAACATCAAAATCCGCAAATGCCTTGCGGTAGTTTTCCCGTCTTCGTAAAATGGTAATCCAGCTTAAACCCGCCTGAGCGCCTTCCAATATCAAAAACTCAAATAAAGTCTTATCATCGTAAACAGGTTTTCCCCATTCTTCATCGTGGTATTGAATGTACAGTGGGTCGGAACCAGCCCAATGGCATCTCATAGTTTTGTTTTCAGCTTCTTTATTTTCCATTTGGTTTTGCCTCTTTTTAAATCTGGGGTGTAATGTATTTTCAAATCTACTATTATTGGCTATTAAGAATTCTGAATCTCAAACTTTGTATTTTCAAAGTTTCCATTCTCTAAATCTTGCATCGTTATTCCAAAATATATCCCGCCAGTTGCCCCGAATCTATTGAACTCTGGGTTTTCATCTAACATATCCACTTGGAGTAAAAGAACAATTTCCTTTTTGTTAAGATGACTTTGGTTTACCCACGAACGACTTACATCACCTTGAACTGCATTGGCATTACCTAAAATTTGATGTCCAACGTCCTGATTAGCGCCAGTTATTTCACAAATTAATTCGTTTGCTTCAAAAAGTAGATTTTCATCTTCATCACCAAAACCACTTTCAGCAATTTGATAGTTTTGATAAGATGGTAATGAGTAATGTTCGGTATATTCAATTATACACTCTTTGAACTTTGCTAAATCATTAAAATTTTCAGGATAGTCTTGAGTTTTTAAATTCTCGAGTTTTTCATTAAAAAACAAAACCTTATGGATTTTATCAAACGGTTCCATTTGGTAGTCGAATTGATTTGTTGAAAGGAAAAAGTATAAAATTCCTCTTTTTGGTAATTTATTCTCAATATCAAACCTTATTTCTTCTAAATTGATTTGGCCAATGAATGCAAATGGAGCACCATTTAATCTTGGCCATTGAGTTTTTTTTGGCAAATCAGGTAGTCCGCCAAATTTGGATGCACCAATTTTGATTTTTTCCGTCGCTTTTTTTGTTTTTATCGAAATAGTAGGTTTAAGTAATCCTAGAACTATATTAAAGTCAACTTCCCAATTTAACTTTTTTAATTGCGCTCTAACTTTGTCTTTTAAGGTTTTACCTCCGAAGATATTCAATTTCATATATTTAAGATTTTGAGGAATTTCTGCGGGATATTGCTACTGATAAGATAATTTATGCTGTTAAAGCAAGGTTACATCACCTTAAAGTTAACCTAAAGATAATTCATCCCAGTATTCTACAGCTCGTCTGTAATGTGGAATTACAATGCTTCCGCCTACTAAATTCGCAATCATGAAAATCTCATTCATTTCATCACTGTTTACGCCAGCATCATAGCATTTGCCTAAATGATATTTTATGCAGTCATCACAACGGAGTACCATAGATGCCACTAAACCTAACATTTCTTTAGTTTTTACATCCAATGCGCCATCAGCATACGAAGTGGTATCTAGTGCAAAGAATCGCTTGATATTCGTATTTGCTGTGTCCATGATTCTATCGTTCATTTTCTCGCGATAGCCATTAAACTCTTCCACTAACTTTCCCATTTGAAATCTTTTTTTAAATTTATTTGTTAAAACTGTAAATACATAGTTTATGAAAATTCTTTCCCCCAAATCTCATGCAGTACTCGACTATATTATTGTCATGCTGCTATTAATCTCCCCTGATCTATTCGGACTTTCGCCAGTTGCATCTACGTTAGCCTATATTCTTGGCGTGGTTCATTTTTTATTAACCATTACCACTAACTTTAGCGGCGGCATTTTCAAAATTATCAACCTTAGGCTCCACGGCTTGATTGAACTTGTTGTAAGCATTGTTCTACTTATACTTGCTTTCACCATCTTCAAAGGTAACCTGGTCGACGAAATTTTTTACGCTACAGCGAGTTTGCTCATCTTAATCGTTTTTATGATAACGGATTATAACCGAACACTCCCTGTTATTCTGTAATTTCTTCTAATGGATTCCAGAACAAATGCTTAAAATCTTGTACCTTGTCATTTTTAACCAGCACACCCTCTTTTGCCAATAATTTCTCCATCATTTCTGGTGGATCAAAATGAAATTTACCAGTAAGTAAACCACTACTGTTTACAACACGGTGTGCAGGCACGTAAGGTTGCGCCGCTCCAGCATAGCTCATGGCATGGCCCACCATTCTAGATGATTTTGCTGCACCTAAACTTTTAGCGATGGCGCCATATGAGGAAACTCTTCCCTTTGGGATAAGCCTAACCACCTCATAAACCTGTTCGTAAAAGTTTTTGTCCATTACTCAAAAGAAAACTGAATATAGTTGATATTTTTGGCGTGAAGCAAATATTTCTTCTCGTAATAAGTTTTGATTGATAAAACAGCATCAGTTAAACCAGATGTGTATAAATGACTGGTGTTTTTATGAACAGTGAGACCTAGTTCCGTAGTTTTTTCTACGGTATAAGCATATAGCTGGTCGTTATCAGTTTTCAAATTAACACAACCACCAGCTTTCAATACGATTTTGTAGCGGTTCAAAAATGCGGGAAAGGTTAACCTCTTTTTCTCTCTGCTATCTTGGGGCTGGGGGTCTGGAAATGTGATCCAGATTTCATCAATTTCTCCGTCAGAAAAATAATCGAGCATGTTTTCAATTTGAATTCTCAAAAAAGCTACATTTCCGATATGTTCATCGATGGCGGTTTTAGCCCCTCGCCAAATTCTGTTCCCTTTATAATCTACGCCTATAAAGTTTTTTTCTGGAAATAATTTTGCAAGGTTCACAGCATATTCGCCCTTTCCACAAGCCAATTCGAGTACAATAGGGTTATTGTTTTTGAAATGGTTCTTCGCCCAATTTCCCTTTAGTACCTTTCCTTCATCTAGTTGATATACGTTTGCAAAGGTTTCAATCTCCGCAAATCGTCTTAATTTATCTTTACCCAAAAGTTTTTTTGTGCAAAAATACAATTAAATCAATATGTAAGTCGTTTTGGCATCAACATTATGTTGCTGCATGGCTAATTGTTGTAATTCTTTAGCACGATTTAAATCACCTCAATAAATTCACTCATCGGGTTAAATTCAGGCTAATTTTATCATCCACAACCTATGGTATAGTTATAATTGATATATTTGTGAACATAAATAAATTATACCTATATGACCTTAGTTCAACTAGAATACATTGTTGCTGTAGATACTTACCGAAGTTTTGTAATTGCTGCAGATAAATGTTTTGTAACCCAGCCAACTTTAAGCATGCAGGTGCAAAAGCTAGAAGAGCTTTTGAGTGTGAAGATATTTGATAGGAGTAAGCAGCCAGTCTCTCCAACCGAAATTGGGAGTCAAGTTATTGCCCAGGCCCGAATCATCCTACAAGAGAGTGGCAAGGTAAAGGAATTAATCAACAGCCAGCAACAAGATGTGTTAGGTGAGCTAAAGATTGGGGTAATTCCTACTGTTGCACCCTATTTGTTACCTCAGGTAATCTCTGCCATGCTCGCAAAGTATCCCGATTTAAAACTCTTAATCTGGGAATACACAACAGAAGATATCATACATCACTTAAAAACAGGTGTATTAGATTGTGGTATTTTAGCTACACCCCTTACCGATTCTAATATTGCCGAAGTACCCCTGTATTACGAGAATTTTGTAAGCTATATCAGCAAGAATAGTAAACTCTATAAAAAGAAAGCTGTAGATGCTGCAGACTTAAATGACGAAAATATCTGGCTACTTAACGAAGGTCATTGCATGCGCAATCAGGTATTAAACATTTGTAGATCTACAAAAAATAGCCGCTTACAAGGTTTAGAATACAATACTGGCTGTGTAGAAACATTAGTACGAATGGTAGATTTAAATGGTGGCGCAACCCTTTTGCCCGAATTGGCAATTGTAGATTTGAGCACCAAGCAGACTGCAAAAATCCGTCAGTTTAAGTCGCCAGAGCCTGTTAGGGAAATTAGCCTGGTTACGCACAAAAACTTTATCAAAAAAAGAATGCTTAATGCATTAAAGGAAGAGATTTTAGCCATCATCCCGAAAGCAATGAAACAGAAGAAGAAAAAAGATATTGTGGGGATCTAACTTTCGCGGTTGCCAACATGGGGCGCCCTTTCGTAGCTTGCTACAGATGGATTTTTATCCTCCAGCAATACCAAGATAATTAAAGAAATAACGGGAATTAAAAAAGAAATTAAAAACCAAAACCAAAATTTACGACCTGTTCTTTTGGCTAAAAAACCCGCTAAAATTTGCGGAGATAATAATAGCGCTAAAACAATACTGCCTATAATAATTTCGGGCATGTGCAGCGTATTACTGTTTTTGTGGTTCTAACGGTGGGGCAGATAATAAACCTTTAATGTCGCTTTCTACCTCCTCTTCTTCGCCTTTTTTCTTTTTCTTGTTTTTGGTTTTAGCACTCTTTCCACTTAAACGCTCTTCAATAACTTTATCGTATTCAGTCTGTTGTTCGCCCTTTAACACGTTGCGAATGTTCCTACTGGTTTCATTCTGAAGTTTGTAAAATTTATCTACGTCTTCTTCTCTGGAGTTGCCCGCTTGCTGTCTTTTTATCAGCTCTGCTTGTTCTTTAGCCTGGTTAAAAGTAAACCGATAAATTACACTTTTCTGTGTGTCATTTAGCTTCAAACGCTTATCTAAATCATCCACATTTTTTTTAGCTATTTCATCTGGCGTAGGCACTTTATTCTGCTGTGCGTTCACTGTGCCACATATGCCAACTAAAATTAAAAGCAAAAATACAACCCTCTTCATTTTAAATAGATTAGTTAGCGAAGTTACTTAATTTGTTTAAAACACGAAAGTCCCGATTTTAAATCGAGACTTCCATAAATATAGTCTGGAAAAGGGCTATTATAAAGCTTTTTTATAAAGCTCAGCTACAGCATCCCAATTTACCACATTCCAAACTGCCGCTAAATAATCAGGGCGTTTGTTCTGGTATTTTAAGTAATAAGCATGTTCCCAAACATCAATACCAAAAATTGGTGTACCCTTTACTTCGGCTACATCCATTAACGGATTATCTTGGTTTGGAGTAGAAGAAACCTGAAGTTTTTTATCTGCACTAACAGATAGCCAAGCCCAACCAGAGCCAAAACGTGTAGCGCCAGCTTCTTGCATTTTAGTTTTTAATTCTGCAAAAGAGCCAAAAGTTTCGTTTATGGCTTTAGCCAAATCGCCAGTTGGTTCACCCCCTTTATTAGGACCTAAAACATTCCAAAATAAAGAGTGGTTATAGTGTCCGCCGCCGTTATTTCTTACAGCTGCTGGATATTTAGAAATGTTTTTAACAATTTCTTCGATGCTCAAACTTGCCTCAGGCTTACCTTCAACAGCCTTATTCAGGTTAGTAACATAAGCTTGGTGGTGTTTATCATGGTGAATCTCCATGGTAGTTTTATCAATATGCGGTTCTAATGCATCGGTTGCGTAATGTAACGCAGGTAATTCAAAAGCCATAGTTTTTTGTTTTAAAAATTTTAAAATGTTTCTAGAGCAAATATAACATTCGTAGGTTAAGATTTGTTCATGTTATTATCATCAAATCGATTTCCTAGCCTGCAAGCTATCTTTTTTTGGCAAAAAAATCCTGCATAAGCTTGCCACATTCCTCGGCCAATACACCACCTTTTAATACCGTTTTAGGATGCAATAAACTAGATTCCTTTGAAATAAATCCCCTTTTTTCTTCCCTTGCGCCATATACAATCCGGCTGATTTGTGTCCAATAGCTTGCTCCAGCGCACATTACACATGGCTCAATGGTTACGTATAATGTGCAATCTCTCAAGTATTTTCCGCCAATGGTTTGTGCAGCCGATGTAAAGGCCTGCATTTCGGCATGGGCAGTTACATCATTAAATCTCTCTGTTAAATTATACCCTCGTCCAATAATCCTGTTTTTGCAAACGACAATAGCACCAATCGGAATTTCATCCTCCTCCAAAGCTTTTTTTGCTTCTATCAACGCCAGCTTCATGTAGTGCATATCCTCTTCCTCCAGGTTAGGAGCTTCAAAATTGTAAAAACTCATATCGCAAAGGTAGCTAAACTTTAAGCTGTATATTTATTCTTAGAAGCGCAATTTGCTGCAAGTAGGGAAATGTCTTCCTGCTTTACATTTTAGCTCCAATTTTCGCGAAAATTGGAGGCTGCCATTGCAATCAGGGCTAAATGGCTAGGCTGGTGCTACTATTTCGGCGCTAAAAGCATAGAAATATTAAATCAATTTACTTCCGTTTGGTACAGGCCTTTCAACAGTACTTAATACAATGCTGCCCTGCTCATCAGCAAAACCAGTAACTAAAAATTCCGACATAAACTTTCCTATCTGTTTTTTTGGAAAATTAATTACGCCAATAATTTGCTTGCCAACCAATTCTGTTAAGCTATAGTGTGTAGTAATTTGTGCACTGCTGGTTTTAATTCCAAATTCACCAAAGTCTACCTTCACTTTGTACGCCGGGCGTCGCGCTTCCGGAAATTCGAAAACCTCGATTATAGTTCCTACCCGTAGATCTACTTTTTCAAAATCGTTCCAAGTTATTTCTTGCATTGCTTATGTACTTAAATCGCAAAGATACCAAATCAGTCTCTATCGGCTATTCGTTTCTAGAAACAAGAAAATTTAGTCACGCTTAGAAGCTTTAATCGTTAGAGGTACTCAAATTTCAACTTTAAATAATCGTTTACAAATAATAAATGTCACTTTAACATTTTTTAATTTAAAAAAAAGCAAAATTAATTTTTGATTTTATTACATTTATCCTTCTAAACCAAATAACACGTTGTAAATGAAAGTTACAGATTACATTATTTTTCTAGCCTATTTTGCTGTAGTAGCAATCTATGGGTTCTGGATCTATCACCGTAAGAAACAGGCGCAAATGAGTAGTAAGGATTATTTCCTTGCCGAGGGGTCGCTTACATGGTGGGCAATTGGTACATCGCTAATTGCATCTAACATTAGTGCAGAGCAATTTGTAGCCATGAGTGGCGACGGATTTAAAATGGGATTGGCTATCTCAACTTACGAGTGGATGGCTGCAGCAACTTTAATTATTGTTGCCACATTTTTTATTCCGGTGTATTTAAAAAATAAAATATACACCATGCCGCAGTTTTTAAGCCAGCGATACAATGGTACCGTTGCTATGATTATGGCAGTGTTCTGGTTATTACTTTATGTTATAGTAAACTTAACATCTATTTTGTATCTGGGTGCCTTGGCCGTAAGCAGTATATCAGGTATTGGGTTTTGGTATTGTATGATGGGATTAGCCGTTTTTGCTGTAATTATCGCATTGGGCGGAATGAAAGTAATTGGTTATACAGATGTAATTCAGGTAGCGTTTCTAATTTTTGGAGGTTTAGCTACCACCTATCTGGCACTCAACTTGGTTAGCGATCATTTCGGTGGTAATGGTGTATTGGATGGTCTTGCATTTTTAAGAAAAAAAGCACCCGATCACTTCCATATGATCTTCAAGAAAGATAGCGCAAACTACGCTTCATTACCGGGTATGACAGTTTTACTAGGTGGTATGTGGATTGTGAACCTAAATTATTGGGGTTGTAACCAGTACATAACCCAGCGTGCATTAGGGGCAGATCTAAAAACTGCGAGAGCAGGGATCTTGTTTGCAGCATTTTTAAAACTTTTAATGCCACTAATTGTGGTGTTGCCAGGTATTGCAGTTTACATGTTGTATCAAGAAAAAACAGGTATCGATGTTAACTCGATGATGCCTGGCGGTGAATTAAGGCCAGATAGGGCGTACCCTACTTTGTTAAATATTTTGCCAACAGGCCTAAAAGGTTTGTCTTTCGCTGCTTTAACTGCTGCTATCGTTGCATCTTTGGCAGGTAAAATCAATAGTATCTCTACTATTTACACCTTAGATATTTTCAAAAAACACATTAATAAAGAGGCTAGCGAGAAAAATTTAGTTAAAACAGGTAGGTTAGTTGTTATCGTGGCGATGGCAATTGCCGTAGCTATTTCACCATTCTTGGGTATCGATAAAAAAGGTGGGTTCGAATTTATACAGGAGTATACAGGTTTTGTAAGTCCGGGGATTTTTGCCATGTTCATTTTAGGCTTTTTCTGGAAAAAGACAACGTCAAACGCGGCACTGTTTGCTACTATTGGTGGCTTTGCCATATCTGTTTTACTCAAATTCTTACCTGGAATGGTAGATTTATCTTTCTTACACCAATTTGGTTTTTCAGTTGCCAATGCAGAGGGTGTTTACGAAATCCCTTTTATCGATAGAATGGGTTTTGTATTTATCATTTGTATTATTGTAATGTACGCAATTAGCATGTTCGAAAATAGCAAAGGCGATAAGTCAAATGGATTAGAAGTAGACAGTAGCATGTTTAAAGTACATCCGTCATTTGCTGTAGGATCTTTATTAGTTACCGGAATTTTAGTAGCACTATATTCTATCTTCTGGTAAGCTAAAACAAAAAATAAATAAAAGGCGCATAATGGGTAATCCATATGCGCCTTTTATTTATATGCCAATCGGCTATCGTTTGATTAATGCCTGATAGCAGAACCTCTACATCCAGGTTCTTACTTTAACTCAGCTCCCTAAAATGTGGCTTAGGTTATTGCGCACAAGGTCCGTCAGGTATAGTTTTGCTTATTTTTATTAATTTAGTTACTACAAGCGTAGAGTCGAAATCAGCAGAAACTGCAGAGGTGTCAGATTTTGCAAAGTAGCCTTGTAATTCTACATAAACAGGCTCATAAGGCTTTTCGAAATTCAGGTTACTGTAAGCCAATTCTAGCTTTTTTACACTATCGGCCACCCAAAATTCTCTTCCATCATCGCATAGCGTAAAAGATTTCATCTCAGGGCCAAAGCTATATAAACCCTTAACAGTTTTGATGTTACTCTCTTTATCGCTGGTATTATCTTTTCTATTACATGCAGTAACAGCCACACCCAGTAGTACAACAAATAAAAAACCTTGTTTAACTAACTTCATCCCTTTATATTGTTTGATTAATTTGGTCTATTTTTTTAACACTTAAGTTTGATGACAAAGCGGATGCCAAAAATGAAAATATGCCGACGGTTAGAAAAACCAATACATAATCTTTCCATTTCAATCCAATTGGATAAGCATCTAAAAGGGTATTTCCACTCATTTTGATAATTCCATAATTTTGCTGTATATAGTAAAAAACCAGCCCGATTATTAACCCCAAAATACATCCAGACATCGTTATCATCATGCCCTCGAAGAGAAATATCCGTTTTATTAGTGTTTTACTAGCGCCTAGGCTGCTCAATATGGCAATATCTTTTACCTTATCAATTACCAGCATGGTAAGAGAGCCAATAATGTTAAATATCGCAATGATCAAGATAAAGGTGAGGATAATGTACACTGCCCACTTTTCGGTATTAAGAATATGGTAAAGCGCCCGGTTCTGCTCTGCCCGGTTAAGTACTTCGAATTCACTTCCTAGTTTCGCAGCAACTTCCTCTTTAAAACGATCAATATCAACGCCCTTATTCAGGTTAATTTCAATTAGGGAAACATTTTTTTCTTCACCAAGTAATGTTCTGGCAAATTCGAGTGGTACAATTATACCTCCATCAAATTCTTGCTGCACTTCGAAAACGCCACTTACCCTAATGCTTTTGTTTACAAAATCATCGGTAGGGTTTAGGCTATTAACCGCTATTGTCTTCTTTGGAGAAAAGATTTCCATCTCAGTAAAAGGATCTACCGTATTTACTGCTAACTGACTTTGGAGAGCGGAGCCAATGACTGCAGCGTAACCGCTTCGGTTGTTTAATACAAAACGTCCTTCTATAATCGTGCTATCTAGCTTTGCGTTCTTTAAATAATCTAAACTTACACCTTTAACCATCCCAACGGCTTGCTTTTCATTATATTTAAGTAACGCATTTTCTTGCAATACCTCGGTATAAGAATGTATGTCTTTGTTTTTCTTCAGCGCACTAAAATATCCCACATTTGGGTCGAACGTCTTACCTTTTACCGGGCTGATAGCCAATTCGGGCGTCATGGTGTCAAACATACCTAAAACGGTATTTTCTAAACCATTAAAAACCGATAATATAATAATTAACGCCGCACTGCCTACCATTACCCCAACCATAGATATGCCTGATATCAAATTAATTGCATTGGTAGACTTTTTAGCAAATAGATAACGTTTTGCAATGTATAGCGGCGTATTCACAAGGTAAATATAATTAAAATGTAGTTTGCTAATGCTGATGTTTAAAAGGTAAAATTAAAATGTAAACCACTTCACAACTCAGCGTGTGCTACACTTAAAAAAACGGATTATGCTGTTTCTCAAACCCAATGGTGGTTGTTGGACCATGACCGGGATAAACAACAGTCTCGTCAGGTAAAACGAAGATTTTGTCTGAAATGTTTTGAATAAGTTGCTGATGGTTTCCTCCGGGCAAATCTGTACGGCCAATACTGCCCTGGAATAAAACGTCTCCTCCAATTAAAAGGTGATCAGTTTCGCTGTAAAAGCATAAATGTGCTGGGGAATGGCCTGGCGAAAAAATGATTGAAAGCACGCTATTGCCAAATTTAACCTCACCTGTTTCTGGTAAAAAGGTATTTGGAAGTGGTGAGCGTTGGTAGCGGGTAAAACCCATCGCAGGCGCATAACCTGGAACTGCATTTAAAATTGGTAACTCTCCTGCATGAAATTGAGGTTTAAGCCCGTAAGTATCGAACACGAAACTATTTCCGAAAACATGGTCGATATGGCAGTGTGTATTTAAGAGTAAAACTGGGTTAAGGCTTTCCTGCCTGATGAAAAATGCTAATTGATTTTCCTCAAAACCCTCATACATTCCGGGATCTATGATTACACAAGCTTTCGTTTCATCGAACAAAAGATACGTGTTTTCGCTATAGGCATTAAAAGTAAAGGTTTTTACCGTAATCATATCTTATTAGTTTTTCCACTTGAACGTAGAAATAAGGGTGTCTATATCTGTTTTGATGAAATTAATTACCGGAGCGATTGAGTCATACTGCGGACGCTCATTAAAGTACAGCGCACCTCTAAAATAGTGCTTGGCACTATCAGTTAAAAAGAACTGGATGGAGGATGCTGTGTTTCCCTCTATCGCATAATAAATTCCATATACTTTTTTATCTGGATAATTGATGAGTTTCTGATCAATTGCACTAGCCTTTATCGTGTGTTTAAATGCAAGTTTTCTGGCGTCTTCCACCATCTCATCGAAAGCGCCTTTTCCTGAAACATCATAATAAGTTAAATGAAGATATCCATTGAACTGTTTAAAATGAAGGTTGTACCAATAGCGTCCTGCATCTCTACCCTTGTAGGGTTCAACACTCCCGTAAACTGGGTAGCTGAAGCTGAAGGGGGCTTTATCATCAAAAATCTGATAAGCTTTTTCTGGGTAAACAATTCGAAAATAAGCTTTAGGCTTAGGGCTATAGTCATTATTTTGACACGCAGCAAAACATAAAACAAACACCGAGGCAAGAAAAACTAATTGTTTTATTTTCATAATATGTTAACCATAACGCATGAATACTTCAAACTTGCCTAATCAAAGAGATTAAGACTGATTATTTATTCCAAATTGCCCAGGCTTTTTCAGCTTGTTTATGTAGCATTTCCAGGCCATCTTTTACTTGTGCACCACGAGCTGCTGCCTTGCGCAAAAAGATAGTCTCTAGCGGGTTGTATACTAAATCGTAAGCCAAATACGCAGGTCCAAGTCTGTTGTAGTCGATTTCCGGATAGCTATCTATATTCGGAGACATTCCCAGCGGGGTGGTATTAATTAGTAATTGATGAGTTGATAAAATTTCATCGGTTATTTCAGCATACAAAATTGTATTGGGTTGCGGTTTACGCACTACAACCAAATATTTAATTTTAAGTTTATCAAGTACATATTTAACGGCCTTTGCTGCTCCGCCGTCGCCGAAAATAAGCGCTTTGGTGTGTTGAGGTTGTAACAGGGGTTTTAAAGATTCTTCAAAACCAAAGGCATCAGTATTATACCCCTTCAAGTAATTCTCACCATCAAAACTTTTAATGGAAATGCAATTTACAGCTCCAATTTTCTCTGCGGCATCTTCAATTTCGTTTAAATAACAAAGCACATTCACTTTATGTGGTATGGTTACATTTAAGCCACAAAGTGAAGGGTTTTTCTCTAATAAATCTGGCAAAGACTTAATATCTTCAATAGGGAATAATTCGTACTGGTGATTTGCAATGCCCTCATTGATGAATTTTTCGCTAAAATATTTTTTAGAGAATGAATGAGATAGTGGAAACCCGATTAACCCGTATGTTTTCATATGCATATAAACATGAATGCGAGTCGCAATTATTTTCTTGGTTTAAAAATAATCACGACCCGCAATAACAAATTTATTTATTTTACTTGGTTGAGAAAATAATCAAAGGTATCTCCCCTCAGACCTAAACGAATTGTTTCTAAAGGAATAACTTCAGCTGGAGCAATATTGCCAAGGTTAACGTTGGTGCCGATTAATTTAATAAACCATACCTGCTGCTCTTTCTGGGGTGCTTCCCAAATAATTGTTTCTTCTGGAATTTGGGTTAGAATTTCGTCCACCAATCCCTCACGCACTTCGCCACTACCCCTATAAATACCAACATTTCCGCCTTCGCGTGCTTCAGCAATCACTTTCCAAGAACCAGCCTCAATTTCTGCTTTCATCAATTTAATCCACTTATATGGAGCAAAAATTTTCGCCGCATCCTTGCTTCCAACTTCAGAAATTACTGTTACTTGTTTAGATAGCTCGCTAATGTAGTTGCATTTTAGGTCGTGTTCAATTTCGATAGATCCATCAGAAACCTCGCAATATTCCATCCCATATTGTTCTAAAACCCGTTGATAATCTGAAAACTGATTACGAATAATGAATGCCTCGAATAATGTTCCACCAAAATAAGTTGGAATGCCAGCGCTTTTATACAAAGCCAATTTTTCTTTAAGATTAGGGGTAACATGCGATGTAGCCCAACCTAACTTTACAATATCTGTATGAACGCCGGCAACTTCAATAAAATCTTCAACCTGGCGTAGGCTTAATCCCTTATCCATAACCATTGTTAAGCCTTTTTGGCGTGGTTTAGATGGACGCTCGGGAACGTTTAATAATGGGTAATTCATATGTGTACAAAAGTGAAAAAAATTTTGAGATTTATTTATTAAATTTTTTTCACGTCGGTTTTAGCGAATATAACGGTTTATCACGTTTATAATTGCGCTGTTGTCTTGCAGTTGTGGCAAGTATTCGAACAGTATATAATGTTTCTCCGGATCGGTAGTTAACGCAGTTTCCAGGTAGCCAAGTGCATCGGCATAACTTCCAAGTGCAAAAAGGTAGGCAACCATTCTATAATAAAGTTCTGCGGCTTCTGGGTTGTTCTTTATCGCTTCGGCCATGGTTTCTGATGCTTCTAATAGCTTACCCTGCTCATAAAGTACTGTGCTAAAATCTAACCAGGCCTCAACATCCATTGGGTTGTATTCTAAAACCTTTTCGTATGCCGCAATTGATTCTTCTATTTGCCCTAATTTATAGTAGGCATCTGCCATTGCAAACCAGAAATCACCATTTTCTGCTTCTAAATCGATTGCTTTCTTGTAAAAGTGGAGCGATTCGAAATAGCGTTCTTCATGGTTTAAGGTTACGCCAATTCCAAACCAGGCATCGGCCATTTTAGGGTCCATTTTTACCGATTTTTTATAATAAGAACGGGCCTCGTCCATTTTTTCGAGCTTTTCGAAACACTCGCCAATGGCACAATAGGTATCTGCATTGGGCTGTTCGTACTCAAAAGTTTGCTTATAAACATCGATAGCTTCATCATACTTATCTAGCTGCACTAAAGCATTTCCCTTGTTAAAATAGGCCGAACTAAAATCTTCCTTAATTAAGATGGCATAATCATAGGCGTCGATAGCTTTTTCAAAGAGATTAAGTTTATGGTAGCTGTTTCCTAAGTTGTACCATGCAGCATAAGAATACGGATCGGTATCGATATATTGTTGATAAAACTTAATGCTTTCTTCCTGTTTATCTAACACGTCATAGCAGAAAGCCAATTCATATAAACCATCCTGGTTTTCCATGTTTTGCTCCAAGCTAAGCTTAATATAGGTAATTGCGCTTTCATAGTCGCCCATGCTTTGGTAAACATAGGCCATTTGCAGTAGAATTTCATCTGTGCTTTCGGCAAGTCCTAATGCTTTTTCATAATTTTCTAAGGCTTCGCTAAAACGTTCGGTATTTTGAAATATATTACCACGAAGCAGGTAAATATCTGCCTCAGATGGTTCTAGTAGCTCTGCTTTCTGCAAAGCAATAAAAGCTTGATCGTGATTATTCGTTAAAATGAAAAGATGTGCCTGCTTAATTAAAAATACTGTTGCATAAGGATGTTGATTAATGGCATAGTCTACCACTTGCAAGGCCTTTACAGGATCATTTTTTTCAATGTAAAAATCTACAATATATTCAAAGGCTCCAGCATCAAAAAAGTATTGATCCTGATTGCGGAGCATCTCTTCGTAACGTTCTACTGAACGTTGTGCATCTTCGTTGGATTCAAAAAAGAAGTCTTCTTCCATATACTATTAAATTAAAGAACCGTGCCAAATCCTCACTTTATACTTCCTAAGTTTAGCAATTTTAACAGACATGTTTAGAAATAATTATTAACATAGACATGCAAATACAACCTAAATACCTGAAAATTAACCTTGTTGGAGGTGTTTTTACTATGTGAATAATCGAATGATTTTTTCAATTTCGCGGTTCCTGTTCACTTCTATGACAAAAATAGTATAAATTTATACGAATAAGGTAATGTATAAGTCATGAAAAAACCAGTACTGTTTGTCCTTTTTTGGGTAGGAATGTGCGTAAATTTATTTGCCCAGGATGAAGAAAAGGAGATAAAAATGGTGGTAAATAACTTGTTTGCCGGTATGAAGAGCGGTGACAGTACACTTGCCCGGTCTGCTTTCGCAAAGGACTGCATCTTTCAAACTGTTGGCAACAAAGATGGAAAAACAGTAGTACGGAACGAGTCGTTAGATGGGTTTATCAAGTTGATTGGTTCGCCACACCCGCAAAAATTCGATGAACGCATTGTGTTTACGAAAATATTGGTAGATGGTCCGTTGGCAAGCGTATGGACGGATTATAAGTTTTATGTGGATGAGAAATTTAGCCATTGCGGCGTAAACTCTTTCCAATTGGTTAAGGGAGAAGGTGGTTGGCAAATCGTTTATTTAATAGATACCCGAAGGAAAGACGACTGCAAGTTCTAGTTAGAAATTTTAAATATAAAAAAAGGTTGGCAACGATGTAACGTGCCAACCTTTTTTGCACGATAAATGTTTCTACTCTTTGCTTAAGACTGCAGCAGCATTTTTAAATATTTCTGCCTGCTTATTTAGATTGCTTTTGTTAGTTCCGCTTGCAGATGTAGCTTGTTGTGTTTTCGCCTGAGCTGTATTTGCATAAGCACCAGATAGCTGCTTGTTTAAATAGGTTTCTAGTTTCAATCGTTTTATTGCATTGTTAATATCGTCAATGCCTTTTTGCGTAGTAACTGGATTGGTGTTTGCTCTTAGGTACTGGAAATATTGGCCAATGGTACCAAAGATTTTATTGCGATCGCCATTGGCCATGATGTTCGAATAAAAGGGCTGATGATCGTCTTTAGGGTCGCTGATATAAATTTCGGCTATCGAAGCAGCAATGTGATCTTTAGTGTCAGCATCCAGGCCTTCCAGTGCTGATGCACTTTCTTGTGGAGCCAATTTCGCTAATCCACCAATACCGGCAGCAATTACTCGGTACGATCTGTCTTTTATGCTCTCCACCATCAAAGATTTGTAGCCCTGATCTCCTGTTTCGGCCAGCTTTGCTAATGCTGCAGCCCTTACTTCAGTATCTTTATCTATTCTAGCCAGCTGCATTAATATTGGCAAAGCCTGTGTTTTAATTTCAGTATCTTCTAAGTTTAACCCAGCAATACTTAAAGCACGCAAATCTCCTGATTTATCTTTCAGACCGCTCAATAGAACCTGCTGTCCGCTCTTAGCTTTACTTTGCATAATAAATTGTAAAGCCTCTATGCGGTTGGCATAACTTGGTGCATTTTTATATTGGAAATAATAATCTTCTGCAACCTTATTATCATTGATTTCACCTACGATAATTTTATCAGCATCGAAATCGATTAAGTCTGGTTTACTGGCAACGTCGAAGCTAAAATCTTGTGTTCTGCTATTAATGATGATTTCTTTTCTGATCTTCTGTCCGCCAACATAGATATCAACTTTAACAGGTAAAGTAAAGGTTTGTACGCCGGTATCCTGCGTTTGTTTCACTTTAATGGTTGCCTTCCCCCCGCTATAGCCATAATCAACAGCTAAGATTGGATGGCCGCCGCTATAATACCATTGGTTAAAATATGGACTCCAGTCTCTCCCGGTAACATCTTCCATCGCCAACCTTAATTGATGGGTCTCGCCATTCTTAAAAGCGTTTGTGGTTAAGTATTTATTTAAGCCTTTATAGAAAGCGTCGTCACCCATTTGGTTCTTCATGGCATACAGAATGATTGATCCTTTGGCATAGCTAACATTATCGAACATATCTTCCTTATCACCATAATAAAAACGAGCAAGAGTTGGGCTTTCGCCATTTTTGGTAGAGCTGATGTAAGATTGTAGCTTTTCGTATCGAGATTTGTCTTCTGCATCTCTGCCCGCGTCATGGCCGTGCCAAACGATTTCTCCAAAGGTGGCAAAAGATTCATTCATGGTGAGGTTAGACCAAGATTCTGCCGTCACGTAATCGCCAAACCACTGGTGAAAAAGTTCGTGTGCAATGGTGCCTTCTTCGTTCCCATCCAGTAATTCACGGTCGGTTTTTTGTACCTGTTCGCCGTGGAGGGTGGCGGTAGTATTTTCCATTGCTCCGGAAACATAATCTCTTGCAACTACCTGGGCATATTTGTTCCAAGGATAGTCTACGCCTAAAATATTGCTATAGAATTTCATCATTTCTGGCGTCTTTCCGAAAATTTGCTTGGCGTAAGGAGAGAATTTAGGCTCTAAGTAATAGTTGACTTCCTTGCCTTTATATGCATCTTTAGTGATTTTGAAATCACCCACAGCCATCATAAAAAGGTAAGGCGAATGTGGAAGATCCATTTTCCAGGTATCGGTTCGGGTGCCATTTCCATTTGCCTTCTGACTAACCAATCTGCCATTAGAAAGGGTTGTATACTTGGCTTGCACCGTCATCGAAATTTCCTGAGTAGTCTTCTGATCTGGTTTATCTATCGTTGGAAACCATGCTGAAGAAGATTCGGTTTCACCTTGTGTCCAGATTTGAACAGGCTTATCCCGATCAGTACCATCCGGATTGATGAAGTATAAGCCTTTTGCATCTGTAATTGCCGCACTTCCTTTCACCTTCAACTCGTCTGGTTTAGCGGTGTAAGCAATGTAGACGGTATATTTTTCGGTGTTTAAATATTTTTTATTTAGGGTGATGAACAATTTATTTTCGTTGTAGGTATATTTTAAAGGTGTATTCCCCTTTGCGCCAACGAGTGCAACGGTTTTGATATCCATGCCTTGCGCATCAAGTGTTAATGAATCCGTAGCGTAAAAATGTGGTTTCAGGGTAATCCAGGCTTTCCCAATTAGATGGCGTTTGCCATAATCAAAAGCTACATCAAGCTTTGTATGAATAAGGTCGTTAATTTTTGGTGCAGTTACCCTATATGCCAACAAATTGCTGGCTTGTTCTACGGGTTTTTCTTGAGCAAAGCTAATGCTCGAGACAAATATAGCAGCCATTAGTGCACTGGCGCTAAGAAATGTTTTAGTCATCTTTATGAAATTTTGTAAGTCTATTCACTTTAAACCAAGGTATCAAATAATATGTTAAAGTAAACCATCAAATTTAACCTCCTTTAACTTAATTTTTTGTTTTTTTGTGTAAATCGTTAGCTATATGAACACAGATATTCAATCAGTTTTAGACCAATTGGGCATAAAAGCCAATAACCCCGCATTCAGTACGGGAAATTATTGGGGAGGAGATTCGAATGATTCTACGCTTGAAAGTATTTCGCCTGTTGATGGAAAGCATATTGCTACAGCGAAAGTGGCAACCGATGCTGATTATGGTCAGGTAGTTTCGAAAGCAGCATCAGCATTTGTGTCATGGCGCATGGTTCCGGCACCGAAACGCGGAGATATCGTTCGCCAGTTTGGCGATGCTTTAAGAAAGAACAAAGATGCATTGGGTACTTTGGTTTCTTACGAGATGGGTAAAAGTCTCCAGGAAGGTTACGGTGAGGTGCAGGAGATGATTGATATTTGCGACTTTGCTGTTGGCTTATCAAGACAATTGTATGGCCTTACCATGCACAGTGAGCGCCCGAGCCACCGCATGTACGAGCAATGGCACCCGCTAGGGATTGTCGGCATTATCTCTGCATTTAACTTTCCTGTTGCCGTTTGGAGCTGGAATGCTGCCTTGGCGCTGGTTTGTGGTAACGTATGCATTTGGAAGCCATCAGAAAAAACACCCCTAACTGCTATTGCATGCCAACATATTATTGGCGAAGTTTTTAAAAATAATGGCATTGATGAAGGGGTATCTAACTTAATTATTGGCGATAGAACTATCGGCGAGTTAATGACAAAAGACACAAGGGTTTCGCTTATCTCTGCAACCGGATCTACCAGGATGGGTAAAGAAGTTGCAGCTACTGTGGCAAGCCGTTTAGGCAAAACATTGTTAGAGCTAGGTGGTAACAATGCCATTATTATCTCTGAGCACGCAGATTTAGATATGAGTTTAATTGGCGCCGTTTTCGGTGCAGTTGGTACTGCCGGGCAGAGATGTACTTCGACCAGGAGATTGATTATACATGAGCATGTTTACGAAGCCTTTAAAGATAAGTTAGTGCGGGCATACGACCAACTTCGAATTGGCAATCCATTGGATCAAAGTAATCATGTCGGTCCGCTGATCGACCAACATGCAGTAACGGCTTACTTGGATTCCATCAAAAAATGTAAAGCAGCAGGCGGTAATTTCGTTGTAGAAGGTGGCGTGTTAACGGGAGACCATTATGCTAGCGGATGTTACGTAAAACCATGTATTGCAGAAGTAGAGAATCATTTTGACATTGTTCAACATGAGACCTTTGCCCCGATATTATACCTGATTAAATATAAAACCTTGGAGGAAGCGATTGCATTGCAGAATGGTGTCCCTCAAGGCTTGTCGTCTGCAATTATGACACTAAACTTAAGGGAAGCAGAGTTGTTTCTCTCTGTAAAAGGATCTGATTGTGGCATAGCAAACGTAAACATCGGCACCTCGGGTGCTGAAATTGGCGGTGCCTTCGGGGGTGAGAAAGAAACTGGCGGTGGCAGGGAAAGTGGATCTGATGCCTGGCAAGCTTACATGCGTAGACAAACCAATACCATCAATTATTCAGATACCTTACCGCTTGCACAAGGTATAAAGTTCGACCTATAATGATTTCTCAATGCAAACTGCATCAGCAATGGGTTAATAACAGGTTTGCACAAAAAAGATCTTTAAGACATTCTCGACACGATAAACCTTGAGATAACAATAGGCATTTGTTCTAAAATAATACGGTGGGTGGCCCAGCGTATTATTTTTGTTAAAAAAGGTTAAAGTACCTCCTAACTAAAAAATTAGTTTTATTTTAGTCGTCTAACTAATCGTCTACTATGAAACGACATCTACTCTCACTTTGCATCCTTGTGATGATTTCTTGCTTTGCAAAGGCGCAAACAACCCATACCATTAAAGGGCGCACTATCGACACTGCTTCTACCACATTGCTTTCTGGAACTTCAATCGCCGTATTAAATGCGAAAGATTCTACTTTAGTAAAATTTACAAGATCTGCCGAAAATGGATCATTTGAAATTAATGGTATTAAAAATGGAAAATTTATCCTCTTGGTTTCATATCCTAAATATGCTGATTTCGTAGACTTTATAACATTAGATTCTACCAGGCAAGATGTAGATTATGGTAAAATAAACTTAACAGGGATGGCTAAAATCCTGGCAGATGTAATTATCAAAGGAAATAGATCTGCCATAAAAATCAAAGGTGATACTACAGAGTTCGACCCCAAAGCATACAATATAGAGCCCAATGCCAAGGTAGAAGACCTGATAAAACAATTTCCAGGCGTTCAAATTGATAAGGACGGTAAAATTACAGCGCAGGGTAAGGCTGTACAGAAGGTGTTGGTTGATGGTGAGGAGTTTTTTGGCGACGATCCCACGCTGGTTACTAAAAACCTAAGGGCAGATATGGTAGAGTCTGTACAGCTTTACGATAAAGCAAGCGACCAGGCAAGCTTTACCGGTATTGATGATGGCGAGAAGTCGACAACGTTAAATGTTAAGCTGAAGGAAGATAAAAAGAACGGATATTTCGGTAAAGTGCAGGGCGGTTATGGTACGGATGATTTTTATAACGGCCAATTAATGTTTAACAAATTCTGGGGCAAGAAAAAATTCTCTGCCTATGGAATTCTAGGAAACAATGGAACCGTTGGTCTTGGGTGGGATGACCGGGATAAATATAGCGGCTCTTCTGGACTAACCATGAGCGATGATGGCGGAATGTATTTCAGCATCAGCGGATCGGATGATTTTGATAGCTATGATGGACAATACAATGGTCAGGGGTTGCCTGTAGCCAGAACCGGTGGGTTGCATTTCGATAGTAAATGGAACAAAGACAAAGAATCGTTAAATACCAATTATAAAATCGGTGCCATTAGGGTTCAAGGTGATCGGAATACCATCAGCCAAAATAACCTCAGCACTGGCGTAATCAATAATCGGTCAGATCAATTCAATGATAATGATATGTTCAGGCAGAAGCTAGATGCAACTTACGAGATAAAATTAGACACAACTTTAACCCTAAAAGTTAATGTAGATGGAACGCTTAAGAATAGTAACACACTAAACACGTACAATACTTCGAGCACAGATGGCAACGGAAATTTGCTCAACAAAACCGACAGAACTTTAAATAATGAGGTAGATGATCAACAGTTTAATATGAATGCGTTGTTTTCGAAACGATTAAAAAAGAAAGGGCGTACACTTTCGCTTAATTTGAATCAGGAGATTAGAAAAAGTAATAGCAATGGTTACTTAAATTCTACCAATACCTTTTACGAAACAACAGGTGTAAGAGACAGTTTAATCAATCAATATAAGGTTAACGACATTACTAATAGCGCTTTCAGAACAAATCTGGCTTATACCGAACCCTTATCTAAAACGCTAACGGTTATTGTTAATTATGGTTTAAGTCTGATGAACGGACGATCAGACAGAAGATCTTTTAACCAATCGGCAGCTGGAAATTATGATGTTTTAGACGAAGATTTTAGTAACGATTATGAACTTAACCAAATCATTAACCAAGGAGGTGCAATCTTCAACTACAAAAAAGGGAAAACGATCGTCAACTTCGGATCGAAGTTTAGTGGTGTAAATTTCAAACAAAAAGATTTGTTTAATGATATAGCCTATAACAGAAATTTTATTAATTACATGCCGCAGGCCTCTTATCAATACCGCTTCTCTCAACAAAAGTCATTTCGTTTAAGCTATAACGGCAATACCAATCAACCTTCCTTAGATCAGATCCAACCAGTTCGGGTTAATACCGATCCATTAAATATTTCTTTGGGAAATCCAGATTTGAAACCATCTTTCAGAAGTAATGTTAGTGCCAGCTATAACTCTTATAAGGTATTAACCAATCAATCTATCTGGATAAATGGTTCCTATAGTTTTACCGCAAACCCGATTGTGAGTGATGTGGTTACGGATGCCGCTACCGCAAAAAGCACTTACAGATCGGTTAATATTACCGATAAAATGTCTAGCAATTACTACTTTTACTCACAAGCAAGTAGAAAAATAAAAGGTATAGATCTGAACCTTGGCCTAAGTTTAAGTAGCAATGGAAGCTCATCTTACAATTACATCAACAATGAACTAAATAACACCAAAAATTATACATACGAGGCTGGTATCAACCTAAATAAATATGTAGAAAAACAATATAGCTTCTACTCACGTTTTGGGCCAACTTATAATGTTTCGAGAGCAAGCATAGGTAAATTTGGTAATAGCGATGGTTGGGGATGGTCAGGCTACGCCTCTGGCAATGTGAAGCTTCCGGCAAAGCTAGAATTATCTACAGATGCACAATATGAATTTAGGGGAAAAACACAAACCTTTAACGAGAATTTCGAACGTTTACTCTGGAATGCATCGCTAACGAAAAAGTTCTTCAAATCAGAAAACCTTAAGTTCTCCTTATCGGTAAATGACATCTTAAATCAGAATGTTGGTTTCGATAGATCAGCCTATAATGGAAACATTACCCAAAGCAGTTATACCACAATTATGCGCTATTTTATGTTCTCGGTGATCTGGGATTTTAATAAAATGGGCGGCGGGCTTAAAACTCAAAAATAAAGAATCATGAAAAATACCCTCTTATACATTACGCTCCTTATTGCTACTCTAACCAGTAAAGCATTTGCTCAAAATGTCCATTTCGTACAAAATGGTGTAATTGAGTTCGAAAAACGATCTAATATGTACGCCTTGATCAAGAAAAAGATCAATAAAGACAATGAGTCTTATATGAATCAGGCGTTCGATGCGTACAAAAAGAATAATCCACAATTTAAAGCCACTAAAAGTACCTTAACTTTTACAAAAGGCAAAAGTTTGTACAAGTGGCCTGCGGTTGAAGAAACAGTAAGCAATAACTGGATTAGTGATGATGCGCTTGCCAATCTCAAAAATACCATCGCAACAGATTTTAATACCGAAACAAGCACCACACAAAAAAACGTTTATGAAGATGTATACTTGGTAAAAGATAGTACACGTAAAATTAACTGGAAGATTACCGACGAAACCCGAGATATTGCCGGGTACGAATGCCGAAGAGCGAATGCCATCATTATGGATTCGGTATACGTAGTTGCGTATTATTCTAACCAGATTGCGGTTTCTGGCGGACCAGAATCTTTCACTGGTTTACCTGGAATGATTTTAGGCCTGGCTTTGCCACATGAAAACGTAACCTGGTTTGCTACAAAAGTTACGGAAACTGCCGTACCTGATAAAGATTTATTGCCCCCCACAAAAGGTAAACCTACAGATAATAAGGGCTTAAAAGCAATATTACTGTCTGCAATGAAGAATTGGGGCGAGTACGCCCACCCAATCTTTAAAGCATTCTCCCTCTAGATAATACTTTTGGGCGATGTGCAAATGAATGTTGCATATCGTCCAAATCATTTTTTCTTACCTGCGATAGGTTAGTTCTCTCTAATCCATCATCCACTCATTCCGCTACTGCTTTAGTACTTTCCTGTGGAATATGAATAGTAATCTGCTTACCTTATATCCCGCCCTATTACGACCTGTATTGGCTATAAATCGCATTTTGGAAAACGTTTTCCTTGATCAGTAGTCGGTTTGAAGTGTATTAATCAAATACCTAATAATCAACAATATAAATCGTTATTAATGCGATTCATTTCAGTTTTGCTATTTCAATTTTAGAACAGATTTTCTTCGGTTTTAGCCGCAAATAACGTACACTTGTTAACACAGCAACCAAGTATAACGTACCGGCGCAAAATGAAACTGATTGTCAATGGTTTGATCTTTTTCAAAATCGCATTAATGGCTACCATCTAACATCCTATGGCGTGTGGCAAGTCAATATAAGCTGATTGATCGCCATAATTGTAGCAGCAGGTTTTATGGAAAATCCGTTAAAGCAATTACGATTAGGTTAACCCGAGCCATAAACAGACCTAAAGAAAATGGGTTAAGCCAAGGGTTGGTTATCAGTTGTAGCGATATAATAGCAAACTATTATAAACTTAATGTATACGATGAAGAGACCTTTTTTTTATACGCTGATGGTTGCTCTGCTTCTTCCATCATTCCTTATACCTGCATTTGGACAAATGAAGCTTTCTGAGCAATTGACACGTGCCGCGATGGATAATTTACTTCAAGACAGCACGGTTACAAAAGGCGCTACACGGTCAAATCAAGATTACAATATTGACCTGCTGTTAGCAGGCACTGCCGCAGTGTGGAGAAACACTGGCGAGGGCAGGTATTTCAGAAATATCCAGTCCATTATAGATACCTATTTGGAAGACAAAAGTAAAGGGAGCATTCAGCAACATTCAGACTTCCATGCAGAGATTCAGTACGGCAGGGCACTTCTGTTACTATACAAAGTGACAGGCCAGCAAAAATATCTATTGGCTGCCACAAATTTTTATAATCAGCTTCAGAAGCAATCTCGTACAAGTGATGGTCTTTTTGTAGGTAAAAGCAACTCTGCAGACAAGGCATGGGTAGATGGATTAGGTAACAATGTACCATTCTATACAGCGTATGCCCAACTTATGAATAAAGATGCTGCTTTTGATGATGTTGCTAAGCAATTCATACAAATTGAAAGAGATGCCAGGGATACAAAAACAGGTTTGCTTTACTACCGCAACACGGTGAGCAAAGAGCTGTCTTCAACTGGAACCACTGGCGACTCGCAAAAATTTTTGGCAGGCTCAATGGGTACTTATCTTACCGCACTGGTCGATGTACTTGATTATTTTCCAAAGAATCATCCCCAACAAAAGGAACTAGTGGCCATTTTAAATCGTGCCGCAACGGCAACAGTAAAATATCAAGATGTTAAATCTGGCGGTTGGTACAATGCCTTAAGCTTCCCACAGAAAAAAGGTAATTACCTGGATCATGCTGCCGCTGGCATGTTAGTATATGGACTAGCAAAGGGCGTGAATGATGGATGGCTTCCTCAGAAGTTTATGCTTGCTGCCACTAAAGGTTACGCAGGTTTAAAGGAATATGTGGTGCAGCATTCGCTTGCTGATCGAGCTCCAAATCGACCAGCTTCTAGCCTCGGTGTTAAATCAGAAAATAGTAATAACAGTGCCCGAGATGAAAACCAAAAGAAAAATAGCAACCATCCACAAGCTGCGGGTACCATTATCTGTGCCGCCGCAGAAATGGAAATTGCCGCGCTGCCAAAACCTGGAAAAGGATTGACGGTTACCGTAGATAATTTTTTCAATAATGAATTTACGAATGGCCCCACCGGCGAAAAAATCCCTTTTCATTATTTATGGAATGAAGATGACAACAATGGTTTTTCCCTGTTCGGCAAAATTTTTAATGATGCCGGTGTAATTACCAGCACCTTAAAATCTGCACCTACAGTTGCAAATCTATCTGCTTCTGATATCTACATTATCGTAGATCCTGATACTGAGAAAGAAACCGCAAAGCCCAACTTTATGAATGCAGAACATGCCAAACAAATAAGCGACTGGGTAAAAGCTGGCGGTGTGCTGGTTTTATTACTTAACGACGTGGGCAACTGTGAAATAAATAAGTTTAATGTGCTTCCAGAAATGTTCGGCATCCATTTTAATGAGGATAGCCGAAACAAAGTTCAAGGCACCAATTTTGAACAAGGTGCTCTTAAAATCCCGCCAGGAAATCTTATTTTTAAAACCGCAAGAAAGGTTTATATCAAGGAAATCTCTACAATTGTTGCTCAAAAGCCAGCAGTATCAGCACTTTCTGATGGTGGAGACACGATCATTGCGACAGCCAAATATGGCAAAGGAACCGTATTCGCTGTTGGCGACCCATGGTTTTACAACGAATACATCGATGGAAGAAGATTGCCTGCAGATATCGAAAATTTTAAAGCAACTAACGATCTGGTGAATTGGTTGATCCATCAAGTGCCGACTAACAAACAGCGTTAACCATGTTGATCTCCTATCGATTCTGAAACCATTAATTAAGCTATGAAACCCTTTTTAGACGAAAATTTTCTGTTGCAAAGCGAAACCGCAGAAAAACTCTATCATAATTATTCAAAATCTTTACCGATAATAGATTATCACAATCACCTTATTCCATCACAAATTGCCAATAATACCCAATTTGAAAATATTACTCAAGTTTGGCTTGCCGGCGATCATTACAAATGGCGAGCCATGCGGGCTAATGGAGTTGATGAAAAATACATCACAGGTAATGCAAGTGATTTCGAAAAATTCGAGAAGTGGGCAGAAACCGTTCCTTACACCTTGCGAAATCCACTCTACCATTGGACACACCTGGAATTGGAACGTTATTTCGGTATAACCGACTTGCTTTCTGGAAAAACTGCTAGGAAAATTTTCGATGAATGTTCTGCACAGTTGCAAACGCCAGCCTATAATGTTAGAGGCTTACTCGATAAAATGAATGTCGAAGTGGTTTGTACTACCGATGATCCCTTGGATAGTTTAAACTTTCATCAACAGTTTGCAAGTGAGGGCACTAAACTGAAAATGCTTCCTGCCTTTCGGCCAGATAAAGCCATGCATAGTGATGATGTGCAAGCTTTGAATGAGTACATTGATAAGCTTGAGGCCGTTGTAGACAAAAGCATTATTTCTTTCACAGATTATATTGATGCCCTGAAAAACCGTCACGACTACTTCGCTAAAAATGGTTGCTCGGTTTCCGACCATGGTTTAGAACAAATCTATGCTGAAGACTATACGATAAACGAGATTTCATCGATTTTTGCCAAGATAAGAGCCAAACAAAATATTTCCCATCATGAAAACCTCCAGTTTAAATCGGCAATGTTGGTTTTTTTCGCACAATGGGATCACCAGAAAGGCTGGGTACAGCAATATCACCTAGGTGCCTTACGCAATAACAATCAACGGATGCTCCGTCAGCTTGGGCCAGATACCGGTTGGGATTCCATGGGCGATTTTAGTCAGGCCAGAATGTTATCTAAGTTCTTAAATCGCTTAGATAATGAAAACCAGTTAACAAAAACCATTATCTATAATTTAAATCCTGCAGATAACGAGCTCATTGCTACTATGATTGGAAATTTTAACGATGGTTCTATTGCCGGAAAAGTTCAGTTTGGCTCTGCATGGTGGTTTCTAGATCAGAAAGACGGCATGATTAAACAATTGAATGCCTTGTCTAATATGGGCCTCTTAAGTCGTATGGTAGGTATGCTTACCGATTCGCGTAGTTTTTTGTCGTTTCCACGACATGAATATTTTAGAAGAATTGTCTGCAATTTGTTTGGCGAGGATATAGAGAATGGCGAATTGCCAAACGACTTAGAATGGGTAGGAAAAATAGTCCAGGACATTTCTTATTTTAATGCAAAGCATTACTTTAAATTTTAATCAATAGCATCAGCAACCTGTGGCAAATAACTGTTTTACGAGATAAAGGTGGCGCAGCAGCATAAAAAAATAATGAGCAACGAAATAGCAGCACAGACTATAAAGGGCAAAAAGGTTCTAACTTTTGGAGAAATTCTCCTGCGCATTTGTCCGGATGTAGATGGTTTATGGCTTAAAGAAAATCAGTTGCCGTTTTATGTGGGCGGAGCCGAGCTTAATGTGGCAACAGCTTTAGCACTTTGGAATATTCCATCAACTTATGTTTCTGCAATGCCAGATAATTCGGTTACAAGAGACATCGAAAAATACCTCAATACCAAGAATATAGATACTTCACAGATGATTTTTGGTGGCGACAGGTTGGGGCTTTATTATCTTCCAAAAGGTAAAGATTTAAAAAATGCAGGCGTAATTTACGATAGGGCGAATTCTTCTTATGCCAATTTGAATGTTGGTGAAATTAACTGGGATCAGGTGTTTGAAGGCGTAACCTGGTTTCACTTTAGCGCCATTTGTCCGGCCATAAACCAAGCTGTAGCTGATGTATGCTTAGAAGCATTGCGGGTTGCTACGCGGCTAAACCTCACAATTTCATTAGACTTAAACTATAGGGCAAAGCTTTGGAAATATGGTAAAGAACCTATTGATGTGTTGCCTGAATTGGCGCAACATTGCACACTTATTATGGGTAATGTTTGGGCAGCTCATAAAATGCTCGGCACATCCTTGCACCAGGATTTAGCGCACAACCACGGCTATGCAAAGGAAACGTTACTGCAACAAGCTGCAGATACTTCTCAGGAAATAATAAGTTTGTTTCCAGCATGTAAGGCTGTTGCAAATACTTTTCGTTTCGATAAAGGAAAGGGAATCAGCTATTATACCACTATTTATTGCGATGAAAAACTAACCAAATCTGAGGAATATATATCTGACGAAATTTTAGATAAAGTTGGCAGTGGAGATTGTTTTATGGCTGGATTAATTTACGGCTTTTATAGTAAGCTACCTGTTTCGGCAACTTTAAATTTTGCTACTGCCGCTGCCTACGATAAATTATACATTCCCAGCGATGCAACAACCAGCACCGTTGCGGATATACAAAAACGAACGATAAAACATGATTAGCAACAAACACAAAATTTTAGATGCCATTTTGGAGCAAGGCATGCTGCCACTTTTCTATCAGGATAGTGAAAGCGGGAGCGTAGAGGTATTACGTACTTTATATAGCGCCGGCATTCGCATCTTTGAATATACCAATCGCGGAAAATCTGCCCTGCCGAATTTTAAAAAGCTAAAAGAAATACGCGATGCCGAAATGCCCGATCTTTATTTAGGAATTGGAACCATTAAAACAGTTGCTGATGCCAATGCTTTTATCAATGCTGGAACAGATTTTATTGTTTCCCCAATTGTTAATCCTGCGGTAGCAGAAATTGCCAATAAAATAGGCATGCTTTGGGTTCCAGGATGTATGACGCCAACTGAAATTAGCATCGCACAAGAACATAAGGCCATGTTAATTAAAATTTTTCCTGCCAACATTCTGGGGCCAGAATTCATATCCTCCATAAAAGACTTATTTGCCGGACAACTATTTATGCCTACAGGTGGCGTAGAATTAGATGCCGATAACCTGAGAACCTGGTTCAAGGCTGGCGTTTGTGCCGTGGGTATGGGCAGCAAACTCATTAGTAAAGAAACTATGAATAAGGGGCTTTATGATGAGCTGGCAGATCAGACCAGACTAGCACTTCGATTAATTCAGCAAAGTAAGTAGCACCAATACAACCTAACCAAAATGAACCAATCAAAAATAGGCAATTACAGATGGACCATTTGTTTACTCCTGTTCCTCGCCACCACTATTAACTATTTAGATAGACAGGTACTTTCTTTAACCTGGACAGATTTCATTAAACCTGAATTTCATTGGGATAACAATGATTATGGAAACATAACAGCGCTGTTTTCTATATTTTACGCAATATCGATGCTTTTTGCCGGTCGTTTGGTAGATAAACTGGATACTAAAAAAGGTTTTCTGTGGGCAATTGGAGTGTGGTCTGTTGGTGCATGTTTACATGCTTTTTGCGGTATTGCTACCGCGGGCATCCTCAATGGAAATTGGCTGGTAGACTTCGACGGCGCCAAAGAAATCATTGCCCAGGTAAATGATACAGGTATGGTGGTATCTGTAAGTGTAACGCTGTTTATCTTTGCAAGACTGGTTTTAGCTATTGGCGAGGCGGGGAATTTCCCTGCTGCTATTAAGGCTACAGCAGAGTACTTTCCAAAAAAAGACAGGGCTTTTGCTACGAGTATTTTCAACGCTGGCGCAACTGTTGGTGCATTGGCGGCGCCTATTACTATTCCTTTTATTGCAAAGGCTTATGGATGGGAAATGTCTTTTATTATTATTGGCGCATTAGGATTTGTGTGGATGGGATTGTGGGTATTTGTGTACAACAAGCCAGAACTCCATAAAAGAATTAGTGCAGGGGAGTTAGCCTACATTCAGCAAGATCTGATTAATGACCGTAAATTGGCAGATTATGTTGAAGAGACCAAGGAAAAGGTTTCTTTCGCTGCTTGCTTTAAATACAGACAGACATGGGCATTTGCTTTCGGTAAATTTATGACGGATGGCGTATGGTGGTTCTTTCTGTTTTGGACACCTGCTTACCTAAAGTCTGTTTACGGAATGGATTCTACCCAGAGCGCTTTACCACTTTTTGTATTATACCTCATTACTTTACTTTCTATTATTGGGGGTTGGTTACCAACTTATTTCGTCGATAAAAAGGGGATGAATCCTTATGAGGGACGCATGCGGGCGATGTTAATTTTTGCCTTCTTCCCATTATTAACATTGGCAGCACAACCTTTGGGTTATATCTCTTACTGGATCCCGGTTATTATTATCGGTATTGCCGGTGCTGCACACCAGGCTTGGTCGGCCAATATATTTTCTACAGTTGGCGATATGTTTCCTAAAAAAGCAATTGCAACAATCACCGGAATTGGCGGGATGGCGGGTGGCGTTGGCGCTTTCATCATTAACAAATGTTCGGGTCTTTTATTCGATTATACCGGGAAAAGTCAAGTGGAGTTTATGGGCTTCAAAGGGGAAGAAGCAGGATATTTCATCATCTTTTCGATTTGTGCTGTCTGTTATCTAATTGGTTGGGTGGTGATGAAAGCCCTTGTGCCGAAATATAAAGTTATCGAACTGGCATAACCAAACTCCCATCGTTTTTCCAAGCGAATATTGTATTCTTTCGTGGTGGTAGCGGTAATTACGACCTTAATAGGCTATTATAGGTATTGCCTAAACCTGGCTTTACAGTGCCAACAAATTGCTACCTTTGCCGCATGATCGAAATCATTTTAAAAAAGGGAAAAGAAAGGGCTGCATTACAAAGGCATCCCTGGGTATTTTCTGGTGCTTTAGAGAAAGTAAAAGGCAAGCCCGAAGATGGAGATGTGGTAAAGGTTTTCGCTTTTGATAAAGAATTTCTAGCCTATGGGTATTACAATAGTAACTCTCGTGTGGCCGTTCGTTTATTAGAGTGGGATGAAGCTCAAAATATCGATTATCAATGGTATCAAAACAGATTACAGCAAGCCATTGCATCTCGCAAATTTATTCTCGGGCCAGAAACCAACACTTGCCGTTTGGTTTTTAGCGAAGCTGATTTTCTGCCTGGTTTGATTGTAGATCAATATGCAGAATTTTTATCATTGCAAATCTTAAGTTCGGGCATAGAGAAAGTTAAAAGTGATATCGTTGCTATTCTGAGAGCAGAATTACAGGTTAAAGGTATTTTTGATAAAAGTGATGCTACAGCACGTACGCACGAAGGCTTGCCTGTTGAAAATGGTTTGCTTTGGGGAGAAAACCCACCAGAATTTTTAGCAGTTAAAGAGAATGGAATTACTTATAACATCAACATAGCCGAAGGACAAAAATCTGGCTTTTACTGCGATCAACGAGATAATAGGAAGATTCTAGCCGCCTATACTCAAAATAAAAAGGTATTAGATTGCTTCAGTTACAGTGGCGGTTTCAGCTTAAATAGTCTGGCGGCGGGCGCAGCCCAGGTTACTAGTGTAGATAGCTCTGGCTTGGCAGTAGAGACATTGAAGCAAAATGTATTGCTAAACGGTTTCGATGACAAAAAAGTAGCCACTATCCAGTCTGATGTAAATAAGCAGCTTCGTGCCTTTAAAGAATCAGGCGAAATATTCGATGTGATTGTGCTCGACCCTCCCAAATATGCGCCTTCGAGATCTGCTTTAGACCGTGCCGCCAGAGCATACAAAGACTTAAATCGCTTAGGCATGCTGCTCCTTGAAAAAGGCGGGTTATTGGCAACATTTTCTTGTTCAGGAGCAGTTGATATCGAAACCTTTAAACAGATTATTGCCTGGGCTGCATTAGATGCTGGTAAAGAGGTGCAAATTATTAAGCAGTTTTGTCAGCCCGAAGATCATCCCGTTAGGATCTCTTTCCCAGAAGGAGAGTATTTAAAAGGATTACTGCTGCGGGTTTTATAAACAGCATTTCAGTAATCCGTATTTTTAAGAGTAGATGTCTTCGAAATAACTTACAATAAGCGATTTCATCAACATCTCTTGTTCTAACATGGTATATGGTGGTATGGCTTTAATCAGTTTCCAGTGTGGCCAGCCATCCTGGTCTAATCCTTCTAGTTCATAAAAGCCCATTTCGCTTAGCAGCCTGCAGGTAGCAATATGCATCAACTCTTCCTTTTGCCGTTTGCTGTATTTTTTTGGTCCCTTGCCCAGCTCCTGCACCCCAATTAAAAAAAGCATAACTTTAATGTCTGGCGTATCCGAATCAAATTCTGATGAGATTTTCGTCTGCAACGCTTTCCACTTGGTATTAATCTCCGACGGTTTCATGCCCCAAAGATACGTTAAAAATCACGCTTGCTTTGCATGTAAGCCTCCAGTTAAATAGCCACATTAAAGTTAAAACTTTGGGCATTTATATTTTTCAGCGCATATAAAAATTAAATTTAATTACATTTATAACATATGAATACAGATCTGAATACAACAATTACGGTAGGTTTAATGGCTTATGGCATGTCTGGAAAGGTTTTTCACGCACCTTTCGTTACTGCGCATGATGGGTTCTTTTTAAAAGCTATTGTTGAACGTACGCAGCAAAATGCCGTTAAAGATTATCCGGGAATTGTGAGTTACAGAAGTGTGGCGGAACTGGTGAACGATGAGCAGATTGATTTAGTGATTATCAATACACCTAATAATTTGCATTTTGAACATGCAAAGTTAGCCTTATCGCATCACAAACACATCTTGGTCGAAAAGCCTTTTATGGCTACAGTTGCGCAGGCTAAAGTGCTTTTCGATTTGGCAGACCAGGTAGGTAAACAAATTTTCTTTTATCAAAATCGCCGTTGGGATAGCGATTTTGTATCTGTTAAAAAGGTTTTAGCCAGTGGAAAATTAGGTAAACTGGTAGAGATGCACATTCGTTACGATCGATATAGAAGCACAATTGGTCCGAAAGCTTTTAAAGAACAGGCTGTTGAGGCCAGCGGGTTGCTTTACGATTTAGGTCCGCATCTGTTAGACCAAGCCATTAGCATTTTTGGAAAACCACTAAGCTTTACCAAAGTGCTTGGTAAAAACAGGAATAATACGGCAGTAGATGATTATTTTACAATTCAACTCAATTACGCAAACGACATAAATGTATTCTTAACAGCCAGTTTATTGGTCGTGAATCCGCAAGCCTCTTTTGTACTGCATGGTACCGAGGGAAGTTTTATTAAGCAAAGAGCCGATACGCAGGAGGAGCAACTCTTAGCAGGTAAGAAACTTGGCGATCCGCAGTTTGGTATCGAGCCGGCTGGTAAGGAAGGTTTGCTTACTACCATTGATGGGGATGGAAATAAAACTGAAACAATTATTCCTTCAGAAATTGGAGATTATTTACCGCTTTTTGAGGCCGTTCATCAAGCGATTGTAACAGGTGAAAAATATCCTATCTCTCGTGAAGATGTAATTGCTCAATTAGAGATTTTGGAAGCCTAATGCCAGTCGTTTAGCTATTGTTTAAGAGAAGTTTATTTAACGCCGTACCATGAATGCATTGCCGCTAGCCTATTTAGTTCCTATTTTTTTATTAACCCTGTATTTCATCCTGCGGAAGAAAAAACCTGCCATTACGCCGCTAACGGATACAGATAAAAAAATTTTAGATGATTACGTTGGCTTCTATCATAATTTGGATTCTACTGAGAAATTGAGATTTGAGCAAAAAGTAGCTGAGTTTTTTAGTACAGTAAAAATAGAACCTGTTGGCTTGGAAATGACTACACTTGATGAGCTCCTGATTGCTTCAAGCGCTGTCATCCCTATTTTCGGTTTTGGAGATTGGCAGTATAAAAACTTAACTAGTGTATTATTGTATCCAGATACTTTTGATAAGGATTTCCAGTTTGAAGGCGGCGATCGGAAGATTATGGGTATGGTTGGCAGCGGCTTCATGAACGGACAAATGATTCTTTCTCGATCGGCATTGCGCCATGGCTTCTCTAAAAGTGCCGGGAAGGAAAACACGGCCATTCATGAGTTTGTACACCTGCTAGATAAATCTGATGGTGCAACAGACGGTGTGCCAGAACACTTAATGGCGCACGAATATACTTTGCCGTGGATTAAGATGATGCATGAGGAAATGGTGAAAATTGAAGATAATAAATCTGACATTAATCCTTATGCAATTACTAACCAAGCCGAGTTCTTTGCAGTGGTATCGGAGTATTTTTTCGAAAAGCCAGAAATCTTAAAAGACAAGCACCCTGATTTGTACCATGCACTTAGTCGCATTTTCGCACAAAATCCTATATCTGAATAACATGCTACTGAAGTTCATTAAACTATCGTCGCTCTTTTTTTTCTCTTTTCTAACCCTTAATGCAGGGGCGCAAAAGAAATATGTGATTAAGCAAAATTTCCCCATTGGGAAGAAATATGATATCACGCTAGTTTCCGACCAGGTGATCAATCAGCAAATCGGCGGACAAAAAATAAACATGACTCAAACCATCGGCACTGATTACACTTTTGATATCCGAAATGGCGATCAATCTGAAAAAAACATTGAAGTGGTTTACAAACGCATTTTCATGAAATCGCTAGGAATGGGCAATACTATGGCTATGGATTCTGATGATCCTGACACGACAAAATTAAACTCGTTTAGGGGATTGAAGGGTGCGAGGTTTAACATGGTAATGCTCCCCGATGGCGGTATTCAATCGCTAACTGGTATAGGAGAAATGGTCGACAACATGGTTAAAAAAATGAATCTCGATTCTGCTAAATCCAGCCAGATGAAAGCCATGCTTAAACAACAGTTTAGTGCCGAAGGGATGAAACATACCATGGAATCATCATTGAAGATTTATCCCGAGCAACCTGTAAAAGTTGGCGATACCTGGACTGTTGATACAAAGATACAGCTGACCATGCCAGTAGAGACCATTACAAAATATACCCTTAAAGACGTAAAAGGAAATACCGCCTACCTTAACATCAATGGTACGTTGGTTTCTAAAGGGGAATTTTCAAGTATGGGCAATAAAATACAAACCAATCTTACAGGAACTAACGCAGGCGATGCGGAACTAGACCTAAAAACTGGGTTAATTACAAAAAGCCATTCAAGGATAGAGCTCGTAGGTAAGTTAGAAACCATGGGCACGAACATCGATTTCGAACTTCAGGGAATCAATAAAATCACCGCACAGGAAACTCCCCAAGAAGGCATTAAATAGCTTTTGTAAAAGCTTAGCAGGATTACAAGCTACCTGTTAATGCCACTAAAAATTCTGTCGGAATTTCAATGTGCGGAATGTGTCCGCAGGCCTCAAATTCAATAATTTTTGCTCCGGGTATTTTTGCAGCGGTTTGTTTTCCAAGCAGTCGATACTGTCCGTGTATCGCCTGTTGGTCTGGTGTAAGCAGCGCTTTACCCACAATTGTTTTATCCTCTTTGCCAATAAAGAGCACCGTTGGTACCCGAATGTTTTGAAATTCGTAAACCACTGGTTGTTCATAAATCATGGTGAAAGTCATTGCTGCAACCTTTGCCCACCTGGGGTAATCTGCACTATAGGTAACACCGCCAGCAATGTTAACCAGGTACTCGTATTCAGGTTTCCAATAGGTAAAGTAAGAGCCCTGGTAGTATTTACGTACACTTTCTGCCGTAGTTTTCAATTCTGTTTTATATTGTTGCTCGGTAGTTACATAGGGAACAAATGTTTTATAATCTTCTAAACCTATCGGATTTTCAAGCAACAATTTTTCAGTTTGATTAGGAAACATCAAAGCGAAACGTGTAGCCAGCATCCCGCCCATGCTATGCCCTAAAACCACAGCCTTTTGTACACCTAAAGTATCTAATAGTTGTTTATTCCAATTGGCCAGTTGATGGAAACTGTAATGAATATAAGCTTTTGAAGATTTACCGAAACCAATTTGATCGGGCACAATAACCCTGTAGCCAATTTTAGTAAGTGCCGTAATAACATTTCCCCAATAATAGCCTCCGAAATTTTTACCGTGGAATAGTATCGCCGTTTTTCCATTGTATGCACCCACTGGCGAAACATCCATATATGCCATTCTTAGATCTTGCCCCTCAGTATGTATAGAGAAAAACTTTATGGGAGCAGGATACTTTACATTTTCTAAGGTGATGGATAAAGTATCGATTTTTTGAGCAATAGTTTTTTGAGCGATAAACAGGCTAAGTGCCAACAATAGGAAATATCTCTTCATCAAAAGTTAATAAGGTGAAAAACGAATGGGAGCAAGGTAAACTTTTACCCATTAGTTAGCTTAAAAATCATGCCTGTTTTAAATTATTCAGGTAACGATTTACAATCAAGTGAGATTTCCCCTATGATGCGTAGAAGAGATCGTCATTGCGAAGTTGCCAGGTGCATCGCAATGACGAAGACTATGAATTTAAATTTTATTTATTAAACATTGTTTTCAAAATCGATGCAGACATGGAAACAGCTGTAGAATCTGATAGGTTGCCTGATGATTTATTTACTTGAATGTTCTCTACCCGAACATCAGATTTTCCTTCTGTTTTGATGTATAGGTTTTCAATTTGAAATTTCTTTTGATCCTGTTCTTCACCTGCAATGTTAAGGTTAGAATTCCCCGTGGCGTTAATTTGAAGTTGCTCGTATGATGTCCATTCGGTTTCAAAATTAGTGTTGTTAAGGCCTAAATTAGCCTCTGAAATGTTAAAGTTGTTGCTAAAATGTAATTTGGCAACACCATCAGCAATTATTGTTATTTTATTCATTCTTGATGGCGACTGAACCTCTACCACATTGAGTGCATTAGCATTTAAGGTTAGTGAGTCTACAGTGCTAATTAAAGACAAGCCCGATCCTTTTGCAACGCTTACCTGGTTTAGGTTATGCACATAAATAATTAACGAAAGTCCGAAACCACCACTTGTAGGTACATCCTTAATATCCAGCCTCAACGTACCTTGGTCATCTACTTTATATGTTATAGCATCTTTATCCAAATCTGATACTTTGATACCTGATTGCGAATCTTTGATAATCTGGATGTTTAAAAACCTTCCTTTTGCATCGGCAATTTCTACGTTATTAAATGGCTCAGCTATGGCCATGCTCGCATATCCTTCAGTAGTTGTTGCAAAGTGATCGAGCATTTGTTCTCCCCTTCTATATGTTTTTTCGTCTCTATAATTCAATTTTACATTTACAGCTACAACAATAATGGGTATAATAATGAGTGAAATTGCCAGCGCAATTAATAGTTTGTTACTTTTTTTCATGTTTTTAAGCGTTAAAATTTTCTTTAACAAATGATTCATATTTGGCCTTCAGCTCATCGAAACTGATATTAAGCAAGTAAATATTTCTGAATACAACAGGTAGTTCATCTTCTATAAACTGCAATTTTCGGTAGCTTTTCACATTGTCCGTTGCGCTTTCATCAACAAAGAATCCGATCCCCCTTTTGTTGTTGATAATGTTTTTACTTTGCAATAGCTCATAGGTGCGCATCACCGTATTTGGATTTACCTCCATTGCCACTGCAAGCTCTCGCACCGAAGGCACTTTTTCATCGGCTTTCCATTTTCCCAACAAAATATGTTCGCAAACATAATCTGCTATTTGAAGGTATATCGCCTTATTATCTCTAAATTCCATATCTATACCAGTTAAAATTTAAACCTCTTTTTCCTTTAGTCGAATGTAGGTTATTGCCCACAGTATTAATGCTAAGCCCGCAGTAATAGAGAAGAGCAGTATTAGTGCTATATCCTCTTTATTCTGGCCCCCATGATGTAAGCTTACCATGTTTCTTGTTAAACGGTTTATTACATTGTAGATAATATAACTCGCTGCACCGAAAAAGATCATAACTGAGATAGCTGTTTTAATATAATGAAACCTGTTGAAGTAAATAGATCCAAGAAGAAAAATACTGGTTATAAAAAAAGGAATAGCGGTAAAATACCAAAGATTGTTTCTGTAGTTTGCATCATCGATAAATTGTGCTGCAATGCTTTCGGCGGGCTTCACCACGAGGCCTTTGTTTCCCGACATAGTAAATTCGGATAGATACCCATTGAGGTACTTCACAAAAGCTAAGTCTACCAGATAGAACAAAATTAAGTACGACAGCACACTAAGCACGGCGGTGTAGAGAACGCCACTCAGAAACTTTTCAAAGATCGATGCCGGGTTCATCAGTTCCATAATGGCTCTTGCTTTCTGACCAAACAAGGCAAAATAGCTGCTAGCCACCACACTGATAAAAATAAAGCCCAATATTAAAAACAAGCCATATCTAAAACGGAGGTCTAAATTCCCGTCACTATCAAAGTTGTTGAATTTTGATGGGCTAGGTGCATACCAGGCATAAAACCCCACAATAATGCCGATAACTACCCCTAGGGTAATTAAATAGATTTTTCCAAAGTCTAACCATTGTCTTTTAAGTAACAGGCCAAATCTATTTATGTTAAATGTGTTGTTCATGGCTTAATTAAAAAGAGGTTTAAATTTTGTTTTCTCGGCTAGGATTCCGTTAAATAACAGCTCTATATCCAGCTTACTTTCTTCATTATGATAATTGGGCATTACGGCATTGTAACCTGCCAAAGATGCCTCTGCATAAATGATACTTTCATCAATCTCTTTCACCTTTTTGAAGGTAAGTTTCTGAGTTATTTCCTCAACTGATGCTTTCAAAGCCACATCATTTTCATCGAGCATAATCACCGTATCAATCAGGTTATCTAAATCTCTTACCTGGTGGGTTGATATAATAATGCATCGATCTTCCGTCATGGCCGAAGCCATAATTTTCCTAAACTGTGCTTTGGAAGGAATGTCCAATCCATTGGTGGGCTCATCCATGATAATCAGCTTTGCTTCCGTAGCAAGTCCGAATGCGATGATGAACTTCTTTTTCTGTCCATAGCTCATGTTAATGAGTTTGTTGCTTGCAGGAATATCAAACTCCTTTAATAACTCGGCAAAATATGGATGGTTGAAGTTTTTGTAAAATGGTGCGTTAGCCTTAAGATAGGCATCTATCTTAACTGATGGTAGGAAGAATTCTTCCGGGATGAAACAAATTTGCTCTAGCAATGCAGGCTTTCGCTTGGCAGGGTCAAAGCCCATAACCTCTAAACTACCGCTCTGCGCATAAACTAAGCCTGCAATATTCTTTAGTAGTGTTGACTTACCTGCACCATTCTTTCCGAGCAAGCCATATATATGACCATCACTTAATTGGATGCTCATATTTGTAAATAGTGGCTTATGCTTGCTGTAACCAAAATTTAGATTGTTAATTTTTATCATACTTACTGTATTAGTTAAATAATACACTAAAGTATTATGTTATTTTCATATCTCCAAATATTTTTTCATTATTTAACTTGTAAGATTTTATAACGCTTTTGTAAAGTTTAAATCGAATTAGGTTCGGGGCAAAACAAGCAGCATTTATGAATTGTAGTTTTAGAGAAATGTTTGTTAATAATTGATCAAGAGAAATAGCGATTACTATTCTGGTTTCTTGATTAAATAAGCAGTATAAAAATCCTCAGAAAATTTTTGTGGGTTAGATAAAATAAAAAATTTATAAAGATGGAATACAGAAAAATTGGAAATTCAGATTTAGAACTTTCGGTAATTACTTTTGGCGCATGGGCTGCAGGTGGCTGGATGTGGGGAAGCACAGACAGAAACGACGCCATAAATGCCATTAAAGCAGGGTTTGATTTGGGCGTAACTTCTATAGACACTGCTCCGATTTATGGGCAGGGCGATAGCGAAGAGATTGTTGGAGATGCGATTAAGGGTATCTCGAGAGACAAATTGCAAATTGTTACCAAATTTGGGATGCGTTGGGATTTAGACAAAGGCAAACTTGCCATGAAATCTAAAGATAACAGCGGCAAAGATATTGATGTGTACAAATACGCTGGTAAAGAAAGTGTTATTTACGAGTGTGAACAATCATTAAAAAGGTTAGGTACCGATTATATAGATTTATACCAGATCCACTGGCCAGATGTAACCACGCCAATTAGCGAAACTTTCGAAGCGGTAAATAAATTAATTGAACAAGGTAAGGTACGTTATGCCGGCGTATGTAATTACAATGCTGCCCAGTTGAAAGAGGCTGCGGAAACAATCAATATCATCTCTAATCAAATTCCGTTTAGCATGGTTAACCGTGGAGTTGAGGATGAAACGGTTCCCTATTGCATCGAAAACAATCAATCGGTACTGGCTTATAGCCCGATGGAGCGGGGATTATTAACAGGGAAAATAGCAACCGACTATAAGTTTGAGCAAGGCGATCATCGCCAGGGTAACCCATTTTTTAAGCCAGAAAGCATCGAAAAAACAAATGCTTTTTTGACCAAAATTAAACCACTAGCCGATGAAAAGAACGCCACTCTGTCACAGTTGGTTTTACGATGGACGGTAGAGCGCCCAGGGATAACAATTGCTTTAGTTGGTGCCAGAAATGAAAAACAAGCGGTGCAGAATGCGAAAGCTATAAACGTTAAACTTTCAAGCGATGAAATAGAATTTATCAACAACCAACTATATAGCGCCGGATTTTAATTCATTAACATATATAAGTAAAGTGTTTGGTGCAATCTTTTCTTTTACGAAAACTTTGCGTCCTTTGCGGTAAATTTAATAATCATGTCTAAATTATTTTCTCCTTTAACCCTAAAGGATATTACATTTAAAAATAGGATAGTAATTTCGCCAATGTGCCAATATTCTGCAGTTGATGGTTTTGCCAACGACTGGCATTTGGTACATTTGGGTAGCAGAGCAGTTGGCGGAGCCGGATTAATTATTCAGGAAGCTACAGCAGTAACGCCAGATGGCAGAATAACCCATGCCGATTTAGGTATTTGGAAGGATGAACACATCGAAAAATTACAGCAAATGGTTTCATTTATCCATGCAAATGGCGCTGTCGCAGGAATTCAATTGGCACACGCAGGTAGAAAAGCCAGTTGCGATTTGCCCTGGAATGGTGGAGAGCAGCTTGCCAGTGGGGAAGACAGCTGGACACCAGTAGCACCGTCGCCGCTCCCTTTCAAAAACGGGCAGGTAGTACCACATGAGTTAAGTATCAAAGAAATTCAGGATGTTGTTTTCGCTTTTCGTGCTGCGGCAAAGCGAGCGTTAGAAGCAGGTTACAAAGTAATGGAAATTCATGCTGCTCACGGCTATTTGCTTCACCAATTCTTTAGTCCGATAAGCAACAAGCGCACCGACGTTTATGGCGGCAGTTTCGAAAACCGCATTCGTTTGGTAATTGATGTGGTTGAGGCGGTACAATCTGTTTGGCCAGAAACTCTCCCATTGTTTGTGCGTATTTCGGCAACAGATTGGACAGAAAACGGTTGGAATGAAAATGACTCGTTGCAGTTGTGCGCCGTTTTAAAGGATAAAGGAGTAGATTTAATTGATACCTCTTCAGGGGGCAATGTCCCAGATGCTTTTATCCCGGCAGGACCAAATTACCAGGTTCCATTTGCTGATAAAATTAGGAATGAAATCGGTATACACACTGGTGCTGTAGGAATAATTGTTGATGCACACCAGGCAGAAGAAATTTTGCAGGAAGGCAAAGCAGATCTCATTTTCATTGCACGAGAGTCCTTACGTGATGCCTATTTTCCTACGCATGCGGCACAGGTTTTAGGAGATGATATTGTCTGGCCCAATCAGTACGTGCGGGCGAAAAGAGAAAAGTAGAAAACACATCATAAAAAGAAACCGCCGATGGAATGCATACATGTATGCTTTCCATCGACGGTTATGATCTTTGTAATATCAGCAAACATTACTTGGCCAATGTAAAGGGTACATATAGGCCGAAAGTGATATTTCTACCCGGGTTGTAAACCCCTAAATTTGGATTTTCCGAATCGAAGCGGCCTGGTTTGTACCTGCTTAATGCATCATAATACTTCTGATCTAACAAGTTATTTGCAGATACAGAAAACTTAACAGGTTGTTTACCCAAGTTAAAAGTGGCTCCAATTCCGGCATTCAAGAGCGTATAACCACTGGTTGGTGTTTCAAAAACATCATCTACCCTGGTTTGCTTGAAGGCAGAATTAATCCCGACAGAAACATATGCGTCGTTTGTTCCTTTAATTTTAGGCTCAAAGCGTAATTCATTTCTCAAGGTTCCGGCAGGGATAAATGCCAATGGTCTGCCTAAAGTTTGGTTTTGTGCATGCACATAACCAAAAGTATTTTCGAAATGTATAAACGGCACGGGGTGAATGGTTAAGCTGGCCTCTGCGCCGTAAAGGTTAGCATTAACTTGCCCATAACGGTAAACCGGGTACTCATCTCCTTCAGCCATTATGGTTTCTCCATTATTAGATGCATATATGAAGTTATGAACGTAATTGTTGTAGATGCTGGCACTGGCACTTACAATTTTGCCTTCATATTCCAGGGCCGCATCAACCTGGTAACTGCGTTCCGGGCTTAAATTAGAATTCCCGATTTCATAGCGAAAAGTACCTTCATGTACACCATTTGAAGCTAATTCTGCAGGGTTTGGTGCACGAAATGCCGAGCCAGCGTTGGCCTTAAAGTTCCACTCTTCGTTAAACTGATGCGTAAAGCCCAAAGCACCGCTTACATTAGAAAACTTGTTTTCAAAATCCGCAAACTGCTCCTCGCCATCTATAAATAGTTCTTTGCCATTGTTTTTGCGGTAGTCGTAACGGGCACCAATGCTAAAGGTATTGTTCTCCCAATTCTTTTTAGCGTAAGCAAAAACGCCAACGCCGTAAGTATTGTAATCTGGAATAAGAAACTCTTCTGTAGCTTTGTTTTGGCTCTTTCCGGCATCTGCACTAAAGCCAAAAACCGGTTGCCAGCCATTCATTTCATGTAGATAATATTTTAAATCGGCATTGTAGGTTTTTAAGTCGAAAAACAGTGAAGGTTCCGGACCATCCTCTAACTCGCGACGTTGGTTTTGCTGGAAACCAAAATCTGCTTTTAGGTTGCCATTGCCTAAAATAAAGTTATTGTTAAGCGCAATTTTGAAATGTCTGATATCTTGACGCGGAAAATCTAAGCTGCGGTTCGTAAAGTCATCGTTTGTAAAAGGGTCGCCACTTTCCTTAACAAAATTTCCATTACCGTCTAAAGATGGATCATAGAAACCAATATTATTGCGGAAACTGGAAACATTTAAATGCGAATAGCCCCAGCTTTTGTTTAAGCCTACCATACCACTTAAATCGGTTTCGTTAAAGCCAGAATTTGGGAAATAGCCAGTTGGCGTTTTAAAAGAATAAGCATTTTTATAGGTTCCACGGGCCCTCCATACAAAGCCGTTTTCGTTACCTGTTAACATTAATGAATTAGCGGTTAGACCGTTATTGGTTGAATAGTTGCTAATCAATTCGCCTTTAACCTGGCCATCTGGCGCAGTGCTGGGCTCTAACAAGTTAATTACACCTCCAAGTGCATCAGAGCCATAAATTAATGATGCTGCCCCCCGTAAAACTTCAACCCTGTCTGATTTAAATTGGTCGATTTCAATGCCATGCTCATCGCCCCATTGCTGCCCTTGTTGCTTAATACCATCATCTAAAGTTACAATGCGGTTATAGCCTAAACCTCTTATTACTGGTTTGGAAATAGAGGGGCCGGTAGTAATTTGCGATACGCCCGGAATCCTAGTTAAAGCATCAATTAAGTTTGCAGATGGTGCAAGCAGCTGATCTTTTCCCAACACCGCAGATGAAGTGCTATTGCGTTTACTGGTGCTGCTGATTATGCTACCTGTAATTACAACTTCCTTGGTTTCTATTGCAGTGGGCTTTAGGCTAAAGGTTAAACTGCCTGAAGATGCGAGGTTTACAATTTGGGTGGCTGTTCTATAACCAACGTAATGTACCTCAACCAAATAACTGCCCTTGGTGGGCAGATTATTTAGGGTAAACTCTCCATCGTTATTGGCTATAGAAGTTACTTTTAAATCGGGGATATAGATGGTGGCACCAGGCAAACTTTGGTTATTGCTTGCATCAATAACTTTCCCGCTAATTTCTTTTAATGTATTTGCGAAGGCTGTACTGCCTAATAATGTATATAGAATTACTAAGCCAATTAGCTGTAATTGTTTCATAATATATAGTAAAATTTGTAAACGATAAGAATAGCCAAATCAAAAAAACAATAGTTGTTTCGATTTAGCTTAAAGAAGATGGCAATGCCAAAATAGTGGTAATTATGCGGCAGGCGGCCCGCGTAAGCTTGTACGAAGTAAGTTTACGTAGTTGCTTTTTAGAAGCGGCTGCTTTGGATTAAAAATTTTAGCAGCAAGAAAAATTCGGTAAATGTGATGAATTTGTACGAAGTTTTTTTCGAAACTTGCCTTGCAAATTAAACAGGTATCGCCCTGCGCTTGTACATGACTAACGTGATGGCAATTGATTTCTTTTTTGGAAACTGGAATTTCCTGATGATGGTGTAAAACACTCCATGGCGTTAAGGCAATAGCAAAAGCGAACAGCATAAATGCCGAAAAATATCGTTTAATATATTGCCTATGTTTTTTCAATGTGCCAAAAGTAGCAATTATTGGCTAATTCTATATATTTGGCACGTAACATTGCTTTTATTAAACAAAATGAAGATCATCAAAAAAAATATTGTAAATACCCTATTCATTGTTTTTTTAATAGTGGTAATATTTGTTCCTGATGCTAAAGCCTTTTTAATTAGAGGAATAATAGGTTTGGGTTTTTATGCGCCAAGTGTAGAAACACCGGCAACTGCTATGGGCGATTTAAGTGGGATCAGGTTTAAAGATGTTAAGGGTAAGGTTGTAGACTTAGGTGATTTAAAAGGGAAAGTGATATTTTTAAATTTCTGGGCTACATGGTGCCCGCCTTGCCGGGCAGAAATGCCATCGATTAAGAAGCTATTTACACAATTTAAAGACGATGACCAGGTTGTATTCATTTTTGCCGATGCGGATGCGAATTTGCCCAAGGCAACTAAGTTTATGATCGATCGGGAATACAACTTTCCGGTGTACCAGGTAGAAAGCGCTATGCCGAAGCAAATATTTGAAAGTGCTTTGCCTACCACTGTTGTTTTCGATAAACAGGGGCGACTATCTTTCAGGCATGAAGGTATTGCAAATTATAATGATAAGAAGTTCGTTGGTTTATTGAATCAACTAAAATCTGCAAAATAGGCTGGTTATTGGGTTGTAAGTTTCTTGCACAGCCAGAATTTTTTAAACCTGATGGGCAGCGAGCATCCCGATTTTTCATCGGGATAAAGCAGACAGCAGGGCTTTCGCATCCTATTAGCAGGGCTTTTGCTTTCCAAAACAATTCGCAAACTTCGGAAAAGCAAAAAGATAAGCTGATTATTTGCTTACTTTTGCCGCTATGATTTCATTTTTTGAAGCCTCGCTAAAGCAACTTTCTATACACCATACCGGCAATAAACTGGTTGAAGAATATTACAAACTATCTGATGCGCCATTGAATATGGACGACGAAGTTTTAAGCAACCTGCTGATGCAGTATTTTTTGAAGCCATTTGAAAAAGTGAATGAAGTGTATCGTTTCTATCATCCCAATGATGATTTAAACTTGAACGAGGTTTATCATTTTGCAAAGGAGATTTTTGAGAACAACGCAACCTTTCACGAGCATTCGCAGCAACTGGCTAAGTATTTATACGATGTAGCCAACCATCCTAAAATAAAATCTGGAGAAATGTATGTGGCCTATTTCGAGCGTGTGCAAATCGAAGGCGAGCAGCTCGAGGTAATTGGTATTTTCAAATCAGAAACGAAGGATACTTATCTGAAGGTTTTTCCGAAAGATGATGGTTTTAATATGAGCTATGAGCAAGATGCCATAAGTATAAACAAACTAGATAAAGGCTGCTTAATTTTCAATACTGATAAGCAAGAGGGGTTTAAGGTGGTGGTGATCGATCAATCTAAGAGCAGTAACGACTCTGCCGTTTACTGGAGAGATGAGTTTTTAAAATTGAAAGTTAGAAACGATAGTTACAATCAAACGAACAACGTGTTGGGTGTTTACAAAAACTTTGTAACACAGAAGCTGGATGATGAATATGAAATAAGCAAAGCTGATAAAATAGACTTGCTAAACCGATCGATGAAATATTTTAAGGAGAAAGAAACCTTTGATATGGAAGAGTTCGGGAATGAAGTAATTGGCAATGCAGAGGGGATAGCATCATTTAAAAACTACAAAAAGAGTTATGAGGAGGAGTTTGATGCACCTATAGCCAATACTTTTGAAATTGCCGATTCGGCTGTAAAAAAACAAGCTCGGGCTTATAAAAGTGTTCTTAAGCTGGATAAAAATTTTCACATCTACATCCACGGGAATAAAGATATGATTGAAAAAGGTTACGACGATGATAAATCGATGAACTTCTACAAAGTCTATTTTAGGGAAGAGGAATAAATGCTTTTAGGGGAGTTGATTAAATACGCTGTTGTGCCTTAAGCGCTAAATATTGATTGATGACGCTTACGGTTAATTTTTGGGGCGGTGTAAGCACCGAAAGAATGCCATGCTTGGTAAGCTCTTTAGCCATTAACTTTTTCTCGTAAATAAATTTCTCTGCAATGGTTTTATGGTAAATTTCTTCTAGGTCTTTAGCGGGCTCATTAACCATGTTTTTAAGCTCGGTGTTTTCGAAGAATACCACTAGCAAAAGGTGGTATTTAGCTAGCTTCTTTAAATAAGGCAATTGCCTTTGAAGTGCTGCTAAACTTTCGAAGTTGGTAAAGAATACCAACAAGCTACGTTGTTTAACCACGGCACGAACGGTGCTATATAATGCCTCTAAATTACTTTCTAAATAGCGGGTTTTCTCTTTGTAAAGCACATTCATAATGTTGCCTAATTGCCCCGCTTTTCTATCAGCAGGTACAACGGTTCCAAGGGTTTCTGAAATGGTAATTAGCCCCGCTTTGTCTTCCTTAAGCATGGCCACTTTCGCTAGTGCAACACTGGCATTAATGGCATAATCTAACAAACTAAGTTGTTCAAAAGGCATCCGCATTACCCTCGATTTATCGATAATGCAATACATATTTTGAGAACGTTCGTCGGTATAATTGTTAACCATTAAGCTATTTTTACGTGCGGTTGCTTTCCAGTTTATGGTGCGGATATCGTCGCCACCGACATAATTTTTTATTTGATCGAACTCACTACTCTGCCCAATTTTTCTAACTTTCTTAATGCCGAACTCTGTTAAGTACCTAGAAACGGCCATTAATTCGTATTGGCCAAGGCTAATAAATGAAGGATAAACAGCCAGCACTTTTGCTGCTTCGAAATTATATCGTCGATTAACCAATCCAATCGGCGAAGCAATATATACCCTGATATTCCCGAAATCGTACTCCCCTCGCTTTGTTGGCCGTAAATGATAGTGGATAGATTTTATTTCACCGGGCTTTAAGCTCAGCTTAAAGTCTTTATCTCTCACTTGAAACTGGAATGGAACCTCATCTATCACCCTTAAGTTTACCGCAAAGCCATAGCTATTTTTAATTTCAACCTGAATAGGGTTTTCATCGCCGTTGCTTAATCGTTTAGGAGTTAATCTTTTCGCAAAGATTCCTGCACTATGGCGATAAAGAATAATAAGGTCTAGCAACACGAGGAGCACCAGCGCTCCGAGCGCAATGTAGGGCGTTTCGCCTAGCCAGGGAAAGAAAAATTTAAGCAGAAAAAGCAAAATACAGCACCCCATGCTTATGAATAACCGAGGACTCAAAAACAGGTTGGTGTAATACTGCTGAAATAACTTTTTCAAAGGTTATAATTTTAGGTTTTAGCTAATTTTGACCTATTATCTAGGTACTTCTAGTTTCTTAATGATTTGTTGTACGATATCGCTGGAAGTAAGCCCCTCCATTTCTTTTTCTGGAGATAACAAAATTCTATGCGCCAGAACCGGAACTGCTACGGCAATAATATCATCGGGCGTTACAAAATCGCGGTTTTGAATGGCAGCCAATGCCTTGGCACTGTGAATAATTGCCAACGATGCCCTTGGCGATGCACCTAAATAAAGCGATGGATTGTTTCTGGTTTCGTGTACAATCTGGGCGATAAATTCGATGAGCTTCGGTTCTACAAAAAGGTTGCGGATAATGATTCTGGCTTCTTTAATTTGCGCCACAGATAGTACCGGTTTTACATCATTGGCTAATGATTTATTTACCAAAGTGTGTTGTGCGGTTAAAATAGCCGCTTCTTCTTCAAGTGTGGGATATTTTACTTCAATCTTGAATAAAAAACGATCCAATTGCGCTTCTGGCAGTCGATAGGTACCTTCCTGTTCAATAGGGTTTTGAGTAGCCAATACCATAAATGGTTCATCCATTAGGTAGCTTTCACCGTCGATAGTTACCTGGCGTTCTTCCATTACTTCGAATAGCGCAGACTGGGTTTTAGCAGGCGCACGGTTAATCTCATCTACCAGGATAAGGTTGCCAAAGATCGGCCCTTTTCTAAATTCGAAGTCGCCAGTTTTTGTGTTAAAGATAGGTGTTCCCAGCACATCAGACGGCATTAAATCTGGTGTAAACTGTACCCTCGAAAATTGGGCGTCGATAGATTTTGCCAAGAGTTTTGCACTTAGAGTTTTAGCCACTCCCGGAACGCCCTCTATAAGGATGTGTCCATCGGCCAAAAGCCCCACAATTAAAAAGTCAATAACCTGTTTCTGGCCTACGATGATATTGCCAAGCACATTTCTAATTTGATCAACCGCCTGGTTTAGCATGGTTAAATCTGTACGTTGGTTAAACTGTTCTTGCTCCATTGGGTTGTGTTGTTTGATAAAAATTTTCTATACTTTGATTTAAGTTGATCAATTCGTGATCGCCTAAACTTTCCATGAGTGGTATTTCGATAAAATAACGGGTCAACGTTTTTGCCGATGCCTCATTTATCCCGGTTTTTTCCATCAGGATCTGTGCAAAATTTCGGTCAATTTCGTTGGTTTTTAAAAAGTACCGCGTTCTAAGGTATTCTAAAAAGTAATTTACTTTCTTGAGCGCAATATCCTTGTTGTTTCGCTCCTGGTAATAAACGCTTCCTACCACATTTACAAACTCTAGTGAAGAATTGGTCATGGGATCGAGAATTGGAATTATTCTTTGGCGGCGCTTGATGTCGTAAATCACAAAAATAAACAAGCCAAAAATACTGAGGTAATAGGCCCATTTCAATTCCGGATGCGCAAAGAAAACCCGAAGTACATCTGTTGCCTCATTTTTCTGTCCCGAGAAATACTGATCTAAAATAATGGCTTTGTTATTTTGCAGGTAACTAAGTGTTTTTGATGCGTATTCGGCGCCATATTTATCTAGCAGATTAAAGTTGGTATAGAAGCCAGGTTCTGCAACCAGGTAAAGCGCACCTTTACCAAACTGATATTTTAAGAAATTGGGTTGATTACTTGCATTAACCCCTAGAACGATCGCCTTTTGATAATCGATTTGGCTAAAGTACTGGCTCCCAATGCCACGCTCGAATCCATAACTGGCCTCTGTTTTTAAATTCGGATTGGTGAAATTAAGTGTGTTCTGGTTGGAGTTAAAGCTAACGGCAGGGCGTAATTTTAATTGTTTCTCCATATTCCCGAAGTCGTATGCCGCAATGAATATGTCGTTTCCAGCCTCCATAAAAATCTTCATCTTGGAAAATTCATACTTACTTGCATCTACCTTTTGTGCCACAACCAGATAAGCGGTTTGTAGGTATCGTTTTTGTAATGCATCAGAGACCGATTTTCTAGATTGCGAGACCCTGGCATTTGGTACAATGTCGATTATTCTGTTAGATAAAATGTAGGTGCCATAGGGTATTTTATCTTCAGCGAGGTAGGTGGGTGCCCAATTGGTAGGCGTAGGTTTATTGAATTGTGCAACTAAATAAATGGCAACGAGTATAAACCCAATGCCCAGGTAAAGCTTATATCCTTTCATTTATCTGCTTGTTAAAATGATTAAAGGATTGCTTAATGGGCTCGAATTTGTGCTCGTCTATAGGGAAATCGCCATACCAAATATAATCGAATTGAAGGGTAAGCTGGCCAAAGTCTCCCTTTAATGCTGGTCTGGTAATCTCCATTAAATAATTATAATTGGTTTTATCGGGTTGCCATTCGATAATTTGCGCATCGCTAAGTTTTTTAAGCGTGCGTAGGTAAAGCAATCTTACGGCAAGCCTATATTTCCCCTCACTTACAAGCCGCTGTATCTCTGTTTCGTAATCTATTTCATGGATGTTATCATTCAAAACGTCATAAGGTAAAGCGCTCTCTGGTGGGTCTCTTCTAAATATATTTTGCGCTCCTACGATTTTTATCACCAGGAAAAGCACAATTGCCACCGCTAATCCGATAAAAAAATATCTTGATATTGAGTTTGTTGCAGCACCGCTAAAGATTCTTCTAACCCAATTCCAGAATCCTATCCAAAATCTTTCCCAAAGTGATAATTGCCTTTCGCCAACCTCATCATATTGAAAATCTGGTTGGGTTTTATAATCGCTGATGGCTTGCTTATCGAATGTTTTGGGTGTTAGTTGCGTACTGTCTAACTTCATTTGCGTAGTTTCAGGCTTAGGTTTCGGAGTCTTTACCTGGGCAAGAACATATGCGGGTGTTAAATAAACAACAAAGAATAAGAAATAGGTTAAAATTGTCTTGTACATTTTAGTATTCCTCTGGTCGGCTATCAACTGGTTTTACGATATTTCCAAAATCTGAAATACGTTCTAATAATCCATGGTGCTCTTTCTGCTCTGTTAAATTGAAGTATAGCAGTGCAAGTGTAATAACTGGTAAAATAGTAAACGATTGGCAAAGTGATTGTAAAACCGTACTAATCATCATGAAAGTTAATGATAGCTGCGTGCTTTTTTGAGAAAATATTCCCACCATGCCCAGTATAGTCGTAGGTAAAATGATCATAGACATGCATGCATATACAATGATCCAAATTAGAAGTAAGGTGGCAAATGTAATCCAGAAATTGTTTTTGATAAGCACAAAGCTTCTGTTAAAGGCAAATCCTATTCTTTCATCCTCTAACACCATAATTGGAAATACCATTCCAATAAATGGGAATAGCCAGAAACCTGGCAAAATACATAAAACAAAGCCAATCAATAATAATATACCCAGTACTATCGATGCCCAAAAAGTTCTAAAGAAATAGCGTTTAAAGGCTACCCATATTTCATCAATAGTTGGCTTTTCATTACCTTTTTGCACATAGATGGAAATATAAGATAAAATTACAACCGTCATGCTGCAATAGCTGAGCAGCGAAAAGAGAAGTGAAAAATAGTATTCAATACCATAATTGGCGAACTGATAACCAGAATATCTAATGCTTGAACCTGAGTTGGTAATTAAACCGCTTAATTTGTATTGCTGAATTAACATGGCTCCCATGCTTAAGAATACAAATAAACCGCAAAATAAAAAATAAAGGGTTATGAGTTGCTTTAAATTTTGGCGTATAAACGTAAAGGTATCATTAATTACTTGTCCAAAGTCCCTACGTTGCTTAAATTCAATTCTTCTAACCATGTGCACTAATTTATATTTGCTTGCTGTTAATTTTTGATGGATAAATTAATACATACCAAACTATAAATGCTGCTGATGATAGTAAAATTGCGGCGCTGATGGGCCATGGCATTTCAGTATGTCGGGTAATAAAGCTTTCGAGAAACGCAGCTACAACAAAAATTGGAATAAGACCTAAAACCATCTTCATTCCTTCTTTTGCACCCTTTACTATCGATTGTTTTCTGGTGAAGGTTTTTGGAAACAAAAAGCTATTGCCTAAAACCAAGCCGGCAGCACCAGCTAAAACAATAGCCGAAATCTCAAGTGTGCCATGTATCCAAATGACCAAAATGGATTTTATGCCCAGCCCTTTACTAAAAAAGAAGTACTGAAATGAACCTAACATAATGCCATTTCTAAAAAGTGATACTATGGTGCCAATTGAAAAAATAATCCCTAAAACGAAGGTATAGATAGACACAAATATGTTATTTGCACCAATCTGAATAAACATTAAGAATTCATTTTGCTGCTTGTAAACCCCAAATGGATCGCCTTTCGCAATATTTTCATTCGTCATATTTACATATCCATCGCCCATTATTAGCCGCACGAATGTATCATCATACTTTGCAGAAAGGGCGCCGATTGCGCAGGATATCAGAAAGAAAACTAAACTATAGAGAACCTTTTGCCGGTGTTTATAAAAAGTTAAAGGGAGTTCGGTTTTCCAGAAAGTTATAAAACGATTGGTTTTCTCTTTCCTGTTTTTATAAATTGCTTGATGAAGTTTTGAAGCCAATCCATTAAGGTAGGCCGTTGTTTTAGAATTGGGATAAAAAGTTTTAGCATATGCTAAATCATTTGTAACCTCGATAAAGTGATTTGCAACTTGATCTGGATTAGCATACTGCGCCGTTTCGAAACGCTTCCACTTTTCGGTATTTTGCTTTACAAACAGTGCTTCTCTCATGCTAAGGCGTTAACAAATCTCGGGTTAAAATAGTTAAATTTCTAAGGATTAAAAATTCATTTTTAGTTGAACAGCGTTTTTTTGCGAAAAAATAATGTCTTCAAGAATTAATTTTTATCAAAAAAAAATTATGTTTGATTAATGGAAACCATCAGAATTAGCACTACTCAAAATATAGATATTGAATATGAAGTTGCAGGTCTGGGCGAGCGCATTGCCGCAAGTTGTATAGATTTCGGAGGCTTTTTTGTACTTTATATCATTAGCATAATTCTGGGCGCAGCCGCTGCATTTGGCAACTTTGTGTGGGGTTTTCCTATTTTAGCGATTATCTTCGCTGTCGTTTTTGTTTTTTATGATTTGGTATGCGAACTGACCATGGACGGACAAACCTTCGGAAAGAAAGCCTTAAAAATTAAAGTGATTAGTATAGACGGCGGCCAGCCGACTTTTAGTCAATACCTCTTGCGCTGGGTGTTTAGACTGGTAGATTTTACGCCCATTGGTTGGGGAATTGTAGCTATCATTTCGGTCGCCGTTACCGAGAAGCATCAGCGTGTAGGCGATATTCTTGCAAAAACCACATTGATAAAGACGACCCAGAGAACGCGTTTTGATAATTTAGCCTTCAATTTCCAACTGCCAGATAGTTATCAACCTGTTTTTAATGAAGTAATCCATTTGAGCGATCGCGAAATCGAATTGGTTTACGAGGTGTTAACGGGATATTATCAAACGGCAAATGCCACAATCGTTTACGCGATGGCTGAAAAACTTAAGCTGCATTTGTCAATTAAACTTCCATCAGAAATGAATGAGCTACAATTTTTAGAAACTGTAATGAAAGATTATAAATACCTAACTTCGGTGTCCGTTTAAATCTCATAAAAGCAACCTAATTGTTAAAGAAAGCGGTATGGGTTCGAGTTTTTTCTTAGCAGCAAAATCATACTGCATTGCTTACTTAATAGCCAACAAAATTTTTGGTAATAATGCATTTGCCCACTCACCATACATTTTACCACTGGGGTGTAAACCATCTGAAGCTACTAACGCTAGATCCTGAGCTGCATTTCTCGAAGTCGGCGTAATATCGGTATAACTAACTCCTGCCGCTAGTGTGATCTCACGGTTAGCGGTGTTGAAAGCGTCGATTTCAGCGGCTATTCTTTGAGCGCCTCTTCCGTCATTTTTGCCAAACGGTGTTGCGCCCCAATCTGGAATAGATACAACGAAAACGCGTTCCTTTTTCCCATTGGCAAAACCAATTGCAGTTTCCAATAAGGCCGAAAACTCTTCCTTATATGTACTTATAGGGTAACCCCGGTATTGGTTATTCACACCTATTAATAACGTTACAATGTCATATTTCTGCTTTACGTTAGCTTGTACAATAGCGCCTTGCAATTCATCGGTTGTCCAGCCGGTTCTGGCAATAATGGTTGGCTTATTCACATTTACCTGCTTGCCCTGCAGTAGGTGCTGAAGTTGAAATGGAAAGGATTCATTAATCGGCACTGCTTCGCCAATAGTATAAGAGTCGCCGAGCGCCAGATAACTGATTTGAGTTGAGTCTAATGGCTGCTGTTGTAAATTCTCTGGCTGATTTGGTGTCGACATATTTGCGCCTTTTGTGCAAGCCGAAGTTAGCAAACAAAACAAAATACCTGTATATAAAAACCTCATAGCAATATTTACGCAAATTGGCATACAGGGGTTTTATGCATTCAAACTCATGTTAAATAATGTGGCGATATGCCTTTTTAGTTTGCCTTTTACTTCTTCCATATCTAATGGAAAACCAAGTTCTTTTTCTAAAGAGGTAACAGCTTTATCATCTATGCCACAGGGTACAATGTTTTTAAAGTACGCTAAGTCTACATTTACATTGAAGGCAAAACCATGCATAGTTACCCATCTACTACATCTTACGCCCATGGCGCAAATCTTTCTGGCTTTGTCATTAGTTGGATCTAGCCAAACACCTGTATAACCCGGGTACCTTCCTGCCTCTATGCCATAATCTTTAAGGGTGAGAATAACAGCCTCTTCAAGGGTGCGTAGGTATAAATGTATATCAGTAAAAAAATTATCTAAATCCAGAATGGGATAACCTACAATTTGCCCCGGCCCATGGTACGTAATATCTCCGCCGCGGTTAATTTTATAATAGGTAGCCTGCTTCTGCTTTAACCCTTCTTCATCTAACAAAAGGTTTTCCTGGTGACCACTCTTACCCAAGGTATACACGTGTGGATGTTCGTTGAATATTAAATAATTAGGGGTTGGTAATTGCGTACCATTTACCCTGTTAGCCGTTTTAATTGCTACCGTATTATTTAGTAACGCTTCCTGTCTATCCCAGGCGTCCTGATAATCGGTTAAGCCCCAGTCAATAAACTGTGTCTCAACTTTTTTCTTTTCTTCCAACCCACTCATACTGTAATTTTAGTTTGCAACGTAGCCCAACATATAACCATCTTTTGTTCTAAAGTAGTTTACGGTAAGCTCTTTTTTGCCATTAGGTAATTCTACAATAGCATTTAATGCGCCTTCTGTACGCAGTTTAAAAGGCTTAATGTGGATATGTTTCTTAAATTCTAACCCTTTTTTTCCATGCCATTTGTATATAGCTTCTTTTGCACACCAGGCCACATAAAGCCCTTCGGTATTGTCGCCAATTTGTTTCTGAGCCAGTTCTATATCGCTTAAAAACTTATGCTTAATACTCTTTATCTTATGTTTGATCAGCTCAATATCTACGCCTACTGCAAAGTTCTTGCTAATCATCACAGCTGCGTAATCGTAAGAATGGCTTAAAGATATGTGGTATTCGAAATTAACAAGGAAAGGCTTTCCATCTTCATCGAACTGACAGTCGATATATTCTTCGGTATTAAGCATAGTCCTTAGTAAAAGACGGGTACTTAACCAGTGTAAGAGTCTTTTTCCATTATTTAAAGACGAGACAATATCTAGTTCATGCTGTTTTAGCTGCAGGCCAGATAATAGTTCTGCTTCGTTCTCTTCAATCTTCCAAATGGATAGAAGCGTATGGTCATCAATATTTTTATTATAAACTATAGGCATTTATAAAATCGGCGATTAGCATGCAAAATTATCTTAATTTATTGATAATTTAGGCCAAAAATACGCATTAAAATGATATTATCTGATAAAAGGATATTAGAGGAAATTGATAAAGGTAGCATTATCATAGAGCCATTTAAAAGGGAGTGTTTAGGTACGAATTCTTATGATGTTCATCTTGGAAAATATTTGGCTACCTACAAAAGCCGCGTGCTAGATGCTAAAGCACATAACGAAATTGAACATTTCGAAATTCCAAAAGATGGTTTTGTTCTTCATCCTGGCACATTGTACTTAGGGGTAACACTAGAGTACACCGAAACCCATAGCCATGTGCCATTTTTAGAAGGTAAAAGTAGTACAGGGCGTTTAGGTATAGATATTCATGCAACAGCAGGAAAAGGCGATGTAGGGTTTTGTAATACATGGACATTGGAGATTTCTGTAGCGCAACCCGTAAGGATTTATGCAGGTATGCCCATTGGTCAGTTAATTTATTTTCTTGTAGAGGGTAACATAGAAACCATGTACAATTCTAAAGGCAACGCCAAGTACAATAATAAAACCACAAGACCCGTAGAAAGCATGATGTGGAAGAACAAATTCTGAAACTAAAATTCACGTTACCTTCACAATTATATGCCTCGGGTTTTGTACCTTGAGGCATATTTTTATTTTATCTAGCTACTCATGAAACTCAAAATCACGCTCACCATCAGTTTTTTATTTCTTCTTGTCGGTTTCTTTGCTTTTAAAATGGATGATGATCCTTTTGCACAACTCCTAAAAAAATTCGAAGATTATACCAATAAATATCCACAAGAAAAGGTCCACATTCATTTAGATAAACCTTACTATGCCATAGGCGATGATATCTGGTTTAAAACTTACGTAATCGATGCGAAAACTGCTGCACCTTCTATGATGAGTAAGATTATATACGTAGAGCTTATTAATGAGAAAGATTCTATCAAAAAACAGCTTAAGTTACCTTTAATGGCAGGCATTACCTGGGGCGATTTTAAACTCACCGATTCCCTGGCGGAAGGAAATTACAGAATTAGGGCTTATACCAATTATATGAAAAATTTCGGCTCGGAGTTTTTCTTTGACAAAACCATTAGAATAGGTAACAGCTGGGCCAATAAGGTTTTTACCAATACAAGCTACACTTATACAAAAGATAATAACGCAAGTAAGGTTACTGCAACCATACATTTCGAAGATAAGAATGGAGTTGCTTATAAAGAAAGCGATGTTAGCTATGATGTTCAATTAGATTTTCGTTCGGTAGACAAAGGAAAAACCAAAACGGATTTATCCGGCAACGCCGTAATTAACTTTATCAACAACCAGGGCTTGTCTAATAAGTCGGGCAAAATCGTTGCTACTTTAACACTGCCCAATAAAGAAAAGGTTGTAAAATCTATTCCAATTACATCTACCTCTACAGATATAGATGTACAGTTTATGCCAGAGGGAGGTGCGCTAGTAGAAGGACTGCCACAAAAAATTGCAATTAAAGCAGTTAATGCAAATGGTAAGGGAGAAAACATCTCGGGCGCTATTGTAGATGAAACAGGTGCTGAAATAACCAGTTTCGAAACCCCTTACTTAGGTATGGGGAACTTTGTATTAAATACGCAGCCTGGTAAAACTTACACAGCCAAAGTTAAGTTTAAGGACGGATCTTCTAAGGATATAAGGATGCCATTGGCTCAGAAAAGTGGCTATGCCCTGTCAATTAATAACACCGACACTGCTAAAGTTAGCGTGAAAATAATGGCTACCGAAGATTTAGTGAACGGAGATGAATTGAAAGTTGTTGCTCAACAAGCGGGAAATGTTTTCTATGTTTCTAAGGCCAAAATGGATAAACAAGTCTTAAGTGCCAGTGTACCAAAGAAAAATTTACCTACAGGCATTGTACAGTTTACACTTTTTTCTGCCGCCAACCAGCCAATTGCAGAGCGGTTAATTTTCGTAAAACATCCTGCAGATTTCCTTGATATCAATTTAAATACCAGTGGTGTATCTACCAGCAAGAAAGGAAAAGCAAGCTTTGCTTTCGATGTTACTAATCAAAATAAACCTGTGCTTGGTAGTTTTTCTGTTGCAGTTACAAATGCCACTAAGGTAGTGCCCGATGAAGAAAATGAAACAAATATCTTTACTACATTGCTCCTCACTTCCGATCTTACTGGTTACATCGAAAAGCCAAATCATTATTTTTTAAATGATGATTTAGACACCCAGAAACAGCTTGATAATTTATTGCTTACGCATGGTTGGAGAAGGTTTTTGTGGAAAAACGTTATCAATGGACTGGCTCCTGCAATAACTTATCAGGTCGAAAACTCCATATCTATTACTGGTACGGTATTACGCGGCGGCAAACCTGTTGCAGGGGGTAAGGTAATGCTTATGGCCACAAAAGGCTCATTCTTTATATTAGATACCGTAACCAATGCAGAAGGTAAATTTGTTTTCGATAACTTAACATTTTCTGATAGCACAAAATTTGTAGTGCAGGCGCGAACAAAAACAGAGCGTAAGTTTGTTGATATCAGCGTAGATCCTCAAAGTGTTGCTCCTGGCTTTGTTGTAACAAAAAATAAAAACGCTGGCGACGTGGAGATTAACGTAAATAATTCGTTAATGAAATATATCAAAGAAAGTGACAGTTACTTTAATGAGATGCAACGACTAGGCTTGCTGGAAAAAACCATCAAACTTGAAGAAGTTACCATTACCGAAAAGAAAAACCCGGCAAAAAACTCTGCCAATCTGAATGGCGCTGGCAGAGCCGATTTTGTTTTAACGGGTGATGATCTTTCTACCTGCGTAACATTGTCGCAATGTTTACAGGGGCGCTTACCCGGTGTTATTTTTAGAGGCAACATTCCTTATTTAATGAGAAGTCAGAATACGCCGATGGGAATAGTTTTAGATGGTATGCGGGTAGAGGCTGATTTTTTAGATAATATTACCCCATCTGATGTTGAGTCGATAGAGTTGTTGAAAAGTCCGGGCAATACCGCAATCTATGGATCGCAAGGTGGTGGTGGTGTATTGGTTATTACTACTAAACGTGGTGGTGGCGCAACAAGTTACAATCGCTATGCTCCTGGAATTTTAACCATCAACCCTAAAGGTTTTTCTGCTATCAGGCAGTTTTACTCACCTAAGTACGATATGGAAAGTACAAACAGCAGCCGCCAAGATCTTAGAACCACTATTTATTGGAACCCGCAGGTAGTAGCTCCGGCAGATGGCAAGGCTAAATTCGAATTTTATAATGCCGATGAGCCAGGTCAATACCGGGTAGTAATAGAAGGCTTGGATGCGCTTGGGCACTTAGCAAGAAAAGTTTACACTTATGATGTGAAGTAAGGAAAAATAAATAAATTTGAGTATTATGCTAGCATAGTTAATTATTTAAATTTAATAGCAGTTACATGAATACAATACGAGTAAGCGTTAAAGATCGCTTGGCAACCATCACGCTAGATAAAGGTAAATCTAACGCCCTCGGGCGGGATATTATTACCGAGCTTGATGATATGCTTAAAAATATTGCCGCTGATGAAAACATCGGCGGTGTAATATTAACAGGAACTGCTCCTTTCTTTTCTGCAGGTTTAGATCTGGTAGCGCTTTACAACTATAATGAAGAAGAAGCAAAGTCATTTTTCGAAACTTTTTTTGCCTTCACAGCCAATCTTGTTTCCTTTAAAAAGCCAATGGTTGCAGCCATAAGCGGGCATAGCCCTGCCGGTGGGTGCGTTATCGCTTTGGCTTGTGATGCTAGGGTAATGGCCGAAGGACAATACATTATAGGTTTAAATGAAGTGCCCGTAGGAATCATCGTTCCCAATAGTATATTTCAATTATATGCTTTTTGGTTGGGTAAAGCCGAAGCAACAAGAAGTTTGCTAACAGGTAAGCTTTATAACCCAGAAGAAGCGTTAAAAGTTGGTTTGGTTGATGAATTAGTGAAGACAGAAAGTCTTTTGACAGCTGCAGAAAGGAAAATTAAGAAATTTATGGAATTGGAAAGCAATACCTGGTCGCAGAGTAAGCTTAATATTAGGCAAGATTTGATTGCTGTTATGAAGGCCGATCAAACTGAAACCCTGGAAAAGATGTTAGCCCAATGGTGGTCGCCAACAACCAGACACATCTTGAAAACAATACTCGCTAACCTGCAAAGAAAGTAACTTTCGCAACATATATTTTATACCAAAAAACTAACTATGTTCAACTTCAATTCACCAATGTTAAAAGAAGATGCCCTTAAAGGCAAAACAATTGTAATTACTGGCGGTGGCACGGGTCTGGGCAAAGCAATGGGTATTTATTTCCTTAAACTTGGTGCCAATTTGGTAATTACCAGTCGCAAGCAGGATGTGCTCCAAAAAACTGCCGATGAAATGGAGGAGAAAACTGGTGGAAAAGTGTTGGCTATTGCTTGTGATGTTAGAGCAGTTGAAGAGGTAGAGCATGTACTAGCTAAGGCTCTTGAAAAATTTGGCTCGGTTGATGTTTTAGTAAATAACGCTGCAGGAAATTTCATCTCTCCCACAGAACGCTTATCAGCTAATGCATTTTCATCCATTATCGATATCGTATTAAAAGGGACCGTTAATTGCACTTTAACTTTTGGTAAACATTGGATCAAAGAAAAACAAACGGCAACGGTACTAAACATTATCACCACATATGCTTTTACGGGTTCGGCCTACGTTGTTCCATCAGCATGCGCTAAGGGTGGCGTTTTGGCACTCACCAGGTCGCTGGCAGTAGAGTGGGGCAAGTACGGCATCCGTACCAATGCCATTGCGCCCGGGCCGTTTCCAACAAAAGGGGCGTGGGAACGCTTGTTGCCAGGCGATCTAGCCAAAAAGTTCGATTTCAAAAACCGTGTACCGCTTAAAAGAGTCGGCGATCACCAAGAATTGGCCAATCTAGCTGCGTTTTTAGTTAGCGATTTCTCTGGTTATATTAATGGCGAAGTCATCACGATAGATGGTGGTGAGTGGCTGCAAGGTGCCGGACAAATGAATGGCCTGGAGGCAATTCCAAACGAGATGTGGGACATGTTGGAGCAGATGACAAGAAGCGCAAAATAACAGAAAGCATCTTTTATGCCTTATGGCGCACCAGCGGATGCTTCCGCTATTTGCCTTTTTATAATTTCCCGAAACCTTGTTCCCTTTTCCATCACTCATTTATTATCTTTGCCAATATGAATATCTTACTTTTAGGTTCAGGCGGCAGAGAAAGTGCATTCGCTTGGAAAATTAGCCAGTCTTCGCACTGCGATAAATTAATTATTGCACCAGGAAATGGCGGTACAGGCGTTTATGGCACTAACATCAACATTAATGTTAACGATTTCGACGCCATTAAAAAGGTAGTTTTAAAAGAAAATATCGAGCTTGTAGTTGTTGGCCCCGAAGAACCTTTAGTTAATGGCATTCACGATTATTTTTTGGCTGATCAGGCTTTAATGCACATCCCGGTAATAGGACCAAAAAAGGAAGGTGCCATTCTGGAAGGAAGTAAAGATTTTTCAAAGCAGTTTATGGATCGCCACGGGATTCCAACGGCAGCATCTAAATCTTTTACACCAGAAACTTTAGAAGATGGTTTAGCCTATCTCCAAAATCATGCTTTACCAGTAGTGCTTAAGGCCGATGGTTTAGCAGCAGGGAAAGGCGTTCTGATTTGTACTGAAACCATCGAAGCGCAGGAAGAATTGAAATTAATGCTTGGGGGCAAATTTGGTGCTGCCGGTGCCACTGTAGTAATAGAAGAATTTTTAAGTGGAATAGAACTTTCTGTTTTTATCTTAACTGATGGATCAAATTACATCACGCTGCCTTCGGCGAAAGATTACAAGCGGATAGGCCAAGGTGATACGGGTTTAAACACAGGAGGTATGGGCTCTGTGTCTCCGGTACCATTTGCTACCCCAGAGTTTCTACAAAAAGTAGAAGAAAGAATCATTAAGCCTACTGTTAATGGTTTAAAACAAGATAATATCGATTATACAGGATTTATATTTTTTGGATTGATAAAAGTGGGCGAAGAGCCTTACGTAATCGAATACAATGCCCGTATGGGCGACCCCGAAACGGAGAGTGTAATTCCTAGAATTGAAAATGATTTGGTTGAACTTTTTACGGCAACAGCCAACAAACAGCTCGATAAAGTAACACTCAAAGTATCTGAGAAAACCGCTGCTACGGTTATGATTGTGGCCGGAGGATACCCGGGAGACTACCTTAAAGGCAAAACAATTACCGGAATTGAAAATTTACGCCACTCCGATGCCTTCCATGCCGGAACATTGCTTGATAACGATGTAGTTAAAACCAATGGAGGCCGTGTGATCGCCATCACCAGTCTGCAAAACGATTTGTTTACGGCATTACAATCTGCAACTGCAGATGCCGGAAGAATTTACTTTGATGGCAAATACTTTAGAGAGGATATCGGATTTGATTTGATCTAGAAAGTAAATACCCTAAAATAGAAAAGCCGCAGGTTAGAAGAATTTGATCTTCCAAACCTGCGGCTTTCTGGTTAATAAGGCAGTATTATTTAGATTTACTGCCTAATAACTCTTGCAGTTTATCTTGTAAGGCTTGCTCTCTTAAGCCTTTTGCAATAATTTTCCCATTTGGATCTATCAAAAGATTAGCGGGAATAGAACGAATACCATATAATTGGGCAACTTCATTACTCCATCCGTTAAGGTCAGATACATGTGTCCAGGTTAACTGATCAGCAGCTATTGCTTTTTGCCACGCATCTTTTGTTGTTCTGGTACTACCACCGTCTAGAGAAACGCCTAAAACAGTAAAGCCTTTATCTTTAAACTTATTGTAAGCTACCACTACATTTGGATTCTCCTGGCGACATGGACCACACCACGAGGCCCAAAAATCTACCAATACGTACTTTCCTTTAAAGTCTGATAATTTTACTGGCTTTCCTGCCGTATCTGTTTGAGTAAAGTCCATCGCCATTGCACCAATCGCAGTTTTCTTCCCAGCCTCAAACATCTGGTTAAGCTGCTTTCCAATAGCGGTTTCCTTTAGGTCTGGCGATAATGTTGCGAAAGCCTTTTCTGCAGCCATACCTTGCTCAGGGTCGCTGGCTACCTGGCCGATTGCATTTAAGCTAATATATGATTTTGGATTATCGGTTGCGAATTTTAACATGATCGATGGCAAATCTGCAGACGCTGTTTCATAACGGGCCCTCAAAGCATCCATTGTTTTTGGGTCTTTCTTTTGCTCAGCAGTATACCCACTATACTCTTTATTAATCGCCATTAACTGATCGTTAATTGATTTGGTTAAGGCTTTCAGTTTTTTAGCATCGTCATTTACCATCGAACCCGAAATGGTGGCATTTTTTAACGAGTCTGCAGAGGCTAACACCAGGTTTCCTGGTTCTACGTACAGTGGCAAACCATCTAATTTTGTTCCTTCTGCGGGGCGGTTAACAAATGGGTTTTGGTTTACGTACAAACTGCCTTGAGTAGGCGATGTTAGAGCCCCCTTAAATGCAAACGCACCATCCTTTACGGTTGTTGAGTCTGTTATATTTGTACCATCTGTTTTATAAATAAGATATACTTTATCTCCAGTCTTTAATCCCTTTACTTTTCCATTTAAGGTAAATGGTTTCTGCGCCAATGTTGCTAATGGCAAAAATGCCATTGCAGCTACTAATATTTTCTTCATCGATTTAATGTTTTATAATAAATTTAGTCGAGATTTTGGTTCATTCCTTACAAATTCGGTTAAACCATTTTTGGTTAATTGTGATATTTTCAAAGGTAATTAATAGAATTTCTAAAACGTAAACTGCTGTGTAAAATTATGATAGCTTTTGATAAGTACGCCACCAAAGATCTGGCATTTCGCCATTAACTGCTGTTTGGTAGTCATCGTATCGGCATGGCACCAGATGATACCTTTCGTTTTTAGATTGGCCAGATGGATAGGGCACCTGCATCCACCATCGATCGGATTTTTTGCTTTTCACGAACATCATCTCTCCAGATCCATCTTTTAGGCTGGTTCTGTAAATCATAAACTGAGATTTTGGTGTCAGTGGGAAATCTTTTTTACGGGCGTAAAATCCATCAACGAAGTACCAAATCATTTGCGCAAGTAAAAATGCGGTCTGGCCATTATTATCGTAAGCGGGGTTAAATTCGTAAAAACCGATAGAGGTTAGTTTATCGTTCATACCAGCATAGCGGGCAATTCTGCAGGCTTCTTCACCGTCGAACCCGTTTGGTGTACCATTGGCATTTGCTGCGGCATCAGCCGACCTAATTGCGCCCATATCAAAACTAATCATGTTCGCATTGCGAATAATAGGCTCTGTAAGGGTTATATCTTGCGCAAATTCTCCTAATCGATGTACATCAAAATACAGTTTATCCATCACACTTAAACTTTCCTGGTTTACAAAATAAGTTTGGTAACCAATATTGCTGTAATTGAAAAGGTAGTTTGGTTGGTGCAAGAAAATCTTGTTTAAATAACAATCAGACCGTGTTTCAATGCCAACGCTTTCATCGTCTCCAATATCAAACTGGTTATCAATAATTACCAAATCTACTTTTTGTTCTAAAGCCTCGTAGCCCAAATACTGCCCGTAAGTTAGATCTTGGCCACCACCAATTATAATGGGGATAATATCTTTCTTTACCAATTCGGCTACGACCATTTTTATAGCAATATAAGTATCTCCAATAGTTGCCCCATGCTTAATATTTCCCAAATCAACTATCCTGCTGGTAAAAGCGCCTTCATTTAACTTGTAAAATTTTTCTCTAAAATAATCAGGTGCCAAGGCCGTGCCCTCATTATTTACTGCCCCTCGGCCATCTAGCACACCAAAAATGGCTATATCGTAAGTGTTATCTTCGAAATCAGGAAAAACATCTGTAAAGATTTGGGCTTTAAGGCCAAGTTGACTGGTAAAGAAACCTTGCTTCGGTGTAAAAGTATCGGGGTTTACCGGCGAAAAGAAATCCGTTAACGACATATATTTAAAACTCTCGCCTCAAATATCTATTTTTGAATGCGTATTTTCACATATAGCTCGAAAAAAATATAATGATACTGGTAACCGGCGGAACTGGATTTTTAGGATCTGAATTAATAAAGCAGTTAACTGACAAGGGTTTTGCTGTTCGGGCACTTAAAAGAAATACTTCGAACATTCCATTTCTCATCGCAAACAACAAATTAATTGATTGGAGAGTTGCAGATCTTAATGAACCAGGCGACTTGGAAGATGCCTTTGAGGGGATTACACAGGTTTATCACTGCGCTGCTTTCGTGTCACTAAGCGCTAAACACAAGAAAAAGCTTTTTCATGTAAATATTTCCGGTACCTCGAATATTGTAAATCTTTGCGCAGAATATAGCTGTAGGCTTGTACACGTGAGTTCAGTTGCTGCCCTAGGCAATCCAAAAAAGGGTCAGAAAGAAATCACAGAAAAGGATTTTTGGGAATACGATGCAAAAGCACACGCCTATGGACTATCCAAATACGAGGGTGAAATGGAGGTGTGGAGAGGAATCAATGAGGGTTTAGATGCCGTGATTGTTAATCCCTCGGTTATCATTGGTAAAAATGCAGGTTTCGAAGGTAGTGGTGCCATATTCAAGTTAATAAAAACAGGTTTTCCTTTTTACACCCAAGGTGCATCTGGCTTTGTAGATGTTGAAGACGTGGCTATGGCTATGGTAATGCTCATGAATACCAAGTTTTCTGGAGAGCGGTTTATTATCTCATCTGAAAATGTAAATTATAAAGATTTGTTCGAGCAGATTGCTGCGGGATTTAACGTTGCGCCCCCGGTTAAGGAAGCAAAACCCTGGATGCTGGGTATTGCCTGGCGTGCTTTAAAATTGGCATCATTATTTACGCAAAGTGAGCCTTCCATAACGAAAGAAACAGCACAAAGCAGCACCACATTTAGTTATTACAGCAATGATAAAATAATTGCGCAAACGGGTATCGCATTTAAACCGATAGCGCAAAGTATAAAAGAAATAACCCAACATTTAACATAATGCCCAAACAAAAAGCCTACTACATTATCGATTTTGATAGCACTTTTACCCAAGTTGAAGCGCTTGATGAGCTAGCCAGAATATCATTAAAGAACCACCCAAATAAAGAGGATATCTTCCAGAAAATTGAAGATTATACAAATTTTGCAATGGAAGGCAAACTTTCCTTTTCAGAAAGTTTAGCACAACGCGTTAAACTTCTTGAGGCAAATGAGATGCATCTGAAACAGCTTATTAAGCATCTTAAGAAAAAGGTTTCTGTTTCTTTCTCTAGAAATGCAGCATTCTTTAAAAAGCATGCTGATGATGTATTGATCGTATCTGGCGGATTTAAAGAGTTTATCACTCCTGTAGTTAGCCAATATCATATCAAAAAGGAAAATATTTATGCCAACACCTTTGTAACTACCGGCGATGGAAAGATAATTGACTACGACCATGCAAACCCGTTAAGTGAAGAAGGTGGGAAGGTAAAGCTGTTAAAGCATCTAAAATTAGAGGGTGAGCTGTTTGGAATTGGTGATGGTTATTCCGATTTTCAACTTCGCGAGAGTGGCTTAATCAATAAGTTTTTTGCCTTTACGGAAAACATAGCCAGGGAAAGTATTGTAGCTAAGGCCGATCATATTACGCCAAGCTTTGATGAGTTTTTATACGTGAATGATCTTCCGCGAGCGATATCCTACCCAAAAAACCGGATTCTTTGCTTGGTAATTGGCGATGTTGATCCGCTTACGATTTCAATTCTAAAAAACGATGGTTTATCCATTCGCCATAAAGCAACTTTCGAAGAGAAATATGTTAAAGACGTAGGAATAATCATTTTTGCAGATGGCGAAAAAATGGATAAGGAGCAGCTAAAGGGCGCAGCTAAACTTAAAACAATTGGTTACCTGGGTAATTCAAAAGGAAAGCTCGATTTAGATCTATGCACGAAACAAGGTATTGTAGTTTTCGACGACCCCAAAAATAACCCTAGAAATGCCGATTTTATACCAAAACGGGTAGCTGATTTTATGAATACCGGCGCTACCTATTTGAGCATTAACTTCCCAAATCTGCAATTGCCGAAAATTGATAAGTCGCACCGGTTAATTCATATACACCAAAATGTCCCAGGCATCATGGCTAAAATAAATACGGTTTTCGCCAAGCATGATATCAACATAGTCAGTCAGTTTCTAATGACGAATACCGCAATAGGATATGCCATTACCGACATTAATGCTGAGTATGATAAGCAACTTTTTAAATCGCTCAAAAAGATTGAGCATACGATTAAATTCAGGGTGCTTTATTAAACGGAAGTGTTGCCTTGCTTAAATGCCCGGCTTCTAGCATTCGAGATTGTACCCATAATGAGATTCAGCGTTAGTCAAACCCGATACCTTCTGAAGAGCAGATGCTTTGGCGTACCTATGGATTGAGAACGGTAAATGCCGGTATGACCAGAGAATAGATAGGCTGTTACGCATGCTAAAGCAATGTATATTCCTGGGGCTATTCCAAAAAGTTCGATTCCCATAAAGATGCAGGCTAAGGGGGTATTTGCTGCGCCTGAAAATACCGCCACAAAACCCATTCCGGCAAGCAGCCCAACAGGTAAAGGCATGTAGACACTTAAAAAGCTACCTAAAGTAGCCCCGATAAAAAAGAGGGGCGTTACCTCCCCACCTTTAAAACCTGCACTTAAGGTTAATGCGGTCAGAAAGAGTTTTATCAGGAAGGCATAATAAGCTTGCTGCTCAATAAAAGATTGCGAAATAACGGGTATTCCTAAACCGATGTATCTCGTTGTTCCGGAGAAGTAAATAATACCTACCAACAAAATTCCTCCAACTACTGGCCGCAGTGGCGGATATTTTATTTTGCTAAATATTGCTGATAGATAGTGATTAAGGCCCGAGAATGTTCTTGCAGCTAATCCAAACATAATCCCTGCCGCAAGTGCCAGCAACAGGTTTATGGCATCTAAGTCGGGCACACCACCAATACGGTAGTGTGTATGGCCTACGCCCCAGGTTTTACATACATAGTCGGCAATTATTGCGGTAACAAAGGAGGGTAAAATGGCTTGGTACATGAGTGTTCCAACAACAAACACTTCTAGTCCGAAAATGGCTCCGGCAAGAGGCGTACCAAATACAGATGCGAAACCTGCACTAATTCCGCTAATGAGCAAAATTTTTCTATCGCGGGGCTTCAGTTTAAAAACTTTGGTAAACTGATCTGCAAAAGCACCGCCTATTTGGACCGCTGTTCCCTCTCTACCAGCAGACCCGCCAAATAAGTGAGTAATTACCGTGCCGACGAAGATGAGTGGTGCCATTACCAGCGGAATTACATTTTTGGGCCGTTGCAATTCTTCAATCAATAGGTTGTTGCCTTTTACAACAGATTTTCCCCAGTAATGATAAGCTAATCCGATCATCAGCCCCGCTAATGGAAGCATTGCAATGATTGAGCGATGGCTCTCCCGATACTCTGTTGCCCAATTTAAACTCACTAAAAATAGAGCAGACGCAGAGCCAACAGTAGCACCGACCAACCCGGAGATAGCCAGCCATTTAAGCACTTCGGTAAAAATTAAAGCAAAATCTTGCTTAAAAAAGCTTTTGATAGACAGAAGAAAACCTTCTGTTAAAATTTTAACAGGCATCGAAATTCAATTTTAAATAAAATCGTAGGAGTCATCAGCCTGTCCGGGCGGTTTTGGCGGTACCCCATCGCCATGATGCCAAAAATAGAAAATTTAGTTATTTGTACCAAAAATCTTTATCACCTTTGGTAAGCTAAACAGATAAAATGGAATTTACTCCCGAAATTTTACAAAAACTCAGCCAGCTGCAAGAGAAATATACAGCAATGGGGCAAGATATGTCTGCATATCTTGATGGATTGCAGTATGCAGATTTCTTAACTTATTGGGATTATATTCACCTCGATACATTATTGAGCCTGCAGAATCCTAAAACACCTTTTCCTGATGAACAAATTTTCATCATGTATCATCAGATTACGGAACTCTATTTTAAGCTTACTTTGCATGAATGTAAGCAAATTGCCGAGAAAGAAAACCTTACTGTTGAATTTTTTATTAACCGGTTGAAAAGGATAAATGCATATTTTAATGCGCTTACTACTTCATTTCAAGTAATGGTTGATGGAATGGAAAAGGACCAGTTCTTAAAATTTCGAATGTCCCTGCTTCCTGCCAGTGGTTTTCAGTCTGGCCAATATCGAATGATTGAGATTTATGCTACGGATTTTATCAGGCTGATTGATAAGAGCAAACGTGATGAACTAAAAACTTCTAGTATTGAAGAACAATTCGAATTCATTTATTGGAAATTTGGGGCGACAGAATTGGCTTCAGGGAAGCAAACCCTTACGTTAAAACAGTTCATCCAGAAATACGCTACCCAATTTTTGCAATTGGCAAAGGAGCGTAAGTTTTCTAATTTCTCAGCTTTATACCAGCAGTTAGCTAATGGGGGAGCTGATGTTAAAGCGCTTGCCGATGAACTTAGGAAACTGGATTTGTATGTTAATGTGGAGTGGCCGCTTGCGCATTATAAATCTGCAGTGCGTTACCTGGAAAAAGACCCGGTGGATATTGCCGCAACTGGTGGCACCAACTGGCAAAAATATTTACCACCAAGGTTTCAGAAGCGAATATTTTATCCCTTTCTATGGACGGGTGAGCAAATGGAAGAATGGGGAAAGGGATGGGTGCTTAGTGTACTTAAAACACTCCAAACCAAAGATTAATCTTCGAAATTCTACGAAAATAAACGCCGTTTTTCGTATTTTTGCCGAATATAAATAAAGATAAATAGTGATTTCTTTCAAAACAAGTCGACTAGCGTTTAGCGAATGAAAAGCTGGAAATCACTTATAAAAATCAAAATGCAATGACGGAAACATTAGATATAAAAATAATTAAAGCGGATCAAACAAGGCTGACAGTAACAGATTTTTCGCAGTTGCCATTTGGTAAGGTTTTTACCGATCATATGTTCACTGCCGATTACGAAGGTGGAGAATGGAAGAACCTACAAATTCTTCCATATGGTCCAATTCCTATGAGTCCGGCTATTTCTGCCCTTCACTACGGACAGGCAATTTTCGAAGGTTTAAAAGCTTATCGCCAACCTGATGGCAAAATAAGCGTGTTTAGAGCAGACAAAAATTTTGAGCGCTTTAACAAATCGGCAGCTAGAATGTCTATGGCAACCATTCCTGAAGAAATTTTTATGCAAGGATTGGCAGCTTTAATTAACATCGATGAAAAATGGGTGCCTAGCCAAGATGATTACGCCCTTTATATTCGGCCGGTAATGTTTGCTACAGATCCTTATTTAGGGGTAAAAGCCTCTGATACCTATAAGTTCGCCTTACTAACCACGCCTACCGGGCCTTATTATAGCAATGCCTTAAAAGTAAAAATAGAAACAGAGTACACACGTGCCGATGAAGGTGGTGTTGGTTTTGCAAAGACTGCTGGTAATTATGCCCGTTCATTATATCCTTTTGAGCAAGCTCGAAAAGAAGGTTTTGATCAATTAATTTGGACGGATGCTGTGAACCACGAATATATTGAAGAAGCTGGAACGGCCAACCTTATTTTCGTGATTAATGATAAGTTAATTACGCCATCGGTACGAAGTACAGTTTTGGATGGCGTAACACGAGATACCATCATTAAGCTTGCTAAAGATGCCGGTATTGAGGTTGAAGAGAGAAGGGTTTCGGTAAAAGAAGTAATCGATGGAATTGAAAATGGTAGCTTAACCGAAGCATTTGCAGCAGGAACAGCGGCAACCGTTACGCACATTGGTCAAATTGGTTACCAAGGTCAAATTTATCAATTATCAGATCCATCTGGAAGAAATATCTCAAATGGTATTGCTAAAAAGCTGAACGATATTCGTTATGGATTAGCCCCAGATCATTTTGGCTGGAATTGGGTGCTCTAATTTGATAGCACTTTTGTAAAAGCCCCTATTTTGCCATGCTCCCAGAAAGTTACACACTTTATAGGAGAATAGCATTGCAGATTAGGGGCTTTTTTTATGGGTTAAGAATAACAACACCCTTTGCCTCAAAAGCCAACTCCTTTTTCGGATCGGTTATTTTAGCTATCTCATCAGCTGGTTTTTTTGCATCCTCTGCATAATGACGCAATGTTTCTGCGGAAATGGTTTGTGATTTGGCTACGCCATCTAAAACGACTTTTTTTCCGACAATATCCATTGGCATGAAAAAGGCATAATCTTTAAAAGTTACCCTTAATGGATCGCCGTTCGGCATTTCTAAGGTCATCCAGCAACCTTTCTTCTTACAGACTTCCAAAACCTTGCCCTCAATTTTCATGTCAACGGCTTTTTTTCCGCCCATGGCTGTTTCCATTTTTTGCAACTGGTTTAACATCACCAGGCTTAACATCTTCGCCAAATTTTTGGCCATTATGGCTTGTCTGTGAAAATCCCAATGCTGCCAACAGGCATAAACTCAAACTTAAAATTATTTTTTTCATCATATTTTTATAGTTACTATTCTAATGTAGCAGTAATTTAAGCTTTAAAAAAACATTGTTAAAAAAAAATCCTCGCTAGCTATCGCTAACGAGGAAAATCATCCCTATTGTTATAGATCACATCCCATGATGTACAACATTATACATTAGGCAAAACTCAAACCAAAACTCCAAACTCCTTTGATTATGCTGTTAAATAACTGATATATAGTGTTTTGTGTTAAATGTGATATGCGTGCCAAAAAAATGCTTATCGAGAAGATGGGTAATCGGATCGCCTATTTGTAGAAACGTGTGTAATATTTTCCCCAAAAATAGCAAGCCTATCATCCAAAAATTAAGCTAAATACTTCTTCAATTTTAGATACAGCTTTAATTTCGATGTTAAATTTTGAAAGATCTATACCCTTCAAATTATACTTTGAAATATAGATAACATCGAAGCCTAACTTATCTGCCTCGGCAATTCGCTGTTCGATGCGGTTTACAGCTCTTATTTCTCCGGATAAACCAATTTCAGCCGCAAAACAATTCTTGGTAGAAACCGGAATATCTTGTTGGGAAGAGATAATGGCAATTAGTACGGCTAGATCTATAGCGGGATCTTCCACCCGAATACCTCCCGCAATATTTAAAAATACGTCTTGCGTGCCCAACCTAAAGCCACATCTTTTTTCGAGTACGGCCAACAGCATATTCAATCGCTTAGTGTCAAAACCGGTAGCAGACCGTTGGGGGGTTCCGTAGGCGGCCCCACTAACCAATGCCTGGGTTTCGATTAACATCGGTCGGGCTCCTTCTAACATAGCTGATATTGCAATACCACTTAGGGCTTCATCACGTTGAGACAATAAGATTTCAGATGGGTTCGATACCTCTCTCAAACCGCTCCCCTGCATTTCGTAAATGCCAAGTTCTGCGGCGGCACCGAAGCGATTTTTTATACCCCGTAATATGCGGTATACATGGTGCCTGTCTCCCTCAAACTGTAACACAGTATCTACCATGTGTTCCAATATCTTCGGCCCTGCTATGGCGCCATCCTTAGTAATATGACCAATTAAAAAAACAGGTACCCCGGTTTCTTTTGCAAAGCGCAGCAATTCGGCGGTGCACTCGCGTACTTGCGACACGCTGCCGGGCGTAGAGTCAATATGAGAAGAGTGCAAGGTCTGTATCGAATCAACGATCAAAATCTCTGGTTCAAGGATTTCAACTTGTTTGAAGATATTTTGTGTTGAGGTTTCCGTTAAGATATAGCATTCTGAAGAAGGATCATCTTGAATCCGTTCTGCTCTCATTTTTATTTGCTGTTCGCTTTCTTCCCCAGAAATGTAAAGTACTTTTTTACCCTTGAGGTTTAATGCAAGTTGCAGCATTAAGGTCGATTTTCCAATTCCAGGCTCACCGCCAATAAGAACCAGAGATCCTTCTACCAGGCCGCCTCCCAATACGCGATCGAGCTCCTTATCACCTGTTAAAATTCTACTTTCTATCGATGATTGAATATCGGCCACTTTGTTAGGTTTGCTAACCCTTCTGGCTGTAGTTTCTGTTTTCCATGCGGGTATGGCAGCAGAACTTTTCTCTACCACCTCCTCTACAAAGGTATTCCACTGCCCACAAGATGGACATTTGCCTAACCATTTTGCCGATTCGTAACCGCAGCTCTGGCAAAAATATGCCGTTTTCGATTTTGCCAATTTATAATTTTTTAAGTTCACGAATTTAGACTTTAAGGCACTAAAAACTAGTCATTTTTGGTAATATTTCTCTAAAAATTGATGCGAGCTGCTTTAATGCAAAAAGCCTGGATTAATGAAAATCCAGGCTTTGTTTTAATTTTTTCAGTGTTACAATTTAATCTCCTCGTCTTTTGATGAGATAAAGTGAAACTCTGTTAAATGGTAAGACGATTGTTCCTTAACTTTAATCCACTGGCCATATTTAAAAAACCATCGGCGTTGAAGGTTAAAAATACCTTTGGTAATGTATGCCTCTATATATGGATGGACACAAAGCGTAATCCCTTTTTCATTTTGCTCTCGTAAGATATAGTTGAGGTTATTTTCAATATCATCCATTAGTACAATACTGGCCTTAATCTCTCCGGTACCACCACATGCCGGGCATTTCTCTACGGTAACAATGTTCATTTCAGGACGAACACGTTGGCGTGTAATTTGCACCAGGCCAAATTTGCTTGGAGGCAAAATGGTATGCTTAGCCCTATCCAATAACATCAGCTCTCGCAGATAATCAAATAGTATTTTACGGTTTGTCGGCTTGTGCATGTCGATGAAATCGATTACCACAATTCCGCCCATGTCGCGCAAACGCAATTGACGGGCAATTTCTTTTGCTGCTTCTTTGTTTACCTGCAAAGCATTTTCCTCTTGGTTTTCTTTGCTTGCAGTACGGTTTCCGCTGTTCACGTCAATTACGTGAAGTGCTTCTGTATGTTCTACAACCAGGTAGGCGCCACCAGGCAGGTTTACAGTTTTTCCAAAAGCATTTTTAATTTGCTTTTCGATACCAAAATTATCGAAGATTGGTTCTTTCTGTTTGTACAACTTTACAATTTTCTCCATTTCTGGTGAAATATCATGTACATAAGAACGAATATCATCGTACAACTCAGGTGTACTCACGTAAACATTTGTAAAATCAGGATTCAGAATATCACGGATTAACGTAGATGATCTGTCCATTTCTCCCCAAACCCTTTTAGAAGGCTCGGTTGAAGGCACTTTTTTAATGAAGTTTTCCCACTTTGCAATCAGATCTAACAGGTCTTTTTGCATTTCGGCAACTCCACGCCCTTCAGAAACAGTTCTGATAATTACCCCAAAATTTTGAGGCTTAATACTTTCAATAATCTTCTTTAATCGATTTCTTTCAGTATTGCTTTTAATTTTTTTTGATACAGATATGGTATTGGAGAATGGGACCAGTACCACATACCTGCCGGCAATCGAAATGTCGGAACTTAAACGTGGACCTTTTGTGGAAATTGGTTCTTTCGCAATTTGCACAGGAAGGAGCATATTTTTACTAAGCACATCAGATATTTTGCCTGCCTTATTTATATCGGCTTCTAGCTTTAAATTATCTAATAAAGTGCCTGTAACCGAGCCATTACGCTTGATCTTAGTTAGCTTAATTAAAGATTGCACCTGAGGGCCCAAATCAAAATAATGCAGAAACGCATCTTTTTCATAACCAACATCTACGAAAGCAGCATTTAAGCCGGGCATAATTTTTTTAATGCGGCCTAAATAAATATCGCCTACGGCGTAGTTATTATTGATTTGTTCTTTGTGAAGCTCAACAAGTTGTTTGTCTTCAATCAATGCTATGGTAACTCCGGCAGGAGTCGAATTGATAATTAATTCTTTTACCAACAGCTACAGATTTAAGGCTTTCGCCTATTAACAAATGGATAGTAAACGAGAAAAAAATATGATGCATGCCAAAAAACCACACGATTAAAAATCAGGCAAATAATTTAAACCTCATAGCATTATACTATGAGGTTTAATTGGCTTACATCAAAATAAGAATCTATTTTTTCTTATGTCTGTTTTTTCTTAAACGTTTTTTACGTTTGTGGGTAGCCATTTTATGTCTTTTTCTTTTTTTACCGCTTGGCATAATTTTAAGTTTTAAATGTTTTTATTAATCTGTTAATTAATTTTTATTCTTTAGTTCGGCTACTTTCTTATCAATGAATGATGATAAAGTCGGATTTGCCGCTAATTTTTTGCTTGATAAATAGGCCTCTACAGCCTCTTTGTTCCTGCCTAAATTTTCTAGAGCAGTCCCTAAATAAAAATACGCTTCAGGTGTTGGAGCAGCAGCTATAACGGTATTAAAACGCGGGATAGCTTTATCGAACTGACCTGATTTGATAGAGAACAACCCTAAATTCATGTTAGCCTTTACATTTTTGGGGTCTTTAGCAACAACTTCCAGCAACATTGCAATACCTTGCATGGGTGCGCCTAAGCCATTTACTATTGTTACACCTAAGCCTGTTTTAGCCTCAATGTTTGTAGAATCTTTCGCTAATACATTTTTGTAAGATGTGTTGGCTTTTTGCAATAACGCTGGTTGGGCCAAACTATCCTGTGTACTTTCAAAGGCCTTGATAAACTGATTACCCGCCGCCAACCACGATTTCGATGATGGTTCGCCCTGGGCTACCACTTCCAAATACAATGCTGATGGTGTGATCTGCTCTACATCGTCCCATTTTTGGGCCAATTGTTTTGCAATCTCAATTTTCTCAGAACCTTTAGCACCTTTATAACTATTCTCCAAGGCTGTAATATCTGTAGCTAAGTTTTTGTTTAGCACATTTTTTGCAGCTGTAGAAGAGGTTTCGATGCTTAAAACTGTGGCAGATGAATTACCTTCTACCCCAGCCATTTGGCCTGCAGCAGGAAGTTTTCCATTTTCCTCAGTTGGTTTTACTAAACCTTTTATGTCTCGTGTAAATAAGAATGCAATCAGCAATAAAATCGCTCCAATAATGATGATTTGTTTTGACCTGATAGTGCTATTCATAATTACGACTTAGGCTTCTACTTTAATTTTTTTAGAATTGCTCTTCACTTTATCAACAAATACTTTTGCTGGCTTAAAGCTTGGTACGAAGTGCTCTGGGATAATTATTGCAGTGTTTTTCGAGATATTTCTAGCGGTTTTCTGCGCTCTCTTTTTAACAACAAAGCTCCCGAAGCCTCTTACATATACATTTTCACCGCCAATCATGCTCGTTTTGATAACCTTGAAAAATGCCTCAACCGTTTCCTGTACATCAACCTTCTCAATTCCGGTTTTTGTTGATATTTCTGAAATAATATCTGCCTTAGTCATATTTACTTATTTATATATATTGTGTTTTAATATTATAACTGTTTTGGGGTTGCAAAAGTATTGCTTTTTAATGAGATAGGGAAATAAAAGATGATTTTTTTATTCCAGATCTTATCAGTGAAATGCAAGATTTTTTTTTATCTCAAAAATAGCCTGTATTTTGCGCTAATGACATTTCAGCAAGAACTAATTGATTGGTATTATAAAAACAAAAGGGATCTTCCATGGAGACATACTAAAGATGCCTACACCATTTGGCTATCGGAAATTATTCTGCAGCAAACAAGGGTAGAGCAAGGCCTACCATATTTTCATAGATTTCTTGCGAACTTCCCAACTGTAGGGGCTTTTGCTGCTGCTTCAGAAGAGCAGGTGCTGAAGCTTTGGCAGGGCCTGGGCTATTATTCCAGGTGTAGAAACATGCATGCAACAGCACAGGTTGTTGTAAATGACTTTGGCGGCGTATTCCCTGATAGTCACGATGCTTTACTAAAGTTGAAAGGTATTGGCGAATACACGGCTGCGGCCATTTCTTCATTCGCTACCGGAGAGCCTCGTGCGGTTGTAGACGGCAATGTATTCAGGGTATTGGCTAGGTATTTTGGCGTGTATACTGCAATTAATTCCCCCGCAGGTAAAAAGGAGTTTTATTCTCTTGCAAACGAATTGCTGCATCGGAACAATTCTGCTGACTACAACCAGGCAATTATGGAGTTTGGCGCTATCCAATGCAAGCCAAAATCGCCGCTCTGCATTACCTGTCCACTCAGTCAAGATTGTTATGCTTTCAAACATAATGAGGTAAGCACTTTGCCCGTAAAACTAAAGAAGGCACCCCAGAAGCATCGCTATTTTAACTATTTCATTTGCAGAGATGATGAGAATATTTTGCTTCAACAAAGGCAAGCAGGCGACATTTGGCAACACCTTTACGATTTTCCTTGTATTGAAACCCTTGAGATGTTGGATCCGCAAGGTGATGCTTTTGTTGAAGCGCTTGCCGATAATTTCGGCGCAAATGTTAGTTACACACTTTTGAGTAGCAAAAAACACATTTTAACGCACCAAATTATCCATATCAAGTTTTTTGAGTTAAAAAATTATATATTTAACTTTAGTAAACAAAAGAAACTTAATTGGGTTTCTTTGCATAAATTGGATGAGTTGCCGCAACCTAAAGTTATACACGATTTTGTAATCGAGTTTTTGTTATGAGCAGATATGGAATAACTAACCATAATAACGGCAAGCATCTAAATACAAACAACTAACCAAAAATATTTATGTCTGGGATTAACAAAGTTATTTTAGTGGGGCACTTAGGTAAGGACCCCGAAGTACGACATTTGGATGGAGGTGTAACGGTGGCAAGTTTTCCATTAGCTACATCAGAAACGTACAACAAAGATGGAAAAAGGGTAGAACAAACGGAGTGGCACAATATTGTATTGTGGAGGGGCTTAGCCGAAGTTGCTTCTAAATACTTACAAAAAGGCAAACTGGTTTACATCGAAGGCAAGCTTAGAACAAGATCTTTCGAAGACAAAGAAAAAGTGAAGAAGTACGTTACAGAAATTGTTGCCGAGAACTTTACCATGTTGGGCAGAAAAAGTGATTTCGAACAACATTCAACACCGGCTGTCGGGCATCAACTTACAGAACCTAAAATACAAGACGAATTTACTATAAGTCCTGCCGATGAAAATGGCGACTTACCTTTTTAAGAAAGATTTTGTGTAAACGAAAACGGCAACCCAATCAGGTTGCCGTTTTCGTTTTGAGCGATTGCTCTTAATTTATTTTAGTGTAATAAATATTAAGTTTTATCTTATTGGTTGGGTTTCCGAAAGAACCAATCACCGATCTCGCTGCTGAAGTTCCCGACGGAGTAATCTGAAACTCTGTAGCAGACGTTGGTGCTATGAATGTGCCGTAGTCAATAATCTTTTTATCAATGATGCTCTGCACATAAGATGTGACATTGAAAACATATCGGTTTTTAAGCGAATCGTAGAAGCCTCCAAAAAGGTTAGCCGCACCAGCGCTCAAATAGCCGCTGTAATCATCTAAATTGGTTGGTTGCTCAGCAATATCCCATCTATACAAAGAAAGTCGCTCTGCTGGCGCAAATGGATTAGCAAAGGTGCCTGTGCTTAAATCAACTACCAACTCTGCCTTGTTTACCACCACTTTACCATAAGTATTAGTAAAATCTGCAAGTGTAGGAAATGATATCTTAGTTTTCACCCCTGCAAGTGCCTGTAAATAAGTAACGTTGTATTGCGTGCCAGGATTACTCAACTGCGTCTGCACCTCTGTACCAACATAATCGTGCTTAATATTTGCTGTAACGGTGTTTGCGCTTGTAATAGGGAAGTTCACTGATACCGTGTCTATTACGCTTGAACTATTCGTTGTCTTATAAACCATTTGTACATAAGAATTAGTTGAAGCAAAGTCGATAAATGCGATACCCCCACCAGCAATAGTCGATGATGTTTTGTTGATCTCTGCGTATAAGCCTTTAAAATAGTCTATAAACTTAGCATTGGATGATGTAGCAGTACTCGGTAAACTTAAGATGGTACTCTGGATAAAGGCTTTATTTAATGGAATTCTTATTTGCGCCTTTAGGGTTTTCAAAGTATCAGCTTTACCTTTTACGATGTCAGTAACTTTTATTGGGGTCTTCGGGAAGATCTTATTGTTGAAGTTGCCCACCAAGGTACTATTGTGCGCCTGTACATCAGAACTTTTAAAAGTAGTAATCTTATTTGTAAGCTGATAAACATCAATGCTGTATTTTGATGTGGTAGTATCGCCATAAAACTGCGTGCCAAGATTAAGCACCAATACGGCAGAATCTAAAATTGGGGAAGTTCCGAAATCATAGCTTAAGGCAGATGGCACAACAGTCATCGCTAAACTCGCTTCAGTTTTGCCAAAAGTTGGGTCCACCATGTAACCAAGCGGGTGCTGCGATAGCGTACTTGTAGTAATATCGCCTTCTCTTACAGTGCTCGAGGTAATTCTCTCTGTATTTACCAATGTGCCAACAATAGCCGAATTGGGATCAACATCTAAACCAACACCATCTGGGTTTTTACACGAGGCAAAAAGAAAAAGACTTATCAACAGGGTTAATAAGTCTTGTTTTGTAAATTTCATATATAAATTAATAATACCTAATTAAGCAACAGAAACCAATTCATCATTTGAAATTTCTTCATAGAAGGAATAGAAGTTTTCAAAATTATCGGTTAAGTTAAAAGCTAATGTTGGCTTATTAGAATCTTTAACAAATTTTAACAAAGATGCATCGAGATTTTCATCTCCTAAAACCACTGCATCAGCGTGTGTAACGGCACCAACATGCATGCTATTGCAGTCTGCGGGAGCAAAAGCTTTAGTGTCATCTTCAGACATATTTGCCATTACAGCTTTACTTGCGAAGTTAGCGTTCAGCTTTTCAGTAAATCCATCTTCATAGATAGAGTAAACCACTTTAGCGTTTTTGAAAGTAGGATCGTTTTTGTAAGTAGTTTTAATGTATGCTGGTACAAGGGAACTCATCCAGCCATGGCAGTGCACAATATCGGGTGCCCAACCTAGTTTTTTTACAGTTTCTAATGCACCTTTACAAAAGAAAATTGTGCGTTCATCGTTATCATCGAAGAACTTTCCACTAGCATCTCTAAACACTTGCTTGCGTTGGAAATACTCTTCATTGTCTAAGAAATAAACCTGCATGCGTGCAGCGGGGATGGATGCTACTTTAATGATTAAGGGATTATCATTGTCATCAATAATGATGTTCATTCCCGATAAGCGAATTACTTCGTGTAAACGATTTCTTCTCTCGTTGATGTTACCAAACTTAGGCATTAAGATGCGGATTTCGAATCCTTTCTCTTGCATAGCCTGTGGCAATTGGCGAGTAATTTCAGAAATTTTAGTAAGCTCGAGGAAAGGCGACATCTCGTGTGTAACAATCAGCAGCTTCGTTTTTGCCATCTCCATATTCTAAGAAAATATTAAGTTAAATAAAAGATAATGAGCCGCAAAGATAAGCATAATAATACTATTTATCAATATAACAAGCATTTGTTTGGTTTCATTTAGATTAATTTACACCTTTACGGCTTTAATTTAGATAGACCAAATTGGAAATATTTAAAACTAAGGCAGCGCTTGAGGCTTTCTTAAAACCATTAAAACTAGCAAGAAAAAAAATCGCACTTGTTCCTACCATGGGGGCATTGCATAACGGCCATATCTCTTTAATAAGAATAGCCCAGCAACATGCCGATGTTATTATCTGCAGCATCTTTGTAAATCCGACACAATTTACTGATCCAAAGGACTTAGAGAAGTATCCCAGGCCAATAGAACATGATCTGGCTATGCTTCTCGAAGCTGGATGTAGTGGCGTTTTTATGCCTAATGTTGCTGAAATGTATCCTGCCGGAGAAGATGAAGGCTGGCATATTGATTTGGGAGCGGCCGAGTTTGTATTGGAAGGTGAGTTTAGAAAAGGCCATTATCAAGGAGTAACACAAATTGTGAAGAAGTTATTCGACGCTGTTTTACCTGATATAGCCATGTTTGGCCAAAAAGACTATCAGCAAGTGCTGATGATTAAGCAGATGGTTAAGTATTTTAATTTGGCTGTTGAGATTATCACCTGCCCCATTATTCGCGAGGAAGACGGTCTGGCGATGAGTAGTCGAAACATTCATTTATCACGCACCGATAGAGAAAATTCATTGGTCTTAAACAAATCTTTACAATTTGTTGTAGATCATTTCGAAGCATTTTCGCTCCAGGAACTCGAAGAAAAGGCCAGATCTTTTTATAAGGGTATTGAAGGCGTTGATTTAGATTATTTTACCATTGCAAACGGAGATACATTGATGCCGGTAAGCGCTAAAGACGAGCCTTCTTTGGTAGCGCTCGTTGCCGCACAAGTTGGTACAACCCGCCTTATAGATAATATGATCATCAAATAAAATGCCGTCTGTAGCAAAGAGATTTTACTTTTTGGTTATAGCCTGATATTTCCTCCATCAACCTTTATTACTAACTTTGTCAAATGGTTATTACAATATTAAAATCGAAAATACACCGTGTTAGGGTAACACAAGCTGAATTAAACTACGTAGGTAGTATTACGATAGATGAGGATTTGATGGATGCAGCCAATATTATTGCCAATGAGAAGGTTCAGATTGTAAACAACAACAATGGTGCACGCTTCGAAACCTATGTTATTAAAGGTGAACGTGGTACTGGAACAATTTGCCTTAATGGCGCCACGGCTCGTTTAGCACAACTTGGAGATGTGTTAATTATAATGTCTTATGGCTCGCTACCCATAGATGAAGCTAAGCAATATAATCCTATCTTAGTATTTCCAGATGATAATAACCATCTGCTAAAATAGGCATTTGAAATTTGACCTCAAAACAGCGCTAAAATATATCCTCCTTTTTTTGATAGGGATAGGTGTTTTATACCTTGCGTTTAAGGGGCAGGATTTATCAAAGATTTGGCGAGAAATTAGATCTGCCAATTATTTCTGGATAATAGTGTCTGCCTTTATGGTTTGGGTGGCCCATGTTCTTAGGGCACTCAGGTGGCAAATGCTGTATCGCTCTATTCATTATGATGTCTCATTTTGGAATGTTTATCATGCCGTAATTATCGGTTACCTGGCTAATTTGGCACTACCCCGCTTCGGTGAAATTGGTCGATGCACATCAGTACACAAAACAGATCGCGTACCTATGTTTGCCGCCATTGGTACAGTGATTACCGAAAGGTTATTCGATGTACTGGTGCTCCTGGCAACCGGCCTTGCCGTAGTTGTTTTCCAATATAATATCGTTTATCAATTTTTATATCAATCCATTTACGTTAAGCTGTGGCAGAAGCTTATTAATCTTAACTTTTTGTGGTTGTTGGCAATAGGCGCAATTGTAGCTTTATCCATCGCTTTTGGAATATATATTGTCCGAAAAAAGGTCGGCAGAAAACTACTAAGGGTTCTTGTTGGACTTAGACAGGGCTTCGGTTCGTACCATAAGCTTAAGCAAAAACAATTATTTATCGCTTATACGCTGGGCATATGGGTTGCTTACCTGCTTTCGATGTATTTCTGCTTTTTAGCTATTTTGCCCACCCAAAACCTTGGCTTAGCTGCAGCTTTTACAGCATTGGTTTTTTCTGGTTTTGCCATGGCGGCGCCAGTTCAGGGAGGTATTGGTGTGTTCCATTGGATGGTTGCGCAAGCCCTTGCTCTCTATGGAGTGGTTTTTAAAGACGCGTTAGCGTATGCAACTATCATCCATTCTTCACAGGTATTACTAATTTTAATTTTGGGAAGTTTAAGTTCTTTTAAAGTGATTTCAAAAGTTGCATCAAGGTAATTTGAGCCAGAATAACTCACATTCTTAGCAGCCCTTTCCTTAGCGTTGATCAAATATAACGCTAATGGCAAAATAAATGCTATGGCAGCATAGTAAATTCAATTTGAAATGCTACATTTGAAGTACTAACCTTTATACATAATGTTATGCATTTTGAATTGACAGAAGAGCAAATCATGATTCAGCAGGCTGCAAGAGATTTTGCGCAGCAAGAATTAAAACCTGGTGTAATAGAAAGAGACGAACATCAAAAATTCCCGGCAGAGCAGGTAACCAAGCTTGGCGAATTGGGTTTTTTAGGCATGATGGTAGACCCGAAATACAATGGCAGCGGGTTAGATGCCATTTCATATGTGCTTGTGATGGAAGAGCTTTCTAAAATAGACGCTTCAGCATCGGTAGTAGTTTCTGTAAATAACTCATTAGTATGTTATGGGCTCGAAGCTTATGGAAATGAAGCACAAAAAGAAAAATATTTAAAGCCACTTGCTTCGGGAGAAAAAATTGGTGCCTTTTGTTTGTCGGAGCCTGAGGCTGGTTCTGATGCTACATCGCAGCGGACCACAGCGGATGACATGGGCGACTATTACTTACTAAACGGCACCAAAAATTGGATCACCAACGGGAGTACGGCATCTACCTATCTGGTTATAGCCCAAACCCATCCAGAACTTAGGCATAAAGGTATTAACGCCTTTATCGTAGAAAAAGGCATGGAAGGTTTTACGATTGGCCCTAAAGAAAATAAGCTGGGCATCCGCGGCTCGGATACGCATTCTTTAATGTTTAATGATGTAAGAGTGCCTAAGGAAAACAGAATTGGTGAAGATGGTTTTGGGTTTTCTTTCGCGATGAAAACGCTTGAGGGCGGACGAATTGGCATTGCAGCACAGGCATTGGGCATTGCGCAAGGCGCATTCGAAATGGCCACCCAATACGCAAAAGAGCGAAAATCTTTTGGTAAACCGATTGCAGAGCATCAGGCCATTGCTTTCAAGCTGGCCGATATGGCTACGCAGATTGAGGCAGCCAGGTTATTGGTTTACAAGGCCGCCTGGTTAAAAGATCAGGGTTTACCGTATACTCAGGCAGGTTCGATGGCTAAACTATATGCATCCAAAGTGGCAATGGATGTTACTGTAGAGGCTGTGCAGGTACACGGAGGATATGGATTTGTAAAGGAATACCATGTGGAGCGGCTCATGCGTGATGCGAAGATTACGCAGATTTATGAAGGAACTTCAGAAATTCAAAAAATGGTTATCTCCAGGGAAGTGATAAGATAATGTGCAGAGCTGACAGCCTTAAACTGTCAGCTCAATTATTAAGCTTTATCACCAGCAAGAGCGCCAAAAATAGCTTTAATTAAAGCTACAATAATGGCAAGAAAAGCAGCAGCCAGAAAGCCAGAGGTGTTAAATGAGGTCATCATTTTGTCTACTAACAAAATCATCAATACAGTGATGATGAACGATACTAAACCCAATGTTAAAAAATTGACTGGGAAAGTAAGCAGCCTTAACACAAAGCCAATAGTTGCATTTGCCAGGGCAATTAATATTGCCGCAATAATTGCGTTACCATAGCCATCAATAGATACGCCTGGTACCAATTTTGCGCCAAGATAGAATGCTAGTCCCATCAAGAGTACTTCGATAATTAGTTTCATAATCCTTAATTTTGTAAAATGTTTAAATATGTTTATAAATATTTGGGGATGTTTTGTATTGCCACTTTTGTTTTGGCATGTTCGCATAACAACAAACCAATAATTAAGTTTTCTACTGATTGTTCATCAATAATAATTAAAAATATTGATGAAGGAAGCCTGTTGCAAGCAAAAAATATCTCGTTAGCAAATTCAGATTCTGCTGGTTTGGTTTCAGTATTTCTCCGGCCTGATGACTCAGACAGTTTGCAAGACGAGATACCCGTTTCCGGTAAAACCACAGTTTCCGGCGATTCGGTGGTTTTTGTTCCACATTCGACTTTTGTAGTGGGTAAGACTTACCTGGTAGAAAATTATGTTGGAATTAAATTTGCACCGGTAGGTAATCTCCTTAACGGTACAGCAAAGCATAATTTACAACCACAAAAGCAGGTGCTTGTAAGGTAATTATCAGCACAATAATGGGATAAGGGTTTGATTTTTTGTAAAAAATTACTATATTTGCATCGTAATCGAAGAAAAGAGAAGGGGACAATGTCCCCTTTTTCTATGAAATCAGGTTAAAATATGCAGGTAGAAAAGAAAGTTGCAGCCCTCGTTGAGGAGAAAATTGCAGATCGGCCAGAGCTGTTTTTGGTTGAAGTGAAGATGTTGCCAAACAATAAGTTGATTATTCATGTTGATGGCGATGAAGGTATTAGCATACAGGATTGTGTTGCCATAAGCAGGCATGTAGGTTTTCATTTAGAGGAAGAGAATGTGATTGAGCAAGCCTATAATTTAGAAGTTTCTTCTCCTGGTGTAGGCGAGCCGCTAAAATTAAACCGCCAGTACACCAAAAACATTGGGCGCAATTTGAGTATTAAACTTAAAGATGGCCTTAAAAAAGAGGGTAAGCTTTTGGAAGTTAATGCAGCTGATTTATTGCTTGAAGAATCGATTAAAGAAAAAGGAAAAAAAGCAAAGGCTGTAGAAACCAGCGTGCCATTTAATGATATATTAGAAACAAGTGTGTTAATTTCATTTAAGTAAAAAATGAGTACTACAACAATTAATTTGATCGACTCTTTCCAAGAGTTCAAAGATTTCAAAAATATAGATCGCCCAACGGTGATTAGTGTGTTGGAAGAAGTTTTTCGTAGTATGTTGCGTAAGAAATACGGAACAGATGAGAACTGTGATGTAATTGTAAATCCAGATAACGGGGATTTGGAAATCTGGAGAACGAGAAAGGTGATGGAGGATGGATTTTCTGAAGATGATGATTTGGAAATTGAACTTGCAGATGTACACAAGCTGGATCCAAGCTTAGAGGTTGGTGATGATTACATTGAGCAGATTACTTTAGAGAGTTTTGGTAGGAGAGCCATTTTAGCTGCCCGCCAAACACTGGTTTCTAAGGTATTAGAATTAGAGAAAGACGAAATTTTCAAGAAATATAAAGATCGCGTTGGTGAAATCATTACCGGAGAGGTTTATCAAGTTTGGAAGAAGGAAACACTTGTTTTGGATGATGAAGGTAACGAACTCTTAATGCCTAAAACAGAACAAATTCCTGCAGATTATTTTAAAAAGGGTGATTCTGTTAGAGCGGTAATCTCCAAAGTTGAAATGATTAATGCTAACCCAAAGATTATCATTTCCAGAACAGCACCAGATTTTTTACAGCGTCTGTTCGAACTAGAAGTTCCGGAAATTTTTGATGGTTTAATTACCGTTAAAAAAATTGTTCGCGAACCAGGAGAGCGTGCTAAAGTGGCTGTTGAATCTTACGATGATCGTATTGATCCGGTTGGTGCTTGCGTAGGTATGAAAGGATCTCGTATTCATGGTATCGTTCGTGAATTGAAAAATGAAAATATCGATGTAATTAACTTTACAAACAACATCTCATTATACATTACCCGTGCTTTAAGCCCAGCGAAGATTACTTCTATTAAATTAGATGATGAAACTAAACACGCATCTGTTTATTTAAAGCCGGATCAGGTTTCTTTAGCTATTGGACGTGGCGGACATAATATTAAATTGGCTGGTAAATTAACCGGTTATGAAATTGATGTTTACCGTGAAGCTGGTGAAGAAAGTGATGAGGATGTGGATCTAGAAGAATTCTCAGATGAGATTGATAGCTGGATTATTGATGAATTAAAAGCTATCGGGTGCGATACTGCTAAGAGTGTTTTGGCACTTACAGTAGAAGATTTGGTAAAACGCACAGACTTAGAAGAAGAAACCATTAAAGAGGTGGTTCAGATTTTACAGTCAGAATTTGAATAAGTGGTGTAATTGCCAAATAAACACTACTTTTGTATTATATTAAAAAATAACAGGAGCTAAATGTCAGACGACAAACCAATCATTTTAATTAAAGCTATTAAAGAACTTAATATAGGCATGGGTACGGCCGTTGAGTTTTTAAACAAGAAAGGCTTCTCTGCTGAGAAAAGCCCGATGTTTAAACTTACGGGCGATATGTACAGTGCCTTGTTAAAAGAGTATCAGGGAGATAAGATCGTAAGAGAAGAAGCCAAACAAATAGTGATTGGTAAAATACGTCGCGACGAGCCTGAGACTGAAAAGCCAGCTGAAGCGCCAAAGAGGAACACCGATTTTGAGAAGAACGAAGAAATTCTGATTAAGAACGCACAAACGTTTACCCCGCCGGCAGAAAAGCCAAAAGTTGTAGAAACACCAAAAGCAGATGCTCCGGCACCAGTAAGTGAGACTCAAGCTCAGCCAAAAGAAGCCAAATCTGAAGAAAAAACAGATGAGGGTGCATTACCTGGTGTTAAAGTTGTTGGCAAAATTGATTTAAACGATCTTAACGCTAAAAATCGCCCGGTTAAAAAAGAAGAGTCGAGCCCTGCACCAACGCAGGCACCAGCAGCTGTTGCGAAAGCACCAGAACCAGCTAAACCTGTAGAGCAACCTAAAGCAGAAGAAACACCTGTTGAGGTGAAAAAAGTTGAAACGCCTGCTCAGGCCGATACTGCACCAGTTGCAAAGGCCCCAGAAGCAGTTAAACCGGTTGAGGCACCAAAAGCTGAAGAAAAACCAGCTGAAGCTAAACCTGCTAATAATGAGCCTGAAGTAATTAAGGCACGTACGGTTAAGTTAACCGGACCAAATATTATTGGTAAAATTGTTTTGCCTACAACGCCAGATAGAAGAAATGGCCCAGTTGCATCATCTAGTGATAGTGAGGCGGCGAAACGTAAGCGTAAACGCAAAAAAACACCAGGTGCACCAGGTCAACCTGGTCAGCATGGCGGACAAAGCCAAAATCCTGCGGGACAAGGTGGGGCACCAGGTCAACCACGTCAACCTTACCAGGGTAACAGACCAGGCGGTACACCCTACCAAGGTAACAGACCTGCCGGACAAGGTGGTACGCCTTACCAGGGCAATAGAAATAATAACAGACCAGGTTTCCAAAATAGGAACGCTACACCTAGCGGACCAAAAGAAGAACCTACAGAGAAAGAAATTCAAGATCAAATTAAAGCAACACTTGCTCGTTTAAGCGGAGCAGGTAAGTCTGGAAAGTTTGCTCAGCGGGCTAAATTACGCCGTCAGAAACGCGATGATGTAGCCTTCAACGCTGAGGAAGCAGCAAATGAGCTTGAATCTCAATCAAAAATATTAAAAGTAACAGAGTTTGTTACAGCCAATGAGTTGGCAAACATGATGGACGTTCCAGTAACCAAAATTATTGGTACCTGCATGAGTTTAGGCATGTTTGTTTCCATTAACCAACGTTTAGATGCTGAAACATTAACTATTGTTGCTGATGAGTTTGGCTACGAAATACAATTCGTTAAGCCAGATGAAGAAGAGGATAATGTAATAGAGGAAGAGGATAATGACGATGATTTAATCGAAAGAGCTCCGGTTGTAACGATCATGGGTCACGTCGATCACGGTAAAACATCCCTGCTAGATTATATCCGCAAGGCGAACGTAGTTGCCGGTGAGGCAGGTGGTATTACGCAGCACATTGGTGCATACATGGTAACCACACCATCAGGTAAAAAGGTAACTTTCTTAGATACTCCGGGTCACGAAGCTTTTACAGCGATGCGTGCACGTGGTGCTAAGGCAGCGGATATTGCCATCATTGTAATTGCTGCAGACGATGCGGTGATGCCTCAAACAAAAGAGGCCATTAACCATGCCCAAGCAGCTGGCGTTCCATTGGTGTTTGCTTTTACGAAAGTAGATAAACCTGGTGCAAATGCCGACAAAGTACGTGAGCAATTGTCAGTAATGAACATTTTGGTCGAAGATTGGGGTGGTAAATATCAATCACAAGAGATCTCTAGTAAAAGCGGGTTAAATGTAGATTTGCTTTTAGATAAAGTATTGTTAGAAGCTGAATTATTAGAACTTAAAGCAAATCCGAATAAGAGAGCTACCGGTACTGTAATTGAGTCTGCTTTAGATAAAGGACGTGGTATTGTAACTACTGTTTTGGTTCAAGCAGGTACCTTAAGAGTTGGAGATCCAATTTTAGCGGGTAGTTACAGCGGACGTGTGAAAGCATTGACCAATGAACGTGGCGCTAAAGTAGATTCTGCAGGGCCATCGCAACCAGTACAGGTATTGGGTATGCAAGGCGCTCCAACAGCAGGCGATCGCTTTAACGCACTTGAAAGCGAAACTGAAGCACGTGACATTGCAAACAAACGTATGCAGTTACAGCGTGAGCAAGGTTTACGTACACAAAAACACATTACACTGGATGAGATTGGTCGTCGTTTGGCTATTGGTAACTTTAAAGAGCTTAACATCATTGTTAAAGGTGATGTGGATGGATCAATTGAGGCTTTGGCAGATTCATTGTTGAAACTATCTACCGAGCAAATCCAAATCAACATCATCAGTAAGGGTGTTGGTCAGATTTCAGAGTCTGATGTATTGTTAGCTTCTGCATCTGATGCGATCATCATTGGTTTCCAGGTTCGGCCGTCTACAGGTGCACGTAAATTGGCAGAAGCAGAGCAAATTGATATTCGTTTGTATTCTATCATTTACGATGCAATCAACGAGATTAAGTCGGCAATGGAAGGTATGTTGGATCCAGAGTTTGAAGAGAAAATTGTGGCTAATGTAGAGATTCGTGAAACATTCAAAATTACTAAAGTAGGTACCATTGCAGGTTGTATGGTACTTGATGGTAAAATTACCCGTAACAGCAAGATCCGTATCGTTAGAGACGGTGTTGTAGTTTACACAGGTGAATTGGCATCATTAAAACGCTTTAAAGATGATGTTAAAGAAGTTAGTAAAGGTTACGAATGTGGATTAAACATTCAAAACTTTAATAACATTGAAGTGGGCGATATTGTAGAAGCTTACGAACAAGTTGAAGTAGCAAGGAAATTGTAAAGGATTCCTTTTTAATAAACAAATTGAAGTGACCTCAAAAGGGTCACTTTTTTTGTTGGATGTTAATAGGCTTTTGAAATGCTAAATCATCAATAAGTAACCAGCTAAAAACCTACCTGTGCTATCCTATGACATAATTAGATATAAGCCCATTTGAGGCATATAAGTTATTAAGAAAAGCACTTGCTTATTCTATTGCCCAACTGTCCACTTCCATTTTGGAGATTTGCCTATGTAATAAACAATGGCATAAGTAGCTGCATATATTAAGATAAAAATAGCAAATTGTAAGAAGAAAAGCTGCCAAGCCGTTTGTTCAATATAAACAATCCTCAACGGCCTCAAAATCATCGGCAAGAAAATAATAATTAGAATATGATGAAGCAGGTGAATACCAAATGTCATCGACCTAGGTTTTAGCTTCTCTATCACCGCGAAATTACAGTACTTGTAAAGAAAAAGGAAAGATACCAAAGAAAAGATAATGTTTGAAAACCTCAATGTGTTTCCAGAATCGGCAGAACCCAAGTGAATTAGATTGATGGTTTCGTAGCAAGAAATGATAAAGGTTATTAAAAGCGCAATAGAAATCGAAACAAAAGAGCGATTGTTAATCCAACTGATGAATTCTTTAAAATATTTGTGTAAGATGACTCCTAGCCATAGATAGAATACAAAGCCCAATAAAGCTGTTGTATGGCCTGTGGGAATCCAATCGAAGTAAAGATTCACTGAATAAAACAATGATAACAAGCCCAAAATGAGTCCGAAGACAATGCTGTACATATATCTTCTAAAAACTAACAAGATGGTTATACACAACATAAAGTTAATGATAAACCAGAAACTGGTTTGCACCACAATGAAGTGAAACCTATCAAAAAGGTAGCTTAATGGGTCTGAATAGCCTAATGAATCTGAACCTTTAAAGAACTTGACACTTTCATCAATATAAAATAGTATGATAAAAACCGTTACCCAAAAAAGCCATGGCCTAAAGGTAGTATGTAACCTTCTCCCTAGATATTGCTTGGTTGTATATTCGTTAAATTTATCGCCAATTAGAAAACCAGCCAAAATGAAAAATACAATGGTACCAAACTTGATAAATTGTAGTGCTACCGTTTGTATAATCTGATCATGAAGAGTAGTTAGTTTAAGGCCTAAGAAGGGTGAGCTATGTTCCATTACAATCCCTATCATAGCAATAAACCTCATAGTATCAATGAAGTCGTAATTCTTGGCAATATTTTTCGTTGTCATTTGCTGCAATTTTACGAAATTCGGCATATTAATTTGTATATTTTTCTTGTTTCATTTTTGTTAATCAATGTTAATTTATGATCAGTGTAATAATTTGTTCAGTGGATCCAAAGCAACTGGAGCTCGTAAAAGATAATATCAGATCAACAATTGGTATAGAACATGAAATAGTAGCGATTGATAATAGTGTCAATCCGAGGGGAATATGCCAGGTTTATAACGAAGGGGCTTTGCAAGCAAAATACGATGTTCTATGCTTCATGCATGAAGATATATTTTACCACACAGATCATTGGGGCGAATCCGTAATTAAGACTTTTAAAGAAGAAATAAATCTAGGAGTATTAGGCATTGCAGGAAGCAAGTATAAAGCATTGACGCCATCGAGTTGGCATTGTTATGGGATAGAAGATCAAGCCTCATTAAATTATAACGTCATTCAAAATTATAAATATTCCGATAAAGAAAAATCGATAGAATGCTCAAATCCTCAAAATGCAAAATTTCAAAGTGTTGCGTGTATAGATGGGGTATGGTTTTGTTGTACTAAAGCTGCGTTTGATTTTTATCAATTTGATGAAAAAAAATTAACTTCTTTTCATGGTTATGATATTGATTTTTGCCTGGGAGTAGGAGAAAAGTTCAGTGTTGGTGTTACATTCGAAATTTTGATTGAACATTTTTCTGAAGGAAATTTTAATAAATTTTGGTTAGATGAAATTCTTAAGGTGCATAAGAAATGGAGCCATAAACTTCCTGTGAACCTAGTAGGATTGCAGAAGGAAAAAATGCTAATAGAGGAAAAACAGGCTTTTAAGAGCTTGCTGAAGAGAATGCACGAAGAGAATTTTTTACCGAAAGAAATGTTTTTAGCAATATTTAATAGCAGAAAATCGCGAGTAATGAATCTTACTTTATTATTTAAGTTGTACTTCGCATGTTTTAAGATAGTAAGTAAAAGAAACTAATTTTTTCCTTTTAACTGGCGATTGATTTCTTTTTTGGATTTAAGTAATCGATTCAAATAAGAAAAAAAATTTCTGCCTTCCCACTTATATTCGTAATAAAACCGTTCTCTTGTCGTCATTTTCAATTGTTGTTCGTGGTTAAAAGTTTCCAGTGTTTTACTTTCTAAATGATCGACAATTGATGAGGAAACCAAACAATGCCTAATTTTGTGTTTTTGCAAAGTATTTGCATAATCATTGTCCGCATACCAAAATGTAAACTTTTCATCTAGTTTGCCTGTTTTTTTTAGGATATTTCTTTTGAAGAATAAACACCATCCAGTGATCTCTTTCCTAACCGTATAGCCGCTGTAAATGCCCGTATATGGCAAAAGACCAATTTTAGGGTGGTGAATTGAACAGAATGGACTAGCACTATCAATTGTTTCATCTGCGAAAAGTACTTTTAAAATTTCTGAACACCAATTCTTGTGAAATAGCAAATCATTGTTGCAAATACATATATATGAGTTGTTTGATCGATTAATTCCGATATTCATATACCTATGATAGCCGAATTTTTGGTTAGAATAGATAGTTTCAGTGCCAAAATATTCAAAAGGTTTTATGCTGTGATTAGATTCGATCACGATGATATTGAACTTAATTTTCTTGTGATCTTCAGAATCTATCAATGATTTAACAGTTTGTGCTGTCATATCTTTAAGCACCTCCGTTTTTGCAAAACTTAAGATTATTACATCCACCTTGATCGGACTCTCCATTAGTTTACTTTCTTTTGTTATTTATAGCCTTTAGATAATATTTCAAAAAATTTAAAATTCCAAATGTACTATAGTTCTTTTTTATCCATGAGAGATTTAGTAGTGAGCCTCCAAACATTAATTCTTTGTAAATATTTGAAATCCTCTTCCTTAATAACCTTTCAATTTTTTTTATTTCTAATATCGAAAACAGTTGCTGTAATTTAATATTTGTCAATAACCTTTTTTTCATTTCTAGCTCAGCAACTAACATCGTATTCCGGTTTATACTGGAATTCATTGAATGAACACGTATAGAAGTAAAGCAACGCTCATCTTTAAGGTAGTGAAAAACATTATTCTTTAGAGCAAGCTCAAGCCAGAATTCCCAGTCTTCATTATATCGTATGTTTTGGGGGAAAGGGGTATCTGTTAGTAAAATTCTTTTTCTGAAAATTGGAGCACTTATTAATAGATTCTGATGAGAAAGTTCGCATATATTGTTAAATGCGCTCGAATTTAGATATGGAGCTGGAGCCGGCTTCATATATCCTAACTCATCAAAAAATAAACCATCACTAAAGATAATATCTATTTTTTCATGCTTTATAAGGTAATCAACTTGTATTTGAAGTTTATCAGGACTGATTAGATCATCTGCATCAAGAAATTGAATGAATTTGCCAGATGCTGCTTTTATGCCAACATTGCGGGCGGTAGAAACTCCACCATTTTTCTTTAAAATCCATATAAATCTTTTATCTGCTGTACAAAAGTTTTGTACAATTTCTTGACTATTGTCCACAGAGCCATCATCAACGATAATTACTTCCCAATTTGAATAGGTTTGAGAAACAATTGAATTTAAAGTTTCAGCAATGAAATGACCATAATTATAAGATGGAATTATTATTGATATGAGTGGTGTATCCATATAAATGCATTGCTAGAAAATTTCTTAATCCGCTTTAAATTTAGATCCCCAAATATGTTTAAAGATGAAATTCAACTTGCTTATAGTGCTTTTTTTGGAGATAAATAATAACGATTTGTAGTGAGCGTACATGAAAAAGATCAGACCAAAGCATAAATAAGAATTTAATCTGCTACGGTAGTGCTTCAATAATATTTCGATAAACTTTTGATCTTTATTGTATTGGTAACTGGCGAAAATCTGTAATTCATTTAAAGTTTTCTGAATTTTAACTCGGCCATAAAGAATGGTTTCTGGTTTTTCTCTTTTCAGTTTTAAAATGTTGGTGTCAGATTTTTCATGTTGGCGATATTTTGCCAATGGCTGATTTAAGTATTTGATGGAACCATGATTGGTAGCTACAAAACTGATCCAACGATCATGGAAGATTTCTGATGGAAAAGGCACTATGTAATTAACCAAATCTTTTTTAAAAAGGCAAGCATGGCCTGAGACACTATTTGATAGAAGGAATGGCCTAACACTATCACCTTCATACATATTAATAATATCAGATAGGTTTTTATGAAGTGGAGTGCCATCACTCGAAATAAATGCTGAGTCGTGGTAAATTAGATCGTTGTATCCGATAACTGTAACTAAGATATTTATTTTATTCAAGTCCCAAACATCATCCTGATCGCACAGTGCGATGAAATCTCCGGTACAAAGTGACACAGCCCGCTCGAAATTTTTGATATAACCCAAATTCTTTTCGTTTTCATAAACTTTGAAGTTGGCAAGTTGGTTTTCATAAGATCTTAGTATTGATGGTGTAAGATCAGATGAATGGTCGTCCACAACAATAATCTCCAAGTTGGGGTAAGTTTGGTTAATGATAGAATCTAACTGTTCAACCAGGTATTTTTCTCCGTTATAGGTACATAAGGCTATTGAAACTAACGGCTTATCCATACTTAATCGTTAAAAGCCTGCATATCAATTAACCTCCTATATAAGCCATTGGATGCCATTAATTCCGAATGGCTACCACTTTCAACCACTTCACCTTTATCAATCACCACAATTTTATCAGCATGCTGTATCGTACTCAAACGGTGTGCAATAACAATTGATGTTCGGTTTTTCATCAGGTTGTTTAAAGCTTCCTGCACTAGCTTCTCAGATTCTGTATCTAAAGCCGAGGTAGCCTCATCTAACAACATAATTGGTGGGTTTGCCAGGACCGCTCGTGCAATACAAACCCGCTGTCTTTGTCCGCCAGATAATTTATTGCCCCTATCGCCCACAGAAGATTGATAGCCGTTTTCGGTATTTAAAATGAATTCGTGAGCATTGGCAATTTTAGCTGCCGCTACAACTTCCTCTTCAGTTGCATCTGGCTTTGCGAAAGCAATATTATTAAAAATAGTATCGTTAAATAAAAAAGATTCTTGATTTACCGTTCCCATTTGTGAACGAAGATCCTCAATTTTCACGTCTCTGTAATCTAAACCATCAATTTTTATGGAGCCTGATTTTGGATCATGAAAACGAGGGATTAAATCCATCAGGGTACTTTTTCCACCGCCAGATGGTCCAACTAGTGCTACAGTTTTACCTTTCTCAATATCGATGTTGATGTTATTCAGGATCTGTTTATCACCATAATAAAACGAAATGTTTTCTAAGGTAAGTTCGCTTTTAAAATCAGGAACCGCTTTGGCATCCGGTCTATCTACCAGCTCTGGTTTGGTATCAATAAGATCTAAAACACGCTCGCCGGCAGCAATGCCAGAATGGATGCCACTAAACGAGTCTGTTAATGCTTTTACGGGTTGCATAACTTGAGAGAAGGTAGCTATGTAAACGAGAAATTTTGAAGGTGTTAGATCTCCCTGTCCGGTTAAAATCATGGTGCCACCATATAGCACGATAAAAACCACCACCAGAACACCCAAAGTTTGCGAAACAGGTGAAGCAAGTTGTTGCCTTCTCACCATTTTTCTATTTAGAAACGAATAAAATTTATTTTCATCATCAAATTTTTGTTTAACTCTTTGGGTAGAATTGAATGCCTTAACAATTTTAATTCCGCTTAAAGACTCATCAAGAAAACCAATCATTTTAGCGAAAGATTCATGTGATTCTTTTGCTTGTTGCTTTAGGCGTTTAACAATTTTACTTATGATAAAACCTGAAACTGGAATTACGAGTAACGAAAATAAGGTTAGTTTTAATGAAATTGAAATAAGCACGCCAATATAAAATAACAACTGAACAGGTTCTTTAAAAACAACTTGAAGTGTATTTGTTACTGTAAATTGTACTACCTGTACATCTGATGCAACTTTAGAAATAATATCTCCTTTCCGCTCATTATTAAAATATCCGATGTGCAAATTCATTACATTATTAAAAACAGTTCGTCTTAAATTAAGCAAAGTATGCACACGCAAATCTTCCATATACCGCTGGGATAAATAACGGAACAAGTTGGCTAAAACAACAGTTACTACAATAACCACACAAACCAATTTCAAGGTTTCCGTTTTGCCGTATTGATCGATCCAGAAGTTAATCTGTTGGCTAAATTTGGCCATAAAATCTAGTGAAGAACTTGCCTTGCTCAATGTAGTGGGTGCATCACTAACAAAGAGTGTCTCTAGCAATGGCCCAAGAAGTGTAAATAGGAAAGTGTTAAACGTAATGGCGAAAAGCGTAGCAATAACATAGGGTATTGCAAATTTTTCAATCGGTTTGGCAAAGGATAGTAAACGAAAATATATTTTCATTATAAGATTAAGCTATTTTGTGGAACAAGGTTGATTAAACATGTTCGAAAATTTTAAATAAAACTAAGCAAAGGTACGGTTTATATGCAAACCTATTTGGTAATAGAAACCCCTCTGTTTGAAAATTACAATTTGGTTGAAATGTGCCAAGCTAAGAGGTTTTTAGTGTTATATGTTGTAACCCAAAGTCTTAAATACAGGGCGCCAGTAGTCTGCATATTTATCCCAATCATGGCAACCAAAGGGGAAATCTTTAGGAGTTAAATTTTTTATTCTAATGGGCGGCACTTCAACGGCAAATTTTAAAGCAGTTGTGCAACTTGGAATATGGAGTATACGCTGTTCTCGGTTCACCTCTATGCTCCAAAACACATCTTCATTATGTAAATGATCATTGGCAGATAAATAATCATCAACTATAGGTTTTAGCAACAAGCACAAATCATGAAACTTAGCTACCCGTCTCAAAGAGAAACCACCATTACCAACTTGATTATCTAACTGTCTTTGATTGGGTGAACTGTTATCCCCAAAGTTGAATTGCGAAACAATTCGCCGTTTTAACTTAGAGAATAAGAGCGATATTGGATCTTTGTGATATGTTTTTTTTATCCATGGAGCTCCAATGTAATCCCAATTTTGGTTGCACCAATCAGATAAGCCATCGTAAAAAACAAAACAATCCATCTGGTACACTAAAATATACTCGTAATTTAAAAATGCTTTGTAAAATTCGGCCGATAGCATTAAACGATTATAGCCCGCAATATCTTGGAAATAATGGTTGCTAAAATTGATAACGTTGTCGAATTCAATTAAATTCGAAAGTGATGGAAGTAAAAGTTGGTCTGGCTTTATCGCAACAATATCGTGCCTAGATAAAGTTTTTTGACATTGTTGTAAAGAAATCTTTTCGTATGCTGAGAGATTTTGTTTATAAAATGGTATAACAATGGCAACCTTTTTCAATCGATTTATTTTAGATTATTTTTAATTATGCAACAGGCATCTCTATACCAGACATTTTTCATACAAGCTTAGGTATTGTCGTGCCGAAATATCCCAAGAGAATCTTTCGGCTTGGTTAATCATCTCAACACTCCTGTTTCTGGCTACAAAATCCTCCATCCCCTTGGTAAATACTTCTTGCATATGCTCAGGTTCGAAATTATCGAAGTAATAAGCAGCGTCTCCACCAACCTCGGGTAAGGAAGTAAATTTTGATAAGAAAACTGGTTTGCCAAAATGCATCGCTTCAATGATGGGTAAACCGAAGCCTTCTGCCACCGAAGGGAATACGAATGCGCTACAATGCTGATAATACCAAGCTTTATCATCATCGCTAATTTGGCCAGTAATATGTACTCGATCTAAACAATTGTATTTTTCTGCTTCGGCTAAAATCTTCTGTTTGTGTGTTGTTTCCCTACCAGAGATCACCAGTTCGTAATCATTATCCTTCAATAACGCTGGCAGCAAATGGAAACCTTTTTGTACAGAAAGTAAACCAATGGTGAAAATAAATTGCTTATTTGGAATGAAGGCCGGTTGATGGTTTTCTTTAGCCAATAATTTATCTGCACCGTTGTAAATTACATTGATTTTTGTGGCAGCTTCCGGAAAATAATGTTTAACATCATTCGCAACAAATTTAGAAATGCAAACAATTTCATCGCACTGCGAAATTAATTTACCGAGCTTCTTAAGGTAAACTTGTATTCGGTGTGGCCGACTAAATTTTAAATGCACCTTATTCATATCATGAATGGTCATTATTTTTTTAGCATTCACCTTGCTTGGCCTCAACCTGCAGGTCTGGTCTGAAAGGTGAACCACATCAAAGTTATTCTTATGCCTAAAAAAGAGTCGATCTAGTTTGGAGAGATAAAGTATATCTACAAGCCCATTAAAAAGGTATGCCGTTTTTTTGAATAAATAGAATTTAATGCTAAACCTACCATTATTCTGCTTTATAATGGCATCACCAAGTCCTTTTCCAAACGAAAAATACCCGCAATTGGCATCTTTCATAGAATCAAAAGTTACTAAAACAGATGGTTTCGACATGCTGAAAATTCCTTTATTTTGAGTTATGCTGAGGCAAAGGTAATATATTTAAAGGCAACAAAATGCCGCAATGATTATTTCACAATTTTATAATTACGGTATTCAAACAGCCTAATCCCGGTTAAATCCTCAATTTTTTGCAATAGCTTTCTTCGAAAATTCATTTTCGGGGTTTCTTTAGTGAGGTCCTTTTCGAACTTCCAATTGGCGGCTGCAATGCGCTCCATCATCACCTTTGGATGTGTGCCTGCGAAATGGATTAAACGATCGGCATTGTGCATATCGTAAGTATCCTGCACCGGGTAATTCTCCTCAATCCACGCCTCGGTTTGGTAAAATTGGTTGAAATTCCGAACCTTTCCTTGCAGCCCTTTAGGTGGTTTTACCCAGCCATAATGATAAATAAAGGCATCAATTAATTTTACCCTTAATTTTCTACCGTTAATTCTAAATCCTTGTGCATCGCGATAGGAAGAAACGCCTGGAAGATTTTTGATAATCCGAACTTCCCTGCGGTACCAACGCCTTGATTCGGCAAGGTAATCATACGAAGCATAGAAATGTTTGTATTTTAGAAGAAGTGCCTCAACGCTACCATTTTGAAGTTCATGCTCCATCTCCCGTTTAATCAGTGGTAGATATTCTTCATGTATTGCTTCGTCTCCCTGAATGTAAATCATCCAATCGGTATCAGTGCCTATCTTAGCTAATGCCTTGTTGGTTTCGTCGGCAAAAACTTTTCCACCTTCGCGAATGTGCTCATCCCAAATGGTATCGATGGTTCTGATCTTCGGATCGATACTTTTTACCATTTCAGACGTTCCATCTGTAGAGTTGCCAAGCGCAACAACAAAATCATCACACAAGGGCAAAACAGAAAGAATTGCCTCTCTCGCAGGATAATCATTTGCAATTGCATTTCTTAAAAAAGTAAACCCGGTAACTTTCATGCAGATTTGATGTTTTTACGCTTTGTGGCTTATAATTTTGTTTATTTGTACAAAGATAGTTTTATTGATGAATACCCATCTATCCATTTTAAGCGAAGTTAAACAAGGCAATTTTAGAGTTTTGGCCAGGGCACTAACCTTGGTTGAGAATGATATAGCGCCTGCCAACTTACTGCTTAAAAGCCTAGATAATCTTGCTCATACGCCGGTAGTGGGTATCACTGGTCCGCCAGGAGCTGGTAAAAGTACGCTGGTTAGTGCTATTACCAATTATTTTGCAAGCCAAGGTAAACGGATCGCTATTTTGGCGATAGATCCAACTTCGCCTTTTAACTTTGGGTCATTATTAGGAGACAGAATTAGAATGGCGGGGCAGTTTAATAATCCCAATGTTTTCATACGGTCGCTGGCCACACGTGGCGCATTGGGTGGCATCTCTGCAAAAACTATAGAAATGGTTGATGTTTTGAAAGCAGCTAATTTCGATTTGATTTTGATAGAAACGGTTGGCGTTGGTCAGTCTGAAGTAGAAATTGCAGGTTTGGCCGATAAAACGATTGTAACTTTGGTGCCGGAATCTGGTGATGAGATACAGAATATCAAATCTGGTTTGATGGAAATTGCCGACTGCTTCGTAGTGAATAAAGCCGATAGAGATGGTTCTGAAACTTTTGCTAATAATTTGCAAAAAATGGTTCATCAAGGCATTAAGACTATCCCGGTGTTAAAAACCATTGCTGATAAAAATGGTGGGATAACCGATTTATGCCACTGGATTGTAGCCCCCATCGAAAATCTCAATGAAAGAAAGCTGCTGCTCTTTGCAGAGAAAACCTGGAGAATTATTCAAAATCAAAAAATGCTTTCCGTTGATAAAATCCAATTGCGGAAAGATTTGGAGATCGCATTGACAGAACCTGGCTTTAATATTTATCGCTTTGCTGATGCATTTATAGATAAATAGGTATAAACCTGAAAAACTTCTCTCCACTATAAACCGATGGAAATAATTTCTTGCAATGAAACGTTAAGGGCTTTTATCACGTTTAATTAGAAATAATTATTCATGATAAATTCATGTGCCCACTTTAGTTTCGTTAGCGTAGATAACAAGTCTTGCCGATCTGATACAGCACTTTGTTTACTGGTACCATATTTGTCTTAAAGTAAAAAAATAATTTTATATGGCTTTAGCTTACATTAATCTCAGCGCTAAACAATATTTTAATTTTATGTGTACTACGGCATTCGAACGCCGGATATTTCACGATAGTTATAGCGCATTCCAACTGCAAGCGCAACGTTATGTAAAAACACCATCAACACATACTTTTGAGCATATGCTCACCACGAACCCAGGTGCAGCTAGTTTACATCAACAACTTAATACTGCAGTAGCCAATACCATCAATGGACTAAAAAATAAAGCGCCAATAATATGCAATACAGACAACGAACCCCTTTTTTTCGATGTGGCGGACTTTGAAATTCATAGTTCAGACTTATTAAATAAAGCTGCACATGTTGTTGCAATAACTTATACCACCCCTATATTGGTACTCCACGATATCGTAGGCGATTGTCTTGTTTTGAGTTATCAAGCTGAAAATACCATCGATCATACATTTATGGTTAACTTCAATCAGGAATTGAAAATTAAACGTTACAGAAATTTAAGCTTAACCTATTAATAGATTAACTAACAGAATAGATAAATTTTACTGACTTAAGGTACTTTCCACGTTATAGATGGTTTAATTTTTTGTTTTTGTGCATTTGTTCATTAATTTAATCTAGATGATATTTCTCGATTATACCAGCTTACTAAGCAAATAATGATGAGATTAATCTGGAGTTTTAAATAGGCTTTATTGATAAAAGTTGGGAAGACTTCGATAATTTGGCTAAAAAAACATCTTTAAAACGTGGCATAACGGCCAATCAATCAACATATTTATAAAATATTTAAATAATAAAAAATAAAAAATTGATTTATAGGTATTTAAGCATATCTTTGATGCAAATTAAAATACAATATAATGCAACAAGGAACAGTAAAATTTTTCAATGAAACTAAAGGTTTCGGATTTATCACTCCATCTAATGGCGATGCCGAAATTTTTGTTCATGCTTCAGGCTTAATCGACAACATTCGCGAGAATGATACCGTAAACTACGATGTAGAAGAAGGTAGAAAAGGCCTAAACGCGGTAAATGTAAAGGTAGCTTAAGAAAACTCGAACACATAAATCGTAAAAAGTCTCAACGCAAGTTGAGACTTTTTTTTTGGTCTATAGCTAATGAAGTAGTGGCTTAAGCTAAGTATGGCGTTTCTATGAGCTGCGTTCTTACAATCGATTTATTTAACAGTGAACCTATAATTTTGAATACCCATTTTTCTGGAAAAAAACATACCTTCTCTAGGTTAGATCAATAGTAAAATCAGAAAATTGGTTAAAATCTACGGAGTCACTTAGAATGTTTCTAAATAAATGTTTTATGCTTGTTTTCTGCTAATGCTTTATAAATTAAAGCCATAATTAAATACTTTTGCAAGAATTATAGATATAAATCCTAATCAAATGAGTGGTTTCGGAAATGCTCTTTCTTCATCAATAGGAAAGAAATTCATTATGGGTGTTACAGGTCTGTTCCTGATACTCTTTTTAATTGTACACTGCGGCATCAATGCGTTAATTTTTATTAACGATGGTGGTTTAACATTCAATGTCGGCGCACATTTTATGGCTACAAACTGGATTATCAGGGCTGGCGAAATTGTGTTATTTATAGGCTTAATTGCGCATATTGTGCAAGCGTTGCGCTTAACTTTAGAAAATCAAAAAGCCAGACCGGTAAAATATGCCGTGAATGATGGAAAAGCCAATAGTAAATGGTATAGCCGATCAATGGGTTTGCTAGGTACACTATTACTTATTTTTTTAATTGTTCACCTATCTAACTTTTGGGTTGTTTCTCGTTTCACCGGGATACCTACGGTAGATGCAAACGGACATGAAGATTTGTATGCCGTGATGAAACTATCTTTTCAAAACCCGCTAATTGTAGCTTTGTATGTGTTATCAATGATTTCTCTTTGCTATCACTTACTACATGGTTTTGCTTCGGCGTTTCAAACTATGGGCTGGAACCACTCTAAGTACAACGGCATTATAAAGGGCGCAAGTGTTTGGTATTCGGTAATTATATCGATCCTTTTTGCAGCGATGCCAGTTGCGGTTCATTTTGGTCTTATTCAATAATTTTTAGCACACCAGAGATATGTCAGATATTAATTCAAATATTCCAGAAGGCGATTTAGCCACCAAATGGACCAAATACAAATCTTCTGTGCCTTTGGTTAATCCATCGAACAAAAGAAGTATTGAAGTAATTATTGTTGGTTCGGGTTTGGCGGGCGCTTCTGCAGCCGCTACCTTAGCCGAGATGGGTTATAAAGTAAAGTGTTTTTGTTTTCAAGATTCGCCGCGTAGAGCGCATTCTATTGCTGCTCAAGGTGGAATTAATGCAGCAAAAAACTATCAAAATGACGGTGATAGCACTTATAGACTATTTTATGATACCATTAAGGGTGGTGATTACCGTGCCCGCGAGGCGAACGTGCACCGCTTGGCAGAAGTTAGTACAAATATTATAGATCAGTGTGTGGCCCAAGGGGTTCCTTTGGCCCGCGAATATGGCGGTTTATTAGATAACCGTTCTTTTGGTGGTACGCAGGTTCAGCGTACTTTCTACGCAGCAGGACAAACTGGTCAGCAGTTATTGTTAGGTGCTTATTCTGCTTTAGAACGCCAAATTGGGATGGGTAAGGTAGAGATGTACACTCGCCACGAGATGCTAGAGGTTGTTAAAATTGATGGAAAAGCACGTGGTATTATTGCCCGCAATTTAATAACCGGCGAAATCGAACGCCACTTTGGTCATGCAGTGGTGCTGGGTACCGGTGGTTATGGAAACGTGTTCTACTTATCTACCAATGCGATGGGTAGCAACGTTACTGCAGCATGGAAAGCACATAAACAGGGAGCTTATTTTGCAAACCCATGCTATACACAAATTCACCCAACTTGTATCCCGGTTTCTGGCGATCATCAATCTAAACTAACCTTGATGTCTGAATCGTTACGTAACGATGGTAGGATTTGGGTTCCTAAAAAGAAAGATGATAATCGCAAGCCTACTGATATCCCAGAGGATGAAAGAGATTATTATTTGGAGCGTCGTTATCCAGCGTTTGGTAACTTAGTTCCACGAGATGTTGCCTCTCGTGCCGCCAAAGAGCGTTGCGACGCAGGTTACGGGGTGGGTTCATCTAAATTGGCAGTATATTTAGATTTCAAAGCGAATACTGAGCGTTATGGGAGAATAGAGGCGTCTAAGTCGGGTATTCATAATCCAGATCAAGAAACTTGTATGCGCTTGGGAACTGAAGTAGTTAAAGCAAAATACGGCAATTTGTTCGATATGTATGCGCAAATTACGGGCGAGAATCCTTACGAAACCCCAATGCGGATCTATCCGGCAGTGCATTATACAATGGGTGGTTTATGGGTTGATTATAACCTAATGACTTCTGTTCCTGGCTTGTATTGTACTGGAGAGGCTAATTTTTCAGACCATGGAGCAAACCGTTTGGGCGCTTCAGCGCTTATGCAGGGTTTGGCCGATGGTTACTTTGTTCTTCCTTATACCATTGGAGCTTATTTATCGAAAGAAATTTCAGTAAAAGCCATACCTACTGATCACCCAGCTTTTATAGAAGCAGAAGAAAGGGCAAAAGGTATCCTTAATAAATTAATTAATATCAAAGGCACCAAGTCTGTGGATCATTTCCATAAACGCCTGGGTTTAATTATGTGGGATAAATGTGGTATGTCTCGTAGTGAGGAAGGATTGAAGGAGGCTATAGAAGAGATCAGGGCTTTGAGAGCTGAATTTTGGAGTAATGTTCGCATTCCGGGTTCTGCAGATGAATTGAATACCGAGCTTGAAAAGGCTGGAAGAGTAGCAGATTTCATTGAACTTGGAGAGTTAATGTGTATAGATGCATTAAACCGTAACGAAAGTTGTGGTGGCCATTTCCGCGAAGAGTATCAAACAGAAGAAGGTGAAGCATTGCGTGATGACGAGAATTTTGCTTACGTTGCCGCTTGGGAGTTTAAAGAAGGCGTAAACTTCGAACTCCACAAAGAAGATTTGAAGTTTGAAAATATTAAAGTAGCACAAAGAAGTTATAAATAGTATCAAGATGTGAGGATCAAGTATCAAGACCCATAAGTTCTTGCTACTCGATACTTGTTAAATGATACTCCAATCTCAACAGAAATGAGTACAGGAAATATGAATTTAACGCTAAAAGTTTGGCGTCAAAAAAATAGCAAAACCAAAGGTGCTTTGGTAGATTATAAACTTTCGGGTATCTCGCCAGATATGTCTTTTTTGGAGATGTTCGATGTATTGAACGAAGATTTAATTAATAAGGGCGAAGAGCCTGTGGTGTTCGATCATGATTGTCGTGAAGGTATTTGCGGTATGTGTTCTATGTTTATCAATGGCCGTCCGCATGGTCCGAAAGATTTGGTTACCACCTGCCAGTTACACATGCGTTCTTTCAAAGATGGCGACACAATCGTTGTAGAGCCATGGAGAGCCGCTGCATTTCCTGTGGTTAAGGATTTGGCAGTAGATCGATCGGCTTTCGATCGTGTAATAGCATCTGGTGGCTTTATTTCTGTTAATACAGGTAATGCGCAAGATGCAAATAGCCTTCCAATTCCGAAATTACAGGCAGACGCTGCCTTTGAGGCAGCAGCATGTATTGGCTGTGGCGCCTGCGTGGCAACATGCAAAAATGCTTCGGCAATGCTGTTTGTATCTGCAAAAATATCCCAGCTAGCATTGTTACCTCAAGGGCAGCCAGAACGTTATCGTCGGGTTCAGAGTATGGTGGCACAAATGGATGCCGAAGGTTTTGGTAACTGTACAAATACAGGTGCTTGCGAAGCAGAATGTCCTAAAGGAATTTCTTTAGAAAATATTGCACGCATGAACCGTGATTTCGCCTCTGCAAAATTTGCGTCTGAAGAATCACTTTAAAAAATATACTGTGCGTTCGGCCTAATATCCGGATTGTTAAGCCTCAAACTAGTTTGGGGCTTTTTTTTGTAGAGAAGATTGCCATTTCTTTCATGGCAATTTTAAGTTCGTAAAGCTTAGTTTTTGAGAGATTGTTGTTGTTCGCTCGTGTATGCGAAATCATTTGAAAGGTAAAAACTTCTATACGAAAGCATTTAAGATGAAATGAGAACAAAATATAAGTTTGCGAAACTGGCAATTTTCTTATGTTGGCATACTAAAAATTTAGTCGATTTAAAATTATATTCCGTTTAATTTGCATTTACTTCAATAATTTCATAAATTTAGTCTTCCGAGACAGGAGAGAAAACATAAAACCCCGGCTAGTTTTTAGCAGGGGTTTTGTGGTAAAAAAGGGTTACTACCAATTCTACGGCTGAAAGTTTACGTTAATGTTGTATCTAACCCTTACAGGCTTGCCTTCTAACATCGCCGGATTCCACTTCGGCGAATTCATCAGCACTCGTTTAGCCTCTTCATCAGTTTCTTTTGTCAACCCTCTTACTATTCTCACATCGGTAAGCTTGCCATCCGTCTCCACTATGAATGAAGCAAATACTTTCCCTTTCACTATATCTTTCTTAGCTTGAGGCGGGTACTTAATATTCTTATGTATGTATTCGTAAAACTTTGCGATCCCACCAGGATAGGATGGTTGGACTTGTACCGATACAAAATCGTACACTTTTTGTGCTACAGCTGATTTATTCAGCAAAGTTATGCCCATAAAGGCAACAAATATTAGCTTTCTCATTTTCCTTGTATGAAGTTTTTAGATTTGGACGTGTGCTACAGCTTACGTTTTATTTTTTTAGTAGTAATGATGACTACACCATCTGCATCTTGTTGATGCTTCCCAGTTAGGTTTTCTCCTTTGATAACAGAAACCGAATCGATATCATCAGCATTTAGTGATTTAATATCCTCGATTTGGACTCCATCGACAACATAAATCAGTTTGGCCTTCGGATCAGTATCTTTAAACAAAAGATTCTTTTTAGTGTATTGGCCAATATGATTAGGCTGGGTTGGACTTAGCCTCAAGCCTGATACTCTCCCAGAGAGATTTAGCGAGGATGTATCCAAAGGTGTGAGTTTGCTCGATAACCCACCCAGATTACTTTTTTTACTCGTGACTTCAATTACCCCATTTCTGCCATCTTCTCCATATAGCGTTATTGCAGAAGGCCCTTTGTGAACATTGATAGACGAGATAGAGTCGGCGTTTAAACTTGCGATTGTAATTGTACCATTTAGAGGCTGTTTTTTACCATCAATGACAATTAATGGCTCCATGAAACCATTGGTTTGGCTCCGTAAGGTTATAGTTGGTCTCTTTAAGGTATCGATAACTTGTGCAAAGCTCGTAATAGAAAAACCGATAACAAACACGGTTAATAGTAACTTTTTCATTGTTGCTTGTTTTTAGAATCTAGATTTTACATTGTCAACCATTGGGAACTTATTCAAATTATCGATAAGGTCTGTTTTTTCAAAAATACTTTCCTTATGCGCCTTTGTGGTAATTAATATCGCTCCAACTTTAGCCTTTAAACCATAAGAATTTATTGCAACCTGATCTTTAAGAATTGATATTGAAGCGATACTACCAGGATCGATGCCATTCAGAATGGAATTATCTACTTGTCTTGTTCCATCAATTACTACAACACCGTCAAAATGCTGCAAATCTAGTTTTGATGTGTTCGACTTATTAATCTGTATAGCAGGCTTTACTGGCTGTTCAACGGGTTTTTCCTGCGGTTTAGACAAGTTAAAATTAACGTTAATGTTATATTTAACACGAACAGGCTTGCCCGAAGCAATACCTGGATTCCATTTAGGAGATTCCTTTAACACCCGAACAGCCTCTTCATCGGTTCCGCTGCCCAACCCTCTGGTAATTTGGACATCATTAAGGGTACCATTTTTCTCTACAATGAAAGATAAAAATACCTTTCCCTGAACATTGTTTTGAACAGCGAGACTTGGATACCTGATACTTTTTCCTAAATAATCATAAAACTTTGCAATTCCTCCAGGAAACTCTGGCTGTTTCTCGATGGATACGAAGTCAAAGACCTTATCATCATCGTTATCAGTTTCCTTTGTAAATGGCGAACCAGCATATGCAATGACCGTGATGGTTGATAGTTTTTGATAGCCCTGCACAGCAAGAACTTTTTCGTTCTTAACAGGTCCATCATGCCCATTCAATTTAAAATCGACGGCCAAAGTGTATTTGCCATCGGGTAGTTCTTTATAGTTTTGAAAAGCCAGTACCCTTGTCATTACTTCTTCATCGCAACCTTCACCTAAACTTAAAACAGTTGAAAGATCTGTGATTTTACTATTTTTTAGTGTGAATTTAACTTGTGCCTTTCCCTGAATGTACTTTTTCACCGCACTTTCGGGATATTTTATGTGTTGTGAAATAAAACGGTAAAAGGTTTGCCAATTACTATCATCCTTTAGAAAAGCGCTATCTGCCCTAGCGACTATTTTGGGCATTCGTTCTGGTAAAATGATTTCTTTAACAAGCGCTATGGGCTCTGCTATTTCAATTTGATCGGTTATTGATATCAGGTTTTTGTTTTTGCGAACAGTTGCGGAAGAGAATACGATCAGTATGGCAAATAGCGGAATGAAAATGCCATATTTCATTACAGCTATTTTTTTAGAACGTTCTTTTTGCAACATAAAAATCCTTTTTTTGATCAAAGACTTATCGAAAAATCCATTTGTTAGCTGATGAGGTGATACACCAAAGGACTGACTAAGAATCAGCATAGCATATTCGGCCTTGTCTCCCTGATACGCGGCAGCATGCTCATCAGCCAAAAATTCGTGAATGTTTTTGATAGATTTCTTATAAAAATATACGATGGGATTAAACCACGCCACAATTCCTATGAGTTCGAAAAAAAGTACATCCAAGCTATGCAACTGTTTAATATGAACTTCTTCGTGAATATCTATAATGTGGGGAAGACCTTGGTCGATGATCTTTATTCCAAAAAAGGAAAAGGCCGATCCGGCTCTTGCATGGTTAATTAAATGTTTTACGGCCATCAAATTGAAAATCAATCTTGACACAAAAAATATGATACCCACACAATATACCATAACGAAAACATTCCCCCAGTTAAAGCTATCGCTGCTTTCAGAAATTATAGTTGTTTGTTGCAACACAGCATCCCAATTAACAGTAGTATAAACTTGTTGTGCCGCCTTTTGTTCGGTAAGCCACTCCAGGCGAATAAACGGGATACCTAGCGATAGTATGCCTCCTGCCACCAAATAAATTCGATTGAGCAGGAAATAGGTTTCCTTATCCAGTAGCAATTTGTAAAAACAGTAAAAAACAATCAAATAGATGTTTACTTGTAATAGGTAGTGTGCAAAACTCATCTTGGTCTATGTTTGATGTTGTTAATCATTTTAAGAATTTCATCAACATCGTTAAGGGCTAATTTTTCTTCCTTAACGAAAAATGAAAACATGCTTTCTACCGAGTTTTCGAAGTAATTACCAAGTAGTTTTTCGGTAGCATGGCGTTTGTATTCCTCTTTACTGATTAAAGGGTAGTATTTATGCGCTTTTCCGAAGGCTTCGTGGCCTATAAAGCCTTTGGTTTCAAGAATTCTAATAATGGTGGAAACGGTATTATAGGCTGGTTTAGGGATTGGTAATTCATCAATCACATCTTTAACAAATGCTTTTTCTAACTGCCACAAAACCTGCATTATCTGCTCTTCGGCTTTGGTTAAATCTTTAATTTCCATAACAATTTTATAATAAGGATAACGACAAAATATATTGTCTTAACTAAAGTTAAAACTAATTTATTAGTTATCCAAATTTTGTAATGATTATTAGAAATATTTCTTGGGTACCTCTAGATTGTAATCAGGCTATTTTTGATTGCGTATACAACTAACCCAGTTCTGGAACGAATGCTCAGTTTTGCAAAAAGGGATTCTCTATAATTATCTACTGTTCTAGGACTTACATTCATCAGATCGGCAATTTCTTTGTAAGTAAGCTCGCTGCTACAATGTTGCAAAAATGCCAGTTCCCTGGCGCTAAACATCGGCTTCGAATCGCCATCTTTCAGGGCAACCAAAAGCCTTCCCGAAACAAGCTCATTTACGTAGAAACCTTTATCCATAATGGCTTTAATCGCCTTTAATAATTCGTTAGGGGTAGATTCTTTAAGCATGTAACCATTTGCACCGGCCTTTAGCATTCCAATAATGGCTTTCTCATCTTCGAGCATAGACAGCGCTAATATGTTTACATCCGGGTGGTTTTCTTTCATCCACTTTGTGGCTGTGAAACCATCCATTACGGGCATATTGATATCCATTAAGATGAGTTGCACATTTGGATGTAGCTTCATTTTGCGCTGCAAATCCTGTCCGTTAAGGCTCTCGAAAGCGATTTCTATCTCATCAAATTCATCAAGTAAGCTTGCCAGACCAGAGCGGAATAAAGTATGGTCATCAACAATTGCAATAGAAATAATTTGGTTAGACATGATTTAGGGATATGGAATTTCAATATTGATATGAGTGCCACTATTTTGCTCCGAATTTAATGTTAATTTTCCATTGATCATCTCAATTCTTTTTAAGATAGATTTTAATCCCATACCCGATTTTTTTTCCTTGATTTCTTCATAATTAAAACCTACACCATCTTCCTTTACTTGAAGATAAAGGATGTTATTGGTGAAAAAAGCATTGAAACTAATCTTCGTGGCATTAGCATGTTTGATGATGTTGCTAATAATTTCTTGCAATAAACGGAGAATGATGAGGTCTTTATCGGGCGATGTTTGCTGCAAGTCGACCAGGTTATTTACCACCTCTATTTCATACGCACCCGTTTTAGTTAGCCAATTTATTTCTTGATCAATAGCGTGTTTAAGACCGTTTTCTACAACCTGCTCTCCATGTAAAAGTTTGGCCAATTCTCTTAGTTCTTTAATAGATTTATTCACTAATGAGAGCGAGTTTTCTATTTTCTTAGTTGCCTTTTCGCTATCCTGTAAATTAACTGAATTTAATGTTAAGGTTGTAAGACTTAATAACTGTCCTACATTATCATGAAGCTCTGTAGCAATGGTTTGCATGGTTTGGTCTTGAACTTCTATTCGGGTTTGCAGCATTTCCGATTCAAATTTTTGCTGCATGGCTGCTTTCTCTAAAATATGATCTTGCTTATGCCTATTATAAGACCTAATGTACATGATTAGAAAAAATGGCATAAGTAAGAAGATCAGGGTTGCACATGCAACTAATATTGCGATTTCCGTTGTCTCGCCCTGCATAAGTAAGAGTATGTCCAAATGCTGTATAGAATTATATTTAAAATGATAATGATAAGATAACTAAGCGTAAAGCCTTTAAATAGTTTAAAGTCGAACACATGGTAAAGCAGGTTGATTACAGTGCTGCCAAAGTAATAAAAAACTACTCCTGTAACCCACCAAAATTCAGGGTGACCGTTAATTTCAACAAAGTTTTCATCCTTAAGCAACAAGTAGTAATAATACAAGCCATAAAAGGTAAATACAACAGACATCACCGTTACCGTTACCGAATTAAATTCCATAATACCCGCTTTAAAAAAGAAAAAAAGGTAAATCAGGTAAATAAATCCTAAACCAGAGAAAATAACTGGTTTAGGATTTATGTATTTTTTAAAACCGTGATATAATCCGGTAAAGATAAAGCTGATCTCGAAGAGTATAAATATATTATATAGCCAAAGGTTATTTTTTTTCAACGAGAAAAGATAGTTACCAAATGTTTCAGACAATAGGGCAATCAGTAGGTAAAGTATGTTTAGCTTCCAGAAGGCAACACGATCGCCTTTGAGCAATAAAAATGCACATACCAAGCATATTACTTCTGCTATAACTATTGCTGAAATCAGTTCCATTCTTTAAAGTGTAACCCCCTCACACATATCGGGGCATTTTTTACCTCGGTTTTCAATATTGTCCGTATCATCTTCAGATTCTACAGCAGTTAGTCCAAGTGCATTGGTTTGTCCTTCTGAAAAAGTAGGAACCAATAATACGGTATTTCTGCCAATATCATCTTTGGGTAATCCATCTACAGTTGCCTCGGTATATTGCGCAAAGTATATTCTTAACCCATTGTGCTTTCCGTCATTTATAATGTTAGCCAATGCTAAGATTTGCTCTGCCGGAAACCATACCGCTTTGGTAAAAGAATTTGGATCTTTCGATGCTTCCTTACAATAGGCATTAACCATCTCTTGAGCAATCTTTTTATCTACAGATTGCAAACTGTTTGTTGTACTCATAATTTGTTAGGTTTGATTTTTCTAAAAATCGGTATTTAGATGCTTATAGGCAATAGCTAGCATTTACTTTGAATACCGTAAAAACACCTTTTTATTTAGGGCATTTTACACTACTCATATTTGAGTAGTAGCCTATACTTTTGGATTGTAGAAACTAGCGCATTACAATTCATACTAGCAGATAAGGTTTTTTGTTTCTAGCGAACCGGATACAAGTTTAGCTTGGTGCACGGGTAGGAATAAGGCACAGGTAAAATGTGCTAAGCGGGCAGATTTAAATTAATTATTACTGCGATAAAATGATTAACAGTATGCAAACGCAAGCGAATAGTTCTTCGATAACTGAACGCGAAGTGGAAATTGTTCAACTCTTATCTAAGGGTTATAACAGTAAAGAAATTGGTGATATGCTTTTTATAAGCGAGCATACGGTAAATACACATCGCCGAAATATGGTAAGAAAACTCGATTTACGAAATTCTTACCAGCTTATTGTTTGGGCATTTAAGGAAAGAATTATAACCTGTTAGTAAGGAAACGATACAACCATTAACGCTGCTCTCTCTCTCAAACAACAAAGCCTGCATTTTGATTACACAATCATAAATGCGGGCTTTTGTATTACTACTACTTTATGCTTTTTTTGGTTACAATAAAATATCCTGCAATAAATAGAATTGCGGCATAAATTAAGCTCGAATAAATTTCCTGCGTTAGTATTGAAAAACTTGTAGGGTTTGAGGCTTTCTGAGCGACAACACTGCTATTCAAAACCATAGAGGGGTGGCTATAAGGTATCAGGTAAGCATATTTCCATCCTACGTTACCAGCAATGATTCCCATAACGGTACCAACAAAGCCTATACCCATTGGCTTTAAGAAATCGCCCCAAAGTAAACTAAGTATGAATTGTATGGAAAGAATTCCCAACGCTGAAAGAAACAATTTTGCGTAGAACTTTAGCAATAGGGAGGAAGGGTCGTAACCAGAAAAATTATACTTCGGAACCATCAACTGCAATACATTCCCAAAGAATAAGGTAAGTGTGCCGAAAAGAAATAGGCAAGTAAATATTAAACCAACAGCGTACAGGTATTTTGCTGCATATATGGAGAATTTGTGAAGCGGCTGTGCAAATAGGCTTTTCCAGGTATCGTTTTTATGCTCCATGTTGTTAACAGAGAATGCCATAAATATCACATAGAATGGTAAAATCAACACACCCATCACGCCTAAAGCAGCGCCGATGTATTTAAACCAAAGCACCATAGGTGTATAATGCATTTGCAAAATCTTTTCTGCGTTGACAAAAAATCCAACGCTAATGAGCCCGCATACGATTAGGGGCAACAGAATGGCTGCCCAAAAGGCAAGTGTTTTTCTTGACTTATAAAATTCGGATTTAAGAGAGATACATAACGAGCGCATCTTAGTTGTTTTTAGTAATGTCTAAGAATAAGTTTTCTAAATCTTTTCGTTGGCTTTGCAGCCGGGTAACGATAAATCCTTTCTCAACAAGCAGGCTATTTATTGCGCCACTTTGTTGGGCAGAGATGAAAGATGTTGTGATGGTGGACGTATTTCTGCAAATAACCTCGAACCCAGCAGTTGCCATACATGCCGCAGCTGCATCAGTGCGGTCAACTTCTATTTCTAACATTGGTTTATTTAGCAGCTGAAGTGCTTCGGTAGTTCCCTGGAAAAGCAATTGACCTTTATTGATGATACCCACATGGGTTGCTATTCTTTCGATTTCCGAAAGCAGATGGCTTGATACCAGGATGGTTTTATGCTGCTTAGTAGTGAGATCAATCATCAGATTTCTAATTTCGATAATCCCATTTGGATCTAAACCATTGGTGGGTTCATCCAAAAGAAGTAATTCCGGGTCGGGAAGTAAAGCTAACGCAATACCTAAACGTTGTTTCATCCCCAAAGAATATTTGTTGGCTTTTTTATTTGCGGCATCTGTTAAGCCTACAGTTGCAAGCAGTTCATCAGCTTTGCTTTTTTTTATACCCAAAAGCAAACATCGATTAATGAGATTTTCTTTGCCAGACAAATGCCCGTATATGGCAGGTTGCTCTACGAGTGCACCAATTCGTTTTAAAATAGCAATGCGGTTGCTATTAATCTCTTGATCAAAAATAAATACCTGATCTTTTGGCGATTTTAGGAGATTCAGCAGGATTTTTATCGTGGTGGTTTTCCCGGCGCCGTTTGGCCCTAAAAAACCATAAATACTGCCCTTTGGTACTTGTAGTGTTAGGTTTCTAACAACAGGTTGATTGCCAAACTTGAAGTTAAGCCCCACTGTTTCAATGGCATAACTACTCATTATCTTTATTTGAAAATGGCCGTAGCCTGTTTCACAATTGTAGTGGTAGAACCTTTAGTAGATTTTACTACAACTTCCGCATCGTTCTGATTAGTGTTAACGGTTAGCGTTAAAATAATCATCATAAATACAGGAACTAAAAGAAGTAAAAATGGCGAGGTGTTGGCTAATTTTTTCATGGTTGTTTTGTTTTGATGATTCAAAGAAACACAATGGAAACTGCCTGCAAAAATGTATTATACCAAGTGTTAAAGATTCTAGATAAACAGGCATTTTTGGCGTTGGTCGATAAATTGATCTGTTTGTCGATGATTTGGAATGTTATGCCCGTTGGTAGAAAAAAAATGCCTGTTGGTAGATTGTTTTATTTTTAAATTGAAAGTTTATTTACTTTGGATGCAGCAAAACAACATTTCCTATCTGGTGATTGGTTGTCTCAAATAACATTACAATAATGAAGAAAAGCAAGGGTCCATTAATTCTACATTCTATCTTTTGGGGGTTGATTTTGATGTTTATCATCATCATTGTAATGCTCCAGAATGGAGTTGTTACATTGAAAGATTATGTGCTTTCTTTCGGTGTATTCGGCATCATTAACGTATCGATATTTTACATCAATTATATTTTTCTCATTCCTAGTCTAATCAAAAAAAGAAAGAAATATTGGCTGTATATGCTTTCTTTTTTTGCGTTGATAGCGATAGCTGCATTGTTAAAAACCACCATTGCAGTGCTCAACCCAACAGAGCTACTACACTATACAATGGATGGAAAGACAAAAGAAACCCCTGTAAATACTTTTGTACTCAACAGCGCTTTTTCGGCGGGTTTTTTCCTTGTTGCAAGTTGCCTGATAAAATTTACCATCGATTGGTTTTCTAACGAACGCATTCAGCGTAACCTGGAAAGCGAACGGAGAGAAATGGAGTTACAGTTCCTTAAATCGCAATTAAACCCACATTTCTTATTCAATTCGCTCAACAATATCTACTCGTTAGCCTATCAGAAATCTGATAAAACAGCGGATGCGATTATGAAACTTTCGGAAATTATGCGCTACATGATTTACGAAAGTAACACGCCCACTGTAGCGCTTAACAAGGAAGTAGATTACCTGATCAATTACATCGAATTGCAAAAAATTAGATTTAAAGATGGTGCATTTATAGAATTAACCCTAAATGGCGAGATCGATAACCAGAAAATTGTTCCCCTCATGTTAATCTCTTTTGTTGAAAATGCATTTAAGCACGGCGTGGTCAATGATCCTGAAAATCCAGTAAAAATTAACATTATTGCCAACCAGAAAATTTTGCATTTTAGCGTTATCAATAAAAAAAATGCCCAGAATAAAGATGCACAAGGCGGTGTTGGTTTACCCAATGTAGAACGTAGGCTGCAATTGGTTTATCCTGATAGATATAAATTAAATGTTGTAAATTCGGCTACGCATTATACCTGTGAACTGATGATTGACATCTAAATAGCCGCAAAAAGCTTTAAAACCATCATCGAAAAACATAAAATTAAATGAACTTAAATTGTATTGTTGTAGACGACGAGCCTCTGGCGCTAGATATCTTGCAGGATTATATTTCCAAAGTGCCTTTTCTAAATTTTGTAAAAAGGTGTGAGAATCCGATCGAGGCCTTGCAGATTGTGCAGGCAGGTGGAATAGACCTGGTCTTTCTGGATATCCAAATGCCGGAACTTACCGGAATTCAGTTTTTGAAAATAGCAGGTAATAAATGCCATTACATTCTAACTACCGCCTATCCTCAATATGCATTAGAAAGTTACGATTTAAATGTATCTGATTATTTGTTGAAACCCATTGCATTTGATCGTTTCTACAAGGCTGTTGAAAAAGTGCACAATCAGGTTAAGCCTGCAGATGTACCGGCCAGTGTGGCACAACCAATTATTACCCCGGCTGCATTTTCTAATGCACCAAATCCGGTACAAGATTACATTTTTGTAAAAACTGAACATAAAATTCAGAAAATATACCTCCACGATATTCTATACATCGAAGGTTTAAAAGATTATATTTCTATCTACACCAAGGATGAGCGTATTATAACCTTGCAAAGCATGAAGAAGATGGAAGAGGCGCTTCCGCAAAGTCAGTTTATAAGGGTGCATAAATCTTACATTGTTGCGGTAGATAAAATTGAAAGTATCGAACGGAGCAGAATCTCGATCAATGACAAAATTATTCCGGTTGGAGATACTTACAGAGATGAGTTTTTTAGGGTAATCGGCAATAAAAATATCTAGATAACAGATTTTATTTCAAGGCAATCAATAATTCCTTTTAAATCTGTTATTGCCCCAATTTCTGCCTGATGGCAGTCTCTGCAGCAAGGGTTATTTCGTTAGCTGTTCTGTCGCCGGGCTCAATGGGGGCAAGTACTGTCCATTTCAGCGCATTTCCTACCGTTAGTGGGAAGGTACCAAACCGCACAATCTTCCATGAATTTTCAATAGCAATGGGCACCACCAAAGCATTGGGGGCAACTTTTAGAATGGTAGCTATTCCGCCAAAATTAAATTGTTTCAACTGGCCATCTTTAGCTCTGGTACCTTCCGGAAAAATTACCGTGCTCCAGTTGTTTTCTTTCATTCTTCGACCGAGCTTAATAATTTCCGATATCGCTTGTTTATTATCTTTTCTATTGATGTTTGCACCACCGCCTAATCGGAGGTTAATTGATATCGAGGGGATACCTTTTGTGAGTTCAATTTTGGATATAAACTTTGCACTATACTTGCGCAGAAACCAAATTAATGTAGGTATATCATACATACTTTGGTGGTTAGCTGCAAAAATAATTGGGCGGTTTGTGGGTAAACGGTGTTCGTTCTTGAAAGCAATTGAATTAAGCAAGAATAATTGCGAATAGGTTAAGAAGAAATTTAAAATATCTACTGACGTTTTGTGTGCCTTGTAACCAAAAAATTTATGGCAAACCCATTGTATGGGATGAAAAATGCACAACATTAGGCCAAAAACGAAATAAAAAATAGGACTTAAGAAATAACCTAGAAGCTTGCTCATTGATGAATAATTACTCTGGCAAAGATAATGAATATTCTAAGATTTACTTTGCTTCCAACGCCATTACCCTGCCCCTCTTTCTAAGTCCAAAAGCCTGTCTTGATTAAATCCTGATGAGTATAAACTATCGCTTCATGCGAATAATTTTTTCCACGTGTACAAAGTTATAACTGGTTTTCGATCATCAGCAATTTAACTTTCAAAATTGCGGCTACACTAACAGAATCGGTTATGATACCATCAATAACCATTTGGTAAGCTTCATCAAAATGCAGTTTTTTTACCACCAATTGTTCTGTTTCTTCAGGCATGGCAATCCCTTCTATCAGCCCTGTTGCTAAATATATAATACTAAGCTCATCACTCACAGAGTTAGAAAGGTGCAATCGCTGAATCTCTCGCCAGTTTGTAGCAGTCATTCCAGTCTCTTCAAGTAGTTCCCTCTTAGCGCTTTCCAGTGCTTCTTCATTAAAGGGCCCGCCGCCTTCTGGAATTTCCCAACTGTAGGCTTTAAGTGGGTAGCGGTATTGGCCTACAAGCCAGGTGTGGTTTTCTTCATCAAGAGGTAAAATCCCAATTGCTAAATTTTTGAAGTGTACCTCACCATAAATTCCTTCGCCACCAGATGGGTTAATTACCTGGTGTTCTGTTACACTGATCCAATTATTGTTGTACTTTAAATCACTGGATAAGGTCTTCCAGGGGTTTTGATCTTCCATAGTGCAAGATAATTCTTTTACGTACAAAAATAAGCTACGATTTTACAGGTGGTGGCGGAATTTTTTTAGCAATTTTTGTGAAGCGGTAACTTACACTAAGCGTAAAATTTTGGGTGTTGTTAGTCGAAAAGTTCTGTAGCCTGAAATTTTCACCTTCGTTAAAAAAAGTGTTGCTTCTATTTCCAAAAATATCATTTAACGTAGCCCGCATACTAAGTTTATTGTTAAAAAGAAGTTTTCTGGCAGAGAAATTCGACGTGACTGATCCTTTATTTCGCCCTTGTGCGTTCGCATTATTGGAATAATTTAAGTTCGATTCAAAAGCGGTTTTGTAGGGCAGTTGCATGGACAGACCAAAACTTCCCCTAAGGCTTAAACCCTTTCTATTTAATGAACTATTTAGTGCAGAAGTGTAGTTATTTTGAATGATGCTAAAGTTACCATTTGTAGATATCTTATTGGTTGGCCGGTAGTTCCCGATTAATGTTAGCGATAGCGAATTATTCGTGCCAACGTTATCATAAGTGCTTTCGGCACGAGCTGCATTACTGCCTGGCAATAGGGTAACGGTTCTGTAGCGCTCTATCACGCCGCGGCTGGTGGAGTAAGAAAGGCGGGGTGTAAACGACCACTTTTGCCCAAATGCTGCAAAACTTAAGTCCATCTGGTGGGTATAGGAAGGGGAAAGGTTAGGATTCCCGTAAAAAATGTTCAACGTATCTACATTATTCACTTGCGGATTTAAGGTGTTTTCCCTCGGTCTGTTTACCCTGATGCTATAGGTGGCTCCAAAATTATAGCGTTTACGGAAAGAACGATTTACCGATACATTTGGAAAAAGGCTGAGGTATGGCTTAACATTATAGTTTTCGCCCGTTGATAGATCGAAAGCAACATCAGTAAGTTCAGCCCGGATTCCGGTTTTAACAGCCCAACCCACATTGCGGTAATTATACGCTGCATAAATTGCCATAATGTTTTCATTGTATAGAAACTGGTTGCTGAGGCGATTATTGGCAATTAACTCCTGAGTGGCAAAATTTAAGTTTCGAATAAGCAAGTCATTGTCGTTTTTGCGGTAATTTAAGGCTGCACCTAGCTCTACCCGGTCTCGTTTTTTGAAAACAGGTTTATCATAATCAAGATTTACATTTAACCCATTGTTGCCTACATCGTTATTATTTTGTTGATAAGTTGGTGTAGATGATGTAAGGCGATAAGTAGTATTGTAGTCTCTAAAATCGATATTAGTGTTGGTATTATAGGTTAACCCCAACGATAATCTTCCACCGCTGGTATCAGTTTGCAAGTTATAATCGAGATTGATGACATAGTTGCTGCTGCTTCCATTGCCAGTGTTTAATTGGTTACGAAATCTTTTTTCGACTAATTCTTCACTCAGGTAATGCAAATCGGTACTCGAATTGCTACTAGATCGGTTACTATTATAATTGGTATTTATCCTTATACTTTGTTTGGATGTAATATCCCAGTCAAAGCCTAACCTGATATTACCACCCTTGTTAATATTTTTGTTTGCCCCAAATTGATCGTAATAGAAAGTCGTATCTGGAAAGAAGTTTTCGCGATAGTTATGGCTTTCGCCACGCCCAACATTATAGCGGTAAGAAGCGCCACCGTTTATGGCATAAGATTTACCCCGGTAAGATGCATTGGTATTGGCATTAGTGTTTCCCTGTAAGCCTCCAGAAACACCTACGTTACCATTGAAACCTACGGCAAAGCCTTTCTTCATCACAATATTGATCACGCCCTCACCATCTCCGCTGTACTTAGATGGCGGGTTAGTAAGCACCTCAATTTTTTCAATGGCATCGGCAGGCAAAACGTTCAATAGATCCGAGATGTTCGAGGTCATGTAATCAGAAGGTTTTCCATCGATAAATATTCTGGTACTTCTTTTACCCGCAATGGAGGCATTTCCATCAATATCTACCTGAACCATTGGTACATTTTTCAAGATGTCGGTTGCCGTACTCCCTTCTGCAAGTAAAGATGAGCCTACATTATAGGTTACACCATCCGCTCCAAATTCAATTGCCGGTTTTTGAACTGTTATGGTTACTTCTTGTAACGAGTTTTGTTCTGCACTAAGTTTAAGTGAACCCAGGTTTTTGTCGAAATCTTTTTCGGTTACGATAATACCATTAATATTTAGCGCCGTATACCCTACGTAGCTCACCTTTAAATTGTAGGTGCCAAGCTTAATGTTTTTGATGGTGAAATACCCGTCTTCATCTGTTACTGCAGTAATAAGCGGTTGTTCACTGCCGTTGCTATAGAGCGATATCACTACTGAAGGGATGGAAAGCCCGCCAACTTCTTCTACTACACGTCCAGAGATTGTACCTTTTTCAGCCGCAAATGCTTCGGTTTTGAAAAATAGGAGTAAGAGCACTATACCAAAAGTAAGTAATTGGTTTTTCAATGTTAATTTAGGTTGAAGAGGTTAATAAAAAAGCGTTTGAATATTACTTCAAACGCTTAGAATAAATTAAAAAGAACCCTCGTCTGGGCGAGTATCTTGTTGTTCTTCTTTTTTCTTGGTTTTATTTAAATTAAATGTAGTTTTTCCGAAACGGTAAGAGAAGGTAAGATTACCCATTGTTCCTTGCATTCTCCTCGAAAAATCGATGAATGTAAAATTATCATCGGTTGTCATACTCCATCTACGCGTATTGAAAACATCTCTAACATTAAAGCTAAGTGAGGCTTTTTTATTCGGGAAATCATACTTAGCTCCAGCATCAATACCATACATTGCATTACGTTTTCCCTGGGCCATTACTTCCGGTCCGCGGTAGTCTGTTCGTACCTGTATAGATATGTTTTTAGCAACAGTTAAGTTTCCGGTAATATTAGCATTCCAGCTAAACCCGCTTCTGCTTGCAATGTTAAACCTGGCATCTCCTTCAAACTTTTGTTGATAAAGGTTTACGTTGGTAGTGAAATTCAATGCCTTAATTAAATCGAAACGGCCTATTAATTCTAAACCGCTATTTAACTGGCGTGTTAAGTTTTGTGGAGTTGTGGTAATGATACCGTTGGCATCTGGCACACTTCTTACCCGTTGAATTACATCGTTGGTTTGGCGGAAATATAAGCTAGAGGTTAAGGTTACCTTTTTGAAATATTTGCTGTAGCCCAATTCGAATGAATGCACATCCTCAGGATATAAGTTTGGGTTACCGGCCCTATAGTTTAAAGGGTCAGAAACATCCAGAAATGGATTGGTATCCCACGGACGCGGACGGTTTACCCTGCGGGTATAGCTCAATTGCAATTGCTGGTCGCCCTTAAATTTTTGTGTTAAAAATATACTCGGATAAAGTCTCCTGTACTTAATATTGCCTTCGCTGCTTGTTAATATATTTCCATTATAGCCTTCCAGGTAGGTGTCTAACCTGGCATCTTCTGCTCTTAAACCAACCTGATAACCAAAGTTTTTGATCTGGTTTTGATAATTCAAGTAGAGCGCATGCACCTGATCCTTACTGCTAAAATTATTAATCAATTTATTGTTGCGGATGGTAATATCTGTATTGGTAAGCAAAGAGTCGGCATATTGATCATTATCGCCCAAACGAATTTGACTCCTATATCCAGCCTCAATTTTTCCGTTTTCGCCAATCGGCAGTGCATAATCTGCCTGGATGTTGTAGTTAGCGTTATTACCAGTATTGTAAATGTGCTGTAAACTTGGGTTTAAATTTAAGTTATTGCCATTTCTATTGGTAATTGTCGTAAAGTACTCCTGGTCGTTATCGTTGGTACCTTCCGAGTAACCAAAGTTGAATGTTAATTCCTCTTTTGGCTTGGCAAATTTTTGTACAAAATCTAGATTTAGATCGTAGCTATTTCCACTTCCAACATTGCTATTATTTCTATTGCTCAAGAGCACCGGACTTAAATTTGCAGCAAGCTGTCTAATATCTACCAGTTCGTTTCTATCGTTTTCTCTTGAATTAAATCCGCCAGATAAACTTACAATGCTTTTTGGAGTAATGTAATAATCTAAACCAGCTTTGGCATTATGTCCTTTATCTAATGATGTTGACGAGGTATTCTGATTAGCGAAAGCTGTAGAAGTCATTGGGTTCTTATAGGTAATGTCTTGAAAACCGCCACCAAATCTATTGCCATACCTGTAGCTATAATTTCCATATAGGTTAATCTTACTGTTTTGGAAACTTAAGTTGGTGTTTGCATTATAATTATCTCTGTTGCCGGCAGTTAATGCCACAGAGCCATTAAATCCTAGTTTGGTGTTTTTCTTTAAAACAATATTGATAATTCCCGATTGCCCTTCTGCATCGTACTTAGATGATGGATTGGTAATTACCTCAACGCTCTCAATAGAACTTGCAGGAATCGATTGTAGAATTTGTGCAACATTACCACCAGCAATTAGCGATGGTTTGCCATCTATTAACACCCTAACCCCACTAGAACCACGCAAACTTACGTTGCCATCTATATCAGTAGAAACCGAAGGTACATTTTGCAGTAGGTCGGTTGCCGAGCCACCTTCGCTAATTACGCTTTGGTCTACCTGGAATATCTTTTTGTCGATACCCATTTGCATGGCTTGTTTTTGTCCGGTTACAGTTACTTCACTCAGCACATTGCCCTTAGCCGTATTCATTTTTATATCGCCAAAATTTAAGGTGCCAGTAGATGCTGTAATAATCACATTATCTCTAACCATAGTTTGGTAACCAACAAAGCTAATTTTAAAGGTAAACTTTCCGACAGGTAAATCGGCCATTACAAAGGCACCATTTACATCAGTTTGCGCTATTTTAGCATTTTTAGCAGTTGTTTTATCAATTAAAACAGCAGTTGCAAAAGGAATTGTTTCTTGTGTTTTGGCATCTTTTAGTACGCCTGTAATTTTCGCTTTGCCTCCAGTTTGGGCTAAAACGCTTAGAGATAAACTTAGTAAAAAAAGGGTAACCTGTATCGTCTTCGATTTAAAAATTTTCATTAAAGATATTATTTGTTGTGTGTTTTTGTAAAGGGAGACAAAGTAACGGCAACTAAGTTTAAATAAGGAGGCGTAACTATTTTATTACAGCCATTTTATAGTAAAATTTTCGTGAGCACTAAAGCAGTTTTTCGTTTGATAACGGTCCATGTAGGTAGCTTTTGCATGAAGATTTAGGTTAGTTAACAACAATTGGGCTAGCTAAAATGTTACTTTTGCATTACCATGAAGAAAATTCTTATTGTTGATGATTTACATCCAGCATTTAAAGCGCAAGCGGTAGCACTCGGTTACCATGTTGATGATGAACCTCAAATTACACGCGAACAAACTTTGGCCAGAATTAAGGATTATGATGGCATAGCTGTTAGAACAAAGTTCAGAATAGATGCTGAAATGTTTGCCGCAGCTTCAAATCTGAAATTTGTTGCCCGTGCCGGTGCCGGATTAGATAATATTGATGATAAGGTGGCATCAGCAAAAAATGTTACCTTGCTTAACGCACCTGAAGGGAATTGCGATGCGGTTGGGGAGCACGCGATGGGATTGTTACTTTCATTAATGAATAATCTTCGCAAAGCTGATATAGAGATCCGCAACGGAATATGGGATAGAGAAGGCAACAGAGGATACGAACTGAAAGGTAAAAAGGTTGGGATCGTAGGCTATGGATTTATGGGCCAAAGTTTTGCGAAAAAACTATCGGGCTTTGATGTTGATGTTATGGCTTACGATAAGTATAAAACTGGCTTTAGTGATGCCTTTGCCCGCGAAGTAAGCATGGAAGAGATTGTTAAATATAGTGATGTGCTTAGTCTCCACATTCCGCTTACTACAGAAACCAAACAAATGGTTAATGATGAATACTTTTTCCACTTTAAAAAACCGATCTTTTTTATCAATACCGCAAGGGGTGAGATTGTAAATACAACATCTGTTCTGAAAGCAATAGCATCTGGTAAAATTCTTGGAGCGGGTTTAGATGTATTACAAACGGAAAAATTCCCGCCGTTGGCCGAGCAGGACTGGTACCAGAATTTAAGTGCAAGTGAAAAAATAATATTAACTCCGCATGTGGCCGGATGGACGTTCGATTCTTATCGGAAAATATCTGAAGTTTTGGCTGCTAAGCTAAGTATGTTGTAAAAGCTATGGTTTCCAGGTAATCTTAACTGCCGAAAGTTTTTCGTTTTCTAATCTTGTATCATGATCAACTACAAAGCCATTTTTTAAATAAAACTTTAGTGGCGATTTGTAATGTTTACCATCTAGCTTTTTGAGCCCTTTCTTATCGATAACCCAAGCATTTAGTATACATTCATTTTCCTTAAGTTTATTTAATAAACGGGTTCCTATACCTTTGCCTTGTATTTTTTTATCTAGTATAATGGCAAACCATCTATCATTGTCTCTTATAAACTTGCAGGCCCATGCCATTGGTTCTCCACTTTCACTTTCATAAATATAATGGGTTGGGTCTGATAGATCCATCAGATATTGATCGAAACCTTCTGCGTTAGAAAAGTTTAGCGATTCTGGATATTCTAGATTCCATATTTTTACAATTTGTGCTTTTTGGCTTGTGCTTAAAGGGTTCTTTTGCGAGCGCATGATTATGGTTTTTATAAAAGATGCTTTCAGTTAATTAGATAAGCTTCAACTGGCAACATTTTCGTAGCGGAAATTTGTACTTTCCAATGTATGTAAGCCAACCTGCCACATTCGATTGCGGTTTGCCTGTTTTACCAATCTTTACCTATAAAACTATATCAAATCAATCTTATTTCCTTAAATTAGGATATAAATTCTAACTCAAGTATATCATGCCGAAAGATCACCTATACAAAACCACGGTAACCTGGACTGGCAATAAGGGTTCTGGTACAATGGATTACCGCTCTTATGATCGCGATTATTTAATTTCTGTAAATGGCAAAGCCGATATTTCCGGATCTTCGGATTCTGCTTTTCTTGGCGATAAATCCAAGTACAATCCTGAAGACCTATTATTAGCTTCCATTTCGAGCTGCCACATGCTCTGGTATTTGCACCTATGCTCGAAACACGAAATCGTTGTTATAGATTATAAAGACGAGGCGGTGGGTACTATGGAAGAGTCGGCAGATGGAAGTGGCAAGTTTAGAGAAGTAACCTTACACCCGCAGGTATTAATAGCCGATAAGGCGCATTTCGACCTGGCAGAATCGTTACATTTAGAAGCTAATAAGATGTGTTTCATTGCAAATTCCCTCAACTTTCCGGTTAAGCATGACGCAAGCTGCAAGGCAGAGAACAGCTAACTTAAAATGTACAGTTGGCGATTCTTAGAAATCACCAACTGTACCTTATACTATTTTACTTCGTAGATGTTGTTTGCCGGTGTTGCATCCATAAAAATGCCACCGTCTAATTTAATCGATTTAATTTTTCGGTTGGTGTTAATTGTCATCGTCATTTCCTTTTGGTTCACTTTCCATACCGCAGGCGTTTTGTGAATTAGCTCTGCTTTCCCTTCGGTGTCAGTTACTACAATATCAAAGGGAATAGCAAAACCTCCCTCATTTTTTACCACAAAAGTTGCTTTTCCACTGGTAATCTGTGGTTTGGTAAGGGCTAAATCGATGTAGTTATTTGTAAAAAACCAGTTTTGAAAAAACCAGTTTAGGTTTTGGCCAGATCCGGCATTCATGGCATTAAAGTAATCCCACGGAATAGGATGCTTTCCATTCCAGTTATTCATATAAAAGTGCAAAGCTTTTTTAAACAAATCATCGCCCAGCATATCTTTTAAGGCCAGGTAAGAGAGTGATGCTTTACCGTAAGAATTATTACCATAACCGGCGCCCGAAACTTGATCAGACATGGTAATGATAGGTTGATCCTCTTCTGTAGATTTATCGTTGATGTAACTGTTTACCCTAAATTTCTTGTAGAAATCATCTGCGGCCTGCTTACCATGCTCGGCTATTCCAATTAAATATTCAAAAGTGGTTGCCCATCCCTCATCCATATATGCATAACGCGTTTCGTTTATTCCCATGTAAAAAGGAAAATAGGTATGAGCCACTTCATGGTCTTGAACCAACTGTGCAAATACCGGATCGCCAAAATTCGAGTCATTTACCATCATCGGGTATTCCATATCTGCAAAGCCCTGGAAAGCGATGGTTTTTATAAATGGATAGGGAATGCCCGGCCAATTGTTAGAGAACCAAGCCAAAGCATTAATATTGTATTTAACAGAGTTGATAAAATCTTTGCCTGTATTTGGGTTATAGGCAGCTTGCGCACTTGCTCTACGACTGGTTTTTGGGTCTACAATCACACTTCCGCCATCCCAAACGTAATGGTTACTTAAGGCGAAGGTAACGTCTGTAATGTGGTTTACCTGAAACTTCCAGGTGTTCCAGTCTTTTTGTTTGGTAACCTTGCCTTCTTTTAATTCTTCTGCTGTGGCAATGTGAATAACTTCATCCGTTTGGTATGATTTCTTCAAACGATCGGCAATGGCAGGTTGAAGAACCTCATCTGGATTTAAGAAATCACCTGTGGCATAAACCACATAATCTTTGGGTGCCTTTACCGAGAAAACGTAATCGTTAAAGTCATTGTAAAATTCTGCTCTATCAGTATGTGGAATTCTATCCCAGCCATTGTAATCATCGTAAACAGAAATTCTTGGATAGCTATAGGCCACAAAGAAAGAATTCGGGTCTATTTGGCCTTCACGGCCGCTTTCTTTTGATAGCGGATAATCCCATTCTATTTTCACCGTAATTTTTGATTTTGGTGGCAGTGGTTTCTGCAAACGTACATTTCCAACCGTTCCCCAGTTTTTGCTATCTACCTTGTAACTTGTTCCATCAACAGAAAAGGCAGAAATATTTAAACCTGTGCTTAAAAAATCTTCGCTAACGGCACCCCCACGCGGAGATGTTGGTTTGTGGAGGTTATTCACAAATCGAATGGCCAATGTTTTTAAAGTGTCGTTGCTATTATTGCTGTATAGAACTTCTTCCTGGCCACTCACTATTTTAGTCTCAGCATCGACTTTTATCTCCATATTATATCGACCATGATTTTGCCAGTAGTTTGGCCCTGGTTTCCCCGTAATGGATCGGGTACCATTGGCATAAGCCGCTTTAATGTTTCGGGGCATGTAAAGCTCTTGTGCTGATAAATAGGATGTACCTAAGCCAATAAGTAGGGCTAGGGAAAGGATCTTTTTCATTTTCTCTTAATTATTTCAGCTAAAATAAAGTTATTGAATGAATTTGAGAAAATGTATCAGGTAATGTTACCGACAGCAATTTAATTGTATAATTAAATGTGGGGCAAATTAGCGATGAAATAGTTGTAATTCCAATAACCATCACAAAAATCGTGGACAATAATTTGCTTTTGTAATTTCCACATTTTATCTTCGTTATAATTGAAGCAAGACTATGTAGCAAACCAACTATATAGTCTTGTTTGTTTTTTATAGTATTCGAATAAAATTAATAGCGCAATGACAGAGGTAACGTACTACACACAAGAGGGGTTAGATAAATTAAAAGAGGAAGTTCATTATCTAACAACCACAGGGCGTCAGCTAATATCTAAGGCAATTGCTGAAGCACGGGATAAAGGAGATTTATCAGAAAACGCAGAGTATGATGCTGCTAAAGAAGCGCAGGGTTTGCACGAAGCAAAGATTGCTAAACTAAAAAATACATTGGCTAATGCCCGTTTAATTGATGAATCGAAATTAGACTTATCAAAAGTTTTGGCTTTATCCATTGTGAAAATTAAAAATGTTAAAAACGGTGCTACAATGACCTATCAGCTTGTAGCAGAAAGCGAGGCAGACTTGAAAACAGGTAAAATCTCTGTTAAATCGCCAATTGCACAAGGGTTACTAGGTAAATCTGTGGGCGAGTTTGCAGAAATTGAAGTGCCTGCAGGTAAAATGCAGTTTGAGGTGCTAGAAATTTCTAGATAATGTTTTACGGGTTAGCGGTTTCGAGTCAACACTTACAACTGATAGCCCTTAACTTACAACTTAATTATGACTATCTTTTCTAAAATTGTTGCCGGAGAAATTAATGCCCATGTTGTTGCAGAAACGGTAGAATACCTTGCCTTTTTGGATGTGCAACCACTTACTGCAGGGCATGTGCTTGTGATTCCTAAAATCGAAGTAGATTATATTTTCGATATGGAAGAAGATTTGTTTGTTGGTCTTTGGATGTTTGCCAAAATCGTTGCCAAAGGGGTAAAGGCGGCATATCCCTGCAAAAAGGTCGGTGTTTCTGTTATTGGTCTCGAAGTTCCGCATGCCCACATTCATTTGATACCGATGAATAATGTAAGTGATATGAACTTCAGCAAACCTAAACTAAATCCAACGCAAGAAGAACTTGCAGATGCTGCGGAAAGAATTAAGAATGCATTGCTGGAAGCTTAAAAATGGCCAGCCAGAATCCTCCGGCTAGCCTCCCTCTCCTCCTAACCAATATTTTTATGGAGCTGGCGCTAACGCAGTACCAGTATTTAATAGCGGCCAAAAACCTGGCGCAGCGCCAACACTTACACCTTTGGTTTCTCCCCGTTTTGCATCCTGGCCGAAGTAATATAATGGCCATCCTTTATATGTCATCTGTTTTTTTCCAAAAACATCAATTACACCAATTAAGTCCCTTGTAATTACAGAAGGTAAGCTCTTAATCTCATTTTCAACTACCGGCCAAACAGTGTTGTTTGTTAAATCGGCTTTGGTGAAATTATTCTTTCCATTCTTATCCGGAGAAAAAGAATAGATTGTTCTACCCGTAGCATCAGTAAAATATTTTGTTATGCCAGTGCCTTCCGTGTATGTGCTGGTGTAAGACTTTCCGTTTAATCCCACAAGCTGTGTATTGGCTATCATCAATGAATAATCAGGCTTGGCTACAAACCAATTTCCACCAAACGCATCTCCCTTTATATCCCCTGCCACAACATCACTTGCATAGTAATATAGTGGGTATCCCTTGTAAGTACTCTGTTTCCTACCATCGGCCCTCGTTATTTCACCAACTTGCGCCTTGTCTAAATTCTGGTCGTTACTTTCCTCGCCAGCATAAAATGGCGGCCAAAGGGTTTCGCATGTTCCGCTACAATTCGCTGTTCCGGTAACATCTGTGGCGAACATATATAGCGTTTTGCCTCCCTTATCAGTTAAAATTGCGCCAAACTTAGCATCTGTAGCTGTTTGTATACCTTGTTTCTCAATTATCGGATCAACTCCTTTTTTTTTGCATCCTGAGCCAAGCATAGCAGCTAAACTCAGTGTGGCTATTAAGCCTTTTTTTAAGTAAATTAGCATAAGGTTTAGTGTTTAGGTTTTTATATGAATCGGTACGGTTCAAGCTGTCTAAAGGTTGCCTGAATGGTTTACGAATGCTCCGAAATAAAATTCATAAATAAATGATTTACCAAGCAACTATTATAAACTCTTAGCCGTAATGTAGTTTGAAAGGAGATCGAGTGACCAACCATAGTGAAGGTAGCAACATATCGAAGCTGGTAGAGGGCTGTGCTAGAAATGATAGAAATTGCCAAAAAGCACTCTATAAGCATTTCTATGGCTTTGCTATGGGCATTTGTCTCCGCTACGCAAGTAACCGTTTAGATGCTGCGGGTATTCTGAATGATGCTTTCTTTAAAGCATTTAAAAATATTGATAAGTACGAATCTGGCAAGTCATTTATGCCATGGCTTGGGAGAATAGTAACTAATACAGCCATTGATTTCTATAGAGTGAATTTAAAATTTGCCAATCATTTGGAAATAACCGAGCAGGAGCAATTCTTTGAGCTTAGTTCCATCTACGATAAACTCGCCTACGATGATTTAGTACGGATGATCCAGAACCTAACTCCTGCTTACAGAACTGTTTTTAACCTTTTTGCTATTGATGGCTTTAGCCACGAAGAAATAGCAACGCAACTTAATATATCGGTGGGCACATCAAAATCAAACCTATTCAAAGCCAGACAAAAACTGCAGGAAATGCTAAAAAATATCGATTCTAAAACTTATGAAGTAAATGCATCGAATTTAGACACAGGCCTTTTACAGGTTAAATTAAATACAAATTTGCAATGAGAGAGAGCAGAGATATAGATAAATTATTCAAAGATAAATTATTACAACCAGATACGCCATTTAATGATTTAGACTGGGAAAAACTGGAAAACAGATTACATCCGAGGCGGAAGAATAATCTTATTCCTGCAATTTGGATAAGTGCACTTGTTGGCATTGCTGCTACTTTGATTGTTATTTTCTTTGTTGGAGATTATTCTTCACAACAGGTAAGAACACAAAAGAATGCCCGCCGCACTCCGGCTAAGCAAACTATCTCGAATAAGCCAGAAAATCCTTATTCATCCTCAGAAAAATTAATAGAAGAAAACATACCAAAAAGTGTAAATGTTGATCGTAATGTTGAGCTCACCAAGCCAGAGCGCAAAATTGGTTATGCCTCCAATGAGACCAATGTCTCGTTTCAATATTCGGATAGTGCCTTGTACCTTAAACAATTATCACCTTTAAGTCTTACTACAAATATTTCGAGTACACCTTACAGCCACATTGGTTTGCAGGCTGAACATGCAACAATACCTGATGGCGTAATGGAAAAGGATGTGCCAAGTACTGTCGTTAAATCTAAACCCCGATTGGTAATGAGTATTTTGGCAGCGCCAGATTTAACAACAGTACAAAAATCTGGGAAAAATAGTTTAAGTGGGGGTTTTGGTTTAACAGCAACTGTAGTTTTAAATCAAAAACTGAGCATAAGCACAGGAGTTTTGTATGCTAAAAAAGTTTACGATTCTGACTTCAGTCTGTATCGCCCCAATACAAACTATGTTTTCAAAAATAAACCATCAAACATACACGCCAATTGTGATGTAATTGATATTCCCCTTAACCTCAATTTTAAGGTATGGCAACGTAAACAAAATGCGATTATGTTGAGTGGTGGTTTATCGAGCTATCTCATGTTAGAGGAAGACTACAATTACACTTATGATAACAACGCCACGGGTCCGCAATATTACGATGTCAAAAACCGCAATCAACATTATCTTGGAGTTGCTAACGTTGGCCTAGAATTTCAGCATAAAATAAATAATGATTTCAGCATTAGTGCAACACCATTTATGAAGATTCCGCTAACTGGCATTGGTTATGGTAACGCTAAACTATCATCAACAGGCGTAGCCATCTCCTTAAACATGAATCTCTTCAAAAAATAAGTTGTTCTCAAAAAAAATGGGCAGTATCCACTTATTTTTTAAGATAAGGATTTTGGTTCGGTAGGGGAACAAATTCAATTTCCCCTGGAACAGGATCGAATGTTTGATCTAGCCAGTCTTGTTTAGCCTTGTCTATAAGTGCCTTATCTGATGCAACAAAGTTCCAGTATATAAACCTTTCTTCAGGGAACGGTTCGCCACCGAAGATATATATGGTTGTGTTTTCCAAAATTGTAAATGAACATAACTTGGCATCGTTAGCAATCAATATCAGTTTAGATTCGAATAAGTGTCCATCGCTTTCTACCCCTCCCTCTAATATATATAATGCACTTTCACCAAAAAGTTTATCGCCTAAATTTAGCGTTTGCCGTGAAGTACTTTTAATTTCTATAAAATATAATGGGGAGAAAACAGGTACGGGAGATTTTCTTTCCAGTGCTTCGCCTGCTATTAGCTTGAATTGTACATTGTTCTCGCTCCAAGTGGGTATGTCTTGCGCTTCGATGTGGCAAAATTCTGGAGACATTAATTCCAAGGCCTTGGGTAGCGCAACCCAAATTTGTAACCCGTGCAGCATTTTATCCGTATCGCGAAGATAGTTAGGGGTCCTTTCCGAGTGCACAATTCCTTTTCCTGCAGTCATCCAATTTACTTGCCCGGGTTTAATAATAATTGATGTACCCAAACTATCCTTATGCGCTACTTCTCCTTCAAATAAAAAAGTTAATGTTGATAGGCCAATATGTGGATGGGGTGGAACATCCAGGTTCTCATGATTGCTCATTGCCGAAGGTCCCATATGGTCAATAAATGCAAAGGGGCCAACCATCCTTTTCTCTCTAAAAGGCAATAATCTTCCAACCATGAAGTTGCCAATATTGGCTGGCCTCTCTTCTATTATTAGTGAAATGTTCGACATATATTCGCTTTTAATGTGAAATTAACGATTTTTTTGCAATCCCAACATTCACGGGCTGGGGTTTACTTCGCTAACAAGAAAAAAGAGGTTATATCACACTAGTTTAATCAACAGCCAACTAAGCCAGGTAAATTTAAAACATGTTTTATCAGCTTTTAAATTTACCAATCATGGTTAGTTTTTTTAGATGATTTTCTAACAGGATATAACCTCTTGGAGCTTTTGAAGTATGGAATTATACCAGTTCCATCAAAGCGTCTTTTGTGAAGCCTTTCAGTTCGTCATTTCGGTTGTTCTTAATTTTTTCTACCCAATTTGGGTCGGCAAGAAGTGGTCTGCCAACAGCAACCAGGTCAAAATCTCCACGATCCATCCTGCGTACCAACTCATCGAGCGAACTAGGCTGCGAACTTTGTCCGGCAAATGCGCCAAAGAAATCGCCATCTAAACCAACAGAACCAACGCTAATGGTTGCTTTGCCAGTAAGTTTTTTTGCCCAACCAGCAAAATTTAAGTCAGATCCATCAAATTCTGGCTCCCAGAACCTCCGTTGTGAGCAATGGAAGATGTCTATTCCTGCATCTGCCAAAGGTGTTAACCAATGCTCCATTTCCTGCTCATTTTTCGCAAGTTTAAAATCGTATGCTGCTGGTTTAAATTGAGAGAGACGGATAATCAAAGCGAAATCTTCTCCAACACGGTGGCGGACTTCTTTAATTACTTCAACAGCAAAACGTGTACGTTCGGCAAGGGTTTTTCCGCCATAAATATCTTTACGATTATTGGTTGCATCCCAAAAAAACTGATCTATTAAATACTGATGCGCACCGTGGATTTCTACGGTATCGAAACCAAGGGCTTTGGCGTCTGCTGCAGCTTGCCCAAAGGCCGCAATGGTATCGGCAATGGCTGCATCTGTCATAGGTACTCCATTTTCAAAGCCCGGTTTATTCAAAGATGAAGGTCCTTCGAACGGAGCGCTAGGTAACCAACCAGATGCGTGGTTCTCCATTACCCCTTGATGCCAAATTTGAGGGCCCATTTGGCCGCCAGCTTTGTGAACATCATTAATTACTTTCTGCCAACCCGCTAATGCTTGTTCGCCATAAAAATGGGGAATATTAGGGTCTGCAGATGAAGATGGACGATTAATAACTGTACCCTCTGATAAGATTAGGCCAACTTCTCCTATGGCCCGCTTAGTGTAGTAAGCTGCTACCTCATCTGTTGGCACCCCGTTGGGAGAAAAAGACCTCGTCATCGGAGCCATTACAATCCGGTTTTTTGTATGAAGTGTTTTTAAGCTGAAAGGCTTGTATAAACTATCTGTATTCATGATTTTTAATTTTTATATTTCTGTATTGATGATTTCACTTAGCATTTGTAATCCCGCGGCATTCCGTTTGTAATAGGTCCATTGCCCTACACGGGTGGCACATACCAGGTTGGCACGCTGTAATATGGATAGGTATTCGGATATGGTACTTTGCGATAAGCCCGCCTTTATTTGAATCTGACCAACGCATACGCCAACGTTTTCGAAATCGGGGTTAAGCTGATCTGGGAAATTGGTTGCGGGATCTTTTAACCAATCTAGAATTTGTAACCGCGATTTATTTGATAATGCTTTGAAAACTTCGACGTGATCCATGCAGCAAATATATATCGACTTTTCCCGATATACCAATTTTAAACTTAAGTTTACAATTCTATGGAAAACTGTAAAGTAATATATAAGCGGCCTTATTGATGCAATGTAATTATTAATATTTCTTGTGATTTAAATTAAACTAATGCTTACATTCGTTCACTCATTCTAACCAAATGTCTACTTATAAAGCGCTAACTGATCAGCAACTTTTTGAATTCATGCAGGAAGGGGATAAATTTGCCTTTGAGGAAATTTATGATCGTTTCAATGGGCTGCTTTACATTTACGCGTGTAAAATGGTGGCAGATAAGGAAGAGGCCAAAGATATAGTTCAAGAGATTTTTGTCTATTTATGGGGCAATCCAAACATTAAAATTAAAACGCAATTATCTGCGTATTTATACACTGCCGTTCGTTATAAAATTTTTGATTGGTTGGATAAAAATAAATCAAGGACAAATTATTTACAGTCTCTGGCAGATTTTGCCGATATGGGAGAATTCGTTACTGATAACTACATCCGCGAGCGTGAGTTTTCATCATTGATTGAAAAAGAAGTGGCATTATTGCCTCCTAAAATGCGGGTTATTTTCGAAATGAGTCGTACCCAACATCTCACTCAAAAGCAAATCGGAGAGATTCTCCATTTATCTGATAAGACGGTGAAAAAACAGATGAGTAATGCGCTGAAAGTTCTTAGATTAAAACTAACATCCTTTCTTTTGCTCGCTGGAATCGTTTTCCTAAATCTTTTTTAAACAATACTACGTTTCAAGGGTAAATAATAATCTGCTCTAAATCAATTAAATAGTGTCTTTCTAGGTGTAATTTCTCTCGAACATACTGTTAATTTTTATTTTTTTTTAAAAAAATCTACTACCTAGGGCATAGTTAACCTACATGTTTATAATTAGCCAAATATTCTGAAGTAATGAGAAAAGAAGAAGTTGAAAAACTTTTAGAAAAATACCGGGATGGTCTTTGTACAGAGCAAGAAAAGTCAATGCTCGAGTCTTGGCATTTGGCTGAGTTATCCAAAACAAAATCAAACATTAATCATGACGAACTAAATGAAGCAAAAACGCAGATTTGGAATGCCATCGAAGAAGAAACAGAGATTAAACCAAAGCGCATTCTTGGTAATTGGATTAAAATAGCTGCAGCTGCTGTTGTGGTAATTGTCTTAGGTATTGTAGTTAAAAATCAGCTAAATAAAGCTACAAAGGATATTTATGTACTTGCCAAAAGATCGCAGGCGCCTATTTTACCAGGTGGAAACAGGGCTACACTCACACTAAATGACGGTAGAAAAATTTCTTTAACTGATGCAAGCAACGGCATTATTGCCAAGCAAGCTGGAATCAGTATTACTAAAACTAAAAATGGAGAAATTATTTACGCTATAAATAAGATCGCTGCTAATAGCTCTGCCCAAGATATTTATAATACAATAGAAACACCTAGGGGTGGTCAATACCAGATTAATCTTCCAGATGGAACAAGGGTTTGGCTTAATGCAGCATCTAAACTTAAATATCCTGCAGTATTTAGTTTGAAAGAACGAAACGTAGAACTCCAGGGTGAAGCCTATTTCGAGGTGGCTAAGGCTTATAACAAACTTGGCAATCGGATCCCTTTCAAAGTTAAATCGGTATTAAATAGCCGCACCCAGGAAGTAGAAGTATTAGGTACGCATTTTAACATCAATGCATACCAAAACGAACAAACAAATAAAACCACCTTGCTGGAAGGCAGCGTGAAAATTAAAAATTTGAAATCCAGTTACGCCAGTTTACTAAAACCTGGGCAACAATCAATTATTGATAATAACACATCAACCGCGCTGGTGCATGAGGTAGATGCTGCCGAAACGATAGCTTGGAAAGATGGTTACTTTAGTTTCAACGATGAGAATTTAGAAGCGATTATGAATAAAATCGCCCGCTGGTACAATGTAGATGTAGATTACAGAGGTAAAAAAGTAAATAAAACCTTTGGAGGAAGAATTTCCAGATTTAATAGTGTAAACGAGGTGTTAGATATGTTGCAAACTACAGGTGCCGTACATTTCAAGATAGATGAAAGGAGGATTTTAGTTATGCCGTAACCTATACCTTTTTTGCAATGCGAATACGTGGATAATGCCTAAAAAAAAGAACCGAGAGCGCGGCAACGCTCCCGGAGATATTTAAGGCTCTTATTCATCGTAAACTTGAGAGATACAATTATTTTAAACCTAATAACCAAATATATGAATTTTTATACTGAATGGTTGCCCAAACCAAAGGGGCGCCTGTTTAAATTTCTGTTGATTATGAAATTGACTTTTGTCTTGCTAATCACTACTTTTCTTCAGCTCAGTTACGGAGCTGTGAGCGCTCAAAACGTAACATTATCCGAAAAAAATACTACGCTTCTAAATGTTTTTCGCAAGTTAAATAAAAGTGCAGGTTATAATTTTCTATATGATTTAGATTTATTGAAAGAATCTAAACCGGTAACAATTGAGCTGAAAAATACTGATATTAAAGAAGCACTGAAACGTATTTTTAGTGCTCAGCCATTAGGCTACACTATTAAAAATAATACCATTATTATTCATCGTAAAGAAATTGATGGTTTACCTATCATAATGAAATCCTTTGTAGATATCAGGGGAAAAGTAGTTGATGAGAATGGTATGCCCATGGCTGGTGCAAGTGTAAAGGTAAAAGGCAGCACACTAGGCGCAGTTACCGATGCAACAGGTACATTTAGCCTAAAAGATGTAAGCGAAGGTGCTACGCTAGTGGTTTCTTATATCGGTTACGAAAACAAGGAAGTTACAGCAGCAAATGGAATTACCATTACCTTATCACCACAGGCCGGTTTACTGGCTGATGCCGTGGTTATTGGTTATGGTACACAAAAGAAAAGTGTGGTAACGGGAGCTATTGCTTCTGTTAAAGCATCTGATTTAGAAAATGCGCCCGTTACACGAATTGAACAATCGTTACAAGGCAGGGCTTCTGGTGTTACCGTTACTACCAGTTCTGGTCAGCCGGGCGATGGTGGAACAATTAGAATTCGTGGTACAGCGAACATTAATAACGCTAACCCATTATACGTAGTAGATGGTGTAGTTATTTATGGTGGTATCGAATATTTGAATCAGTCTGATATCGAATCTATCGAGGTGTTAAAAGATGCAGCTTCTGCGGCAATTTACGGTACACGTGCTGCCAATGGGGTTATTATCGTAACAACAAAGAAAGGCGCTAATACTGGTCGTGTAAGAGTAGAATACAATAACTACCTGGGAACACAAGCACCGTCTACACGGTTAAATTTATTAAATGCAACGCAGTATGCCACCATTTACAACGAAGCTCAGCTTGCAGATGGTATTACCTCGGTTAGATTTCCAAACCCAGCGCAGTATGGGGTTGGCACGAACTGGCAAGATGCTGTTTTTAACAACAAAGCCATCATTCAGAACCACGATTTAAGTATTAGTGGAGGAAGCGACAAATCGATTTATTATGGTTCCTTCAGTTATTTAGATCAAGACGGTATTGTTGCAACCGACAATTCAAATTTTAAAAGGTTTACAGCAAGATTTAATTTCGAACATAAAATTACCGATCACATCAAATTTGGAAATTCGGTAGGTTATACACGAATTAATTCAATTGGTGTAAGCACGAACTCAGAGTACGGGTCGCCGCTAAGTAGAGCTATTAACATGGACCCACTTACGCCAGTTGTAGAAACAGATCCGGCAAAATATGGTCTTCCTAAATACTTAAATAATCCTGTAGTGAGAAACGAAGCAGGATTTCCTTATGGGATTTCTGATTACGCACAATCTGAAGTACTAAACCCTCTTGCTGCGTTAAAAGTAGCACAAGGCAATGCATGGAGTGATAAGGTGGTGGGTAATGTGTTTGCAGAAGTAGAATTTATCAAAGGGTTGAAATTAAGAAGTACGGGCGGTGTCGATTTAGCATTCTGGGGCGGACAATCATTCCGGCCGATTTACTATCTGAACTCGATTAACCAGTCTACGTTAACGGCTTACACCAGAGATAGCAACAGGGGATTATTTTGGTCGTTGGAAAATACCTTAAGCTATGATAAAACCATTGGCAAACATGTATTAACTGCCTTAGTAGGTTACTCAGCACAAAAAAATAAGGGCGAAACGCAAGGGGGAATTAAGGAAGGTATTCCGGTAGATAACATCAGAGATGCATCTTTACAATTTCCTGTGGCCAGAACAAACTCTGATTTTTATGGCGGAGAATATCAAAATACCTTAAACTCTATATTCGGAAGGGTAATTTATAACTATGACGAAAAATATCTATTTACAGGTATTGTACGTAGAGATGGTTCATCACGTTTCGGTCCGAATAATAAATATGGTTATTTCCCGTCTGCTTCAGCAGGATGGGTTGCTTCTCGCGAAGATTTCTGGCCACAAAACAATGTTGTTAAATTCTTAAAATTTAGAGGTTCTTACGGGATTAATGGTAATGATGGAATTCCTGATTTTAGCTATTTGGCAACAGTTAGTGGAGGAAGAAATTACTCTTTAGGTACCGCATCTGGCCAGGCACTTACAAATGGTGTTAGTCCGAATGCGCTTTCAAATCCAGATTTGAAATGGGAAGAAACATCATCATTTGATTTAGGCTTCGATGCAACATTGTTTGAAGGTATTACTTTGGCAACCAGCTATTTCAATAAAAAAACCTATGGCATGTTGCTACAACAAGTAGTTCCATCTTACGTAGGGAATAGCGGACCATTCGCAAATACTGCCGATTTATATAACAAAGGTTTCGAAATCGAATTGGGATGGAATAAAACAATAGGCGAAGTAAGCTTCCACGTAGCGGGTAATGCATCATTTATCAAAAATCAGGTTACGTTGCTAGGTGCTGATAAAGATTATATCCCTAACAGACAAACCATTACGCCACAAGGTTTGGAGGTTACACGTGTTGCTGTAGGTCAGCCTGTAGATTCTTTCTTCGGCTATCAAACTGCAGGTTTGTTCCAAAATCAGACAGAAATTAACAACTATAAAAGTGGTTCTGGCGCATTGATTCAACCAAACGCAAAACCAGGCGATATTAAGTTTATCGACTTAAATAACGATGGCGTGATTAGCGATGCTGATAGAACATTCTTAGGAAGATCGAATCCTAACTTTACTTACGGTTTAACCTTTTCTGCAAAATACAAAGGTTTCGATATCTCGCTTTTCGGGCAAGGTGTTTCGGGTAATATGATCTTCAACGGATTGAGAAGATTTGATTTAACCACTTCAAATTATACCACCAACATCTTAAACAGATGGACGGGAGAAGGTACAAGTAATTCGGTACCACGCGTAACCTTACAAGACGATAACAAAAATTATAGTCGGGTATCGAGCCTTTTCTTAGAAAACGGTGCTTATTTCAGAATGAAAAATGTTCAGCTAGGCTACACATTGCCAAAAGCCTTAATCAATAAAATTGGTTTAGATAAACTGAAGTTTTATGTAATGGCAAATAACTTATTTACCCTTACTAAATACTCGGGTTACGATCCAGAAATCGGTGGCGGTAGTTTGGGCGTAGATCGTGGTTTTTACCCACAAGCAAGAACATTTTTTGCAGGTGTTAATGTTGGATTTTAATAATATAGAGATGAAAATTAAACACATTAAATATACTATTGCCATCCTGGCGATAGCACAGTTAACAGTTTCATGTAAGAGAGATTTCTTAGACCTTACCCCAAAAGGAACGGCTACAGAAGAAAATTTCTATCGTAACGAAACAGAAGTTTACCAAGGCCTAATTGCAGTTTACGATGTAATGCAATGGGGCACAAGTGGTGGTTACACCATGAAGCAACCTTTACTAAGTGCTGCATCAGATGATTGTTGGGCTGGTGGCGGTAATGCGTCCGATCAACCAAGCTGGGTGGCATACGATAACTTTAATATGGATTCTAGATTAGGTCCTCAGGTAGGGTTATGGTCTAAAAACTTTACAGGCGTTAACCGGGCCAATATTATTTTAGAAAAAATTGATAAGGCAACCACGCTTAGCGCTGCTTTTAAAACTCGGGTAACAGCCGAGGCAAAATTTTTACGTGCTTACTTCTATTTCGATTTGGTAAGATTTTTCGGAAACGTGCCGTTAATTACTAAAGTTCTTCCAACTGCAGATTTATACACGCAAACGCAATCTGCGCCTGCAGCAATATATGCACAAATTGAGAAAGATTTGCGAGAAGCGTTTCCAAATTTGCCAGCAACAGTTGCTTCAAACGAAAAAGGTCGTATTTCCAGAGGTACAGCTAAAGCCTTGCTAGGTAAAGTATTACTTTTCCAGAATGACAATACCAAACTTGCAGAGGCGGCAACGTTGTTTAATGATGTAAATAAAGTAGGTAATGAGTATGGTTATGCTTTACTTGCCAACTATGCTGATATCTTTAGGCCAGACAATAAGTTCAACACTGAAGTTATTTTGGAGATTCCACACTCTACTCTAGCTGCATGGGGCGATTGGGGCTGGGTAAATGGTGGCGAAGGTAACGTAGGTACACAGTTTGTTGGCATGGATAGCTACAACGGCGATACTTATTCTGCAGGCTGGGGCTTTTGCCCGGTAACGCTAGATTTGGTTAACGCGATGAAAACGGATCCAAGATTTGCTTCTTCAATAATTGATGGTGCTGCATTGAAGGCTGCAGGGGCTACCTACAACGCCCGCTATCAAAACACCGATTATTTCATCAAAAAATATGCACCATTAAAAGCTTACAGATCAAATAGCGGAACTGCAGAGCTTAACTGGCCAATTGATGAAATCGAAATGCGCTTAGCAGACACCTATTTGATGGAAGCGGAAGCTTTGTTAAGATCTGGCGGTAATGCAACCCGTGCTTTAGAATTGTTAACGGCTGTTAGAACCAGGGTAGGTTTAGCACCTGTTCCGGCAACCTTAGATAACATCTATAACGAACGCCGGTTAGAACTAGCTTTCGAAGGTCATCGTTTCTTTGATTTAGTACGTACAGGCAGAGCAGTTTCAGTTTTAGGACCGGTGGGTTATAAAGCTGGTAAAAGTGAATTGTTACCAGTACCACAACAAGAAATTGACCTAACGAAAGGTGTTATCAAACAAAATCCAGGTTATAATTAATCCATATATGATCATGAAATTAAATTATATCATAAAACAATCGGTGGGGTTTTTAGCCATGCTGGTTTTACTAAGCTTTAGTGCTTGTAAAAAAGATAAAAAAGATGGAGAGCTTGCAACTGCACCAACTGCAGATCAGGTTAAGTTTACGGTTACCCCAAGCGCAACCAATGCCAATGTGGTAACTTTGGTTAATCAGTCTCCAGGCTTTAAGGCCCTATGGGATTTTGGAAATGGTGCAACTGGTGATGGAAACACAGTTACAGCCGCATATCCCTTGGCCGGAACTTATACGGTTAAATTAACCATCGCAACAGCGGGAGGCTCGGTTTCAAGTACAAAAACAGTTGTAATATCCAATACAAACCCGGCAATGCTTACCGATCCTGCTTTTACTACACTATCAGGCGGTTTATCAAATGCTACAGGGTTTACCTGGGTAATCGATCAAAAATCTGCAGGACACCTAGGCGTGGGGCCAATCACTTCACAAGGTCCAGACTGGTATCAGGCTGCTCCAGACGAAAAAACCGGAACAGGTTTCTATGATGATGAGATGACCTTTAACATGAACGGTTTAAAATATACATATGATAATAAGGGGACTACTTTCGCAAACGCGTCAAATGCACCTGGCATTGGTGGCCCAACAGGATCGAACGACCCAACAGTAAACTACACGCCACCTACTAACTTAACGTGGTTAATTACGGTAACCAATGGCGTTAAATACCTTACTATTTCCGGAGGCGGTTTCATCGGCTACTATCTGGGCGTTTCTCAATACCAAATACTTTCATTAAACGAAAATGAAATGTGGTTACGTTGTTTAGATAAATCTAACGCAGGTAATGCTTGGTATTTGAAATTGGTTAAAAAAGGATATGTAAGGCCTGTAGTGCAAAAGCCATTACAAGCCGCTAACCTGAGTGATGATTTTCAAACAACAGCTAACTTTAGCTGGACAAATGAAAACATCGGCTTCACCAGACCGTATGATAACCCTGCTAAATTCCCCGTTAATACTTCTGCAAAAGTGGGTTATTACGAGAAACTTACTGGTAACGATGGTCAATACGGTAACTTAAATGTAACCTTGCCATATCGTTTTGATCTGTCAACGAAAAATAAAATTCGTTTAAAAGTGTTTTTCCCAAGTGGTAACGACTTTACAAAAATACCTGCAACGGTTTCCGTAAAATTACAAAACTCGTTATTAGGTGGCAACGCTTGGCAGACCCAAACAGAAATTGTAAAAACCATTACAGCTGTGCAGTACAATACATGGACGCAGTTAGAATTTGATTTTTCTGGTATAAGTGGCCAAACATTATACGATAAAATTGTGGTTCAATTAGGTGGCGAAGGACATCCGAACCCAGGTATATTTTATCTAGACGATTTCGAATTTAAATAGAATGCCTAATTTTAAGTCAGTCTGCCCATAGGGCAGACTGACTTTTTTAACATTTACACAATGAAAACATCAATTAATTATTTAAAGAACAAGGGTTTTGTTGCACTATCAATAGCCTTAATTGCTTTGAGTGCGTGCTCGAAAAAAGCAACTGAAGATGGTCCGGTTTATGTTCCGCCAACCCCAGCTGGGCCGCCGGTTGATAAGGGATGGGCGTTTGAGACTACGCCAACCTGGGCAGATGAATTTTCTACCGCTGGTGCGCCGAGTGCTGCCAATTGGGATTACGATACCGGAGGAAGCGGTTGGGGCAATAACGAACTTCAGTTCTATACCAACACCACTGGCAATGCTAATGTAGCAAACGGAATCTTAACCATCACGGCTAAGAAAGAGGCGATGGGTGGAAGGAATTATACATCAGCAAGAATGGTTACACGAAATAAACTCGATGCTTTGTATGGCCGTTTTGAGATTAAAGCTAAGTTACCTTCTGGTAGAGGAACCTGGCCAGCGATTTGGATGTTGCCAACAGACCGGGTTTATGGAGACTGGCCTAAATCAGGAGAGATCGATATTATGGAGCATGTTGGTTACGATCAGGACATGGTGCATTTCACTACACATAGTGAGGCATACTATTTTAAAATTAACACACAGAAATCAAGCACAAAGAAAATTGATGGTGTAAGTACGGCATTTCACTTATATCGTGTAGACTGGACGCCATATGCCATTAGAGGGTATTTTGACGACGTAAAGGTTTTCGAATTTGCAAACGAAGGTACGGGTTATAAAGTTTGGCCATTTGATAAACGCTTTCACTTACTACTTAATATAGCCGTTGGAGGCGACTGGGGAGGGGCTCAAGGTGTAGACGATAGCATTTGGCCGCAAACAATGGACATAGATTATGTTCGCTATTACAAAATGATCGATAAATAAAATATTTAAGTTTAATTGTTAAAGTCGCTAACTAATTGGCGACTTTTTTTGTTTGATTACTCCTGGAAATTAAAGTCGGGTATGCTTTAAAAAAGAACGGGGATAAATCATACCGACCTATCCCCGTCATCTAAATTAACGCTCTCATATATATAAACAACCAAAAAGGTGTTTTATTATGTAGCACTAAAAATAATTATTTTTTTTCTGTGGTTTTCTTTGCAACAGCTTTGACCTTTGTAGGTTCGTCTACCGCTGCGGTAAAATCAGCAACTTTCTTTTTTGCTGGTGCCTTTGCTCTAGTAGGCGTCTTGGCTGGTGCTTCGGTAGCAGTTTCCGTGATGGTGGTTTTAGTTTTCTTGGGTGCCGCGACAACAGTTGCTTTTTCTTTTTTTGGCGCCTTGGCGGCTTTCACCTCAATTTCAGGCTGCGCTGGTTGTTTTTCGGCCGATACCGCTGTCGATGGCGTAGATGCAGCACTATTTAAGTAATTTGCTAAAACCTGTTTCAAATAAATTTCTGGTTTTGGCATATTAATTAAGGTGCCTGGCTCTTTATCTTGAGATTGTTTAATGTATGCTGATTTAATTTTACCCCAATCTTTGGAATACAGCTTGATAAACATTTCTACAAACTGCTCATCAGTATATTTTGTAGACAGCCTTCCAAGTACTGCCTGAATTTTTTCTTCCTTTTTATGTAAAACTGCCATGGATTATAATTTCTGTAAAGATAGCCCTAATTCTAGACATATAGCCAAACAGAAAATTTAACTTAGCTTGGAGGATTATTTCTTCCACCCTTTTTTCATTTTCTTGTAAGCCTTTTTACTGATTTTAGACTTTTTCTTGGAACGGGATTTCCCCTTCTTTTTTCGGGCATTGATATTATTTACCAGCGAGTTTTTAACCCCAAGTTTATTTTTTTTGCCGCCTTTCTTTTTGCCTGATTTCTTTTTGCCGCTCTTTTTCTGTTTTTCTTTTTTTCCTTTTGCCATAATTTCTTGCTTTTCGAAGTAACAACAATTATGGTCGTTAAAGGTTCATAAAAGTTAAGCGCAGTTCGTAGAAAGCTAACCAGCCATCAATTTAGTAACATGTTGGGTTAAGGCTACAAAATCTTCAACCGTAAGTTGTTCAGCTCGGTTTTCAAAAAAGATATGGTTGTCCATTTTATCTTTAGGCATTACGGCAGAAACTGCATTACGTAGTGTTTTTCTCCTTTGATTAAAACCTGCCTTAACCACCCGCCAGAACAATTTTTCGTCGCAATTAAGTGTATCGGTATCATTCCTGGTTAAACGAATAACAGCCGAATTTACTTTTGGTGGTGGATTAAATGTTCCCGGTTTTACGGTAAACAGGTATTCTATCTTGTAATAGGCCTGCAAAAAGACGCTTAAAATTCCATACTCTTTGTTTCCCGCAGGCGCAGCACAGCGTTGCGCAACTTCTTTCTGGAACATGCCCACCATTTCTACTACTTTTTGTCTGTTATCTAAAATCTTAAATAAGATCTGTGAGGAAATGTTGTAAGGGAAATTGCCAATAATGGCGAACTGATTGGGGAAAATCGCATCAAAATCCAGTTTCAAAAAATCGCCATTAATCAACCTTTCGCCAAGTTGCGGGTATTTCTCATGTAGAAAATGGAAAGATTCAGTATCAATATCAATCAGGTAAGTTTGTAAATCTTCGCGTTGTAGCAAAAAATCAGAAAGTATTCCCATGCCGGGGCCCACTTCCAAAACCTGATTGTATTTGTCGGTATTAACCAAACTTTCTACAATCCGGTTAGCAATGCCTTTATCGGTTAAAAAATGCTGGCCTAAATGTTTCTTCGCTTTTACTAAACTCATACCTTAAAATTTTACCAAACGTTAACTGCAAACCGTGTTAACATTTTGGCGATTTGATCGCAAAGATAGGCTTAATATTTCTTTGCAAATAACTTAGCCTTCCCTGTGGTTTCATTTTTTTTAAAGGGGTTTAAGCTAAAATCAGTAATTTGCGCTAAAATTTTTCAGTAATTATGAGCAATAAACTTAAAATTGGCATCAGTATAGGCGACGTAAACGGCATAGGTTTAGAAGTAATCATCAAAACATTATCCAATCCAGCTATCTTAAATTACTGTACGCCAATTGTTTATGGTCATACAAAAGTTTCTTCCTTTCATCGAAAAGCCAATAATTTGGGCGATTTTAGTTTCAATGTAATTACCCACGCAAACCAAGCGCAGCTGAAACGGGCAAATATGATTAATTGCTGGGAGGAGGATGTGAAAATTGAATTGGGTCAAGTTACCGCCACCGGTGGTAAATATGCCCTTCTATCATTAGAGAAAGCAACTGCTGATTTAGTTGCAGGCGATATTGATGCACTGGTTACTGCTCCAATTAATAAGCACAACATCCAGTCAGAAACGTTTGCCTTTCCTGGACATACCGAGTATCTGCAAGAACAAAGTGGCAGCAAAGATGTATTGATGTTTTTGATTAGCGAGAATTTACGGGTAGGTGTAGTTACCGGCCATATTCCTGTTAAAGATGTTCCTGCCTCAATCACCAAAGATAAAATCCTTGGTAAATTGAAGCTAATAAATGAAAGCCTTAAGAAAGATTTCTGGATCGAAAAACCAAAAATTGCCGTTTTAGGATTAAATCCCCATGCCAGTGACAATGGTTTATTAGGCAATGAAGAAGCAGAAATTATTATACCTGCCATTAAAGAAGCTTATGATAAAGGTTTGATGGTTTTCGGTCCTTATCCGGCAGATGGTTTTTTTGGAAATGGTAGCTACAAACAGTTTGATGCCGTGTTGGCAATGTACCACGACCAGGGTTTAATCCCTTTCAAAACCTTAGCTTTCCATAATGGTGTAAATTACACTGCAGGCTTAAACTTTGTACGTACCTCTCCAGACCATGGCACTGGTTACGACATTGCCGGTAAAGATCTAGCCGATTCTACATCCTTTACCGAAGCGTTATTTTCTGCCATTCATATTGTAAAAAATCGTCGTGAGCAGGAAGAAATGCTTAGCAACCAACTTCGCAGTGGCGGCAAGGTTGTAGAAACGCAATTTGATATTAAAGACGATGCTTCTTAAGGGGGTGAATTAAACACTTCAACGCTGCGAAACAAAAGATCCCTGCTATTTTAAAAAAATAAAAATTTATATTAGATATCTGAATTAAATCCATTTACATCCAGTTTAATTTTGCAGTTAAACATCGCTCTCCATTGAAAAATAACTTACGCAACAGCTACTTTTTATTTTTTGCATTAGTTGTATCCTTGCTAAATGTAGTTACGGCAAAAACCGCAGCGGTTTTGCCTGCTCATCCTAAGGTGCATGTTGCCGGGCTTTATGGCTCCGATTTCGGAAAAAGAAGTTGCGATGTGACCATGACTGGGGGTACCTGCGTAGGCAGTGAGCTTTCCATAGTAAGTAGCAGTCCTGTTGCCTCTATTTCATGGCTTCTAAATGGAGTTTCTGTTTTCGATCAAACAAATGCCAAACAAAATAACGGGCAAATCGTTGCCGGGGGCAATGGTACTGGAAATGCGGCAAACCAATTGTATAACCCGAATAGGCTGTTTGTAGATCGGGAGGGTAATCTCTATATTCCTGATATGGCAAATAATAGGGTGCAGAAATGGGCGCCTGGTGCCACGAGTGGGATTACCATTGCAGGGGGAAATGGCACAGGAAGTGGGCAAAACCAATTTAATAGACCTACAGCAGTTACTGTTGATGGTGCCGGAAATCTGTATGTAGTAGATCAGAATAACGCTCGTGTACAGAAATGGGCCCCCGGTGCAACGGCGGGCATCACTATCGCTACTTCATTATCTACACCTACGGGAATATGTTTCGATAAACAAGGGAACCTATACGTTTCAGAGCAAAATGGCCAAAGAGTGGTAAAGTTTGTTAACGCTTTAGCTCCAGGAATCGTGGTTGCTGGAGGGAATGGATACGGTGGCAGTGCCAATCAGTTGGCTGCGCCCACTGGTCTCTTTGTTGATGAAGATAATAATCTATACATCTGCGATACCGATAACTATCGTGTTCAGAAATGGGCCCCAGGCGCATCTACAGGCATCACCGTCGCCAGAACAAGCGGTAACCCCCTTGGCGTGTACGTAGATGGCAGTAAAAACATCTATGTCTCAGACTACACAGGCTATGCTGTACAAAAATTTACCAACGGCTCAACTTCAGGAGTAACAATAGCCGGCGGAAACGGTCCCGGAAACAGTCCAAACCAGATTCAGCCTGCGGGAATTTACATGGATGGCTATAACAACCTATACGTAACAGATTTTCTTAACGGAAGAGTGATAAAATTTTCAAATATTTATACCGGTACCTACACCACTTTAAAAGCCGGTACTTACACAGCAAAAGTTACCACCACAGATGGCTGTGTAGCCATATCGAACGCCATCGAAATAAAAGATAATGTTATTCCGAAAATATCCATCGCAGCTAACAAGTCGGTAGTTTGTGCTGCCTATCAGCCAACTTTTACTGCCACAATAGAAAATGGCGGTTCGATGCCTGGTTTACAATGGAAAGTTAACAATATCGATGTTATCGGCGAGCATGCAAGCACCTATATGCCAAAAGCACTCACTGCACAGGATGTGGTAAGCTGCACACTAACCAGTTCCGAGTTATGCGCAACCAATAGGGAGGTTTTCAGCAACAGAATTATATTAAACATGCCGGTAACTGAAGTTCCAACGATAGTTATCAAAACTGCTGAGGGTAGTACCTGTTCTGGTTCAAAAGTAAGGTTCGATGCAATGGTTAGCAATGCCGGAGATAGCCCTACATTTTCGTGGAAAGTAAACAACGTTGTTCAACCAGGATCTGATGCTTTTTACGAGACAGAAAGGCTACAAAACGGCGATTTAATAAGTTGTACAGTAATAAGCAATGCACAGTATTGCCAAGCCTCAACAACTGCATCCAGTAATGAAATTAAGGTCGAAATTAATCCCATTTTAACTCCAGCAGTTGTAATTTCCACTGGCCAAACCAAAATATACAGTACTTCCACAGTCGAATTTATTGCCTCAGCAGTTAACGGAGGTACAACACCATCATATCAGTGGTACATTAATGGAGTTAGATCTGGAGAAAATAGCAATGTCTTTAAAACATCAAATTTAAAACAAGGCGACGAAATTTATTGCCAACTTACATCCACCCAAGCATGCCTTACAACCAATATGGTAACTTCAAACGTTATTATAGCAGATGTCATAGTGGTAATAACCGTTAAACCACCCAGCAGCTTTACTCCAAATGGAGATGGAATAAATGATTTCTGGGAAATCGACGATCTTAAATCTTTTCCAGGTTGCAATGTGTCGGTTTTTAATCGATATGGCTTAAAAGTTTTTCAATCTGTAGGCTATCAAGTAGCATGGGGTGGAGCGTATAATGGCGTTCATTGTCCACCAGGTGTTTATTACTATACAATAAGGCTAGATCAGGCTCAAATAATTTCTGGAAGCATTACCATAATCAAGTAATCACAATCTAAAATTCCAACCAATAGGTTACCCTGCATGAATTTTTTTTCGAATAATAGTCGCGGCTAACACGAGTTTTGCAGAGCGGCCAAAACACTAAACTCCATTGTGAATGTTTTTTTAATTAAATTATTTGAAAAGCAAGGCCTGCATTCCATCGGTTCCGAAAGTCCTGCTATGCGTTCCAATATTTTTAGCTTGGCCATCCTTACCATTTTCGTAATGGCCACCAGGAAATGGCAGTTCGTTTTTTAGCGCTAGAAACATCAAAAATATTTCTACTGCTATCAGGTTTATTTTGGTTAAACTTGTGCATCAAGAAAAAATGAACGGTAACAGCAAAATCCTCCCAGTAATCGTACTGTCGCAATTTTTATGCACCTCATTATGGTTTGCAGGCAACGCAGTTTTACCCGATATCTTAAAAAATTTTCCCTCCGAAATCAATCTTTTGGCCAATTTAACCAGTATGGTTCAATTTGGTTTTATCACCGGCACACTTGTGTTCGCCATCTTTACCATTTCCGATTTTTTTTCGCCATCGAAAGTTTTTTTCGTTTGTGGTTTGGCTGCGGCGCTATTCAACCTGGCCCTTTGCTATGCATTACAAGATGTGCGGTTAGTATTACTTTTTCGGTTCTTAACCGGCCTAATGCTTGCCGGGATTTATCCTGTCGGGATGAAAATCGCATCCGATTATTTTAAAGATGGGTTAGGTAAATCACTTGGATTTTTGGTGGGTGCTTTGGTGTTGGGTACCGCATTTCCGCACCTTCTAAAAACCTTTACCACCAACATACCATGGAGATTTGTTATTTTCAGTACTTCCGCTTTGTCGGTAATAGGTGCGTGTAGCATTTTTCTTTTTGTGCCAGATGGACCATTTAGGAAGCCAGGGCAAAAATTTAATTTCAAATCTTGTTTAAGTGGCTTCGAAAATATAGGTTTTAGGTCGGCCGCAATTGGCTATTTCGGTCACATGTGGGAATTGTATACCTTTTGGGCTTTCTTGCCGGCTATGCTCTTACATTATAACCAGATGCATCCATCAGCATCATTAAATATTCCATTATTCTCTTTCCTAGTGATAGGTTCGGGCGGGATATCTTGCATGTTGGGTGGCTTGTTATCTCAAAAAATCGGCGCCAAGCCAATTGCTATGGTTGCCCTTGCTATATCGGGGTTATGCTGTCTGTTCTCACCTGTTTTTTTGTTTAGCAATTCGGTGTATGCCTTAGTTATTTTTCTTTTTACCTGGGGTTTATCCAGCACGGCAGATTCGCCTTTATTTTCATCTTTAATTGCTAAAAATGCACCCGAAGCATTACGGGGAACTTCACTTACACTCGTCAACTGCATCGGCTTTGCCGTAACAATTGTAAGTATCCAGGTTGTAAACATATTATCAAAAGAGATAAATTCCCAGTATCTTTATTTAGTTTTGGCCGTTGGGCCTGTGCTTGGTATTTACAACTTAACCAGGAAGTCCAATTGAAATGCGCCATATCAAAAATGTATTGCTTATTTAAGCATAGTAATGGCTTTTTACGGTGCTTCACTATTTTCGTACCAGGGCAAACTTAATCCTACAACAATCAAACTTGGAGAATATGCTTTTACGCCTTATTTTCCGACATTGGTTGCAGGCATAATATTAACACTTTTAGCACCAAAGAAACAGTTATGAAAAACAAATTATCATCCATTATAAAACCTGAAGAATTAACCTGGTTAAATCAAGATGAGGAAATCGTAATTATTGATGCCAGCGCAGGTGCTAAAGCCCGCTACGATGAGCAACACCTTGCAGGAGCCTTGTTTGCCGATGTAAACCAAGACTTGGCCAATGTTGGCGATTTTGCAAAGGGTGGGCGCCATCCACTCCCTAGTTTCGAACAATTTTCATCTGTATTACAAATGCTTGGCATTACCAAAGAAAGTCATGTAATTGTTTACGATGATAAGAACGGGGGAAATGCAGCCGCCCGTTTATGGTGGATGCTTAAATCTATCGGTCATCAGAAGGTTCAGGTGATCGATGGCGGTTTCCAAGCAGCTATTGAAGCTGGCTTTCCAACAACCAACAAAGTGGAAATTCCCAAAACGGTTAATCGGTATGAAGTGACAGCTTGGAACTTGCCCTTATCAAGTATTGAAGAAGTAGAACAGGTAGCTAAAACTGAAAATTATCTGGTTATCGATGTGCGTGATGCTAATCGTTTTGCTGGGTTAACAGAGCCGATAGACACCATTGCAGGGCATATTCCTGGTGCTATTAATGTTCCATTTACCGATAATCTTGATGCTAAGGGCCGGTTTTTATCACCTGAGGTACTTAAAGAAAAATATCAAGCAATCTTAGATAACGTTGCGCCCCAAAATGTGATTGTACATTGCGGTTCTGGCATTACGGCCTGCCACACACTATTAGCGATGGATTACGCTGGCTTGCCCATTCCTAAACTTTATGTTGGTTCTTGGAGCGAGTGGAGCCGCAACAACAAAGAAATGATTTTAAAAAGCTAAAACATACCTCATTTCAAGTTGCCATTTCTTTTTTGACACTTAACAAATTTTAAAAAACATTTTTTATCTAATTAATTATCCCTACATTTGCAGGCTAAAATTTTACAGTACTTTGAAGCCATTAAAACAATTTTCTATACCGTTTACCGGATTAAAATTGGGAGTTCATCACTTTGATTATGAGCTTGATGACCGGTTTTTTAATGCGTTTGAGTACTCATTAATAAAAAGCGGAAATTTAAAGGTAGGCCTGGAGCTTGATAAACAAGAGACCATGTTACTTTTAAAATTCAAGGTAATAGGCACTGTAAATTTAGATTGTGATAAATGCTTGTCGGAATTTGCATACCCGGTAAACCTCTACGAAAGACAAATTGTAAAATTTGCGGAAGATGAACTGGAGAGCGATGATGATGAAATCATTACGTTAAGTCGCAAAGATAGCGAGATTGATATCTCTGCACCTTTGTACGAAATGATTAATGTAGCGGTACCCTATATCAAAAACTGCGAGCAGGCAGATAAAGATTGCAATCAGGAAATGATTGAAAGGTTAGCGCAACTCTCTATCAACAAGCAGGCAGAAGAAAACGAACAAACAAGCGACCCGCGTTGGGAAGCACTAAATAAGTTAAAAAAATAATTAGATTATACACCAATGGCACATCCAAAACGGAAAATCTCGAAACAGAGAAAAAATAAAAGAAGAACACACTATAAAGCAGTGACGCCTTCTTTAGCAACATGCTCGGCAACAGGTGCTATCCACGTACCTCACCGTGCTTACAACGTTGATGGTAACTTATACTACAACGGCAAACTGGTTATCGAAAATACTCAGATTGGGTAATTTTCTTAAAAAATTGTTTGTGTTTTCAGCGGCTTTAGTCATACCTTAGTCAACTGAAAATTTTAGGATTGAACCTAATCTTAACACAAACAGATTTTTTCTATGAAAATAGGCCTCGACATAATGGGCGGAGACTATGCTCCCAAAGCAATTGTTTTGGGAGCAATAGCTGCTCATCAATCGCTAAACCCCGGAGAGCACTTGGTGCTTATCGGCGATACCGAACAGATTAAACCCATTCTTGCAGAAGAAGGCTTTAATCCGGATCATTTTGAATACGTTCATACTGATGAAGTTATTGGTATGGGCGAACATCCCACAAAAGCAATAGTTCAGAAACCAAATTCGAGCATAGCCGTTGGATTTAACCTTTTAAAAGAAGGTAAAATTGATGCCTTTGCGAGTGCAGGTAATTCTGGCGCTATGTTGGTTGGCGCTGTTTTTAGCGTTAAAACCATTCCGGGCATTATCCGCCCTTGTTTGTGTACAATTCTTCCAAAAATTAAAGGCGGTACTGGCCTTCTCTTAGATGTTGGCGCCAATGCCGACTGCAAACCCGATATTTTATTGCAATTTGGCGTACTGGGCAGTTTGTATGCAGAAAATTTACTGCATGTAAATAGCCCTAAAGTGGCTTTAATGAATATTGGTGAAGAAGATGAAAAAGGCAATATGCTTAGTATGGCTACGTTCCCTTTAATGAAAGAAACAGCGCTCTTTAACTTCGTTGGAAATGTAGAAGGTAGAGATTTATTTAACGACAAGGCCGATGTAATTGTTTGTGATGGTTTTACTGGAAACGTAATGCTTAAACTGGCAGAGTCGTTTTACGTATTAACAATTAAAAAGGGATTTAAGGATGAATTTTTCGACCGTTTCAATTACGAGCAGTATGGCGGTAGCCCGGTGCTTGGCGTGAATGCTCCTGTGGTTATCGGACATGGAATTTCCAGTCCTTTAGCCGTTAAAAATATGGTTCTTCAATCAAGAGAGATGATCACCACTGGGTTAGTAGAGAAAATTAGAATGGCATTTAAATAATTTTAAAATGAGTAAAATTCACGCTGCTATTACAGCAGTAAATGGTTACGTTCCCGACTATGTGCTAACTAATGCAGAGTTAGAAACCATTGTAGATACTTCTGATGAGTGGATTACAAGCAGAACAGGAATTAAAGAGCGTAGAGTTTTAAAAGGCGAGGGTTTAGGTACATCAGATATGGCGGTGCATGCTGTAAATGGTCTCCTTAAAAAAAGAGGTATCGATGCTAAAGAAATCGAACTTATCATTTTTTGTACCACCACACCAGATTTTACCTTTCCGGCCACAGCTAATGTTTTAGCTGATAAAATTGGCGCAACAAATGCCTGGGGTTGGGATTTGCAGGCGGCATGTTCAGGTTTTATTTTTGGCCTTTCTACCGGTGCATCTTTCATCGAATCTGGCAGACATAAAAAAGTGTTGGTAGTTGGTGGCGATAAAATGTCATCTATTATCAATTATGAAGACCGTACAACTTGTATTATTTTTGGCGATGGTTGCGGATGCGCATTGTTAGAGCCAAATGAAGAAGGTTTTGGAATTCAAGATTCTATTTTAAGAACTGATGGCTCTGGAAGAGATTTCTTGGGTATGAAGGCAGGTGGTTCTGTTAAGCCTGCAACGCATGAAACCATCGACGCCAGGGAACATTTTGCTCATCAAGAAGGGCCCACGGTGTTTAAATTTGCAGTTACTAATATGGCAGATGTAGCTGCAGAAATTATGGAACGTAATGGCTTAACTGCCGATGATGTTGCATGGTTAGTGCCACACCAGGCCAATAAGCGTATCATTGATGCTACGGCGAACCGGATGGGTGTTACAACCGATAAGGTAATGATCAACATTGAGCGCTACGGAAATACAACCAACGGAACTATTCCACTGTGTTTATGGGAATGGGAAGGCAAATTGAAAAAAGGAGACAATATTGTGCTTGCTGCTTTTGGTGGAGGCTTTACCTGGGGTTCGATATACCTGAAATGGGCTTACGATACTCAAGAGTAATATGGTAGTCGAGTGAAAATCCGCACTTAACGATTTGGATACACCCGTTTCAACGCCACTATTTACTTTATCATTTAAAACAAAAAAAGTATAACTTAGTTAATTCATTATACACTATTTTTTACATAACAAGGATTAAAAAATGGATATCAAACAAATACAGGAACTGATTAAATTTGTTTCTCGTTCTGGAGTAAACGAAGTTGCTATAGAGCAAGAAAACTTCAAGATTACGATTAAAACAAACCAGGCACCAACCGTTGTGCATGCCACCGTACCACAAGCACCTCTTGTGCAGGCAGCAGCACCAGTGGCCACGGCTCCTACTGCACCAGTTGCCGCTACACCAGCTGTACCTGCCGCAGAAGATACTTCTAAATACATTACTGTTAAGTCTCCAATGATTGGTACTTTCTACCGTTCATCAAGTCCTGATAAGCCAGTATTTGTAAACGTTGGCGATGAAATTAGCACAGGTAAAGTGGTATGTATCATCGAAGCGATGAAACTTTTTAACGAAATCGAAAGTGAAGTATCTGGTCGCATCGTTAAAATTTTGGTAGATAATGCATCTCCGGTAGAGTACGATCAACCGTTATTTTTAGTAGAACCAATTTAATTATAAAACATGTCCGTCGCCCTGAATTAGCCTCAGGGTCTTCTTTTTTAAATAATGCAGCAAAGGTTGCATAATACTATTTTGAAATAGAGACGAAAAGGAAAAATTATGTTTAAAAAAATACTAATTGCCAACAGGGGCGAAATCGCTTTGCGAATTATACGTACCTGTAAGGAAATGGGCATCAAAACTGTTGCAGTTTATTCTACCGCAGATCGCGAAAGTTTGCACGTACGTTTTGCTGATGAGGCTGTTTGTATTGGCCCTCCTCCAAGTAAAGACTCTTATTTAAATATCCCTAATATTATATCGGCTGCAGAATTAACGAATGCCGATGCGATACACCCGGGATATGGTTTCTTGTCTGAAAATGCCAAGTTTTCTAATATTTGCCGCGAATATAACATCAAGTTTATCGGCGCTACACCAGAGCAAATCAATGGAATGGGCGATAAAGCCTCAGCAAAAGAAACCATGAAAATAGCAGGTGTACCTACTATTCCGGGTTCAGAGGGCTTACTTACCAGCGTTAAGGAAGGTATTGGTATTGCCAATGAAATGGGGTATCCGGTAATCTTGAAAGCTACTGCTGGCGGTGGTGGCCGTGGTATGCGTGTAGTTTGGAAAGATGAAGATTTTGAAAACGCATGGGACAGTGCCCGCCAGGAATCTGGTGCCGCTTTCGGTAACGATGGTTTATATTTAGAAAAATATATCGAAGATCCTCGCCACATTGAAATTCAAATTATTGGCGATCAGTTTGGCAAAGCTTGCCATCTATCAGAGCGTGATTGTTCTATTCAACGTCGCCACCAGAAATTGGTAGAGGAATCTCCGTCGCCATTTATGACTGAGGAACTTCGTGTTAGAATGGGCGAGGCCGCAATTAAAGGTGCGCAAGCTGTAAATTATGAAGGTGCTGGTACTATCGAATTCTTGGTTGATAAACACCGCAACTTTTATTTCATGGAAATGAACACCAGAATTCAGGTAGAGCACCCGGTAACGGAAGAGGTAATTAATTTCGATTTAATCAAAGAACAAATTAAAGTTGCTGCAGGAATTCCGATATCAGGAAAAAATTATTTCCCAGACATGCACGCGATTGAGTGCCGTATCAATGCAGAAGATCCAGCAAATAATTTCCGTCCATCGCCAGGTAAAATTACCAATTTCCATTCTCCGGGTGGTCATGGTGTACGTGTAGATACGCATGTTTACGCAGGATATTCGATTCCTTCAAACTACGATTCGATGATTGCAAAGCTAATTTGTGTTGCGCAAACCCGCGAAGAGGCCATTTGCACCATGGAGCGTGCTTTGGGAGAATTTGTAATAGAAGGCGTGAAAACAACTATTCCTTTCCATTTACAGTTGATGAAAGATCCGAACTTTAGGGCTGGGAACTTCACCACGAAATTTATGGAAACATTCGAGTTTGCCGAAGGGTAATCTCTTATGCTCATAATTAAAAGCTATCCACATTTTGGGTAGCTTTTTTTTTGGCAAATTTTGATTTAAAATTCCGCAGCGATCATTCATCGATGTTTTCCCCCTGGAAAATATAATTCACTATCTTGTAGCGTTTTGCTTGTAACGATCGTTTTGAAAGCAAAAAACCTAACCATGAATAAAAATCTATTTAACGTACTTTTACTTTTGTTGTCAATTACCTTTTTTACCAGCTGTGAGAAAGATGACTATGAGAAAATAACCATTTACAAACCGATCACGCTTGAACAGATGCGTGCTTTGCCAGTTGGTGTAACAAAGCCTATTGCAGCAAAAGCATCGGGGAAAATCTACATTTATAATAATTACCTATTTATCAATGAGCCTGGAGAAGGAATCCATATCTACAATAATGGTAACCCGAGTGCGCCGGTAAATGCTGCATTCCTGCAAGTTCCGGGCAATGTAGATTTGGCTATCAGAAACAATATCTTATATGCCGATAGCTTTGTAGATCTTTTAGCCTTCGATTTATCAAACATGCAGAATATTGTACAGGTTAAACGAGTAAAGGATGTTTTCAGGCAAATGTACCTGCCCAGTATGGAAAAGTATCTGTACATAAAGAAAGATACAATCGTTAAAAAGCAACAATATAGAAAAGGAGTCATGTATGAGGATGCATCAGTAAGTAGTTACAGTTCTTCATCTCAAGGCGGTTCTTCTGGTCAAGGTGGTTCGATGGCCCGGTTTACATTGCTTAACGACTATCTCTATACCGTTGGCATGTCAGATTTAAGCTTGTTTGATGTAAAGTCAGCTGCCAATCCATCATTTATTAAAACCATTAATTTAGGTTGGGGTGTGGAAACCATTTTTCCTTATGAGAATAAGTTGTTTATTGGAACCAATAACGGAATGCACATTTTTAATGCTGCAGATCCTGCTAATCCGGTAAAGCTATCCACCTATAGCCATGTTTTCGCTTGCGACCCGGTGGTAGTAGAAGGGCGCTATGCTTATGTAACCCTGCGAACAGGTAACTTTTGCAGACAGGCGGTTAACCAATTGGAAGTCTTGGATATTGAAGATCCTGCCAAACCAAAGCAAGTAGCTGTGTTTGCCATGCAAAATCCACATGGTTTAAGTATTAGCGGCGATCACCTTTTCTTATGTGAGGGCAGTTTCGGTTTGAAAAGTTTTTCCATCGCAGATAAAAATAAAATTGGCAATAACATGCTTCAGCATATCAGCAATGTAAAAAGTTTTGATGTTATCGCTGGTCCTAAATCGCTCATTGTCACTGGGGAAGATGGCGTTTATCAATATAGCTACAATAATGCTGCAAGCTTAACACAGTTAAGTTTCATTAAAGTTGCAAAATAGGCAACATTGATTTTTGTCTGTTTTCTGATAATAACATAAACTATTTCTATATTTAACACGTAGATACCATTCTATTCATTTAGAATGGTATTTTTGTTTTCAACATGAGCGACACTAAAAAGACTTCCCTTACCACAGCAATCGGACAAAAAAGTACAACCTTAGAGGCAGAAATGTCTTTCTTTGATCACCTTGATGTACTGCGTAAACATTTAATCAGAGCTGTAATTGCCATTGCCGTTTTTACGGGCATTGCCTTTTATTTCAATGAAGAAATTTTAGATAAAATAATATTCGGACCAAAAAAGCCTGATTTCTGGACCTACAGGATGATGTGTAAATTGGTAGAACAGTTTCCATCTCTAGGAAAAGATATGTGTATCACCAAGATTAATGGTGAAATTATTAATACCGAGATGGCCGGACAGTTTAACCTACAGTTAAATGTTTGTGTGATGTGTGGTATTGTGGTAGGCTTTCCATATTTATTATGGGAGATTTGGCGCTTTATTAAGCCAGCCTTACATGAAAATGAACGCAAATCTGCAAGTGGCTTCGTATTTTTTGCATCAGTACTTTTTATCATCGGAATCCTTTTTGGTTATTTTGTAGTTTGTCCGCTATCTGTTAACTTTTTAACAGGTTATACGGTGAGTGAAGAGATAAAAAATACTTTCACGGTAGATTCTTACTTATCTTCTGTAGCAACATTAACACTTGGAACAGGTATCATTTTCGAATTACCTATCATCATTTTTATCTTATCTAAATTAGGCTTAATGACACCTAAATTGATGCGATCGAGTAGAAGGTATGCGGCAGTTATTATCTTAATTATTGCTGCCATAGTTACTCCAACGCCAGATATCATGACCATGCTAATTGTGGCTACACCACTTTTCTTACTATATGAGTTAAGTATTTTCGTTTCTGCATATATTGAGAAAAAGAAAAAGAAAGCAGAAAAGGCTTTCTATGCTAACTAACAAAAACATTACGCACAGAGTTTAGAATTCTATATAAATTTGAACATGTCTGAGAACACGATCACCATCGCTATTGGCGCCGACCATGCTGGATATGCATATAAAGAATTACTAAAAGATTTTTTATCTGAATACACGGTGAAAGACTTCGGTACACATTCGCTAGACTCTGTCGACTATCCCGATTTTGCGCATCCATTGGCTGCCGCTGTAGAAAATGGCACCTGCACATTTGGAATCCTCCTTTGTGGGTCTGCAAATGGTGTAGCCATAACTGCTAACAAGCATGCTGGTATCAGGGCAGGTTTATGTTGGGAGAATGAAGTTGCATCGTTGGTAAGAAAACATAACAATGCTAATGTTTTATGTATCCCGGCCAGATTTGTTTCAGAAGAGCAAGCTAAAGAAATCGTAACCACCTTTTTAAATACCGAGTTTGAAGGCGGTCGCCACCAAAGCCGGGTGGATAAAATTTCGTGTTAAAAGCAGACTTAAACTAACTATTATCCATACAATGAACAGAAAATTTTTATCCATTAGTTTAGCATCCCTGCTCACCGCAAGTTGCTGGGCTCAAGTTAAACCGCTTAAATCTAATCCAGATGCGGTTAAATTTAGTAAAGCCATTAACCCAGATAATGCTTACAAACACCTTTCGATACTTGCATCTGATGCATACGAAGGTCGAGAAACAGGAAAAAAGGGCGCATGGATGGCAGCAGATTATATCAGAGATTATTTTAAATCTTTAGGATTGAAAGGCCCTGTAGATGGCGGATACTTCCAGAAAATTGATTTGGCAAATTACGCTATTAGTGAGAGCATGTTAACAATTAATGGTCAGCCGAAACAGGCTTATAAAGACTATTTAGTTACCAGTAGTGCAGTAGGGTTGCAAGGTTTTACATTCAGCGCTGATGATATCGTATTTGCTGGTTATGGCATGAATAAAGATGGCTTCAATGAGTATGATGGGTTAAATGTTGAAGGAAAAGTAGTGATGATTTTTGCTTTAGGGGATCCTACTGCAAAAGCAACAGACAAAACCGACAGGCGTGCTGCTATGATGGCCCGAGCAAAGAAGATCGGTTATTTAACACAAAATAAAGCCAAGGCTGTCATCTTAATAGATCCTACAGTTGATAATATATCTCCTGAGCGTAAGGCTAGCTATGAAGCTGGACAGGTAGTGATGAGAACTGCGGAGGTTGTAGAGCGTATGGAGAAACAAACGCCGTTTACGCTGATCAGTATTTCGACTGCTACAGCAAACGAAATTTTGAAAAGTGCAAATACTTCCGTTGAAGCTTTCCAGCAGAAAGTTACGCAAACCATGAAACCAGCTTCGCAAATGCTTAACGTTGCCATCTCGGCAAGTGCCATGAAAAAAGGTACGGCTGTACGTGGTGAGAATGTTTTAGGTTATTTAGAAGGTAGCGACCCTGTTTTGAAAAAAGAAGTATTGATCCTTACAGGACACTACGACCATATTGGTATTACTCCAGACGTTGAAGGACCGGACAAGATTAACAATGGTGCTGATGATGATGGCTCGGGTACAACAGGTGTATTGCTAATGGCTAAAGCATTTACTGATGCTAAAAAGGCGGGTAAAGGCCCTAAACGCAGCATTCTTTTCATGACAGTTGTTGGGGAAGAAAAAGGTTTATGGGGTTCTGATTGGTACTCACAACATCCGGTTTTTCCTGTGGAAAATACAATAGCAGATTTAAATACTGATATGATCGGCCGTACAGGAGAAGAGTACCTGAATACACCAGATTCGGCTAATTATATTTATTCGATAGGTTCTAATATGCTAAGTGGTGACCTAGGGATGCTAAGCGAACAGGTGAACGCTACTTATACTAAAATGAAACTAGATTATAAATACGATGATCCGAACGATACAAATCGCATTTATTACCGTTCAGATCATTATAATTTTGCAAAATTAGGCATTCCAATTATTTTCTATTATGATGGAATGTTAGAGCAAGATTACCACAGGCCAGGAGACGAAGTAAGCAAAATCAACTTCCCACTGCTAACCAAAAGAGCAAAGCTAACCTACTTCACCGCATGGGAATTAGCCAATCGGGCAAAACGTCCGGCTATAGATCGTGATGGTAAAGGCAATCCAAAGAAATAACAAAGTAAAAATTTCAAGCCTCCCAAATTAATATGGGAGGCTTTTTTATGCACATTACTTTTGTCGGCAATAGAAATTCATATCTTTGAAATATGATGAAGACTGCCGAGGAATTTTTAGAAAAATCTGATGAAAGAGCTTTCGATTTACCGCATCGTAAAACCATAAATTACAATATTGGTAAATATGATGTTGCTGTAGCAAGAGGATTATCTAAGTTCGAAAACCTCGAGGCATCTAAAAAAAAGGCACATGTTGTTAAGTGGCGTGTGATGGAAAATTTAGATAAATTTCTTCCTGAATTTGAGGCAAATTTTCAACGCAGGGGCGGAAAAGTAATTTGGGCAAACGACGCCGAGGAGGCACAGCAAGAAATCCTCAACATCATCAAACGTAACAATGCCAAAACGGTCATCAAATCTAAATCAATGACGACCGAAGAAATTCATTTGAATGAGTTTCTTGAACAAAATCAAATTGAGTCTTTGGAAAGCGACTTGGGCGAATACATAGTTCAGTTGCTTGGTCAGGCGCCTTACCACATTGTTACCCCGGCCATGCATTTAAGTGCAACGGATATTGCTAAACTCTTCCACGAAAAATTTGGAACACCAGTGGATGCAACTCCTCCGCAGTTGGTTCAAAAAGCAAGAGAACTTCTTCGCGATAAATACCTTAAAGCCGATGTAGGCATTAGCGGAGGAAATTTTCTAATTGCTGATACAGGGAGCATTGCACTAACAGAAAATGAAGGAAATGCTCGGTTAAGTACTACATTTCCAAAAATACATATCGCCATTGTTGGAATCGAGAAAGTTATTCCATCTATGGCAGATTTAGATTTGTTCTGGCCCTTGCTGGCCTCTCATGGAACCGGCCAAAACCTAACCGTTTACAACAGTATTTTAAGCGGGCCACGCCAGGCAAATGAAACTGACGGACCAGAAGAAATGTACGTAATCCTTCTAGATAACGGTCGCACTAATCTCTTGGCGCAAAAAGAACAGCGCCAGGGCCTTTATTGCATTCGTTGTGGTGCTTGTTTAAATGCCTGTCCTGTTTATAAAAATATTGGAGGACATACTTATAATACCACTTACAGCGGACCAATTGGCTCAGTAATTACACCGCACTTGAAAGGAATGGAAGAATTTAAGCACTTAAGCTATGCATCGAGTCTTTGTGGAAAGTGTTCTGAAGTTTGTCCGGTGAAGATTGATATTCATAAAATGTTATTGCTTAACCGCCGAGATGCGGCTGCAGCACATGAAAATGGCAAGGTAGAGGAAATAGGCTGGGGTATGTTTAACAGCATGATGCAAAGGCGGAAATGGATGGACTTTTTCGGCGGGAAATTTAAGAATTTCATGCTCAAAACATTCTTCAAGAAAAGTTGGGGAAAGTACCGCGAAATGCCAAAGGTTGCGGATAAATCTTTCGCCAAACAATGGGAAGAGCTGCAGAAGAAAAAAATTGAATAACGCAGTATCTTCATCACTCTCAATTTTCTTTTGGTAATTCATTTCTTTAAACGTGCTGTTAGGTAATTAAGGGTTTACAAAGTCATACCTTTTCAGGTTTTATCCAAAAGAAAATAAATCAATTTTGAGCCAATTTTATGCAATTTAATCGCGGTAACAAAGACGACAATTTTCTGCTTAAGCTCTACAAGCGCTTGCTTTACCCACGCTTGGTTGAAGAGAAAATGCTCAAACTTTTACGTCAGGGTAGAATTGGCAAATGGTTTTCTGGAATAGGGCAAGAAGCCATTGCTGTTGGTTCTACGCTAGCCATGCTACAAGAAGAATATATCTTACCAATGCACCGCAATTTAGGTGTGTTTACCACGCGAGATATTCCTTTGAAAAAACTCATGGCGCAATGGCAGGGTAAGCTTTCTGGGTTTACGAAGGGGAGAGACCGCTCTTTTCACTTCGGTACTCAAGAGTTTAAAATTATTGGCATGATTTCCCATCTTGGTCCGCAAATGGCGCTGGCCGATGGGATAGCATTGGCCGATACACTAGCTCAACGTCGGCATGCCACGCTGGTATATACCGGAGAAGGAGCTACAAGTGAAGGCGATTTCCATGAAGCCATTAACGTAGCCGCTGTTTGGAATCTTCCTGTTATTTTTCTCATCGAAAACAATGGTTATGGCCTTTCTACACCTATTTCCGAACAATTTAAATGCCGTAACCTGGTAGATAAGGCGATTGGATATGGCATAGAAGGGGTACAAGTTGATGGTAATAATGTGCTGGAAGTTTACGATACCATCAATAGAATCGCTAAAGATATTCGACAAAACCCTCGTCCGGTGCTAGTAGAATGCATCACCTTTAGAATGCGTGGACATGAAGAAGCTTCGGGTACAAAATACGTTTCACAAGAATTATTGGATGAATGGGCGCAAAAAGATCCGTTAGATAACTTTGAAAGATACCTGATTGAAGAGAATGTTTTAACACCGGAACTGATTGTCGACATTAAAACGCAAACCAAAAAAGATATTGGTTTGGAAATTGAAGAAGCCTTTAATGAGGCAGAACCCATACCAAATGCAATCCAGGAAGAGGCAGATATGTATTTTCCTTACCAGCAAGAGGTTATCCATCCTCAATCATCGAATACCGAAAAAAGATTCATAGACGCTATCAGTGATGGACTTGATGTAGCCATGCAAAAATACCCTAACCTCGTATTAATGGGGCAAGACATTGCAGATTATGGGGGTGCTTTTAAAATTACTGATGGCTTTACAGCAAAATATGGTAAAGGTAGGGTAAGGAACACACCTATTTGCGAATCGGCTATAGTTGGTGCTGGTTTGGGTTTATCCATCAATGGCTATAAAGCAGTTGTAGAAATGCAATTTGCAGATTTTGTAACGGTTGGTTTCAATCAAATTGTAAATAATCTAGCTAAAACATATTATCGCTGGGGCGAAAAAGCAGATGTTGTTGTGCGCATGCCTACTGGGGCAGGTACGGGTGCAGGACCCTTTCATTCTCAGAGTAACGAAGCCTGGTTCACCAAAACGCCAGGATTGAAAATAGTTTACCCTGCTTTTCCCCAAGATGCTAAGGGTTTATTGCTTGCTGCTATAGAAGATCCAAACCCCGTCCTTTATTTCGAACACAAATATCTATATCGAAGTTTAACGGCTCCGGTTCCAGAGGGCTGTTATACTACAGATATAGGAAAGGCGGGAGTATTGGCCAAGGGGGGCACTTTTGCTATCGTTACTTATGGCTTAGGGGTACATTGGGCATTGGATTATATTAATACCCATCCCGAATGCGGAGCTACATTGATAGATTTAAGAACACTACAGCCCTGGGATAAAGAAACTGTGGCCACGATAGTTAAAAAGACAGGGCGTGTATTGATCTTGCATGAGGATACTTTGACTAGCGGTTTTGGCGCTGAAATAGCCGCCTGGATTGCCGAGCACTGTTTCCAATACCTGGATGCGCCGATAATGCGTTGCGCCAGTTTAGATACCGCCATCCCCATGAATAAGGCACTGGAAGATGATTTCCTGGCTAAATCAAGATTGGCCACCTCCATTAATAAGTTATTAGAATATTAATTAATTAGCCCAACATCGCCGTAATTAGGTGAAATTATTAAAGTATTGTGTTAGTTAAGGGTATCAATTCAAAAGAAATAAGCGTCCAACCAAAATACGACCAGGCATGAGTAGTTTTAAGATCGAAGGAAACATTGTTGATATCATTAATAAGCAAATTTTTTACGGAGAACTGGAGGTTGAAGCAAAGCGGATAAAGTCCATTAATAGGATCTCAGACGCTAAAGGAACGCTCGGTTTTATCCTTCCAGGATTTATTGATAGCCATGTGCATATCGAGAGTAGCATGCTCATTCCGAGCGAGTTTGCGAAACTAGCGGTGGTTCATGGAACGGTTGCTACCGTTAGCGACCCACATGAGATTGCCAATGTATGTGGTATGGAGGGAGTATTGTTCATGATTAACAATGGCAATTCAGTTCCCTTCAAATTTAATTTTGGGGCGCCAAGTTGTGTTCCTGCCACAACTTTTGAAACTGCAGGCGCCGAACTCAACCACCAAGAGGTAACCTTCCTATTGGAACGTCCTGAAATAAAATACCTTAGCGAGATGATGAACTTCCCCGGTGTATTGCAACAGGATGAGGAAGTAATGAAAAAGATTGCTGCTGCACACCGTTTAGGTAAGCCAGTAGATGGGCATGCGCCAGGTTTGCGTGGAGATATTGCCCAACAATATATCGACGCCGGAATTTCAACCGATCATGAATGTTTTACTGCTGATGAAGCACTTGATAAGCTCCAAAAGGGAATGAAAATCCTTATTCGCGAGGGCAGTGCTGCTAAAAACTTTGAAGCGCTGATTGATCTTTTACATGACTGGCCTCATATGATGATGTTTTGTAGCGATGATAAGCATCCCGATAGCTTGGTAGAAAACCATATAAACCACATTTGCGCTAGGGCAGTAGCTAAAGGGATTGATATTTTTAAAGTATTACAAGCAGCATGTCTCAATCCCATTAACCATTACAAATTAGATGTAGGTCGATTAACCGTGGGCGATTTTGCCGATTTTATCATCATTGATAATTTAAAGGATTTTAAGGTTCGGCAAACTTACATAAATGGCTTATTGGTAGCTAATGAAGGGAAAGCAGTCGGTGAATGGACTAACCCAACTACAGATGATGACGATCTGGTCAACCAATTTAATTGCAGTTTAAAACAGGTTGAGGATTTTATTTTTCCATTTCAAAACCAGCAGCAAATACCCGTTATAGAAGCTTTGGACGGACAATTAATTACTAATAAGATAAGTGCACATCCAAAGGTCGTGGAAGGTAACGTAATAAGTGATGTCGAGAATGATATCCTGAAGATAGTGGTCGTTAACCGTTACCATGATGCGCCTATTGCCACTTCTTTTGTTAAAAACTTCGGACTAAAAGCTGGTGCAATAGCATCGAGTGTTGCACACGATAGCCATAATATCATTGCTGTCGGTGTTGATGATGAAAACATCTGTGCGGCAGTAAATGCGGTTATTATAGAACGTGGTGGTGTTGCTGGAGTTGGTAAGGGGTACACTGAAGTTTTGCCTTTGCCCGTTGCAGGCCTTATGAGCAATAAAGATGGATATAAAGTGGCCGAAAGCTATACTTCGATAGATCGTTTTGCCAAAACCTTAGGCTCAACGCTTGTTGCCCCTTTTATGACCCTCTCTTTCATGGCTTTACTGGTTATCCCAAAATTAAAGCTGAGCGATAAAGGTTTGTTTGATGGGGAAGAGTTTGCGTTTATTTAGCAAAAATTTTTGTGTCTAGTTTTTGCAGGAGTCAGGGTGGTTAAAGAGCTCAGTTTGGGGTTAATCAGTCGACAGGGAAAACAGTAGCAAGCGGGTTGAACAGATAGATTCGCTTATCGTTTAAACATACACAACGGTAGCGTTTTCTTATACGTTCGCCTTTGGTAAACTGGCGTCCATCTGGTATTTTAAACTTGGTATTTAGTGGCAACTGCTCCAGGTGTAGCGTTTCTGCCCGGTTGCTGTCGTATTTTTTTAATGCTCTTGATAAACCTAAATCAGCGCAACTGGAAGCTGCCGGGTTGGCCATATAGTTGTCTATCGCCCGATGGATATCATCTGGGAAGATATTCATTTCAAAAAAAGGTATCATCATCCGTTGGAAGTTCTTTTTCCACTCTGCACCATGCGGTTTAACTTTGTTTTTAAAGTCGTTCCAAGTCAGTAAGTGTGCAAATTCGTGCACGGTTGTAACTAAGAATGCAAATTGATTCAGATTGAAATTTACCGAGATGCGATGTCCTTTACCACCATAGGGATGGCGGTAATCGCCCAATTTGGTCGTGCGTGTTTTGGAAATTTTAAATTCGCACTGAAAATAGTCTATCCACCTTGCAATCAATGGAGCGGCTTTCGTGGGCAGGTATTGCGCTAAAACATCAACTTTTTCCATTCAACCTCAAAGGTAAGTATTTTGAAGATATCAAACAGATAAGTCTCACTCACTCGATCATATGGTTTTTGTATATGACTTCCTCAAGTCGAAGTTTCTATCCCCTTTGGAATGTATTTAGTTCAGACTCTAAAAATCAGATTTGCCTAGTTACATAGTTAATAAGCTTCTTCTTTCACCATGTAAGAACATATAAATCTATCGCTCGTGGATAAGTTTATTTTTTTTAACTGTATAGTACATATAAGTCTAGGGCTCATTGACAAGTTTTTTACTTTCACCATGTAAGACATATAAGAACATATAAGTCTATCGCTCATGGATAAGTTTATTTTTTTACAGTATAGTAAATATAAGTCTATGGCTCTTTGATAAGTTTTTTATTTTATCGTGTAAGACTTATCAGTCTATGGCTCATTGATAAGTTTTTCATTTTACCGTGTAAGACTTATCAGTCTAGGGCTCATGGATAAGTTTTTTATTTTATCGTGTAAGACTTATCAGTCTAGGGCTCACGGATAAGTTTTCTATTTTCACCATGTAAGACATATAAGAACATATAAGTCTATCGCTGGTGGATAAGTTTATTTTTTTACAGTATAGTACATATAAGGCTATGGCTCATGGATATGTTTTCTATTTTCACCATGTAAGACATATAAGAACATATAAGTCTAAATCGAAATATTTTATGGAAGCAATCTATATAAGTCATTGACATAAGTTTTTTGTCCTCCCGAAAATATATTTATACAATTAAAGTTAATAATCAGTCCCATAGGTACCTCAAGCATTTTCATATAAGTAAGAATTTGGGCCTCATGTATCGGCAATACTTTTTCCACCGATTTTAGTTCGACAACGATGCTGTCCTCTACAAATAGATCGCAACGCAATTCCGTGTGGACCTCCATGCCTTTGTACTCAATAGTTAATAACATTTCAGATTTATAGTTCAATCCTATTAATGTTAATTCATGATTCAAGCATTTCTGATAAACGCTTTCCAAAAGCCCAGGACCGAGGGCTTTATGAACTTCAATTGCGGCCCCATTGATTTTATACACTAGATTTTTCAGTGCCTCCTTATTCATCAAGCTCATACAATATTATATTTATAATTAAAAGATCTATTTTTAAAAGCATACTTTATTGACACAATAGGCCATCAAAGTCTTCATCGACACTAAGCTCATATGTTCTTACATGTCGTATATGGTTCAAAAATATTGCACATAACAATCCACAAATCCCAATCAACGCAACATAATTGTATCGACAGAGCTTTCATCGACACCAAGCTCATATGTTCTTATATGTCTTATATGGTTCAAAAATATTGCGCATAACAATCCACAAATCCCAATCAACGCAACATGATTAGATCGACAGAGCTTTCATCGACACTAAGCTCATATGTTCTTACATGTCGTATATGGTTCAAAAATATTGCACATAACAATCCACAAATCCCAATCAACGCAACATAATTATATCGACAGAGCTTTCATCGACACCAAGCTCATATGTTCTTACATGTCGTATATGGTTCAAAAATATTGCGCATAACAATCCACAAATCCCAATCAACGCCATTCATCGACACTAAGCTCATATGTCCTTATATGTCTTATATGGTTCAAAAATATTGTACATAACAATAGCCACAAATCCTTATTAACGCAACATGATTAGATCGAAAGAGCTTTCATCGACACTAAGCTCATATGTTCTTACATGTCGTATATGGTTCAAAAATATTGCACATAACAATACACAAATCCCAATCAACGCAACATAATTAGATCGACAGAGCTTTCATCGACACCAAGCTCATATGTTCTTATATGTCTTATATGGTTCAAAAATATTGCGCATAACAATCCACAAATCCCAATCAACGCAACATAATGATATCGACAGAGCATTCATCGACACTAAGCTCATATATGTTCTTGCATGTCTTATATGATTCAAAAATATTGCACATAACAATATACAAATCCCAATCAACGCAACATAATGACATCGACAGAGCTTTCATCGACACTAAGCTCATATGTTCTTACATGTCGTATATGGTTGAAAAATATTGTATATAACAATAGCCACAAAACCTAATTAACGCAACATAATTAGATCGAAAGAGTCTTCATCGACACCAAGCTCTCACTTCCTAAAAGTTAATGAAATTAATCTAAAGCCCTATTCTTCAGACGGAAACAACGATGCCAGCACCAGTTTAATCTCACCGAAAGAATAATCCTTACCCAAAAAATCTCTAATGTTCGACATTGATTTTGTCTTTAAGCTTTCAATAGCATCGCTAATGTTTCTAATCTTATTTGGTTTAACCAGTTTGCTAACATCCAACTGCTGGTTTGCAACATAATAAGCCAAATGACCTTCAATTGTAGCCACTGAAAAACCACGTTCTTTCGCTATTTCAGCGACTGTTTTTCCCTGTTCGTACAGCTCAAAACTTACCAGCTTTGTATCAACTTTCGGCTCTTTTTTCTTTTTCTCCGTTGCACTTTTTACCTTCAAGGTAGCACCTTTCAATTGTAGCGCTTTTTGTAGCTGCTCATTCCTTTCGGCAGTATTCAACAACGCTTCGGTATCTGCTTTACTAAACTCCTTGCCATCTATTATGGCCAGCAAAAGTGCTTTGCTTTTGTGTATTTTCTTTAACTGCTCATAAACCAGTATCTCCAGCTCGAGCAATTCGGTGAGGTAAGTCTTTACACCTTTCTCCTCTTTTATAGCTTCGATTTGAGCCAGCAGCCTGTCAGAAATTTCTTTAATTAATGGATTAAAATATTTCAGCGCTGCGCCAACCCGCTTAGAAATATTAGACAGCGTGTGTTCGTTTCTATCAGCAAACATGTTCTTAAGCTGATTTACAAAAGTATCTGCCGTAGCAGCAATTTGCTGAAAGTCTTTATACAGCTGCATTGTCCATCCGTCATAACGTTGTTTGGTAGATTTCGCCTCGCTTTTGTCGAACGTTTCTACATGCTCTTTAAGATAATATCGTGTTAGGTTCAAATCGAAAGCAGCGATTAAATATGTCTTTATAAAATCGTAGCTCTCCACACTAATTTGGTCATGTAAAACCTCAGCAGACTGTTTTGTTTTAGCAAAATAATGGATATTCTGATCGAGCTGCAGCCCACTTTCCCGTAAGTGCGAAGTCAGAACCAAGCCATTTAGCGAGCGGAGTCGCGATAGTGCCACATAAGCCTGCCCTGGGGCAAAAGCATCGCCGATATCGATAATGGCCTTATCAAAAGTTAAACCCTGACTTTTATGTACAGTAATCGCCCAGGCCAGTTTAATCGGATACTGTATAAAAGATCCGGCTACGGTTTCATCAATTTCGTTTGTGGCCTCGTTAAGCTTGTATTTCACATTTTCCCACGTATACGGCGAAAGCTCAATTACCTTCTTTTCTTCTGGTAATTCAACTTCAATGGTATCTTTCTCAATATGATGTATTACTCCTATTTTACCATTATAATACCGTTTTTCGGCGCTCATATCGTTTTTTATAAACATAATTTGCGCCCCAACTTTAAGCTCCAAACGCTTATCGTTTGGGTAAGCATATTCATTAAACTCTCCCGTGGTTTTAGCCTCGAAAAAGTACGATTTGCCATTTAACTGGGTTAATCGTTCTCGGTTTATGGTATCAGCCTTGTTGTTGTGCGTAGTAAGCGTAATGTAATTTTCGTCGGCCGTGGGCTTAAAATCCTGTTGATAATGCGATCTTAAAAGTGTCGTATCATCCGCATTAATTTGATTGTTACGTAGGTTGTTTAATAAATTAATAAAAGTCGCATCATCCTGGCGGTAAATTTTATCAAGTTCGATATAGATCGGTGGGTTTAGCCTAAGCGCCAAGGCATCAAAAAAATAAATACTCTTGTAAAATCCAGCCATCACTCGCCACTCATCATTTTTAACTACTGGCGGCAACTGGTGTAAATCGCCTATAAATAAGAGTTGAACCCCACCGAAAGGCACATTTCTATTTCTGCGAATGTAACGCAGCGAAAAGTCAATGGCATCGAGCATGTCGGCTCGAAGCATACTCACCTCATCAATTACCAGTAGTTCCAACTCCTGTAACAATCGCCGCTTGTTGCTTTGCATGTTTAGGTGTTTTACAATCGTTCTGGGCGTATTGAAATTAAAATTAATATTCTGTTGACCCATGCTGGCAGCCATATCCGGAAAAAAGGCACCAAAAGGAAGCTGAAAAAGCGAATGAATGGTAACCCCTGCAGCGTTAATGGCGGCAATGCCGGTAGGTGCGCAAATGATAGCTTTTTTATGTGTAAGATGAATCAGCTTTCGCAAAAAGGTGGTTTTACCTGTTCCGGCTTTTCCCGTTAAGAAAACATGTTTCGAGGTATAATTAACAAACTTAGCCGCAATTTCTGCAGCCCTTGAAGTTTCTTCTTGTTGTGGCATTGGTAATAAAATTTTTTTGCTTTTCTTTTGGAGGGATAATTTAAAGCTAACAATTTTAGCACAAAAGTAACTATCATTTATAAGAAATAGCGATTTAGTTATCCCTTGAATTTGAAAAACCAAGTTACTGAACAATTGGTAACACCAGCCCTGCTTTTTGCGCTATCTTTTGGCTCCCGCGGCTCTTTCCTCTATCACACCAAAAGGATGCTGCGGCAATCAGGTTTATAAACTTGCGCTGGTAACGTTTCACTTCCATTGCCGTTCAGTTGTTTAGAAATGCCTGGTGCCTACATGGTGGCAAAACTGCTAATATTAAAAATGCAAATTTTGCTTAGTTGCTGCCTTGTCCATCTAGAAATGTTAAATATATTTTCTTATTCGCTACTAAAGGAAGTCTGTAACGAAATATCCCTCAAAATTGGCGGGAAAACAATATCTTCGAGAAAACGATCTCAATGGAACACTTTAAGGTAATTGGTATTGCCATAGAAACCACCAATCAAAACAACCAAGCCGCTACAGATTTAAGCTTGTTATGGGAACGGTTTTTGAATGAGGGCATCTCTAGCCAGATACCGAACAGGTTAAGCAACGATATTTATGCCATTTATACCGATTACGAAAGCGATTATAACGGTAGCTATACAGCCATTATCGGGCATTCAGTAAGTACACTAAGCGAAATTCCTGAAGGGTTTGTGGGTAGAGTAATCGTAAACGAAAAGTTGATCAGGTTTACTGCTAAGGGCGAAATTCCTGGTGCTGTGGTTGCTACATGGCAAGAAATTTGGAGAAATGATATTGCACTTTACCGCACCTACCAGGCAGATTTTGAGGTATACGGACGCCAATCGCAAATGGGCGCAGATGCTGAAGTTGAAATTTATATTGGCGTGAGGCGATAGCACCTGCACATCTTCGCAGACATTTACGTTGCCAAGCGAGTTTGCTACGCCAATAGTATAACTGCCTAAATTAAATTAAACCAGACAGGCACGAAAATACTTTTTGTTGCAACGACCAAGAGAAAAAGCATTTGCTTGCCTACTACATTGCCACTGTTTACCTGGCATAAGAACACAAAAAGATTGTAGTAGATGGCGGGGCTGCGGTAGGCGAAGCATTACTAAAGTACCTTTTCTATAAATGGGAATGATGGTATCATCTATCTTTTTTCCTTCAATAAAATAATATTATCCGTATGGGTTTTCAGTTCAGAAAATGTCTTCATTTCATCTGTTTAAATGTTTTATTAAAATATTTATAAGAAAAAATAAATAATGTTTGCAATTATGAAAAATTATCTGCTACTTTACGGTGTACAAAATACACCAAGAGAAATGATTTTTAATACCTCAATTATTACAACGATTATTATTACCACCGGTATAAACCAGCGGGGCTAATTTGTTGTAAATTGAATTACATAAAAACATAGAAAGCGTCCCGACACAAATCGGGGCGCTTTTTTTTTAAACCAAACTAAAAGGAACCACCAAGGTGCAAATAGCCTTGAAAACTTAGTTAAAACCAATAAACTGATGAAAGTACTTAAATTCGGCGGCACATCCGTAGGTTCGGCCGAGAACATTAAAACGCTACTGAGCATTGTAGCCCAAGAAAAACAACAGAATAAGCCGGTAGTTGTATTATCGGCAATGAGTGGTGTAACCAACTTGCTTACTGAGATGGCCGAGAAGGCCGAAAGGGGTCAAGATTTCGACACCGGCCTTAAAGAAATTGAGGCCAAGCACTTTGCAGTTATCCGTTCGCTATTGCCGGCGGCAGCGCAAAACCCAGTGTTTACAAGGTTGAAAATTTTCTTTAATGAGCTCGAAGACTTGTTACAAGCAGTCTCGAACCTAAAGGAGCTAAGCCTGCAAACTAAAGATCAGATTTTAAGCTATGGCGAACGCTGTTCTACATTCATGATTGCACACATCGCCGCCCAGCAGTTTGCTGATGCGATGTATGTAAACGGCTCAGAATTTATAAAGACAGACAGTAATTTTGGGCAGGCCAAGGTTGATACCGAATTAACAGAAATGTTGATTAACGAATTTTACGGTGCCAATAAAGATAAAGTGTTATTTGTTACTGGTTTTATTGCAAGCAATGCGGCGGGCAGGGTAACTACTTTAGGTAGAGGTGGTTCAGATTATACGGCAGCAGTTTGGGGGGCGGCCTTACATGCCGAGGAGATAGAAATCTGGACGGATGTAAACGGAATGATGACCGCCGACCCCCGGATAGTTAAGAAAGCGTTTTCGCTCCCGGAATTAAGCTACACCGAAGCTATGGAATTGAGTTATTTTGGTGCAAAGGTAATTTACCCGCCAACAATGATTCCGGCTTTTATGAAGAAAATTCCTATCGTAATTAAAAATACTTTCCAGCCAGACTTTGCAGGCACATACATAAAAAGCGATGTGAAAACATCTACGCTGCCGATTAAGGGGATTTCCTCTATCGACCAGATTAGTATTATCAACCTAACTGGCAGCGGGATGGTGGGTAAAGCTGGGTTCAGTGGTAGGTTGTTCTCATTACTTTCCCGCGAACAAATCAATGTGGTACTTATTACCCAATCATCGTCAGAGCATAGCATTACCTTTGCGGTTAAACCTACTGATGCCGGTCAGGCCATTGCCCTTATCAAAAAAGAATTCGAGCTTGAACTTGATGCCAACAAATTGGCCCTACCAGAGGTTGAAAACAATTTGGCAGTGTTGGCCATTGTTGGCGAAAACATGAAACGCACACCCGGAATGAGCGGAAGGTTATTTAATGCCTTGGGTAGAAATGGCATAAATGTAAGGGCTATTGCACAAGGTTCATCAGAGTACAATATCTCGGTGATTATTAGTGCACTAGATTTATCGAAGGCAGTAAATGCTGTACACGATGCTTTTTTCACGGATCTAAAGCGTACGCTAAATATCTTTTGCCTGGGCACTGGTAATATTGGCAAAACGTTGTTTAACCAGCTTAAAGAACAAATGCCTTTTTTGGCAGCCAATAACGATTTGCAAGTGAAGGTTGCGGGCATTAGCAATACCCGTAAAATGGTTTTCGATGTTGATGGCTTATCGCTTGAAGATTGGGGACATACTTTAGATGCCAATGGCGAAACGGCAAATTTAGCTGGTTTTGTTGCCCGTATGAAATCGCTAAACTTACCAAACTGTGTATTCGTAGATAACACAGCTGCCGAAACGCCTATTGCATTTTACCAGGGAATTTTCGAGAGTAGCATTTCGGTTGTTACCTGTAATAAAAAAGGAAATTCTGCCGATTTTGCCCAATACAAATCTTTCAAGGATACCGCCCGGAAATTTGGCGTAGATTTTTATTACGAAACCAACGTGGGTGCGGGTTTGCCTATTATACGTACGCTTAGGGAATTGATGATGAGCGGAGATAAAGTAGCTCGGATCGAAGCGATATTATCTGGAACCATTTCCTATATTTTTAACAATTTCAAAGGAGATGCCGGTTTCTATGAAACAGTGAAGGAGGCCCAGGAACTTGGTTATACAGAGCCAGACCCACGCGATGATTTGAATGGAAAAGATTTTATGCGTAAGATGTTGATTCTTGCGAGAGATGCGGGTTATCCGCTGGAAGCAGAAGATGTGAAAATTGATAATATCTTACCGGAAGCATGTTTAAATGCTACTTCTGTAGATGACTTCTACGCTGAGTTGCAAAAAAATGCAGCTTACTTCGAAGACCTGAAAAACAAGGCCGCAAATGATGGTAAGGTGTTGCGCTACATCGGTAAACTCGAAGACGGCAATGTGGAAATTAGCTTGCAGATGGTTGATGATAGTCATCCGTTCTACATGCTTTCAGGTAGTGATAACATTATCTCGTTTACAACAGATCGTTACAAATCGCGGCCACTGGTAGTGAAGGGGCCAGGTGCCGGCGCCGAAGTTACTGCGGCAGGGGTTTTTGCAGATATCATCAATGTAGGTCAGCATCCGTAACTAAGTAAAATTACTAAACACTGTACTTGGAAAATGCAGCCTTTGTATGGGCTGTTTAAGTTCAGTTTTGAATAAAAACAATACCTAGACCCAAGGCGCTAACCTTGGAAATAAAAAGATATAAAGCATGTCAAACATTTCAAATAGTGGTGCGGAACTTGATGATCTAGCTGCACCCGCCAAAAGTGTCACGAACGCCGTTAGTGACAAAGATTTTATTCGTGTTTTTGCCCCGGCAACCGTTGCCAATGTAGTTTGTGGGTTTGATGTTTTGGGCTTTGCCGTTAACGAACCAGGAGATGAAGTAGAGATGCGTATCACTAAAACGCCGGGCGTGGTGGTAAAGAACATTACAGGCGATGGTGGCAAACTACCTTTAGACGCAGGAAAAAATACAGTAAGTGCAAGCGTGCAGCATTACTTGCAGCACATTAACAGAACCGATATTGGCGTTGAGATTACCTTACATAAAAAAATGCCTATTGGTAGCGGTCTAGGCTCTAGCGCTGCAAGTACAGTTGCCGGCTTATTTGCTATTAATAAATTAATGGGCGATTTATTAAGCCCTAAAGAATTGGTGCCTTTTGCCATGAAAGGCGAAGAACTGGCCTGTGGTTATGGCCATGCTGATAATGTAGCGCCAGCAATTTTAGGGGGATTTGTTTTAGTTAGAAGCTACGATCCGTTGGATGTAATTTCTCTGCCTACCCCTTCGGGTATGTATGCAGCAATTGTTTACCCGGAGGTAGATGTGCCCACAAAAGATGCCCGGCAAATGATTAGAAGTAAGGTATTGTTGAAAGATGCCGTAACCCAATGGGGAAATGTAGGCGGTTTAGTAAGTGGGCTTTTTATGAATGATTTTGATTTGATAGGCCGCAGCATGCAAGATGTTTTGGTAGAGCCGACCCGCTCTATTTTAATTCCCGGGTTTGAAGAAATGAGAAACATTGCCATGGAAAACGGTGCCATCGGTTTTGGTATTTCCGGGTCTGGCCCCTCTGTTTTTGCATTGGCTAAAGACGAGGAAACCGCCAGGAAAATAACGAAATCCCAGCAACAGCATTTGCACAAGATTAATATCAATAGTAAGTCTTACGTTTCTGCTGTTAATGCCGAAGGACCACGAGTGATTTAATTTTTTTGATCAACACATATCACTAAATATTTAAGCTAAAAATGCAAGTCATGCAAGAAATTTCGCTTGACTGCACAGAACCACGAACCTCATAATGAAACTATATTCTACTAACAATAAAAACTTACAGGTTTCTTTCAAAGATGCCGTATTTAATAGCATGCCGCAAGATAAAGGCTTGTATATGCCCGTAGACATTCCAAAGTTAGATAACGATTTTATAGCAAATATTGAGCAATACAGCTTGCCGGAAATAGCTTACAAAGTGGCAGCCACTTTGTTAAAAGATGAAATTCCGGCAAAGGATTTGAAAGCGATTATCGATGATGCGATTAATTTCGAAGCGCCTGTGGTAAAAATTGATAAAGCAACCTTCGTTCTAGAGCTTTTTCATGGTCCTTCCCTGGCTTTCAAAGATTTTGGTGCTCGCTTTATGAGCCGGGTAATGGCCTATTTCCTTCAAGATGGAGAGCAGTTGTTAGATGTGTTGGTTGCAACCTCTGGCGATACCGGTGGCGCAGTTGCCTTGGGTTTCCTAGGGGTGCCCAACACGCGGGTAACTATCCTTTATCCAAAGGGAAAAGTTAGTTTAATCCAAGAGCTGCAGCTAACCACCAATGGCGAGAACATTAGAGCAATAGAGGTAGATGGAACTTTCGACGATTGCCAGGCTTTGGTGAAACAGGCATTTGCCGATGAAGAACTGAATAGTAAGTTTCGCCTCACTTCAGCCAATTCAATCAATATCTCCCGGTTAATTCCCCAAACATTCTACTACTTCAATACTTACGCACAATTAAAAAGACAGGGCAATAACGAGGTAATTTTCTCAGTGCCAAGTGGTAATTTTGGTAACATAGGTGCAGGATTACTTGCTTATAAGATGGGCCTCCCAGTAAAACAGTTCATTGCTGCAACCAATATCAACGATACTGTGCCACGTTTTTTAAACAGCGGTGTTTACGAAACCCGACCCTCTACACAAACTTACGCCAACGCCATGGATGTAGGTGCTCCCAGCAATTGGGTACGTATCATGGATTTGTTTGAAAACGATGTAACCATGGTAAAGGAAATGGTAACCGCTTACCGTTTTGACGATGAAGAAACGCTCGAGGGAATCAAGAACATATATAGTGCATTCGGTTATGTGGCTTGTCCGCATACCGCAATTGCCTACCTGGCCATTGCACAGTTTAGGAAAGAAAATCCCGCAGATCACAGCACTGCTGTGTTCTTATCAACCGCACATGCTTGCAAGTTTCCAGATATTTTTCCCGCAGAAATTGCAGCAAAAATTGAAGTCCCATATCAGGTTATGCAGCTAGAAACCAAGGTTAAATACGCAGATGTGTTAGGTACCGATTTCGAAGGATTTAAGCAATATCTATTGAGTAAATAAAATGAAAGGCTGTTTCTATATTTTAGAAGCAGCCTTTATTGTGTTATTTCGCGTTTTGCCCTTTTAGCATATTCAATTCCCGCTTTAGTGCATCAATCTGTTGTTGCTGCTCTTTGATACTTCCCACTAACAACGGGATTAGACTTTCGTAATCTACTTTTGTTAATGTAGCCGAGCGAGAGGCGTTTTTACCGACACCATAATTTTTAGCCCTGACAGTTACTAAATCAGGTAGGGCTGATTTAGCGTCAACACCCACAAAGCCATATTGGGTTGTTAAGGGCAGTCTAAGTTTTTGTGCCCAGGCTTCATCGTAACTAAAGGTAACAGGTTCTAATTTGGCTAGCATTTGCAAAGCATTGCTAACGGGTTTAATGTTTTTTTGCGCTACTTCTTGCGCATGAATCTGCGATGATACGGTCATTAAAATTGCCGCAAATGAGAATGAAATTGCTCGTTTCATAGTTATTTTGATCTAAAATGTTAAGAAAATTAAGTGCCATCACCATGAATTGGCGAAGCATAAAATGTTTATTAGAGCATTTAAACGGATGGAGGAGGGGTTAGAACCTCAAGGAAATGGCGCATCAGGTAAGATTGATCAGGTGTGATTATCTTCTGTGCTAAAGATTTATAAATGCCAGCAACTGTAGTGGGTAAATAAGCTGCAAATAGGAATTCTGTTTCAGCCTTTTTCTCCTCTTTTTCTGGAGCATCATCTCCAGCAGCGTTATTCGCGACTATTTCGGTTGAAGATTTTAAATACGACATAGCCTGGCCTACCTTGAACAAAATTGCAAAAGTTAGGAAAAACAGCAGCACATATTTAAGTGGCTCAAACTTCATTGGTACAAATATAAGTTGTACCAGTTAAAATAGGTAATTGAAACGTAATGTTCTTAGAAAATTAAATCTTAGTAAAAAATATGGGAAGAATTTTTCCAAGGGATAATATCAATAAGGGAAATTAAAAGATAGCCCTTGCAATTTGCTTAGTTTGTTCCGGCCGGCCCATGGTGTAAAAATGTAAAACTGGTACGCCAAAATCTATCAGTTCTTTACATTGTTTAATCATCGCATCGGTGCCGATTTCTTTAGCTTCTGCATTATTTTTTGCATGCGATAACGCGTCTGTCAAATCTTCGGGCAAATCAATATGGAATATTTTAGGGAGAATGTTTAATTGCGTTAATGTGCTAATTGGCTTTAAGCCAGGTATTATTGGCACATTGATATCATTCTCCCTGCATTTGTTTACAAAATCAAAATACCTCTGGTTATCGAAAAACATTTGCGTTACGATAAACTCGGCACCCATATCTACCTTTTTCTTTAAGAACTTGAAGTCGGCGTTTAAGTTTGGTGCTTCAAAATGTTTTTCCGGATATCCGGCCACGCCGATGCAAAAATCGCTTTTGAAGGTCTCAACATCTTCATGGAGAAATTTTCCTTCATTATGATTTTTAATATGCTCAATAAGATCAGTTGCATAAGCATGGCCACCTTTGGTAGGCACAAAAGCATTATCAGCTGCACGGGCGTCTCCGCGTAGGGCCAATACATTATCAATGCCTAAGAATTGCAGGTCAATCAGTGCATTTTCGGTTTCTTCTTTGGTAAAACCACCACAAATTAAATGCGGAACAGCGTCAATCTTATACTTGTGGATGATTGCCGCACATATGGCAATGGTTCCCGGGCGCTTACGGTAAGATACTTTCTGTAACAGCCCGTTTTCCTGCTCTTTGTAAATATAATCTTCACGGAGCGATGTCACATCTATAAATGGTGGATTAAATTCTAAAAGCGGATCTATCGCATCGTAAATCCATTGAATGCTTTGTCCTTTAATTGGTGGTAGTAACTCGAAAGAAAACAAGGTTTTGCCCTTGGCATTGTTAATGTGTTCTGTAATCTTCATATTCTAAACCCTCAAAGGGGCTTTTAAAGTTAATCTGGTAATAAATTTTATCCACTAGAATTCTCAAGCGGGTTTAGTAAGCCAAATTCGGGCTCAGCCAACGTTCCACCTCATCAATCGACATGTTTTTGCGCTGCGCATAATCTTCAATTTGATCTTTTGTAATTTTTCCCAATCCAAAATACCTCGACTCTGGATGAGCAAAGTAAAACCCACTAACAGCAGCTGTCGGGTACATGGCATAGCTCTCGGTTAGCCGTAATCCAATTTCTTTTTCGGCATCTAAGAGTGCAAATAGGGTGCCTTTTTCTGTATGTTCGGGGCAGGCAGGGTAGCCAGGTGCCGGACGAATACCTGCATACTCTTCCTTAATTAATTCCTGATTACTTAAATTTTCATCTTTCGCGTATCCCCAGTACTCTTTGCGAACACGCTCGTGCATGCGTTCTGCAAAAGCCTCTGCCAAACGATCGGCAAGTGCTTTAGCCATAATGCTATTGTAGTCGTCATGGTTAGATTCGAATTCAGCCACTAGCTCGTCGATGCCGATACCTGTGGTTACGGCGAAACCCCCGAAATAGTCCTGAATGCCTGTTTCTTTCGGTGCGATAAAATCTGACAATGCATAATACGGTTGCCCATCTACCTTCTCGGCTTGTTGGCGTAAGGTATGAATGGTAACTGTTTCGTTTTCTTTAAACAGAGGAGTGTTAGCGTCAGTTGAGCTCAACACAATATCGTCTCCCACAGCATTTGCCGGCCAAAAACCGATGACTCCTTTTGCGGTAAGCAATTTTTCATCTAAAATTCTTTTCAATAGCGTCTGTGCATCATCGAAAAGTTTTTTTGCTTCGGTGCCAACAACTTTATCGTCGAATATTTTGGGGTAGCTGCCTCGAAGTTCCCATGTATGAAAAAATGGTGTCCAGTCAATGTAAGGTACCAGTTCTTCAAGCGGGTAATTGTCGAATACGCGTGTGCCAGTAAACGCTGGTATCGGAAGGTCGCTTTTAAAGTCTATTTTAAATTGATTTGCCCTGGCTTCCTCCAAAGATTTGAAACGCTTATCTGAACGTTTATTCAGGTGCGCTTCCCGTGCTTTATCGTATTCTTCCCGAATGCCATCAATGTATGCGCCTTTCGTTTCCGAATTCATCAGCGTGCTGCAAACGGTTACGCTTCGCGATGCATCTAAAACATGGATGGCCGGGCCAGAATAATTTGGTGCAACTTTTACTGCAGCATGAATTCTGGAAGTAGTAGCACCACCTAAAATTAATGGGATGGTAAAACCCTCACGCTCCATTTCCTTCGCAAAGTGAACCATTTCATCCAGCGAAGGAGTAATCAGACCACTTAATCCAATAATATCAGCATTAATTTCTTTTGCTTTTTTAATGATATCCTGTGCAGGAACCATTACCCCCATGTCTACCACTTCGAAGTTATTGCAAGCCAAAACTACACCAACAATATTCTTCCCAATATCATGTACATCGCCTTTAACAGTAGCCATCAATACTTTTCCAGCTGAAGAATTCTGGTCCTGATCAGGATTGTCTAATTTTTCCTGCTCAATAAAAGGCAGGAGGTAAGCTACCGCTTTTTTCATTACCCGTGCCGATTTAACTACCTGGGGCAGGAACATTTTTCCGGCTCCAAATAAATCGCCTACGATGTTCATACCATCCATTAACGGGCCTTCTATCACCTGGATAGGTCGTGTGTATCTTTGTCGGGCTTCTTCAACATCATCATCTAAATACTCTACTATTCCTTTAACTAAAGAATGAGAAAGCCTTTCTTCAACCGTACCTTTTCTCCATTCCTCATCTTTCACAATTTCCTTGCCTTTTGATTTTACGGTTTCGGCATATTCTACCAATCGCTCGGTTGCGTCATCTCTACGGTTTAGTAATACATCTTCTACACGTTCTAAAAGTTCAGGTGGAATTTCCTGGTACACCTCGAGCATACCGGCATTTACGATTCCCATATCTAAACCTGCCTGGATAGCATGGTAGAGAAATGCCGAGTGCATGGCTTCGCGAACTACGTTGTTTCCCCTAAATGAGAAGGAAATGTTAGATACCCCACCGCTTACCTTGGCATGTGGAAGGTTTTGTTTAATCCACCTTGTGGCATTTATAAAATCTACAGCATAATTGTTATGCTCTTCTAAACCGGTTGCCACGGTTAAAATATTTGGGTCAAAAATAATGTCTTGCGCCGGGAAGCCGATTTCGTTTACAAGAATATCATAGCTCCTTTTGCAAATTTCTATTCTTCGCTCATAGTTATCTGCCTGGCCCTGTTCATCAAAAGCCATTACCACAACTGCAGCACCATATTGCATAATTTTCCGGGCGCTTTCGCGAAATTTATCTTCACCTTCTTTAAGGGAAATAGAATTTACAATTCCCTTTCCTTGCAAACATTTCAAGCCACATTCTATCACCGACCATTTCGAAGAATCGACCATGATAGGTAGCTTTGCAATGTCAGGTTCGGATGCAATAAGGTTTAAGAATTTGGTCATTGCCGCCTCCGAATCAAGCATACCTTCATCCATATTTACATCGATTATCTGTGCTCCACCTTCTACCTGTTGCAACGCAACGGCTAAGGCAGCCTCGTAATCGCCACCTAAAATAAGTTTCGAAAATTTTGGTGAACCGGTAATGTTGGTTCTTTCACCAACATTTACAAAGATGCTTTCGGGTGTAATGGTAACGGGCTCCAGACCACTCAAGCGCATATGTGGTGCAATGCTGGGAATCTTCCTTGGGACAGCTTTGCGGGCATTTGCAGCAATGCAACCAATGTGTTCTGGTGTAGTACCACAACAACCCCCAACAATATTAACGAAACCTGATGCGATAAAATCATCGACTAAATGTGCAGTTTCATGGGGTTGCTCATCGTATGCGCCAAATTCGTTAGGTAAACCTGCATTAGGGTAAGCTGAAATGTAACAACCTGCTTTTGCAGCCAGTTCTTCAATATGTGGGCGCATTTCCTTAGCACCCAAAGCGCAATTAAACCCGATACTTAGGGGTTTGGCATGTATTACCGAGTTCAAAAAGGCCTCGGCGGTTTGGCCAGATAAGGTTCTGCCAGATGCGTCAGTTATGGTTCCGGAAATCATAATTTCCAGTTTCCGACCAATAACTTCTTCGTATTTTTTAATGGCAACAATAGCCACTTTTGCGTTTAAAGTATCGAAAATGGTTTCTATAAGCAACACGTCTGACCCGCCATCTACCAAACCCCTAACCTGTTCGTAGTAAGCTGCTTCTAATTCATCAAAATAAACTGCCCGGTAACCTGGATCGTTTACGTTTGGCGACATGGAAAGCGTACGATTGGTTGGGCCAACAGCACCCGCTACAAAGCATTTGCGATCTGGGTTGGCTGCCATAAACTCGCTAGCAGCAGCTTTGGCTATACGTGCCCCTTCAAAGCTAAGTTCATAAGAAAGATCTTCCATTTGATAATCGGCCATGGAAATCCGCTGTGTACTGAAGGTATTTGTTTCTATAATATCAGCACCGCATTTTAAGTATTCTAAATGGATGGCTTTTATAATGTCAGGACGGGTGATGTTAAGCAAATCATTATTTCCTTTTACATCGCAAGGATGATCCTTAAATCGTTCGCCCCTAAAATCTTCTTCCGTTAAAGTATATCGCTGAATCATGGTGCCCATTGCACCATCGATTACCAAAATACGTTTTTCTAGTTCTTCTCTAATACTCATTGTCGTTGATGGTTAGTATCAAGTAGCAAGAATCCATTATTAAGACTTCCCTAGTTTAATAGGAAATGTAAAAATGGAACTGAGTATACGCAACCCAGGTGTTTAAAACCCAATACTTAATGTTGATACTTAAATAGCTTATTTAAAAAGTTGGCACATGATTGTACTTCCTAAACTTATCTTCTCTCGCCACTGCTGAGATTAGAATTTAGCACCTTGTTGGCACAGGTTGCTAAGACATCGTTGGGTCTAATCCCTCCGTCTTTCTTAATAAGCACACAAAAATGCAACAAAGCAACATCATTTCCAAAAATTATCGCGTGGTGCCCAAATAAAATTACAAAGGCCGTGCAAAACTGCACGGCCTTAAGAATATTGTTTTGTATTTGTGGGTAAAATTGTAAATGTGATTGATTCAGATTTTACAAATTTTTATCTCCTGTTGCCAAATAGGCGAAGTAAAGAAACAAATAAGTTAATGAATGTTACATAAAGTGATAATGCAGCCATTATTGCTAACTTTTTGCTGTCGGCCAATGCAATTTCATTTCCACTTTCATCCAAACCTTCGCCAATTCTTTTGATTTCTTGGACCTTGTAAGCAGTAAGTGCAGTAAAGATAGCCACACCAACAAAGCCTAAAATATAGTTTAAAGTTTCGCTGCCGATGAAAAAGTTGATTAAACTTACTATAACCAACCCAATAACACCAGCCATAAGGATTGGCCCGAATTTACTTAAATCAACATCTGTTGTGTATCCCATTATTGCCATAACAGCAAAAATAACTGCTGCAGCAACAAAACAGATTGCAATAGATGCAGATGTGTAAATTAAAAGGATAAACCCTAACATAACTCCTGTTAGAACGGAATAAAGAAGAAAAATACCCACCAATGCCGAGAAAGATAATCTCTGCATTGCCGCACCCATAAGCATTACTAAGCCGAGTGGTGCAAAAATAGCGATGTATCCAAAAATGGTAAATCCTTTTTCGGCTACCAGATAAGATAAAATTCCTGGTGAGTTGGCTAATACAAACGCAGAAACGCTTGATACTAATAATGCAACAAACATCCATAAAAAAACGTTTGCAAAGAATTTTTTGGAAACCGAGTTTTCTTGTACGAAAACACTATTTTCCTGATATTGATAATTTTGTTGTTCCATTGTTATGTGTGAATTTAATAATCTTAAAAATAATAATTTAGTTCAATCTTTTTGTCAGCAATTCTTCAACTTTTTTAAAGAGCTGCAAAGGTTTCAAGGTACGCCAGGGCAGTTCATCAAATGCACCACCAAAATTGATGTAATAATCTATATTGTTATCTCTGAACTCCGTAACTACGTGATTTTGAAAGTTTACACCAACAATCCAGCCATCATCAACTTCCTGAAACCACTCTTCATAGTAGCTATCGTCTGATGCGTGGAAGTTTAATACATTCTCGCCAATGAGTATAAATTTATTGATGCCTTCATCCATCATAAGCTCTAAAATATCGCGTTTTAAGAGCATAATGTCGTTATTGATAGCATCGTTCCATTCTCCGATAAACTCTATAATTGCATAGCTTCTGTCGTAATCGGCGTATAGTACTTTCAAATACAAAGTATTCGATCCAAATTCATCCCACTGCGGGTGGAGCAGAAAGTTATAAATTTGCTTATCAAAATATAACTCAGAATATTCGGTATTGTAAAACGGCGAACGTTCATCTTCTGCCGAGATATAATCATCTCTCCACTGGTAATACGGCTCTATCTCGTGCATGTTCTCTTAAAATTTTTCTTGTGCCGCTTCCATCTTCATCGTCAACAAATTATATCCAGCTAAGTAGCAAGGTAAACCTAATATTAACCAAGGTTTAGGTGTCCGGCCTCAACCGCTTTTCTTACACTTCCGTACTGGGTGAGTAAATTTGCAGCTTCATCATAACCAATATTTAACTCGTCGGCTACCATTTGTGTGCCACGATCGACCAGTTTATGGTTAGTAAGCTGCATGTCTACCATTTTATTTCCAACTACACGTCCAAGTTGCACCATTACCGTGGTACTTAGCATATTTAAAACGAGCTTTTGCGCTGTTCCCGATTTCATCCTGGTGGAACCCGTGATAAATTCTGGCCCTACTACAACCTCAACGGGGAAATCAGATTCTGCAGCAATGGGTCCTCCAGTATTACAAACAATACATCCTGTTAAAATGCCAAGTTTTCTGGCAGTATTTAATCCGCCAATAACATATGGCGTGGTGCCTGATGCCGCTAAACCTACTAAGCAATCTTTCTCGTTAATGTTAAATTCCTGCAAATCTTTCCAAGCCTGTTCTGCATCATCTTCGGCGAACTCTACAGCTTTTCTAATGGCCGTATCGCCACCGGCAATAATTCCAACAACCCAATCAAATGGTACACCATAGGTAGGTGGGCATTCAGAGGCATCTACCACACCTAAGCGGCCACTGGTGCCTGCACCAATGTAAAATAAGCGACCACCTTTTTTCATCCGCTCTGCCACTGCAGAGGTCAATTTTTCTATTTGAGGCAAACATTTTTCTACAGCAAAGGCAACGGTTTTATCTTCGTTATTAATCCCCTGCAAAACTTCCAATACCGACATCTTATCGATGTCGTTGTAGTTTGATTCCTGCTCGGTAACTCTATTCATAAATTTAATTTTGATAAAAATCGGTAAATTCTTTTTAAAATCTGTCCAAAAAATCGAAAAAATGTAGCAAACTAAACCTTATCATCATTTTGGCTCATGATATTATATCAAATATTAGAAACAAAAGACACGAAAATGAAGTTAAAAAATATATCAACCCGCTAATTTTCATAAATTTGCATCAACGCTAATGAAAAAGAATACCCGTAATAATTTACTAATTGCCATCAGCTATTCTGTAATTTTAATAGTCGGTATGGTTTTGGGTATTAAGTTTATCAAAGAACAAGGCTATGGCGTGAAAAAAAGTAGTCAACTTGCCACAAATAGTAACGAAAAGCTTGATGAAATTCTCCATATCATCAACCGCAATTATGTTGACGAAATTAATACCGATTCACTCCAGAATTTACCGATAGACAGTGTTTTACATCAGCTGGATCCGCATAGTGTTTATTTACCACCAACTGATGCGCAAGACATGAGCGAAAACCTGGAAGGTAATTTCGAAGGGGTTGGTATTGAGTACTATATGCTAAATGATACCATGATGGTTACTGGCGTTGTAAAGGACGGACCAGCATCTCAGGCGGGCATTAAACTTGGTGATAAAATTCTCACAATAGATTCTACAATGGTTAGTGGCAGAAACTTGCCTAAAGAACAACTTACAGGTAGGTTTAGAGGGAAGGCGGGAAGCGGGGTTAGCGTTGTTTTAATGCGTAACGGCACCAATGTTCAGAGTAGGTTAATGGTTACCCGGGGCAAGGTAAATATTAGCAGTATAGATGCTGCTTATATGATGAACGCCGAAACCGGTTACGTTAGAATAAGCAAGTTTGGCGCCCATACCGATAACGATTTTGCTGCGGCTGCAGCAAGTTTAAAGGCTAAAGGAATGAAAAAGCTGGTGTTAGATCTACGAGATAACGGAGGGGGCTACTTCTCTGCCGCAACGGGTTTAGCCGACCAGTTTTTACCAGAAAATAAATTAATTGTTTACACCCAGGGCAAGCACGAACCCCGTACCGATTACTTTTCTACCGGAACAGGTGCGTTTCAAAATGGTAAGCTGGCCATTCTTATTAACGAAAACACGGCTTCTGCGAGCGAAATTGTTGCTGGCGCCATCCAAGATTTGGGTAGGGGCATCATTGTTGGGCGACGCTCTTTTGGCAAAGGCCTGGTACAGGAGCAATTTGCCTTTGGCGATGGATCTGCACTGAACTTAACCATTGCCCGTTACTACACGCCATCTGGACGCAGCATCCAGAAATCTTACAAAAAAGGTTACGATGCATATAAACATGAATTAGATGAACGTATGATGGATGGCGAACTCACAGGCGATCGCACATCTTTTCAAGATTCTATTGAAAAAGGGGAGGGTGTAACTCCAGCGCCCAACCGGAAACCAAAAGGTTTAGGTGGCATACAGCCAGATGTATTTGTGAAATTAGATACAGCTGGATACAATCGCTTTTACGCCAATCTTGTGAGCAAAAAAGTGCTTTCAGATTATGTCTTCAATGCGCTAACCACCCGTTACAACGCAAGCTTTATCGAACAGAATATAAATAATTTCGCCCTTAGCGATAACGATTTTAAAGATTTTATCGGTTACATTCAACGGAAAAATATCACTATAGACCGCACGCAACTTTACAATTCCAAAACAGTTATTTTAAACGATTTAAAAGCATTGCTTTGCCGTTACTACCTTGGCGATGTGGGTTACTATAAATCTGCTAACCAAAACGACAATGCTGTTAAACAAGCCTTAATTAACCTGCAATAATTTTTTTAGGAAAGCACTGGCAGCATTTCATGTTAAGGTTTGTTCCTGCTGTACGTTATAGCTCCCGCCTTCGGCTCCCGCTGCCACTACCATCAGGTTTATACATTACTAAACTGCACCATAGGCAGGTTGCAAAGCGCAAACAAAAATATAAACAATGATAGAAACCGACAGCCTTATTCTGATGCCACTAACCCATGGCCAGCTGGTAAAGTACATCCAGGATGACGATTCGCTTCCTAAAGAATTGAATGTGTTGCCTACCAAGAAAGATATTTCGCCAGCTTTGGGTAAAGCGTTAGAAAATTCGGTACTGCCCACGGTTTTGGATGATGACAAAAATTACAAGTACCACACCTTGTGGATTATTATTTCAAAACCTGATAACAGTATTGTAGGTGATATTACCTTTGTAGATGAGCCTGATGCATGTGGTGAAATCGAAATTGGTTATGGAACGTATGAGTCTTTTCGTGGGCGGGGAATAATGACGGAAGCCATTGCAGGTGTAATAGACTGGGCAAAGATGCAACCCGGTGTAAAGTCTATTTTTGCTACCACTTCCAAAGCAAATATCTCATCGTATGCTATTCTAAGAAAAAATCGATTTGAGCAGGTAGGCGAGGTTGGCGACATGCTAAGCTGGAAAATTAAACTAAAATAACTAGCTGATCGTTATTAAATGAAACCCAAATTCAGTTAATTTATTACCATGCGCCACATTTTTATTGTTTGCATTATTTTAAGTGGTTTTTTGGCCTCGGCACAAACACCTCGAATAAAAATTAAACCCATAACCGAAAACCTCTATGTATTTACAACATACAGCACCTACGATGGGAATGTTACTGATGCGAACGGCATGTACTTGGTAACCCAAAAGGGGATTGTGGTTATAGATGCTCCTTGGGAGAAAGAAGATCTGCAACCTTTTATGGATAGCTTGAGTGCCAAACATCAAGAAAAGATTATGCTTAACATTGCCACACATGCTCACGAAGACCGGGCCGGGGGTATTGCTTTCTTCAAAGCCAATGGGATTAAAACGTATACTAGTAAAAAAACCGATGCCATTCTAAAAGCCAACCACAAACCACGAGCACAGTTTACATTTAGTAATGACACTACATTTAGTATAGGCGGTAGAAAAATAAGCACCTATTATGCAGGCAGCGGCCATACGAGTGATAATATCGTTATTTGGTTTGAAAAGCAGAAAGTGCTGTTTGGCGGGTGTTTAATTAAGAGTGTTCAAGCTTCAGATTTGGGCAATATTGCAGAAGCTAACTTGGCAGAATGGCCGAAAACGCTTAAGCAACTTGATATCAAATATCCAGTGATTAAAGCTTTGGTAACTGGTCATCAGGCTTGGGGTGGTAAAGAAAGTTTATATCATACCTTAACGTTGTTAGAGAATAAAGATTAATCGACATTCAATTAGCTACCATGTTATCTTAAGGCAGTTTAGCTCTTTTTAGGATAACATAACATTATTAATCTCTTTTAACTGTTGCTTATTTACGTTCATCGCTCAATTGCTATTTTCTATTTTTTCGTTTCAAGCGGTAGAATGATTGTTAAAGGAGACTAAAACGAAACGGATAGAATTTGCAGATTAAATTTGGATAGCAATTTCACCACTTGTTTACGTATCATTGTTTAGCGCCTAATGTTGGCCATTTGCTGTTTCCCGAATGGCCTCCTTAAAAGAAAGCCGAAACCAAATCGAGATATTGCTGTTACTTTAATAACATCTACAAGTGTACAAAGCGTACCCAAGCCAACAATAAATCATTAAAACCCTATACATTTTGAAAAATCAGCTATATTCTTTCACATCAATTGCTTTATTAATTTTACTGTGTCTATCATCTTGTTCCACTAATCTAAAGTTTTTAAATTCTACTGTTGTTCCGGCAGCTAAAGGATCGGTGAATGTAAGTAAGGATAATAATGGTAATTTTAAACTTGCGCTGAAAGTGGACAATCTTGCTGAGCCTTCACGGTTGACACCTAAAAAAACAATGTATGTGGTTTGGATGGTTACAGCAGGTAATGTTACCAAAAATTTGGGCAGGCTAAACAGCAGTAGCGGATATTTTAGCAGTTCGCTTGAAGGTTCGTTATCAACAGTAACCCCATTTAAACCGGAGTACGTATTTATTACTGCAGAAAATAGTGCGGCCATTCAATATCCAACTGGCCTGGTGGTACTAACAACAAAATAGTTTTAGTAACCAATCCTTTAAAAAGATCGCTAACCTACCATGAGCTTAAGGCATCAATGTTAAGTTATGGATATTATTTCCGCTAAACTTTAATTTCGAAAAGGCTAAGGCTTATACCTTCGTAATGTTTGGGCAGGCCTTCGGTTTTGTCCATATTGGCTATACCCACGTAATTGAAACCACAGCTGGTGTAATAGGCTAACAATTTTTCGTTATCGGCCCAGGTATCCATGCGTATAAATTGAAGGTGGTTTTTGGATGCATACGCTTTTGCCCAGGTGATAATTTCTTTAACAAAAGCATAGCCCCGAAAATTAGGATGGGTAACAATGCGGTGTATGTAAATAGAATCGTAGTCGCGATCGCCCCAGATGAGTTGATCGGAAAAGGTAACGGCAAAAATGCAAGCCACTTCTCCACCGACGAGAATTTTGTACTGACGATTTTCGGCTATTTCGTTTTCGATTAAATGTTGATCGAAACCCTGCCAGTGTTTATGGAAAACTTTTTTCTGGTGTGCTACAGCCATTTCGTAAAACTCGAAAATGGTCTGGAGATCGGTTGGTAAGCTATTGAGCACTTCGATTTGCATGCGCCAAAGATAGCAGAATGGAATTACAGTAGAGAAAAAATAGGCACTAGAGAGGCTGTATTTTGCGACGAGTAATGCATTTACTGTAATAAACGTGATTGTAGTGGAAACCCTTTTTTGTTAAACAGATTTGGATAGATGCGTTGTAAGACAAATAACCGCTGGCTTGATTACTTTGTGATACCCATCTGCAAAAAAGGTTGCAACGAAAAGCAGGGCTGCTTTTCGCGATGAAATGCAAGCCCTGCTTTACTTATTTTTATAATTTCTTAATTTAAAAAAATGCCGTTTTTACTTCTGCCTGAAGAAAATTTGAATCGGCGAACCCGAAAAGTTAAAGTTTTCTCTCAGTTTGTTTTCTATAAAACGTTTGTATGGATCTTTAATGTACTGCGGCAAATTACAGAAGAACGCGAACATGGGCGAGCTACCGTTAATTTGCGTGATGTACTTAATTTTAATGTGCTTGCCCTTAAGTGCCGGCGGTGGAAACTTCTCGATTAATGGCAACATTACATCGTTTAATTTAGAAGTCGGGATTTTCTTACCGCGATTTTGGTAGACCTCTAAGGCCGCCTCAATGGCTTTAAAAATACGTTGCTTGTTTAAAACCGAGGTGAAAATAATTGGCACATCGGTAAATGGGCGAATGCGTTCTTGAATTTGCTCTTCAAACGCTTTCATGGTTTGGGTATTTTTTTCGATCAAATCCCACTTGTTTACCAGGATAACAATGCCTTTTTTATTTTTCTCGGCCAGGTGGAAGATGTTGATGTCTTGGCTTTCGATGCCTTCTTGCGCATCGATCATAAGCACCACCACATCGGCTTCTTCTAAAGCCTTGATGGTACGCATTACCGAATAAAACTCGAGGTTTTCTTTAACCTTGGTTTTTTTACGCAAACCTGCGGTATCGATAAGCATAAATTCATGGCCGAATTGGTTGTAATGAATTTTAATCGAATCGCGGGTGGTGCCGGCATTGGCGGTAACAATATTTCTTTCTTTACCAATTAGGGCATTAACTAATGATGATTTGCCAACGTTGGGTCGGCCTGCAATGGTGATTTTAGGCAACTGGTTTTCTTCTTCAGGAATATCTTCGAAGTTTTTTACTACTTCATCCAACAGTTCGCCGGTTCCAGAGCCTGTCATAGAAGATAGGGGATAAACCTCGCCAAGGCCGAAACCATAGAAAGTACTGATTTCGCTGTAAAGGGCCGTATTGTCTACCTTGTTGGCACACACATAAACTGGTTTTTTACTGCGGCGAAGAACCTGTGCAATGTCATCGTCTAAATCGGTAATACCTGTAGTTACATCGACCATAAAGATGAGTACGCTTGCCTCTTCAATGGCAATCATCACTTGTTCGCGGATGGCAGCTTCGTAAACATCCTCCGAATTGGCTACATAACCTCCGGTATCAATTACGGTAAACTGCCTGTCGGTCCATTCGCCAACGCCGTAGTGCCTATCGCGGGTTACGCCGCTCATATCATCTACAATGGCTTTGCGACTTTCGGTTAATCTATTAAAAAGGGTGCTTTTGCCTACGTTTGGCCTGCCTACGATGGCGATAATATTACTCATTGGGTGTTCTTTTGATAGTTAATGCTTATAGTTAATGGTCGTAAGTGCTTAAGCAAGCTGCTTAAACGATCTGGCTATCAGCCATTGACTATCAACTACTAACCGATCTATTTCGGGCTGCAAAGGTACGGTTAATTATCGTAACCGAAACTTTTTAGGTAGTTCTTTTTACTTCTCCAGTCTGGAATTACTTTTACAAACAGTTCGAGAAACACTTTCGAGTCTAGAAACTTTTCAATTTCGATTCGTGCTTCTGTGCCCACTTTCTTAAGCATGCTGCCGCCGGTACCAATAAGGATGTTTTTTTGCGAATCGCGTTCTACCACAATCTCGGCACTAATCCTGATCATTTGTCCTTTTGTTTTCAGTTCTTCATGCTTAAAACTTTTTACAACCACCTCGGTACTGTATGGAATTTCTTTCTGGTAATTGAGGAAAATCTTCTCGCGTACGATTTCTGAGACGAAGAAACGTTCCGAGCGATCGGTGAGTTCTTCTTTATCGTAATAAGCCGGATGTTCTGGCAACATTTCTAAAACGCGGTCTAATAAACCATCAACATTGTGGTTATGTAAAGCCGATATGGCATAAATGGCTACCGGATTTAGTTTTTCCTGCCAGTAAGCAATTTTTTCATCAACCTGTTCTTGCAGGGCTTTATCTATTTTATTGATGAGTACGATGGTGGGAATATTACGATCTAAAATCTTATTTAAAACATCATCTTCATCGTGCTCCTCGTTGATGTCGGTAACAAATAAAAGTACGTCTGCATCGGTTAAAGATCCGTTTACAAAACTCATCATACTCTCTTGTAGGCTATATTTTGGCTTAATAATACCTGGGGTATCGGAGAAAACGATCTGATAATCTTCTTCGTTTACAATGCCTAAAATACGGTGCCTGGTGGTTTGTGCCTTAGGCGTAATAATGCTAAGTCGCTCGCCTACAAGCACATTCATGAGGGTTGATTTTCCTACGTTTGGTTTACCTATTATACTAACAAAACCTGCTTTATGCGCCATTAAAATATTTTTTAAAATAAATTTGCAGTACAAAGAAACGAATTATATCTTTGCATTCCAATTCGGAAACAGTGTTAAGGATTTAATTCTGGACAAAAAACGAGTTGTATATAATGCGGGGTGGAGCAGTTGGTAGCTCGTCGGGCTCATAACCCGAAGGTCGCACGTTCGAGTCGTGTCCCCGCTACAAAATTGAGTTACGATTGTAGATCGACGAATTTAGATTTTATTAAAATGTAAATTAAGAATCTTAAAGCGTAAACCAATATGGCCCGTTCGTCTAGGGGTGAGGACGCCAGATTTTCATTCTGGAAACAGGGGTTCGATTCCCCTACGGGCTACGACCGCTTAATTATAGAGCGGTTTTTTTATCAAAGGTTAACGAGCCTTAATTCGTTACATAATGCGGGGTGGAGCAGTTGGTAGCTCGTCGGGCTCATAACCCGAAGGTCGCACGTTCGAGTCGTGTCCCCGCTACAAAATTGAGTTACGATTGTAGATTGACGAATTTAGATTTTATCCAAAGTGTAAATCAAAAATCTTAAAGCGTAAACCAATATGGCCCGTTCGTCTAGGGGTTAGGACGCCAGATTTTCATTCTGGAAACAGGGGTTCGATTCCCCTACGGGCTACTGGAAAGCGCTGAACAACAGTTAATTACAACTGAGTCAGCGCTTTTTTTATGCCTGGATACTTTTCCCAACTCTTTGTACTTTTACATAATATTACAGCTATGTCTTTTGATTTTTCCCAATAAAAGACACAGTTTCTAGAGTGCTTCAGCACCTAAAAATTTAGGAAAGTCATGTTAAACTACATAATTCGAGTTCAATTTCTAACTATCTGAGGGTGGTTAAGATAGCTCAGAATCAAGTGGCGATTTATTACCAAATACTATTTTGTGTACCAAAGCGTGTAATAATAGTAATCTGAGTAAAGAGAACAAGCAATTGGATAATATTTTTAACTTTAAAGTTCAATTTACTCATCAATTTAATGAATACCGAATTACCCCCTTTTTTTGAAAGCCTCCACCGACCATTTCATCAACCGCTGAAGACAACGAGATGGGTATGCGAGTTCATTCAAAATACCAAGTTAAAAATGGCGAGTTCCTCATTAAATATAGAATTTTATCTACATCTAATGAATAAACTTCACAAAATATATGCAAAGAGTCCCTATTTGGAGTATCCAGGCTTGGTAAGTAGGCATGCTGTTAGTAGTGTAACTTCACGCTTAAATGGCTTGCCTAAAACAAAGAAAAAGGAGCTGATTATGAATATTATGAGAATGGAACGCTATGAAGATGTTGACAAACAAATTTATTCGACTTATAAGGCTGCGTCCTATTACGTTAATCTTTCTAAAGATAAGTTAAAACTTATTGACGATCAAAATTGCTTAACAGATTTTGGCAAACAACTACTTTCCATAAAATCAAAAGCCCATCCTGCTCATCTCACTAAAAAAGAAAGTGAATTCTTTTTTAAACGGCTTCTTGAAAACGATTTTCTCTTACTGATCGCTTTATGCTTATTTAAGAGGCTTGAATTTAAATATAAATTTACTGACTCTGATAACCGCTATTTTGATTTTATAAAAAAAATGTATCGGATTAAGCATTTCATTTACAACAACCAAAGCCTTTCAAATTATAATAAAGTAAGAAGCTCTTGGATTGAATCCATGGATATTCTAAATGCAAGGAATATCATCAGGAATAGATTCATGAGAATCATTCAATCTGACATGCGATTAGACACATGGTTCAATGAAATTACCAATAATCTGAAACTTTATGAGACAGAAAGTTTTAAAAGCAAAAGGGACTATGAATCATTAAAAGAACGATTTACTAGTAGCTACAAGCTTTGTATTACACAAAAAAAAGATGTTTTGGGATTTGTTAATCTTTATGACATAAAAGATAATCTGAAGATTTCACATGCCAATTATGAGCTCTTCTTAAATACGTTTTATGAACTTGAAAAAGCCAAGAGTCATATATTTTTTAGTAATATTGTTTCTTCAATTGACAGGAGAAAGCGGTTTAGAGTGAGGGGTGTGTCTGTCTTAAAAATAAAATATAAATGGTAATATCAAATCTTTGGCAAAACCTTGCAATTAAGGACGAAACGAAAGCAAATTTAATTAAAGACTTGTCCGAGGGAAAAGTACCTCAATTACCGTATTTTGTAGTAGGCTTAGATGATATTAAATCTCAAGTTCAAGAAAAGATTGAAGCAATTGATGGAGGTAGGATGGTAAGCAATTTTATTATTGCTCGATACGGGAACGGCAAAACAAATCTTCTTAAATATTTGGAGTTATTTTTTGAAAACCATACACAAGTTAGGGTTCTATATAAACGAGCAAATATTGATCAGCCAGATATTGGTTTATTTCTACTAAAGGAGATACAGGATCATTTCACCGAAACTCTTGTAAACCAAGTCATTGCTCTTAGATCAACATATAATTTTGAAGTATTAACAAATGGTTTTCCAGAAAGTTTTAGGTCTGTTGAAGAGTATGTTAATAAATTGTTTGCTCCAACAACTTCGGAAGAAGACATAAAACGCCTCATTTATTTGGGTACAGGTAGATTATACACCAAGGCGGAGTTTGGGAGATTTGAACTCGAACAATTATCCAACTTTGAACGTAAAGAGATATTAGTAATTTTTTTAAATATACTTGCGCTAAGTAATATTTTTTTAATTTTCCAGATAGACGAGCTGGAAAAAATCTATGAGAAATCTAAGCTGAGACTAAATGCATTCTTTACTTCATACCGAGAAATATTTGATTTATTTAGTTTTGTAAAGGGTCATTATTTAATGTGTAGCCAAACTGATGCAAATTCAGACCCAGATTTTATCCGTCAACTTAATGAGGCATTTTACACAAGGATAGAGCCTCATATTTTAATGTTGCCCAATATAAGCGGCAAGGAGCAAATTTCAGTATTGGTATCAAACTTGAAAAAACTATTTGGCTTGAACAAGTCTACTTCTGAGGAGGAAGCAATCGTTAAAAATCTGGTAAAACAAAAGATTGGTCAAAATCGAGATCTTATAAGAGAAGCCACTCATTTACTAAATGCTATTGATAAACCCTCTTGGAATTATTTGTTAGACCAGTTCAATCTAAGAAATTTATATGAGAACACTAAAAATGAACTGGAATTTGAAGGACTTTTAAGATCTTTAAGCACTAAGTTTTTCGACCCACTTGAAACTTATTTAGAGGGAAGTTCACTTCTTGAAAACGGGAGCGAAATAAAAAGCCGCGATTACCAATCATTTATTGACAATGTTGGCAACAAAGTTCATTATTTTATATTAAATGAAAACACCGCTATCGACGTTATTCAATATAAAGTTGAGGACATCTTCGAAGCTTTTCAACGAGATATCATTATTTATGCTCCAGTTAAATTGGAGCTAAAAAATGGAATGGTAGTAGTAGAAAATTGCAATATTGAGATTGTTGATATTGAACCACAGGAACTTTTCATCCTATTGAATATGTACCGTGATAACTTCGAACACCAAACGGGCTTGTCAAAAGTAATTGCTGCATATACAAATGACAATCTTTAGGTATGCTGAATAATAATAGTATTATTGAATATTTCAGATATGACATAAACCTATTGAAGCCTGTTCAATTTGTCTGTCAATTGGCTTTTGATATCTCTAGAATTAGCGATTCTACATTTGATTTAGTAACACTATTTGATCCAGCCTTTGTAGATGAAATTAATATCGACTTTAGTTTACTTTCAGAAAACATTGGCGAACAAGATAAGATTGCATGGATTGCTAATGAAATCGCTACATTTCACAATCGTGGAATTATAACAAGGCTTGATTTATCAAGAAGCCAAATTCTTTTGTTACATCAACCTTCAAGATTAATTTATGTCCTGAATAAAAGCAAGAGAGTTATTTCCGCAAAAGAAAGAAGCGAAGAGGAGAATAAAAAAACAAACACCAAAAATGCATTAATTTCAGCGATAAAAGATCAAAGAATTGTCCGCCAAATAATAGATCGAATTCAGAATGTAACAATTAGAGAGTGTATTCTGAAATCTATTTCGATTGAATTTGAAGAAATTTATCAAAACTGTGTGATAATTAATGACGCAGTACCTCTACAAGTTCCTTACTTGTCGTTCTCTTACCTTGACCCACATTTGATAAAGGAGGATATTATTGATATTACAGATATATGGGTTAATAAGGATAGATTTAAAAGTGCGTTTGGAATTGAAATAGGTGAAGAACAAAATATCTCCGCGGTTAATTTGGTTGCAGATAGTTCTGAGATTGGAATTAAATATAATGATTACTTTTTCCCAATATTACAGAAACTTGATCTTTACATTGATACACCTTCTAAGATAGAATTTCATTGGATACAAGTAAAAGAGGTATTTAAGCTTAATGACATTAATAAGAACCATTACCAATCCTCATTGATTAATGAGTTCAAAACTAAGATCAAGCGCAAAGATTTTACGGCCTTATTGTCCAATCTGAAAGAGAATTTATACCTTGAAACATCTTTGCTAACAGGAAAGCCATCCTACAAAAAATATTTCACTAATACCCTTAAAATTAGTCAAATAAAATACTTGAAACAGTACAATTTTTTTATCTCAGATTCGGAAGACTCTGCGGCTTTAGGGATATATTCTTTTGAGAAAATTGGCGAGGACGCAACTCATTTTAACCTTTTGCACTGGTACGATAAGACAGCTGGCCAACAAAAGCGTTATAGAGATAATTCTGGTCCAGGTAGGGTTGAAAAAAATGACGCTCTTTCAGTAAGTGCTTTACAGCCAGAATTGTCTTTTTATTTTATCACAAAATACTTTGAGGATTTCTTAGATACTCTTTTTACAGAAATGGATTTTCAATTCATTAGTAATTTTCATCTTCGCCAAGGTTCTACGGATTTAGGAGAATTTGACTTTTTAATTAAACATAAAAATAAATTCTTTTTTGTTGAAGCCAAAACTACACTTACGAAATTCTATATAAAAGACTATCAAAAAAAATGTCAGAAAATTATCAGAGCATTTTCAGACATAGATGTCGAGCTTGAATTTCTTATCGTTGGGGCTTATAGTAATACTACGGTCGAGGATTTACGTGTTTACATAGATAACTCGCATAAAGGGATGAAAAGGTATAATAGCGATAACCCAGATTTAGCGGTACGTCCATATTTATTTAATGTACCTATAGAAAACAGCAGTAGACAGATTTCTTGTATTGCGGAGCCGAATTATACTAACTTGAAGAACATAATAAAGAAAATATGCCTGAAATAAACTTACCCATTACTAGATACTATGGATCAAAAAGAAAATTAGTAGATAGAATATGGAATGAGATAGAAAGGTTAGGGCTAGAATTTGATTCTGTTCTAGATGTTTTTGGCGGAACAGGGATATTTTCATATTATTCAAAAATCAAGGGCAAGAGGGTGATATATAATGACATCTTTCTTTTTAATTCGCTAATTGGCAAAAAACTCATTGAGAATGTTACAAATAATTTAACTTACAATGAAGCTGTTGAGCTTCTTTTGCCACAGCCTGGTATTATTTACGACAATGTAATTCAAAGAAACTTCTCAGGTATATATTTTACTGACTCCGAAAATCAACAAATTGATATTTTTATCCAGAATACCAACAGGCTAATTGATCCGAATAAAAAACTAAGTGCGTACTATATACTTTTCCAATCATGCATAATTAAGCGGCCTTACAATCTTTTCCATAGGAACAACCTGAACATGCGTACTGGTTACACGGGTGGAGGTTTTGGTAATAAAACGACTTGGGAACGGAGTTTTGAAGATCTTTTCTTAAGATTTATTGAAGAATTAGACGAGTTTACATTTGATAACGGCCGCAACAATCTCGTAACTAATGATTCTGCATTGAATTGTACTGAGGTTGCAGATTTGGTTTATATTGATCCACCCTATTTTAGCTTAAATGGTAGTCATACCACTTATCATTCTAAATATCATTTTTTAGAAGGATTAGCTCATTATGAAGATATTGAAGCCCATATAAATAGTCAAAAGAAAAATAAGCAGATAGAAATTAATAATAGTGATGAATTCGAAAAGGGGGCGACATTTCTTCCACAACTCGAGAAACTAATTTTAATGCACCAACATTCACATATCGTGATTTCATACCGAAATAATGGCAAGCCGTCAATTAAGGATATAGAATATCTCATGGTTAAATGCAAGCCGAATTATGAAGTTTATACTATTAATTTAGGGATGTATGGATATGCATTAAGTAAGAGTAATTTAACAAACAGTGAATTTTTGGTTATTGGAACTAATCATTTGAAAGAATAGGAAACAATTAAGGTGATTAAAATTGATCGCAAAGAGAAGCGTCCAATATCTTATGCGCAAGCAAATCTGTGACTGAATTTTAGTCGGTTTAGCAAAAAATGTGAAAATATCATCTAAAAATTTCCTTATGCAGAAGAATGATGAAGGTTCGATGAAACTTACAATTCGTCACTACTATTATCAATTTTTAGCTAATAAAATTACTATTCCTCCAAAATATCCTCCTTCAGCTCTGCATGCTTTATTTCTAATATAACAAATATCAAATGGGTATTTCTTTTTACCTTTTTTGTATCTACCAACGCAACCATGACCTGAAAAGTCTGTATTGCAGAATTCGACATCTACTCCATCCTTGTCTTTTACTAGCAATACACATCTATTGCATAAGTAGTTTGGATATCTGTTCTAGGATTTAACATATCGTTTGCATATCGGACATGTTTGTTTCATAATCTTATGTGTTAATTACTCTAATGCAAAAGTCTTTAGCGAGCTAAATAAAAAAGGAGAAATAGGCATTTACCCATCTCTCCCTTAAATCTTCCCGCTCGCGACAATAAAATTGCCGAGAACGAATTAATTCTGAGCGATCAACCACTCATCGACGGCTTTCGGGAAAAATCTAAGCTGACTACCAAACTTAACGAAAGGCATCCCTTCCGCCATTCTTCTCCTTAAGGCCATTTTACTTATTTTCAAAGTTCCAAAAGCCTCCCAAACCAACTTAAATCCATTTTTATCCTTAATCCCCAACACCATCTCCCTCCACCCTAACATCTTGCAAAACCATGATTATTTTTTTCGAATTTCTGCTTTCCTTTGCGCCATAACTTTAAACACATGTTTAACTACAGCGAGATTTTCAGCAAAGAAGGCATGGATTATTTAAGCTACCGTGCCTTGGTAGATCAGTTACTTTTAGAAGGTAAAACCACCGGGCCTGATCATTCGGCAGACATGTTGCACTATAGCAAGATGAATGTGCAACGCATGAGTCGCGTAGATAAAACGGCGAATTTAACTGAAGCGCTAAGTGCAACCATTTCTGCATTGCCAGCAAAATATAAGTTCTTAGTAATTACCGAAGGTTGGTGTGGTGATGCGGCGCAGATTGTTCCTGTGATTCAAAAAATTGCTTCAGCCTCTTTAGGCAAAATCGAATTGAAACTGGTATTGCGAGATCAAAACTTGCCGCTTATTGATGCTCACCTTACCAATGGAGGAAGAGCCATCCCGGTGCTTATTATTCTAAATGAAACGGCCGACCAAGTGCTGGCCACCTGGGCTCCTCGTCCGCAAGTGTTGCAAAAACTTTTGGCTGAGTGGAAGAAAGAAACTACCGAAATGCTTGTAATCGCCGAGAAATTACATGGTTGGTATGCAAAAGATAAAACCCAAAGCACACAAGCAGAGCTGGATGAATTATTAAAAAGTCTAGCGAATAAATAGTTTTATTGATTTAACAACTGTAGCCCATTTGGTATCGGCTGTGCCTGATGATTGTGAATTTTAATCAACAGAAACGGTTAAGCCTTCTTGCTGTAAAATTTTACGGTAAACTTCCATTTCAGTAAACGAACCTTCGAGAACTGGGCATTTGCCTTCATTATGCACTTTAAGGGCAATTTTCTCAGCTTGCGATTCGTTATAATCCAGGTACTTCATCATGCAATAAATCACATGATCGAAAGTATTTACATCATCATTCCACAGAATGAGGCGGTGTACGGTTTTAAGAGAAGTTAGAATTTCTTCGAGCGTAAAGGTCTCTTCTTTAGTTTCTGTAGACATGCCTGCAAAAATAACTATTTTTATGGAAGATGTGATACGGAAAATCGCATCTGGAAATTCTCAAAATCATTCGCTGGAAGAAAGATATCAACCTTACAACCTAAGCGATTGCATATTGCTTGTTCTTCCATCTCTTTTAATACATTTGTTAATCCAATTTTAATTCGAGCATGCATCAATCTAAAATAGCAGGAATAGGTTACTACGTTCCAAAGAATGTGTACACCAACACCGATTTAAGTAAGTTTATGGATACCAACGATGAGTGGATCCAGGAACGCACGGGAATTAAAGAGCGTCGTTTTGCCGACAGAAACGAAGAAACCACCACCACCATGGGAATTGAGGCGGCCAAAATCGCAATCGAACGTGCGGGAATTACCGCCAATGATGTAGACTTTATTGTTTTCGCCACTTTAAGTCCAGATTATTACTTTCCGGGCTGCGGTGTGTTACTGCAACGCGAAATGGGGATGGGTGAGATTGGTGCTTTAGATATCCGCAATCAATGTTCGGGTTTTGTTTATGCGCTCTCGGTTGCCGATCAGTTTGTGAAAACAGGCATGTACAAGAATGTGTTGGTAGTGGGAAGTGAAAAACATTCCTTTGCCATGGATTTTGAAACCCGAAGCAGGAATGTATCGGTTATTTTTGGTGATGGCGCTGGTGCGGTAGTTTTGCAGCCCACTAACGAACAGGGCAAGGGTATTTTGAGTACGCACTTGCACAGCGATGGTGCCGATGCAGAAATTCTGGCCATGTATTACCCGGGTTCGCATGCCAATAAATGGATGAAAGATAAGCCTGCATTTCCCGAGCAGGAGTTGGGTGGCTTATTCATGACGCCCGAAATTTTAGAAAGTGGTGCTGCGCTCCCTTATATGGATGGCCCGGCGGTGTTTAAAAAGGCAGTAGTGAAGTTTCCAGAAGTGATAAAAGAAGCTTTGGCAGCAAATCACCTTACCGAAAAAGATATTGATCTATTGGTTCCGCACCAGGCCAATTTGCGCATTAGCCAGTATGTGCAACAACTACTGGGCTTACGCGATGACCAGGTTTTTAATAACATTCAAAAATATGGGAATACCACTGCTGCATCTGTGCCCATTGCATTATGCGAGGCTTGGGAAGCTGGAAAAATAAAAGATGGCGATTTGGTTTGTTTAGCAGCCTTTGGTTCGGGTTTTACCTGGGCTAGTGCACTAATCAGGTGGTAAATTATAATTGTATTTCAGTTTATACAGATTAAGCAATGCGAGCAGTTTTACAACGCGTTACCGAAGCCAGTTGCCAGGTTGATGGACAAGTAACAGGGAAAATAGCTACCGGTTTTTTGGTGCTTTTAGGGATAGAAGATGCAGATACGATGGAAGATTTAGATTGGCTGGCTCAGAAAATTGTAGGTATGCGGGTTTTTGCCGATGAAAACGATTTGATGAATAAAGCGCTTGCTGATGTAAATGGAGAAATTTTGCTGATTAGCCAATTTACATTATTTGCAACAACCAAAAAAGGAAACAGGCCGGGTTTTACCCGAGCAGCCAGGCCTGATGTAGCCATTCCGCTTTATGAAAAGATGATAGACAAGTTATCAGCTTTGCTGGGAAAAAAAATTGCAACGGGTATTTTTGGGGCCGACATGAAAATAAACCTGCTCAACGACGGACCGGTTACCATCATCATCGATACAAAAAATAAAGAATAATGACGATAAGCGAAGCACAGGAAACCGTAGATAAGTGGATTAAAACTACAGGCGTTCGTTATTTTAATGAGCTTACCAACACTGCCATGTTAATGGAAGAAGTTGGCGAAGTAGCCCGGATTATGGCCCGCCAATATGGTGAACAATCGTTTAAAAAGAGCGATGAGGCTGTAAACCTGGCAGATGAAATGGCCGATGTGCTTTTCGTACTTATTTGCCTGGCCAACCAAACGGGTATTGATCTAACAGATGCTTTAGCAAAAAATCTGGAGAAAAAATCCATTCGCGATGCAGACAGACACCAAAATAACGAGAAATTGAAACCTTAATGGTTTATAACCTGCTTATATAAATTCCATTAGAGTTCGGTACGCAACAAAGCGATTCTGAAACTTTGCGTTTAGTTTTTCCTGAAGTGCAGGTGCATGTACCTCCTTATAAGTATTATAATTTTCGAGGCTTTCGGCCACGTATTGCGCACAATAAGTGGTGCCTTCATTTGGCGAATCTACTACCTTTAATAAACGGTTTGATACGAAAAGCCCCGTTGCCATTACCTCAGGCAAATGTACTTCCTGCATCCATTGTAACCATTCTGCAGCAGCTGCATCCTCTAAAATTAGGGTAACATTATATAAATACATGGCACAAAGATAAGCATTGTGCCGTATTAAATGATTTGAAGTTTTTCTAAAAGGGTAATATTAAACGCCATCGCCTCGCAAGGTTCTAAATCTTTTCCTTGCCTCGGCGCTAAACATGCTGCCCGGGTAATCGGTAATCAGTTTCTGAAAATAGATTTTCGCCTGCTCAATATCGTTCAGCTTCTTTTCATACAAATCGCCTAACATAAATAATGCATCGTCTGTCCAAATGCCGTCTTTAAAATTTTCTGTTACGGTTTTGAGTATTGCCACTGCTTGCATGTGCTCATTTGCTTTGATCAGGATTCTGGCTTTTGTCATTAATACAGCATCTTTCAATCCATTATCTGGATACACAACCGAAATGCTATCTAATTTTTTAATAGCTTGTTCAGTAAGATTTCTAAAAATAAGCATCTCTGCATCGGCATACATTTTTAATGCATTGCTGTCTGTAGGCGTTTGGATGTTATCAGAAATAAGCAAGCTTAAGTTCAGGGCATCATTGGCAATAAGCTGCGATGTTGCCGTTTTCAAAACCATGCATTGTCCGTTGCTATAGTCGAAATTTCCCTGGTAAAAAGAAAGCTTTGCACTCCTGAACCTGGCCTCGTTGCCAATAGGTTGCCCTTCAAATTGCTTACTTACCTGCTCGTATACCAAGAAAGCTTCCCATGGTTGGTTGGTAAGAATATATACATCGCCTAAATCTAATTTGATTATGCTAAGTTCCTGTGCAGCTAAGCCCGGCATTTGTATCGCCTCTTCTAAACCTTTTTCTGCTTTCGATGCCTGGTTAAGGTAATATGCTTGCAAATTGGCTAACTTTTTAATGGCAAAAAGGGTGTTTTTATTTTTGCCATTCTCATCGATTAAGGACTGGTAATCTTTGGCAAGGAGATCAAGATTAGCTACAGAAAACTTTCCTGTGGTTTGCAGATTATACTTGGTGTTTAATAACTCAATCTTCGATGATAAATAATAGGGATTATCTTTCCCTTTCGTGAGCAAATACTCGTAGGCCTTGATGGCTGTTTCGTAAGCGTTATTGTCGGCGAAAATATTAACTGCACTATAAAGCGTTCCGCCATCGCCTTTTGTTCTTTTATCATAAGCAATTAACTGGCGTAGGGCCATATCAAATTCCTGTTGCTGAATATAATTCCACGTGAGCAACTGAACGTAGACAGCTGCATCTGGTTCTTGTTGGATTTTCTTTAAGATGGCAGCCTGAAAAGTTAGGTAATCATTTTTATCATCAAAAACCATAGATAGCACAGCTTGCGCCTGGGGAAGCAGCTGCGGATTAGTCGGCAAGGCATCCAGGTATTCCTGCATCAACATTGGTTTATCTTTTTTAAACCGGTAAATGTTAAGTAATTCGTAGGTGAAAAGCTGATCGTTGTTTAAAAGTTTTCTGCCCTGCTTAAAAGTTTGTATGGTTAATTCGTAATTTTCAAAGCGGTAAAAATTGTTTGCCAAATCCCTAATCCTAAATTCATCTTTCGGCAGTTTCGCAATCACATCATTAAAAACCTTATTTGCGGCATTGGCATCGCCTTTTTCCTGGTATAATTTTCCCAGCGCAATTAGATAAGCATCACCTTGTGGATTTTTCTTGATTTGTTTCTTTACCAGTTTTTCGGCAACATCATAGCGTTTAAGTTTTAGTAGGGTATTAAAGTATAGGTCGAAATAATTTTCCCCGGTAGAACCATCAACAAGCTTTTCGAGCAAAACAGCTGCCTTCTCATATTCGCCATCGCGGTAATATTGGATAATGAGCGCAGTATCATCCACATCTATGGCGCTGCGCTGAAGTGAGATCTGTGCTGCAGCACCACTTGCAAAAAGTAGAAAGAGCAAAACAAATATCCTATTCATCATCCTTTTTTTAAGGTTTAAATGTAATAAAAACGCTTGAAAGCTAAAAGCATTATGCCACAACAGTTCACTAAATTGTTTTAGTTGGTGCCAGATCAACACAGGCTTAAAACCTAATAAGAATGTTACCTCCCTTTTATTTTGACTAAATCTTATAAATACTAAATTGAGCCCAATCTGAAAGGTGTTTTACACAAGTAACATTGTTGGTGTAAAGCGTAGTTAAGGGTTTGTGATGGTTATTTTTGTAATCCCATTTTGAGATTGATATATATGTTGAAGCGAATTGTCTTGCTGGTAATAATTGCTGCGCTTTGGTCCTGTAAGGGTGCCAATAATGGGCAGGTTATACCTGTGGATGATTTCTTTAAAACCCAGGATAAGGCGTACTACCGTTTATCGCCAGATGGCAAGAGCCTTTCTTACCTAAAATTACAAGATAAAAAACTCGATTTATTTGTCGAAGACCTGGCCTCAGGAAAAAGTGTTCAGCTTACACGCTTAACCGAAAAAACCATTAGCTTTTATTTTTGGACAAGTAATAACGAATTAATCTACTATACGGAAGAAGATTCAAAAGACAGTAAGTCAGATATTTTCGTCATTAATAAAGATGGAAGTAAGCAGGTACAACTTAGCGCCAATGAGAAAACGAAACTTCGGGTTATTGAAGATCAGCTGATTGATGATAAATACATCATTGTGGCTTCCAACAAACGCGATTCGACGGTTTTTGATGTATACCGTTTGAACGTAAGGGATGGCAAAATGGAAATTGCAGCCAAAAATCCGGGAAACATTACCGATTGGGTTACTGATAATAAAGGTGTGTTGAAGATTGCTGTAGCCAGCGATGGAGTAAATGAGACCTTGCTCTATCGTGAAAGTGAAAGCAAACCCTTTACGCCCGTAATTACAAACAACTTTGAAACAACCCTTCAGCCTGTAGCTTTCCCAGAGAATGAGCCAAATGTATTATACGCCATTTCTAACGTAAATCGCGATAAAAATGCACTGGTGGCGCTCGACTTAAAAACAGGTAAAGAAAAACGGGTACTTTTTGCCAACGATACGTTAAATGTGGTAGATGCCAGGTATTCGCGTACCCAGAACCGCATTATGTTTGTAACCTGCGAAACCTGGAAGAAACAAAAATACTACCTCGATGACAGCACCAGGTCTACCTACAGCAAAATTGATAGGTTATTGCCTGGTACGGAGTGGCGCATTATGGATAAAGATAAAATGGACAATGTTTTTGTAGTGAGGACTTTTACTGACAAAAATCCCGGTTCTTATTACCTATATACCGCCAGCGATAACAAGTTAAAAAAGTTAACTGATATCAATTCGAGCATTAAAGAGGAGCTGATGAGTGATATGAAACCCATTAGCTTTAAAAGTAGAGATAGTTTAACCATTAATGGATACTTAACCCTGCCAATAGGCAAAAAAGCCACAAACTTACCTGTTGTGGTGTTGCCGCATAATGGTCCTGGTGGTAGAAATGTTTGGGGTTATAATGCCGAAGTTCAATTTCTGGCAAATAGGGGGTATGCGGTGTTGCAAGTAAATTATCGTGGTTCTTCTGGTTATGGGAAATCTTTTTATGCCGCAGGTTTTAAACAGTGGAGCGATAAAATACAGGAAGATGTAAATGATGGCGTGCGTTGGCTAATTGCACAGAAAATTGCTAACCCCAAAAAAATTGCCATCTATGGAAATGGATTTGGCGGTTATATTGCGTTGAATTGTTTGTATAAAAATTCCGATCTTTACAGTTGTGGCGGATCAAATTCTGGCGTAATTAATTTATTTAGTTATTTGAAAACCATTCCGCCGTTTTTAAAATCTAACCTACAGATGTATTACGAAATTATTGGCGACCCGGTAACGGATACAGATTATTTGCGCTTTGCATCGCCGGTGTTCCATGCAGATCGGTTTAAATCACCAGTTTTTATTGCGCAAAACCCTAAAGATCCCAGGGTTAACGTGGCCGAAGGTGTTCAGTTCATTAAAGAGTTGAAGAAAAGAGATGTACCGGTAACTTATATCGAAAAAGAAGAAGGCCCAAATCCGGTAATGCGGCAACAAGGCAGAACAGCGCTTTACAAAGCTTTAGAAGAGTTTTTGCAAACCAATATCAGCAAAAAATAGGTTATGGCCTTAGATAAAAAAAGTGGCTACCGTAAAAATTTCTCACTTGGTGTAACGTTCATCACCCTCATTTCAATTCTGTTCGTGCTCTCACTTTTCCTGGCTTTTAATTTCAGTAAAAAGTCTATCGAAAATGAGTTCGTATCAGAGAAGGTAAATGTTTTGGAACAAAGCCTTAAGCCGTACAATGATTTTTTTCAGAACAAGATGCCCGAAATATCCTATTACAATGGTTTTTTGGATTCCGCTACTGCATCTAAATTTGTCGATACCATCAACCTCAAATATCCTTTCGTTGCTAAAGTTACTTTCTACGATACCGAAGTTAAAAATGTTCCCGTTAAAGATGGAATGAACGTTGGCAACCTATCCATCGGACCAAAATCAATTTTTCAATTCGGCAAAAACGTGGCTCGGGATTCCATCAGACTATTTTCCGAATCCAACAGGCAATCTTTTAAAGTCGGCGATGATTTCAATGCCATGGCATACAAATTGGTTACTTTTGTCGATCAGTTGGATACGGCCGCGGTACCCACTCAGGAAGATCTTTTCACCAATTTCTCGGTGGTAAAGTCTAATAAAATTACTTACCTCAATATTCCCAGAAGGGAAGACCTTAAGATTTACCGAAATATGATGCGGCGTAAGTTAAGCCCATTACCAGTTTACCAGCAAGATATGCTGGTGTTTCAACTTGATCCGAATAAAATCAAAGTGGTTAACACCAGACCATTGTTGTACCAAAAAATCCAGGTAGAGCCTTTAACTTACGATCCGATTGATACTTCTGAAGAAAACATGACCACCGAGATTGCATTGCCGGGGGCCTTTTCTGATTTTAAACTCTACTTCACCAGTTCAAAATCATATATTAAGAAAGAGACTTTTATCTATTTTATGCCTATTGCACTGGTGTTGTTATTGGTTTATGGGGTCTTGCTCCTGGTTGCTTTCCTTATTTACCGAAATCTTAACATCAACAGTAAGATGTTCAAACTGCAATACGATTTTGTAAACAATCTTACACACGAGTTTAAAACACCTGTTAGCGTAATTAAGATTGCCGGAAATAACATTAAAAGTGCTACTTCGCTAAGCCAGAAAGAACAGCAACTCTACGGAAAAATTTTAGATGAGGAAGCCGATAAGCTTAATGGTTTGATGAACAAACTCCTGGCATTTACCCAGATCGAAAACAAAAGCATCAAGCTTAACCAGGAAGAAGTAAATATCCGCGATTTTATTGAAAGCACCATCGAATCCCATACCCTCAAACATCCCGATTTTAAAATGACCTATGAGGTAGTCGGTTTTAAAACTTTCATCACCGATCCGGTGTTATTGGGTAGCTTGTTCGATAATTTGGCCGAGAATGCGTATAAATATTCTAAGCCAGAAAATAAAAACCTGCACATTAGCGCAAAGCTGATAAAAGGAGTGCTTGTGTTCCGTTTTACCGATAAAGGAATTGGTATTGCCGCAAGTGAGCTGAATAATATTTTTAAAAAGTTCTTCAGGATCCAAAATGAATACAACCAAATGGGCAGTGTTGGGCTGGGTTTGGCTTTCTGCAAAGAACTGGTTAACTTTATGCAGGGAGAAATCTCTGTAAAAAGCAAAGTGGGTAGTGGCACAGCCTTTAAAATAGTGCTTCCTTACAATAGTTAATTAATTTAGGGTGATGGCGTTGTTAGTAGTCTAATACTACACAAACCAATAATCACACAAAGCGATATAAAACACACCAATAATGTCTAAAGAAGTAAAAATATTAATTGTAGAGGATGATGAAAATCTTCGCTTTTTAGTAGCCCACCGCTTAAAAACAGAAGGTTATAATGTACTAGAGGCAAATGATGGAGAATCTGGTGAGCGAATGATTATGGCAGACCAACCGGATATAGTGCTTTTAGACTGGATGATGCCTGGAAAGCAAGGTGCCGAAGTTTGCGAAGAAGTGCGTAAGCAAGGGTTCGAGAACCTGGTAATTATGATGACCGCCAAGGCGCAGGATGTAGATAAAATTGATGCATATAACTTTGGCGCATCAGATTATATTACTAAACCATTTAACATGGATGTACTGGTAGCCATGTTAGAGAGTAAGGTAAAGTTCATCGTAAATAAAGATACCGCGGAAATTCACCGTTTCGGCAACATGGAGCATCACCCCAATATCCACACGTTATTTAGAGAGGGAAAAAAGATTGAGCTTACCATTTTAGAAAACCGCATTTTGCTTTATTTCTTACGCAACCCAGGTAAAGTAATAAACCGCGATGAGCTGATGTTAGTGGTTTGGGGTTACAATTCTGATGTAAACACCCGGACTTTAGACATGCACATTGTGCGCTTAAGAAAGAAGATAGAGTTAAATCCAGATAATCCGCAATTGCTGCAGACGGTTAGAGGCGTAGGTTATCGCTTTAATGCGGGTTAGGTACTAAGCTTTAACAAAATAAAAAGGATCGAACCCGTTAGGCCCTATAGCATAACAGGTTCAATCCTTTAATTTTATCGCTATGCCCTTTTTAGTGTAAAAATGGTTATTTCAGGTAACACACCAACCCTGCCAGGGTAGCCTAAGAAACCATAACCCACATTAACGTAAAGTTGTTGTTTCTGTTCCTGATAAAGGCCAGCCCACTCCTTGTAAATGTATTGCACAGGGCTCCACTGATATTCTTTTAGCCTGACACCAAATTGCATTCCGTGCGTATGTCCGCTAAACATGGCGTCAATCTGCGGATATTTTTCCAATATCTCACCACGCCAATGCGACGGATCGTGGCTTAAGAGTAGCTTCACAGGCAAGTCATCAGTATTTTGTACGGCCAGTTCCATTTTTCCATATTTCGGAAAGCGACCCATGCCCCAGTTTTCTATACCTAAGATGCCGATTTCTTCACCATCTACTTTTAAACGCCGATTCTCGTTCATCAGTAAATCATAGCCCATCACCTTGTGCACATCTACCATGTCTTTAAGGTTTTTTACCTTCGCTGGCGATGATGTTTTACCAAAGTAGTAGTCGCCATAATCATGGTTTCCCAAGGTAGAATACACCCCAAGCGGCGCTTTTACTTTCGCAAAAATATCTTGATAATCTTTCACTTCATTGGTAAGGTTATTAACCAAATCTCCGGTAAAAAACACGAAATCTGGTTTTTCGCCCAGCAGCAATTCTACACCACCTTTTACTGCCGTTTTATTATAGAAACTACCAGAATGGATATCAGAAATTTGACCCATTGTTATGCCATCGAAAGCTTTCGGAAGATTGGGGAGGATTAAATTTACCCTTCTAACCTGGTAATCGTAAGCGCCGGAAATAATGCCCCAGCTTAAAGAAGTTAAGGGAACTGCTGCCGCAACCAAACCGGCCTTTACTAGAAATTCTGAACGCGAAATCGTTTCAGCCTCTGCAATCGGTTGATCTTTTATTACTTCTTTCTTACGGAATATTTTGATAAATAGCCTTCTTAAGTCATCAAGAACCAAAAAAGGCAACATAGCCATTTTGCAGGCAACAGTTAAGAAAAATGCAACTAAAATAATTGCACGTAAAGTAAGGAAGAGATTGAGGTAAATCCCGGCGAAAACACCAATGATTAAAAGGAAGCTGTAACTCCAGTATAAAACGCTGAAGATTTTCCTGGTGCGGGGTTTCCAGCTCTTAAATACTGCGATAAGGGCTTTAAAACAGTAGATATCGAAAGCAACAATAAAAACACAAGCGGCAATAATAAAGGGTAGTCTGCCCATATTTAAGGGTTATATGTTAAAAAAAAAGCTTTGATATTCCTTTCAAAAATGAATAGAAGCATCAAAGCTAATAAAATGAATTTTTAATTTTTACCTGAAATCGTCTTCATCTTCTTCCTCATCAAACTCGGCATTAAACAAACTGCCAAACATATCCGAAAATCCAAATCCGCCGTTAAGGTAATTTTTGCTTAGCTGAGAGTATTCTGCCAGACCATGCAATACAAACTCCATCAATAACAAGGTTTGGTTTTCACTTAACTTAGGATGAAACTTTTTAACCGTATCGAATAAGCTAGGCACCAGCATTAGTGCTTTTTTATATTGTGCATTGGTTAATACATCGGTCACGTCAACATTATTACCTTCTGTAAACCATTCAGTAATTTCGGCGTACGGATTGGCTGTTTTAGTTTTCTTAGCCTTTTCGGGATCTGGGAAGTAGCGGGCAAACAAGGTCTTTACCGCTTTACCGATCAAGGTTGTTGCCACATGGGCAGGCCCTTCCAGTTCCCCTTCGTAAACCAATTCGATCTTACCTGTTATTGCCGGAATAATTCCTGCTAGGTCTGATAAGCGAACGAAGGTATTTTTTTCACCAGCAATTAACATCCTACGCTCTGCCGTGCTAATTAAATTTTCGTATGCCGAAATGGTCAGCCTGGCAGAAACACCAGATTTCTGATCGATATATTCGCTTTTACGAGCCTCGAAAGCAATCTGCTCCACCAAATCTTTTACTAAGCCATCTGCCTCAATTCGCTCTCTTTGGGCATTTGTCAGTTTTGCTTCCTGGAAAGTAATTTTCCGGGAAATTTCAATGCTTTTTGGGTAGTGCGTCAAAATCTGACTCTCAATCCGATCTTTCAGCGGTGTTACAATACTTCCACGGTTGGTATAATCTTCAGGGTTTGCAGTAAACACAAATTGAACATCAAGCGGTAAACGCAATTTAAAACCACGGATTTGAATATCTTTTTCTTGCAGCATATTAAATAACGCTACCTGAATCCGAGCCTGTAAATCAGGCAATTCGTTAATTACAAAAATGCTTCTATGGGCTCTTGGAATTAACCCAAAATGAATAACTCTTTCATCATTATAGGTTAGTTTTAAAGTTGCGGCTTTAATTGGGTCAACATCGCCAATTAAATCGGCAACAGTAACATCTGGCGTTGCTAATTTTTCTGTATAGCGTTCGCTGCGGTGTAGCCAGGCAATTTCGGTCGCATCGCCTTTAGTAGCAATTTCGTTTTTAGCGTACCACGAAATAGGATTCATCGGGTCGTCGAAAATTTCACTGCCAGCAACATAAGGTACATATTCATCTAGTAAGTTTACCATCAAACGGGCAATTCGGGTTTTTGCCTGTCCGCGTAAGCCTAACAATAAAATATTATGGCGAGAAAGAATTGCCGTTTGCAACTCCGGTATTACGGTTTCGTCGTAACCTATAATGCCTTCAAATTCTGTTTTTTTACCGCTAAAAACTTTAATTAGGTTCTCTCTAAGTTCCTCTTTAACTGATCTTGGTTCGTATCCTTTGGTTTTTAGTTCGCCTAAAGTTGTGTTTTGCATATATGTTATATGGTATAAGGTTAGGGTATAGGGTGTATGGTTTAAAGCCTTGCGGCTTTTACGTTCGGCCCGCTACCTTATTTAACTGTTTTACGCCTGTTTTTTATATAATCTTCAAAAATGTATTCGCCTAAGCCATTTAATGAACTGTAAAATGCCCTACCTCCATTAATTTCGGTAAATTGGCGTACAAACTGTTGTAAATAAGGGTCTTTAGCAATCATAAAAGTGGTAATAGGTATTTTCAGGCGCTTGCATTGGGCGGCCATGTTTAAGGTTTTATTAATCACCTTTCTATCCAGGCCCATACTGTTTTTGTAATACTTACCATTTTCTTTCAGGCAGGTTGGCTTGCCGTCTGTAATCATAAAAATTTGCTTGTTGTGCGTTTTACGGCGACGTAGCAAGTCGGTGGCCAATTCCAAGCCCGCAAAAGTATTGGTATGGTAGGGGCCAACCTGCAAATAAGGTAAATCTTTTACGGTAATGGGCCACGCATCGTTACCAAACACCACAATGTCCAAGGTATCTTTGGGGTATTTTGTTTTAATCAATTCGGCCAATGCCATTGCAACTTTTTTAGCTGGCGTAATTCTGTCTTCGCCATATAGAATCATAGAGTGCGAAATATCAATCATCAACACGGTAGAAGTAAGCGTCTTAAAATCTTTCTCTTCCACCTCCAAATCCCTGTCGGTTAATGTAAAATCACTAATTCCATGGTTTATCTGGGCGTTTTGTATCGAGGCCGTCATGTCAATTTGATCCAGGCTATCGCCAAAATTATACTCTCGTCTATCGGCATTCTTTTCTTCACCTATGCCAGATTGGTTGCTGTTGTGGTTACCGCGACCAGATTTCTTAAGCTTGCCGAAAATCTCATCCAAAGCAGATTTACGAATCGTTTGCTCCGTTTTGGCCGTAATCTTAAATTCTCCAGATTGGTTATCTTCGGTTAGGTAACCCTTATCTTTTAAATCGTCTATGAAATTGCCAATCCCATACTCGTTATTTGTCAGCTTATATTGCTTGTCTAGCTCATTTAGCCAACTTAATGCCTCTGCTGCATCTCCAGCTGTATAGTTCAGCAACTCGCTAAATAATTTCAGCAACTCATCAAACCCACCTTTTGGCGCATCGCCAGGCTTATAATCAGAAAAACGAAAACCTCTCATGTGCTTGTATTAACGATTTATCGAAGGTAAAAGTTTCGATTTGCATTAATTTAAGCAGGATGTCATAATTTGTTAACAGGCCGAGCAGAACAGCTTGTGCCCCATAATAATTTGGACGTTTCCCAAGCTGCGCAAGGGTCGGGCTTTGCAGGGCTCCGCTTCGCTCCGGTACCGATGAAAAATCGGTACTAAACCCTTCCAATCCCTAACGCAAAACCCAAAATTTAAAAACCAAATAGCTAACCTTACTTGCTTACTGGTGCTCCAGAACTACAATGGTTCCTCCATCCTGTGAACTCTTCAATTCTACTGTATTTACGCCCTTTAATGAAATTGCATCTCCCCTCCGCAATGGCTTGCCCAGATACTCAAAATTACCATTAACAATAAAACAAAAACAGTTATTTGTACGCTCTTTAATATTGCAGGCCATTTCGTTCTCGCCGTCGAATCTACCTGCATGGAGCAGGAAAGGGAGTTTTACATTCGCAATGATTTCTAAAAGCTGGTTTGGTGCGTCATCATAATCAATGTCGTAACACATTTCACTGGCCTTAACTAAGAACAAATCTGTGTTGAGCCCAAGTTGAAGGTAATTTACATACTCATTCGCATAAGGATTGCTAACTTCGAGTACTTCGCCTCTACTTAGGTTCAGCACCTGTACCTGTCCTGCTTCCACCTCAAAAAGTTTACTGTCTTGCACTAAATTTATTTTACCATTGATTGGTATAAAAATCTGGTAAGAATCTACCTTTGATAGAAAGAAGCACATTTTTCCACCCGCAATAAATTCATCATTGCATAAAAATAGATCGCCTATCGGGGTTTTATCTTCGCTTTGGTACTTTTCAAAGCTAAGTGTACTCAACCTTTTAGAAACGCTTGTTTCAGCAATACCCCTTTGGTCGGCCAGGTATATTTTTCCCGTATTAAATGTCATTTGCGAATGGTCTTTATTACCTAAATGCGCTTGAATTGATGTGGCTCCCAACAAGCAGCCTGTAACGCATATCAAGTTTATGCATCCAAAAGTACCTGATCTAACCTATCAGCGCAAATAAATAATCCCAGCATAGCTCATACAGCAAGTGGAAAGAAATCTACTGTATACTTTCCAAATTAACGGACAAAAAAAGAACGCGCTACCATTTGGCAACGCGTTTCTATAAAAGTTGGTTTTTAAATTAATTTCTTGTATCTGCAGGGGCGTTAGTGGTTGAGTCTGCCATTAAAGTTTGGCTGGTATCGGTTACGTTTGTATCTACCACCGCATTGGTATCAGTATAGTTGTTCATACTGTCTGCGTTCTCGCTATCTGCCTTGTTGCCAGAGCAAGATGCTAAGCCCAGACCCAAGGCAACACTTAATATTAATAATTTACTTTTCATAGGTTTTTAGATTTATCTATACATTTTCAAATATTTTTTTAGTCCCAGTCTGGCCTGGTGAATATAGGTTTTTACCGTGCCAATTGGGATATTCAGTTCCACTGCAATTTCCTCATATTTATACCCCTCGAAATACCTTTGAAAAGGAACTCTATAATCGTCTTTAATGGATGACATAGCCTTTCTAATATCTTCTAACGCGAATGTAGACTCGCCGTTATTTCTCGTAGCACTCTTAAGTAGGTGCGAACTGTTAAGATCTTCCTGCACACTAATTACCTGATTTCGCCTTGCATTTCGGTTAAAATCATTTATGTAGGTGTTTTTCATGATCACATAAAGCCAGCCTTTCAAGTTTGTCCCATCGTCAAATTTATCTTTAAATCTTACGCCTTTAATTAGCGTCTCCTGAAGCAAATCTTTCGCGTCATCCTCGTCTTTAGTAAATTTTAAGGCATGGTTCATTAACTGTGTGGTGTGTTCATTAATGGCGGATGTGAATTCGTTGTAATTCATAACTGAATGATTATGGTTAGGTGAGAATTTAAGGAATTATTCTTAATATGTTTAAAAACAACACGAGAATAGGGAAATGGTTTTTGTGAATTACCTAATTGCGTATAACTAACATAAAAAGTACGGAACAGATGCTTTTAATAAATGCTTGCTAAAATTAAAGATGCGTTGGTTACTGCTGCGAAATGTCCATTTGGTAATCGCTTATTTTGCTTGAGATAGCCGCACAGTATTTTGTTATTAAACGGGATGGCAGCGATATCCTTTTTGTTTGCTATGCCTGGTGTTTTGCTTCTTTGCCAACAAAACAAAAAGATTTAGCAAACAGCCCGACTAACATTTAATCCTTAAACTGCATTTGCTTTTCTAAATAGCTGCTATTAAATGCTAACAATTGTGTTAGCAAAGAAATAATCGCGAGGTAAATAACAGATAATTTAGAATATATACTTAATTTTAGCCCCTTATAACTGCCAAACTGACTTAACCAATACAATGGCTTGGTTGTTGTAATAATGCAGTTTTTTAATACTAAATACGATTTAAAATATAATGTTAGGATTTTTAGCGAAGATTTTCGGAAGTAAATCAGAAAGAGATATAAAAAGTATACAGCCTTTGGTTGTAAAAATAAATGAAGAATATGCCAAGCTATCGGCATTAAATCATGACGAGTTGAGGGCGAAGACAATCGAGTTTAAAGGTCGGATTTCGGCTTTTTTAACTGAGATTGATGGGAAAATTGCTGCTTTAAAGACTGAAGCCGAGGGTGAAGAATTAGATCTGCACCAGAAAACTGCGCTTTATGATCAGGTTGATGCCCTTGGAAAAGAGCGTGATGCTGAATTGGAAAAAGTGCTTTTGGAGATACTACCCGAAGCCTTCGCAGTAGTGAAAGAAACTTCGAGAAGATTAAGCGAAAACGATTATTTAGAGGTTACCGCCACACCATTTGATCGCGACTACGCTGCCCGCAAAAGCAATGTAAAAATTGTTGGCGATAAAGCCCAATGGGCCAATACCTGGGATGCGGCCGGTACCGAAGTGAAATGGAACATGGTTCATTACGATGTTCAGTTGATTGGCGGTATGGTATTGCACAATGGTAAAATTGCAGAGATGGCAACGGGTGAGGGTAAAACCTTGGTATCTACATTGCCAGCTTATTTAAATGCACTTGCAGGCCAAGGGGTGCACATTGTTACCGTGAACGATTATTTGGCCAGACGTGATAGTGAATGGAATGGACCTTTGTTCGAGTTCCATGGCTTAAGTGTAGATTGTATTGATAAGCACGAGCCGAACTCTGAAGAAAGAAGAAAAGCCTATGCCGCAGATATAACTTATGGAACCAATAACGAATTCGGTTTCGATTACCTGCGTGACAATATGTCGCAAACGCCCGACCAACTGGTGCAGCGTAAGTTACACTTTGCAATGGTAGATGAGGTCGATTCGGTTTTAATTGATGATGCTCGTACCCCATTAATTATTTCAGGCCCTATTCCGCATGGCGATCAACATGAATTTTACGAGCTTAAACCCCGCATTGAGCGCTTGGTTAATGCACAAAAAGCCTATGTAACACAGGCTTTGAACGAAGCCAAGAAGTTAATTAATGCAGGCAACTCTGGAACCGAAGAAGGTGAAGGTGGTTTGGCTTTATTGAGAGCTTTCCGTGGTTTGCCAAAAAACAAAGCTTTAATTAAATTTTTAAGTGAGAGTGGTGTACGGGGTTTGCTGTTAAAAACTGAAAACTACTACATGGCAGATCAATCTAAGAATATGCCAAAGGTAGATTCTGAATTGTTCTTCTATATTGATGAAAAAAATAATCAGGTAGAGCTTACCGAAAAAGGTATTGAGTTAATTACCCAGTCTGGAGAAGATCCGCACTTCTTCGTTTTACCAGATGTAGGAACCGAAGTAGCAGAGCTTGAAAAATCTGATCTTCCCCTGGAAGAAAAGGTGGCCACGAAAGATGCTTTAATGAGAGATTATTCTGTAAAAGCAGAACGTATCCACTCAGTTAACCAATTGTTAAAAGCCTACACTTTGTTCGAAATTGATGTTGAATACATCATCGATGAAGGAAAGATTAAAATTGTTGATGAGCAAACAGGCCGTATTATGGATGGTCGCCGTTACTCTGATGGCTTACACCAGGCAATTGAGGCTAAAGAAAATGTAAAGGTTGAAGATGCCACCCAAACCTATGCTACGGTAACTTTGCAAAACTATTTCCGTATGTACCACAAATTATGTGGTATGACGGGTACTGCAACTACTGAAGCTGGTGAATTCTGGTCTATTTATAAACTCGATGTGGTGGAAATACCAACCAATAGAAATATTTCTAGGTTGGATCATCAGGACTATGTGTACCGCACCGTTCGCGAGAAATACAATGCGGTAGCAGCTGAAATTCAATTTTTAGTTTTTCCTTACTCACACTATGAGGCAGAATATGAGCTTGATAAAGAAGGTAATGTTAAACAGAAGGATGGCAAGCCCATTCCAAAATATGATGCCACCGGTAGAATGGTTCCTAAGCTAGATGCTAAAGGTGCTTTAATTCCGGCAGTTAATCCACAAACAGGGCAGCTAGAGCCAAAGGCGGGAAGACCGGTATTGGTGGGAACTACATCTGTTGAAATTTCCGAATTGTTAAGCCGTATGCTTAAGCTTCGTGGAATTAAACACAACGTATTGAATGCTAAAATGCACCAGAGAGAGGCTGATATCGTTGCCGAAGCTGGTCAACCAGGTACGGTTACCATTGCAACCAACATGGCCGGTCGTGGTACGGATATTAAGTTGGGCGCAGGTGTTAAAGAGGCGGGTGGTTTAGCCATTGTGGGTACCGAGCGTCACGAATCTCGTCGTGTTGACAGGCAGTTGCGTGGTCGTGCAGGTCGTCAGGGCGACCCGGGTTCATCGCAGTTCTTTGTATCGTTAGAAGATAACCTGATGCGTTTGTTCGGTTCAGAAAGAATTTCTGGTATCATGGTGCGGATGGGTATTGAGGATGGTGAGGTAATTCAACATTCAATGATTACCAAATCCATTGAACGTGCACAAAAGAAAGTAGAAGAAAATAACTTCGGTATTCGTAAACGTTTGCTAGAGTATGATGATGTAATGAACTCTCAGCGTACCGTAATTTATGCTAAACGTAAAAATGCCTTGTTCGGCGAACGTTTAGACGTAGATATGAACAACATGGTTTACGATGTTGCTGAAGACATTGTAACAGAATATAAAGAAGAGGCAAATTTTGATGGCTTTAAGTTAGAAGTAATTAAAAATTTCTCTTTTGATACCGCCATCACCGAGAAAGAGTTTGCATCTACTAATATTGCCGGATTAACAGAGCGATTATTTGATGAAGCTGAAACTTTCTATGCCCGCAAATCAGATGCAATTATACAGCAATCACTGCCTGTTTTAACCCAGGTTTACGAAGAACGCGGTCAGCATATTGAGCAAATTGTGGTGCCATTTACTGATGGGATCCGTGGCATTCAAGTAGCGGTAGATTTGAAAAAAGCGATCGATAATAAAGGTAAGGAGGTTGTTCGTGCATTCGAAAAAACCATTGTATTGGCCTTGATCGATGATAGCTGGAAAGAGCATTTACGTGAAATGGATGATCTGAAACAATCTGTTCAAAACGCAGTTTACGAGCAGAAGGATCCATTGGTAATTTATAAAATGGAAGCTTTTAACTTGTTTAAGAATATGCTCAACGCTGTTAATAAAGAAGTGGTAAGTTTCTTGTACAAAGGTGGTATTCCGGTACAACAAGAGGCCGAAGACTTAAGAGAAGCGCCAGCTCCTGTTAGGCAGCCAAAATTACAAACCACAAAGCAGGAATTTGGTGGAGAAGAGCCAGGATTTGATTTTGGCGACACCCGGGAAGCCGTTCCACAGCAGCCTATACGTAAAGAGGCAACTGTTGGGCGTAACGAACCTTGCCCATGTGGAAGTGGCAAAAAATATAAGAATTGCCACGGCGCTAACTAAATTGTGCCAATAAATAATAATACAGGCTGCATCGATGATGCGGCCTTTTTTATGCAGTGCACCAACGCAGTTGGTCATATTCTAGAGCGAGAGAAACTACCATTTGCTTAACCCATAAAGAATACCGATTTTTGCAAAAATCTTTGTGCTGCTTGCCTAAACAATTTTAGCTCGCCAATGTAATACCACCATGAGAAAACTTTACGCATTCGTATTCTTTATATTGCTATTTAAAATTTCTTTAGCACAACGGGGTGAAGTAACGGTTATCAAAGACCCGTTAATAGATAGTCTGATTGCCAAACGAGCAGCTGTGTATAAAACAACAGGTGAGGTTAAGCCAGGGAAGCCGATTGTATCTGCCTATGGTTACCGCGTACAAATTTTTTATGGATCAGACAGGCGGGAGGTTTTTAACCAGCAAGCACGCTTTAAAACCTTGTATCCACGACTAAATACTTACCTGGTTTACAAAGAACCGAATTACTATGTTCGGGTAGGCGATTTTAGAACACGGCTTGAGGCACAACGATTGATGAGCGAAATCAGGCCTACATTCCCAACTTTGTTTATTTTTAGAGAAAAAATTAATGCACCGCAATTAGATATCACCGATGATCAAAGATAGAGTAAAAGCACTAGCCGAAGATATTTTTAACGATGTTGTAGCCTTCCGCCAGCATTTACACGCCAACCCGGAATTATCTTACCATGAATTTGAAACTTCAAAATTCGTTAAAGATAAACTTACCAAATGGGGAATTGAGTTTACAAGCTGCGCTAACACAGGTGTGGTAGGTATAATCAAAGGCAAATTGCCATCGAACCAGGTTATTGCGCTGCGTGGCGATATGGATGCATTGCCTATTCAAGAAGAAAACGATAAGCCTTACCGTTCTAACAATAATGGTGTGATGCATGCATGCGGACACGACGTACATACTTCATCACTATTGGGTTCTGCATATATTTTAAATCAAATGAAAGATGATTTTGGTGGAACCATTAAGCTTATTTTTCAGCCTGCTGAAGAACTACTTCCTGGAGGAGCCAGTATCATGATTAAAGAAGGTGTACTGGAAAACCCTAAGCCCGATTATATCGTTGGGCAGCATGTTATGCCATTGATAGATGCAGGTAAAGTAGGTTTCAGGTCGGGCATATACATGGCTTCAACAGATGAGTTATATGTTACTGTTACCGGGAAGGGTGGCCATGGTGCACAGCCTCATCAAAACATCGATCCAGTGGTTATTGCATCGCATATTATAATTGCTTTACAACAAATTGTAAGTCGCAATGCCGATCCACGCACCCCTTCTGTACTATCTTTCGGCAAGGTAACTGCCAACGGTGCTACCAACGTAATTCCTAATGAAGTAAAAATTGAAGGCACCTTTAGAACTCTTGATGAAGAGTGGCGGGCAGAAGCTCATAAGCGCATGAAAAAAATGGCTGAAGGGATTGCAGAAAGCATGGGGGGTAGCTGCAACTTTGATATTCATAGAGGTTATCCATTTCTAATTAATGAGGAAAAGCTAACCACGAATGCAAGATCTTTTGCTGAAGACTTTTTAGGCAAAGAGAATGTGGTAGATTTAGATATTTGGATGGCTGCTGAAGATTTCTCCTTCTATTCTCAGGTTACTGATGCCTGTTTTTATCGCTTAGGCACAGGAAATGCGGAAAAAGACACCAGACACTCGGTACACACGCCAAGGTTTGATATCGACGAAGATGCGCTGAAACTATCCACCGGCCTAATGGCTTATATTGCCTTGAAACAATTGGGTAATTAATCCTCGACATTGTTTCGCAAACATCTAATTGATCCACATCGGGTTATAACGGCATTGTTTTTGCCAATTATTCAGAGCATGAAAAAAATCCTATTTGTTTGTACCCTTATAACGTTCTTTTATAATGGTTTTGCCCAGGAAATACCGCGTTTTAATCCAGATACAATCAAAACCATTACCCTTGATTCTACGGTCAATATTAAAGCGGAAAAGCTAAACATAGAAACTTTCATCAATAAGGTTATCAACGATACTTCGTTTTATCAATCGTTCAGAGATATGAAACGATATAGCTTTATTGCTGAGAACCGCATTTTTAGCTATGATAAAAACAATAAAGTTGATGGAAAGGTCTATCGTAAAATAAGGCACAATAACAGCGGTCCGTATAAAATGGAATACCTGGTAAAGCAGGATACAGGAAAGATCTATAAGAAAAATGGCAAGTATCAGCTTTATACGGTAGAAATGTTCGACTACATTTTTATGAACGCCTATAATACCGATTTTGTGCCAAATGCATCGGCTGGCGATGGCAAGGGAGGTACCAACGAAAGTTATAAAGATAAGCTGAAAACTTTAATTTTTAACCCCGGAAGGCCAATTAAGGTTCCATTTATTGGTAGCAAGACAGAGATTTTTACCGCAAACATGCGTCAATATTACGACTATGGCTTCACCAGCGGCACTTATCTGGATTCTATCCCCGTATACCGTTTTAAAGTTTCAGTAAAGCCAGATTTAAGTAGTTATACAAAGGATGGAATTATGATCAAGGAATTGGTAACCATTTTTGATAAACGCAATTTCAATATTCTAGGTCGTTACATCGATATGAAATATGGCAATTTGCTATTCGATTTTGATGTGCAGATGAATATTGAAATGGGGTATTTTGGTGAAGATAAACTTCCTACAAAAATAACCTATCAGGGTAATTGGGATTATCCGTTTAAAAAGGAAGAACGTGCCAGTTTCCTGATTGTACACAAAGATTACAAGCTCGAAAAGGGCAAATAAGCCTGTATGGTTTTGAAAGAATTGTTATCTTTAAACGATCTTTTAAAAACTAATCCATGCATCTTTTAATTCGTTTCACGATAAAAACAATTTGCGCTGTGCTGTTTTTTACCAGCATAAACACCCAGGCGCAAGTGCTTACCAGTCAGCAGATTGATAGTGTAGCAGCGAAAACACTCCAAACGTTTAATGTACCCGGTATTGCTGTCGCTGTAATTAAAGATGGAAAAGTAATCCATGCAAAAGGGTATGGGGTACGTTCGATAAAGACAAACCAAAAGGTGGATGAAAACACGCTTTTTGGTGTAGCTTCCAATACGAAAGCATTTACAGCAGCGGCATTGGGAATGTTAGTGGATGAAAATAAAATTACCTGGGATACGAAGGTTACTGATATTATCCCCGAATTTAAGATGTACGATCCATTTGTAACCAACGAATTTACCATCCGCGATTTATTAACACACCGCAGTGGGTTAGGCCTTGGGGCGGGAGATTTAATGATCTGGCCAGATTCATCAACTGTTACCAAAAACCAGTTAATCCACAATTTACGCTATTTAAAGCCTGTGTCGTCTTTCCGTACCAAGTACGATTACGATAACCTGCTTTACATTGTTGCGGGCGATGTGATTTCCAGGGTCTCGAAAATGCCATATGAAGATTTTATTGAAAGCAGGTTTTTTAAGCCATTAGCGATGTCTACAACAGCAGCATCCTGGTATCGCTTGAAAGATAAATCAAATGTAATAGACGGACATGCGCCTTACCAAGGCAAGCTGCTACCTGTGGGGTTGAGTTTTGGCGAAGTGGCCAATGCAGCCGGAGGTATTTACTCGAGTGTGACCGATATGAGCAAATGGGTGTTAGCCATGATTAATGGTGGCAAATACGGTGAAAATCTGGAGAAAAAACTTTTTAGTGCTGCTGTTGCAAAGGAATTGTGGACACCACAAACCATCATTGCCGGAGGAAATCCTGTAAGTTTTAGCAGTTACGGACTGGGATGGTTCTTAAGTAATGTAAATGGTAAATTCCAGGCTACACATACCGGTGGTTTATCGGGCATTGTTACCCAGGTAACCGTCTTACCAGAACTGAAACTGGGAATCATCGTACTAACCAACCAGCAGTCTGGTGCCGCATTTAATTCTATTACTAACAGTATCAAAGATGGCTATCTAGGGATAAAAGGTGTAGATAGAATTAAATTGTATAATGATAACCGATTGAAAAATGAGCGTGATGCCGATGAAATGGTTGCGAAAGTTTGGGCAGATATCACGGCGCAACAAAAGTTAAGCACTGCACAACCTGATGCCAAAAATTACGTTGGTACTTATCAAGATCAATGGTTTGGCGAGGTAAACATTACCGCTAATAATGGCAGAATGCATTTCCAAGCCAAGAACTCACCAAAACTGAAAGGCGACCTTACATTTTATAAGGGTAATACCTTCATTGTGAAATGGTACGATAGAAGTTTGGATGCTGATGCATTTGTCAATTTTAGTTTAAATCATGAGGGTAACGCCAACGGTTTTAAAATGCAAGCCATATCTCCGTTAACAGATTTTAGCTTCGACTTCCAGGATCTTAATTTTAATAAAAGTGAAAAACAATCAACCAAATAAAAACATGAAAAAATTAATCAGAATCAGCTTATTCTTAGGTGTTTGCCTTATCATTTTTACATCAATGACAATTAAACCTAAACGCATTATTTTCTTTGGAGATTCCATTACACAACAGGGTGTGTCTAAAAATGGGTACGTTTCCCTAATCAGGAAATCATTAGACTCTACCAAATATGACATTATTGGTGCAGGCATTGGCGGTAACAAAGTCTACGATTTATACTTGCGTTTAGAAGACGATGTGCTCAATAAAAAACCAGATCTAGTAGTGATCTATGTAGGCATAAATGATGTATGGCATAAACAATCATCGCATACCGGAACAGATTACGACAAGTACCTAAAATTCTATCAGGCATTGATTAATAAAATACAAGGTGTAGGTAGCAAAGTGGTATTGTGTACACCATCAGTTGTAGGCGAAAAGAAAGATGGCACTAATGAGCTAGATGCCGACCTAAACAAATACGCTGCCGGAATTAGAGAATTGGCTCAGAAAAATAATCTTCCACTTTGTGATTTAAGGAAAACTTTTACTGAATATGAAGCTGTACACAATACTGATGATAGTGAGAAAGGCGTTTTAACAGTAGACCGGGTTCACTTAAATGAAACAGGCAATAAATTAGTTGCCGACCAGTTATTGCCGTTGGTAAAATAGAAGATAACTATTTGGCTTAAGTGGAAAATTAGATGCAATAGCCGATAGAAGCATATTTACCAAAATATTAAGGTTAACGATAGCAAGCAAGCAATCTTTAGGGGTTTGAAATATGATCAACCGTGAAACGATAGATAAGATAATGGATACCGCCCGTATTGAGGAGGTTGTTGGGGATTTCGTACATCTTAAAAAACGCGGTACCAGTTTAATTGGAAATTGCCCATTCCATGGAGAAAAAACACCATCATTTCATGTTTCGGTTACTAAAGGAATTTATAAATGCTTCGGTTGTGGTAAAGGCGGAGATTCGGTGCGGTTCGTTATGGACCACGAGAAATATTCTTATCCCGAAGCACTCAAGTTCTTAGCTAATAAGTACAATATAGAAGTAGAGGAAACTGAAATTTCTGCCGAAGCTGCTGAAGCGCAAAGTGCTAAAGAGAGTTTGTACATCGTTTCGCAATATGCAGTTGCCTTTTTTGTAAAACAACTTTGGGATACCGAGGAAGGACGAGGAATAGGTTTAAGCTATTTTAAAGAACGCGGTTTTAGGGAAGACATTTTAAAGAAGTTCGAGGTTGGCTACTCGCCCGATGTGTGGGATGCTTTAACACAGAGCGCCACCGGCGGCGGACATAAATTAGAATTTTTAGAAGCTACAGGTTTGTCCATTAAGAACGAAAATGGCAAAATTTACGATCGCTTCCGGGGTAGGGTGATGTTCCCGATCCATAACTTTACCGGCAGGGTTATTGGTTTTGGAGGAAGAACTTTAAAAACAGATAAAAATGTACCGAAATATGTAAACTCTCCGGAGAGTGATATTTACCATAAATCAAATGTACTTTATGGCTTATTCCATGCGAAGAAAGCCATTAGAGATTTGGATAATTGCTATCTGGCAGAGGGTTATGCCGATGTATTGTCCGTGCACCAGGCGGGGATAGAGAATGTCGTAGCATCATCGGGCACTTCATTAACGGTAGAGCAAATTAAACTCATCAGTCGTTTTACACAAAACATTACCATTCTGTTTGATGGAGATGCAGCGGGTATTAAAGCTTCGTTAAGAGGATTAGATATGATTCTGGAAGAAGGTTTGAACGTAAAGATCGTATCTTTTCCAGATGGGCATGATCCGGATTCATACATGCATCACGTTGGTGCAGGGGCTTTTAAAACCTACCTTGAAAACAATCGCAAGGATTTTATTCTCTATAAAGCCAATGTTCTTTTAAAAGATGCCGGAGATGATCCCATAAAACGGGCAGGGATTATCCGCGATATCGTAGAAAGCATTGCTAAAATTCCAGATCCCATCAAGGCATCGTTATTTATCAGAGAAAGTAGCAATCTCCTATCCATTGAAGAAAGTATTCTGCTTGCTGAGCTTAACAAAATGCGCTCTACTAGGGTAAAGAAGAATTTTGAGAACAACCAGCGGGCGGCAACCCAGGCTAACCATTCTAGTTCTTATAATAGCGGTCAACCAGAACCGCTGGGTCCGCCAGATCATCTTTGGGATGACAATGCAGGGCCATCAGGCTATGGAGAACCTACCGTAGAAAGTGATGAGATCCAAGAGAAAGAAATTGTTCGCCTGTTACTTGCATACGGACATGAGTTGGTAAATTGGGATCACATCGATGACATGTACATCGGTTCGTTCGTGATGCAGAATCTAGCAGATGTAGTTTTTGAAAACCCTATTTGTAACGACATCATCGAATATTACAAAACTGAAATTGACAACGGCCGGTTGCCCACAGCCAATCACTTTATCAAACATGAAAAAAGAGAGATTGCGGATTTAGCCATCACACTCTCGACTTCAGAATATGCGCTGAGCGAGAACTGGTTAAATAAACACCTTATTTATGTTAAGGATGAATCGATGAACCTTAAAGCAACCATATTGGGCGGCATATTCCACCTCAAAAAGCGAAAGGTAGATCGGATTTTAAGTAATCTTTTAAAAGAAATAAAGGATGAAAAAGACACCGATAATCAAATGATTCTTATGCAACGTTATGGCGTAATTAAGGGAGTTGAACGAGAGATTTCGAAATTTTTAGGTTCGGTAATTGTAAAATAGATTAGCGCAAAGCTTATGGCAAGTCATAATGATTTGGGTAAACAAGGGGAAGAAATCGCTAAAAAATACTTAACGGAAAATGGTTATGAGGTTTTAGATGAAAACTGGACTTATGGTAAATCGGAGGTTGATCTAATTGTCTACAAAAATGCCATCATGATTTTTGTAGAAGTGAAAACTCGAAGCTCTGTTGCCTTTGGCGATCCTGAAGCTTTTGTGAACAAGGCCAAACAAAAACAAATGGAATTGGCTTCTACAGCATATATTGAAATTATGAATCACCAAAACGACATCCGTTTTGATATTATTGCAATTACATTTACAAAAAATAAAAATTACACACTTAAACATATTGAAGATGCTTTTTGGCCTGAAGACTAATCAACCAACCAAATTATTTTTACTTATAGCATGCACTGCATTTTTAAATGCATGTAAGGAAAAGTCGGCAAGTACCTACCGTTCCTTCGTATCTCCCATGATGGGGCTTAACATTGCATCTGGGAAACCGTTCGATGTGCAGTTGCTTTTCGGAAAAGAGAAGAAGGTAGATTCTGTAGTTTATTTTCTGGATAGTACACGCATAGCGGCTAGAACCGATACCACAGCGATTAAAATGGAAACCACTGGCTTAAAATTGGGCAACCATTTGCTCACGGCGAAGATTTATGGTGAGGGTGCGGCAGATGAACTTACCTCGAACGTTAATATTTTAGCTGGGCAAGCACCCGTAGATTATACATATAAAATAGTTAAAACCCTGCCGCATGATACTGCTTCTTATGTAGAAGGATTAGAGTACCACGACGGTTTCTTTTATGAAAGTGCAGGAGATTACGGGCACTCGAGTCTACGAAGGGTAGTGCCTGCTACCGGCGAAATAGTGCAAAAAGTAGATCTACCACAGCAATTTTTTGGTGAAGGAATGACGGTAGTTGGAGATAAGATTATCCAGCTTACTTATCGGGAAAAAACCGGATTTGTTTACGACAAGAATAGTTTCAAAAAATTATCGGAATTTACATATAACGAAGGCACACAGGAAGGCTGGGGATTAAACTTCGATGGTGAGAAAATCCTCAAAACCGACGGGTCGAATAGTATTTTTTTCCTTGATAAGGATACCTACAAAGTTATAGGTGCAATAGAGGTGTTCGATGATAAAGGGGCAATATCGCAGCTAAATGAGCTGGAGTATATCGATGGTAAAATTTATGCCAATGTGTATACCACTAACAATATCTTAATTATTAACCCGGCAACTGGCGCCGTAGAAGGAAAGATTAACTTGTTAGGCTTACTGCCAAACAACTATTTTAAAACCGAGGATGAGCGGGCAAACAATGTTCTCAATGGTATTGCATACGATAAAGTTGCCAAAAAACTATATGTTACCGGTAAGAAATGGCCGCATATTTTCGAGATCAAAATTTCTAAATCCTAACATAGAAAAGCCAGATTGATTAAATCTGGCTTCCACTATTAAGCTATTTTTTCGGCTCATTCAAATACCCATTAAAGGTAATGGGCTGTTTGTTATTGCCTGTGGCAACAAGCGTTGCATATCCATTAGTAGAAACATTTAACGTTAAACGATAATTTTCTCGTTTGTTATCTTTCGTATTAATCAAGATTGTTCTGGCGCCTTTTTTATTGGTCGATTCTTTGTAGCTAAAATCTTTGGAAGTAAATTTAATTCCCCCCTCACTTGGGTTTGTAGGTGCATTAAAAGCTCTGCCAAAGTAAGGTAAGAAAGCGACTACACTATCTTTGGTAACCCTTAAATCGTATTGGCTACCTGTCAGGTTAATCATCCCTCCACCCATTCCTCCAGGCATTCTAGATAAAACCTGAGAAACATCCATGTTAGCCATTGGAATGGCTGAATTGGCCACGAAAGTGTATTTTTGTTCGTTAAGAATTTTAACGGTAGTTTCTTTATCGGTTTGTGCAAACAGCTGCATGGCTGTTGTTACCAATGCGATGCTCAACACTAATTTTAATTGTTTCATATTGTTTTGTTTAATGATATAACAAATTAAGGATGTATGAGTTTGTCTTATTCCATAAACCTAGCGGAGATTATTTCTTAAAGTTAGGCAAAAAAAAGGCAGTACCATATCGGTACTGCCTAAACCCTAAAATGAAACAATTATGCCGTTGCGGTTAGTGTGGTGCCAGAAACCGTAATGGGATAAACTTTTAAAGCGCTAGTTGTTCCGCCGTCGTTAGGTTGTGCCAATACGCTACCAGTTGTAGTGTACCTCGAACTATGCAAACTACATTGAATATAATTATTGGCTTGAATAAAGCTTAACGAGCCACCTTGATGAGGACATACAGCTTGTGTTGCAGCAAATGAAGTGGTTGCATTTCCTGTTGCAGTTCGAATAAATAAAATACCGCTTACTACCACCGAAGCGCCAACTGTAAGTAATTGCGTACCCAAATCGACACTGGCAGTAGTGCCTGGAGGTACACCTCCGCCGGCTGGTTTACTTGGATCTGGCGAGTCGCCTTTTTTGCCACATGCAGAGAAACATGCACCCGTACACACCATGGCTACTCCCAGCCCTAATGATTTGATAAATTCGTTACGTTCCATAATATTGTTTTTTAATAAATTTTGGTTTGAAGGTCTTTGTCTTTTGATTTAAAAAGTGTGAAATTCCTGGAAATGGTGAAGCCAAAGCGTACGCCTCCGTTTCCCCACGATTTTTTAGTGTCTGGTATGAAGCTATTTTCAGAAATGTATTCGGCATTCATAAAGTTCAATGAGAAAACGTGTCCTCCTGTTTCAATTTCCAAGCCTACACCCAAGGGATTATAAAATTGCTGAACCAGGTCTTTTGGTCTGTTCAAACCATTTACCAGGGTGTAGTCGGCCACGAAAGAAAGACGTTTTGTTAATTTGAATCTTCCGGCGAAGCCTATACTAAAGAGCGATTGTGGGTCGTTTGGTTCTGTGGTGTTTTTGCGTATTAAAACAGCCGGTGCAACCTGCAATGACAGTTTTTGAGTAATCTTTCTGGAAAATATTGGCTGCAGAAAATAAGAAAACCGATTAGCATAAGCGCTGAATTCCGTATTGTTGAATGGTGCCCTCGCAATCCAGCCCATTTGAGCTAAGAACGTAACATTAATTGGTACATTGCCATTTTTGCCACCTCCCTGTGTTAAAATCTTGTACTTCAAAAAACCATTGTAAAGCTCATCGTGCTTGCTTCTGCCGATGCTTACGGTTAAGTTATCTGTAATGCCATAATCGAAACCAATAAACAAATCAGAAGCTACATCTAATCCATACAGCGTATGAGCGCTTCCAAATTCACCTCCGATATCTCCAAAATGATGCCTGATGCGCATGTCGAGGTCGTGTTTTTTTTGCGTTTCTGTAGAGTGTGATAACACAATCCTGGTTGATTTGAAGGCAGGATTTTGCATAACTTTTTGTGTGGTATCCGCTATCGATTTTAAAAGCGAATCTGCATCCTGACCAAAGGCGCTGACAGTGGAGAAAATAGCAAGGCACCAAATTGTAGCATGTTTAATCATATATTCAAGGTTTTGGGTTAAGGGTTCCATTTACTTTCACGCTAATTACTTTCGCAATTTTCGTAAAGACCAAAGTTGGAATGTCAATGTCATGATCTGAACAGGCCACCTCAAAATCTGCACTCACTGAAATCACGCCATTTTTTACTGTCACTTTGGTGGGGATACTTCTAGGCTTACTCACACCGTGCAGCGTTAAAATACCCTTGGCAATCGATTTATATTCGCCATCCTCTTTCCAATTGATGTTTGGCGAAAGAGAGCCTTTAAACGTCGCATAAGGAAATTTATCACTCTCCATGTAGTTTTCGTTGAAATGTTCTTGCATAAGTTTCTTCTCAAACTCAAAACTTTTAATGGCAACCTGAAAAGCGAACGCTCCGTTTTGGGCAATTAAAACTGCAGATGTTTTGTTGCTTGCAGCTTTAATATCTTCTATTGGGGTTGATGAATAGAAAGATATCTTTACATTATTCGAAATATAATTCTGTGCTTTTATACCAGGCATCTGAATTATTAAAAACAGGGCAACGAAAACGATCAAATGGAGTTTGTTTTTTTTCATGCTGATGTGTTTTAGGCTTGTTGGGTTTACTACAGCTTGGTTGGTTGGGTGCTTTGTCTGGATTACGATGGGTGAATTGAATTGGTTGCCTCGAAATTATTTTTTTCACAAAAAAAGCCATCGCAAACTGCGATGGCTCAAATAGGATATGTGATGATGATAGTTTTTCCTATCTCCAGGCTTTATATTGGTTAATCAATCCATTCGTAGAGCTATCATGGCTGCTTATAACGTCGTTATTTTCTAATTCTGGAAGTATTTTTTTAGCCAATTGCTTTCCAAGTTCAACACCCCACTGGTCGAAACTGAAGATGTTCCAGATTACACCTTGTACGAAAATTTTATGTTCATACATCGCTACCAAAGTTCCTAAAGTATAGGGCGTCACTTTCTTTAATAAAATCGAATTGGTTGGTCTGTTTCCTTCGAAAACCTTAAATGGTGCAATCTTGCCTATCTCCTCATCTGATTTTCCATCTTTCTTCAATTCTGCAACAACTTCAGTTTCTGTTTTGCCATTCATTAATGCTTCTGTTTGAGCAAAGAAGTTAGAAAGTAAAATAGGGTGATGCTCGCCTAGGGGGTTAAGGCTTTGTGCGGGTGCGATGAAATCTGCAGGAATAATTCGTGTACCCTGGTGAATCAGTTGGTAGAAAGCATGTTGCCCATTTGTGCCAGGTTCGCCCCAGATAATCGGACCAGTCTCATAATCTACCTCGTTTCCATTACGGTCTACATGTTTGCCGTTACTCTCCATATCACCTTGTTGGAAATACGCCGCAAAGCGATGCATATATTGGTCGTAAGGTAAAATTACCTGGGTCTCCGCATTGTAGAAATTGATGTACCAGATGCCAAGTAAGCCTAAAATAACCGGGATGTTGGTTTCAAAAGAGGCTGTTTGAAAATGATTATCAGCAGCGTAGGCGCCAGCTAATAGTTCCTTAAAATTATCAAAACCGATGCTTAAAGAGATAGACAAACCAATCGCACTCCAGAGAGAATAGCGACCACCAACCCAATCCCAAAACTCAAACATATTTTCGGTATCGATACCAAAAGCTGATACATCTTTGGCATTGGTTGACAGGGCAGCGAAGTGTTTCGCGATATCTTTTTCGGTAGCGCCTTTCTCCAAAAACCAACTTCGTGCAGAGTGTGCATTGGTCATGGTTTCCTGGGTGGTAAAGGTTTTCGATGCTACTAAAAATAACGTAGTTTCTGCATTTAAGGCAGCAAGCGTTTCGGCAATATGTGTTCCATCAATGTTAGATACAAAATGCACATTTAAGTGATTTTTATAATGCTTTAACGCTTCGGTAACCATCACCGGACCTAAATCTGATCCACCGATACCAATGTTTACAATATCTGTAATTGCTTTTCCAGTGTAACCCTTCCAGTCGCCATTGATAATGCTGTTGCTAAATTTCTCCATTTTTGCTAAAACAGCATTTACATCAGGCATCACATCTTTTCCATCAACCAAAACAGGAGTGTTGCTGAGGTTACGTAAAGCCGTATGTAATACCGCCCGATCTTCTGTTTCATTAATTTTATCACCAGCAAACATGGCCTTTATCGCGTCATCTAACTTGCACTCACGGGCCAGCTGCAATAGCAAAGCGAGGGTTTCATCATTTATTCGGTTTTTGCTATAATCTAATAAGATGTCTTCGAAAAACACCGAGAATTTGTTGAAACGGTCTGCATCTTCAGAAAAAAAATCTTTAATGCTTTTCTCATTAACATCTATAAAATGATCGGCCAAATATTTATATGCCTCGGTTTCATTAAAATTTATCTTTGGTAACATAGTTTATTCTTTTTGTAAAAGTAATAAAGCTAATATTTAAAACAGATTTTTTGTGTGTAAAATGCATTTCATTTATGCCAATACATCTGGTGTTCATGAACTTGTCTAATTCAATTTTCATTTCGGGTGCCCTGATTGCTTTATCAGCTTAAATTTTATTAGCTTAGTACATCAGCAAACTAACTAATGAAGAAAATATATTTACTTGGACTTGTGTTTATGACATACCAGTCTATGGCGCAGAATGCCCCATTGAATGCTAACGTTTCAAAAAAGGCAAATGAAATAGAACAGAAGGTAATTCAATGGCGTAGAGATTTTCACGAACATCCCGAACTGGGAAATATGGAGCAGAGAACTGCTGGCATTGTAGCTAAGCATTTAACCAGCCTGGGTTTTGAGGTGCGTACAGGTGTGGCAAAAACTGGCGTTGTTGGTGTACTTAAAGGCGGCAAGCCTGGTCCGGTAGTTGCATTAAGAGCAGATATGGACGGTTTGCCAGTTACAGAGCGGGTCGACCTGCCTTTTGCATCGAAAGTTAAAACACAATATAATGGCCAGGAAGTTGGCGTGATGCATGCTTGTGGGCACGATAGCCATGTCGCTATTTTGATGGGGGTTGCAGAAGTATTAAGTGGCATGAGGAAAGATATTGCAGGTACTGTAAAACTGATCTTTCAACCTGCCGAGGAGGGCGTTCCTGCTGGTGAAGAAGGCGGCGCTGCACTCATGATTAAAGAAGGCGTTTTAGAAAACCCAAAGGTTGATGTGATTTTTGGACTACACATAAATGCTCAAACAGAGGTTGGTAAAGTAACCTATCGTCCGGGTGGTACAATGGCTGCCGTGAACGATATGAAAATTACCGTAACTGGGCGTCAGGCGCATGGCGCATATCCGTGGAGCAGTATCGATCCAATTGTTACTGCAGCTCAGATCATTAATAACCTGCAAACGATTGTTAGTAGAAATCTAAATCTTACCGAAAATCCGGGCGTAGTAACCATTGGGGCCATTAATGGTGGTGTGCGTTCCAATATCATCCCAGAAAAAGTCGAAATGCTTGGTACGGTTCGTAACTTTAGCAAGGAAGACGAAGCTATGTTTATCGACAGGATAAAAACTATTGCTACCAAAACGGCAGAAGCAAATGGCGCAACCGCCGAGGTAAAAATACCTTATAGCAATCATTACCCGGTAACATTCAACAATGTTGCCCTAACCGAAAAAATGCTTCCAAGTATGAAAGCTACAGCAGGCGCAGAGAATGTGATGTTAAAGCCACCTGTTACCGGTGCCGAAGACTTTTCTTTTTTTCAGGAGAAAGTGCCGGGGCTTTTTGTTTTTCTTGGTGGAATGCGTAAGGGTAAAGACCCTCTAAAAACCGCCTCTCATCACACGCCAGATTTCTATTTAGATGAAAGTGGCTTTGTATTGGGCGTAAAGTTGTTGGCAAATCTTACTTTAGATTACATGTCGATGAAAAAATAGAAAAAAAGCTATCGGATTACCGATAGCTTTTTTTGGTTCAAATGTTGATTTCAAATGCGTTTCCTGCTATTGTGCTTTTTAGCATGAATGCTTTTACTCAATTTTGCTTCATTTTTAGCAATGCTTTTCTTTTCATCTATTGAAACATTGCCATCGGCCTTTGCATCTTTAACGCTATTTTTCAGATTCTTATTTCGACCTCGTAAAGCCCTTGCTTCCCTCTTCGTAATTTCACCATCTTCAATCCCAGTTTTTACCCTTTGTTTGTCTCGCTGGCGAATTTCTTTGGGGGTTACTTTGTTCGTTGTGGCGGGTGTTTGTGCCGATGTTGTTGAGCCGTATGCAAGTGCTGCAATGATTAAAGCTCCTGTCAATTTAATGTTCATAACATTTAGTTTATGTTTTGTGAAATAGATTTAGGTTAACGTAAAAGGTTTAATACGAAGAAAAAAGAAATTTAAATGTCTACATTTGTCGCTATGACAAAAGAAAATCTTCAGGATTTAAGAGATAGAATAACGTCTCTGAGGAGGCATCTTTGACGTTGATGAGTTACTTTACGCCATTCGCGAAGAAGAAAAACTAACCATGGCTCCCGATTTTTGGGATGAGCCAAAAAAAGCAGAAAAAATTCTAGCAGAAATCAGCGCAAAAAAGAAATGGACAGATGGTTTTAACGAAACCAACAGTGCTGTGGAAGATGCAGCAGTCCTTTTCGAGTTCTTTCAATCTGGTGATGCTACGGAAGCAGAACTTAAAGAACAATTCGAGAATAGTACAAGGGCTGTTGAGGAGTTGGAGCTTAAGAACATGTTGCGCAACAAGGAAGATCAGCTTTCGGCCGTGATGCAAATTACAGCTGGTGCCGGTGGTACCGAAAGTTGCGACTGGGCGTATATGTTAATGCGGATGTATTTAATGTGGGGTGAGAAGAATGGCTATAAAATCACCGAACAAGACAGCCAGGAAGGTGAAATTGCCGGAATAAAATCAGTTACGCTACAGTTCGATGGTGATTTTTCTTATGGATATTTGAAAGGCGAAAATGGTGTTCATCGCTTGGTGCGTATTTCTCCATTCGATTCTAATGCCCGTAGGCATACCTCTTTTGCTTCAGTATACGTTTATCCTTTGGTAGATGATACCATAGAAATTGATATCAACCCGGCAGATATAGAATTTGAAACGTTTAGGGCAGGGGGTGCTGGCGGACAAAATGTAAACAAGGTAGAAACTGCGGTTCGTTTGTACCACAAACCATCGGGTATCATCATTAAGAATCAAGAGTCGAGATCGCAGTTGCAAAACAAGGAAAATGCAATTCGTTTACTAAAATCGCAACTCTACGAAGTTGAAGAGCGTAAACGTAAGGAGGCTACCGCTGCAGTAGAGGGCGCTAAGAAAAAGATAGAATGGGGGTCGCAGATTCGCAGTTACGTTTTAGATGACAGGCGGGTAAAAGATCATCGTACGAATTACCAAACCTCTAATCCCGATGCTGTTTTAAATGGCGATATCAATGAGTTTTTGAAAGCATATTTAATGGAATTCTAGCATAATAGAAATGACAAAACTGGCACTTAACATCTTGTTTTTCGTGATGATTGCATCCCTTAGCAGAGCTCAGGAGGTTCTTCCGCTTTATAACGGACAAATTCCTGGAGCCAAAGCTACACCCAAAACCTATGTAGAAAATACCGAAGTGAGGCCTAATGGTACGTTAAGTATTACAAAGGTTTCGGTACCTACCCTAACTATTTTTGAAGCACCGGAAGCTATTTCTACTGGTACGGCTGTAATCATTTGTCCTGGTGGGGGTTACGGGGCGCTGGCTTTCAGTCATGAGGGTATAGATGTTGCCAAACGATTGAATGCCATCGGTGTTACTGCCTTTGTACTAAAATACCGCTTACCAAGCGATGAAATTATGGTCGATAAAACCTTCGCCTGTTTGCAGGATGCGCAGCAGGCAATTTACCTGGTTAGGAAAAACGCAAAGCGATACCACATCAAATCTAACAAACTTGGTGTTTTAGGGTTTTCGGCTGGTGGCCATTTTGCATCTACCTTGTTAACACATTATGGGGATGTTAAAATCGATAATCCCGAAAAAATAAATCTGAAGCCTGATTTTGGCGTATTAGTTTATCCGGTAATTAGTTTCCAAGAGTCGGTGCATGCGGGCACAAAGAGAAATTTGCTCGGCGATCAACCATCTGATAGTTTGAGCACCTATTTTTCAGCAAATAAGAATGTAGACCGACAAACACCTCCTGTTTATTTCGTTCATGCCAAAGACGATCAGGTGGTTCCGGTTGCCAATAGCGAATTGATGCACCAGGCCTTACTTGCCGCTAATGTGCCCAGTAACTTGCTGTACTACGAAAAGGGCGGCCATGGCTTTGGGCTTACCAATAAAACTTCAGATGTAGATTGGTTTAAGCTAATGGCTGGTTGGTTGAAAACCCAAAAGTTTAAAGTAAGCGGCAGTTTCTAAAGGGAATATATTGCTTATTTTAACTCCTCGCTTCTAATGGTTTCGGCAATCACATCCAGTAAACCGTTAGCAGGAAGATCATCTTTAAGTTCCCAAAACATTATTCCATTTAGCTTTCTATCAATTACATACCTCGTTTTGATGCTAATTGATTTGGCATCATCAAGACTAGCAATTTGTTTCAGCGCTGCGTTGTAGTAAAAGGGTGCCTTTGCTTCCTGATCCCAAAAATATTTGAAACCGCTTCCATTGTCAAACGCTTTCTGGTAATCTTTCGACGAAACGCTTTTTAAAAACTTAGTGGGTTGATATAAGCCTTGGTTTGCCTCGGTTGTGTTTTGAAAAACTCTTGCGTAGAATGCCGCACCTAAAGCAATCTTGCTGGCAGGAACGCCAAGTTTAAGTATCTCATTAATAGCATAATCAGTAGAAATCTGCTGCTGGCTGGTAGAGAATAAAGGTGTATGGTGGCCGCTTAGCTTTGCATAACCGCTTACCAAATCATAGCTCATTAAATTTACCCTGTTCACCAAAGGCATTACCTTATCCCACTCGAAACAAGAATCAATACAGTTTTTAGTTCCTCCGGCAGCGAAACTAATTTCGGCTTTTCGGCCTATTGTTTTTCGCAATTCTTTTACAAGAAGCGTAAAATTTTGTTTGTCTTCAGGTCTGTAGCGGTGCCCCGGATAGCCCACAACCGCTGGGTATTCCCAGTCGATATCAATACCATCAGCCTTAAAATAATCCAAAATCGATTTCGTGGTTTTGGCGAATGTTTTTCTGCCGCTGTCTCGACTAAAAACTTCAGAGCAGCTTTCGCAGGCGCTCCATCCGCCCATTGCAATCATCACTTTTAAATTCGGATTCCTTTTTTTTAAGCTCACCATCTCCTTAATCAAGGCCGAATCCCTAGCGGTTTTGATGTGTAAGCTGTCTCCTTTCAGCTTTGCGAAGCTGTAAATTAAGTGCGTAATCTCTTCTATGCGGAATCGGTGTATAGGCGTTCCACTACCGGTTGAGTAGGCAATAACATTTGGTTTTGTTATTTTTTGTGCGTTCGATAACTGGGAGCTAAACACGAAAAACATCAACAAAATGAAAATTGAAAAACGGAGCCAAAGCTTAGGTTTAATCATTGCGTTAATCGGTTTTAGGTTCATCTTTTAAGATATCCTGCAACTCGTTTAATTCCGCAACTTTCTCTATTGCACCTGCACTCTCGTAAGCAGAAACTAAATTTCTAATTACCCTACGAATAATATCTGTGTTCGAGCAGGGTTTATAATATTCCGGCAAGGGCTCTAAATTTAGTTGTCGCAAAAACTGATCTACATCGTGTTTCCCGAAAATATTGCCCCTGTTAAATGCATTGATGTAGAATAATACGCTATAGTCCGTTCCTTCCTGCTTGCTATCATCAATATAGCCTAAAATAAAATGTTGCGGCAAGTTAATTCCATAAATGGGCAAATCTAATTTTTGTGCTAAAGTCGAATATATAATGGCTAAAGAAATTTGGTTTCCTTTTTTGCTTTCCAATACTTGGTTAAGGTAGCTGTTTTGGGGGTCGTGGTGGTTTTTTGTATTTCCTCCAAAGCCATACTGTTGATATAAAACGTGGTTAATCAGTTTCACTTTCTCCACCGAACTCATCTCATATTGTAAGCCTAACCAGATGTCTCTTTTAATTTCTTCCAGTTGGATAATAACTTTCTGTTCATCCAGATCTGGATACTGGTAACGGTTAACAATCATAGCGCCCTGCAATAAATCGAAAGCACCACTCAGATACCACAAACCCAAATCTTCTTTAACACTGGCAAACTGGATTTGATGAACGATATTTTCTATCCGCTCTTGCATTAATCCATCAAAAGATTGTTCCCACGCATGCTCCAGGTAATGGATTACCTCGCCGCCGTATTCCAGCAGCTTTTTCTCTACGTGATGGTATATTTCCTCATCCGGATCATCAAGCAATTTAACTAAAGCACTAATCTCTGCGATATTTTCCATAAAAACATATAACCTGTATGCGGCGAATAATTACTTTTGCACTATATGCTATTTCAATTTATTACCGATTACTTTAAACACCGTTTAACAGCAAAAAGCCGGCATGGAACGCACTCGCCTTTTGTATATAAGCTGGCCGACGAGGTAATTTACGATTTTGCCGACAAATCTGAATACAAAAATATCGAACAACAACGAAAAAAACTTTTTTCTGACGATACTACCATCACTGTAACAGATCTTGGAGCGGGTTCTTACCTAAATAAAAACCGTACAAAAAAGGTTAACCAAATAGCAAAAAATGCCTTAAAGAGTAAACGTTTAGCACAACTGATTTATCGTTTGGCAAAAAATACCCAACCTAAAACCGTGGTAGAACTAGGTACATGTTTGGGTATTACAACCGCATACCTTTCAAAAGCCTGTCCCAATGCAGAAATTATTACCATAGAGGGCTGTCCAGAAACCGCCGAGGTTGCCAAAGGGAACTTTAAAGATTTGGATTTAAATAATATTGGACTCCACGTAGGTAACTTCGATTTAATCCTCCCTGATTTAATTGCGAAGCAGCCTACTCTAGATTTTGTTTACGTTGACGGAAATCACCGTAAAGATGCTACCTTAAATTACTTTAAGTGGTGCTTGCCAAAAGTTACCGAAAACTCACTGCTCATTTTTGATGATATTTATTGGAGTGAAGGCATGAAAGAAGCTTGGGCTGAAATTAAAAACCATCCCGATGTAACCGTAACGGTAGATTTATTCTGGATCGGACTTGTTTACTTTAAAAAAGGGCAGGCCAAAGAGCATTTTAAACTGAAATTTAAGCAATGAAACTAGAACCCAGGTTGCAAGGCATCCAAAAGCTATCGGCACTTTATATTTTGTTAATTAGTTTCGCCATCGCACTGGGAGTATATTTCGCCTCGTTAATACTTACCATGGGCGCCCTAGCCCGTGTTATGCTCGGTTGGGATGTATTTTGTTTGGTGTTAATTACGCTTCATTGGGTCATGTTTTTCAACACATCCGTTTCCGAAACACATTTAAAAGCGATAACGCAAGATGAAACCAGGGGAGAAATTTTTGCCATTGTAGTAGTTTCTACTTTTGCAGGCTTGCTGGCCGTGATATTGTTACTGGTAAGTAAGGATGTTGCACCGCTCGATCTGGTCGTGGCCATTTCGGGCATGTTTTTATCATGGTTTTTGGTGCATACCACCTTTGCAGTAAGGTACGCTCATTTATACTACGCCAAAACAAACAAGCTTGATGCTCATAAGGGAGCTGGCTTAGATTTCCCAGGCGATAGCGAGCCAGATTTTGTCGACTTTGCATACTTTTCTTTCGTATTGGGAATGACTTTCCAGGTATCTGATGTAGAAATATCATCTCGTAAAATTAGGCGACTGTCGTTACTCCACAGCTTAATTGCGTTCATTTTTAATACGGTTATTGTAGCGCTCACTATCAATGCGCTTGCTGGGTTAAGTAAGTAAACCTCATCTCACAGCCTATGGTATCTTTTATTCCGCTACATACGCACTTTTAAATTGCCGCTAGAATTTATAACCTAGTAGATTAAGACTAGCAAGCAGGATTTTTTTTGGAAATGAACGGCAGCAGTATTTGGCGGCCGGTAGTCCCGCTCCCGTTCCTGCCCCAATGAAAAATTGGGGGCATCCACTCAGATCGGGTTTAAATACAAAAGCTTGTTTGTTACCATAATAACTACTTACAACGCCCATTTTACAGCGCACTGCCTTTGCCACTTAAACCCGGTAGTAGCGGCAGCCCCGAATTTTTCATGAGGGCTACAGCGAATAACGGGCCTAGTGATTCCTAAGAAAAATGCATTTGCTTTCCACAGTCTTTCAAATTTAGAAACTGATTTTTCAGGAATATAACTTATAAAATAGTTGTATAACTTAAAAATAAGTTATAAGTTTGATTTATGGAAGAACTTACAAAATCTGAAGAGCGTATTATGCAGGTTTTATGGAAATTGAAAAAAGCATTCGTCAAAGATATTATAGATGAGCTTGACGATGAACCTAAGCCGCCCTACAATACCATATCATCTATAGTGCGCTTATTGGAAAAGAAGGGTTATGTTAACTACAAAGCTTATGGAAAAACTTACGAGTATTTCCCAACAATTACAAAAGACGAATATACGAAAACCACCTTTTCAAAAATGTTTGCAAGTTATTTCGATAACTCTGCCACTAGCTTACTATCCTTTATGGTGAAAGAAGAGCAAATAAGTGATCGTGACCTTGAGGAAATTAAGAAAATAATTAACGAAAACCCTTAACCATGATTTTTATTAATTTACTTAAGTTTCGTGGGTGTAAAATTAGTTTGATATATGTAAGAAGAGAATTTAATTTGAAAAGAATTGCCAACTTAATCTCGCACAGGGTTTAGCGTGTTAAAAATCTTAAACCAAATATCATGGAATTATTGATCTATCTTGGAAAGGTAAGTATTTGTACTGCAGTGTTTTTTTGTTTTTACCAATTGTTCTTAAGAAGGCTTACTTTCTTTAGGGTGAATAGGTTTTACCTACTATCTACTTTATTAATGAGTTTTGCTATTCCAGCGATGCAAATCGATATTGAAAGTAAAAGTCAGGTTGAGCAAGGTTTGCTATACGCTACATATACCGGCTCTGCGTACAACTCCAAAAATGGCATGCCGCTGGCTACTCAGCTCGAAATTCCTATTGCTCAGAAAGAAATAGATTGGATTTCGCTTATTGTGTATTGCTATATCGCAGTTGCATTAGTTTTGCTCAGCCTCTCGGTAGGCAAACTCTTACAGTTACTATCTTACGCACGAAAATATTCAGAACACAAATATGGCATACAAATCGTGCATAAAAACCTAGGCTTTACCAACTGCTCTTTTTTTAACTATGTTTTTATTGATGAAGCTCACTTGGCGGAAAAGGATTTACATGTACTTCTCACCCACGAAAAAGTTCATGCTAGTCAGCTTCATTCCGTGGATAAGCTTTTGCTCATGTTTGCAAAAACAATACTATGGATTAATCCATTCATTTATTTGATTGATAGGTATTTGGAGCAATTACACGAGTATGAGGCAGATGCGGAAACATCAAGCGCTTTCGGTAAAAAAACCTATGCAAATGTTTTGTTGCGAGTAGCTACGGCTAAAACTTCATTTTCTTTAATGCATCATCTGGCCAAAAGTCCTTTGAAAGAGCGAATAGAAATGCTATTTGGAGAGAAATCTAACAGGGTGAATCAGTTACGCTACCTATGGAATATACCTTTGGTATTAATTGTATTCTGTTATATAAGCATTAATATAGTCGAAGCTCACGATATCGAATTGAAGCGGCTGATAGCGCCGGCAGATAGTCTGCAAGTGTTTGTACAAAAAAAGGTTCCACAAGCGGTGCTCCGAGATAGCAGCCCAAAGAGAAGCGCTGAACCAAATTCGAATGTGAAACAATATGCGATAAAACCAAAAATAATATCCTATAGAAACCTAAAAGGCAACACTAAAAGTGCCACCTATGATTTAGTTGGAGCAACAATAGAAGTAAATGGAGGTATTTTATCTGGGGAACGGATTATTTATAGCGAAAAGGAAAAACTTATTGTGGCTAAAGGAGCTTCATTTGAGAAAAATGGAATTACAGAAGAGGCAGACGAATTTAGATTCGACCTATCAAAACAAACCTATTCTAGGTATTCAAACAAGGAAATTAATTTAACGCAAGATACCGCAGCAAATAGTAAGGTTGTTTATACTGCCGATTCGGTAAAGTTTAGCAAAGGAAATAAGATTGTAACGCTTTATGGCGATGCAAGAATAACATTTAAGAATATAAATTTGTCGGGGTCTAAGATCATATTCGATTCATCAAGCAATATGATCACGGTAGTAAATGCCCAAATGCGAGCGAGTGATGGAAAAACACTAATTGCAGACAGCGTGTTTGTGGATTTGAAAGATCAAAGGTTCAGATATCATTCGAGCCGCTAAGTTAAAAAGCCTCAGCCAAGCTAATGTAAAAACCACTTTGTCGTTTTTCATTAGCCAGCTTTTCACCTACGCCATAGTCTAAGCGAACGCTTAAACCTTTCGCAGTATCAAAAAAGTACCTGCCACCCAAGCCATAGTTTGGTTTCAGACCATTTAGGTTTACATTGTGGTTATCGAAAACCTTTCCAGCACCAGCAAAAGCGACAATGCCAAAACGGTTCATAAAACGGTAACGAAGTTCCATCTGAGACGCAATAAGATTTTCATCGCGGTATCGCCCGCCATAATAACCACGCATGATCTGGTCATTTCCCATTTGTTGCAATACGTAAAAAGGTGTATTAGTTCCTTGTATGGTATAGTAAATACCTTGCAGGCCAAGAACAATTTTTCGGCTTATTGACCAAAAATTTCTTACATCGAGTTTAATTTGGCTGCCTGTAAAATTTTCTCCGCCGAAGAGATCCGGTGCATATTGATAGGTTAGCCTGCCGAAAAAACCCCTCGTAGCATAGTTATTAGAATTCCTTGTATCGTAACTTTGGCTTAAACCTACATAAGCTACATTGCCACCATCCTTGTCTGCAATATTTTGACGAGTAGAAAAGATACCACCAATAATTTCATCAGTAAATGCATAATGCTCAAAACCAAGAGAAAGCCCAGTATACGCATAGTCTACAAAACTTTTTTCTGCATCGAAGAGCAACTTGATCTGATTCATCACTAACTTGTCTTCATCTAACTTACTGGTGTTGTTGCCAATTCCATAAAAATTGAATGGCATTTTCTTGATGCGCATATCGCCGATGAAGTGATATTTATTACCCGGCGACCAGGCATCGCCCTTTAAGGCAATATTGTAGGTTTTTTTGGTAGAGTAGGTGGCATTTAAAGAAAAGTTAGAACTTCTGGTAAGGGTATCTTTCCTATCTGTGTAATACGAATAGATTGCGCCAACACCAAACTCGAAACCAGTTTCCTGTGCATAACCAAAAGAAGGAATGGGCAAGAAACTCGCTTTTCTGGTGGTGTCTTTCTCGTTCGAAAGCATCTTTTTGATGAGTTTCAATTGTGCAGATGCTGAAAAAAACAGAAAACCAATGGAGATGGTGATGAATAACTTTTTCATGCCGCAAAGAAAAGCATTTTAAATTATTTGTTTATTCCAAATGATTACGAGCTAAATTAATTTACGCTTAGTGCTATTGTTTATAGAAGCAATCAAAGCAGTAAATTGCAAATTGCGATCGGTTTGTCTATTTTTGCGCCAAATAAGATAAAAAGATGAGCAATACAAGAGGACCGATATCTCAATTCATGGAGCGTAATTATCTCCACTTTAACGCTGCGGCAATGATGGATGCTGCTAAAGGCTATGAAACGCATTTAGACGAAGGTGGTAAGATGATGATTACCCTTGCAGGGGCGATGAGTACTGCAGAATTGGGAATTTCACTTGCAGAAATGATCCGTCAGGATAAAGTGGCGATTATTTCCTGTACAGGTGCCAATCTTGAAGAAGATATTATGAATCTGGTAGCGCACTCACATTACAAACGTGTGCCTAACTACCGCGATTTAAGTCCGCAGGATGAATGGGACTTATTAGAAAACCATTATAATAGGGTAACTGATACGTGTATTCCTGAAGAAGAGGCTTTCCGTCGGTTGCAGAAACATATACATAAGATCTGGAAAGATGCAGATACAGCGGAAGAAAGATTTTTCCCACATGAATTTATGTACAAAATGTTATTAAGCGGAGATTTGGAGCAATATTATGAAATCGATCCTAAAAATTCATGGATGCTTGCTGCGGCCGAAAAGAATTTGCCAATTGTAGTTCCAGGATGGGAAGATTCTACCATGGGTAACATCTTTGCTTCATACGTAATGAAAAAGGAACTAAAAGCAACCACTATGAAAAGTGGTATTGAATATATGGGGTGGCTAGCCGACTGGTATATTGCCAATAGTAGCGGCAAAGGAATTGGCTTCTTCCAGATTGGTGGGGGTATTGCCGGAGATTTTCCGATCTGCGTTGTACCAATGTTATATCAGGATATGGAAATGGAAAACATTCCATTCTGGAGCTATTTCTGCCAGATATCAGATTCAACTACCTCTTATGGGTCGTATTCAGGAGCCGTTCCAAATGAAAAAATCACTTGGGGGAAATTAGATGTTCATACACCAAAATTTATAGTAGAAAGCGACGCTACAATTGTGGCGCCACTGATGTTTGCCTGGATCCTGAAACAATAAAGATAACATTTTAATAAACCAAACCAATTTAGCTAAAGCCCATCTTAGATTTTGTTCAAAAATGGGCTTTTTCTTTACAAAATGGCAGAAAAGCTCATTTGTTTAGAATGATTATAAATTGTATTTCACGTCAGTATTATGTCATGGGATTTATTAATAAGTTATACTTTTGTTCAAGTTTTGGTAAGGCTATCACTGCCAAACCATCATTTTCACAACAAAAAGTAAATTAAATAAGTATAAAGTGTTCATTATGAGAGATATCTCGATGATTTTAAAAAGCGTTTGGAAGTCGTTATTCGTATTTTCAGCAATGTCCGTAATAGCGGTTTCTACCGTAAATGCGCAGGATGCTAAAGAGGGGAGAACGCTTTTCAAGGCTAAATGTTCGTCATGCCACGCCTTAGATGCGAAATTAGTTGGTCCGGCCCTAACAGGCGTGTCCGATCGTCACTCAGAGGAATTCCTTTTGAAATGGATTCCAAATTCTCAGGCTCTAATTGCATCAGGAAACCCAGAAGCAGTTAAGTTGTACAACGATAATGGCAAGGTAGCCATGACTTCTTTTCCTGAATTGGATGAGACGAAAGTTAAAAGCATTTTAGCTTACATCCAGGAAGGTGAGCCTAAAGCTGCTGTTGATCCAAATGCACCAAAAGCCGCTGCAGAAGAAAGTGGTACTTCTGGTTTGTCATTGGCTGGTATTATCGCTATAGTAGTTGTTGCGATTGTTATTTTGGTGATTCTTGGTCGTGCAAGCAAAATCTTAGAGCGTTTAATTCTTCAGAAACAAGGAATTGAGATCGAGGAAGATGTTCCGCTTAAAGTTGGTGTACGTAAGATGTTTAAGAACAAAAAGTTTGTTATGTTCTTCATTTTGTGTTTGATAATCTGCTTAGGTTCTTTCGGCTGGATGGGCATGTGGAATACAGGTGTACATACAGGATATCAACCAGTGCAACCGATTAAATTTTCACATGAGTTGCATGCGGGTATCAATCAAATCGATTGTCAATATTGCCATAACGGAGCATTCAAATCTAAAAACTCTACCATTCCATCGTTAAATGTGTGTATGAATTGCCACAAAGCGGTGCAGGCTAGAGATAAATATGATGGTGAAATTTCGCCGGAGATCAAGAAAATCTATAACGCTTTAGGTTACGATCCTGAAACGCAGAAATACGATGAAAGCAAATCGAAACCAATGGAGTGGGTACGTGTACACAACTTACCGGATTTCGCTTATTTCAATCACTCACAACACGTGGTAGTTGGCGAAGAGGCTATCCGTAAAGCGAAAGGTTTGCAGCCAACAGAGCCAGTTTGTTTTGCTTGTCATGGTCCGGTTAATACGATGGAAGAGATTTACCAGTATTCTCCATTAACAATGAAATGGTGTATCAATTGCCATAAGGAAACAGACATTTCTGGTCAGAAAAATAATGCATTCTACGCCAAAGTAATTGAGGCGCACGAAAAAATTAAAAAAGGCGAGAAAGTTACCCCAGCATTATTGGGTGGTTTAGAGTGTGGTAAATGCCACTATTAATAGATAGAGTTTAGTAAGAACGTTCGAATAAACAGTAATATAGCTTAAATGGAAAGCAACAAAAAATACTGGAAAGGCTTAGAGGAGTATAACAATACACCCGATTTTGTTAAGAATAACAAAAACGAATTTGCCGAGCCACTTCCAATAGAAGATGTTTTAAATGAAGCAGGGTTAAGTACCGTTACCCCACGCCGCGACTTTTTAAAGGCGCTAGGTTTTGGTTTAGGTGCCGTTACTTTGGCAGCATGTCAAACTGCACCGGTTCATAAATCTATTCCTTATCTGGTAAAGCCTGAAGAAGTAACTCCAGGTATTCCGAACTATTATACTTCGAGCTTTAATGGCCAAAGTATCTTAGTTAAAACAAGAGAGGGTCGTCCGATTAAAATTGAGCCAAATCCTAATGCAGGGCAATTTAACAACGGTACAGATGCAAGAGCACAGGCTTCGGTTTTAGATTTATATGATGTATCTAAACTTAAAGCACCAGTGCTTAAAAATGAAGAAACTACCTGGGCCAAGATAGATAGTTTTGCAAAAGCAGAATTAGCTAAAGCACAGGCTTCTGGAAAAAAAATACGTATTGTTTCATCAACAGTTAACAGTCCATCTACGAATGCTGTTTTAGCTCAGTTTATTGCAAAATATCCAGCAGCTAAATTGGTTCAGTATGATGCTGTTTCCTATACAGGTATTATTCAGGCTAACCAAAATAGTTTTGGTAAAGCGGTATTGCCGAAGTATAATTTTGATAAAGCAGATCTGATTATAAGCTTTGCAGCAGATTTCTTAGGAACATGGATTAGCGGTGAAGAGTCTACTTCTCAATATACAGCTAACCGTAACTATAAGTCCTTAGCAGGAAAGAAAATGAGCCGCCACATTCAATTTGAAAGTGGAATGAGCTTAACTGGTTCAAATGCAGATACCCGCGTTCCGATTAAGTTATCAGAACAAGGTCCGGCTTTAATTGCACTCTACAATGCAATTACCGGCCAATCTTTACCAGGTGGAACGCTTGGAAACAATGCCACTGCCGACAAAGTAATTAAGTTAGCAGCAAAAGAACTTTTACAAGCTAAAGGAAAAGCTTTAGTTGTTTGTGGTTCTAACGATGTATCAACGCAAATCTTAGTAAATGCAATCAATGCTGCAATTGGCAGTTACGGAGCAACTATCGATTTAGATAACCCTTGTTATCTATATGCTGGTAATGATGCTGAATTTAATGCATTAGTTGCTGAAATGAGCCGTGGTGAAGTTGCAGCAGTTTTAATTTTAAATAGCAATCCGGTTTACGATTTTATCGACTCAAAGAAATTTGAAGCGGCATTGAAAAATGTACCTACAAAAATTTCATTTGCTGATCGTGCTGATGAAACTGCTTCAGTTTGTGATGCGATTGCAATCAACCACAACTACCTGGAATCATGGGGAGATGCTAATGCATACGAGGGGTATTATTCAATCGTTCAGCCAACGATCAACCCAGTTTTCAATAGCCGTCAGGCAGAAGAAAGCATGTTAATTTGGGCTGACGCTCCGGTTAAAGATTACTATCAGTTTGTGCGTAGTAACTGGGAGACCAAAATGTTGCCAGCATTGGGATTACAATGGAACGATGTTTTAGAAAAAGGAGTAGTAACAGTTACAGCTAAAGCGGCTGGCACTTACACTTTCTCATTATCATTGGCTGCTGTTGCAACTTCAATTGTCAATACCAGTAAGTCTTTAGCTAAAGAGGTTGAATTACAGGTTTACGAAAACATCGCTATGCGTGATGGTAAAAATGCCAATAACGCTTTCTTGCAAGAGCTTCCTGATCCAGTATCTAAAGTAACATGGGATAACTTTGTGGCATTGGCACCAAAGTTTGCCGAGAAATTGAAAGTTAAGGAATTTGACGTAGTTACCGTAAAGGGTGCTAACGGATATGCTATTGACCTTCCGGTTTTAATTCAACCAGGACAGGCACAAGGCACCGCATCAATTGCATTGGGTTATGGCCGTACAAAAGCCGGTAAAGCTGGTAATGAGGTTGGTAAAAATGCCTTCCCATTCGTTTCTTTTGTAAACGGAACCATGCAATATGCTAGTTCAGTAACCATTACCCCTACGGGCGGCTACTACGAATTAGCGCAAACACAAACACACCACTCTTTCGAAGGTCGTGCGGTAATTAAAGAAGCAACGTTTAAGGAATACCTTAAAGATGCTGCTGCAGGTAATGAGAAAGGTGAGCATAAAGATTACGATCTTTGGGATCAATACGAAAAACCTGGAAATAACTGGGTGATGGCTATCGACTTGAATGCTTGTACTGGTTGCGGTTCTTGTGTTGTAGCTTGTAACGTAGAAAATAATATTCCAGTTGTTGGTCGTGATGAGGTTCGTCGTCGTCGTGAGATGCACTGGTTACGTATCGATCGTTATTATAGCTATGAAACTGCAGAAGGTGATGTAACAAGAGAGAAAGAAATTGCTAAACTTGAAGATTTAGACCATGTTTCAGTAGTTCACCAACCAATGTTATGTCAGCATTGCGATCACGCACCTTGCGAAACAGTTTGCCCGGTATTGGCAACAGTTCACTCTTCTGATGGACTAAACCACATGGCTTATAACCGTTGCGTAGGTACTCGTTACTGTGCGAACAACTGTCCATATAAAGTACGTCGTTTCAACTGGTTTAACTACTGGAATGATTCTCGCTTTGACAATTACCTGAACAACGAGTTTACACAATTGGTATTAAATCCAGACGTAACTACACGTTCTCGTGGCGTGATGGAAAAATGCTCGATGTGTATCCAACGTATTCAAGCTGGTAAGTTAAAAGCTAAAATCGAAAGACGTCCGTTGAAGGATGGTGATATTCAAATGGCTTGTCAGCAAGCTTGTTCAGCGAACGCAATCATATTCGGTGATTCAAACGATCCTAATTCAGAAGTTTCAAAAGCATTGAGATCTGAGCGTATTTACTACGTTTTGGAAGAAATCAATGTGAAACCGGGTATCGGATACATGACAAAAATTAGAAACACAGATACAACAGTACAAGCGTAAGCTTTCGTATAAAGAAAATACAAATTATGTCAGGACATAACGAATCAATACTTAGAGAACCATTAATTACCGGCGATAATATCACGTATGCAAAAATTACGGATGATATTTTAGGTCCGGTAGAGAACAAGCCGAACAAGGCTTGGTGGATTGGTTTCATCGTTTCAGCATTAGGTGCATTACTTTGGGTGGTAGCTGTGAGTTACACTTTCTGGAATGGTATCGGTGCCTGGGGCTTAAACAAAACAGTGGGATGGGCTTGGGATATCACCGGTTTCGTATGGTGGGTTGGTATCGGTCACGCCGGAACGCTAATTTCAGCGGTACTTTTACTTTTCCGTCAGAACTGGCGTAACTCTATTAACCGTTCTGCGGAGGCCATGACGATCTTCGCCGTTATTTGTGCTGCAACTTATGTTGTATCGCACATGGGTCGGCCTTGGTTAGCTTATTGGGTGCTTCCATTGCCAAATCAATTTGGGTCACTTTGGGTAAACTTCAATTCCCCTTTGGTATGGGATATGTTTGCTATCTCTACATATTTCTCTGTATCATTATTATTCTGGTACACTGGTTTATTGCCAGATATCGCAACCATCCGCGACCGTGCTGTAGGTACACGTAAGAAAATATATTCAATCTTCTCTTTCGGTTGGTCTGGAAGTGTAAAAACTTGGCAACGTTTTGAGGCGGTATCATTAATCTTAGCCGGTATCTCTACACCACTTGTACTTTCAGTTCACACGATCGTATCAATGGACTTTGCAACTTCGGTAATACCAGGATGGCATACTACAATCTTCCCTCCTTATTTCGTAGCTGGGGCGATCTTTTCAGGCTTCGCGATGGTGTTAACACTTCTATTGGTTGCCCGTAAGGTTTTAGGTTTAGAAAACTACATCACCATGTTCCACATCGAATCGATGAATAAAATCATTATTCTAACAGGATCAATTGTAGGTGTAGCTTACTTAACAGAGTTTTTTATTGCCTGGTATTCAGGTTCTGAATACGAACAATACGCATTTATCAACCGTTCTACCGGTCCGTACTGGTGGTCTTACTGGATGATGATGACCTGCAACGTAATTTCTCCACAGTTACTTTGGTTTAAGAAAATCCGTTTAAGCATTAAAGCAACATGGATTTTGTCAATTGTGGTAAACGTTGGTATGTGGTTCGAGCGTTTTGTAATTATTGTAACATCATTACACCGCGATTATATTCCATCTAGTTGGGCTATGTTTTATCCAACTTGGGTAGATGTTAGTGTATTCGTTGGGTCGATAGGCTTATTCTTCACCTTATTCTTATTATTCTTAAGAGTTCTTCCATCTATTGCTATTGCAGAGGTTAAATTACTCTTGAAATCTGCTAGTGAGCAAGCTAAAATGAAACAGATTAAAGAAGGCCATGAGAATAAAGAGTATGTAGCTGAATACATAGAATCTCTAGAGAAATTTGATAGTGTTAAACAAGAAGATTACGCAAAAATATAACAATGAGTGATATCAAATATATTTTAGGCAGCTTCGGCGATCCGGATGAGATGATGCATGGCATCGAAAAACTTCAGGAGAATAACATCAGTATTTATGATGTATACACGCCAATGCCTATACACGGAATAGAAGCCAAATTAGGCATTAAAAGATCGAGAATTGATATTGCAGCTTTCTGCTTCGGTATCACAGGTACTTGCGCAGCTTTTGCATTGATTTATTTTTGCGCAGTAATCGATTGGAGAGTAAATATCGGTGGTAAGCCATCGTTTGCATTGCCGGATTTTATTCCGATAATGTTCGAGCTTACAGTACTATTTTGTGCTTTCGGTATGGTTTTAAGTTATTATGCTTCTACGCATTTGTTTCCAGGAAGAGCTCCAAGAGTGATGGATCTTCGTGCAACAGACGATCGTTTTGTAATCGCTGTTGATGCTAAAGACAATGTAGCGCATACGGTAATTGATGGATTATTAAAAGATGCAGGTGCTTTAGAAGTAAAGTATAATGAAAGGAAGTACATTAGCTATGAATAAGAATAAATTTGTTTTTACGGCGTTTTTAGCGATTGCTTTTGCAGCTTCGGTTACGGCTTGTAAAGATAAACGCAGTACTGGTTTAGAATATGCCAGAAACATGTATGACCCGATTGCTTTAAATCCGGATCAGCCAGTTGATACTGCTGCAGTACCTAGTTTTAAAGGTCATGCAGCGCAATTGCCACCTGCACATACTAAACCTGTAGGTTTCTCAGAGTATGGCAATTATCCAAATACTAAAGAAGGTTATGAAGCTGCTGGTGTAAGCCTGCTTAATCCGCTACCAGTAGATACGGTTAATTTAGCAGAAGGAAAGCACTTGTTTACCGTTTTCTGTAGCCCTTGCCACGGAGATAAGGGAGATGGACAAGGACACTTAGTGAAAATTGAGAAATTTAGCGGTGTTCCTGCTTATCAAACAGGTGCATCATCCAGAGGTGGAAATATGGTAGACCTTACCGCAGGAAAGATCTTTCATACCATTACTTACGGTGTAAATAATATGGGCTCGCATGCTTCACAAATTACACCAACAGATCGTTGGAAAGTAGTGATGTATGTTCAACAATTACAAAAAGGACAATAGTAAAGCAGAAATAAATGGGAACTCACAATATTAATTTTAGTGAACAGTTTGAGTTTACAGGTAAAGTAAAAACTTTGAGCATGGTAGGTATCCTTTTAGGTATAGCTGCTGTCGTTTACGGTTTTTTAAGTGGCCATCAAGAGCGCACTTTTGCAAACCTGTTGCTTATGGGATATTATTTTGCTTGCGTATGTATGTCAGGCATGTTTTTCTTAGCTGTTCAATTTGTAGCTCAGGCAGGTTGGTCTGCTTCAATTTTACGTGTACCACAGGCAATGGCTAAAACATTACCTATTGCTGCAGTAATACTTATTGCTATAGTAGCGGCGGGCTTATTTATGGAGCACACCATTGTAGAGCACGGCCAGAATGTTAGCGTACCATATCTTTATAAGCACTGGGCAACACATGGTTTAGCCGATAAAGGATCTGAACATTATGATGCTATCATTGCAGGTAAGTCTGTATTTCTTAATAAGCCATTCTTTCTAGGACGCCAGTTATTATTTTTAAGTGTATACAGTTTTTTCGCTATGATGTTCGTTAAGTTTTCATATAATGAAGATTTAGCTGGTGGATTAAATTCATATAGAAAAAGTTTTAAAAATGCTTGTATCTTTTTGGTAATCTATGGCTTTACTACGCCAATCTTTGCTTTCGATACCATCATGTCATTAGAGGCGCACTGGTTCTCTACTATGTTTGGTTGGTATAATTTCGCAGCAATGTGGGTGAGCAGTTTGGCAACAATTGCAATTATCATTATTTTGCTAAGGAGAGCTGGTTACATGCAGTGGGTTAATAATAGCCACCTACATAACTTAGGTCAGTTCATCTTCGGTTTCTCTATCTTCTGGACTTATGTATGGTTTGCACAGTTCTTGCTTATTTACTATGCAAATATGCCTGAAGAAACGGTTTACTTCTACAAGCGTTTTGAATATTACAAATTTTGGTTCTTCCTGAACCTGGCGATGAATTTCTTAGCGCCGGTATTATTATTAATGGACAGAGATAACAAAAGAACCGACGCGAAATTACTTTTTGTTTCTATCGTGGTACTTTTAGGCCACTGGGTAGATTACTATCAAATGATTATGCCGGGTGCGGTTGAAGAAGGAACCAATGGTTTCAGCTTTATTGAAATAGGAATTGCTGCTGGTTTTGTAGGTTTGTTTACCTTCACGGTTTTAGGTGCTTTGAGCAAGAAGCCTTTGATTGCGAAAAATCACCCTTTATTACAAGAAAGCTTGCACCATCAACTTTAGTTTGTTGATTTTATAAAAGCGAATATTTAATTATTATATAGAAGTACAGCGTACTACTTTTAAGAAAATGAGTTTAAGAAAGTTTATCACGAATAAAACGACCGCAGCTTTAGCAGTACTAATTACTGTTTTTGCAAACACGAGCGCATTTGCGCAAGAGGCAGCAGCGGGTGCTGCCGCGGCACCGAAAGTTGATATGGATGAGGTTTATAAATCAGTAATATTCTATATTCTGATCTTCCTGGCTGTATGTTTATTTATTGCCATCATTGGTAAATCAATCAAGGTTTACGAATTGAGCCGCGAAGCACAAGGTAAGCCTGTTGGTATTAACTGGAATAGGGTGCATGCAAGTTTATTTGCTTTGTTCTTGGTTCTAGGTTTGTATGGTGTGTATTGGGAATATACGGTTCATGGCAACATGTTATTACCAGCAGCAGCATCAGAGCATGGGAAGAAAATTGATGAAATGTTTAACCTTACGTTAATTATTACCACAATCGTATTTATCGTAACACACATTCTTTTGTTCGGTTTCTCTTACATTTACAAATACTCTGCTAAAAGAAAAGCTTACTACTACCCTCATAATAATACCATTGAGAAAATCTGGACTATTGTTCCTGCATTAGTATTAACGGTGTTGGTTTTAATGGGTTTCTTAACCTGGAGATCAATTTTCTTCAAAACTGAAGATCCAAATAATAAGCCTTTACAAATTGAAATAACTTCTGAGCAGTTCAAATGGTCTATTCGTTACCCAGGAGCTGATGGGGTTGTTGGTACAAAAAATTACAAGTTAACTACAGCAACTAATCAATTGGGAATTGATTTCAAAGATATTAATTCGAGGGATGATGAAATGGCTGATGAGTTAGTAATCCCTGTTGGTAAACCTGTTAAGTTAATCTTGACAAGTAAAGATGTAATTCACAGTTTTTACATGCCACACTTCCGCATACAGTTGAATACAGTACCTGGTATGAAGACATTTTTTGAATTCACACCAACTAAAACTACTGCCGAAATGCAGCAGGAAACAAACGATCCGAACTTTAAGTATTTGTTCTATTGTGCAAAAATTTGTGGATCAGGACACTATAACATGCAGAAAGTTGTGCGTGTAGTTTCTGATGCGGAATACAAAACCTGGATAGCTGAACAGAAAACATACTTAAACAATGATTTAAGAAAACAATTTAATTTGCCAGTTGCACCTGCAGCGCCTGAAGCGGCCTCAGATACAACAGCAACCGATTCGGCTGCGGTTAATACTAACCAAATGGCGTTAAATAAATAATATTAGGAGCGAAAGATTATGTCAACAATAGCATTACACGACGAACACACACACGATCACGCTGATCATGGTCATCACAAAGAGACCCTGATCTCGAAGTATATCTTCAGCATGGATCATAAAATGATTGCTAAGCAATTCCTAATTACGGGTATTATCATGGCTGTTATAGCAATGGGCTTATCGATCTTATTCCGTATTCAATTGGCTTGGCCAGATCAAAACTTCCCTTTCTTAGAAACCTTCTTAGGTAAATGGGCAGAGGGTGGCAGAATTAAGCCAGATTTTTACCTGGCACTGGTAACGATTCACGGTACCATCATGGTATTCTTTGTACTAACAGCAGGGTTGAGCGGTACCTTTAGTAACTTGCTCATTCCGCTTCAAATTGGTGCAAGAGATATGGCATCGCCATTCTTAAACATGCTTTCATACTGGTTTTTCTTTATGGCTTGCGTGGTAATGATGTCTTCTTTCTTCATCCAAACTGGCCCTGCCTCTGGCGGTTGGACCGTTTATCCGCCACTATCTGTAGTTGAGACAGCGATGCCTGGTTCTGGTTTAGGTATGACTTTATGGTTGATAAGTATGGTTCTATTCGTAGCCTCGTCTTTAATGGGTGGTATCAACTACGTAAGTACCATTTTAAATATGCGTACCAAAGGGATGGATCTTTGGAAAATGCCATTAACCATTTGGGCTTTCTTTCTAACTGCAATTTTAGGAATCCTATCTTTCCCGGTTCTTGTAGCTGGTGTGGTGCTTATGGTATTCGACCGTAGTTTTGGAACAAGTTTTTACTTGTCTGATATTGTAATGGGTACAACTATTTTACCAAATGAGGGCGGTTCACCAATTTTATGGCAGCACTTATTCTGGTTCTTAGGTCACCCAGAAGTATACATCGTAATTATGCCTGCTTTAGGTATTTCATCAGAGGTAATTTCGGTAAACTCGCGTAAGCCAATTTTCGGTTACCATGCAATGGTTTATTCATTAATTGGTATCACTGTATTATCATTTATAGTTTGGGGACACCACATGTTTGTAACTGGGATGAATCCTTTATTGGGCGGTGTGTTTATGATTACTACCCTGATCATTGCTGTTCCATCAGCGGTTAAAACTTTTAATTATCTGGCTACACTTTGGAGAGGTAATATTCGTTTTACCCCAGCAATGCTGTTTGCTATCGGCTTAGTTTCGTTCTTTATCTCAGGTGGTTTAACCGGTATCTTTTTAGGGAATGCATCTTTAGATATTAACCTACACGATACTTACTTTGTTGTTGCTCACTTTCACTTGGTAATGGGATCGGCGGCTATCTTCGGTATGCTTGCAGGTGTGTATCACTGGTTTCCAAAGATGTTTGGCAAGATGATGAATGCCAAGTTGGGCTATTTGCACTTTTGGTTAACATTTATCGCTGCTTACCTGGTGTTCTTCCCGTTACACTTCTTGGGTTTAGATGGCGTACCACGTCGTTACTATGCTTTTACGGAATTTGAGTTTATGAAAAAATGGTTAACAGTGAATGTATTTGTAACCTGGGCAGCTATTATGGCAGCACTCGCACAAGTTGCATTCTTGTTTAACTTCTTTTACTCGATCTTTAAGGGTAAAGTATCTCCGCAAAACCCATGGGAAGCCAATACGCTCGAGTGGACTGCTCCGGTAGAACATCTTCACGGCAACTGGCCAGGGGAAATTCCTACAGTTTACAGATGGCCATACGATTATAGTAAACCAGGACATGATGCTGACTTTATTCCGCAAACTGTTCCTTTCTCGCAAACCATGAGCTCTAACTTGCCTCACGATTTCGAAGGAAATGCAGAAGCAGAGAGAATTCAGCAAGATTGGGAATTAGCCAATCCGGTTGAAGAACATAAAGGCTAATTATTGGCTTTAACATACAAAAGGGGTATCTGATTAAGTTTCTGCTTATCCGGATACCCTTTTCATCTAAATAGGTATATGGTCAGCAGATCAGAACAACGATTTATTAGGATTAATTTGATAACCGTTATTGTTACATTAATGGTTATTCTAGCCGGAGGGATTGTAAGAAGTACTGGATCGGGCATGGGTTGTCCTGATTGGCCAAAATGTTTCGATCGTTATATACCTCCTACCAATGTAAACCAACTCCCTGCAGATTATAAGGAGAAATATGTTGCTGGAAGAATAAAAAAGAATGAGAAGTTTGCAAAATATCTTGAGCAATTAGGTAAAGCAGCGCTGGCAGATAGTATTCGCCATGATCAGTCGATTACAATGCCAGAAGAGTTTAACCCGACAAAAACATGGGTTGAATACTTAAATAGATTAGTCGGTGCATTGGCTGGTATCTTTCTTCTGCTTACCTTCGCTTGCTCTTTTGTTTACAAGAAAAGTGGTAAGAGAATTATTGTACTCAGCTTCCTAAACATCCTGGTAGTAGGATATCAGGCATGGCTAGGTTCTATCGTGGTTTCAACAAATTTAGCACAATGGATTGTTACCCTGCACATGCTACTGGCACTGGTAATTTTAGCAATATCAATTTACACTTATAACTACGCTAAACAACTGCATCAAAACCCTTCGGTAATTATGTACCGCATATTGTGGTTGAAAGGGTTTTTGTTTTTCACACTAATGATTAGCATTGTTCAAATCATAGTGGGTACAGAAGTGAGAGAATCTGTTGATGTTGTTGCGAAGTCCTTGGCCTATGGCTTCAGGGACACATGGATAGCGAAAGTATCATCCGTGTTTGTACTGCACAGAGAGCTGGCTATTCTAGTTGTTATTGCAAATGGGATTGTTTACAAGATGGTAATAGATCGTTTTAGTGGCAAGGCTGCACCTTTATTAACGGCCCGATTTATACTCGCTACATTATTCATTCAGTTGCTTAGTGGTTTTGCTTTGGCTTACATTGCTTTCCCCCCAGCGGCGCAAGCAGTGCATATTTTATTTTCGACGCTGTTATTTAGTTTACAATTTTATCTGTACTTGTTGGTTTATCGAACAAGCACCTATAAACAATAATATAAAGAAGGTTGAAACAGGTTTTTTCGGATTTTTCAAAACTCATCAAATTCAGGCTATCGTTTACGGTTGTGTTTTCTGCATCTATATCGTTCCTAATTGGTCAGAAAATGCAGGTAGGAAGAGGTAATATTCCATCTATAGACTGGGGTAATTGGCTCATTTTAGTTTTTGGAGGATTTCTGGTTACCGCCGCTGCAAACTGCTTTAATGAAATTATTGAGAAAGATCTCGATAAATTAATGGCTCGTACCAAAGATCGGCCAATGCCTGCAGGAAGAATGACTACCGGACAAGGATTGATTTTGGGCGTATTTATGGCATTTCTGGGGACCTGGCTTTTAGGAAGGTTGAATCTTGAAACAGGCTTGCTTTCTGTGTTTTCTATTTTACTGTATGCATTTGCTTATACGCCATTAAAACGAAAGTCGCCGATTGCTGTATTTGTGGGGGCTATTCCTGGTGCCTTGCCGCCACTTATTGGTTATTTAGCTGCATTTGGAAGTTTGAAAGCCGAAATGTTCCATGAGATAGACTATTACATCGCTGGCATTTTGTTCTTAATTCAATTTGTATGGCAGTTTCCTCACTTTTGGGCAATTGCCTGGGTACTCGATGATGATTATAAGAAAGCCGGCTTTAGATTGTTACCAACAAAAAAACGCGATAAGGTTACCGCATTGCTTACATTTTTAAGTACGCTAATTTTAATCCCTGTTAGTTTATTGCCAACATTTTATGGCTTTGGTGGTTACTACATAGCGGGATTATCTTTAGTTGCAGGTGCAATTTTTAGTTGGTTGGCATTTAAACTTCTGATAAGCCAAGACCTTGCCGATGCAAGAAAAGTGATGTTTTGCTCATTTTTCTACATACCAGCGGTACAATTGGGTTTACTTTTAAATTTTATTGCAAAATAATTTATGATTTTAACAATGGAAAACATTCAAGATACATTTGATCCAAAGCCACGGAAATTCATCATCTGGCTATTTGTAGTTTCCTCTACGATTATGTTTGGTGGGTTTACGAGTTATTACCTGGTTTTTTCGGCATCTAAAGGAAAAGGCCATGGATTAATACTCCCTGATGCATTTATTTATAGTACAGTTGTGATTGTTGTAAGTAGCATCACGCTTATGCTAGCATCCAGAGCTGCCAAAAAGCTAAATTATTCTTCGCAGAAATTGTTATTGTGGTTAACTGTAACATTAGCTATCGTATTCGGCGTTATGCAATTTAAAGCATGGGGCAGTATGGTTGCAACTGGCGCAACACTGGTAGGCAATAACGCAGCAATATCTTTTATTTATGTGGTATCTGGTATCCACTTATTGCACATTATAGCAGGTGTTGGATTGATATTTAACGCATTGGCAGGTAGCTACAAGCAAATTTCACCAGCTAAACGCAATTACCGAATGGAAATTGCCTCTATTTTTTGGCATTTTATAGATATATTATGGATATATCTGTATGTTTTTTTACTTTTGAACCGTTAAATTTGTTAACAAACTATTATACTATTTCCAAATGAATTCAGTATCACAATTAGATCAAGTTAAAACCGGGCCATGGAATGGTGGCCGTTCTCCGTGGTCGGTAGAATATGGCAAAATCATGATGTGGTTTTTCCTCTTGTCAGATGCTTTTACCTTTTCATCATTATTGATCTACTACGGCGCTCAGCGCTTTTCCAAATTAACCTGGCCTGATCCGGATTTAGTTTTCCAATCGGTACCGGGTTTGGCAGATGGTGGTTACCCACTTGTGTTTGTGGGGATCATGACATTTATATTAATCATGAGTTCGGTAACTATGGTACTGGCAGTAGAAGCTGGACATAGAAAAGCTAAAAAAGAGGTAATCTGGTGGATGATTGCAACCATTATTGGTGGCTTTATGTTTCTAGGTTGTCAGGCTTTAGAGTGGACCCACTTACACCATGAAGGTTTCTGGTGGGGACAAATCCCTTCATCCGAAGAGTTGAAGCATTTATTTTCAGGCGATGTATCTTTAGTTGCAGCACAACAGTTCGCTAACCTATTCTTCACAATTACTGGCTTTCACGGTTTTCACGTATTTAGTGGTGTAATGATCAATATCATCATTTTAATTATGACTATTAATGGTACGTTCGAGAAAAGAGGACATTATTTAATGGTCGAAAAAGTTGGTTTATACTGGCACTTTGTTGATTTAGTTTGGGTGTTTGTATTTACATTCTTCTATTTGGTTTAATTTATCATCTTATAAAAATATTATTATGTCAGAACATCACGCACATACAGAAGGACATGAGGAACACGCTGGTTTATCAAAAGGAAAAATTTGGCAGGTTTTCGGTATTCTTTTGCTTATTACAGTAATTGAATTTATTGTTGCCCTATGGGTATTGCCAAACGGTTACATGTCTCATCACATTGGCAATTTCGTATACATCGCTTTAACACTTTTAAAGGCATTTTATATCGTAGCTTATTTCATGCACTTAAAGTATGAGAAGCTGGGCTTGCAACTTTCTTTGACTGTTTCATTTATTTTCATTATTTACTTTATTGTTTTAATGTTAATTGAGGGTGGATTTTTGAATATCCATATGATGAATCATTAATGAAGAGAAATCCCATTAAGAAAGTATTAATCCTGGTAAGCATTTTAGCTATACCGGGATTTTTGTTTTTTTACTTGTTGCCCCACTTCGCTAAGAATAGGTATAAGAGCCTTCCAATTTTTGGAGATAAAGTTGTTGCTTCTACTTTTCATTCTGTAAAAGGGAAAAAAATTCCTGATACTATTTACCATCAGATACCAGATTTTAAGCTCATAAATCAAAGCAACGATACAATATCTTGGAAATCTTATAAAGATAAAATACTTGTTGTTAACCTATTTGATGCAGGAAGTGGAGATCGGCCAACCAATAAATACATAAGAGGGCTTTCTAGTAGTTACGAAAACAAGCCTTTGGTGCGATTTGCAAGTTTATCTGTTAATGCCATTGATCAAATTAGTTTAAGAAACTTCTCTGATCAGTTTAACGTGTTGTCTGCTAAACTAGATCTTTTAGCGGGAGACACTGTTCAAGTTTACCCTTTAATAAGAAAAGGTCTCCTGCTCGATGTGGTGGCCACAGGTACCCCTCAAAAGCCATCCTTTATCTATAGTAATAAAATTCTATTGATAGATCATCTTCATCGCATACGTGGCATTTACGAAGGAGATAACCAGCAAGCAACTGAGAGATTGGAAGACGAGATTAAAGTGCTTATTGCTGAATATTTGAGAACTTTGAAAGATGGCAGATAATTGCCTTTAAAATATGTTAATGTTTGCATGGAAAAGACTTCAGTAGAAAAAAAATATAACAAATGGATTGTGGTTTTGTCTATTGCCATTCCACTGGTTGTTGCGCTTTTGTTCGGTGTAAATTTGAGAAAGTTAGGCTTCGATGTTAAGCCGCTTTCCATTCTTCCTCCTATTTATGCATCTATCAATGGTTTAACTGCCATAGTTTTGGTCATAGCCGTTTGGGCCATCAAAAACGGGAAGCGAAAGCTCCATGAAAACCTAATGAAGTTCGCCATTTGCTTATCTGTTGCTTTCTTAGGCATGTATGTTGCTTACCACATGACATCCGATTCTACTAAATTTGGTGGAGAGGGTGCTATCAAATATCTCTACTACTTCATTTTAGTTACCCATATCTGTTTATCTGTAATTATAATTCCATTTGTGTTGGTTACTTATGTTAGGGCACTTGCGGAGCGATTTGATAAACATAAAAAAATAGCAAAGATTACTTTTCCAATGTGGTTATACGTTGCTGTAACAGGTGTAATTGTATACTTAATGATCTCACCGTATTATAATTTCTAAAACCATTAAACGCTTTGCCCTTCCTGATGATGCAAATTTCAAGGTGAAGCATGATTAATTCCCTTAGCGAAGTTAATAGGTTTTAGTTTCTGCAGATAGAAGCCGAATTACTTGTCCATTTCATTTTTATTTATGGGTAAACGCATAGTTTAGCTTATATTCAAGTATAATTTGTTCTTATTGAATGGTGTTGCCTTTATGTCTGTTGACCAATATTGGCACCATTATCTCACTAACCCAACAACAGGAGCATTGATGGCGCAGTTTAAAAGTGTAGAACATCAAGATTTTATCTTTACCGGAAGTATATAATATTATAAATTCGCTCCCGATATACCCCTCCTCACAGCGGGTTTTTTTATGACATAATTTTTAAGTTCCTCCAAACGTTTATTCAGTATATTTGTATCAATGAAAAAGAAACTGACTTTTATCTTATTCGCGCTAGCTTTTGTAATGTTTTTTTCTTTAAATGTTCAGGCACAGTGTGCTATGTGTAGCATTAATGCAGAACAGGGCGTTAAGAATGGTAATACCGTTTCAGCTGGTTTAAATACAGGCGTACTCTATTTGCTCGCTATCCCTTATATTATGGCAATGGTGGTAGGTGTAGTGTGGTACAAAAAGTACCGCAAAAAAAATGTTCACCTGGAAATGAAAAAGGAACCCTTTCATTTGAACTAGTAAATGGCATCTCAAACCTCAAAACTTTCTGCTATTATTAATTGTAAATGCCCACATTGCCGTAGAGGAGATGTGTTTACAGGTAGCATGTATGGTTGGAACATTCAGCATACTAAAGAAGTATGCCCACACTGCGGACAACGCATTGAGATTGAACCCGGGTACTTTTACGCAGCCATGTACGTTAGCTATGCCATGAATGTGATAGAGATGTTAATGGCTAGTTTCGCAACATACCTTGTTTTCGGGCCTTTAACAGATGCTACCTTTTGGCATTACCTCATTGTAATATTCGCGGGTTGTTTTATTCTTTACCCATTCAACTATCGATACTCCAGGATGATACTTTTACACGTGCTATCGCCCAATATTAAATATAAACCGTATTACGATAAGTAAGCAGTGTTTGCTTTATGATGGGGTCTAGGTACAGATATTTCCGATTGCTCCATCATGTAAATCAATCAATATGTTACAAAAAGATACATTAAACTTTATAAAAGATGTTAGTGAAAACAACAACCGCGAATGGTTTGCTGCAAATAAACATCGATACGAAGAGGCGAAACAAGATGCTTTGAATCTGGTATCGGCGCTGATTCCAAAGCTTGCAAAGGTTGATCCGCTGATATCTGCTGAAACGGATGCTAAGAAGAGCTTGATGCGCATTTATCGCGATGTGAGGTTTAGTAAAAATAAAGATCCTTACAAAAATAATTTTGGGATTTGGTTCTCTGCGAAAAATACTGGTGGTAACCAACCTGGTTATTATCTTCATATCCAACCTGGTAAAAGTTTCATTGCTGGTGGATATTGGATGCCCGAGGCACCGCATCTAAAATTGATTAGGCAAGAGATTGACTATAATATAGGTGATTTTAAGGAGATTATTAATGATAAGGCATTTAAAGCAAACTTTAAACTTAGCACTGGCAATGCGCTTAAAAACGCACCCAAAGGATATAATCCGGAAGATCCAAATATCGAATATTTGAAGTTAAAGAGCTTTGAAGCCACTATGCCATTAGCAGATGAAGCGTTTCTGAAATCTACAATAGTTGATAAGTTGATAAATTCTTTTAGCATGGTTCAACCATTAGTTGCATTTTTACGAAATGCCATAGACCAATAGCGTATTAGCTTCGCGTCGACATTGAAATTCAAACTTATCGTATCAAAATGAAAAATACTTTTCTCGCTTTTGCAATATTACTAATTATCTCGGCTACAACTTCTTGCGTGGTTTTGTCACCTAAAAAATATAAGGCTCTACTAGGTAGCAAAGACTCTCTTTATACCGCCTTCAACGAAGGTTTAATAAAAATTGAGAATCTCGAAAAAGAAGTTGCTAAACTAAAGAAAGACACCACAATGATGGCGGAAGAACTTCGGGATTTGCAGAATAGTTATAACGATATGGATGCCAGCTATCAAAAATTAAAAAATAATTCTACTTCTGAGATTAGTAAACTATCTGGCGATTTGGCAGCCAGAGAGAAGCGGTTGAAAGAGGTGGAAGAAGTTTTGCGCAAGCGCGATGAAGCAACCAATGCTTTAAAAGAAAAATTGCAGCAAGCATTGCTTGGCTTCACTAAGAACGGCCTTACAGTAGAAATTAAAAACGGAAAAGTATATGTGTCCCTTACCGACAAGTTATTGTTTCCATCGGGAAGTATTATTATTGATGACAAAGGGAAACAAGCCTTAACGCAACTGGCTAACGTATTAAAGCAACAACCAGAAATCAATATCGCTGTTGAGGGGCATACCGACAATCAAAAAATTAATAACCTGGGTCAAATAAAAGATAACTGGGATTTAAGTGTGCTCAGAGCAACCTCTGTGGTAAGATACCTAACAGAAAATGAAAAGGTTGAAAGTGTTAGGATGACTGCAACTGGTAAAGGTGAATTCCAGCCTTTAGGGTCTAATGCTAACGCTGATGGCAGGAGCAAAAACAGAAGAATTGAAATTGTACTGTCTCCGAAATTAGATGAGCTGTACAATCTAATTAAGTAAAAGCTAAAATTCTATACACGAAGTCCTGATGGTCTACAAGCTATTAGGACTTTTTTTGTTGGTATTTTTCGCTGAAATACAGCCGAATTAGCCTTGTGTACCTGGCATTTTACTTAGTTAATTAATCGATTTTAAGATTAATCTTTGTAATTTTCGCCTCGTCAATCCCTTTCATGAAACTTCATACATTCCCAAAACTAATTTTTAGAACACCAAAGTTCTCTTATCAGGCCAATTTATCAGCTTCTTGGGAACAACTAAAAAGCGCAATAGCCATATCTTCTAATGATTTTTACCAAACCATAAAGGATATCAAGGCTGACGAGTTAAATACACTTCCTCCAAAAATTTATTTCACCATTTGGAAATATTTCAACAGAGCTAAGTATCGCTCTACCCCATACGGAACTTTTGCCAGTTTTACCCTTTTAACAGATGCGATTAAGGATAATCCGGAAGAAATCGTGATCAATGAATCAGAAAAGGTCCATCAGTTTATCGATTGGCCCTATAAAAATCAGTTACAATTTAACCCAACAGATATAATAAACCACAATTGTTACTTATTTAGCAATAGTAGCCACTACGAGACCATTGATGGACTAAGGTATATCGCTTGCACAGATGGTATTTTTGAACTGGCCGAAATTGGTAAGGATGAACAAGTAAAGTTAGTTTTAGATGCTTGTTTGGTGCCAATTAAGTTCAATGATCTTGCGAATAAACTTCATGTAGCGGAAAGTGACGAACAACAGTTGCTTTCTTTACTCCAGGATATGCATGCTTTGCAGTTGATTTTCACAGATCAGGATCCCAATATTATCGGTGAAGATTATTTCAAAAGAATTGGCGTAGCACAGCCGACTGATTCTTCGGGCTATTTAATTGCGGAGCGGATAGCAAACCAGGGAGCTCTTGATGGAAAGCTTTTAAAAGCCATCCCAAATATGATCGACCTTTTACAAATAATAGTGCGGAACGGCGAGCGAGATGCGCTTCAGCAATTTGTTAAGCGGTTTTCAAAAAAATTCGAGCAACAGGAAATCTCTTTGTTAGTGGCCTTAGACCCAGAGATGGGGGTTGGATATGACGAACTGGAACAGGCAGGTGAAAATGACGATTTTGTAGCTCAATTTACACGAAACAAGGGCGTCGAAAAAAATAATAGTTTAAAGGAAGAAATCGAGAAATACCTTTCGAAACAATCTTTTGAAGTTGGAAAAACTTTGTTTTTGAATAAACTACCTTTGAATTTAGTTGAAAATCCTAAGCCATTACCTAACTCCTTCAGCCTACTGATGTCTGTTGTAGACGATTTGCTTGTGGTAGATCAAATTGGTGGTACAACTGCTAATGCATTAACCGGGCGTTTTTCTCTTGCTAGTCAACAAGTAGCGCATTATTGCAAGGAAATTGCCCAAATAGAGCAAAATGCTAATCCAGATGTTGCATATTTTGATGTAGCTTATATGGTAGAAACCAACGTAGATAATATCAACCGAAGGAAGCTTATTTACGACCATCAATTATCAATTTTAAACTTCGATACATCAATTGACCCACTATCGTTAGAAGATATTCAAATTTCGGTTAGGGGCGGGCAGGTTATTTTAAGGTCTAAAAAACTTAATAAGCGGATAGTCCCCCGCATGGCTTCTGCTTACAATTATACCAGATCTGATTTGTCGGTATTCAGATTGCTATGTGATTTGCAATACCAGGCAGTTAATTGCAGTCTTTCGTTACCATTAGATGCAATATTGCCAGATTTGACATACTATCCGAGGTTTCAATTTCAAAATATTTTGCTTAGTACCCAGAAATGGCGGGTTCAAAGAGAAACCTTCTATACTGGGAAGGTGCCGATAGGTGTTACGGATTGTAGAAATTATTTGAAGTCTTTACACATATCTAAATACTTCAAAGCAGGTGTATCAGATCAAACTTTATGCTTCGATATTGATAGTGATGATGACTTGATTGCATTTATACGTTACATGCAGAAACAGCAAACTATTTACCTGGAAGAAGTTATTTTACCAGGGGAAAGTTTAGTTAAGGATGGTGATGGTAAGCCTTATCTGGCCCAATTTATTCTAAGTCTAACTCATCAAGACAATATCTATAAACCTGTTAAACCTGGCGAGTCTACTTCCCACGTAAAGCGCTTTTTTCTTCCGGGAGAAGAGTGGCTCTACTTCGAGATTTTCTGCCACGAGCAAAGGAGTGATGAAATTTTGGCAAATGTTATCGATCCATTTTTAAACGAACATTCAACAGAAATCGCATCATGGTTTTTTATCCGCTACAACGAGAATGGAAACCATTTGAGGGTTAGGTTCAAGCTTGCCAACCAACACCAGGCAGCGTTGCTTACCTCAGCGTTTTATGAATATCTTAATCCGTATTTAACCGCTGGATTGGTATCTGATGTTCAGCTAAAGACCTATAAAAGAGAGTTGGAACGATATGGCGTAACCTCGATTGAAATGGTAGAAGCACACTTCATGCTCGACAGTGCATTTGTATTATCAATTGTACCGGCACAACCAGATGGTTTTAGCAAGTACAAATACGCTTCTTACCTGATAAATTATCTTCAGCAGGCTGAAATTTTCAGTTCAGATGTGCTTTCAGAAATAGTCAAATGGATGTCGAACAGTTTCAATACCGAACATCAATTAAATGCGTCAGACTATAAACGGCTTAACCAACAATACCAACTCTATAAATCGGCACCAATCATTCCGCTAGATCAGCAACAACAGGTATTGTTTAGCAAATTGGCTAAATCCTTCGCAGAGATAATTATGCAGGCTGAGGAAAGTAAAAAAAGAACAATGCTAACTGATCTGATCCACATGTTCGTGAACCGGATGTTTAATAAAGAACAGAGAACGAATGAAATGATTATGTATTATTTTTTGCTTAAGGATTTGCAGCGAAAGACTGCTATTGAAAAGAGTTAAGTTTCGCCAATGGATTGCTTACCGTAACATCTATTTCTGTAATGTATCGGTTAAGTGGATCTTTATAATACCTAAAAATGTAATCGTCTTTGTAGAAATTATTTAGCCTTTTAGTAATATTCTCTAAACCAACGTGGTGGCTCTCATGTTCTTTGCCTTTATTATCATTTACCATATTTATGGTGCTGATGTTCAAATTACTCTGGCTATATTCTATTCTGATAAGCGCAGCTTGCGTAGAATGAGATACATTCCCATGTTTAAACATGTTTTCTACCAGGGTTAATAAAATAAGTGGTGGAAACCTTAGGCCAAATAAATCGCCATTAATTTCTAATGAGATATTAACGGTGTTGGCGGTGCGCAGCTGATGTAGGTTTATGAGATGTTCTATTTGCTCTACTTCTTCACTCAGAGGAACCAATTCTGATACTTCGGGGCGTTTCAGGGCATAGCGCATCATTTCAGATAAATTCATAATGGCATCTGCTGCCATCGGAGCCTTTTTACGTGCATCGTTATAAATAAAGTTTAACGTATTAAATAAGAAATGGGGATTAATCTGGCTGCGTAAGAAATTATTTTGAGATTGAACCAAATCTGTTTCCAAGGCCTGCTTTTCTATCTGTGTTATGAGGTTTTGTCTTTCAAGCGCTTCGACTCTTTTCTGGTCGGAAAACGACTTTAATATATATACATAACCAGTAGCATAACCAATGTAAAGTAATGAGCGGTATATACATGAAAGGATGAATGCTTTATCGAATGCCCTTTCCGGATTTTTAGCGATAAGATGTATCTGCTCGAAAAGTAAAATGAGTATATAAGTAGAAATTACATATGCAAAAATCATTGCTACTATCAGCAACGTGATTTTCAAAAACTTAAGCGATTTAGTGTCACTCCTTAGGATTTTTTCTAAAGCCAAAGCATAAATGTAGAAGGTACTTATACTTACTAAGTATACTACTAAGTAAGCTGCAGGCTGCCTAAAACTATTAGTAACTAAGCCTAGTATAAACACTTCGTAAACGATGTACAAACTCCAAACTAGGAGGTGGAGTTTATATTTCTGATACAATTTTCTAGTATTAAATAAGGTCATTTTTTAGCGTTATATCTATTTAATTAGTGGTTTTATCTTCAAAAAGTGATGCTTTGTGTAAAAAAATGGTCAGCAATTTATCTTCAGTGCATCTTTACAGAAATTAATAACAACAACAATAATCTTTAAATCTTTCCTATTATGAAAACTCCTAACCTAGTGAAACTTTCAAAAAAAACAGTGTTTGTTTACAAAAATGTAAAAGCTCAAAATAATTTTTCTACCAATCCAACTGGTGACATGAGCCACTCTGTAATGACAAGCTTTATCGTTGACAACTTATAATATCTACCAAGATGAAAAATCAAAATACACCAAATAAAATTTCTAAAAAAACAGTGTTTGTTTACAAAAATGTAAAAGCTCAAAATAATTTTTCTACCAATCCAACTGGTGACATGAGCCACTCTGTAATGACAAGTTTTATCGTTGACAACTTATAATATTTACCAAGATGAAAAATCAAAATACACCAAATAAAATTTCTAAAAAAACTGTGTTTGTTTACAAAAATGTAAAAGCTCAAAATAATTTTTCTACCAATCCAACTGGTGACATGAGCCACTCTGTAATGACAAGTTTTATCGTTGACAACTTATAATATTTAACAAGATGAAAAATCAAAATACACCAAGTAAAATTTCTAAAAAAACTGTGTTCGTTTACAAAAACGTAAAAGCTCAAAATAGTTTCTCTACCAATCCAACTGGTGATATGAGCCACTCTGTAATGACTAGCTTTATTGTCGATAATTTATAATACATTAGTTGTTAGAATCATGAAAAATCAATCCCCGAGTGCAAAAATTTCTAAAAAGACAGTATTCGTCTACAAAAACGTTAAATCTCAGAACAGTTTCTCTACCAATCCGACTGGCGACATGAGTCATTCAGTTATGACCAGTTTCATTATAGATAGTTTTTAATTTATTGACTTCTGTTAGATTTTAATAAACTACTCTGTACATAGGCGAAAAAAGCTTCTTTGTAGCCTTCCCCGATTTGAATCATTTCATTATTAACCAGGCGGATGATATTGCCATCTACCTTTTTAATCGCAGCTTTAGCCACGATATTTGATTTGTTTACACGAATGAATGCATGGTTTTCTAAAGCCTTTTCAATCTCCTTTAATGTAAGATAGGTTGTGTGCGTTTCGCTCTTGGTAATGATTTGTATATAATTTTGTAATGCTTTTATGTAAAGTATTTCATCAATCGCAATATTAGAAAAAGCATACTTATGATCGCCTTTGATGTAAAGGGCAGCCACCTGATCTGATTCTTTTGCTGCAGCCTTGGCATTATTTGCTTCTTTCTTTAAAATTCGATCTATCCCTAGCGCAAATTTCGCGAACGATATTGGTTTAAGCAGGTATTGGTCTGATTGAACATCAAAAGCCTGCAACGCGTAGTCTGGATGCGCTGTTGTGAAAATAAGATATTTAGCTTTTTCTCTTATATTTTTTGCCAGTTCTAAGCCGTTGATTCCCGGCATATCAATGTCCATAAATAATAAATCGATCTCATCATCGATACTAATTTCTGTTAATGCCTGGATGGGGCTAGTAAATGTCTTGAAGATTGTTAAACCAGGCATTTCGGCAATATGGTCGGTAAGTACCTCAATTGCATGCTGTTCGTCATCGATAACAACGCATTTTAGATTCATGGTGTTTTATAATAAGAGTGCTGGAATGATTTCAATGCAAGTTAAATAAAAATTGGATTGTATTGGCCTTTCAAACCTAAAAAAAAACGGGTATGGTTTCGTCTAAAGAACTTGGGTGTTCGTGTAAAATACTCCATGGTTGATGTAAAAAAATCATTACCCTCTAATATTTTTCTAATCTTTAAAATGTTTGCCAAAAACAATTAACCAGCACAGGTTTGTGTGCAGGTTAAATTAACATTTGCCTGCCCAAGTTTGTATAGCCTGTTGATAAAAAGTTTAAAGAAACAGGCCATGCAAGATTGGGTTAAAGAGTTGAAAAAATAAAAGAGAAATACAAAGCAGAGACTTAACTCATTGTTTAAATAATTGTCCCAATGTTTGTTAATAAATACCTGTACTAACTCTAATGAGGTAATGTACATGTATTTGAACGGTTGATTTTGATGAAAGATTTAGTTTCTATACACAATTAGATTCTTAAATCTTGTAAACTTCAAAAACGGTAAGCATTGATGTTTTTACTAAAGATGCTTCAAATCATTTTTAACATTCAGGACTTTTAGCGGTAGAGATTAAGGATCGGATAGCTTACTTTCAAATTGGGTGCATGCATTAAATTTGAAAAATTGAAAGATAATGGCGCCATTTTAATGAAGGCTTTATATGCGAAAAAGCTGGTGATTAAAGCATTTGCAAGCGCTTAATTAATGTACAACCGAAAAATTAATACATCTAAAACATACATATTACCATGGAACTTAAAGACGAAATCGGCCAATTTGCTGTAAGAATCAAAAAAATGCTTCCACAAGTTCAATCAGAAGATCTAACTAGGAATGCTTTAGTTATGCCTTTTATTCAAATCTTAGGATTTGATCCTTCAGAAGTTCAATCTGAAGCTGTTTTAGATTTTGGAGTAAAGAAAAGCAAGAAGGTTGATTACACCATTATGAAAGATGGAGAGCCGACGATTTTGGTTGAGTGCAAACATCATGAAGATAGTTTAGACATACACGACTCCCGTTTATCTAAATACTTCCGTAAAACAAAAGCGAAATATGGTTTACTTACCAATGGCCTAGTTTATCGCTTTTATACTGAAAAAATGGTTAAATCGAAGAAAAACCAAGAACCATTATTCGAGTTTAAGTTAACTGATACAAAAGCAGCAACAATTGCTAAGATGATTGAAGATCATAAAGATTACTTCAACGTTGAGCAAAAATCTGTAGCTAGCTAACCCTATTTTATTTTAATCTAAGAGTTCCCGAAAAATTCTGAAAAATTAAAGTCCTGATTGATTTCCGGACTTTTTTTTGTCCCAAAAAAAAAAGGAGAAACCTAAGCTTCTCCTTTTATCAACTAATATGTTAATCTAACTAAATCAGAGCCACACTTCTGCTTACGAAAGCAGTAAGCTCTGCACCAGTTAGCATACCTTGGGCTAGTAAAGCTAAATCTACTGCTTGTTTCGCAAGGTTTTCCTGTTCATCGCCACTAGTCTGTAAAATCTTACTCACAAGTTTGTGGTTTCCATTTATAGCTACTTTATAGCTATCTGGCATTTGCCCATAAAAACCCATTCCGCCACCCATAGCAGCCATATCTTTCATGCGACGCATAAATTCATCCATGGTAATGGTAACAGGCAACTCATCAGGATTCAAGGCTACAACTTCAACCTGCATCCCTGGTTTTGTAATTGCTTTCTCGAAAATAGAAGTAACTTCTTTCACCTGATCTTCACTCAATACATGCTCATTTACCTCATCTTTGTCAATCAATTTATCAGCAACACTCGAATCGACACGTTTAATAGATGTTTTTTCGAGTTTTTGCTCTAGTTGATTGATGAAGTGGTTATCTATAGGCGAATCCAGCACCAATACATCGTAATCTTTTTTATTTGCCGACTGGATAAATGCATCTTGCTTTGCAGCATCGTTAGCATATAAATAAACTACTGTTCCATTCTTATCGGTTTGCAAAGGAGCTACCTTTTCTTTGTATTCATTTAGCGTGAATAATTCATTTTTAGTATTGCCTACTAACGCAAAATCTTTAGCCTTATCATAAAACTTCTCTTCACTAATCATTCCGTATTTTACGAATAAGCCAATGTCTTTCCATTTATCTTCGAAAGATTTACGGTCTTTGGCAAATAGCTCTGCCAGCTTATCGGCAACTTTTTTAGTAATGTAGTTGTTTATCTTTTTAACATTACTATCGGCTTGCAAGAAACTACGTGATACATTTAATGGAATATCTGGAGAATCGATTACGCCATGTAATAACATTAAGAACTCTGGTACAATATCTTTAACCTCATCAGTAATAAATACCTGACGCGAATAGAGCTTAATTTTATTGCGTTGCATTTCAAAATCGTTTTTCAACTTAGGGAAATACAAAACGCCTGTTAAATTAAAAGGATAATCTACATTAAGATGGATCCAGAAGAGCGGTTCTTCGCTAAATGGGTAGAGCTCTCTATAAAAATTAAGGTAATCTTCATCTGACAAATCTGCAGGAGCTTTTGTCCAGATTGGATTAGTAGTGTTGATAATGTTGTCTACAGTAACATCTTTATACTTTTTCTTACCCTCTTCATCTTCGCCATCTTCTACCGACTCAGTTTTTGTTCCGAACTGGATAGGCACAGGCAAAAATTTAGCATATTTATCTAAGATTTCCTGCAGCTTGGATTCAGCTAAAAACTCTTCCGAATCTTTATTTACATGCAAGATAATATCTGTACCACGCGTGGTTTTATTGCCTTCAGTAATCTCAAATTCTGTACTACCATCGCAAACCCAGCGTGCAGGTGCAGCGCCATCCTGATAAGACAAAGTCTGAATTTCTACTAAATCTGCAACCATAAAGGCAGAATAAAAACCTAAACCAAACTTACCAATGATCTCATTTGCATCTTTTGCGTCTTTAAACTTTTCAACAAACTCACTTGCGCCAGAAAATGCAACCTGGTTGATGTATTTTTTGATTTCTTCGGAGGTCATTCCCAAACCATTATCACTTATGGTAATGGTTTTTGCATCTTTATCGACTGCAACTTTAACTAGGGGCTGTCCTACTTCTCCATTAAACTGACCCAGCGAACCTAGTCTTTTAATTTTCTGAACTGCATCTACCGCATTTGAAACAAGTTCCCGAAGGAAGATTTCATTATCAGAATATAAAAACTTCTTAATTATAGGGAAAATATTCTCTGTGTGGATGGAAATGTTTCCTTTTTCTTGTATGCTCATATGTAATTAAATTGTTTAATCTGAATTACACATCACAAGCCTTGTTCCAAAGCATGTTATTTGCCAAAATGACAGCATAGTTTTCAATTCCTACTAATAAGGATTGCTTGCTATTGGTAAGACTGGTTTTCGCAAAAACAAAAAAGCCAAAAAACATTACTTTTTTTGGCTTCTATTGCGATATTGTTAAGGCTTAGTTTAGCAAGAAACTTCGCTGATCTTCCTCAAGTGACAAAATTTTGGTAATCTTTTTTAAGAGTATATCCATCTGAAAAGGTTTAGATAAGAAATCATCCTGTCCGTAATTTAATGTGGTGAAATCTTTTGGGTCATACAATCCAGAAATCAGAAGAATTGGAATTTTTGAAGTGCTCTCGATCGATTTGAGTTGCTCACACAATACACGCCCATCAATATGTCCTAAAGAGATATCTAGAAGGATCAGATCAGGATTGAAATTTTCAATTCGATTAAAAACCTCTTCGCCATCATTAAGTGCAGACACTTTAAACCCTCCGATTTCCAATATTAACTGTATGGTCTCTAAAACCTCAATGTCATCATCTACTACCAATATTCTCTTCATATGTATGTGGAAATTTATTTACCGTTAAAATTATAACAAAAAGTAACTTGTTATGTTTAAATTCTTAAAAATATTTTAACCGTAAATTCATATTCAATTCACGCCTCCAAGTTGCGGTGCAATCCCTTCCTTTTGGATAATAAAATTAAACAGCTCCTGTATCGGCTTTTGTAAAATTTTCCCAGGTTCAATACCATTTTTTACTAAAACCGATTTCAATACATCTTGATAATAATAAGCAATAGAACCCACAAAATGGCAAGGAACCTGCGTGTACTTAGGATAGTCTTTAATATTCGTGTTTACAAATTCCTGGAAACCCGATCTTAAAATCTCCAATATAAATGGATGGTCTTTGTGGCTAGCCATAAATCTGCTAAAGCTGGCCAGATAGATATTTGGAAACGGTTTTTGATAAACGTTGGTGATAATTTGTTCCTTTTCTAATGGAAATGCCTTTTTAAATTCGGCAGATAAATCGGCAGGCATTTTTTTGTAAAGAAATGACAACAGAATCTTCTTTCCGAAAAATGTTCCAGAACCTTCATCGCCTAAAACATAGCCCAAGCCATGGTGGCCATCATGAATCTTTTTTCCATCGAAATAACAAATGTTAGAGCCAGTACCTAAAATACAGTTTAAACCTTCTGCATTACCGCAAGTAGCATAAACAGATCCTAGTAAATCATGATCAACAGAGATAAAAGCATTTTTGAAAATAGCAGATAGGCCATTGGAAACTACCTCATGCTTATCTGGAGAAGAGCAACCGGCACCGAAAAAATAAATTTCTTTTACCTTATCTGCATACAGCATCATAGTTTCATTTCTGGCAACCAATTTCGAAATCTCTTCCTCACTTAAAAAATAAGGGTTAATTCCTGGCGTATCAAATTTAATGGTCTTACCATCAATATAGCCCATCCAATCTGTTTTTGATGAGCCACTATCTGCAACAAGTATCATGAGTTTAAATATAAAAATTAATTGGATAAATCTATATTTCCACTAATTTCCTTTAAAGTAGTCTCTGCTAACTTTGCTTGAAACTGCATCTCAATAAATCTGTTTTGTGCATCGATGGCATTGCGTTGTGCTTCTCGCAATTCCAATGGTGCAATGCTTCCAAGCCTGTACTTTGTAAGGGTAATATCCAAACTTTCTTTGGCAATATCAACATTGCGTTGTTCTAGCTTAATTAAATCCAGGTAAGTAGTGTAGTTTTGGTAAGCTGATAATAACTGGGTATTTACATCGAGCTTTGTTCTATCTAGATCAAGCTTTGAGGTTTCAATTTCAATCTTTGCGTTGCGTTCATTTTGGCGCTGCAAAAAGCCATTAAATAAATTTAAAGATGCAGTAACTCCATATGTAAGTCCATTTGCCGCAAATTGTTGGTTAAAGCCCGTTGGACTTGTACTTTGAGCCCTGCTATAGCCCGAATTTAGACTAATTGACGGGTAACGGGCTCCGCGAATAGCCTTTAGATTCAGCGCTGCGATTTTTTGATTAATAAAAGCATTCTGTACATTGGGATTCTGGAGTGCTGCCATTTCTGCTTGCTTTGTAAACAAAATTCCGGTATCTACATCAATTTTATCTGCGACTGTAAAATCTGTGCTGATGTCTCTAACCATTAATTGATTGAGGCGCACTTTCGCCACTTGCAGCGCATTTTTAATTTGCAGGTAGTTAGAGGTATCCGTATTGTAATCTACCTGTGCTGTTAACACATCTAACTTAGCACCTCTTCCTAACTGTAGTTTTGTTTTTGCAATATTGGTACGCAATACAGAAACATCTATTGCACTATCTGCGGCTACCAATAATTGCTGTTGCCTTACAACGTCGTAATAGGCAGATATCACATTCGAAATTGTATTAAGAACGGTAAGGCGGGTGTTTACCTCGCCCTGCTTTTCTAATTCCTTAAGCCTATTGTAGTTGGCAAACATGGTAAATCCATCAAAAACGGTCCAATTTAAATCTGCACCATAACTGTTGTTTGTACTTTTGGCACCAGTAATTACACGGTCGGGTCCGGTAGCTGGCGTTTGACGGGTATTTTGCCTGCTGCCGCCATTGCTATAGTTCGCTGCAACGTTTGGCAACATCCCTGCATTTCCAATATTATTGTTATTTGCTGCAATAGCCAAATCATTTCTACTTATTTTTATATCGTAGTTGTTTTCTAAGGCAATGCTGATTGCATCTTTTAGTGTTAATTTTTCTTGTGCAACACCAACCGTGGTTAGGCACATCAACAAGAAAATCAATTTTATATACTTGCTCATCTTATTCTTCATTATGTAAAGCTTCTTGTTCAAAGCGATGGGCGTCTTTTAATTGTTTGTTTGGTTTGTAAGGTTTTGCCCAGTAAGAATAAATCGCAGGGATTACAAATAATGTAAGGATGAGTGAGAATAGTGTTCCGCCTACAATTACGGTTCCCATACTCATTCTACTCTTTGCTGCAGCACCTAAAGCCAGGGCAATGGGTAGTGCGCCAATGGCAATGGCCAAACTAGTCATTAAAATTGGGCGTAAACGAGAAACCGATGCTTCTCTTATGGCCTCGGGAATTGCAATTCCCTTTTCTTTAAGCTGGTTTGCAAACTCTACGATTAAAATTCCATTTTTAGTAACCAAACCAATAAGCATAATTGTGCCGATCTGGCTAAAAATGTTCCAACTTTGCCCACAAAGCCAAAGTGATAAAAATGCACCTGCCACGGCCATGGGCACAGTTAAAATAATAATAACGGGGTCTTTGAAGCTTTCGAACTGAGCCGCTAAAATCAAATAAACCAACAACAATGCTAACCCGAATGCAAAGACAGTATTTGATGAACTTTCCTTGAAATCTCTAGACTCACCACTTAAATCTGTAGAGAAAGTTTCATCTAAAACCTTTTTGGAAATGGCGTCCATTGCATCGATACCTTCGCCTATACTTTTGCCTGGCGCAAGCCCGGCAGAAACCGTAGCAGAAATAAAACGATTGTTTCTATATAGCTGAGGCGGGCTACTTTCTTCTTTAGCTGAAACCAAATTGTCTAGCTGCACCAACTGGCCTTTATCACTTCTAACATAAACAGAGCTTAAATCTAAGGGATCTTTTCTATCACTCTTATCAAACTGGCCAATCACCTGGTATTGTTTTCCATTCATAAAAAAGTAAGAGAAACGCTGACCACTCAATCCCAAGTTTAAAGTTTGTGCAATTGCAGAGATCGATACACCTAAATCTTTGGCTTTATCTCGATCTATTGTTAAATTTATCTCCGGCTTGTTGAATTTTAAATTTACATCAGAAACCGTAAATATGGGGTTCTTAGCTACCTCATCCATAAAAAGTGGCACTTTTTCCCTTAACTTTTCAAAATTTTGCGCCTGTATGATGTAGCTGATGGGTAAACCACCTCTTCTTCCAACTGAAATCGTAGGCTGCTGATTTACAATAACCTTGCCTTCAGTATATTTCTTCGTGATACGCGTAAGCATATCGGCAATCTCTTTTTGTGATCGCTCACGATCTTCAGGATTGATTAAACCCATCCTAACAAAACCCGAATTGGTAGAGCCGGCACCACCAAAGCCTGGTGAAGTGATGGTAATATTCACATTCTTCTCTGGTACCGAATCTATTACCAGTTGATTCAATTTCATGATAAACTGATCTGTGGTCGTAAAAGAAGTTCCTTCTGGTAAGGTTGCATTGATGTTGATCGCACTTCTATCATCATAAGGTGCAGTTTCTTTGGGTAAAACCTTCCAAAACATAAAAATTAATCCCACACAGATAACAATAATTGGTATTGAGAGCCAGCGCTTGGTTAGAAATTTGTCGAGATTTGATGCATAAGCATCATTTAGTTTGATGAAATAAGGTTCTGTCCAGTTGTAGAATTTAGATGGCTTATGTCCGCCTGCTTTCATTAAGTAGGCATTAAGCATGGGCGTTAACGTAAGGGAAACAAATGCCGAAATTAATACGGCCGCACCAATTACAATACCAAATTCCCGGAACAACCTCCCCACAAAGCCTTCTAAAAAGATTACGGGTAAGAACACAGCAGCCAGTGTGATAGAGATTGAAATTACTGCAAAAAAGATTTCATTTGATCCTTTAATTGCCGCTTCAAATGGCGACATGCCTTCTTCAACCTTTTTAAAGATATTTTCAGTTACTACAATTCCATCATCTACAACCAAACCAGTTGCCAACACAATGGCTAGCAAGCTTAAAACATTAATGGAAAAGCCAAAAACGTACATAATAAAGAAGGTGAAAACCAGCGATACCGGAATATCAATTAGCGGGCGAAATGCAATTGCCCAGTCCCTGAAGAAGAGATAGATAATTAAAATTACCAGTACAAGAGACAAGCCAATGGTTTCTGCAACTTCTGTTACCGAACGCTTAATGAATTGGGTATTATCCAATGATACATTTAGTTTGATATCATCTGGCATGTCGGCCTTCAACTTATCAAACCGATTATAAAATTCGTTGCTGATATCAAGGTAATTTGCACCTGGCTGCGGTATAATGGCAACTGCAACCATCGGTCGCCCAGATTCTCTTAGTACCGTTTCCTCATTTTCCGATCCCAGTACCGCATAGCCTATATCTTTGAGTTTAATAACCTGGTTGCTATCAGATTTTAAGATAAGGTTATTGAATTGTTCTTCATTAGTTAGCTTCCCGAGGGTTTTAACTGTAAGCTCTGTTGTAGCGCCGGTAATTTTTCCAGATGGCAGCTCTACGTTCTCATTATCTAATGCTGTAACAATATCTTGCGAGGTTAACCCATAAGCACTTAGTTTGTTAGGGTCCATCCAGATCCGCATGGAATATTTGCGTTGCCCTTGAATTTGTACACTACTTACCCCTGGGATGGTTTGAATTCGATCTGCAATTACGTTTTCTGCAAAATCACTCAATTCCAAGGTATTTCTTTTGTCACTTTGGATCGTCATTGAAAGGATGGCATCGGAATTTGCATCAGCCTTGCTTACCGTAGGCAATCCATCAATATCTTTTGGTAGCGTTCTGGCCGCTTGCGATACCTTGTCGCGAACATCGTTCGCTGCCTCTTCAATGTCTTTATCGAGGTTAAATTCGATGGTAATATTACTGGTACCCTGGTTACTTGATGAAGATATATTTCTTATCCCATCGATAGAATTTATGGATTTTTCTAAAGGCTCTGTAATTTGCGATTCAATAATATCAGAGTTCGCCCCCGGATAAGATGTCCTTACCGAAACAACTGTGGGGTCGATAGAGGGATATTCCCTAACACCAAGAAATGTATAGCCAATAATCCCGAAAAGGACAATTAGCAAATTCATCACGATGGCTAGAACGGGTCGTTTTATACTCGTTGTGGAGATACTCATAATTATTGCTTAACCAGTTTAACTTTAACAGGAGCGTCTTTCTTTAATGCCATAGCGCCTGTGGTTAGCACTGTATCGCCAGCTTTTAATCCAGAGGTAATTACGATATCCTCATCGGTTCGGGTACCAGCTTCTACTTTAACCTCCTGTGCTTTTCCATTTTTTTGGATATACACAATTTTCCCCTTTAGAACGGGTACAATGGCTTGGTTTGGAATTAGTATTGCATTTTCCATCGTATTCAATGCTAATTTTATTTTAGCGAAAGATCCTGGTAGAAGTTCGTTGTTTGCATTTGGGGCAAGTGCCCTAATTTGCAACGTCCTGGTTGCAGCATTTATCCCTGGCTCAATGGCGTACACTTTGCCGGTATATTCTTTTGACGATCCATCGGTAGTGAAGCCAATTGAAGAGCCCATTTTAATTTGCCCTGCATATTTTTCGGGTACAGAAAATGTAATTTTAACAGGATTAGTGCTCACCAGGTTGGCAATAACCGTAGCTGGAGTTAGGTATGTTCCCGCTGAAATGCTACGTAAACCAATGCGGCCGGAAAAAGGGGCCCTGATAGTTGCCTTTGCCAACTGTGCCCTAATTAACTGCGACTGTGCCTGAAATGATTTAAGATCTGCCAGCGACGTATCGTATTCTTCCTGGCTTATGGCGCCTTTCTCCAGCAACTGTCTGGCCCTATTTTCGTTAGTGCCAGAAAGTTTTTGTTTGGTTAATGCTTCCTGCAGTTGGGCCTGAATATCTCTATCATTTACCTTTACCAATACGCTTCCTTTGCTCACATTAGTTCCTTCTTTAAAATAAATGCCTGTTACAAGTCCAGAAATTTCGCTTTTTAATACTACTGATTCATTAGCATCTACAGCACCGGTAACTTCCAGGTCGTTATCGAAAGAAACTGGCTTAACAATAATACCATCTACCACCAATGGAGCGCCTGCACCTCCGCCTTTACCACCCTTAGCCTGTCCACCGCCACCGGCGCTTTTGCCTTCAATTTTGTTATTGTTGCTAATTCTGTAATAAATCCAGTAAGCTAAGCCCAAGGCCAGAATAGCATAGAAAATATACCTTTTCTTCATATTTCGATTTGTCGTGTGTTTTTGGAATGCAGATTTTTCAACATTCAGTAATAGAGCGTAAAAATATCTAAATAGTTTAGTCCTAATTTCGTTGTATTAAGGATGTTACTTATCTACTGGCACCAACGCTGCCTGCGCTCAAAGTGCTTTTGAAACGGCGAGGCACGGCATTAATCTGTAAATAAGTGATTTTTGAGAAGCCCAAATGTATGCTTAATGTGTTTACACAATCACCATTACCTATTATTTTAGCATACCGCAAGCTAAATTTCCAGTATTTAATTCGAAAACCTGATCAATAAATATAAATTTGTGGCAAATCACATGTAAATATGTTTAATAAAAAATCAATTTTAGGTTTAGTTGTATTACTAACGTTTATTATGGCAGCGAAGGCGCAGGTAAAAATTGGCTTCGAAGTTTCTTTTAAAGAGCCTCAAGCGCATTATGCAGAAGTACAGATGAATATTTCTGGCTTGGTGAAAGATTATGTTGATGTTAAAATGCCAGTATGGACACCTGGTTCTTATTTGATCAGAGAATTTGAAAAAAGTGTTGAAGAGTTTAAAGCTACTGCAGCAGGCAAAGCGGTTAAGGTAGAGAAAGTTCGTAAAAATACCTGGCGGATATTTTCTGCAAAGGCGGCAAATATTCAAGTGAATTACCGTGTGTATGCGTTCGATATTTCAGTACGTACACCATTTATTGATGTATCACATGCATTTTTATCGCCAACTGGAATTTTTATGCATCCAGATGGAATGATTAAATCTCCAAGCACTGTTAAAATTATTCCTCACGCATCGTGGAGTAAAGTCTCAACCGGACTAGAGCCTGTATCAGGCGCTCAGTTTACCTATAAAGCTCCAGATTTTGATATTTTATATGATAGCCCAATTGAAGTTGGTAATCAAGATGTATTCGAGTTTATGGCGGCAGGCGTTCGCCATGAGGTGGCCATGTACGGCGGAGGCAACTACGATAAAGAGAAACTTAAAGTAGACATGGCCAAGGTTGTTGAAGAACCAACAAAGGTTTATGGCGAAAATCCCAATAAACATTATGTATTCATTGTTCATAACTTTTTAAGAGGCGGCGGCGGCTTAGAGCACCTTAACTCTACTACACTTGGCGCATCAAGAAACGCATATAACACCGAGGCAGGTTACAAAGGGTTTTTAGCCCTCGTTGCACATGAATATCATCACCTTTGGAATGTTAAACGTTTGCGCCCTGTAGCTTTGGGTCCATTCGATTATGACAATGAAAACTACACTACTAATTTATGGGTTGCTGAAGGTTTTACTTCTTATTACGAAAATAAGTACATGCACCGGGCTGGCTTCACATCTGCAGAAGAGTTTGTAAGTGATCTTGCAGGTGGTGTAGGTACGGTGCTAAATACCCCGGGTGCAAAGTATCAGTCTGCCGCATCTTCCAGCTACGACGCCTGGATCATCGGTTATCGCCCTAACGAAAATTCCAGAAACAATTCAATTTCTTATTACAACAAAGGTGAAGTGATTGGTCTATTAATGGATTTGGAGATTATAAATGCTACAAAAGGCCAGAAAAGTTTAGATGATGTGATGAAAGCCATGTACCTGCAATGCAAAACCTTGAAACGAGGCTATACAGATGCAGAATTTAAGGCCATGGTAGAGAAGGTAGCTGGCATAAGTTTTACCAAGTTTTGGGAGAAATATGTTAATGGAGTAGATGATGCCGAGTATGAGAAATATTTTGGTTATGCCGGCGTAACGGTATCTGCAGAAAATGCTACTCCGGGTAAGCCTGTAAGTGGCGCAAGTGGCCAGTTAACCAATGCAGGTACCATAAGTGTAACTTCAATAGCCCGTAATTCTGCTGCCTGGGTTGCCGGACTTAATGTTAATGATGAAATTATTACGCTAGATGATGTTACCGTAGGGGATGCCCTTGCCACCATCAAATTAAGAAGTCCAATGCTTTCGCTAGAGACACTTCCAGTTGTAAATAAGAAGAATATTGGTGATGTATTGAAGTTGAAAATCAAACGCGATGGATTGGAAAAAGAAATTTCTTTAACGCTGAAAGAAAATCCAAATGTTCGCTTAAAGGCAACGATTAATGAAAATGCTACACCAGCACAGAAAACAGTATTTGCCAAATGGACGGGTAAGTAACCAAAAACAAGCCTTAAAAAAAACACCCGCCAGGATGAAATCTGGCGGGTGTTTTTTTTACGTTTTAATTTTGTCTAGAAGGTGTATCTAAAACCTAAGCCAAATCGTCCGGCGTTAAAATCGCTGTTATTATCGCCAATGTATAGGCGTGGTCTCCAGTCTAAAGCCAAAGCTAATGGTGCTCCACTAAATTTGTAATCTAAACCAACCATTGGTACAAGATAAAAACTAGATCCACCATCGTACAATTGTACAGATGGTCCGCCACCTAAATACCAATCTAAACCTTTAGCGCCAGGGATTGCAGAATTATACTGTAAAAATCCTTGGATAATGGTTGAATTTCCACCAAACAAAACATCACCTTGTATTGCTGCTTTCGAGCTAAAATGATGTCTGATGGAAGGCCCTACTAATGTGGCTCCGTCACCAAAATCAATTCCTAAACCTAAGCCTGTTTTATAATTTTGGGCTTTAACTGTTTCCGTTGTGAAGGCAAATAAGGCAATAAAGCCTAAAATTGTAAATAACTTTTTCATAATACTTCTTTAAAATTTATGTTTTCTATAGTAATATCTGCCTAACAACTTTAATGCCGTTTATGTTTTTCAAGGAAATATCAATCACAATAAAAAACAATGCTTGCATAGTAATTTTGTAATTGCTAAGTTTATTTCAAATTTCTTGAAGGGTAACTAATACAACCTAATGCTAATTTTTCAGGAATGTTTTGCTAAAAAACCAATAAGATTAACCTCTTTTTTGTGTTTGATTTTTTAACTTAACCAAATATTACAAAGATATGGCTGCAGAAATAAAACGCGTTTTCGATCTTTTGAATTATAGTTTAGCGCAACCTAAACAAGAATTTATAAGCGGTAAAGTAAATGGAAAATGGATTAATTATTCTACAGCCGATTTCTGCCGTGCAGTAGATGAACTAAGCAAGGGATTAATTAAACAGGGTGTACACAAAGGTAGTCGCGTTGCGGTGATGTCTCATAACCGGCCGGAGTGGAACATTGCAGATTTTGCTATAAACCAAATTGGGGCCTACCAGATTCCGTTGTACCCCACCTTAGCAGAAAACGATATTCAATTCATTTTAAAAGACGCAGATGTTTCTGTAATTTTTGTTGCCGATGAAGAACTGTATAAAAAGCTAAACCCATGTGCGGTTGCAGTTAATCCTGATATAAAAATATATAGTTTCGATGCCATAGACGGCGTAAACAATTGGCGAATTTTGATGGATGCAGGTGCGAATTCTGCAGACATTAATTTAGATGAGTATCGGAAACAAGTAAACGGCGATGATATTTTAACGCTCATATACACTTCAGGTACCACAGGCACCCCGAAAGGGGTTATGCTTACGCACAATAATTTAGTTGCAAACTTTGTTCATTCTGCCGTTGTGATGCCAGAAGGAGTAAATAAGGGGCTCAGTTTTCTTCCTTTATCGCACATCTTCGAGCGAATGATTATTTACCTCTATTTATTTAATCACACTGCAGTTTATTATGCAGAAAGTATGGAAACCATTGTGGCTGATATACAGCATGTAAAACCAAATGCTTTCTCTACTGTGCCCCGCTTATTAGAAAAAGTTTATGATAAGATAATGGAAAAGGGAAAATCTTTAACCGGTATCAAGAAGGGGATTTTCTTTTGGTCTGTTGCACTTGCAGAAAAGTATACAATAAACGCAGGCGGATGGTACAATTTTAAGCTTAACTTAGCCAGAAAGCTTGTTTTCAAAAAATGGCAAGAGGCACTGGGCGGCGAGATTATTGTTATCGTATCAGGCGGCGCAGCGCTTAACCCTCGATTGGCTCGTATTTTTTGGGCCGCCGGGATGCCTGTTTTTGAAGGCTATGGTTTAACTGAGACTTCTCCGGTAATTACAGTTAATCATTTTGGAGGAACAATGTTTGGCACCGTTGGCGAGGTGATAAAAGGCGTAGAGGTTAAAATCGCTTCAGATGGAGAGGTGTTAACAAGGGGCCATCAAGTAATGAAAGGTTATTACAACAGACCTGATTTAACCAATGAAGCAATAGATGCAGATGGATGGTTTCACACGGGCGATATTGGAGAACTGGTTGATGGCAGGTTTTTAAAAATTACCGATCGTAAGAAAGAAATGTTCAAAACTGCAGGTGGAAAGTATGTTGCGCCGCAAATACTAGAGAATAAATACAAAGAATCTATCTTTATTGAACAAATTATGGTGCTTGGCGAAAACAGGAAATTCCCGTCTGCCTTAATAGTTCCAAATTTTGAAACATTAAAAACATGGGCCGAGCGTAAGGGAATAACATTTGTTTCTAATGAAGAAGTTATTAAAAATGAGCAGGTTTTAACCAAATTTAACGAAGTGATTGAAGCAGCAAACGTGGGTTTTGGTAAGTGGGAACAAGTGAAAAGGTTTGCGCTCTTGCCAAAAGAGTGGAGTATAAATGGGGGTGAACTTACACCGAAGCTGAGCTTGAAGCGAAAAATTATTACAGAGAAAAATAATACAATAATCGAAAAAATCTATAAAGATGCCGAAAATTACAAACCTGTTAGCTAAACTGTCATTCCTGTTTATTGCAACTACTGTTTTGTTTGCAGGCTGTGTTACTGGGCAACTAGGGAAAAACAATAGCGGTGAATTTAAAAATGGTATGGTGGTTACGGCGCATCCTGAGGCGTCGGAAGTAGGGATAGCGATCTTAAAAAAGGGTGGAAATGCCATTGATGCCGCGGTTGCAGTTCAATTTGCATTAGCAGTTGTTTATCCTAATGCGGGCAATATTGGTGGTGGCGGTTTCATGGTTTATCGCTCCGCGAAAGGCGAAATAAATGCACTTGATTTCCGCGAGAAGGCAGCCGCCTCTGCGAGTCGCGACATGTATCTGGATGCCGCAGGTAACCCTATTGTAGATAAAAGCCTTTACGGTCATTTAGCTGCTGGCGTTCCCGGATCGGTAGATGGAATGGTGCAAGCACACCAAAAGTATGGCAAGGTATCTTGGCAACAGGTATTACAACCAGCAATCGATCTTGCCGAAAATGGATTTAAAATTACTAAGCGCCAGGCTAGTGAATTGAACGGGCTACATAGAAAATTTATGGAGTTTAATCCCAACGGAACTGCCTTCGTAAATTTAGAAAGTACCTGGAAAGAGAATGATATTTTAATGCAAAAGGAACTTGCAAATACCTTAAAGCTAATTAGAGATAAAGGTAGAGCTGGCTTTTATAGTGGAGCCGTGGCAGATTCTATTGTGAAAGAAATGCAACGCGGAAATGGTCTCATTACCAAAAACGACCTGGATAATTATCATGCGACCTGGCGAAAACCCGTTACAGGAAACTACCGGGGATACCAGATTATCACCATGCCACCTACGTCTAGTGGCGGAATTGCGCTGGTGCAGCTCCTACAATCTGTTGCGCCCTACCCACTAAAGCAATGGGGGCACAATGCAGATTCTACGGTTCAGCTAATTGTAGAAGCCGAAAGACGGGTCTATGCTGATCGTGCTACACACTTGGGTGATCCCGATTTTTACCAAGTTCCAAGGAATGAGTTGTTAGATGTTTCCTATAATAAAAAGAGGATGGCTAACTTTAATTGGTCGGCCGCTACGCCCAGTAGTGCCGTGCTTGCAGGAGAAATAAAGGGCGCTGAACACGAAGAGACAACGCATTTTTCCATCGTTGATCGCGACGGTAATGCAGTGTCTATTACCACAACCTTAAATGGTTCTTATGGTGCTTTGGTAGCTGTTAAAGGTGCGGGTTTCTTATTAAATAATGAAATGGACGACTTTTCGGTAAAACCCGGTGCCCCGAATATGTATGGTTTGGTTGGTGGAGAAGCAAATGCTATTGCGCCGAATAAAAGAATGCTCAGTTCGATGACACCTACCATTGTAGAAAAAGATGGTAAGCTGTTTATGGTTGTTGGCACACCAGGAGGTTCTACTATCATCACATCTGTTTTTCAAACTATTATAAACGTGGTCGATTTTAATATGTCGATGCAACAGGCTGTAGCTGCTAAGAAGTTTCACCACCAATGGCTGCCAGACGAGGTTTATGTTGAGAAAGATGCAATCGATAGTTTGTCAATTAAAAAACTTCAATCGAAAGGATATAAAATATTAACCCGCGGACCTATTGGACGAGTGGATGCGATTCTCAGAACCAGCTATGGAACCTACCAGGGTGGGGCAGATCCGCGGGGGGATGACAAGGCCATTGGTTACTAGCACTAAGCAACCTTATAATTTGCAAATTAAAATAGGTTGTAAGGCCGCTTTAGCTAATCTGTTCGAACAATTAATTATCGTTTAAGGCGAATTAATTAAGGCTTAACTATTTATTTTACCAGCATACTTATGCCAAAGTGGTTGGAAGGAATAGCGAACTTTTATTTGAATTTTTTTGAAATTTTCTATTGCAATAACAAAATACATTCGCTAGCTTTGTTATGCAAGCATAATAAATTATAAGATGAAACAGCAACAGACGTTAGATTACCATGTGAAGTTTGCCTGGCAAAATATGTTTAACAAGTACAATCAAATGGCGTCGAGTTTTGGAATTACCCAGGCCATTGGTTACATGCTGATCAATATCAATGATGAAGAAGGCACCGCTGTTTCCAATTTAGCTGGCTTGCTTGGTGTAAAGGCTACCAGTTTATCTCGTATGCTAAATAATATGGAAGAAGCCAACCTCATCTTCCGCGAAACGGCTGCGGGAGACAAACGCTCTGTTAAAGTTTTTCTTACTGACTTTGGAAAGGAAAAGAAACAATTGGCTAAGGGGGTTGTTCGGAAATTTAACGAGTATTTAGATGAACATTTTACCAAAAAAGAGAAAGATATATTTATTGGCTTACTGGTAAAATTGAATGAAATAACCATTGCTTACACTGTTGATTAATTTTTTTTAGTGGGGTCTGTTTGTTCTCTATCGGAAGAATAGGTGTTGCCACCACAAACATTTAAACAAATACTGATGAAACGAAGCATTAATAAAGTTGCTGTTCTAGGTTCGGGAATTATGGGTTCGCGTATTGCCTGCCACTTTGCCAACATTGGTGTAGAGGTTCTGCTTTTAGATATTGCTCCAAAGGAACTTACTGCCGAAGAGCAAGCGAAAGGTTTAAATCTCGATCAACCGGTTGTTAAAAATAGAATTGTTAACACGGCATTGCAAACGGCAATCAAAACCAATCCATCTCCGGTTTATGGTAAAAAAGTAGTAAATAAAATTAGCACCGGTAACTTCGGTGATGATATGGCAAAAATTGCCAGCTATGATTGGGTGATTGAAGTTGTTGTAGAGAATCTGGATATCAAGAAAAAAGTTTTTGAGCAGGTAGAGCAGTTCCGCAAGCCAGGAACTTTAATCACCTCAAACACCTCTGGTATTCCGATTCATTTAATGGCCGAGGGTAGAAGTGACGATTTTAAAACGCATTTCTGTGGAACGCACTTTTTCAATCCGCCGCGTTATTTAAAGTTGTTGGAAATTATCCCTACGCCACACACTAAGCCAGAGATTGTAGATTTTCTGATGGACTATGGTGATAAATTTTTAGGCAAAACCACGGTTTTGTGTAAAGATACCCCAGCGTTTATTGCCAATAGGGTTGGTGTTTATTCAATCATGGCTTTGCTTCATTTGGTTGATAAATTGGATTTGACCGTTGAGGAAGTTGATAAATTCACAGGCCCGGCACTGGGTAGGCCAAAGTCTGCTACCTTTCGCACCTCGGATGTAGTGGGTTTGGATACAATGATAAAAGTTGCAAAGGGGCTTTACGACAATTGCCCCGATGATAAAGCACACGAATTATTTAAGCTTCCTGCATACGTGCAAAAAATGGAAGAAAATAAATGGTTGGGTGATAAAACCAAACAGGGTTTTTATAAAAAAACCAAAACTGCTGAAGGCAAAACAGAAATCCTGGCGCTTGATTTAAAAACGTTAGAATATAAGCCTCAGCAGAAAGTTAAGTCGACCACTTTGGAAATGACAAAGCCTGTAGAAAACCTTCGTGAACGCATGAAGATTTTCGCTACAGGAAAAGATAAGGCCGGAGAACTTTTCCGCCACTCTTCGTTTGGATTATTTGAATATGTTTCAGATCGGATTCCGGAAATTGCCGACGAGTTATACCGCATTGATGATGCCATGAGGGCTGGCTTTGGATGGGAATTAGGCCCGTTTGAGTTGTGGGATGCGGTTGGTGTAAAAGATGCAATTGCAGGAATGGAGCAATATGGAAATAAAGCTGCGGCTTGGGTGCATGAAATGCTTGATGCCGGAAATACATCTTTTTACAAGGTTGAAGGCGGCGTTAAAAAGTATTACGACATTCCATCTAAAGCTTATAAAGCTTTGCCAGGAACTGATGAATTTATCATCCTGGATAACATCCGCGAAAACAAAACACTTTGGAAAAACGCAGGTGTATCTATTATAGATTTAGGGGATGGCATTTTGAATGTTGAATTCCACACCAAGATGAACACCATTGGTGGCGATGTAATTTCGGGCATAAACAAGGCCATTGATATGGCCGAGAAAGATTACCGTGGATTGGTAATTGGAAATGATGGTGCCAATTTTTCTGCCGGTGCCAATGTTGGGATGATTTTTATGATGGCCGTGGAGCAGGAGTGGGAAGAATTGAATATGGCAATCAGGATGTTTCAAAATACCTCGATGCGCATTCGCTATTCTTCTATTCCGGTAGTAGTAGCACCTCATAATTTAACTTTGGGGGGCGGTTGCGAGTTTAGTTTGCACGCCGACCATGTTCAGCTTTCTGCAGAAACCTATATGGGTTTGGTAGAATTTGGTGTAGGTGTAATACCTGGCGGAGGGGGAACGAAGGAGTTCGCTTTGCGGGCATCCGACGAGTTTAAAGATGATCAGATTGTACAGAATGCATTGAAAGATCGCTTTTTAACGATTGGTATGGCAAAAGTTTCTACTTCGGGATACGAGGCCTATGAGTTAGGCTACCTTCAGAAAGATAAATTCTCTATTTCGATGAATCGCAACCGATTATTAGCTGATGCAAAAGCCAAAGCAATAGAACTTGCGGAGGCCGGTTACACCAAACCGGTGCAACGTAACGATATTAAAGTACTCGGTAAACAAGGCTTGGGAATAGTATATGCAGGTGCAAACAGCATGTATGCGGGGCACTTTATTTCCGAGCATGATAAAAAGATTTCTGAAAAATTAGGTTACGTAATGTGTGGCGGCGATTTATCGGCCCCAACGGAAGTTACAGAACAATATCTATTGGATCTGGAAAGAGAAGCATTTTTATCGCTCGCAGGCGAAAGAAAATCGTTGGAAAGAATTCAATCGATCATTACCAAAGGGAAACCTTTGCGAAATTAACAACCAGTAATTGAAAAATTTGGCAAGGCAACTTGTGATTGCAATGCCAACTAAACTGCATTTCCTAGGCATGGAACGTTTTAAAATAATGATTTTATTGCCATTACATGGGAATAGGAGGTTTTTTGTAGGAAACGCAGACCTTAAACCCGATAGCAGTGAAAATACTTTTTAGAAGCAAATGCGATAATAATGGTGCTGTAATTTGCCTTTTTACCAAGGTTGTGATGGTGCTGCAATAACGTAAAAAAGATTGAAACGAATAGCGGGGCTGGTGTAGCCGATGAAATACTGCTGTTACGTTTTCAAATAATTAATAATAGGAATGGCTAAGGCCAGAAGAAATACTAAATAAAATGGAAGCATATATTATAGCAGGATATCGTACAGCGGTGGGCAAAGCACCACGCGGCGTGTTTCGTTTTACAAGGGCTGATGATTTGGCTGCAGAAGTGGTGAGGGCTTTGGTTGCATCGGTTCCGAATTTAGATAATGAACAAATAGATGATGTGATTGTGGGTAACGCTACTCCGGAGGCAGAGCAGGGTTTGAATATTGCCCGGATGATTTCGTTGATGGGTTTAGATACAGACAAGGTTCCGGGGGTTACGGTAAATCGATATTGTGCTTCGGGTTTAGATACTATAGCGACTGCGGTAGCAAAAATTAAGGCTGGGATGGCTGATTGCATTATTGCCGGTGGGGTGGAAGTGATGAGTGGGATGCCTTTTGGTGGATGGAAGTTGGTTCCTAATGCGGAGGTTGCCAAGAATAACCCGGATTGGTACTGGGGAATGGGTTTAACGGCAGAGGCGGTGGCTAAGGAATATAATGTGAGTCGGGAAGACCAGGATGCGTTTTCGCTTAAATCGCATGAGAAAGCTATCCATGCGATCAAAAATGGTCATTTAAAAGATGGGGTTTTGCCTATTACAATTAATGAAAATTACCTCGACGATAACCTAAAAAAGCAAACACGATCTTATATAGTGGATACCGATGAGGGGCCACGTGCAGATACTACTTTAGAAAAATTGGCAAAATTGAAGCCTGTTTTTGATGCGGTTGGTAGTGTTACGGCTGGAAATTCTTCGCAAACTTCAGACGGTGCAGCTTTTGTTTTGGTGGTATCTGAAAAGAAGATGAAGGAACTAAATGCGGAACCTATTGCCAGGTTAGTGAGCTATGGTGTGGCCGGTGTTCCGCCAAGGATTATGGGTATTGGACCAATTGAAGCGATACCTAAGGCACTAAAGCAGGCAGGTTTAAAACAGGATGAGATTGATTTAATTGAGCTGAACGAGGCCTTCGCTTCGCAATCTTTGGCAACTATTAGAACCTTGGATTTAAACCCTGATCTTATCAATGTAAATGGAGGGGCGATAGCACTCGGCCACCCGCTGGGTTGTACCGGAGCTAAACTTTCTGTGCAAATGATGAATGAACTAAAGAGACAAAATAAAAAATATGGAATGGTTACCATGTGCGTAGGTACAGGGCAAGGTGCAGCAGGGATTTTTGAGCTTTTATAGATTTAAGAAATGCGATGTGAGATTTGAGATCAGGTGTCCGCTAACTACGAGTCAAAAAATAACAATCTATGAACAACTTAAGGGAATTAAAAATATTGAATAAAGCTATTGATTTAGCTGTCGACGTTTATAAAGCGACTTCAACATATCCCGTTGATGAACGTTATGGATTAACTAGTCAATCTAGAAGGGCAGTAGTTTCAATATCTTCAAATATCGCAGAGGGTGCAGGAAGGAACTCACCTAAAGAATTCAATAATTTTTTAGGTATTTCGAACGGATCATCTTATGAATTGGAAACTCAATTAATCATTGCAAATAAGCTCGACTTGTTAAAAAGTGAAATTCTTGAACCTTTACTTCTACAAATTGATGAATTGCAAAAAATGACATATGGTTTCCAGCAAATGCTGAATAACAAAATTAATCTTAAAAAGATATCAGAGTAGTCAACTGTCCCTTATTTCAAATTACCTATCTCAAATCTCAACAATATAGTTTGAGCTTGTATTTGAACCTGTCTCAAATCTCAAATCTCAAACCTCAAATCTTAAACAATGGAAACAACTGACAAGAAAACAATTAAAGGCGGCGAATTTTTAATTAGAGAAACCGCTTACCAGGATGTATTTATTCCTGAAGAGTTTGATGAGGAGCAGCAAATGATTGCGCAAACCTGTCGCGATTTTTTAGCCGCAGAGGTTTATCCAAACTTAGATAAAATTGATAAACAGGAAGACCCCGAATTAATGCCAACGCTTCTTACCAAAGCTGGTGAATTAGGGATTCTTGGTGTTTCTGTGCCTGAAGAATATGGCGGTTTCGGTAAGAATTTTAATACATCAATGCTCGTTGCAGATGTAGTTGGTGCAGGCCATTCTTTTGCTGTGGCGCTATCTGCGCATACGGGAATTGGTACCTTACCCATTTTATATTATGGTAACGAAGAGCAGAAAGCTAAATACATTCCTAAACTTGGTTCAGGTGAATGGAAAGCAGCTTATTGTTTAACCGAGCCTAACTCCGGATCGGATGCCAACTCGGGTAAAACCAAGGCCAAGTTAAGTGAAGATGGTAAGCATTATATCATCAACGGACAAAAGATGTGGATTACCAACGGCGGATTTGCTGATGTTTTTATTGTCTTTGCAAAAATAGACGACGATAAAAATCTTACTGCATTTATAGTAGAAAAAGATTTCGGCGGCATTACCATGAACCCAGAAGAACATAAGATGGGTATTAAAGGCTCTTCTACCCGCCAGGTTTTCTTTAATGACTGCCCTGTGCCAGTAGAGAATATGCTCAGCGAGCGAGAAAATGGTTTCAAAATAGCGGTGAACATTTTAAATATCGGGAGGATAAAACTATCTGCTGCAGCAATTGGCGCATCGAAAGCTACATTAAATACAGCCATTAATTATGCTAATGAACGTGTTCAGTTTGATAGACCAATTTCTAAGTATGGCGCAATCCGTTATAAAATCGCAGAAATGGCGGCAAAAATTTACGCTGTGGATGCAGCAAACTATAGGGCCGGACAGAATATTGACGATACTTACGATGCTTTAGTAGCATATGGTATGGAGTCTGGTAAAGCTCGCTTGAAGTCGGTAGAGCAATTTGCAGTAGAGTGTGCTATTTTAAAAGTTTGGGGATCAGAGGTGTTAGATTATACTGTTGATGAAGGCGTGCAGATTTATGGTGGAATGGGTTTCAGTGCCGATGCGCCAATGGATCGTGCTTACCGCGATGCCCGGATCAATCGGATTTTTGAAGGTACAAATGAAATTAACCGACTGTTAACTGTAGACATGATGCTGAAGCGTGCCATGAAGGGAGAATTGGATCTCATGACACCAGCTACCGCAGTTGCCGCCGAGCTGATGAGTATTCCTGATTTTGGAGAAGAAGATAATACTTTATTTGCGGCAGAGAAGAAAGTTTTAGCCAATTTGAAAAAAGCAACTTTAATGGTTGCAGGAGCTGCGGTACAAAAGCTGATGATGACTTTAAGTAAGGAGCAGGAGATTCTAATGAACATTGCAGACATGGCTAGCTACGTCTACGTTTTAGAATCGGCCTTATTAAGGACAGAAAAACTGGTTGCATTAAATGGTGAAGATGTTGCTTCAACTCAACTAGATTTGTTAAGAATTTATATGGTTGAAGCTGTTGATGGTGTTGCCAAAGCCGGCAAAGAGGCCCTATGGGCTTTTGCTGAAGGTGATGAAATGCGCATGATGTTTGTAGGATTACGCCGTTTTACTAAGGTAGAACCGTTCAATGTTAAAAATGCAAGACAAAGGGTTGCCGTGAAGCTTATCGAAGCGAACAAATATATTTTTTAGGTTAAATTTTGAGGGTTAAAGAGGTTGATGGTTTGAATGTAACGGTTCTAACCTCAGCCTTTTTTTGTTTGCAATTAACCCATTTGTTGCGGCCTGTTATAGGTTCCTTAACTTCTGCCGGCCATTCATCGACTCTTCAAATGTGTTAAAATTGGTTAAAAATTGTGGCAACGGTATTAAAAGCTTATTTTTGCGTTGATGTCAAAATTAAAATACATATTATTATTGGTTTGCATTGCCGGGTGCTTTGCTGCTTGTAAAAAGGATAGTACAGATTTTGAGGAGTACGATCCGGTTCCTCAATATAAGAAAGATACTGCAGCCATTCGTGCTTTTGTTGTTGCAAACAACATTCCAGCTGTAAAAGATCCGTCTGGTGTGTTTTATCAAATCATCACGCCTGGGTCTGGAAGCGTTACTTATACAGGCAATACGAGAATAACATCAGATTACGAAGGGAAATTACTCAATGGTGCCATTTTCGATAGCACCAAAGGAACACCCATTTCTTTTGCGTTAGGGCAAGTAATTGTAGGCTGGCAAATCGGTATCCCCAAGATTCAGAAAGGTGGCAAAATCAGGTTAATTATTCCATCATACTATGGTTATGGAAATGCGGCGCAAGGAGCTGCCTTGCCAGCAAATTCAATTCTAGATTTTACAATTACACTTACAGACGTACAATAATTCAATGAATAGATTTACAAAACTTAGCTTCGCACTGTGTGTAATGGCTACAGTGATTTTTAGTGCTTGTAAAAAGGAATATGATAGTATAGAGCGTATTGATGATGCAACAATCACCTCATTTATCTCCAAAAACAACCTATCTTCTGTCATGATTCAAGATCCGGATAAATCTGGATTTTACTATCAGGTTACCTCGCCAGGTACAGGCAGTACTTTCAAAAATACCGACTCTGTCTTCTACAATCTGACAGTTAAATCGTTAACAAGCGGTGCTACCTATCTTCAGTCTCCTTTGGTAAGTAATCTTTCTAATTTTGTTGGTTATACCAATCGTTTCTATAATTCTTCGCTTGCAACATCGACGAACTCTGGTTCCTACGATATTCCTGCAATAAGAACTGCTACCCTTGCATTGAAACCTGGTGGAACAGCCAGAGTTTTATTGCCGTCTCATTTAGCCTTCGGAAGAAATGGCGCTGGCAATATTCCTTCAAACGAGGTTATCGATTTGGTTATTACAACTTACCCTTATACCAAGCAGTCATTACTGGATGATAATCGCATAACAACATATTTAACATCTAAGAATTTAACTGCGACCAAAGACCCTAGCGGAATTTATTACATTGTAAGTAATGCAGGCACAGGTGGTGTTGTAAATGGTGTCGAGAGTACCGTTGTTGTAAAATACACTGGGCGTACGCTTGATGGAACTGTGTTCGATTCTAATGCAGAAGGTTTCACTACATCTTTGCAAGCTGTTATACAAGCTTGGGGAATAATGATTCCTAAGTTTCAGGTAGGTACAAAGTTTAGAATGTTTATTCCTTCTGCTTATGCTTACGGTACTGGTGGAAATGGCGGAATACCAGCTAACGCCATACTTGATTTCGATATTGAAATTGTAAGCGTTACCAATTAAGATAACGCTTCTTTAAAAACTTTAAGCACTCTTTCTCGTGCAAATGTATGCTCAACTATTGGTTGGGCATATTTTTTTGTGCCAAACTCAGGCACCCATTTTTTGATGTATGCTAACTTTGGATCGAATTTCTTGGTTTGTAGTTCGGGGTTGAACACTCTGAAATAAGGCGCAGCATCGTTGCCAGATCCCGCGGCCCATTGCCAGCCGCCAACATTGCTGGCCATTTCATAATCAAGCAATTTTTCTGCAAAGTAGTTTTCACCCCAACGCCAATCGATAAGTAGATGTTTGGATAAAAAACTAGCCACTACCATGCGTACCCGATTGTGCATCCAGCCAGTTGTATTGAGCTGCCGCATGCCTGCATCTACAATTGGATAGCCCGTATTGCCATCGCACCAGGCTTTGAACTCTTTTTCGTCATTTCGCCATTTAATCTGATCGTATTTCTTTTTAAATGAATCTTTAGCGGCATAAGGGAAGTGCCACAAAATCATCATATAGAATTCTCTCCACGCCAGTTCTGATAGCCAAACATTTGCCTTTGCATCTAAGGCATCTTGGGCTGCTTTCCTGATACTCAAGGTGCCAAAACGCAAATGCATACCAATATGGCTGGTCGCATCTAATGCGGGAAAATCTCTATCGTGGGCGTAATCTGCCAGTTTAGATTTGTAAAGGAGCTTCGGAAATTCGAGCTTGCTTTGTTCGAATCCCATTTCTTTAAGACCTGGTAACGGCAGGTGCTTGGTTTTTAGTAAATTTTTGAAATATTTTTTATTGGGATACGGTTTTAAATAAAAGTCGTTTAGCTTGGCATGCCACTGCTTATAGAATGGCGTAAAAACAGTATATGGTGTATTGTCGGCTTTTAATATCTCTGTTTTTTCAAAAATGACCTGATCTTTGAATGTTTTAAAAGCGACCTTTTCACTGCTCAAAAATTCAGCCATGCTATCATCACGCTCACGGCCGTATGGCTCATAATCGTGATTTGTATATACTGTCTCTATATGATATGATTTTAAAATCTCGGGCCATATTTTTTCAGGCGTTCCATATTTCACCAGAAGATCCGACCTGTGTTTTTGCAGCTCAGATTTTAGTGCTTCTATGGTTTGAAAAATAAAAGTTACCCGGGCATCATTTTCAGGGAGCTTATCTAAAATATTTTTATCGAAAATAAATAGCGGCAAAACTGGTCTTTTGCTTTTTAAGGCGTGATAAAATCCGGCATTATCCTCTAAGCGTAAATCGCGGCGAAACCAAAATACATTGATACCGGTTTTTTCCGTTTCTTTCTTCATAAATTTTTAGGCTTTTTTTGTTTTTATCAACTGTATAAGTTGCTCAAAGCATCGTCTAAATGTGTAAATTTAAACTTGAATCCCACATCTAAAATTTTCTGTGCTGAGGTATTACTGCTCATCAATACTGCCTCTACACGCTCACCCATAGCCATCTCCAAAATTTTTCTGGGTACTTTTATAGGCCAAACCGGTCTATGCAAATGTTTAGCAATTGCTTTAGTTAATCCCAGGTTTGTTACTGGAAATGGGGCACAAGCATTGTAGCTGCCTTCCATTTTGGTATTGGTGATGGCATCAATATACATGGCTACCATATCGTCTAGATGTAACCAGGGCGTCCATTGCTTTCCTGTTCCTATGGGAGCGCCAACAAAAAAACGGATGGGTTTGTCTAACTGAGGCAGTGCACCACCATCATTACTTAAAACAATTCCTGTGCGTAATTTTACAACCCGTAACCCTAATTTTCTTCCATCATCTACAGCATCTTCCCAAAGTTTGCAGCAATCTGCTAAAAAGCCAAAGCCTTTAGCGGTTTCTTCAGTTAAAATTCCATCACCGCCATCGCCATAAAAACCTACTGCAGAAGCAGAAATAAAAGTTGTAACCCGGTGATCAGGGTTAGAACGAATTGCTTGATGTAAGAGCGCCGTAGATTTTACCCTGCTTTCAATTATTTGTTGCTTGCGTTCCTTTGTCCATTTTTTATCTACTACGCCTTCTCCAGCCAGGTGGATGATTGCATCCACACCATTTAATGACTTAACGTCAATCTCGCCTTTGTAAACATCCCAGGTAAAATTGTTTGGTTTGCCATTTCCTTTCCTCGAAAGCGTATTTACTTCATAGCCTTGATCTAATAGTTGCTTTTTAAGTGCAGTGCCCACAAGGCCGCTCGCTCCTGTAATCAATATTTTTTTCGCCATCTTTTTAAAACACTAAAGATACAAAAGGGTTTGTCTAAAGTCTAAAGTCTAAAGTCTAGAGTCTCAATTCTAGAGTCTCAAGTCTAAGTCAGCGTTAATAGCGCACATCTTGATTAATGACTCACCCATCGCAGCATTGATGGTTAAAGCCATGCAATGATTTTGCCTTTCGGTGCCTTAACTGTGTAACTCAATTTGATGGATTTAGTTTCATTGGGTGCAATTTTCAACTGCCAGGTTAACATTCCTGTTTCTTTGTTTGCCATGGCGCCGCTATTTTCAAGAAGTTCGATTTCTATATCACTTTCTGTTGACAGCGGATATTGGTCTTTAAGAACAAGTTCAATAGGTTCGCTTTTAGTGTTTCTTACTTTAATCAGATAAGTGAATAGCTGTTTTTTGTTTGAACCAATAAATTTTGTGCTGCTAAACTCTTCTTGCTTTTCTTTTGTGATGATTATTTTTTTATCTCTTCCCATGCTTAAGCTTAATGTATCCAAAATGCTGGCAGGATTGATAAATGACTTGCCGGTATAGGTACCTTCAAAAATAATATTGGCATCGCCAGCCTGAAGATTTAATTTTTCCCAATCAATTACGTCCGCCAATAGATAAGCATCATTACTTAGTTTCGGGGCCGCATAATACTTGTAAATAGCGGGTATAGCAAACTCTTTAAAGGCAATCGTATGGGGTTTGTTGTCGCTATTTATGTCGTATGGAATTTCGATATCAAAAGTTACACCAAGCTGGCTCTCATTTACTTTAGTGTATTCATCAATGGTAGATACTGAATTTGCTAAAGGTTTTTGTTTTTGCGTGGCATTGGCAACAACAACTTCATCCAAGTATCCTTTATCTTCTTCTGCTAATGATCCCACCCCCCGAAGCACTAGTCCTGCAACCCTTCCTTGTAAACTTGTTTGTAAGGTCTTGTAGGTAGATACGAACCAGGGATTTAGTTGTGGTGCCGTAATGTTATAATTCGGGCTACCGGTAGAGAGAGAAAGTTTGATTTTTTTCCAATCTAAACCGGTGCTTTGGGTAATGGCGGCCTTATAAACCATCTCTAAGGGTTTAGTTGTACTACTCGATTTGATGTCGTAGCTGGCTACCCAACTCGCAACGGGTGTAACATACGATATATTATAGTTAGCTACAGTTGTTTCTTTCGCCATAAGCTGTAAAACCAGTTGCCCCAGTTGCTGGTTTGGGTTATTGCGTAATTCCGTAATTTGGTGCCTCAAGGCATTAAGTTTTTGGCTTTGCCTTTCTTCCATATTCATTAGTACTGTTATGGCATTTCTTACCTCAGCATTCTTAGCTCTGTAATAGTCGGCAAGCTTAATTAGCTCGCTAACATTCGTGCCCGTATTCGTGCCACCCGATTTTCTGTTTTCGTCGAGCAAAACCAGCGTTTGTTCTTCAACCGATTTCGCATTGCGGGTTTTGATTAAATCGCTACTTACCAGCTTTACGCTATCATTCAGTTGCTTTATTTCAGGGTTTGTGGTGTCGCCATTCAAAAAATCCCTGTTAAACTGTACGGATAGAATTGTTACCCCACCAGAAACCCCAACCTGGATAGAGCTCTCATTTACTTTTCCCGAGATGTTGTTGATTACGACTTCGGAGGTACCCGTCGGCAGGCTAACTCTGCCAGTGTGGGTAAGTTGTGCACCATTATTATACACAGTTACATTTGAGAGGATGGCCTTCGTTTTAAGTTGGCTTTGCGCAAAAACATGGACTGGGAAGAGGAGTATGAGTAATATTTGCTTCATTTTTTTATTCTTTAATGTTAAAATCAATATTTCAACAATAGATGATTGGTACGCTGATATTCCATAAGTGTTTTATTGTTGGCGGTTTGTAAAGAATTTTACAGGCTGTTGGTGTAGCGAAAAATTACGATAAATTTGTAATTACGTTCTTAAAACCCTTGTTTCGAAAAGATGTCCAAAAAAATTTTAGTCTGGTTTAGAAATGATTTACGACTGCATGATAATGAAATGCTCGTGGAAGCTATTGCTAAATCTGATGCAATTTTACCGGTTTACATCTTAGATACACGCCAGTTCGCAGAAACCAGATTTGGAACTTTGAAAACAGGCAATATCAGGGCGCAGTTTCTTCTGGAAAGTGTTACAGGTTTAAGGCAATCGCTTAAGCAAATTGGTGGAAATCTACTTATTGCAATAGGAAACCCAGAAGACCTTATTCCTCAATATGTGCAGGAATATGATATTACGGAGGTGTACCATCACCGCGAAGTAGCGAAAGAAGAAACGCATATTTCATCTTTAGTAGAAAATGCCTTGTGGAAACTTAGGGTAAACTTGAAGCACTTCATCGGCCATACGCTATATAATAAAGAGGATTTGCCTTTTCCAATAAAGGATATTCCAGATGCTTTTAACCAGTTTAAGAAAAAGATTGAACGCGATTCGATCATAAAACCTTGTTTCCTAGCTCCCGATAGGGTAAATGTTGCAGAAGTAATAGATTGGGGAAACATTCCTGCGCTGGCAGATTTAGGTTTGCAAATTCAACAGAAAGACCAGCGAAGTGATTTCGAATACCAAGGGGGCGAAGCAGAAGGCTTATTGCATTTACATCTTGTGATTTTGGCCATGCAGCAGGCAGCTACTGCCAAGAATTTGGTGTTAGCATCAAAACTGTCTGCGTGGTTGGCTATGGGATGCCTATCTCCACGGAAGGTGTATTGGGAAATAAAGAAAATGGAAGGAGTGCCTAATGCTAAGGCGATGTTTAATCACGTGTTGCTAGGTTTGCTTTGGAGAGATTATTTTCGATTTATGTTCAAAAAGTATGGCGACACGTTCTTCAATCCAGATGGGTTTGGAAGCCAGGGCTTGGTAGATGTAGACAATGAGCAGGAAAATCTAAGCAAATGGAAAAACGGTCAAACTGGCTTTGCGGTTGTGGATGCTGTGATGACCGAACTTAACCAAACAGGTTACATTTCTAATATTGCTCGCCAAACTGCTGCGCTATACCTGATTAATAATCTCGAGGTTAGCTGGGTACTTGGCGCTGCCTACTTTGAAGAGAAGCTAATCGATTATAACCCAGCAAGTAACTGGGGTAACTGGGCAAACGTAGCTGGTGTAGGAAATGATCAAAAAACAAAAAGTGTTTTCGATCTCGATAAGAATATTAAAAATCTCGATCCGAAAGGAAATTATGCCACTACTTGGGCATCATAATTGTACTGGAAAACGCTATATACACGTAGTTCCTGTTGATTTTTTATATATCCGCCAAGAAGCAACCCATATCAAACTATTTTTTAGGTGCTGCTTAAATTTGAAAATCAATAAATCTTATTTTAATACTGATTTTTACCATTTATATAAGGTAAAATTCTAATTTTGTAATGCTTATAGTAAACAGTTAATAATGGGTAGTTTATCTTATCTTAATGGCGCAAACGCCGAATATATAGATTCTTTATATCAGTCGTATCAGCAAGATCCTGAATCAGTTGAGTTTGGTTGGCAAAAGTTTTTTGAGGGTTTTGATTTTGGAAGAGGGTCTGAGACCAGTGCCGTAACAACGGAAACACCAGAACATTTTTTAAAAGAAGTTAATGTTTTAAACTTGATTGATGGCTATCGTAGTCGTGGTCACTTGTTTACACATACCAATCCGGTACGCGAAAGGCGTAAACATTTGCCTACCCTAGATTTAGCTAATTTTGGTTTGTCTGATGCAGATTTGGATACGGTTTTCAATTCTGGTGTAGAGATCGGTATCGGTGCAGCAAAATTGAAAGATATTATTGCTGTGCTATCTCAAACCTATGCAAGTTCAATTGGTGCAGAGTTTAAATTTTTACGTACACCAGAAGTTTTAAACTGGATTCAGGGGAAAATGGAAAGCGTACGCAATACGCCAAGTTTTTCAATAGAGGAGAAAAAACGTATCCTTAAAAAACTGAACGAAGCAGTGAGTTTCGAAAACTTTTTGGGTACAAAGTTTTTAGGTCAGAAACGATTTTCATTAGAAGGCGCTGAGGCATTAATACCAGCCTTGGATTCTGTTATTGAAAAAGGAGCAGCTTTAGGTATTGAAGAGTTTGTAATTGGTATGGCCCACCGCGGAAGATTAAACGTGTTGGCTAATATCATGCAAAAAACTTACAAAGATATTTTTGCAGAGTTCGAGGGTAAAAGTTATAACCCGGAAACGCCTTTTGGCGGTGATGTGAAATACCACTTAGGTTACTCTACAGATGTAACCACAAATGGTGGCAAAAGTGTACACTTAAGCTTGTGCCCAAACCCATCTCACTTAGAAACTGTTGATGGAGTGGTTGAGGGAATGAGTCGTTCTAAGATCGACTTTAAATATGGTGGAGATAATAGCCGATTAGCGCCAATTTTAATTCACGGAGATGCTTCTGTTGCTGGCCAGGGAATTGTATACGAAGTAATTCAGATGGCCGGTTTGGAAGGTTATAAAACAGGTGGAACGATCCACTTAGTTATTAATAACCAAATTGGCTTTACAACCAATTACAAAGATGCACGTACCAGTACCTATTGTACAGATATTGCTAAAGTTACCCTGTCGCCGGTATTTCACGTAAATGGTGATGACCCAGAGGCGCTAGTTTATGCCATTAATTTGGCAATGGAGTACCGCCAGAGGTATAAAAATGATGTATTCATCGATATTCTTTGTTACCGTCGCTTTGGCCACAACGAGTCTGATGAGCCTAAATTTACCCAGCCTTTATTATACAAAACAATTGAAAAGCACCCTAATCCAAGGGAAATCTATATTGAGCAATTAACCAAAGAGGGTAAATTGGAGGCTGGTTTGGCAAAAGAAATGGAAAAAGATTTCCGTGGACTTTTACAAGAGCGCTTAAATGAGGCTAAGGAGTATGTTGCAGGCAACAGTGAAGTTAAATTTGGTGGTGCCTGGGCAGATCTGCGTATGGCAACTCCGAAGGATTTCGAGACCTCTCCGGTAACTGCTGTTAAAAAAGCAACTCTACTTGAAATTGGTAAACGCATTACCACATTGCCAGAGAACAAGAAGTTTTTCAAAAAGATAGAAAAACTGTTTGCCGAGCGCAGCAAAATGGTTAACGAGTCGCATGTTTTCGACTGGGCCATGGGCGAACAATTGGCTTATGGAACATTATTATCAGAAGGCAAACGCGTTCGTTTAAGCGGACAAGATGTAGAGCGTGGAACATTTTCACATCGCCATGCCGTGTTAACTTTGGAAGATGCTGAAGAAGAATATGTGCCTTTGGCGAATATTTCAGATCAGCAAGCAACATTTGATATCTACAATTCACATTTATCTGAATATGGTGTACTTGGGTTTGAGTATGGTTACGCAATGGCTAATCCAAATGCGTTAACCATTTGGGAAGCCCAGTTTGGCGATTTCTTTAACGGTGCGCAAATTGTGGTAGACCAATACATTGCCAGTGCAGAAACAAAGTGGCAACGCGAAAATGGTTTAGTGATGTTATTACCGCACGGATATGAAGGACAAGGCCCAGAACACTCATCTGCACGGATAGAGCGTTTTATGGAGCTTTGTGCAGATTACAATATGCAGGTGGTTAACTGTTCTACACCAGCAAATTTCTTCCATGTGTTGCGTCGCCAGTTTAAACGCGATTTCCGCAAGCCTTTAGTAGTATTTTCGCCAAAAAGCCTGCTTCGCCACCCGGCATGTGTATCTAAGTTAGATGAATTTACGCAAGGTGGTTTCAAAGAGGTAATTGATGATGCAAATGCTGATGTAAATAGTATCACCAGAATAATTTTCTGCAGTGGAAAAATTTACTACGAACTGTTCGAAAAACAGCAGGCAGACGAGGTTAAACATGTTGCAATTGTGCGTGTAGAACAACTTTATCCAACGCCTGTTGATCAGATGGTTGCCATCAAAAATAAATATAAAAATGCTAATGAAATTTTCTGGGTACAAGAAGAGCCAGAAAACATGGGTGCCTGGCCATATTTGTTCCGCAAATTATACAAAACTGAGCTTAAAGGTATTGATGTAATTTCCAGAAGAGAAAGCAGCAGTACCGCTACTGGTTTTGCAAAACAACACGCAAACCAACAGGCTTACATTTTGGCAAAGGCTTTAGAAGTTCCTGTTAAAGAAGAGGAAGTAAAGGAAGCCACAAAAAAAGCTACAAAGAAAATGGCTGAGGCCGATTAAGTTAGTGCATGGAAAATGTAAGCTTTAGGGGTTTCCTTATCGCTTAGCCAGTAAATCAAGACATAAACATCAAAGAATATACAATTTTAAAAATATGAGTTTAGAGATAAAAGTTCCACCAGTTGGGGAGTCGATTACCGAAGTTGTTTTATCGCGTTGGATAAAGAACGACGGCGATGTTGTTGAAATGGATGAAGTGATAGCTGAGTTAGAATCAGATAAAGCTACATTTGAATTAACTGCAGAACAGGCTGGGACTTTAAAAACCATAGCTGCTGAAGGCGACACTTTAGCCATTGGCGCAGTAGTTTGTAAAATTGAAGAAGGTGGTGCCGCACCTGCGAAAGCAGATGCGCCTCAAGCAGAAGAGAATGCTCCTGCTGCGGCCGATAAGGTACAGGCTCCGGTTGCAGAAAAATCTGGCGAGAGCTATGCCACTGGTACACCATCCCCGGCAGCTGGAAAGATTCTTGCCGAGAAAGGTATTGATGCTACAGGCGTTAAAGGTACAGGAGTAGACGGACGGATTACAAAAGACGATGCAGTAAAAGCTGAAGCTGGTAAAAAGCCTGAAGCACCAAAAGCAGAAAGCCCGGTAGCTAGCCCTGTTGCAGCAGATGCACGTAGCGAGCGTCGTGAAAAGATGTCTCCGTTGCGTAAAACAGTTGCAAAGCGTTTAGTTTCAGTGAAAAACGAAACTGCAATGCTAACTACTTTCAACGAAGTAAACATGAAGCCAATCATGGATTTACGTGGAAAGTATAAAGATTCTTTTAAAGAAAAATATGGCGTTGGTTTAGGCTTTATGAGTTTCTTTACCAAAGCTGTTACGGAAGCACTGAAAGACTTTCCTGCAGTTAATGCCCGTATTGATGGTGAAGAAATTGTTTACAATAACTTTGCCGATGTTTCCATTGCAGTTTCTGCACCGAAAGGTTTGGTAGTTCCGGTTATTCGTAATGCAGAGCGTATGAGCCTGGCAGAAATTGAAAAATCTGTTTTAGCTTTAGCTTTAAAGGCAAGAGATGGTAAATTAACGATTGAAGAAATGACAGGTGGAACATTTACCATTACTAATGGTGGTGTATTTGGTTCTATGATGTCAACTCCAATTATAAATGCCCCACAATCGGCCATTTTGGGTATGCATAACATTGTAGAGCGTCCAATTGCTGAGAAAGGGGAGGTGGTTATTCGCCCGATGATGTATGTTGCCTTATCTTATGACCATAGAATTATCGATGGGCGTGAATCAGTTGGTTTCTTAGTCCGCGTAAAACAATTGTTAGAAGATCCGGCCAGGTTACTATTAGGCGTCTAAGATCGATAGGAATAAATCAAAGCCCCAACATCACGTTGGGGTTTTTTTGTTTAGCACTAACTTACCATCGCTGGGTATAAAACATTCTTAATATGAAAGCATGAATATTGTTTTCAGTTAAAACTTCATAAGCTTTCCGCTGCTTTTCACTACCGATTTTTAAGTATGCTGTAGTTAGAACATTTCACTTTGCGGCCATACAATTTTGGTTTATTGCAGTAATCAAAGTTACTAAACCCGATAGTATGAATGCCAATGCGGGTTAATACTTTCTTATCATTTTAATTGAAAGATGAATAAAGCACAGGCCTCATTGGCAGTAAGGATAGCGGGAAGAAACTTTAATTTTAGTAGCGGGCTTGCTTTACAACAACTTAATAAATAAAATGGTTATGATAGGGTACAGTGGAACTTTAATATGCAAGGAATTGATTTTTGCCTTTGTAACGATGCTTCGCCGCCCACCAATGACTTAATAAAAAAATCCCATTTCGATTAGGAAATGGGATTTATAAGTGTCAAGCTGAATCACTTCAATTCTCTATTAATCTTCTACAATCTCGCTATTGATACTAACATCATCCTTAACATCTTCTTTAAAGTAGTTTTTCTGGAAGATGAGGATAAGGATTACGCCAACAGAGATGGCGGCATCGGCAAGGTTAAACACTGGTCTGAAAAATAAAAATTCATCTCCTCCCCATATCGGGATCCAACTCGGAAAGTGTCCCTGAGCAATTGGAAAGTAAAGCATGTCTACTACCCTGCCATGGAACCAATTTTCGTAACCATATATTTTACCATAAAATACCGAATCGATGATGTTTCCAAGTGCTCCGGCAAAAATTAGCGCAACGTTCAAAATTAGTCCGCGGTGATATTTATGTTTAATTAAATAGTGCAAACCATAACCTATTCCAGCAACGGCTACTATTCTGAATAATGATAAAGCCAACTTTCCAAACTCTCCGCCAAACTCCATCCCGAAGGCCATGCCATTATTTTCGGTAAAATGGATGATAAACCATTTGCCGATAATGTTGAACTCCTGGCCAAGATACATGTGGGTTTTAATCCACGTTTTTAATACCTGATCAGCAAGTAAAACTAAAAAGATAACAATCAAAGGTTTTGTATAGCCTTTCATTAACTCTGTTTTAATTTAGCTTCCATACTTAAAGTAGCATGCGGTACTGCTCTTAAACGCTCCTTTTGGATCAGTTTGCCTGTTTCGCGGCAGATGCCGTAAGTTTTGTTTTCGATACGCACTAAAGCATTTTCTAAATTATCAATGAATTTCTTCTGGCGGGCAGCAAGCTGATTAATTTGTTCTTTCTCCATGGTTGCAGAACCATCTTCTAAAGTTTTGTAAGCACCAGATGTATCTTCTGTACCATTGGCATTAGGGTTACTTAATGATGATGTTAAAGCATTAAGTTCTTCTTTCGCCATGCGTAATTTATCTTGAATTAACTCTTTAAATTCCTGAAGTTCACTGTCTGAGTAGCGTGTTTTGTTACTGTTTTCCATGTTTTTAATTTAGTTTTCTAATATATGGATTTATATTTTAGTTACTGAAATGCTTAATTCAACATCATCGATGCTAATTTTGTTTGCATTTAATACCGTATCGTTTAATTCCAGTTCATCGGCCAAAATTTCCGCACAAATGTATGCCTTGTTTTTGTTAACTGCGGTAGCAACAAGGTTATCATTTTGTAAAGCGACTTTAATCCGGTCTGTTACCTCGAAGTTGAGCTCTTTCCTTAAATTCTGAATTCTGTTTACCAATTCTCTTGAGATACCTTCCTGTTTCAGATCTTCAGAGATGGTTACATCTAAGGCAACTGTTAAACTTCCTAAATTGGTTACCTGCCAACCCGGAATATCTTCTGCGAAAACCTCTACATCATCATTTAAATCTATGGCGTGCTGCAGGTTATCTGTTCCAAACACATTTACATAGCCATCGGTTTCTAAACGGTAAATATCGTCTTGGGTCATGTTTTCCAAAGCCTGCTTAACAATACTCATATCTTTGCCCACTTTTTTCCCTAAAGATTTAAAGTTTGGCTTTAGTTTTTTCTTGACTATGCCATGCGTATCAGTAATGAATTCGATATGCTTCACGTTCGTTTCAGAAAGAATATAATCGGCTACTTTGCTTATTTTCTGCTCAAAATCACCATTCAAAGATGGAATTAAAATCTTTTGGAGGGGCTGGCGAACATTAATACTCGACTTTTTGCGTAATGATAAAACCATAGAGGAGATATCTTGGGCATACACCATACGCTCATTCAAGTCTGTATCAATTAAGCTCCTATCCGCATCCGTCCATAATGTGAGGTGCACAGATTGTGCTGCATTTTTATCAGTAACAGTTAAATTTTTATATAACCAATCGGCAAAGAAAGGTGCAACAGGACTCATCAGTTGTGCTAATGTTTCCAGGCACGTATACAATGTTTCATATGCCGCACGCTTATCTTCGGTCATTTCACCTTTCCAGAAGCGTCGGCGACTTAACCTGATATACCAGTTGCTTAAATGTTCATCAACAAATGTTTGAACTGCCCGCGTTGCTTTTGTTGGCTCGTAGGTATTGTATGCCTCATCAACTTCGCTAATTAAGTTTTGCAATAAAGATAAAATCCAGCGATCAAGCTCCGTTCTGTCGGCAACTTTGCTTAAGTTGTTTTTGTCTATTTCAAATTTATCGATGTTGGCATACAACGCAAAAAATGCGTAGGTGTTGTAAAGAGTGCCGAAGAACTTACGGCGCACCTCGTCTAAGCCTTCGAGGCTAAATTTAAGGTTATCCCATGGCGATGCATTGCTAATCATATACCAACGGGTAGCATCAGCACTGTAGGTTTCGATGGTGCTAAATGGATCTACTGCATTGCCTAAACGTTTAGACATTTTGTTGCCATTCTTATCTAACACCAAGCCATTAGAAACTACATTTTTAAAAGCTACGCCCTGATTTCCGGTTTTAGCATTTACTTCTTTTATTTCATTGCTAGCCTCGCTAAGCATAACAGCAATAGCATGCAGCGTAAAAAACCAGCCACGTGTTTGGTCTACACCTTCTGCAATAAAATCTGCCGGGTAGGCATTTGCAAACTCGTCTTTATTTTCGAAGGGGAAGTGCCACTGTGCATATGGCATTGCACCACTATCAAACCAAACATCAATAAGGTCGGTTTCCCGGGTCATTTTCTCCCCATTTGAAGATGTTAAAATCACATCATCTACATAAGGACGGTGCATATCCTTCAACTCAAAACCCGACGGCATAAAGCCTGCGGCAACAGATTTGGCAATTTCGGCATTCAATTCTGCAATAGAGCCGATACATTTTTCCTCTACTCCATCTGCAGTTCTCCAGATTGGCAAGGGCGTTCCCCAATAGCGAGAACGAGAAAGATTCCAGTCAACCAGGTTCTCTAACCAGTTACCAAACCTTCCCGTACCTGTCGATTCTGGTTTCCAGTTAATGGTTTTATTCAACTGGGCCATTTTGTCCTTTACAGCTGTAGTTTTAATAAACCAGCTATCTAAAGGATAATATAACACAGGTTTATCAGTCCTCCAGCAGTGTGGGTAAGTATGCACATATTTTTCCACCTTGAAAGCCTTGTTTTCTTCTTTCAATTGGATGGCAAGTTCTACATCTACCGATTTTTCTGGCGCTTCACCGTCTTTATAATATTCGTTTTTAACGTATTTACCGCCATATTTTGCGCCTAAAGCCGCTACAAATTTGCCTTGTAAATCTACCAGTGGAACAGGGTTTCCCTTATCGTCTAAAATTAACATTGGTGGCACTTCTGGCGTAGCCAATTTAGCCACCCTGGCATCATCAGCACCGAAAGTAGGAGAGGTGTGTACAATACCGGTACCATCTTCTGTGGTTACGAAATCGCCGGCAATAACCCTAAAAGCATCTGCTGCGTTTTGGTAAGGAAGCGCCAACGGTAATAATTGCTCGTATTTGGTATCAACAACATCAGCCCCAGTAAAAGCGGCTAAAATGCGGTAAGGAATTTTTTTGTCTTCGGCTTTAAAATTTGCAAAGTCCTCATCCGCCTCTGTAGCAAAATACTTGCCGCCAAACTGTTTGCCAACTAATGCTTTCGCTAAAATTACCTGTATCGGTTCAAACGTATATTGGTTAAAAGATTTAACTAAAACATAGTCTATTTTCGAACCAACAGTTAAAGCAGTATTGCTGGGTAAAGTCCATGGTGTGGTTGTCCAGGCTAAAAAGTGTACCGTTCCAAATGCCTGCAACTGTACAGGTAAAGTTGCTGTAATGGCTTTGAACTGTGCAACAATGGTTGTATCACTTACATCTTTATATGTGCCGGGCTGGTTTAGCTCGTGCGAGCTTAATCCTGTACCTGCAGCAGGTGAATAGGGCTGCACGGTATAGCCTTTATATAAAAATCCCTTATCGTAGAGTTGTTTTAAAATCCACCAGAGTGTTTCTATGTATTCGTTTTCGTAGGTAATGTAAGGCTTTTCTAAATCTACCCAATATCCCATTTTTTCGGTTAGATCGTTCCAGACATCGGTATAGCGCATTACTTCAGTTCGGCAAGCTTCATTGTATTCATCAACACTAATCTTTTTGCCAATGTCTTCTTTGGTAATGCCGAGTTTTTTTTCAACGGCAAGTTCTATTGGTAAACCATGAGTGTCCCAGCCACCTTTACGTTTTACCTGGTATCCTTTTAGAGTTTTATATCGGCAGAAAATATCTTTAATAGCACGAGCCATTACGTGGTGAATACCAGGCATGCCATTGGCAGACGGTGGCCCTTCGTAAAAAGTAAATGGATTGGATTTCGGACGAGAAGAAATGCTCTTTTCAAAGATGTTTTCTTTTTTCCAGAACTCCAGTATTTCCTGCCCTATTTTGGCAAGCTCTAATTGTTTAAATTCGCTATACATCAATTAAGTACCTCAAAAAATTAAGGTTGCAAAGTTAAGTTTTTTCGCTCAAATTTGGTAGTTTTGATGTAAATACTTTAAGGTGAAATTATTTAATATCGGGCTAATGTTTATGGTTTTGGCCATCATTGCGCTGCCTATCTTAGCCCTCACTGGCCCCTCCAATCGCGATTTTGTATTGTATGCTTTTTATTTCTGTGGCCTACTCGAACTTATTGGACTCACATTTGTTCTAGTTCATATCATCAAACTAAAAAAAACTCATCATGATCAAGCTTCTTAAACTACAAAAAGCCGTTCTGTTGCTTATTCTGGGCGTGTTATCTTATGTTTCTTACCTTATTTTAGATGCATATGAAGCAAGTTGGTCTAGGTATATGCAAATTTTAGCAGGAATATTCGTAATGGTTGGCGCCCTTTGGATGTTATATCCTATAGTTTTTGCAGCTAAAGATGGCGATGGAAACGCAGAAATTATTACCGATCCAACGGTAGAAGTTCCTGTAGACGAGCCAGAAGAAAAGCCAATAACAGAGTAACTTTTTATTTCTTCATCCTCGATCAATTTCGTCAAAGTGCAAGAGGTAGTTTAAACATTGTTTAAATAATAGGAAAGCAAAGCCTTATTTCCATTTTAATGTTAGTCCTGCTGTGCGCTTTACTCGCTCCATAGAAAAAATTTCGCTCGTGCTCGCTACCATCAGGTTTATAAAGTCCTGTAAATACTTAGAACGCGGTTTTTCATTCCTTTTTCTTAAGTTAAGGTCCTATGGCAACCAATTTGTTTTCAACTTGCTACTTTAACTAGTGGTCAAATTCGCCAAGGTGTTTGGCTGTCTCCTCATCAGAAACAAATGTTCTTACTTTCTTCTTATCTAACCACAAAACCAATGCTGGCAATAGCGTTAGATTGAAGATTAGTGCCACAAATAAAGTTATCGATAGCAATAAGCCCAATACTACAGTGCCACCAAAAGTACTAGCAGTAAATATTCCAAATCCAAAGAATAAAATTAAAGCAATATGAGTCATGCTTACGCCAGTTTCGGTTATGGTATCGGTAATTACTTTTGGTACCGAGAAATTGGTTAGATTCAGCTCTTGCTGGTAACGGGTAAGGAAATAAATGGTTTGATCTGATGCTAAACCAAATGCAATTGTAAAAATTAAAATGGTAGATGGTTTAAGCGAAATACCAAAATATCCCATAATTCCAGCAGTAATAATTAGCGGAACAATATTCGGTAATAGGGAAATAAACATAATGCCTAAACTTTTAAATTGTGCCAAACGCAAAAGGGAAATGAGTACAATGGCTAAGCCAATACTCTCGAACAGATGTTTCAGCATATAGTCTGTGCCTTTAGAAAAGATAACACTGCTTCCGGTTAGCTCAACATCAAATTTCTCTGGGGGTAAAATGCTATCGATTCTGGGTTTTAATTCAGCCATAATAGCATCTAGGCGTTTAGATCCAACATCAGCCATTTGAAAACTAATCCGTGTACTCTGATTCCCCTTACTCACAAAATTGGTTAGTAAACTAGCATTACCTTTTCCTCCACTAGCAATGTAAGCTAAAATAAAATTCTTTTCCATGTTATCTGGCAAACGGAAGAAGGTAGAATCATTGTTGTAGAAAGCCTGTGTAGCGTATTTCAATCCCATATTTACGGAAATCGATCTAGAAAATTCTGGATATGAGGAAATCATTTTTTCCATCTTTTCCATTCGTTTTAGATTCGTTAGGTTAAATACACCATTCTTCTTTTTAGTATCAACACTTACTTCCAAAGGCAAAATCCCTTCAAAGTTTTTCTCAAAAAATTTCAAGTCTGTCAAAATGGTCGAACTTTTTGGCAAATCATCTACAACATATCCGTTCACATTTATTTTCATTACGCCAATAAAAGCAATAATTGAAATAATTACGGTTGCAATATAAATTACACTGCTTTTGCCTTGCACCAGGTTATCAGTTTTTACCAAAAGTTTATGTAAAAAACCTTCTTCGATATGCGTTTGGGCTTTAAGTTTTGGTGCCGGCAAATAACTAAAGATGATTGGAATCAGACATAAACACATTAACCAGGTAATCATTACGTTAATTGACGCTACACTGCCAAATTGCATTAACAACTCGCTCCCGGTGAAATACAGCACGCCAAATCCTATTGCTGCTGTAATATTTGCTATTAGGGTTGTAACTGCGATACGCTCTATAGTTAAACTTAGTGCCCTCTGTTTATCGCCATCTTTCCTAAGCTCGTTTTGGTACTTGTTTAAAAGCAAAATGCTATTAGGAATACCAATTATAACAATAAGGGGCGGTATTAAGCCAGTAAGAATGGTTAATTCGAAGCCAAATAAAACTAAGGTGCCGATACTCCAGATTACGCCCATAACAACAACCAGAATAGGGAAGAATACGGCATAAAATTTCCTAAAAAAGAACAATAGAATTACTGCCGAAACTAAGATAGAAAGGCCCAGGAAAAGCACAAATTCATTACTAACCAACTTGCTAACAGCCGTACGGATATATGGCAACCCAGATATATGAACCTGGATTTTGGTTTTCTCACCAAAGGCTCTTGCTTTTTCTTCGATCTGTTTGAGGATGGGATTCCGTTCTGCGGTATTTAATATTTTGGTGTCAAAAGTAATGGCCATCAGCGTGGCGTTCTGTTTATTGTACACCAAACCTTCAAAAAATGGCGTGTTAAATAAGGTGTTCTTTATCGAATCCATCTCTGGATCAGATTTCACCAAGCCATTAGGAATTGATTTTAATGTAAATTTCTGATCAACAGTATCTTTCTCAAGTTGGAAAATTCTTCCAGATGATAAAACCTGTTTAATGCCTTTAAGTTGTTGGATTTCGTTTGATAACTGAACCCATTGATTATAAATGTCTTTTTTAAAAATGTTTGGCGATTGTATCCCGACAACCATAACACTTCCATCTTCACCAAAGGTTTTTTTGAAGTTATTATATCTAACAAAGGCGCTATCAGTAACGGGCAGAATTTTGCTCCCTGTATAAGAGAGCTTAACATTTTTGGCTTGGTAGGCCATAAATATGGTGCCTAGTATAAAGAATAAAATGATTGCGATACGATTCTGAAGAATAAATCTCGATAGCTTTACCCACATGTGTAGTCTAGTTTAAATGATATGTTAAGGGCAAAACTAATCTTATTTACAAATCTGATTTACTTTTTGCGCAATTAAATTTGCACAAATAACATACTTTTGGAAAAATTGTTTTCGTCGCATGTTGCACAAAGTCAGGGGAATTGTTTTAAAAACAACGAATTACAGCGAGAGCAGTGTGGTGGTACAAGTGCTTACCGATAAATTCGGGATGCAATCTTACCTTATTAATGGTGTCAAAAAGCCTAAGGCAAAGGTTAAAATGAACATGTTACAATCACTTCATTTGTTAGATATGGTGGTTTATCACAAGACCAATACCACCATCCAACGCGTTTCAGAAATTAGGCAAACACCGGTGTTTAAAAGCATTCCTTACAATGTACTTAAAACCAGCATTGTTATTTTTTTAAACGAAGTGCTTTATAAAAGCATCAGACAGCAATCTGCCGATGAGAGTCTGTTCGATTATATTTTCAGTGCAATCGCTTGGTTTGATGAAAATGAGGATGTAGATCCAAACTTCCATCTTTCTTTTCTCTTAAAGTTGAGCAGATTTTTAGGTTTTTCGCCCAACGGAAGGCGTAGAGGCGATCAAAATTATTTCGACTTACATGAGGGTGCTTTCGTTTCGAGGGTTCCTGTACATGCTCATTACCTGGAAGGTGAAGATGCGTTAAGTTTCATCTCGCTATTTGAAACCTCGCTTGAAAAAATTTATGAAATCAAAATGAGCAATCGCAAAAGGCGATTTCTTCTTGATAAAATATTGGTTTTCTATACCTTACATACAGCCTCATTTGGAGAAGTACAATCGCATAAAATTTTAGAAACCTTGCTAGGTTGAAAAAAAATAAAAAAGATTTGCGAAACAATATTATAGCGCTATATTTGCATTCCCAAAAGGAAAGGGAAATTAGCTCAGCTGGTTCAGAGCACCTCGTTTACACCGAGGGGGTCGGGGGTTCGAACCCCTCATTTCCCACATAACTTTCTTGGATTAGGAAGGTTTTTACAAACACCCAATAGGGGAAATTAGCTCAGCTGGTTCAGAGCACCTCGTTTACACCGAGGGGGTCGGGGGTTCGAACCCCTCATTTCCCACCATGAAGCCTTTCAGAAATCTGAAAGGCTTTTTTATTTTTTGAAATAGTCTGTAGGGTATAACCTTTGACCATACTTCGTTGCTATTTTTTCGAACTTTGCCATCGTGTCCTGGTTCATTTCCGGTGCAGGTAAAAAAGTATTCGCTTCAACTGGCGTTCCTATCTATTCAAACATTTTTTCCATGCCGGCAGGTGTAACAATACAAAGCATATGGGCCAGATTTTTCTTAAGGTTTTTAAACTGATGAACGATTCCTCCCTTTGGAATATTTACAAAAGTTCCTTTTTTTGCAGTTTGCTTGCCCTGCTCAGTTGTAAATTCGATTTCTCCATCTAAAATGTAAAATGCCTCCTGTATGTTTGGATGTGCATGTGGCCCCGGACCACTAAAAGATGGTACCAACATATCTATAACGGCGTATTCTCCGTTGGTTTGCTCTCCAGAAATGATAATTTTATAGGTATCGCCCACAACAGACATACTATTACCACTATTTTCCTCAACTATGCTTATAAGATTTTCCATTTCCATCGTTTTATATCTAACGTTTAGCGGGTTTAGTTGTTTCAAATTAATTATGCTGTCTTTTTTGGATATTTAATTCGAAATTGCAAATAGTTATATTTTAGAATGGTTAATAAATTAATACGCTTTGTTTTTTTTGGAAACTACTTTGTAGGCATTCTCGCTGTAGCCTTAACCATCGAAGCTACATTGCAACTTCGGCTTCCATTCAATTCTATTAATTACTATCTGCTTCTTTTTTTAGCGCCAACCATTTATTACACACACGCATACCACAACGTTTCCACAAACCCAACTGTTACTAACCCACGTAATCAATGGTACTTTAAGCACAGAATGTTTATTAACTGGAGCCAGGGAATTCTTTTCGTTCTATGCCTTATCTTGTCTTTGAACTTGCTTTTTCAAAACTTCGTCAATTTTTTAAAACTTCCAATAAGTTACTGGTCTGCAATCGCAATAATCATAATAGCCGGCGTGCTGTATTACGGGTTATTACCAAAATCTTTTTTAAGTTTTAACCTTCGGAATACAGGTTGGTTAAAGGCCTTTGTTATTGGTTTTGTATGGGCGTGTTGCGCTAATGTTTTACCGTTAATTATGCTGAAAATAGAAACAGGAATTGGCTACCACGATTCGGTAATGTGGACCTGGCTTTTTATTAAAAATTGGATGTTTTGTACGGTTAATGCTATCATTTTCGATATCAAAGATTATCCAACAGATGCGAATAAGCATTTGAGGACTTTCGTTGTTCGTTATGGATTACGCAAAACAATATTCAACATTCTTATTCCATTATTAATAGTTGGATTACTTTCTCTTGGGATTTTTGCTGATTATAAGGACTTTGCCTGGCCACAGGTTTTGTGCAATGTACTTCCGTTTCTCCTAACGATCTACGTTGCGTACACCATGCACAAACGGAAAAACATCTTGTATTATTTAATGGTAATAGATGGGTTAATTTTATTTAAAGCCTTGTGTGGAATTTTAGGGATGCAGTTTGTTAGGTAAGCCTAAACTAGATATAATACCTCTCCGGATTATTGCATAAGTTAAAACGGGTATTAAATGTGAATAATAACTATGATAAAATAGCTAACAGTTACGACTTCCTAAGCAGGATGGTATTTGGTCGTGCCCAGGTAAATGCCCAGATCCATCAACTGAAATACCTTCCGACGAGGGGAAATATACTCATTGTAGGTGGTGGTACGGGTTGGATATTAGAAGAAATTGCAAAGATTCATCCATCAGGTTTAAATATCACTTATGTTGAAGTATCAGCCAAGATGATATTGCTTTCGATGAAAAGAAATACCCATGATAATGAAGTTACTTTTTATCGCGACAGCATTGAAAACTTTGAAAGCAATTGCCGTTTTGATGCCATTTTAACTCCTTTTTTATTTGATAATTTCTCAACTCAAACTGCCGAGATGGTTTTTAAAAAGCTTAATCTGCTGCTGATAAACCAAGGGGTATGGCTCATGGTCGATTTCACTTTAAAACATGGATCTATTTGGTGGAAGCAGGTATTTTTGAAGTTGATGTACCAGTTCTTTCGGATACTTAGTAATGTGGAAACGAAAACTTTGGTTGATACAGAAGTCTATTTTGATCACTGCAAATACAAGATAATAGCAGTAAGTTTTTATTTTGGCAGGTTTATCAAAGCAATTGTATACCTAAAATAAATACCTAATCTTTAAGGCAACATTGTTGCATTTGTAATTTTACTTTTGCATCTTTGTTAATAATGGATCATCAACAATTTGAAGTAATTATCATCGGAGGAAGTTATGCCGGGCTTTCGGGTGCATTAGCATTAGGTAGGGCCAAACGCAAAACATTAATTTTAGATGAAGGTAAACCCTGCAATCGGCAAACGCCATATTCGCATAATTTTTTAACACACGATGGCCAAAAACCAAGTGAAATATCTACTATTGCTAAATCTGAAGTGCTCAATTATCCAACAATTAGCCTCAGTAACGAACGAGTTTTGATTATAGAAAAGATAGATCTAGGCTTCGAAGTTATTACCGCTCAGCATGTGTATACTTCAAGAAAAATCTTACTTGCAACTGGTTTAAAAGATGTTTTTCCTGACATCATGGGCTTTGAATCTTGTTGGGGAATATCTGTAATCCATTGTCCATACTGCCACGGGTATGAGGTAAGTGGCGAAAAAATCGGTTTATTGATGAATGGAGACCATGCTTTTGAGATGGCTAAGAATTTAAATCACTGGAATAAGGAATTATCAGTGCTGACAAATGGAAAATCTCAGCTAAGCGTTGAGCAAACTAACAAGTTACGGTCGAAGTCTATAGACATCATCGAAGAAGAAGTTTCTGAGTTTATTCACGAAAATGGTGTCTTAAGTGGTGTCATGTTTAAAAATGGTGCATTTATAAACCTAAAAGCTGTTTATGCCAGATGCGATGTGAAGCAACACTTGGATTTCAGTCAGCAGCTAGCAGTTGAGTATACCGATTTGAAAACAATAAAAGTAAATGAGCTTCAGCAAACCAATGTTGCTGGCGTTTATGCGGCAGGAGATTGCACCACGCTGATGCGTACGGTATCTGTAGCTGTATCAGCTGGTACCATGGCTGCAGTAATGATCAATAAAGCATTGATCGAAGAAGACTTTTGATAGAACATTTAAATCTAAAATAAAATTGCGCCTATTATAGTCGCAAGGAACATCATGGCAATTACAATTCTATCTGCATTAATCCATTGTGCTCTTGTTAAAGGTTTAGCAATTGTTGGTTTAGTTTCTGCCTTTGCTCTCGCAAGTCTAAATATCGATGTGTCTAATTTAATAAGCATAAAAAAAGTTTTTATAGGGTATTAAACTGAAAACAAATCACAAGCCAAAAACATTCGTAAGCGCTAGTTTGTGGATAACTTAAACATTTATTCTCAACCTGCGTGGTAATTTGGGTATAACTACGTAAATCTCGGATTATGGCTTAACATTTTTTGCTCTTAACTATTTATTTTTAACCAATTACAATTTACCGTTTCTCAATCTACTGTGTTTTTTTCCATACCAGAAATAAATCGCTAAGCCAATTGCTAACCATACAATAAGCCTTAACCAAGTTTCCCAGGGTAAGAAAACCATCATAGCAATACAGGTAAAGATCCCAAGTATGGGCACCAATGGAACAAAAGGAACTTTAAAGGGTCTTTTGGCATTTGGGTTAGTCTTCCTTAAGATAAGAATGCCTACACAAACCATTAGGAAGGCAAGTAAAGTGCCTATGCTGGTCATTTCGCCCACCACATTCATCGGAACAAACGCTGCAAAAAGACCAATGAACACGCACAAGATGATGTTTGATTTCCATGGGGTCTGGAATTTAGCATGTACATCAGAAAACATTGTTGGTAGCAATCCATCCTTACTTATGGAGTAAAACATTCGAGACTGTGCCATTAAATCTATTAATATTACCGAAGTGTAGCCAATTAAGATCGCAAGAATAATGGCTTGACTGAGCCATCCGTAAGGTGTTTTTTCGATGGCGATAGCCACAGGTGCACCGCTATTTGCAAAGTCTTTGTAATTCGCTAAGCCCGTCATTACATGTCCGAATAAACCAAACAAGACGGTACAAACCAATAAAGAGCCGATAATTCCGATTGGCAAATCCCTGGCAGGATTTTTAGTTTCTTGTGCAGAAGCTGCCACAGCATCAAAGCCAATAAAAACAAAAAATACCAAGCCGGCACCCCTTAACACACCGCTCCAGCCAAACTGGCCAAAGGTGCCCGTATTTTCAGGGATGTATGGATGATAATTGGATGGATCGATATATTGCCACCCTAAGGCAATAAATACGAGTACAACGCCAACCTTCAAAAAAACAATCACGCCGTTAACAATGGCTGATCCCTTTGTACCACGGATTAAGACTGCAGTCATTAATACCACAACTAAAGCAGCGGGAATATTGATTATTCCATTTACGGTTTCGCCGTTTGCAAGTTTAGCAGTTTCAAATGGTGATAGTGTTAGTTGAGGTGGTAAATAGATGCCTAGACTAGACAGAAATTTAGTTAAATACTGCGACCAGCTAATGGCCACTGTTGCACAGCCTACTGAATATTCGAGTACCAAATCCCAACCGATAATCCATGCAAAAAGCTCGCCCATCGTGGCATAAGAATAAGTATAAGCACTACCGGCCACAGGTATCATTGAAGCAAACTCCGCATAGCAAAGAGCGGCAAAGCCACAGCCTATGGCAGCAATAACAAATGAAAGTGTAACCGCCGGACCAGAATGGTTGGCAGCAGCAAGGCCCGTAATCGAAAATAATCCTGCTCCAAGTGTTAAACCAACGCCAATCAAGATCAGGTTAATGGGACCGAGTGTTCTTTTTAGCGTTCCTTCGCCGGTTTCGTTTGCTTCTGCAACAATACTAGCAATAGACTTTTTCATGAAAATAAGTTAAGATGATTACAAAACTATAAAAATATATGTAATCTATAGTATTTATCGTTTTTTAAATTCCTTCGCATTTATTGCAAATTTTTAGCTGATCTTTTGTCAGTTTAAATTTATAATGCTGAAATTTCTGATACGAACAAAAAATAAGATATTGATTATCAATATAATATAAATTATTATTTTAAATATTTAGTACTATGTATTGCATAGTACATTATAAAACATATATCTTTGTATTATGATAGCAGAAAATACGCAAACGCAAATGCGGAAGGGAATTCTGGAGTACTGTGTTTTATCCATCATATCACGAGGAGAAATCTATGCCTCTGATATCATCGCTGAATTGAGATCGGCGAAGTTATTGGTGGTAGAGGGCACATTATACCCCTTGTTAACTCGGCTTAAGAACAATGGTTTATTAAGCTATAACTGGGTAGAATCTACCTCAGGACCTCCACGCAAATACTATACTTTAACAGCAATAGGTAAAGATATTTTATCACAATTGGATCAAACCTGGCAAGAATTGGCTTATGCTGTAGGTGTATCTCAAAAAGGAGCCAACTCATAATTTTTAGAAACTGAAATGGAAAAGACCATCATCATCAATATTGGCAATACGATTATTCATATCGAGGAAAGTGCCTACGAACTTTTGAAAGCTTATTTAAATGAAGTGAAGCAGTACTTCGCTAACCATGCCGACGACTTCGAGATTGTAACGGACATTGAAAACCGTATTGCAGAGTTATTAAGTGAACAACTCGAGGCGCAGAAAAAGCAAGTAATAGATGCTGCCAATGTGCAACTGGTAATTACACAAATGGGGCGTGTACAAGATTTTGATTCGGCTGAGGTAAACGAGGAAGAATCTTTTACACAAAGTAACGATCAGCATCAGTTTATCGACAAAAAATTATACCGCGATATGGACAGCCGCGTTGTTGCCGGCGTTTGTGCGGGAATAGCACATTATCTTAACACCGAAGCCAGATGGATACGGTTAGCCTTTTTTCTTATTACATTTTTAGGCGGTGCCGGAATATTGGTTTATGGGATTTTGTGGGTGATTATGCCTAAGGCCACATCCAGACTAGAGCGTATGGAAATGAAAGGTGAACCTGCAAACCTACAGGGCTTCCAACGAAATTTAGATGAGGAGTTGCAAGCAATGAAGGCAGGCTTGAGCGAAGTGAACAGACATGCTCAACCAATTTTCGGCCGATTAGGCCTTTTTATCGGTGAATTTTTTGAGTGGCTAGCAAAATTTATCTCGGGCACAGGAAAAGTAATTTTTAAAGTTATTGCAGGATTTATCATCCTCTTCGGTGTATTTTTCCTACTCTCGCTTATTATTGGTTTTGCGGCCTTTCAGGGTTTCTGGGATTCGAGTATCTATGAATATTTTCCTTTTTCTATTATCAATTACGGAAACAGGGGCGTGATAGTTTTCAGTGCGTTTGTTGTATGTTTCGTGCCTATTTTGGCTTTAGTACTTTTTTCTATCAGGGTAGCTTTTAATAAACAAGCCATTAATAAAACGTTGTCTTTTGCGTTACTAATTATATGGTTGGCTGGTGTTGCCGCAACCGGATATTATGCAGCAAAAATTTCCTCGGAGTTTAAGCAGCATGCCGAACTTACACAAACCACCGATTTGAAATCATTTAAAACTTATGTAATCGAGATTGATAAAAGTAAATATTTCAGTAAAGAAGACAGTTTAATTTACCAAATCGACGGTAGCCAACGTAGGCAGATTGTAACTGATGACTTCGAGGATGGGCCTTTCATCTTCCCTAGTAAGATCCGGATTAATATTGAAAAGAGCCAGACAGGAACTACACGTTTGATCCAAAAGTACGAATCACAAGGAAAAACTTTCCAGAGTGCTTTACAAAATGCGCAGAATATCGATTACAGATACGTTGTAAAAGATGCATCAATTGTATTGAACCCGCGATTTCAATTGCGAAAGGGAACCATCTGGAGAAACCAGGAAGTTTGGTTGAACATAGAAGTACCTGTTGGCACGAAATTGATTTTGAAAGAAGACGTTTATAGGTACCTCAACAATTATTATGGGACCTGGGATTGCGGCAAACTCGAAAATGATAATGATGACGCAAGCCTTTGGATCATGACAGCGGAAGGCTTAAAGTGTGAAGCACAAATGAAAGCAGATGCCATTAAAAATAAAACATTGAGGGAAGAACTGTCTCACTTGAAATTTCTACAGGAAAATTCAGCCACCGATAGTGTCGAACAAGATTCTGTATCTAATAGAATCAAAGAGATTGAGGAAGAATTGGGTTTAACTAAAATATAAGCTTATCAATTAATCGCCAGAAGGCAGACAAAATAATCATGAAGAAATTGTATGTGCTCATTGCATGTCTAATGACGTGTGGGATCTCCTTTGCCCAAAAATCAAATCGTATTGAAGGAAAAATTAACGATGAAAAGCGCATACCTGCGCCATATGCTGTGGTAAAGTTATTCAGGTTGGCGGATACATCACAAGTGAAAACCATTTCATCAGACATCGAAGGCCATTTTAAATTTACGCAGGTGAACAGTGGATCGTATTTTATTATTGTGTCTTTGGTGGGTTTCCAAACAAAGCAAACTGAGAAATTTGTTTTAGACGCAGATGTCACTCTACCCACCATAACGATACAGCCATTGGCCAAGCAATTAAATGAGGTGAGTGTTTCTGCTACTAAACCTTTTATTGAGCATCAAGTAGACAAAACGGTTTTGAATGTTGAAAATAGCATCACAGCAACCGGCGGAACGGCTTTGGAAGTTTTGGAAAAGGCACCTGGCGTTCAAATTGATAGACAAAGCGATCAGATTAAGCTCAATAACAAACCCGGTGTGTTGATTATGATTGATGGCAAAACAAATTTTTTATCAGGAGCCGACGTTACAACCTTATTAAGCAACATGAGTGCTGAACAAATTTCTACAATAGAAATTATTACTAATCCATCATCTAAGTACGACGCAGCAGGAAATGCAGGTATCATTAACATCAAACTAAAAAGAAATAAATCTTTCGGTACAAACGGCTCACTATCTTTCAATGGTGGTCAGGGAATTATGCCCAATTCACCCGCAGATTTATACCGTGGAGGAGTGAACCTTAATCTCAACCATCGTGTAGGGAAGTGGAATGTTTTTGGGAATGGCGCCATAGCCAGAAAGGTAAACTTTAACAATATTTTTCTGGACAGAACGAGTATTGCAAACGGCACAGCCAGCTATCTTACCCAAAATTTCGACCGCAATAACAAAGGAGTCGGTTTCCAGGGCAAATTTGGTGCAGACTATTATGCTAATGAGAAAACGGTATTTGGGGTAATGGTAGATGCCAACACCGTTAAATCCAAGCTCACAAATTTCAGCAATACAAATATCAATGCGGTTCAAAATGGATCAAATACATTAAGTTCAATTGTTCAGAATGCATATTCTACATCACCCGTAGGCAATTTAACGGCAAATTTGAATCTGAAGCATGACTTTACCAAAAAGGGTAATTTTTTAACTTTCGATGTGGATTATGCCGGATTTGGCAATGAAAAAACTGAGGACTTCATTGCTGATTATTTGGAGGCAACCGGCAAAGTAACCAAGCAAACTAATTTGAGAAATACTACCGATGCCGAGATTAGCGTTTACGCAGCCAAAGGCGATTTAACATTGCAGGTATCAGAAAACTTGAAAATAGAAACGGGTGTAAAAAGTAGCTACGTAATAACCAATAACGATTTTCTTTCTGAACAGTTAATTGGTCTGGTATGGCAAAATGACTTGGGAAAATCGAATTACTTTGTTTACAAGGAGAATATTAATGCGGCGTATGGGAATGTATCAAAGACATGGAAATCGTGGCAGGTTCAATTGGGTTTACGAGCAGAACATACGCATTCTAACGGCATGTCGGTTACTGATAGTAAAGAAGTAGATCGCAATTATTTGTCGCTTTTTCCAACAATTTTTGTGCACCAGAAGCTTAGTGAGAATCACAATCTGGGATATTCTTACAGCAGGCGTGTAGATCGGCCGAATTACCAGCAGTTAAACCCTTTTGTTTTCTATATGGATCCATTGGCGGTAGACCAGGGAAACCCGTATTTAAAGCCGCAATTTACCGATAACTTTGAGGTGAACTATAGCTATAAGCAGGCCTCGCTTTCATTAACTTATGCCAATACCCGGGATATGATTACGCAGATAAGTCAGCAGAATGATGCCACCCGTGTAATAAGTGTAGTGAGGCAAAATCTCGGTCGTTTCCAAAATTTTTCGGCGGGTGTCTTCATCCCCATAAAAATAACAAAATGGTGGAACTTACAGAACAACGCCAGTGTTTACTACAGCAAATTTGAGGATGGCAATTTGGAGGGAGCGCCATATCTGGCTGCTAAGGCAGCTGTGAATGTGTACAGTTCAAGCACTTTTACACTCCCAAAAAATTTCAGCGTCGAAATAAACTTTTGGTTAAATACGCCACGAATTTCAGGTGTAGAGCAAACAACTATCAATCAATATGCTGTTAATGCAGGCGTGCAAAAAAGTATGTGGAATAAAAAATTAAAGTTACGGTTAAATATAGATGATATCTTCCTAACGAACTACTGGGCTGGTAGCTTAGTTTATCAAAATGTAAACATGAATGTGGTAAACCATTATTCCAGTAGAAGAATTAATTTCAACATGAGTTACAGTTTTGGAAACCAGAATGTTAAATCGGCAAGAACCAGAAAAACTGCTACCGACGATATAAACGGAAGAGCGGGGAGTAATTAAGCTAAACCAAGTAACGGACTTTGATAAAATGAATAGGATATTCTATGCCATGCTTGTAGCAAACTCTATCAGGCTTTATAGCTGTAAAACTTACATAAAAATTAAGTAAATAACAGGTGGTATAAGTGCCGAACTAACCCGATAATAGTTTCTGTAAAGTCTAAGTTCACAGCTATTTGCGCTGTTCGGCACTTTGTTTATAAGTGTCGTGATACAGTTTATATCCATCTGCTGTAAGAAGTTGATGTTGAACTTGGCCGAGCATTTTCAATTGATAACCACCATCGACTTTTACGATTTCGAAGGTTCCTTTTGGGAAGCTAATTTGATCGTGTTTTACGAGATATGGCCCCTTGGTATAATCAGCTGTTCCATTGGTTTGTTTAAAAGCAAAGAATTCTACGGTGTTTGCTGCAAATTGACATTGTATCACCGCATAACGCTTACCACCCAATTCTGGCTTAACCAAATAAAATTGCTGATCGGCCAGCGAAATTGAATTTTCACATGATAGAAGCATCATCGTGCTGAAGATTGCTAACAGAAATAAATTAAAACGGCGTTTCATATTTTGGCGCAAGTATGGCTTAAGATGGCATCGTTATTTGATATAACAAAACAATAAGTATTGCATGGTATCTTTGGGACAATCGTTGCACAAAGAAAAATCATTTTCTCAACAATGCCCTATATTCACTGGCTTTCTGATAAATATATTCATCGGCACCTTTTGGGTAAGGTTTGCCACCAGGACCAGCATATACGGGACCATTGTACGTTTTCGAAACATATTTAGACTCGTAAACAAACAGCCATAGGTTAATATGATCTAGTAAATCTAAGAATGCCTGGGGCATTTCGCTTAGCAAATGTGAGTTGCTCATTAAGATTTTTTTGATCTCCATATTATTGGGATACCAGATACTTTGCTCAATGAAATTACGTTCGTCATCAGTAATTTTACCCATAGCCTGGAAGCGAATAAATTCCTGTTTATTTACCCTGGATAAAATTTCTAAGGGGGCAAATATCTTTTCGAGTTCTTTTTTCTTGCTTGCCAGCTGTTTATTTCTGGTTTCGAAATACTGGTTGATGAAAATAACCAAGATGGCACTAATTGCACCAATTAAGCTAGGCAATAGTACGTTTAAAAGCGCTCCCATAAAGTGTATAATTTAGATCAATGATGTGCCTAGCCCCTAACAAATGTTTGATTTATAGGTTTTTGGCTCTGCCTAAGATACTAATTTCAACCTGCTTTAAAAATACGGATCTAAAAGTTGTACATTTTTTATCTTCAATCTTTATTGCTGATTGCTATATTGTAAACTTTTCAATAAAAGATTAATAACCATGAAAAAATTATCCTTAATAGTATTACTAGCTAACCTGATTATTTTAAGCGTTAATGCGCAACAAAAACACGCTTTCTGGGATGACGTGCAAACGATCAAAAAATACGATCAGATGTTTAAACCTCCGGTGAACCCCGTATTATTTGTTGGTAGTTCTTCTATTCGTAAATGGGATGATCTTACTCAGATTTTTGCTAAATATAATGCTTTAAATAGGGGTATAGGCGGAGCGGTTACCAACGATATTACCTATTACCTGAACGATATAGTATTTCCATACAAACCACGGCAGATTGTGCTGTATGTGGGCGAGAACGATATACCTAATGCGCAAACTACTGCCGATTCTGTGCTGAACAGGACTGTAAAGTTATACCGGGCCATTAGAGCAAAATTACCGGATGTTCCGCTGGTTTACATTTCTATAAAACCTAGTCCGAGTAGAGCTGCATTTAGAGAAAAAGCAGTAGCCGCCAATGCGCTGATCAAAAATTTTTTATCAAAAGAACCGAATACAAAATTTGTTGATGTATTTACTCCGATGCTTACTAAAACCGGCGAGATGCGACCAGAGCTTTTTGTTGGCGATATGTTACACATGAACGCAAAGGGATATGCTATTTGGAGAAAAGCGGTAGAAAAATATTTAATGAAGTAGCAAAAAGCGGTATATGTTTACAAAGCCCTAATCGCTGCCATATGGTGTTGGTTTTCCCAATCTGCTGCTTAGGAATTGGAATTATATTTTTATCATTGCATAAAGCCTCCAATTTGCCAAATGAAGAAATTCCTTTTTGCCTTTATCTTTTTTATAGTCGGTAGAAATGCCCTTGCGCAAGATTTGTTGGGTATTCCTCAAATTGTAAACTATAATAACGAAGATTATAAAGGTGGGATCCAAAATTGGGATGTAAAACAAGACCGCGGAGGCATTTTATACTTCGGGAATAATGAAGGTTTGTTAACCTTTAATGGCAGATATTGGAATTTGTACCGCCTACCAAACTTTACTGCAGTGCGTTCGTTGGATATCGATTCTAAAAATAGAATTTACGTAGGCGGGCAAGATGAATTTGGTTATTTTTATCCCAACGATCATGGTATTTTACAATATCATTCATTGTTGCCCTTATTACCAGAACGCCTCCGAAAACTTGCCGACATCTGGGATATTTCCATCTTTCACGATGAAGTTTTCTTTCGTTCGAATAACGCGATCGTCCATTACAAGAATGGCATGCTCAAGTATTACAAAACCAATACCACCTGGTTACACCTTGGGCAAGCCAATGGAACAGTCTATGCTCAAGTTAGGGGTAGTGGTTTGATGATTTATGCTGATGACGCATGGAAACCCTATTGTACAGATACCCTCTTGAAACATTCTTCCATAACGGCAATTATGCCATTTGGAAAAGATTCATTGTTAGTCTCTACCCTGAAAAAGGGTTTGTTTATTATCACTAAGGGCAGATTAAGCACTTTTGAAACCAAATTCGACCCTGTTCTTTTTAATGATCGTGTATTTTTCTCCAGTAAAATCAGTGCAAGTCAATATGCCTTGGGCACCACATCTGGCGGAATTTATATCATGAATAAAGGAGGAAAACTCATCCAAAAGTATAATTATAAGGAAGGTTTGCAGAATAATAATGTGCGTGGCATTTTATTAGATCGCGATAAGAACTTGTGGTTAGCGCTTGACGATGGAATCTCATACATCGCTATCAACAGTGCTATTAAGAATATTTTTCCCGATAGGAACAAACAAATTACCAGCTATGCCTTCAGGAAATTTGACCAGTCTATTTATATTGGAACTTCTAATGGATTGTACGCCTCGAAAATCTCAGAAAACAATGGAGATTTGAGTTATTCTACATCTAATTTTGAGGAAGTAAAAAATACCCGCGGCCAGGTTTGGGGATTAAATGAATTTAATAATGAGTTATTGATGGCTCACGAAGAAGGAACTTCTGCGGTAAAGGGTAGGGTTGCCCAACCCATATATAATTTGCCTGGCACATGGATGTTTGAGCCCTTGGAAAATGTTTATCCTATTAATGATGTTGTTGCGGGCACATACACTGGGTTGCAGAAGCTTAACTTTATCAATGGTAAATTCGTCAGTTTAGGTAAGATAGAGGGAATTACGGAAACTTTGCGTTTCATTGTGGCTGATAACAATAATTCTGATGTCATTTGGGCTTCCCACCCTTACCATGGTGTATATAAAATTGTTTTAGCGCCCGACCATAAACGGATCTTGAGTACTAAAATGTATACCGACCAAGATGGATTACCTTTCAAGTTGTACAATTACGTTTACCGCATTAAAAATAGGGTTGTTATTGCCACGGTTAAAGGTGTTTTTGAATTTGATGCGGACAGGAATAAATTCATACGCTTAAAATTGTTTGGGAATGCATTGAATAACCTGCCCATACAATACCTGAAAGAGGATAATGACGGCAACGTATGGTTTGTAACCAATAAAAAGGTTGGTGTAATAGATTTTGGTAAATCTTCAACGGCTCATCCGTTTCGTATATTTTACATGCCCGAGTTAGACGGGAAGGTTGTAGGCGGTTTTGAGTCGATTTACACACTCGACAGTAAGAACATATTTATTGGTGCAAATAAGGGCGCCTACCATATCAATTACTTAAAATATATTGAAAACATTACTAAACCAAAAGTTATTCTTGGGAATGTAAGGCTTCTTGGAAAGGCCGATAGCTTGGTTTTTGGAGGCTATTTTGTGAAAAACGGAGCCATTACCTATCAGCAGGATTCTTCTGGAATTCCAAGCTACAAGTATGATTTAAATTCAATTCATTTTGAATTTTCATCCACCCTTTTTGAGCATGATAAAAACTTAAAGTTTAGTTACCAATTAGTTGGTTTTGATGATAATTGGTCGCTCTGGAACAACAAGAGTGAAAAGGATTATACGAATTTACCCGCGGGAAGTTATGCGTTTAAAATCAAAGCCAGAACCAACGAAGATAATGAGTCTGAAGTTTTAACTTATAGTTTTGAGATTTTGCCTGCCTGGTATAATTCTTTCTGGATGAAACTGCTTTACCTGGCAATTGTTTTATTAGGCCTACGTTTACTGGTTAAATGGCAAAAAAGCAAGCACCAAAAGGAACAAGATAGAATGAGCTATTTACACCAGTTGGAATTAGATAGAAATGAGAAGGAGATTGTTAGGCTGCAAAATGAAAAGCTAGAAGCCGATGTAAATTATAAAAACAAGGAGCTTTCTACGATGACCATGCACCTTGTTCAACGCGGAAAAGTTTTGGCAAAGATAAAGGAGGTTATCTCAACAGTTATTAAGAACCATGATATTAGCGAGAGCTCTCCCAGTTTTAGGCACTTGATTCGCCTGATTAAAGATGTAGAGAAAAAAGATCAGGAATTGGATCACCTAGGCATACATTTTAATCATGTAAACGCCGCTTTTTTCAACCAATTAAAAAACCGTTACCCAGACTTAAGCCAAAATGATTTAAAATTTTGTGCGTATTTATCAATGAATCTTTCATCAAAAGAAATGGCACAATTGATGAACATCACGATCAAAGCGGTAGAGGTAGGCAGATACCGCCTGAGAAAGAAATTACAACTTAAGCCCGAAACGAATTTATACGAGTTTCTACTTGCAATATCCAACCCAAAACAGTAATCAATCAAAGTTTTTGTTGTAAAACTTATGATCAATCTTAATTACTGATTATCAATGGTATACATTCATGTTGTAGTGGTTATGTAGTGCCTATCCTGATACTTTTACAGTTTATGTGGGGCTTCTGTATGGTTTGTGTAGTAGTAGCAAATTGTGCATTCTTTATAAAGCAACATAGCTTTGGTTTATGCATTTGCTGAAGTTGCAATGCTAACAATTAACCAAATATTAACATTAAACTAATTTCTATGAGAGGAAGATTTACATTCGTATTCTTCATTTACTGTTTCTTAGCATTTCCCCTTGCGCTGATTGCGCAGGATATTGCCGTTACAGGAAAAGTAACAGACCAAAGCGACGGACAGCCATTGCCGGGTGTAACTGTAAAGCTCAATGGTTCAACCCGTGTAGCATCTACAGATGCAAGCGGTGTTTTTTCTATTCAGGCGCCCGTTGGCGGAACACTTACCTTCAGTTTAGTTGGGATGAAAACCCAAACCATTACTATTCCTGCAGGTGGCCGCGTAAATGTATCACTTGCAACCAGCGCACAAGATTTAACAGATGTTGTAGTGGTTGGTTACGGTGTTCAAAAGAAAAGTGTTGTTACAGGCGCAATATCTAGTGTGAGGGCTGCAGATTTAGAAAACCAACCTACAACTACCCGTTTAGAACAAGCCTTGCAAGGGCGTACATCTGGTTTAACCATTGCTGCACAGTCAGGCCAACCTGGCTCCGCTTCTACAGTAAGGCTAAGGGGTTTTACCTCGTTTGGCGGCAAAAATGATCCGCTTTGGGTTATTGATGGAGTTGTAGTTGATAACGGAGGAATAGGTTATTTAAACCAGGCCGATATCGAGTCGATTGAAGTATTAAAAGATGCGGCCTCTGCCGCTATTTATGGTGCCAGGGCAGCATCCGGTGTAATCATCGTTACAACAAAGAAAGGTAAACAAGGCAAAATCGAACTTAGCTACAACGGTTACTATGGTGTTGCCAGCGCAGCAAAGAAATTGAACTTGTTAAACGCAACGGAATACGCCACACTAAGAAATGAGGCCTATACAAACGACTTCGTTTCTGGAACATTTACTTTGCCTTATGCTAATCCTGCTGCTCTCGGTCAGGGTACAGATTGGCAATCTTATGTGTTTGATGATAATGCTGCACGCCAAAACCATGAATTATCCATCAGCGGTGGCAGTGAGAAATCGACGTTTTATTTATCTGCGGGGTATTTGAAAGTTGATGGGATTGTGGCTCAAGATATCTCTAAATACAACCGTGCAAATATCAGACTCAATTCACAGCATAAATTGTACAAATGGCTTACACTTGGCGAAAATTTAGGATACAGCCATGCCATTACCAATGGTGTAGGCAATACCAATAGCGAGTTTGGCGGACCATTAAGTTCGGCTATAAACTTAGATCCGATTACACCGGCAATAATTACCGATCCTGCTGTTGCAGGGGCAGCTCCATATAGTACGCAGCCAGTTTTTAGAGATATGAATGGTAATCCTTACGGAATATCAACCCGTGTAGCACAAGAGATTACCAATCCATTAGGAGATATCAGAAGAAGAATCGGAAACTACTCATGGGATCATAATATTGTTGGGAATGCTTTTGTAGAAGCAGAACCAATTAAAGGTTTAAGATTCCGCTCTACGTTGGGTTCTAAATTGGCATTCTATGGTAGTGATGGTTTTAATCCGATCTATTATTTGAATTCATCAACATCAAATAACAGGACACAATTTTCGAGAAATATCAATTACGTTATTACCTATAATTTAGAGAACACGGCATCATATACCAGATCATTTGGCAATCATAACCTAAGTTTATTGGTTGGTCAGGGATCTTACAGTGATGGATTTAGCCGAAGTGTAAGCACTACATTTTATGACGTGCCGGCTCAGGATTTCTACTCCGCTTCGATGCGATTTAAACCTGTTGCTGCAAACAGAACATCAGATGGTAGTGAAGGAACAGATCACAAAGTATTTTCTTTATTTACCCGCTTAACCTATAACTACAAAGAGAAATATTTATTTTCTGGCCTTATTAGAAGAGATGGCTCATCTCGTTTCGGTGCAAATAATAAATACGGATATTTCCCATCAGCACAAGTTGGTTGGGTGCCAACAAATGAAGATTTCTTCCCAAAAAACAACATCGTAAATTTCTTGAAAGTTCGCGGTAGTTATGGGGTAACCGGAAATGATGGTATTGGCGATTTTGCTTACGTTCCCTTAGTTGGAAGTGGTAGAAACTACACTTTCGGAAACGAGAACATCGTAAATATTGGCTATAGTCCGGCTGCTTCTGCAAACCCCGACTTGAAATGGGAAGAAACCCGTCAAACAAATATCGGTATCGACGCAACCCTATTTAATAACTTCAACTTGGTTTTAGATTGGTATAAAAAGAAGACCGTTGGTATTCTGCAGAATCCACCAGTTCCAGGTTATATTGGTAGCGGTAGCCCGGCAGCGAATATTGCAGATATGTCGAATTCCGGATTTGAATTCGAGGTAGGTTATCGTAAAAAAATTGGTGAAATTAATTTCGGTCTTAGCGGTAATGGCTCATTTTTGAAAAATACTATCGACAAATTAAGCCCAGGTGTTAATTTTATCGATGATAGTCAAGCCACTTTCCAAACATTGGGCAATATCACCCGTACGCAAATCGGTCATTCTTACAACGAATTCTTCGGTTATGTAAACCAGGGTATCTTCCAGTCTCAAGCGGAAATTAACGCTTACAGGGGGCCAAATGGAACTATTCTTCAGCCACTTGCAAAACCAGGCGATGTTAAATTTGCCAACATAAATAATGATGAAGTAATTGATGTGAATGATAGAGACTTTATTGGTAATGGCTTGCCTAAGTTTACTTATGGTGTAACCCTGAACCTGTCTTTTAGAAATTGGGATTTGATTGCCTTTGGTAGCGGGGTTGCAGGAAACAAAATTTTCCAGGGATTGAGGAGATTAGATATTCCTAATGCAAACTACCAAACATCGAGGTTGGATCGTTGGACACCAACCAACCCGTCTACTACTCAGCCACGCCTTACTGATTCTGATCCTAATAGAAATCTAACCAGATTCTCTTCACTTTATTTGGAAAACGGAGGTTATTTCAGGCTAAGAACTTTCCAGATTGGTTATACCTTACCTAAAAACATTGTAGGCAAAATTGGTATGCAAAAGTTCAGGGTTTATGTATTATCAGAAAATTTATTCACTGCAACGAAGTATACAGGTTACGATCCAGAATTGGGTTCTAATAATAGTGGAAATGCTTTCAGTATCGATCGTGGTTTATACCCACAAGCCCGTTCTTTTGTATTTGGTATTAATGCTAATTTTTAAATAATTGATTATGAAAAAAAGAATAACATACACAATCGCAATCCTAGCTGGTTTGCAGTTGTTGGGTGGTTGTAAAAAATACCTGGATATTAACCCACAAGAGCGTATCCTATTAGATAATTATTACAAAACACCACAGGAAGCCAAATCGGCGTTAATTGCAATTTATGATCGTTTCGGTTTCCAAAGCGGGGGATTATATGATAAAGTTGCAATTATGGATGCAGCCTCCGATGATCAAATTGCTGGTGGTGGCGGACCTTCAGACATTAACGATCTGCAGGTAGTAAACAATTTTACTTTAAACTCTACCGTTGGTCCTCAAGGTTATTTATGGAATAAAGGTTATGCAGGAATTTTCCGGGCAAACGTATTTCTATCCAAAATTGGCGATATTAATATGGATGCCACTACTAAGAATAGCTATATCGCTGAAGCCAAAACCTTAAGGGCTATCTTTTATTTTGATTTGGTTCGTTTCTTTAAGAATATTCCTTTGCTTACCTCTGCCGTAGATCCAAAAGACATCTACAATGTTACCCAGGTAGCACCTGCCGACATTTATGCATTGATAGAGAAAGACCTTACAGAAGCTATTCCAGGATTACCAAATACTGTTGTTGCCCGCACCGACGGTGGACGTATTACAAAGGGAGCAGCACAAGCCATGCTCGGAAAAGTATATTTGTGGCAAGGTAAAAATGCTCAAGCCGCAGAACAACTGGCTCTTGTTAATGGAAGTACACCCGGACAAGCAAATGCGACATACGGATATAAGTTGTTAACCAATTTCGGAGACTTATTTAAAGTGGCCAACAAATATAATTCAGAATCCATTCTGGAAATTGTTCATGCCAACTCTTCAAATGGCGGATGGAATGACGCAGGTGCCTCAGAAGGTAATTTACTAAACATTATTGTTGGTCCGCGGGGATATAAACCAGGTCCTGGTGCTCCAGATTACTATTCAGGATATAGTTTCTTATTGTTTACTAAAGATTTCTTTGATTTCATTCATTTTGACCCTCGTAACAAGGCTACAGTAGCTAACCTAGATAGTTTAGAGAAAAATGGTATCGCTACTTATGAGAAGGGGTATCAAAATACTGGTTATTTCCTTGAAAAAACAATCGGAAGAGTAGCCGATAAAGCGCCAACAGGGCAGACAGAGTTAAATTTTCCACAAAACTCATATGAAATTCGTCTGGCTGATACATATCTACTAGAAGCAGAGGCGCTATTGGCAAGCAATGCTGCGGTTGGTCCTGGCACCCGTGCTTATCAGCTGTTAAACGCAGTGCGTGCACGTGTAGGCTTAAATCCGGTAGCTGTAAACCTAGATAATATCATGAGAGAGCGAAGATTGGAATTGGCGGGAGAAGGACATCGTTTTCTAGATCTTGTGCGTTGGGGCAAGGCCGCAACTGCACTTGCTTACAAAGGCTTTAAAGCTGGAAGAAATGAGATTTTCCCAATTCCACAAGGTGAATTAGCCAATACGAAGTTAGAGCAAAACAAAGAATACGGCGGAACTAAATAGCACGCTGAATTACGCTTATCATTAATTGTTAACAGGAAAGAGAGGTTTCTCTTTCCTGTTTGTTTAATCTGAAATTGTATCCCGAATGATAAAACCCCAATTCTTTATCCTCTCCCTTACCATCTTTATTTGCTTCTCCTTTGATGCTCTAGCCCAGAAAAATGCCACGGTATGGCTTACCAAAGCAGACCGTTCTTCCTTATTCAAAAAACAAGATATTCCTTTAATCTTTACAACAGAAAAAAATTCATTTCCAACTATTTTAATAGATGATAAGCAACAATACCAAACGATAGATGGATTCGGTTTTGCCTTAACAGGAGGAAGCGCTCAGCATATTGTTAAGATGTCTGCACCTGCAAGAGCGGCTTTGCTAAATGAACTTTTCGGAACAAATGGTGAACAGATTGGCGTAAGCTATATCCGACTAAGTATGGGTGCTTCAGATTTGAATGAAAAAGTTTTTTCTTACAATGATTTACCAGAAGGAGAAACGGATTTGGAACAGGCAAAGTTTGATTTGGGCGACGATAAAAAGGATGTGATTCCGGTGATGAAAGAAATTTTATCCATCAATCCTAAATTAAAAATTATGTCCTCCCCGTGGTCGCCACCGCTTTGGATGAAGACCGCATATGATGCCCGGGGAGGAATGTTGAAACCTGAATATTACAGTGCCTATGCAAAATACTTTGTTCGGTATGTAGAAGAGATGAAAAAACAAGGCATTACAATTGATGCTATAACGATACAAAATGAGCCCCTTCATCCGGGAAATAACCCTAGCTTATTAATGGTTGCCCCCGATCAGGCAAACTTCATAAAGAATCATCTTGGTCCCGCTTTTGAAAAAGCAAATATCAAAACTAAAATTGTAGTGTACGATCATAATGCAGATCGACCAGATTATCCAATTAGCATTTTAAACGATCCTGAAGCAAATAAATATATAGACGGGGCGGCGTTTCATCTTTATGGAGGTAAAATAGAGGCGCTGTCTGATGTACATGAAGCACATCCCGATAAGCATATTTATTTTTCGGAACAGATGGTGGTTGAGCCTGCTGATTCCAAAACGATCAATATTATTAATCCTGTACGTAGGTTAATTATTGGTGCCACTAGAAACTGGAGCCGAAATGTTTTGGAATGGAATTTGGCCGCCGATCCAGAAAATAAACCTTACACCGATAGGGGCGGTTGCTCGATGTGCCAAGGGGCAATTACTATCGATAAAGATCAATACAGTAAAAATCTGGCATTCTATTCCATTGCACACGCTTCGAAATTTGTTCGCCCGGGTGCGGTTAGGATAGCCTCGAATGCACTTCCAGAATTGCCCAATGTGGCTTTTAAAACAGATAAAGGTCAGCAGGTTCTTATTGTAGCTAATACAGGCAAGAACAAAGTTTCATTTAATATCAGTCATCAAAACAAAGTGCTAGTTGCTAATCTCGATAGTGGATCCGTAGCAACCTACATTTGGTAATTAACTCAATAATTATGTCTTATTCAAGATCGATTTTACTACTTTTTTTATTTAGCTTATTTTATTTTCAGGGATTTGGTCAGGGTTTTCTAAAAGCCAATGGTAAAATGATTGTAGATGAGAAAGGCAACAATGTATTGCTTCGTGGCTTTGGTTTGGGCGGTTGGATGTTACAAGAAGGCTACATGCTAAAGATTAATAAAAATGGGCAGCAATACAAAATTAAGGCCGGTATTGAAGAATTAATGGGTGCTAAACAAACGCAGGCTTTTTACGATGCTTGGCTTGCAAACCATGTACGCAAAATTGATATTGATTCCCTAAAAAGGTGGGGGTTTAACTCAGTTCGCCTTCCAATGCACTATAATCTTTATACGCTACCCGTCGATCAGGAACCCAATAAAGGAGAGCAGACTTGGCTAGATAAAGGTTTTGCCCTTACAGACAGCCTACTATCCTGGTGTAAGGCAAACCAGATGTATTTAATTTTGGATTTGCATGCCGCACCTGGCGGACAAGGAAACGATGCGAATATTGCCGATAGAGATCCATCTAAACCATATTTGTGGACCAGCGAGGAAAACCAGAAGAAAACCATTGCACTTTGGAAGAAACTTGCTGAACGTTACAAGAACGAACCTACTGTGGCTGCTTATGATATTTTAAATGAACCTAATTATGGTTTTCAAAATCCTGAACAAGATAGAAACGGTACCAAGGAAAAACTTAATGCCCCGCTCAGGAAATTAATGGTTGAAATTACCAAGGCCATCAGGGAGGTAGATCAGAAGCATATTGTTATCATAGAAGGAAACGGTTGGGGAAATAATTACAACGGCATTTTCCCACTTTGGGACAGTAATACCGTAATCAGTTTTCACAAATATTGGAATTATAATGATCAGGCATCGATTGCAAACATGGTTAAGGCCCGCGATGAGCAAAATGCACCTATATGGGTAGGCGAAACAGGCGAAAATTCCAATGTTTGGTTTCGAGATGCAATTCATCTATTCGAAACAAACAACATTGGTTGGTCTTGGTGGCCGTTGAAAAAAATAGGTGCTAACAATCCAATGGAGATCAAGTCCAATCCGAATTTCGAAGCAGTTGTAAAATACCTGGATAATGGCGGTGAGAAACCAAAAGAAAGCAATGTGTACAGCGGTTTAATGGAACTTGCAATTTACAGCCGTTTAGAAAACACGATCATACACCACGATGTGATTGATGCGATGATTAGGCAACCATTTAATAATGAAACAAAACCCTTCAAGCCAAATCTAATCCAAAGTAATAGTATCATATATGCGGTTGATTATGATTTGGGCAGAAATAACTTTGCTTACTTTGATAAAGACACAGCCGATTACCATGTTGCTACCAACAAGAGATCTGCAGGGAATAGGGGTAGAATTTATCGTAATGATGGGGTTGATATTGAAAAAGATGTAAATCTATATGAAAAATATTATGTGTCTAGTATAGAGCAAGGAGAATGGCTTCAGTACACCTTAAATGTGAAGAAATCTGGCACATATACTCTGAAGGCAAATGTCGCCTCCAAAAATGATGATGGAAAAGTATCATTTAGTATTGATAGTGAAGAAGTTTTAAGAAATATTACCATTCCATCAACTGGTAACGATAAAGTTTTTAGCCTCTTTGAAGTTGGGAAAATTAAACTGAAAAAAGGAATACATAAAATTAGAATCAAAGCAGATGAAGGAGGCTATAATTTTAGCTATCTTCAATTTATAAAATAATCAACAAATTATCTACTTTGAAAGGTGCTCCACGTATTTTATGTTTTTTAGGCGTAATAGCAATTGTTATTCTAGTGCTATCTAGGTGTATGAATGTGGCCGATAGCTTACCAAAAGACATCAGGGGAGACGATTATACTGGGGCACAGACCTGCGCTAAATGCCACCAAGAGCTATCAACATCTTATGCGCACAGCCCTCATGGGTTAACTTCGAAACCATTTGAATCGGGGACGGCCTTAGCAAAGTTACATCCAGATGCTAATTCTTTTACCTTTAATGACGAGCAAAAAGTTTTAATCGAAAACAGAAATGGCCAAGCTTACCAGGTAGCCTTTCATTCCGGCAAGGAAGTTCGTTCTGAGAAATTCGACATCATTTTTGGTTCGGGAGAAAAGGCTTATACCTATGGCTATTGGAAAGGCAAGAAGCTCTACGAATTGCCGCTTTCTTATTTTACAACAATACAAAGCTGGGCTATAAGTCCGGGTTTTCCAAGCAACACATTTTATTACGATAGGGGTATCACTAGCAGATGTTTAGAATGCCATGGCTCTTATGTAGAAAAGAAATTAACTCAAAAATCTACCTTTTCTATTGACGAGGAAATGGAAAAGGGTGCTATAATTTATGGTATCGATTGTGAGCGTTGTCATGGTCCAGGAAAGCAGCATGTTGTTTTTCATATGGAAAATCCCGAAGAGAAAACTGCTAAGTTTATTACCCTATATAAAACATTAACGCGGAAACAAAAGATGGATGCCTGCGGGGTTTGTCATTCTGGCAATACGCTTATGGTGCAAAAATCTGTTTTTGGTTTTAAACCTGGCGATAATTTAGATGATTACTATACCCAGGATTTTGTTGGTTTTGGTGGAGGTGATCGTGATGTACATGGGAACCAAACGCCCATGCTCATGACCAGTGCCTGCTATCAAAAAAGCGAAAATATGACCTGCCAGTCTTGCCACAATTCACATCAAGACGTAAAAGGTAACATGGCTATTTTCTCCCAAAAATGCATCAACTGCCATAAAAATACCAAACACAGCAGCGCAACATTAGCTAAGGGCGTTTTGGCCAGCAACTGTATCGATTGCCATATGCCTAAACAACCTTCTAAACTTATTTCTTTTCAAATGGCAGGCAAGGAGCATGCTAATCCATACTTGTTACGATCGCACAAAATTGCGGTATATCCTGTAAACTAGCCCATTTACATTTTTGTAATGCGTACATTTAGCGCTCCATTAAAAAGGATATTAGCTAGCATGTTATCAAAGTTTTGGTTATTCACAATCCTCTCTATATTTTTTTATCTACCTGTTTCGGCGCAGGGAAAGTTTACCTTAAGCGGAACCATTCGCGATGCAAGTTCTGGGGAAACCTTAATTGGCGCTACCGTTAAATTGTTTGGCGCTACAAGCGTAGCTACCTTAACCAATGGATATGGCTACTTCGCTTTAACCCAACCTGCCGGCTCATATACTGTAACCATAAGTTATACGGGCTATTTATCAGTAACAAAAACAATTGTATTAGATCAAGATACCAAGCTGAACCAGGAACTTAAATCTGCGAACGATCTTGCAGAGGTGACCGTAAGCGCCAACAATCGTAAAAATGAAAATGTCAAAAGTGCGCAAATGGGCTTAGAAAGAGTAGACATGAAGTCTCTCAATACAATTCCGGTTTTGTTGGGCGAGAAAGATGTGTTAAAGACTATTCAGTTGTTACCTGGTGTAAAATCTGGGGGTGAAGGCAATACGGGCTTCTATGTTCGCGGCGGTGCGGCAGATCAAAACTTAATTATTTTAGATGAGGCTGTAGTGTACAATTCTTCTCATTTGCTAGGCTTCTTCTCTACTTTTAATGCCGATGCCATAAAAGATGTGAGTTTATATAAGGGCGGGATGCCTGCGCAATACGGTGGACGTTTATCTTCCGTGTTAGATGTGAAAATGGACGATGGAAACAATAAAGAATTTAAGTTTCAGGGCGGAATAGGCTTAATAGCTTCACGGTTGAAGGCAGAGGGTCCTATTGTGAAAGATAAGGGATCATTTATGGTAAGTTTTAGAAGAACTTATATCGATCTGTTTTTAAGGGCATCGCCAGATTCATCCATCAACGGAAGTACATTAAATTTCTACGATATTAATGCCAAAGCCAATTACAAGATAGACGATAAAAATACCATTTACCTATCGGGATATTTTGGTAAGGATAACATTGGTGTTAAAGATCTTTTTGAAAATAACTGGGGAAATGTGACTACTACCATACGTTTAAACCACATTTTTAACGATCGCTTATTTTCGAACACTTCGTTAATTTACAACAACTATAACTATACGGTGCGGCTATTAAACGATATCACCAACTTCAAGGCAACCTCGCTGGTTAGGGATTTCAATTTTAAAGAGGATTTACAATACTTTAGCAACAAACATACGCTTAGGTTTGGTATTAACGCAACCCATCACCGTATTTCTCCAATTGATATTACTACTAGTCAGGCTTCGCAGGTAAACCCGCTTACGCAGGAAAAAAGATATGGTTTAGAAAGCGCTGCCTATGTTTCTGATGAATGGGCTGTTTCGGAAAAATTAAATCTTTTATACGGAATGCGCCTGGCTGCATTTTCGCTTTTAGGGCCTGGCAACTTTAGTAAGTACGATGCTGGTGGAAACATCATTAGTACAGAAAATGCTACCAGTGGAAAGTTTTACAAAAACTATTTGAACTTAGAGCCCCGCTTTTCTGTTAGTTATTTATTTAACGAGCAAAATTCTGTTAAGGCTTCCTACAACCGCAACACCCAGAATATTCATATTCTAACCAATGCTACATCAAGCTCACCTACCGATCAATATGTGCTAAGCAGCAACAACATCAGACCTGAAATTGCCGATCAGGTAGCTTTGGGTTATTTTAAAAATTTAGATGAAAATAATTATGAATTATCTGGCGAAGTGTACTATAAATGGATGCAAAATCAAATCGATTACAAAAACGCTGCTCAGCTGCTTGCCAATGCTAACGTTGAATCAGAGTTGCTTTATGGAATAGGGAGGGCTTATGGAATGGAATTGTTTTTTAAGAAGAAATTTGGAAAATTAAACGGTTGGGTGGGCTACACCTTATCACGTACAGAAAGGAAGTTTGCGCAGTTGAATAACGGAAAATATTTCCCTGCGAGGCAAGATCGTACTCACGATCTATCGGTTGTGGGTATCTATAATCTCAATACCCGTTGGACTTTCTCGTCGAGCTTTATTTATAGCACAGGAAATGCAGTTACTTTTCCAGCAGGGAAGTATGTTATTGGTCAGCAAACAGCCTATTATTACACAGAAAGAAATGCTGGGCGAATGCCTTACAACATGCGTTTAGATTTGAGTGCCACCCTGGAAGGAAGAAACAAAGGTAGGTTCCAGTCGAGCTGGAATTTTGGCGTCTATAACGCACTGGGGCGTAAAAATCCGTATTCAATCGAATTTATTAATGATCCCGCAGATCCGATGAAAACAGTTGCCGAGCAAACTTCCCTTTTCGGATTGATCCCATCAATCACCTGGAATTTTAAATTTTAATTAAATGGAAAAAAAACTATTCATATATGTTATCGCCATTATTTGTCTTTTCTCCTGCAAAAAGATTATTCAAATTGATACTGACAATGCTGAACCTCAAGTGGTAATTGAGGGTAAAATTATCGATCGATTGGTAGAGCAACAAATCATCATTAGCAAAACCGTGAGGTACGATGAAGCCAATAGTTATCCAAAATTGTCTGGCGCAAAGGTAACGGTAAGCGATAGTCGCGGGAATAATTTTGTTTTTGCAGAAAAAGAACCTGGAGTTTATGTAAACAGAATGCGAGGCGTTTCGGGGGTAACCTATAATTTAGATATTACTGTTGACGGCAAAAATTATAAAGCAAGCTCTACCATGCCTAAGTTGGTAAAATTGGATTCTATAGGGGTAATAAAGAATTCTTTTTTTGGCAATGAGCGCAGAACGGCCGCCGCTTTCCTGGTAGATCCGGCTGATGAAATCAATTTTTATCACTTTAACTTGTACGTAAATTCTCGGTTTTCTAAACGTATTTACGTTAACAATGATCGTTTAACCAACGGCAACAAACTCCGTATTCAGCTTTTTTATGATGCAGATGAGGATGACGACGGCGGTTTAAAAAGTGGTGATAGCGTGGGCGTAGAAATGGAATGTATAGATGCGAATATGTTTGATTATTGGTACGCATTGAGCGAGCAATCTGGCCGTGGACCAAACCAAGGTACAACTCCTGCTAACCCTACATCAAACATCAGCAACAATGCATTGGGATATTTTAGTGCGCATAGTTACCAAAGGTTAAATGCAACGGTAAAATAATTTTGTTATTTCAGATAGTCAAAACTCACCAAATAATTAGTTGTTTCTAAAGCATGAAGGTATTTATAAGCGGTAACATAGCCAGTGTAGGCTTAGAAGAATTGGAAAGTAATGGCATTGCAATTACCCAATGGAATGAAGATAGACAAATTACTGCCGCGGAATTGATTGATGCCTGCCAGGGGCAGGATGGGTTAATTAGTGTTGGCCCCAATAAAATAAATGCCAAGTTTTTAAATGCCTGCAAACATCTAAAAGTGATTGCATTGCACTCTGTGGGTTTCGATCAGGTGGATGTTGCGGAAGCCAAGAAGCTGGGCATCTCAATTGGCAACACGCCAGGTGTTTTAAGTGGGGCAACTGCAGATACTGCCTTTTTGTTAATGCTGGCGGTTTCGAGAAAAGCGTTTTTTCTTCATAAAAAAATTATAAAAGGAGAATGGCGAAATTATGAGCCTACACCGGAGTTAGGTATTGATTTGAATGGTAAAACCTTAGGTGTTTTTGGATTGGGGAAAATCGGTCTCGAGATGGCCAAAAAATGTTCTGGCGCATTTCAGATGCCTATTATTTATCACAATAGAAAGCGTAACCCCGAGGCAGAAAAGGAAGTAAATGCCACATACGTTTCTTTCAAGGATTTATTGGCGCAAAGCGATGTGATTTCAATACACACAGCGCTAACTGATGAAACAAAAGGTAAATTTTCTTTAGATGTATTTAAGCAGATGAAAGCTGGTGCCATCTTCATCAACACGGCGAGAGGTGGTATACATAATGAACAAGACTTAATACGTGCGCTTGAAGAGAAAGTCATTTGGGGTGCTGGTTTAGATGTAACCAATCCGGAACCGATGGATAGAAATAATCGCCTTTTGCAAATGGAAAATGTAGCAGTATTGCCGCACATAGGTTCGGCTACAAAGGAAACTAGAGATGCTATGGCAAAACTAATTGTCGGAAATATTATGGCAGGCTTAGAAGGTAAGCAACTGCCTCATCCTATTTGGTAATTGGGGCTTAGTTCAATATCAAGCAGTCGTATCCTCTAAACTGAAGAGATCTTTGGAGCTAAATTTTTTACGTTGAAAGATGTCTCTGTTACGCTCGAAATGGCGGTTGGTCTCCTTTCACTTCATAAGCACAAATTAGAATAGCTATCTTGACGGGTGGGAAGCTGGGAAGCATTGCAGGCGCAGATATCTCCCGCGGATTTCTCATATTTGAAGCAGAAGGTGTCATCTTATCTTGTGAACTGCAGAGATCTTTGGAGCTAAATTTTTTACATTGAAAGATTTCTTTGTTACGCTCGAAATGTAAGTTGGTCTTCTTTCACTTCATAACGACGTATTAAAATAGCAGGTTCAAGACTTGAAATACAACCCATTTTTTTCATAGCTGCAATGTCGCAGTGATTTAGCTAGCGTTAACGATGGAAGCGGCATCCTTTTTGGCTTTTTCTGCCAAAAAGATACAGCGGACAGCGTGTTAAAACGCACAAAAAATTGTGCGAATATCTTTTATCCAAAGTTTTTTTCGCTTCGTTCGAAATGACGGTACTTTTTTTACCCAGCTCTTAAATACCCTAAAATAGGGACGTTAGGCGTGTCAAAATACCAATAATAAAAGGTGAAGACTCTGCAACTTTTCCTTGTGTGGCTTTTTGATTTAAATCACTACTTACTTTACGCTATACTTTAAGATTGATCTTCCTAGGTTCCCACTACCATCGGTACCTTCTATAATCACTTTATATTGGCCTTTGCCATCAGCGTTATAAAATTCGAAAGAAGTGTTCCCGGTAGCATCCGTAACAACTTTCGGGTTCCAGTATATGGTGGTGCGCAGGTCGTTTCTATTCATATTAGCAGGAACATCATATCTCGGAGAATAAAATTGCCGCTCTTTATTATATCCTTGTGGTGAAAAGGTAACCTCGTAGTTTTTCGGCAATAGATCTAGCAATTGCGCTTTAGAAATTTTGGTGCCTTTCGGTGCTTTTTTCTGGTTGATAACGATAACACCGTTAACATTGTTCGCCCTGTTTACTAAGCCCAATTCATCTCTTAAAAAGATTTCGATAGACTCGATTTCTGAGGCGTTTAATGCGTTGATTTGATTTACATCTACATTCATGCCATTGATAAAAATACCCATGGGTACCCTTTTCCCTGCGTTGTAATCTCTACTGACGTAAAAATTATTATCCTGATAAGTGACGCCGGGCAACATACTTTGTAAACAGTTAATTAAGAGTGCACAGCCTTGTAGCCTGTCGCCGGTAACTTCATGGTCTGCAATCTGCCCAAGCCCGCTTAATGCCGGGTAATCTCTGTGACTTACCTTTGGCACCGTAGTGCCTTTGATGGTGACGTCTTTTAAGGTATGTAAATAGGCGTATTGTTTTTTACTATTGTCTAAATAAGTGGTGAGGGCGCTATCAATATTTAACACCTCTTCTGCAGCGCTAAAATTGCGGGTTAAACTCGGGGTGGGTGTACCCGTTAAGCTAATCATCATCGACTTATAATTGACGTTGTATTTTGCAGTGATGGTTACTTTAGATGAGTCGTTTAGCACAAGGTTTTTAAAGGTGAAGTTTCCAACAGGATCGGTAATTCCCTCAAGATTAAAGCGTTTATCGGGTATTGTAAGTAGTAATTGTCCTTTCCTTACCGGAATCCCATTAGTCATGCGCAATACACCCGAAACAGCTATGCCCTGCTCTGGCAAGAAGCTAATTTTCGGTAGCGTATTGGTTAAAATGTTGGTGTATTTAAAACTGCGATAGCCTTGTGTTAAGAGCAGCACGTCTAAATCGGTATTTTTCTTTGCATCTGGTGCATTGAAATAATAACTTGGTTTTTCGATATACCCTTTTACATCGCTGCTTAACAAGAGACCTGTTAAAATTGTAGTAGCGGCGTCTTCATTTGAAGGCACCTTGGTTTCGTCTATTACGGCTACAGAAAAATTGCCCGCAACCGGCGCACCATCTTTTTTTGCTGATACGTTAACTTTAACCTTTTTTTTGATGCCATAGCTTGGTGTAGCTGTGGTTAGGTTAATGGCAAGATTATTTTTAGTTTGTACAAATACCAGGCGCTCGCTTAGGGGTTTCCCAGCATCAGTAAGCAAAGTAAACTGCGCAATCCCGGTAGGGAATTTAGATTTTAAAATGGTGGAGTTATATTCCTTATTGGCCAAAGCCGTTTGTGCCCCAAAGCAAATTACACCCTCACTTTGAGCCACAAGGTAGAATTTCTTCCCTTTGTTTTCATTGAAAAAACCATCATTGGCAATAATTTTGACCTGTAGGTTTTCTGCATCGGCATTATCTACAATTACTTTAATCCCTTTTTCGGCAACAGCTGGCAACGGATACGTTTCGGTTGTCCCATCAGGATAAGTAACACTTGCTTTGTAGCTTTTTCCACTTTCTGCCAATAGGTTGAAACTGCCCATTCCCAAATGCTGGGCTGTAAATGTGGCTACCTGTTTTCCATCATTATCCAAAATGGTTCCCTTGGCATTTATACCTAACCCATCGCTTTTTAATGCTTTAAATGCAACCTTGTTTGTTAGCCCTGCAATCAAACTTCCCCCTTCCGGGAAAAGCTGAAAATCTTTCGTTACAATTGCATTGTTCAATGGAAAACTATTACTTACCACATCCTTTTCAGTAGTGTTTATACTGGTAATAAGTTCTCCTTTTCGAAGTTGATATTCTGCTTTTTGGTTGGCCGTCATCGAAATGGTTAAATACCCATTTGCATCTGTGGTACCGCGTCCTTTTGCAATGGCGGTATAGCTGGTAACCACTTGCCAGGTTACATTTCGGTTAGCATAGGGTTTGTTGTTGGCATCTTTAAACTGTACCCGGGCATCAATTTTTTCTTGTTTATCTGTCGATTCGTTTTTGTATGAAATGTGAGTTTTAACTTCTTTATCGATGGCCTCACCAACGTAGAAGGTTTTGTTGAATAATGCGGCATCTTCGAAGTTTAACATCCACATGGTGTAAGCCCTTATATGATAATTACCTTGTTTATAATTAACCTGATCTAGCGGGAAGCTTCCATTTGCCAAACCATCAGTTATAGGAAGTTTGAGCGTTTGTATTAATGAGTCCTTTTGATTGATAACATCAACATATATAATTTTGCTAATGCCTGAAAGATAATTCTGATTTTCAGTTACGTATGCCTTAAACCAAACGGTGTCGGCAATAGCGTAATATGGTTTATCAAAGTGCAAATAGATTTTCTCTGCCGGATAATCATTTAATACTTTGCTGGTTTTCTCAATAAGGTTGTTGATGCTAATTGTATCGGTTTGGGCCGATGAAGAAAAATAATTTAAAGCGAGAAACAGAAGTATAAAATATGATAACCTGAAAATCTTCATGAACTGGAATTTTAAAACTAAGCTTGTAAATATATCCAATTAAACATATAGCACCTAAACTGTCGTCATCTTTAACATTTTTTTACATAAAAAGACCATAAAAAAAGCAAGCCTCATTGCTGAAGCTTGCCTAATAATCTGGATAATACTTTATTATTTATATTCTATTAAAAATTCGTTCAATGGGGTGCGCACCTTCTTCAGGTTTGCCAACCAATCGCCCTGCTCATCGCGATAGCCCAAAGGCAACAAGGTAACACTTCTTAAGCCTTTTTTATCTAAGCCTAAAAGTTCGTCTAACGCGGGGCCATTAAAACCCTCCATTGGCGTAGCATCTACTTCTAAAACTGCTGCCTCTGCAATAGCAATTCCAAAACCAATATAAGCTTGCTTAGCTGCGTGATGGAAATTCTCTTCAGCCGGTTTTGCCAGGATCATACCTTTTAACTGGTTTTTATACGCATCGGTAGTATCTAACGGCAATCCTCGTTCGGTGTTCATTCTATCAAATACCTTATCAATACCCTCTTCTGTATAGTTTTCCTGGGCTGCAAAAATTAGCAAGTGTGAAGAATCAATAATTTGCTGTTGGTTAAAAGCAATCGGTGCTATTTTCTCTTTAAGTTCTTGGTTGGTAACTACGATAACCCTAAAAGGCTGTAGACCAGAAGATGTTGGAGCCAGCAAAGCGGCTTCAATAATTTTATCAACCTTATCTTGCGGTACAGGTTGACCATTCATTTTTTTAACGGCATAACGCCATTTAAGTGCATCTATTAAACTCATGATATTTTTAAATTTTATGAGTCAAATATCACGATTTTGTTATTGAGAAATGTTGACGTATGGTAAGAAAGCAGGCGCCGAACAAAGACCTTAGTTAAGGGTTGGATTTTAATCTTAAGTCGCTCCTTACAGGGAAATGATCAGATAGCTTGGCTTCATCAATTTTATAATTCAAGACCTCTAAATCTTTGGAAGTGGCAATATAATCAATCTGGAAATTGGGAAATTTGCCATTATAAGTTTTTCCGAAGCCAGATCCCTTTTTGATGAATGCATTATTTAAACCCTGTGTAATTTGGGTAACTACATAAGATGCTGGCGTATCATTAAAATCGCCTGCTATAAGGTAAGGCGTGGTACAACTGGCCATCTCCTTTTTCATTACATCTACCTGGCTGCTCCGCTTTAAGAATGCACTTTTTAACATGCGCAGAATACGTTTAGATGGTTGTAACTCCGTATTCATTTCTTTCACTTTATCCAAATATTCATAATCTTGTTTTTCGAAAGAGATAGATTGAAAGTGCACATTATAAATCCGCAGGATTTGATCATTCACCTTTAAATCGGCATAGATACTCATGTTCCCTGCAAAGCCCTCTACGAAAGGGATTTTGCCTGTTTTTTTAATGGGGTACTTGGAAAAAATTGCCAGACCGATTGCTTCGAAATCGTTTTTATTGGTAGGTACAAAATAGTAGTGTTTAGAATTTAACATCTTCTTTAAACTATCTACCGTATTAAAATCGCCTTTATAGCGGGTATAAAATTCCTGGAAACAGACAACATCTGGATTCTGGTCTTTTACAATCTGAAGAATTTTTTCTTTTACAGATTCATCATTTTTACCACCGTACAATTTGAAGTTATGTACGTTATAGGTCATCATTCTAATACTGTTTTCTGCTTTTTCATTGCTTCCCTCATCACCTCCGATTGCAAACGTTGCTTTTAAGGTAGATAGGCCAAAAAAGATAATCGCCATACTCAACGCGGCAAAAATCCACTTTTTACTCACGCACCACCACAAAATAAACACGATATGAAAAAATAGCACATAAGGATAGGCCAGTCCGAAAAACGCGATAATTGCATGCTTCCGCGGATCCATATTGCCTGCAAGTGTACCCGATATTAGGGCAATGGCCAAAACAATTGCCAGCGGCAGCAAAATTTTATCCAAGAAACTGTACTTCTTTTTGGCCATTAATCTTTGCTTGCTTTAAAAAGTTTTTCTTTTTCTGTTGCGGTTAACTTATCATAACCAGAAGAGGAAATTTTATCTAGAATGGCATCGATCTCTTGCTGAGATACATCCTTGAAAGCTGCTTTTTTTACAGGTGGTTTTTCGTTTTTTACTACCCTTAATTTTGGTTTTCGCTCAAACCATTTGCTCCAATCTTTACCTTTCTGCAAACTGCTGATAAATAGAAAACCCAAAATAGCGCCGCCAATATGAGCCAGATTTCCGCCTGCATTGGCAGATGATAAACCTATAAAAGAGATGAGAAAGTAAGCAATGGCGATCCATTTAATTTTCACTTCACCAATAAACATCATCATTAATGTATAATTGGGTACCAGGGTTGCTGTTGCGGTAATGATTGCCATTACTGCTGCTGAAGAACCAATTACTGTTTTGCCCACTAAGCCGTTTGTATAGGCTGGAAAAATGTTAAGCCCGGCAATGTAGAAGAGTGCGCCAACTATACCTCCTGCTAAGTAAATAAAATGAAACTGTTTGCTATTTAAAAAGTTCATGAAGATGTTTCCAAACCAAAATAGACCTAACATGTTAAATAATAGGTGAAGGAATCCATCGTGAAAAAACATATAAGTAAACACGGTATAGAAACGCGTTGGAAGGGCAGCCAATAGAGCAGGAACGCCGAAATATTCCCTAACCCACTCGTCTACAAAAAAGTCGGTTTTGCCGAGGAACAGAAAAACAGACACTATGGCTAAAACTAAAAACAAAATGGTATTTACGCCAATGTAAAAGTACAGGGGATTCCCAGAATGAAAAATCTTAAACTTTAAATCTTTAAAAGTATTATTCATAATAAGTGTAAAAATTTGTGTTCTTATCTTTCCATATTTTCACCAGAATGAAGCCTATTAATGCCCCGCCGAGGTGTGCGTAATGGGCAACTGAATCGCCTTCAAATCTACCTACGCCTAAAAATAACTCTAAAAGAATATAAAATGGAATAATATATTTCGCTTTCACGGGCACAGGGATAAACATGATCATCAGCTCTGCATTAGGGTAAAGCATGCCAAATGCCACCAATAATCCAAATATTGCACCCGAAGCACCAACCATTGGCGTTGTATAAATCTCGATCAGTTTGCCCAGTTGTTCTTGGTTTAGGCCCTTAATATTGGCTTCCACCATATTCGAAGCATAATCTACACTTACGGCCCCTGGATTGGTAATCGAACCAGTAAGTTGATAGGTTTCGAAAGCTTGAACACCTAATTGTAAAGCTAAAGCTCCCAGACCAGTAATTAAATAAAACATCAAAAACTTCTTGGCGCCCCACCTACTTTCTAGCAAAGTACCGAAAGAGTAAAGCGCAAACATGTTGAAAAAAATATGCGCCCAACCGCCATGCATAAACATGTAAGTAATGGGTTGCCATGGTTTCGCCATGGGCGAATCAAAGTAAAATGCACCCAGGCTATAACCTAATCTTATTCCTTTAGACTCGAAAAAGAGTGTGGCCAGAAAGAATAAGATATTTATAATGAGTAGGTTCTTAACTACGGGAGGAATATGGATGTTATTCATTTATATTTAATTGTTTAAAATTGTCACCGATGCATATTTATAGTCTATTTGCATTGGTTTTTCAGCTTTGTCTTTAACCGTTCGGAATGATAGTTCCGCTTTATTGCTCTGGCTTTAGCTTTAATCCTTCACCCTCAGTCTTAAAATTAAAAGCCTGTACCTTTTTCAAACCTTTTGTCAAGTTCTGTCAACGTAATGGTTTGAATAATAGCCTTTCCGCTAACGCCAAAGTTAGGGGTTTTGCAGGCAAAAAGTTCATCAATTAAGGTATTCATTTCCTCCTGTGCCAACGCTGTTCCTGCCCTAATGGCGCTATTTTTTGCAAGGCTGCGAGCCAAACTATCTCGCTTACTTAACTTTAATTCTTGCTGACTGTTTTTAAAACCTTCAATTAGTTGCTCAAACAATTGTGTTTCGTTAATGTTGGTGCTTCCTAAATCTACCGGAACACCCTCTACCACCAACGTATTTTTACCGAACTCCCTTACATCAAAGCCCAAGCTCTTAATGTCATCTAACAAACTTTTAGCCAACTCAAAATCATTAGCGTTTAAGGTTATGGTCTGTGGAAACAAGCTCTGTTGCGATGCCCCCTTGCGGTCATCTAAATGTACGAGAAAACGCTCATAAAGGATGCGCTCATGTGCCATTTGCTGGTCGATAACCATCAATCCCGATTTAATTTGCGAAACAATGTAGCGGTTGTGTAGCTGCATGTACTGCTTCTTAGGCGTTTCTATTTCACTTTCTTCGGTATAAAAGGTAGCTTGTTCTACTTCAGGTTGGGCTACAATCTCGTAAAGCGAACCCCAGTTTTTTGCGCTTGGTTTTGCCTCGTAATTTCGTGGCGAAGAGGCATAGCCCGAGGTCGAAGCGGTGTCGCTGGCAAATGGATTAAAGTCTGGGTTGAAGTTGATACTTGGTGGAACAATATCTTCGACTGCTTTTTGGGTAATCATATTGCTAAATCCCGTTTCCTGGTCGAAATCTAAACTTGGTGCAATATTGTATCGGCCTATCGAGCGCTTTACCGCAGACTTTAAAATTGCATAAATGGATTTTTCATCTAAATATTTTATCTCAGTTTTAGTAGGATGAACATTTACATCAATCTTCGCCGGATCTATTTCGATAAACAAAACATACAACGGATAGCTATCGTCAGGTAGAAGATCATCGAAAGCTGAACTTACCGCGTGGTTTAAGTAGGGGTCTTTTATAAATCTATTGTTTACAAAAAAGAACTGCTCGCCACGGGTTTTTTTCGCGAAAGCAGGTTTGCCAATAAATCCTTTAAGGTTAATAATCGTCGTTTCTTCTTCAACAGGAACTAATCGCTCGTTGTAATTATTGCCGAACAGGTGTACTATTCTTTGCTTCAGGTTTCCTTTCGGCAGATTAAAAATCTCTGTTCCATCGTGGTGTAAGCTAAAAAATACAGTGGGATGTGCCAATGCAACACGCTGAAATTCATCTATGATGTGGCGCATCTCTACCGGATTACTTTTTAAGAAATTCCTTCGGGCGGGTGTATTAAAAAAAAGGTTTTTAATTCCTATTTGTGTACCCGCCGGTGTGGCAACAGGCTCTTGTGCCGTTACCTCTGCACCCTCAATAGTAATGCAGCTGCCAATCTCATCTTCATGCCTACGGGTTTTCATCTCTACCTGCGCAATCGCCGCTATAGATGCCATGGCCTCGCCCCGAAAACCCATGGTGCGAATGGCAAACAAATCCTCAGCTTTTTTTACCTTCGAGGTAGCATGACGCTCGAAACACATTCTGGCATCGGTAACGCTCATTCCACATCCATTATCGATGATCTGAATCAGCGCTTTGCCTGCATCTTTTATCACCAATTGAACTTTATCTGCACCAGCATCAATAGAATTTTCAAGTAATTCTTTTACCGCAGAAGCAGGTCGTTGAACAACTTCTCCGGCAGCAATTTGATTGGCAACAGCATCAGGTAATAAGTGGATAATATCAGTCATGTATTCTGGCAAAGTGAATTCGCTAAATTATGCAAAATATGCTTAAAGAACGGCTTTTGTTTAAAACTCAACATGTAAATGACGGTGCAAATGTTAAACTGCATGATGGTTATTTTCTGGAAAAGTAAGTGATGTGCATCTCGGTTTCCGCAGCCCCACTGTACGCTAAATCTTTGGCTGGCCGTCGCTGCCTAGCCTTTAGCCAAAGGATATCGCTGCCATTGGGTTTATGTTTAACGTTCAGGATACTTTCGCTCACATTTAGCCACGCTCAATTATGTGTAGTGTAAAGCTGAATTTACAAAGTAAACTGGACACAATTATCTATCTTTATCGATATGAAATCTTTTCTTTACCTCCTATCTCTCGCTTTTTTGCTTTCTTCATGTGGCAAAAAAGAAGAGGCCGATGTATTGGTTTACAATGCCAATGTATACACGGTAAATAGTAAGTTCGAAACTGCAGAAGCTTTTGCCGTTAAAGGCGGGAAAATTCTGGCTATAGGTACCTCTAAAGATATTCAAGCGAGATACAAAGCAAAAGAAGAAATTAATGCAGACGGCAAGGCGGTTTACCCGGGTTTTATAGATGCGCATGCGCATTTCTTTGGTTATGGGCAAAGTCTGCAATCGGCTGATCTTCGTGATACGAAATCTTGGGAGGAAGTTCTAGAACGCCTTGTTAGTTTCGCTAAAACCCATCCCGATGGCTGGTTAATTGGCGGCGGTTGGGATCAGAATGATTGGCAGGATAAAGCTTTCCCAAATAATGAAAAATTAACGTCACTGTTTCCTACCAGACCCGTATTTCTTAATCGGGTAGATGGACATGCTGCTGTAGTAAATCAGAAAGCCCTTGATGCAGCAGGAATTAAAGGAGAACAAAAATTGGTTGGCGGCGACATGCTTATCGAGAATGGTAAACTTACCGGTGTACTTATTGACAATGCTGTCGGTTTGGTAGAAGCTAAAATTCCACCGCCCGATGCGAAACTGGCAGAGAAAATTTTAACAGATGCACAAGCCAATTGCTTTGCCGCAGGCTTAACCACCATAGACGATTGTGGGTTGGGATACGAGGTAGTAGAATTCATCGAAAAACTACAGAATGAGCAAAAGCTAAAAATGCGCTTATACGTTATGCTTTCTGATGCAGAAGACAACTATAACTATCTATTTAAACGCGGACCAATAAAAACCGATCGGCTAAATGTGCGGTCTTTTAAAGTTTATGCAGATGGTGCCTTAGGATCTCGTGGAGCTTGCTTATTACATCCTTATAGCGATATGCCTACAAAAACAGGGTTTCTATTGAGTGCTAAAAAGCATTATGAAGAAGTAGCTCAAAAAATCGCTGCTAATAATTTTCAAATGTGTACGCATGCCATTGGCGATTCGGCCAATAGGGTAATGCTAAACATTTACAACAAAGTTCTAAAAGGCAAAAACGATAAACGTTGGCGTATAGAACATGCCCAGGTAGTAAATAATTCCGATTTTAATTTATTCGGCAAAGCCAGTATAGTGCCATCGGTTCAGCCTACCCATGCCACTTCAGACATGTATTGGGCAGCCGAACGCCTAGGGCCACAACGGGTAAAAGATGCTTACGCTTACAAACAATTGTTGAAGCAAAATGGTTGGATTCCTTTGGGAACTGATTTTCCGGTAGAAAAAATTAGTCCATTGTTAACTTTCTATGCAGCCACTGTAAGGGAAGATGCAAAGGGTTATCCTAAAGGCGGTTTTCAAATGGAAAACGCTTTAACGCCAGAAGAAGCGCTTCGAGGAATGACCATCTGGGCTGCAAAAGCGAATTTCGAAGAAAACGAAAAAGGGAGTCTGGAAGTGGGCAAGCTGGCAGATTTTGTAATTCTCGATAATGATATTTTAAAATCATCCCCAAAAAATATATTAAAAACCAAAGTTTTAAAAACCTTCCTGAACGGAGAGAAAGTGTATGAAGCGAAATAGATTATTAATTGTAGCAGTAGCCAGTTGTTTTAATGTTTTATGTTTAATGGCTTGTGCTCAAGAGCATAGCGCCAATGAAAAGAAGCTTGCGGTAGCCAATACCATTTCAAGGACAACGGTATTGTTGAACAATCAAGGTGGAATTGTTCCGCTTAAAAACCTTGAAAAACTGAATATTGCTGCAGTAAGTTTAGGTTTTTCTTATAGCAGTGTTTTTGATAGTTTAGCTAATAAATACGATAAAATCACATCCTTTACCGCTGATGTATATAAAGACAGCATCAACCTAAATGATTTAGAGGATGATTTAAAATATTTCAATACCATTTTAGTTACTATTGATGATCAACATGCAAATCAAGCAAAGTATGTCAATTTCATCAATAGCATTGCGCAGACTAAGCAAGTTATCTTATCTTATTTTGGAAACGGTAATGGCCTTAAATCGTTTGATGTATTGTCATCGCCCATTATTTTTACCGCGGTAAACAACGCAGATGCGGCAGCCATTGTGCCCCAATATATTTTTGGTGGAATTGCTGCTGAACATAAATTAGGTTCTGCTTTTTCCGCCAGATATACAGCAGGATCTGGCTTTACAACCACCAAAACGCGTTTAAAATATACAGTTCCAGAAGACGCAGGTTTAAATTCCAATGATTTAAAGGAGATAGATGCCATTGCTGCGGAAGCCATTAATCAGAAAGCAACTCCTGGGGTTGTGGTTCTTGTAGCCAAAGATGGTAAAGTTGTTTTTAATAAAGCCTATGGTAAACATACTTATGATAGTTTATTACCCGACAAGGTAACGGATATCTTTGATTTGGCGTCGGTGACGAAGGTAACTGCTACTACGCCATCAGTGATGCGTTTATTCGAAGAGGGCAAGTTAAAATTAGATACCAACATCGGTGCCTATATTCCTAAGGCCCGCACCACAGCTATGAATAACATTAACGTACGAGAAGTAATGTTACACCAGGCTGGTTTTATCCCTTTTATCCCTTTTCACAACTATGTAAAAACCGGCGATTATAGTTCAGACTCTTCTGCGGCTTTTCCAACTAAAGTTGCAGACAACTATTATATAAAAAAGGGATTTTTTAAGGATTTTATGTGGCCAAAGATGCTTAACTCACCTATTAAAACCCGTGGGAAATATGTCTACAGCGACATTAGCATGTATGTGATGAAAGATATTGTGGAGCATTTGAGCGAAGAGCCATTAAATCAGTATACTTATGAAAACTTTTACAAGCCGCTAGGTATGCAAACTGCTGGTTTTCTGCCAAGAAACCGTTTCAGTAAAGATCAAATTATCCCTACAGAACAAGATACATATTTTAGGAAAACTTTGTTAGAAGGATATGTACACGATCAAGGTGCTGCTTTGGCTGGTGGTGTTTCTGGCCATGCAGGCCTATTTGCCAGTGCTAATGATCTGGCTATTATTTATCAGATGTTGTTAAACAGGGGTACTTATGGTGGTACGCAATATTTTAAACCCGAAACAGTAGATATGTTTACGTCAAAGCAGTCTAATGTGAGTCGCAGAGGTTTAGGTTTTGACAGGTGGGATCCAGATAGCACTAAACACTATCCTTCAGATCTGGCTTCGCCGCAAACCTATGGGCATACAGGTTATACTGGAACCTGTGTATGGGTAGATCCATCTCGTGGTTTGGTTTATGTTTTCCTTTCAAATCGGGTAAATCCGACAGTTACCGAGAAGCTTTCCAATCTTAAAATTAGAGGTAGAATCCAAGATGTGATCAACAAAGCCATAGATAGCGCTAAAAAGTAGTTTGAAATTTCTTTATGATGGATCGTTTTTCGATCGCTACGCAGTGGAGCCGTGAAATCTTTGTAGTTAGTTTTGCGATGTGCAAAGATTTCTGATCTTCGCTTAAAATGATGATTGGTCGTTAGCGTGTTTTTTATACATGATCAGGGTACATCAAGAGCGCAAGCTTGATACTTGTACTGAAAATGGTTGTGTCAAACTGACAACATGCTTTGAGGGGTAGGATGTTGCAAAAGCATTGCTTGTGGAAGGTATCTCCGGCAGATTTCTCAGACTTACGCGGAGCTGTGCGTCCTCCTGGTGTTGAAATGGAGGAATTTTTGGATCTACTTAACTGTCACGTTCAAAGACTTTTTGTCTTCGCTGCAAATGGGATATTTTGGTCGTCATTTCTACTTGAACAGACAATTTGCAATATTAGCTATCATCCCCAGTAGCTTTAAAATCTCGTAGGTAAGCCTTCTCTTTTTTTCTGTTTTCTAAAATTTGTTCTTCCTCAAAATTGCGTAGCATAAATCTATCGCGATGAATTAACCACTCACCCCACTCCCAAAAGCGCCAAGTTTTTAGTGTAAATGTTCGGTATAATGTTTTATCTTTCTCCAACGGGTGCCGTTTTATAAAGTTCTTAAAGCCCTTTTTTATCCCATTAAATGGTTTGCCTTTCCCTCCTAATTCGCTAGTATAATATTCTCAGTTATAATTACTGAAATAAAAATTATCTTTAAGAGAATAAGAAATTGGGTTAATATGATTAAGCCATTATTATCCTTTTCATTTTTGATGCTACACAACTGGGCATAAGCTAAATCTTATTAGGCTTAAAATTGATAACTATCAATACGATCATACTTACTACAAATATTAGTAGTGGATAAATAAACCATGAAATGAAGTTTTGATATCGTAAGATTCCTGAAAAATAAACTTCAATGCAGAGTAGTGTTGCAAAACAAAATATTAAAATATAGCGGTCCTTGTAGTGTTTAGAAAATAATATTAAGAAAATACAGGCAATGGCAGAGAGAGCAGCTAAACCCAAACCCCATGAGATTTCATTAAAGGGTTGCGACAGGAGATTAATTAGAAATTGAGATGCACATATGAAAATTGTTATAAAGTTTGGAAATCCCTTCTGATCTAATCCCACTATTAAAAGGAAAGAGACTATCGTTATTATTTTTAAGTATTTCATACTTAGTGGATAAATTGAGATAGAAAGATTAAATAAATTTTCGTAATCTTCAAAATTTGGATTTTGATTTTGGATAGCATTTGGTTTAATGGGATGTGGTCAAAATCTAGGGGGAATAAATAAAGTTATGCATTTATAACAAAAAAGCACCGACTACGTCGATGCTTTTGCAATTACCTTATTCTTTAAGAAGCTAAACTCATTATTTTTTCAAACCAATTTCTCGTAATCTTTCATCCAGATACTCGCCTGCCGTCATATCGCTGTATGCTTTAGGATGTTGATCATCAATGGTAGATGCTAGGCTGGTTAAATCCATATCGCTGCGTGGGTGTAAGAAAAACGGCACCGAGAAACGCGAAGTTTTCATCAATTCGCGTGGTGGATTTACAACTCTGTGTGTTGTCGATTTTAACTTGTTGTTGGTTAAACGTTGCAACATATCGCCAACGTTAACCACAATATCGGTATGATGTGCTTTAATTGGCAACCATTCGTTGCTGCGGGTGAGCACTTCCAGTCCGTCGGCACTAGCGCCAATAAGCAGTGTGATCAAGTTGATATCTTCATGTGCACCAGCACGTACGGCATCATCAGGAATCAATTCTGGGTTTTCAATAGGAAAGTAATGAATACCTCTTAAAATTGAATTGCCATTATGTACATGTTTATCAAAATAATTTACTGGCAACTCTAGGTAAGTTGCAATAGCCCGGAGCAGATGGGTGCCATTTTCCTGCAGTTTGCGATAAATATCGCCGGTAACTTTATTAAACTCCGGAAGCTCTTCTAAAATCTCGTTATCAGGATATTCGTTTTTAACCGGATCTCCATCTGTAACTTCCTGTCCAATTTGCCAGAACTCTTTCAAATCAGGCGTTTTGGCGCCTTTTGCCGTTTCCTTTCCGGCACTGGTGTATCCACGTTGCCCTGCTAGCTCCGGTTTCTCATATTTCCGCTTAGTTTCTAGCGGAAGAGCAAATGCGGCCTTAATATTTTCGTATAACTTATCTATCAATTCTTGAGTTAAACCATGGTTGGTTATGGTTACAAAGCCAGAATCGTTAAAGGCTCTGCCCAACTCATCAGAAAATTTTTTACGTTCTTCTTCAGTGCCATTAATGTATGAGCCTAAATCTAAACATGGAATATACGGTGTAGACATAATTTTATGTTAAATGTTGTACGAATTTAAAAAAGAATTGTTAATAACTGTTATTTTGATACTATTAATGCATACAAAAGCTTATTTATCAGTATTTTAAGTTATTAACAATGATGGTAAGATTGATTAACTATACGTTTGTCATTCGAAATACATTATTGGCCAAACTGAAACTACAAATGCTATTTTTTCGTAATATCGTATACAAGCTAATATATTTAGCGAAGTATTTAAAACACACAAACAATGAAAAAATTAATCTTAATCTTACTTACTGTTTTAACGCTGAACCAAGTACAAGCTCAGGGGAAGAAAACAGAAAAAGCTACTTTCGGGATGGGCTGTTTTTGGTGTACGGAGGCGATATTCCAAAGGTTGAAAGGCGTAACAGCTGTAAAATCGGGTTATGAAGGGGGCACATTAGCAAACCCAACTTACGAGGAAGTTTGCACTGGTGCTACCGGGCATGCTGAAGTATTGCAAATTACGTATAACCCAATGGAAATATCTTATGATGAATTGCTGGAGGTATTTTGGAAGAGCCACGACCCAACAACTTTGAACAGACAGGGAGCAGATAGCGGAACACAGTATCGTTCTGTAATTTTTTACCACACACCTGAACAAAAGGCCCTGGCAGATAAATACAAGGCTGAACTGAATAAAACCAATGCTTACGGAAAGAAAGTAGTAACTGCTATAGAGTCTGCCAAACCTTTCTATGCTGCCGAAAGTTATCACCAAAATTATTTTAACAAAAATGGTGATGAGGCATACTGCCGATTGGTCATTTTGCCAAAATTAGAGAAGCTTGAAAAAGTTTTCAAGGCGAAGCTTAAGAAATAAAGTGCAATATGTTTAAGATCCTGGCTTTTAAATCGAAGCCGGGATTTTTTATGCGCAAAGGTTTTCGAAACCGCGTTTGCTGCACAAACCTAATATATAAACCGTATTGAAGCGGTATCCTTTTTTGTAGGCCATGGGAGAAAGCAAAGGAGACAAAAAAGATTTAGCGGAAAGACGGACTGCTTTTGCCTCTTGCTAACAAAGTACCTTTTCTAATTTTATTTTCCATTGATGAAATGTAAATAAACAGCCTTAGCTGGAAACATTAAGTCTATCTTAAAAACTTTACGATGCTAAATATTACATTTGCAGTATGAATACTGGCTTACAGCTTTACAATACGCTTTCACGTAAGAAAGAACTTTTTCAACCTTTAAATGCACCCAATGTGGGGATGTATGTTTGTGGTCCGACGGTTTACAGCGATGTGCATTTAGGGAACTGCCGCACATTTATTTCTTTTGATTTGATCTTTAGATACCTGAAGTATTTGGGATATAAAGTTAGGTATGTACGCAATATTACTGATGCTGGCCACTTAGAAGGGGATAGAGATGAGGGCGACGATAAATTTGCGAAGCGGGCAAAATTAGAGCAATTAGAGCCTATGGAGATTGTTCAAAAATACACTTTGGGTTTTCATGATGTGTTGCGCATGTTTAATACGTTGCCACCAAGCATTGAGCCCACTGCTACCGGCCATATTATTGAGCAAATTGAAATGATTAAGGTAATTATGGCCAATGGTTATGGTTACGAGATTGATGGTAATGTATATTTTGACGTAGAGAAATACAGTAAGGAATTCAACTATACGATTTTAACTAATCGGAACTTGGAAGACATGCTAAATAACACACGCGAATTGGGCGGACAGGATGAGAAAAAAGGAAGACTGGATTTTGCATTGTGGATTAAAGCTAAACCAGAGACATTAATGCAGTGGCAATCGCCATGGGGCATGGGTTTTCCAGGCTGGCACATTGAGTGTTCTGCCATGAGCGCTAAGTATTTAGGTGATGAATTTGACATTCACGGCGGCGGGATGGATTTGGCAGCAACGCACCATACCAACGAAATTGCACAGTCTGAAGCTTGCAGCCACAGGCAGCCAGCCCGGTATTGGATGCATACCAATATGCTAACTGTGAACGGCACCCGGATGTCGAAATCGGCAGGCAATGGGTTTCTTCCACTGGAACTTTTTACCGGCGACCACCCTTTGCTGCGTAAAGGTTATAGCCCCATGACGGTTAAATTCTTTATGCTACAAGCTCATTACCGTAGTACCTTAGATTTTTCTAATGATGCGCTGGATGCATCTGAAAAAGGTTTCAGACGTTTGATGGCTGCTGTTTCATTGCTAGAGAAGCTGGTTGTTTCTGATACAAATGATTTCGATATTGCCACACTAAAAGATAATTGTGTAGCTGCAATGAACGACGATTTTAACAGTCCGATTTTAATTGCAGAACTTTTTGAAGCAGTAAGAATAATAAATACAGTGTATGATGGTAAAGGTAAAATTTCTGCAAATGCGCTAGCCGAATTGAAGGCATTGATAAACGATTTCGTTTTCGACATTTTGGGATTGAAAGATGAAGATGCAGGAAGTAACGACTTAAACGGCGTTTTGGAAATGGTTATTGATTTAAGAACCGAAGCCAAAGGCAATAAAGATTATGCTACATCAGACAAGATTAGAATCGGTTTGCAAACACTGGGTATTCAATTAAAAGACAGTAAAGATGGAACAACCTGGAGTAAGGTTTAAACTGGAAATAATTTCGAATGCATAAAAATTTATTATTTCTCCTGATAACTTTCTGCATCTTAATAGGGTGTAAGAACAGCTCTAAAGATGCTTCGCCTAGTGGCCAGGATAGTGTTAAACTCATTTCCCCGAACTTTAATGCCGATAGTGCTTATGCTTATACCAAAGCGCAGGTAGATTTTGGTCCGCGGATACCTGGCACGGCAGCTCACCAAATGTGCGCAGAATATTTGGTGCGTAAATTTAAAGCGTTTGGTGCTGAGGTAGAAATTCAGGGAGAGAAGACACAGACTTACGATGGTAAGATTTTTCAACTTAAGAATATCCACGCCAGCTTTAATCCTGAACGGAGTAAGCGTGTTTTGGTTACTGCCCACTGGGATGCTCGTCCTTTTGCAGATCAGGACACTGACCCCCTAAAGCAAAGCATGCCATTTGATGCGGCAAATGATGGCGCCAGTGGCGTTGCAGTAATTTTAGAAATGGCGAGGCAAATCCAAAAAAACCAGCCAAATGTGGGTGTCGATTTCATCTTATGGGATTTGGAAGATTATGGTAAATCCAACGATCAAACGCAGAATGAAGTAACCTGGTGCCTGGGTTCGCAGTATTGGAACAGAACAGTGGCAGCCAAAGGCTACAAAGCGATTTTTGGCGTAAACCTAGATATGGTTGGTGGTGGAAATGCACAGTTTACGCAAGACGAAATTTCAAGAACTGAAGCAGGAGATATAGTAACAAAGATTTGGGACATTGGTAATGAAATTGGTTATGCATCTTACTTCGTTAATATTACCAGTGGAAAAATTGTAGATGATCATTTTTGGATGAATAAGGGTGGTGTGCCCACTGTTGATATTATTCACTATAACGACAATAGCGGTTTCTACATTAATTGGCATACACAATTAGATAATCTGGCTAACATTGATAAAAATACACTCAAGGCAACCGGACAAACAGTTTTAGAAACCATATACCGCGAAAAATAATTGTGTAATTGTTGATTACTTTTGAGCTTCGCCTCCATATAAAATTTTATATTCGCCAAACATATATCCTAAATTTACGATGAAACAAATTTTTTCTACAGCAATATTTTCGCTTTTAGCACTTGGTGCAATTGCACAAAAGAATGATGGTACAACAAAATCTTTGGTAAATGCAGAGAAAGATTTTGCGAAAGCAATTGCAAGGAATGGCGACAAAGATGCTTATTTAGATTATACGGCTTCAACAGCCTTGGTTTTCAGGCCAAACCCTGTTAATGCTAAAACATTTTATAATGCACAAACTAAAAGTGAAGATGCCGTTACGTGGGAACCAAATTTAGCTAAGGTATCTCGCAGTGGCGATCTGGGTTTTACCACCGGCCCATATGCTGTGGAAGGTGCAGATAAAAAGTATGGGCAATACTTATCTATCTGGAAATCAGAAAATGGTAAGTGGAAACTTGCAATAGACTTAGGTACAAATAGCAATAAGCCCCTTGAAAGTAGTGCACCCAAATTTGTTGAACCGAAAGACCATGTAGCTCCTAAGTTTTTAAACGATAGAGAAATTAAAGCAGGCAAGGATATTATTTTAACAACTGAAAAGACACTAAATACCTTATTGAAAACACATGGAATTGCTGCCTTTGGAGGTTTTTTAACGGATGATGCAAGATTGCTTTTTCCAGGTAATGAAGCCATAAATGGCAAAGGCAAAATAGTCGCTTTTTATAACAGTATGGTAAGTAAGATAAATTTGAAAACCACTGGGGTAGATAAAGCATTGGGTAGCGATTTGGCTTATACCTACGGTATTGCAACGATTGATTATAAAGCTGATCTAAGAGAAAGTTTTAATTATGTGTTCGTGTATGAGAAGGCTGCAGATGCTAGCTGGAATTTAATTGTACAAGCATTTGTGCCCGCGGATAGATAAGATCTGATTTCAGGGATTAAGTTATCGGAAGCCTTCTTGAAAAAGAGGGCTTTTTATTTAGGTAGGTATATTAGTTGTGTAGCTTTCTGATATCAGCGAGATCAGCGGGAAAAATATGAAAGTAGATACAACTTGAACGTTTGAAAACAACATCGGCTAATGTTGTAAAAAATGCTCCCGCAGATTTCACGGATTTTGCAGAAAACAATCTGCGTCATCTGCGTGATCAGCGGGAAGAAAAGTAAATACAACACCAACTATTTAAAACAGACAACGGCTAATGTTGTAAAAATGCTCCCGCAGATAACACGGATTTTCGCAGAAAACAATCTGCATCATCTGCGTGATCAGCGGGAAAAATCTGAAAGTAGATACAACTTGAACGTTTGAAAACAACATCGGCTAATGTTGTAAAAAATGCTCCCGCAGATAATACAGATTTTCGCAGAAGGCAATCTGCGTCATCTGCGTGATCAGCGGGAAAAACCTAAAAAGTAAATACAACACAAACATTTAAAATCAAAAACAACTAATGTTTTAAAAATGCTCTTGCAGATTACACGGATTTTCGCAGAAAAGCAATCTGCGTCATCTGCGAGATCAGCGGGAAAAATCTGAAAGTAGATACAACTTGAACGTTTGGAAACAACATCGGCTAGTGTTGTAAAAAATGCTCCCGCACATAATACAGATTTTCGCAAAAACAATCTGCGTCATCTGCGTGATCAGCGGGAAAAACCTAAAAAGTAAATACAACACAAACATTTAAAATCAAAAACAACTAATGTTTTAAAAATGCTTCTGCAGATCTAACGGATTTTCGCAGAAAATAAGCTGCATCATCGAAAAAATTTCCAAACCAGTTCTGCAGGAATAAACAATCAACAAACACAAACAGGCTCAACAAAATATGGCAATGCAGCCCTTATTATCCTGATTAAATATTTAAATTGCATTATTTACGTTTAAACTGCATGATTAAAAAATTACCATTACTATTAATTCTCGTTTTTCTTTCTTTCCAACTATTCGCACAAAAACAAAAATTTGATGTTCAAGGTAAGGCAGGTGCCAGAGGCTTGATGCCCGAAAATACTATCGAAGGCATGCTTAAAGCGCTCGATTTGGGGGTTAATACACTAGAGATGGATGCTGTGATTACCAAAGATAAACAAGTAGTACTATCTCAAGAGCCCTACTTTAACAATGAAATTTCCTTAACTCCGGCGGGGAAACCCATAACCCTTAGAAACCAAAAAGAATACAACATCTTTAAAATGGATTACGAGCAAGTTAAGAAATTCGATGTAGGTAGTAAGGTACATGCCCGCTTCCCAGGCCAGATGAAGTTTAAAGCTTACAAACCACTACTTACCGAAACCATTGATGCCGTTGAGCTTTATGCCAAAAAACATAAGCTTCCAAAGCCGGTTTACAATATCGAAACTAAAACAATTAAAAATGGCGATAACGAATTTCACCCCGAGCCTGCAGAATTTGTAGAACTTATTATGGCCGTAGTAAATGCTAAGAAAATTTCCAAAAGGGTTATTATCGAATCGTTCGATATGCGTACACTACAATATCTACACGAGAAATATCCTAAAGTTCAAACCTCATTATTGATAGATGAGAAAGAACCTTTTGAAGATTACATCGCAAAATTAGGATTTAAGCCCACTATTTACAGTCCATATTCAGTTTTGGTTGGCAAGGGTTTGGTAGATCGCTGTCATGAAATGGGTATAAAAATTATTCCATGGACGGTAAACACTGTTAAAGAAGTTAAATACTTTATGAGCTTGGGCGTAGACGGTATAATTACTGATTTCCCAAACATAATGAACCAGCTTAAATAAAAAGAGCGATGAACTATAAAATTCATCGCTCTTTTATTACACACCAGTTTAAAACTTAGTGATGAGATTCTGCTGCTTCAGTGTGGTGCGCTTCAGTCTTTTCATGCGACGCTTCGCCCTCTCCATGATGAAATATAGGCCTTGTAAAAGCTACCAATAGAATTAAAACAATAATCCAAGCCGTTAACGGCAATGCCCAAATACCCTTTGTTTGCTGAACTGGTGCATGTGAATCGTGAGCTGACATATCTAATATTTTTGATTTTTAAAATTATGCTTCCTAATTGCCGTTAAAGATAAGAACAATTTTAAAAACTTAAAGCCGCTAGCCTAACAAATAGTAAAGCATTTTAGAACAAGCTAGTTTTTAGTCTCCATGTTATCTTTGCACCTGTAACCGCACATGCAATCATTAAGTTTATTAAAATCTATTCGATTGGCATAAAATCAATCTCCAGACCTACATAAATACTTTTTTTTGAAGCGCAATGGCAGTTCAACAATTAATGGTTCTTCCTGCTTTCCATTACAAGTCCGCACTCGTACCTCGTTTGCGGGCTTTCCATTTCAATCAGGGCTATTTACCTGGGCGAGTGCAAGGCAACACATTTAAATAGCAGAAACAGCCTGTGTAATTTAAACCCGACTTTAGTGAGATGCCCCCGATTTTTCATCGGGGCAGAAACGGAGGCGGGACTGAACATTGATAGCCGTTACCGCATTTGCTTTCCATAAAACGGCAGTAAAATGAAAATGCCAAGAAGCAGTTATAATAAACCCTTAATAATATCTGTGATAGATAATCCTTCTGCCTCGGCACGGTAATTACGCACAATTCTGTGGCGTAATATCGGCTCCGCAACAGCTTGCACGTCTTCTATGTCTGGCGCATATTTACCACTTAATGCTGCGTGGCATTTAGCGCCAAGCACTAAAAACTGCGATGCCCGTGGACCGGCACCCCAACTGATGTACTTATTAACAACATCAGTTGCAAACTCACTATTTGGGCGGGTTTTCGCAGCCAGTTTAACCGCATATTCCAATACGTTATCTGTAACAGGAATCGCTCTTATTAAATGCTGAAAATATTGAATTTCATCAGCTTGTATCACCTTTTGCAGCTGAGTACTTTTGTTGCTGGTGGTATTTTTTACTATTTGAAGCTCATCTGCAAAAGCAGGGTAGTTAAGCTCGATGTTAAACATAAAACGGTCTAACTGAGCTTCGGGTAGGGGATATGTACCTTCTTGCTCTATCGGATTTTGGGTTGCCAATACAAAGAATGGCCTTGGCAGCGCATGGGTTTGTCCGGCTGCTGTTACCGATTTTTCTTGCATGGCTTCTAACAAGGCAGCCTGGGTTTTAGGCGGCGTACGGTTAATTTCGTCTGCAAGAATAATATTAGAGAAAACAGGCCCTTTTATAAATTTAAAATGCCTGTCTTCTCCTAAAATTTCAGCGCCAATAATGTCGCTTGGCATTAGATCTGGCGTAAATTGAATTCGGTTGAAGTTAAGGTCTAAAACAGACGCTACAGTTTGCACGAGCAACGTTTTTGCTAAACCAGGTACGCCAACAAGTAAACAATGACCATTACTGAAAATAGCAATCAATACCGATTTAATGATTTCATCCTGCCCGATGACAACCTTGCCAATTTCGGCTTTAATGTTGTTAAAGGCTATGTGAAGGGCATCAACAGCTTCTACATCGTTTTTGTACTGCATTCGTTTTATTTTGCTGCGGTGGTGGTTTTAGTCCAGATTTTCAATTCATCGCAGGTATTAAATTCGTCGTCAATTTTAATATAAGTGCTTTCACGACGTTTTTCAAACCATTCGCTTAAAGTACGATTTATTTTATCACTTTGAGCGGCATCTCTAATTTTCGGGAAATCTTGTGCCATATTTGCTTTATGCGGCGGGATTTTAGACTTTAAGTAAAGCAAGCGGTAACCTTGTTTACCATCAGCTGCCGTATACAAATCGGGTTTAGAAACCGACCCAATTTTCATGGTATCAACAACCAGAAAAACAGAAGGCTCTAATTTATCAATAGGAATAAAAGTACTTCTGGCTTGTACGTTTTCCGCATTTAGCATCATACCGCCGTTGTATTTCGTTTCTTTGTTATCAGAAAACAAGTTAGCAGCAGCTGCAAAACTTAGTTTGTTACTTGCAATATTGTTGTAGATGCTATCTGCATGCAATTTTAAACGTGTTAAACTTTCTTGTGTGGTAGCCGGCCTTATTAAAATGTGGCGTGCATGCACCTGTTCACCCCTGCGTTCAATTACTTGTAAAATATGGAAACCAAATTCTGTTTCGAACACTGGAGACATCTCTCCCGCTTTAAGTTTAAATGCCCAGGCGGTAAATTCTTTCGCCATAGTGCTTCTGTCGAAGAACCCTAAATCTCCGCCGTCTGCAGATGACCCAGGATCTTCAGAATATGTCTTTGCCAATACGCCGAAATCATCGCCGCCTTTAATCCGCAAACGTAAAGCCTCGATTTTATCATGAAAACGTTGTTTCTCTGCTCTTGTTAATTTTGGATCTAATATAATTTCACCAACTTCAACTTCCGTATTAAACTCCGGAATACTATCACCCAAACTTTTAAAGTATTTTTCAACTTCCATGGGGGTAACGTTAATGTTTTCGGTAATTTTTGCCTGCATTTTCTGGGCAATCAATTCATCTTTAATGGAAGGACGAATTTCATCTTTGTACTGCAGAACCGATTTATTAAGAAACTGCTCTAAGCGCTCTTGGCCACCGGCACGTTGCATACTAAAGCGCATACGCTTGTTCACCTCATCATCTACCTGGTTTTCTTCTACCATCACCGAGTCAATCTCAGCTTGTTGCTTAAGTAGTTTCTGCGTAAGGGTATTCTGTAAAATTCTACACTTAATACTTTCATTTGCCGGATTGCCCTGGTAAAGGTATTGCGTGTATTGTTGGTTCAAATCTGAAAGCAGGATAATATTGTTACCTACCACAGCAGCAACTTTATCAATGTTATGCTTTCCCTGTTGGGCATAACTATTTAAAAATAAGCAAATTAATGCGGTTGCTGCTAAAAAAACTTTTTTCATTCTATAAATTATATGTTGCAATGTTATATTAATGTATACCAGTTTAATTATTGTTTGGCAAGTTTTCTCAACTCGTTTTCATTAATCTTGATCTGGTATTTTTGCCTTAGGCTCTTCAGCCAACTTTCTTCTAAATATTGTTGGAAATCGGCAATTACCTGCCCCCTAACATCATCCAGTGGTTTATTGTATTTCTGTTCGTTTTGTTTGTAAAAATTGTTTAATTCACGCTCATCTTCTTGCCCCTTGGTCCAGATTTTTTGCTCCGAAACGTTAAACATAAGAACGCCCTCGCGGTATTCATTCAGCAAAAAATCGTGGTTCTTAGCATTACCGCTAGTCTTTTTATGCGCTTCAAGTGTACTTTCGTAAGTTTTAATTTCTTCCTGATAAACAGGACTTTTATCTAAACCCATCTCTCTTGCATCTAAAACCTTCAATTTAAAATTCAAATATAGGTTTAAATACATTTCTAAAGCCATGTAATCTGCGCTTACACTTCCATTGTGGCTTTTTTTATAAGCCCACAAAAACTCTTTCGCACTTACAGGTTTCCCATTAACCACAGCTACGTTCTGTGCAAACGAACTACTGCAAATAAGGCTAAAAACAAGTAAGAAATATGCTTTCTTTACAGGGAGCACTCTACAAAATTTAAAGGATAAAAGTAACAATTAGCGGCGCTATTATAAGATATTTAACTAATTTTAACAGAAATTATTATCGGGCAAAAATACGAATGGAAAACCAGGTTACCAACAATGCTAATGCTTTACCTTTATTTTTTACTGAAGATATTTTTTTAGTTGAGGATAAAAATGTCGAAATAACGCATTTGCCTGCAAATGAATCGGTTTTGCAAGATGATGCTAAAGAAATAAATTCTAATGATAAGCGTGCAGATGTGTATAATGAAGAATATCATTTACCCTCTGCAGTTGTAGAAACACCAAAGATTAACGTAGAAAACCCGGGCATTTCGAAAGTTAATCCCACTTCTAACTTTAAAGTTGAGTTTAAATCTCTTGGTGGAAATAAGAAATCGGTTTTAATTTTGGTTAATGATGCCGATCATGATGTGAGTACGCCTGAGGGAAGAGATTTGCTTCGAAATATTGTGAAGGCAGTCGGCTTAAGTACACCGGATTTTGCATTAGTCAATTATGCGCAATATAAAGGAACTGACTTCACTACACTCCATGGATTCTTTAAACCGTTAATTATGCTTTCTTTTGGCGTGGAAATTGCCGATTTGCAGCTCAGTTATATCTGGCAAAATGAGATCATCATCCATGAAACCACAAGAATTATATTTGCGCCAAATCTCCATCAACTGGATGGCGATATAAATGCTAAGAAGCTCCTTTGGGGTAATCTCAAAAAATTAAATGCCTAAATTATCATTTAGCATAACATTTTGATATGAATAAACTCGTATTCGCAACCAATAATCAACATAAAACAGAAGAAATTCGCTTGGCATTAATTGGCCAGTATGAAGTTTTAAACTTGAAAGATATTGGCTGTACAGAAGACATTGCAGAAACAGCCGATTCTTTTGCTGGTAATGCGACGCTGAAGAGTACTCACGTCGTCGAAAATTATGGCTTAGATTGCTTTGCAGATGATAGTGGATTGGAAGTTGCAGCACTCAATAACGAACCTGGCATCTACTCTGCTCGATATGCCGGCGGAAGAGATGACCTGGAAAATTTAAATTTGGTATTGAAAAAGCTGGAAGGGGAGGTTAATAGAAAAGCTCGTTTTAAAACTATAATCTCGCTAATCCGAAATGGTGAAAACCATCTTTTTGAGGGCGTAATAAATGGTGTGATTAGAACAGAGCCAAGCGGAGAAAAAGGTTTTGGATACGACCCCATCTTTCAACCTGATGGTTACAACATTACTTTTGCAGAGATGGATATGAAGGAGAAAAATTTAATTAGCCACAGGGCTATTGCAGTACAGAAAATGATTGCTTTTCTTAAATCTCACTAATTCCGCTTTTTCAATTTACTTCTTTGAGCTTGGTTGTATCAGTTTTTTGCAAAACGGGCTTCATTCCAACTTTGTTTGTGTCTATTAGCTTTATCTGAGGAACTTGCTTACTCGAAGAATCTGCTTTCGGCGTATTGCGCTTTTCCGCAGGTATTTTTAGTATCGCTATTGGCTTTTTGGGAGTGGTTACAGATTTTGCTGGCGCCTTGGCACCGGGCGTACTTTTAGGCTTTGGCTTCGCTTTGCCAGATGATCCGATAGCATCCTTTTTGCTTTTCGGACGCTCGGTTGGTTTCCATGAAAATCCTTTAAGTACATGGTCTTTCTCAATCTTGCTCTCCGGGTTTAGCGCACCTTCTACGCCTTTTATGTACACAATATCCTGAATATCATTTTCATTATCCTGGAAAATAAATTTGATCCTGCTGCTTAATGTCTGGTTCATCTCCTTGTAAACCTTGGTGCTGTCGTCTTGCGTGTAGTAAATGCTTTCGGCATTACCATCTACATACATCGTTTTCAGCTTTCCCTTGTTAAAAAAGCCAGTCATTAAACGTCCTTTTATTTGATTAAAACGTAATGAATCTTTAGGCGTATTTACCAAGAAAGCATTTCTGATGGCTTGTAAATTGTTTAACTTTTTGTTTTTAAACTGAACGTAAATGGTGTCGGCAATTTGTTGTGACCCTTCCGACCAAATCATGGGGTTCTGATAACAGCGCAATGTAGAATCGGCACTCGTGTAGAATAAACTGTCTGTTTTGGCCTGGATATTTGTTTTAAAAATTTTTACCCCATGGTAGGCCTTTATAATACGTGCTTGCACCGTATCTGCAGGATTAAATTTTGTAGTGTCGTTTTTGGAAATCCCTGCCTGCAGTCCTCCAAGAGTTTTGCTGTTTACGGTTTTTGCAACAAGTTTCCCAGTGTTTTTTGCCAAGCTGTCGGTTACCGTTTTAATCTTTTGCGGATCGCCAGAAATGGCATTTTTACCGCGTACTACTAAACTATCTGCCCCTTTTGTAATCAACTTCTGTTTAATGCTATCTGCGGTTTTCAGAATTTTCGATTTTCCAAGGCTGTCTAAATCCTTTGTAATTATTTTCTTAGTAGCAGAATCTACTTTCACAATTGTACTGTCTGTGATATTTTTCATTTCACCAGTTCCACCAACTGCATTTTTATCGGCTTTACCACGTTTATTTTTCGACGCAGGCGTTTTTCTTGGCGTAGCCTCTGTAGCTTTACCCGCTACAGCTTGGCTGGCAGAGCGCTCAGGTTTTTCCTTAGGCTCAGCTTCATCGTCTTCCCCAATCTCGTTGTCGGCTTTTATCGATATCTTCGGGATCAGCTTCAGGGTTTTTTGCAATACCATTTGCGTCTCCAGTGTATCGGCTCCCATCCATAAACTATCAGGGCGCTTTTTCCCTTTCACTTCGATAGAATCTTCAGTGCCTATGCCTAGGTAGGCATTTCGTGTAACCAAGGTTCTTTGGTCTGCCTTGTAATAATAGCCTAAATCCCCAAACATTTTCATCTTATCTTTGGTATCAGAGAAAACGATATTTTTAACCGCCTTTCCGTAACCAACTTTCCCGAAGTAATAAAGGCTATCACCTTTTAAAGAACGTGTTCCTTGCGTGTAAAGGTTTTTCTTTCCAAAATATGCATCTTCAGTCATGGTATTATATGCACCATTCTCTGTATAAAGATTATCATCTTTGCCTTTGATATTGGTAGGTCCGTAAAAGTAGGTCCATTTTGTTTGCGTGTTGTAACGCATGGTGTCTGATTTGATGGTAACCTGAGGCGTAACTACCACTACATCGTACCTAAAATACGCATCGCTGGTGGTGTTAAAGTAATAACCGTTTTTGCTGGTTAAAGTAACTTGTTGGTTTACAATCTTTCCACCACTGGTGTAAGTTCCAATTTTACTCAACGTATTGTAGTCTAAAATATTGGTCGTTAAAACAGTGGTCGGATCCACCATTCGAACGTTGCCCGTTAAGTGAGCCTGTTTCTTGTTACCATCGTATTCCAGCTGATCAGAATAGATATCGGTGGTAAGCTGGTTGATATGTACGTTTTGGTAAGCTTCGAAATAATTGCGCTCGCTATAAAAAACTGCACTATCGCAACTTAACGTTGCATTGTCTTGTTGAAAAACCGGATTGCGTAGATAGTTAATCTTATTTTTAACATCGCCACGAATTTTTGAGTAAGAAACGATTTTGATCTTCGAACCTACTTGTTGGCCGAATACAATAAAAGGGGCAATCGATAAAAAAAGAAAGACAAATAGTTTCTGCACTTTACAAAGTTAGTTTTTTGTTCCGAACGTTCGGAATACCAGTTAAAATTAAATATTTTTGGTGGATGTTACCCTTACAACAATTTCGAGAATTTATAGCGCAACACCAGTTGTTTGCTGAGGGTAATAAAGTTCTTTTAGCTGTTAGCGGTGGGAAAGATTCGGTATTAATGTTGCATTTATTTAAAGCAATTGGAGCAGATGTTGGAGTGGCGCACTGTAATTTTAATTTACGGGGTGATGAGGCACAGCGAGATGAAAATTTTGTAAAAATATTAGCTAACACCCTCGGCTTCCCGATCTATATAACGCAATTTGATACTAAAAAATATGCGCTGGAGCATAAAATTTCTACCCAGATGGCGGCGAGAGATCTACGCTATTCGTGGTTTGAGGAAATTCGTGCCCAACATGGTTATGATTTCATTGCATTGGCTCAACACCAGAATGATGCCGTAGAAACCGTTCTTATTAACTTGGTACGTGGTACTGGCATTAGCGGTCTACATGGCATCGCTCCAAAACGAGATCGATTAATCAGGCCTTTGCTATTTCTTAACCGCCAGCAAATTGATGACTTGGTAATTTTAAATGACATCAATTTTGTAGAAGACAGTTCGAACCAGCTTACAAACTACACCCGCAATAGGCTTCGCTTACAAGTGATTCCGCATCTTCAAGCAATAAACCCAAACTTAGCGCAAACGTTCGCAGATAATATCCAGAGATTTGCGGAAATTGAATCGTTTCTGGCCCTTGAGGTGGCCAATTTATCTCGGGAAATAATAGACCAACGTGAAGATGGTAATTACATCAAAATTGCAGCGCTTAAAAATTTGCATCCTCAAAAGCTCTTGGTGTTTGAATTGCTTAAGCCTTTTGGATTTTCCCAACATGTAACCGGCGAAATTTTATCGGCCCTGGAGGCCTTAAGTGGAACGCATTTTTTTAGTTTAAGTCATCAAGCGATAATCAATAGAGATTATTTAATTATTACGAGGAGAGCTAAAGAAAATGAACGCAATCAATTCATTCATCCTACAACAGCAGAAATAAATTTTGCCGATTATGAAATTGGTATCCATTATACAGATCGGTTACAATTTGCGAGTGATGCCAAACGGGCTTTTATAAGCACTAACGACCTCATATATCCACTGGTATTACGTAATTGGGAAAGTGGAGATAAATTTATCCCGCTAGGAATGCGTAAGCTGAAAAAGGTTAGCGATTATTTTATTAATGAAAAAGTGCCTCTACATATAAAACACCAAATTCCATTGCTAATTAACGGTAACGGCGAAATTATCTGGATTGTAGGTATGCGGCAGGATAATAGATATAAATTAACCAGTGCAACCAAAAAAGTTGTTATATTCGAACTCAAAAATTATTAAGTGGAAAGCAAATACGCCTTTATCGAAAAACAATTCATTGGTCGCGATTATGTACGGATTTTCATTCGATTAATTATGGCTGCGTTTTGTTTTGGTGTATACGTTTATGAACGCGACCGTGGCAATACGCAAGACTTATTTTTAGTTGTTGGATTTGGAATAATTGGCGTTTCAATGTTGCTCCTTTTTCTAATTCAATATAAAACCGTTGTAGAGAACGGGAGCTTAATTTTAGATGGATTATGGACCACCAAGCGTGTTAAAATCGATCTGAATAGCATTGTAGACGTAAGAAAAGCTACTTACAGCCGATATTTTTTTAACAATCCCGTTTACAATTTGCATACAAAAGGCACAATCCGTTTCTATTCTTCTGGTAAAGATGCAGTAGTATTAACAGATAGAGATGGGTTGGAATACTTCATTGGTACGCAAAGACCCAACGAACTTTTCCTGGTCATTAAAGAAGAAATGCGAACTTTTAAATAATACCTGTGGAGAAAAATGCTCAGAAATCGCCGGTATTTTTTAGATAAGCCTGCAATTGCTTTAAAATAGACCTTTTAGTTAAGGCACCTGAATTGAATAACGATTTACTTAAAGTAGATGGTTATGAAAAAATTTTTAGTTTCTTGCTTGTTAGTTTGTGGCACATGTGCTGCTTTCGCCCAAAATTATTCACCTAGGGTATCTAAAGACTCTTTAGCGGTGTTAACCACCCGTGTTGAGATTTTGAAAATGAATAATAAGGTTTTAGCTTTAAAAATTAAGGAGGCGGAAGAAGAAGCGGAGGTAGAAAAATTGCGAATCAAGCTTGTAGAAGCAGAAGGGGATGCAAATGCCTCGGCAGATAAGTCCAGTAGCACATCTAAAAACAGCAACGATCTAAAGGTAGTAGAAAAGACAGCCAAGAAAGCCCGTAATGATGGTCAGAATGCGCAAAAAGCCCTGGAACGATTGGCTAAGCAAATTGCAAATGTAGAAGACATTCGTGATCAAATACAGCGTGAGGAACGTAAACTTGGCTATAGGAAACCAAATATACTGTTCGTTTCCAATTAGTTTACTTCTGCTGCAGCTACTACTATATTCTTTGGTTCAGATTTCATTCGTAGAATAGTCCTTGTTCATGTTAGGTGCTTCACGCCTGAAATGGCTGATGAATGTATGTAACGTATCCTTTTTATTGCAATATGCCGACATGTATAATACATTAAAATGGGCTACATTTGCAATAACAACAACGCATTAAAAATGAAGATAGGAATTGTTTGCTACCCAACCTTTGGCGGTAGTGGGGTAGTTGCAACCGAGCTAGGAAAAGCACTTGCAAATGAAGGGCACCAAGTTCACTTTATTACCTATAGCCAGCCCGCACGGCTCGACTTTTTCTCTGCGAATTTATTTTACCACGAAGTATCAGTTAGAGACTATCCGCTGTTCGATTATGCGCCATACGAATCTGCGCTCGCCAGCAAGCTGGTAGATGTGGTTCGATTCGAACAATTAGATGTGTTGCATGTGCATTACGCCATTCCACATGCCTCGGCCGCTTTTATGGCTAAGCAGATTTTGGCAAGTTATGGAATTCATATTCCTGTGGTTACAACATTGCACGGCACCGATATTACTCTGGTAGGAAAAGACCCTACCTATAAGCCGGTAGTTACATTCTCTATTAACCAAAGTGATGGTGTTACAACCGTATCTGATGACCTGAGAAAAGATACATACAACCATTTTGAAATATCCAAAGACATTAAAGTTATTCCAAACTTTATAGATTTTAGTCGCTTCAGCTTACAAGCCAAAGACCATTTTAAGAAAGCAATTGCGCCAAATAACGAACGTATTCTTATCCATACATCAAATTTCAGGAAAGTTAAGCGTACAGCTGATGTAATCCGCATTTTTGAAAAAGTGCAGGCAGTAATTCCATCTAAATTATTGATGGTTGGCGATGGTCCTGAACGGGTTTACGACGAGCAGCTTTGCCGTAGCTTAAATATTTGTGACCATGTACGCTTCCTTGGTAAACAAGACGCGGTTGAGGAAATTCTGTCTGTGTCTGATCTCTTTTTGATGCCATCAGAATCAGAAAGTTTTGGTTTGGCTGCATTGGAGGCTATGGCATGCAAGGTTCCAGCAATAACCACTAATGCTGGCGGTTTACCAGAGCTAAATGTTGATGGTTTTTGTGGCTACATGAGTAATGTTGGCGATGTAGATGCAATGGCTGCCAACGCAATTTCCATCTTAAAAAGCGACGAGATATTAAGTACCTTTAAAGAGAATGCATTTAAACGGGCGCAAGACTTTGATCTAAAAAAGATACTTCCCTACTATGTAGAATTTTATGAGGCAGTAATTGAAAATTCGTTTCAGGTTAAGCCATAAAAATTGTATATTTATGGGGTAAAGGATTTATCTCTATATTTTCTGCAGCGAAAATAGTTTTGCATTTACATAGTTGAGTCTCTAAATCTCCCGTCTATATTTTCAAGTCATTCGAAGGATATTTTGAATGACTTTTTTTAATTCCGATAAATCATTGTTTCTCAGATATCAAAAAGCAACTTTCATTCATCAATTTAAAAGTTTCTCAAAATCAAATGATTATAAATCGTACCTTTGCGCCAAATGAAGAAAATAGTAGATTACAGGAAGCTTTTAAACGTAGAGAAAACTGCTGAATTAGCGTTGCTTAAGTCAGTATATCGTACAATGATGAAGGAGTGCCATCCCGATAAATTTCAAGTGGAAGAAGAAAAATTGGCGGCAGAAGCAAAGAGTAAAGAAATTATCGAAGCTTATCATTTTTTGGTAAGTATTGCACCAGAAACCCGCGAACAAAACATCGAAGTATACAACCAGACGATATTGAATTCAAATATCATGGATTTCGAATATAAGCAATCGGTATTAAATATTCAGTTTTTTGATGGAAGTGCATATGAATATTTTGATGTACCTCGTGCCATATATATTAAATTAGTAAACGCAGATTCGCCAGGTAGATTTGCCCGCCGTCATATTTGTAACTCATACCCATATCGTAACGTTGCGAAGGTGGCAGAAACAGTTTAAAAATTCTTAATAAAGCTTTTAAAGACTTACTAGACCTAGTAAGTCTTTTTTTTTATGGAGTCTTTTTAACGCGTTTATTATAGCGAATCCTATCTCGCTCCAGATTCGGTAAAGGTTACGTTTTAGTCAAGTCTTATATCTTAGCCTAGCGAGGTATCTTAGTTTTTTATTGCTAGGATAACTTGCCTAAAGGATCTGGGAGAAGAAATCTCATCTTCATGCCCGTATTATTTACCTGCGCAGCTTAAACATAATTTATTGTAAGGATTAGCTCTGGCGTACGACCAAGTGTTAGTTGATTATAATTTTCACTAATCCATATGCTATGAAACGTATAACTTTAATTGCCACGTTAATTCTTTCTGTGGGACTAATCTCATTGTTAAATGCAGCTGATAAACCACCAGTCCCGAAATCATCGCCGGTTGTATTAGAACTGTTTACCTCAGAAGGATGCTCTAGTTGTCCGCCTGCTGATGCACTCATTGCAAAAATAAACCGTGAGTTTAAAGGCGAGGAGGTTTTTATCCTTACCTATCACGTAGATTATTGGAACAGGTTAGGGTGGAAAGACCCTTTTAGTAAACCGGCATATTCTGCCAGGCAGTATCAATATGGCGATTATTTTAAGCTTGGCTCTATTTACACCCCACAGCTTATTGTTAATGGGGCCGCTCAATTTGTAGGTTCAGATGAACGCAGGTTAAGGAGCGAATTGGCTAAAAATACATCTTCAATACAAAACGCAAAACTAAGTATTGATGACATAGTTGTAGATAAAAATACAGCTAAGGTATCTTTCTCCGTAGTGGATGCAAATCCAAACGACGAAATTAAAATTTCACTCGTTCAGAAAGTGGCAAGTTCGAACGTATTAAATGGTGAAAATAGGGGGTTGAAGTTATCGCATGTTCAGGTTGTACGTGATCAGCAAACTTTACCCTCTACTGCAAAAGCTAAAACCGTACTGCTACAGCTTCCATCAACATTTGATCCGACTAAGTATGAGATCATCGGCTTTGTACAATCATCAGGTGTAGGCAAAATCAGCGGTGCAACGCGAAAAAGTTTCTAATTATCATAACATGCTGTATTCATTTTCAGATATCCTTCGAAATCATCCTCTTAAAAAAGAAATAGCCCTATGTTGAATAGCACATTAGAAACCCAAGTGTTGAAACCGCAACTATGGGTAGCGCACTATTCTGATTATTTGTATGGATATGCCTTATCAAGAATAAATGACCCCGAGTTAGCCATGGATTTAGTGCAAGATACTTTTTTGGCGGCCTTGCAAAAAGTAGAAGGATTTGAGGGAAAGAGTACTGAGAAAACCTGGTTAACTGCCATCCTTAAATACAAGATCATCGATGTTTATCGTAAGAAATCATCTGGATTAAGAAATGCGGAACAACATCATGAGGTAGAAGAACAGGATTTTTTTGATAGTGGAGACGGGCATTGGAACACCGCCCATAGGCCTGCAGATTTTGTGTCTACAAAAGATCCCTTGGTGGAAAAAGAATTTGAAAACATCATGCAACAATGCCTTAAAAAACTCCCGAACCTTTGGTTTGCTGTTTTCACTTTGAAACATGTGGAAGATGAACTAACTGAACAAATCTGTAGTGGATTGGGCATTACCCCTACCAATTTTTGGGTAATTATGCACCGAGCGAAATTAAATTTAAGAAGTTGCCTGCAAAAAAACTGGCTCTAAATATCATCAATATGAATAACCTAAAATCGATAACCTATAATTGTAAGCAAGCCACATTTTTAATAGAAAAAAAGCAGCTCACAACCCTCTCCTTGAAGGAAAGAGTAGAGTTAAGTTTTCACCTGACCGGATGTGCTGTATGTAGGTTGTATCAGCGCCAAAGTATCTTTATCACCAGGCTAACCAAAGATATTTTTAGCAGCACTGCGCAAAAAAATGATGTACTTACTGATGATTTTAAAGCGAAACTACAGGAAACAATTGAGCATGAGTTAGATAAAAAATAAAAGTGTTAAAAATTCATCATTTGTTGTAAGGTATATGCAGTAAGGCCTACCAAGAAGGAAAAACACCAAACATTAAATCCTTACAGCAAATGAAAAAATCTATTCTGCTATTACTCCTGATTGCTACAACGTCTATTGGTGGAGTATTCGCTCAAAACGCCAGCGAGCGAAAAAAAGAATTTAACATTGATAAATCTGCGTTGGCCATCGAAGGTTATGATCCTGTAGCCTATTTTACTACACAGAAAGCTACTGAAGGCAAAAGTGATATCACCCTGATTAATGATGGGATCACTTATCGTTTTGCCAACAACCAAAACAAAGCACTTTTTAAAGCTAATCCCGAAAAATACGAACCACAATACGGTGGTTGGTGTGCCTATGCGATGGGCGATACCGGAGAAAAAGTGGAGATAGACCCAGAAACTTTTAAAATTGTGGATGGTAAACTTTACCTCTTCTACAATAAATTCTTTAACAATACCAAAAAAACCTGGAATAAGGACGAGAAAAACCTGAAAACCAAGGCTGATGCCAGTTGGGCTAAATTCTTAAAGTAACTAAAATCTAAAACTTATTAAAACCAATATTATGAAACGAACATTAATCGTTGCCGCACTCTCTTTGTTTATTTTATTTAGTGCCAGTGCACAGCAATCGGAGATTTTTGCCCCAGGAGGCAAAGCCATTAGAGGGTTTGATCCGGTAGCATTTTTTACCCAGGCTAAAGCTTTAAAAGGTGTAGATACCCTTTCTTATCAATGGAAAGATGTAACCTGGCTTTTTGCAAGTGCCGAAAACATGGCTATGTTCAAAGCCGATCCAGAGAAATTCGCACCACAGTATGGCGGCTATTGCGCATATGGCTGCTCCAATAATTATAAAGCCCCTACCCAGGCCGATACCTGGACTGTTGTAGATGATAAGCTTTATTTCAATTATAATGTTAAGGTAAAAGAGATGTGGACAAAAGAACAAACGGAGCGTATTAAAGCTGCAGATGAAAAATGGCCTATTATCAAAAATAAAGGGTAATGAGAGGCCTCTTTTTTTTCCTGTTCACGCTAATAGGGTCGGTGCTATACGCACAAGATAGTCCAAAAATTACCGCCAATACTGGTGTCGGCATCATTAGTTTTCCGGGTCAACATTCCTCCGTACTTCAATCATCGGTTACATTTAATTCGGGTTTGCAGCTTCAGCTAAAAAAGAATTGGTTTATACAGGGTGATGCCAACTTAAATTCTATTGGCTACAATCAGCTAATACGTGAAAATTCGACTGAATTTTTGTTTAAGGATGCCAACAGCGGTTTGTTTCAACTTAGTTTAAGTGGCGGATATTCGTTTAAAATTTCACCTTCTAAATTAAGTCTTTCCTTATATGCAGGGCCAGGATTTCAGCGCTTTAGCGAACCTAAGGTAACTAACGATATTGCCGCTAGGGTAACCACCCAGCAGAAAATTTTTAGAAATAGTGTTTTCGGTAAAGCAGGAAGCAGGCTCAACTATAAAACAAATTCAGCTTTTCTGCAGCACATTTATTTGGAAGCAACTTATTTTACCTCGTCATTGCAGGTGCAACAGTACCGCTTGCAAGGTTTTACATATTGTATTGGCACTAGGTTCAGCTTAATGTAGGCTTCATTACAACTTTATAGTCATTAATTCTAAACAAGATCAAAATGAAAAATATAATCTTTTTATCAATGATGATGTTCCTTTTTATGAGTTGCAAAAAGGAAAATACCCCTACAGTTGCTCTAAACGAAAAGGTAGACGCAACTGCAGTTGTAAAAACTATGGGTAATTTTACAAACGGACCGTATGGTAATGTTACCGGCACGGCTAGAGTATATATGGTTGGCGATGGATTTCAACTTGCTTTTGAAAATTTCTCCAGCAGTAATGGCCCTGATTTAAAAGTTTACCTCAGTAAAGAAATCAATCCAGTAAGCTTTATTAATTTGGGAGAGCTAAAATCAGTTAGTGGGAACCAACTGTATGCAATACCTGCAGGAACAATGCCTAAAGACTATAAATATGCTTTGGTTTATTGCCAGCGATTTAGTCATCTGTTTGGTTACGCAACATTAGAGCTATAAACCAATTGAGACGCCTGAATATTTGCTGAGCTTACCTATCAAGGCATCTTGCAATACCGTAATTTCCCAGGGGAATATGATTAAGCCTTTTCCCTGCTTTGATTTTCGATACAAAATGTACAATGCATGGTTATGAGCACTGAGAGACGAACTAGGAATTGCCCTCTTAGGTAAATCCTAGTTCCTTCAATTGTACCCAGCAGATTTTTTTTTCCAAATGTTGTTTAAAGAATGGCATTTTTTTCTATTTCTGCTGCTAATCTTACCTGTCGAAGTTTTCTGTAAATAGACCATCCGCTAAAAACATAAATTAGCGTAATAACAAGATATACCCAAAATGGAATATTTTTGCCAGAAATTACCATATATAAATAGGGTAGGCTATAACCCAAGGCCGATAGTAAGAGCGATAACAGTATTGGACGCTTATTTTTTAGCCTTTTTACTGCCATTGAGATGAATATTAAAAAAAGGAATTTACTCAACAGGTAGAGAGTGGCGAACAACCACGGGTCTAACCTGTGAAGAATAGCTTGATTATTTATATAGCTTACTGTTACGTTAAAATAATGCTCCATATGTCCTTTTCTATCCAGGGTGCCAATTTGCTAGTAGATACGTTGTAATAATTCATTGAAAGATTTTCTCGTTAGTCGGGGTATATAAGAAAACCTTACAGCGAATTAGAACTAATATCATTTATCTCAAAAAGGTGAAGATCAAAGGATAAAATAATCCATGCCATGCCAATTTCCATCGCTGAAATTTTAGTTTTGTTTCAGCAAGTTGTGTATAGTCAATTACATTACGGTGTCAAAGGTGCTTCTGTCTGAGGTTAGCTTCATAGATTTTATCATGTTTCTTACCATCTAAATTCATTCAATATTTCATCATCAGTACCTCTAATTTTGCTGGGTTTGGGAAGTAATGATGATAACTATCTCACCTGAAAAGTAGGGGCAGGTTTTGTTTGCCTTGTCACGAACGGTTATTACTGCATAAACTTCGATTACAGCATATTCGCTAACCAGATTTGACGTGTGTTGGGAATCATCTATTCCGTCTTCGGCTAGTACGGTGATGGATTTAGGGTTTAGGCCATGGTTTTCTATTAGTTGAATCCAAAACTAATTTCAATCTGCCGAGACCTGGAAACGCTAGGCAATCGCATTATAAGTTGCTTTGCTGTTTACAAATAGGTATGCAGCTCAAGATGCGTAAACCATACATCCAGCAGGTGTTAACTTACCGCTGTTGCTCACGAACCAATTCCTGTCTTATAAATGTTTCGGTATGTAAGTTGGTTTAGGTTGGTATGTACTTTTCTGATTTTATCTTTTTAGGCATACTAGTTTAATAATTCTGATATTTGCGAATTAAAATTTCTCCTAATGAAACCCTATTTGCAACTTTTCGATTTCTCGAAGAAGATAGATTATAAAACAGAGATCCTTGCTGGTTTAACTGTTGCCATGACGATGATTCCAGAATCGTTATCCTTTGCCATTCTAGCCGGCTTTCCGCCACTTACGGGTTTGTATGCCGCATTTATCATGGGCTTGGTAACGGCAGTACTTGGTGGCAGGCCAGGTTTGGTATCTGGCGGTGCCGGGGCTACTGTTATAGTACTTATAGCCTTAATGAAGAGTAATGGCATAGAATATGTTTTCGCCGCGGTTGCTTTGGCAGGGCTTATACAAATTATAGTTGGGCTTTTTAAACTCGGTAAATTTGTACGTTTAGTTCCGCAACCAGTGATGTTCGGTTTCGTAAATGGCCTGGCGGTAATCATATTTATGTCGCAGATGGAGCAATTTAAAACCGTAGTAAACGGCGACGTAACCTGGTTAAGCGGGGCGGCTCTATATACTATGCTGTTTTTGGTAGCACTTACTATTTCAATTGTGGTTTTTTTCCCCAAATTAAGCAAAGCAATTCCATCATCTTTGGTGGCCATCATAGTTGTTTTTTTGGTGGTTTTTATTACTGGAATAGACACTAAGTTGGTTAAAAATATAGCTTCCGTAAGCGGAGGATTCCCACCTTTCCATATTCCGCAGATACCTTTGAATTTAGAAACACTAAAAATCATTTTTCCTTACGGATTAATTATGGCTGGTGTAGGTTTAACTGAAGGTTTACTTACTTTGAACCTGGTTGATGAAATTACCGATACCAAGGGAAATGGTAATCGGGAAAGCATAGCACAAGGCATCGCCAATATAACAAATGGGTTTTTTACAGGTATGGGCGGATGTCCGATGATTGCCCAAACGCTGGTTAACCTTTCCGCAGGTGCCAGGGCCCGTCTTTCTGGGATTGTTGCTGCGTTAACTATTTTGATCATCATACTCGTTGGAGCTCCTGTTATTGAAAGGGTACCAATGGCAGCGCTGGTAGGGGTCATGATGATGGTAGCTATTGGCACCTTCGAATGGATGAGCTTTAGGGTAATTAACAAAATGCCCAGGCAAGATATTTTTATTGGTATTCTGGTTGCTATAATTACGGTATGGTTGCACAATTTGGCATTGGCAGTGTTAGTTGGCGTAATTATATCTGCCCTAGTGTTTGCTTGGGAAAGTGCGAAACGAATTCGGGCAAAGAAGTATACCACTGCTGATGGTGCAAAATATTATGAAATTTATGGGCCACTGTTCTTTGCATCTGTTACGGCATTTAATGAGAAGTTTGACATTGCAGGGGATCCTGATATTGTAATTGTCGATTTCAAGGATAGTAGGGTTTATGATATGTCTGGCATAGATGCCCTGCATAAGATAACAGACCGCTACTATGCGCAACATAAAAAGCTATACCTTAAAAATTTGAGTGCCGATTGTAAACGTCTCCTTAAAAATGCCGACAAGATAATACAGGTGAATGTTATCGATGACAATATTTGATCGTGATATCACGAATTTTGTCCTGTAAACGAGCTCTCGATTGAAACAGTAAAAACTAACGTTTATACCAGATTTTATTGGGGAAAATTTCATCTGCCCAAACCACTTCTTATTATTATTAATAACGCTCTTTTAGACTGTTGACAAAAATCAACAGACCCTCATAACGGTTTCGTCTGTTTTCCCTTTGTTTCGAATAATTTCCATGAATTTATTATGAATTTCTAATAAATTGACCTTCCGATGATAAAATCATTCGCCGCTAAATGAGCATTGTATCGACCAAATATTAAATATTAAATGTTAAAATGACATTTATGTTAATGATATGATAATGATACCCTTATTTCAATAAAAATATGCTAAAAATGATATTTTCTTGTTAAAACGATTTAGTATATTTAGATTTGAATAAACCAAATATAAAATTCATGATAACTAACTCTACTAACCAAACTAACTACCACCAAACCTTCGATTCACTTACTATAATTCAGGCGAAATAAGGTTCTAAAAATCATTTTTTTATCATTTAAAAGATCCATTAACTATGCGATACTTAAGGGTGTGTTATGTGCTTTTTGCATCATTAACGTTAAACGTTTTAGTAAGCTATGCGAAGAACACAAACAGCACAGCGCTAAACGGCAGACATTTTCTTTACCAGGATACTACCAAGATTAAAATCGGCGAGAAAGATTCTACAAGGAAAGATAGTCTGGAGAAAATTAAGCAAAAAACTATCTACAATAAGCTATCTGGCGGAGTTGCGAAAAGTACGCCAGAACTTTCTTTATTTCCAGCTATCTCATTACAGCAGAATTTAAAAGGTAATTTTGCAGGCCTATATGTTCAGGAGCCGTCAGGCGAACCAGGCACAATTCAAAATATGTTTTTAAGGGGTGTAGCGATGCCTCTCCTTTCAAAAAAGGATGTGTATGCTTCGCAGCCGTTGGTAGTGTTAGATGGGATTCCATTAATTGGAGAGCACCCATTCGCATTCGATATTCAGCAGTATGATTTTAATAGAATTGGCCCTGCAACCAATTTGCTTACCAGCATCGACATTAATAACATAGCGTCAGTAGAAGTATTAAGCGATTTTGCTGCAACTGCAACTTATGGCCCAAGAGGTGTAAACGGTGTAATTGTACTTAAATCGAAATCTCCAGATGGCATCGCCAGAAGAATAAGCTTCGATTCTTACATCGGGATGGTTCAGAAGCCAACTGTAAACACCATTAACGGTAGGTATGAAAACGAATTCAGACAGCGCTTTTATGATATATATACCTCTAATGGAAGGTATTCTGATGACGAAGTATATCCGGTATATTTAAGTGACTCATTAAATAATGTATATAGTGGTAAATCAGACTGGACAGATTTATATTACAGAAATGCATTGGTTTATGGTGTTAACGTTGGTTTGTTAGGTGGTTCAGACCGGGCCAATTTCAGGTTTGCTCTAGGTAATACGAAAAGCGAAGGTGTGGCTGATGGAACCGGCTTAGACCGTTACAGTGCCACTTTCAATATTAATATGAAACCTGTAAAATGGTTGCTTTTCTCTGCCATGATTAATGGTAACAGGTTAAATAGAACACGAAACCGCACATTAAGGGATCGCTATACACAGGTGAACTATTTTCCAGATTTAAGTGCCCCGCTTGCGCCTAACAAAGATTATTACGCTAGCTACCTTGACCAACATAGTAAAGGCTTTGATGATAACAAAACCAACAGTATCCAAGGTTACGCCAAATTGCAGGCTAATATTGGTAAGATAGAAGTTAGCTCATCATTTAATGTAGATTACAATGAGGGCTATCGTGATGTTTTCTACGCCAGAACCTTAATGCAGGGAACAAGTTATGCTTCAAACTATTATGGTTTTAATCAAAGGTTATTATTAGATAATAAGGCCAGCTATAATTTAAACATTGCTTCTACACACGATTTCCATTTCGAGCTTGGGCAATCGATGATGTGGGATTTATATAAGTATAGCAATGCATATGCATACAAAGGCGTAAACGATTATATCAAGATTAATTTGCTAGATTCTGATCCTAAAAAGGATGGTGCGGATAACCCGAATTATCTTAATCCAGTTGCATTCCCTAAAGAATTAACTTATCGCTTCCTAGATAAAACAGTTGATAATCTTTTATCATTCTATGGAAAAGTAAATTATTCTTTTCAGGATAAGTATTTTTTATCAGCAATTATGCGCTTAGATGGATCATCGAACTCTCAGATAACAAAGAGATGGTTCTACTCTCCAACAGTTTCTGCAGCCTGGAACTTAAAAAATGAATTTTTAAGAGATGAAACCAGTATCAATGATTTAGTTTTTAGAGTTAGTGCGGGAAGAATTGGGCGCACATTTACTTACGATAGCTATGCTCAAGGTCCACAATATACCGCATCGGTAGGTTATACAGGTAACTTAACGGTTCCTGGTTATAATGCTTTTGGTGTACTTACTCGTCCTTATAGTTTTGGTTGGGTTGGTTATGATATTCCTTGGTCGTATGCTGATCAATTAAATATTGGTGCTGATGTAGCCATGCTTAACAATCGTTTGCATGTGGCAGTAGATTTCTACACTAAAGCAGAGAAAAACCAGTTATTGGGCATACCATCGTATGCAGAATATGGATATAAACAAGCTATCGAAAGTGGCATGGCATTAACCAATACAGGTGTTGATTTGACAGTGAGCGCACAAGTGATTTCAAAAAGCAAATTCTCTTGGAATACCGCACTAAATCTTAATCATAATCAAAATAACCTTACCGCGCTACCAAGAGGATTAAACGAAATTGTAATTGGAAACAGGTTCTTTAAGGTAGGATCACCGGTAGATCAATATTGGCTGCTTGAAAATGAGGGAATTTATACTGCAGATAGCCAGGTTCCAGTAGTGAATGGTCAACCGATAAAGTACAATGGCACGGCGCTTAAGGCGGGAGATCCACGATGGAAAGATCAAAATGGCGATAATATTATTGATGAAAAGGATAAAGTATTAAAAGGACATTCTATGCCTGTTTTAGCTGGCGGTTTTAACAACGCTTTTAAATACGGAAACTGGAGTTTAAATACGAATCTATATTTCAATATCGGAAGGAAGTTAATTAATCAGGAAATGGCCAATCGTTTCGATTTTATTAACAGAGAAGGTAACACAGACATTACCTCTATTAAGGAAATCACTTTCTGGGAGAAACGTGGCGACTATTCCAAATACCCGCTTTACAATCCTTGGAGTACCGTAATTCCTTATCGTGTTGATCAGGATCTGTTTCTAGAAAATGCATCATTTCTTAAACTTCGTTCAGTTTCGGTAGGATATGATTTGGGCGCTTTCCTTAAGAAGAAAAATATGAAAGTGAATAAGCTTTTTGTATATGCATCAGCAAATAATGTATTTGTTATCACACCATATACTGGTCAGGATCCAGAATTGGTAAGCTACGATGGTTACGATACTGGTTACGGCCAGCCAATACCAAGAACTTATACTTTAGGAGTTAAAATGGAATTATAATATGGAAAGAAGAGATTATAAAACATCAACGACGATGAAAAATTTAATATACCTTATTTTACTCTCGGTAGTGTGCTCAACAGGTTGTAATAAATCTATAGATGCAGATTCTGTTCGGGTTGTGGGCGAAAAGAACATGTGGAATACCGTAGAGGATGCCAGAGCTGGAATTTTAGGTGTTTACGCTTTAACAAGATCTGCCTTATCTGATAACAACGGACATTGGATTTACGGAGACGTAAGGCCGGGCGAATTCTCTAGTCCGAAGAGACAGGATTTAAAAGCCGTTTTAAGCAATAACCTTAATGCATCTTATCCGGTTCTAGAATCATTATCAGACTGGACACGCTTTTATGCAATCGTTAATGGTGCTAATGTTTTCTTGGAAAATGTTGGCCATGTTAAGCAAACGGATAAAAGATATTCAGATAACAACATGACTGTCGACATGGCGCAAGCCAGGTTTTTAAGAGCCTTCGCTTACTTTTACATGGTGCGTATCTGGGGAGATGTACCATTCATAACTACTGCAAGTGAGGGGACCTTTGAAAATAAACCTCGGGAAAGCCAAGCGAAAATATTGGCTTGGGCAGAAACTGAAATGTTAAAGGCAGCAACAGATTTACCTTTCGTATACAGCGGTGGCGATATTCAACAGCCGGGAGATTATTACAATGCAGATAATACCCGTTGGGGCGGAGCTCTTGCCACTAAAGTAACTGCATATGGCGTGCTTGCCCATCTAGCTGCTTGGAATGGAGATTATTCTAACGTAGCCAAGTATGCGAAATTTGTTGAAGATAATTTCGGAAGAAGTAGAGGCGGTTACACAGGTGTACAAGATCTTAGCAACTCAAACGGCTTCTTTTATAATAAGAACAACCGTCAGATGTTCGGTTTCAACTCAGATTACGGCCACATTGATGGTTCCGTAACTGGCCATTTAGAAGAATTAACCCTGGCAGAACCCCTTACAACAAAAGCAATTCCAGATATTTATCTAACTAAAGATTCGATATTAAAATATTTTACCCTGCCTAACGATGAACGCTTCGCCATAGATACGTTAGGAGAATCGAAGTTCGAAAGGTATTTCACTAACCTAAATGGAAAATATCCAATTTTTAGTAAGATTAAGGTTATTCAAGGTGGTGGTAACGATCCTAATTTCAGGTATTTCACCAGTGCACTCATCTTTACAAGACTGGAAGATATCGTGCTCTTGAGAGCAGAGGCTTTATCGGTTTTGGGTGATCAGATTGGTGCATTAACAGAGTTGAATAATGTTGTTACCAGGAGGATTACCACAGGTACTGAATCTCCATACAAAACAACCGATGACGTGCTTAAAATTATTTTTGAAGAGCGACACAGGGAATTATTAGGAGAAGGGCAAAGGTGGTACGACTTGATTCGTTTTAACAAGATAAGACAAAATGATGCCAAGTTTATGCAGCTGATCAATAACGGTGGGATCTATTGGCCAATCTCAAGAAGACTGCTATCTCAAAATAATTTATTAACTCAAAATTCTTACTGGCGATAATAAATAGACATATGAAAAGGTATTTAAAATCTATTAGCGGAGTAACAGTGCTATTGTTATTCGCTATTGTTTATCAAGGATGTAAAAAAAATGGTGGCTATTATAACGAAGAAAATGATGCTAAGCCATTTACCGGAAATACTTACGAGTATTTAAAAAGCAAGCCTGGTGTTTACGATTCATTATTGGCTACTATCGACAGAATGGGGCTGAAAAGTACATTAACTGATAGTAATGTTACCCTGTTTGCAGTAACTAACCCAAGTTTTCAACTTGCATTGCGCAACCTTAACACACTGCGTAAACAGACCGATAAAGATCCGTTGTTTCTAGCGAATATAGATGGTGTGCAACTAGACACCATGACCTCTTACTATATTATAAGAGGTGTTAAACCTACCGATTCTTTGAAACTGCAGGATGGTGCAAACCTTACAAGTGTAAAAGTTGGGTATCCGATGCATGCCAAAGCAATTAGAAGTTCAGCATCTGGCGAAGTTGGTGCCGGACCAGAATATATAGAGTTTAGCAACACCAAGAAGAGCAAGTTTATCAGAAATTGGGCAACAACCACAACTGCATCAAATAACATTAAAACTAAAAATGGTATGGTTCACGTTGTTGCACCAGATCATGTGTTTGGTTTCGATGGCTTCGTTACCAGGTTAACCTTTGTTCCACCTCCACCAAATTTAATGGTAACCGTAGGTGGTACATTTTCATCCAATAGAGAAAATGGTGGCGGGATAACCAGTGGAGAAAGTTCTAAAAAAGTAATTGATGGAGATGATCATACTAAGTTTTTAGCCGATTTGGGCGGTTTCTTAACGATGCAGTTTATGCTAAAAACACCAGAAGTATCATCAGTTTATACACTAATATCTGCAAATGATGCGCCAGAACGTGATCCAAAAGCTTGGACCTACGAAGCATCACAAGACGGTATTAACTGGACAGAGTTACACCGTGTGAGCAATTTCTTCTTCGAGCAAAGATATCAGCAAAAAGTGTTTAGATGTTCAAATACCGTGGCTTACAAATATTACAGGATTAACATTACCGAGCTAAGAAACGGTTCTCTTTTCCAATTGGCAGAATGGACAATCAATAAATCGAAATAAGCATGTATTACATTAAAAATAAACCAAATAAACTAACTAAAGCACAGTTTAAAAAAGAACTGATCTTTGTTTTACTTGCAATAGCACTCTTCTCTGGATGTAAAAAGATTTTTGATTTACCGACAGAAAAAGACTACTTAAGCAACAATGTTAATTTTAGCAATAAAGTGCTGGAACCCATTATCGGAAGAAACACACTTATCGGGGGCTTCAATGCAGATAACTCTACTGCTCCATTCATCTTCGAAGTTGTAAATGCCAGATATGGAGATGGTAGACCAGTTACAGATGTATTTCAGAAAGTACCAACGTATGTCTGGACTGCACCATACACAGGGCTAGAAACATCTTTGGCAGAAATCGAAGCCAAACGGAAGTTGGAACAGCATTCGCTTTTCGAAATCCGTTCATCAGGACAGTTTGTGTTTTGGGGTTCCTCTACCAATCAGCTTATTACCCCAAGGCCAACAGACAGTACTAATTTTGCGCAGGATACCCGTTTTTTCGATGTAAAAATCAAAAATACCGGTGGCGAAAGACTTGTTAGAGATTTTCAAATTAGGCCTTACAGAGAGAGACCTTACGAGCCATCTAACGACTTTAATGCATTTACAGGCTTACCTGCTCCCGATCCAAAATTTCCTCTTGATAAAAAGTTAAGAGATTACATCCGTCCGTTTTTAAATAATGTAATCGGCGCTAACTCTAATAAAAACTTAGTAAGCAATAACGATTTGAAAGATGCGGTGGTGTATATCAGGCCATTTACAGGCGGCAATGGCCATTCGCTAAGAATTAAGGTGTTAAATAAAGATTCAGTAGCCATTAACCCAGCTTTTTTTAATGAAACTGTTTGGGAGAAAATGATCCATGGGTTTAATGTTCAGAAAACAACAGAATATGTTCAGTACGATGTAGCTTATCCAATTCCTTTAGTAGAGGTGCCAACATTTTACGCTACAGGTGGTACACGTGCTAAGGTAAATATCAGCTATTCGCGTGGTGCTTTCGGTGGTGGACGTACCATTGCGAGTTTCGGTGTCGACTTCGCAATTTATAAAGCTGGAGATTGGGAAATCGTTTTCCATTTCAAAACAGACAATCCAAAGTTCGCAAGCGAATAGGAATTATTTAGAGCTAATTTATATGAAAAGAAATATACTTTTTTACGTCACTTTAATAGCCTTTATGCTATTTGGCGTGAGTGCTTATTCACAACAAAAATCTATAATTGTGAGTGGTACCGTAGTTGATAAAGAATCAAATCAAGGTGTGCCGGGTGTTTCTGTAATACTTGAAGAAGGCAATAAAGGTTTAACGCAAACCAATGGCCGCGGACAGTTTTCTGTAAATGCACCAATTGGCGGAACCTTATTGTTTAAGTTTTTGGGTTATAACACTCAAAGGGTGAAAGTTACTGGAGCTACAAACATCAGCGTTACAATTACCGAAAATAAAAAGGAACTTGATGATGTGGTAATTGTTGCTTATCAAAAAAGATCAAAGCAAACCACAACGGGTTCTTCGGTTTCAATTACTGCCGATGATATCAAAGATATACCGGTATCTAACCCAGAACAACTATTACAAGGTAAAGTGCCAGGATTAAATATCCAAAACAACACTGGTGCACCAGGTTTTAGGGGTTCGGTTCAGGTGCGTGGTCTATCCAGCTTAAGCATTACTGGTAGCGGTAACGAATCTTTCTTACAGCCTACCTCTCCATTATACATTATTGATGGTGTGCCACTAGATGCAGATAAAGCTGCTGAGTTTGGTTTCCAAACACAAGGGCCTGGCGTTAGTCCGCTTTCGTTAATCCCTGTTGAGGATATTCAGGATATTCAAATTTTGAAAGATGCGCAGGCAACATCTATGTATGGATCCAGAGGTGCCTATGGGGTAATCATCATTACTACAAAACGCGGTAACTCTAAAGTGCCACGTATTAGATATACCACAAATGCATTCGTAAATACGCCACCAAAATTACGCGAAACCTTAGGTGGAAATTCAGAGCGCCAGCTTAAAATTCAGCAGATTGTTGTGAACGCACAGAATGTTAACGATTTAAGAAGAATTACCAATACTTCTTTTTTAGCTGATAGTTTAAATGCTTATTGGAATAACTCAACAGACTGGCAAGATGTATTTTTTCAAACTACTTATAACCAAAGCCATAACCTAGCCTTAGATGGTGGAAACCCAACTTTTAATTATAAAGCCAACCTTGGTTATTTTACAGAGAAAGGTGTAATTAAAAATACTGGTTATGATAGATATAACCTGAATATGAACATGGAGTTTAAACCAAATGACAAGTTCAGGTTTTTCGGATTTATTAACGGATCTGTCGGAAAGCAAAACAAGGGCGACGGACTTGGTTTCCTTCAGTCTGGAGTTGCAGAAAATGGTCAGGCATCAAGCTTGCTACCGGCACCATCATTTTACCAGGCAACCGGGGGCGTTTTATCTGCTCTGCAAACTTTAAATAACAACAATTCCAGAAACATAAGAGCAAACGTTGAGGCCCGTTATGAATTTATACCAGGTTTAGCCGCTACCTCTACCGTAAGTTACGATTATACATCAGATACAGAGTCTACATTTACTCCGGCTGCAGCAAATGGTCAGTTTGCCCGGTTATACGATTATGTTGGAAGAAATTATCAGTTATACAATCGTAACGGGATTACTTACGCTAAAACCTTCGGCGAAAAACACAACGTATTCATCAATACCTTCAACGAGATTTATAAGCAGGGTGCACAAGCAGGCATAAGCAGGCAGGCACGTTTACCAAACGATCAATTACAAGGTCCGGTTGGTTCTGATGCATTCAACTCTAGAGGAGGTGGTGTTTTAAGCAATTATAGAAACGCAACCATTGCATCTTTCGCAGGTTCACTTTCTTATGATTTTGATAAAAAATATGTCGCAGAATTTTCATACAGATTGGATGGTACTTCGAGTAGTGGTTTAGAAAATCCGTATTCAAAAAACCCATCTGTTGGTTTAAGGTGGAACTTCAATAAAGAAAATTGGTTAACAGACAAAAAGTGGCTTTCATACGGAAGTTTGAGGTTAACTTGGGGACAGAATATCGTACCAACAGGAAACCTACAAAGTATCTACGGTATCTACGGTCTGAATGGCAACTTTAACAATAATACAACTATTGGTATCAATTATGATTTAATTCCGAATCCGAACTTGAAACCAACAACCACCAGCCAATATAACTTGGGTTTAGATTTGGGTTTCTTCAACGACCGTCTCTCGGTTAATTTTGATACCTATTTCAAAAAGGTTGACAATTTACTCTTCGATAGGTTCTTATCAAATACTACTGGATTTAATAAGCTGGCAAGTAATGATTTAGGCATCGCTAACTATGGTACGGAGTTATTGGTAACTGTTCGCCCGGTAAAAAGCAAAGATTTCGATTTAACGCTTTCTGTGAATGGTGCTGTTAACAGAGATGTTTTGCTAAAATTACCGGCAGAATATAATGGGCAATTTATCAAGTTTGATAACTCATCATACCTGCAACACATTGTTTATCGTGTTGGTCGCAATACCTTATCTAACTACCTAAGAATTAACCAGGGTGTTTATAGTACTGATGCAGATGTGCCAGTAGATCCGGTTACGGGTAGAAGATACCAGTCTAACGGTGTATTTTTCTTGGGTGGAGATCCAATAATCAAAGATGTTAATGGCGATTATGTTTTAGATGGCCGAGATTATGAAGTTACAGGAAACTCACAGCCATTGTTTACAGGTGGTTTATCTGCCAACATCAGGTATAAAAACTGGGGTTTAAATGTTTATGGAACCTTTACAGCTGATAGAACTGTCTTAAACAACGCATTGGCAGATCGGATTGGTATTATGCGTGATCCTTTCTCACTAAAATCTGTTGTTCCATTAAATGATTTAGATATCTGGAGAGCACCAGGCGACAACGCTAAATACCCATATCCATATGATTATAAACGTTTCGACCAGATCCAACCATTAAGGGCTGATCAAACTTTATGGGCAGAAAGCGGAAGTTACCTGAAAATCAGTAACGTGACGGTTTCTTACATGTTCAATAAAAAGCTAATTAGCAGAATCGGATTAAATAACCTTAGAGTATACGCCTCAACAAATAACCTGATTACGTTCTCTAATTACAGCGGACCAAACCCAGAAAACGTAACCACATTAGGTAGAGACATTTCAACAGGCTACCCTGTGCCACGTACTTACAATATTGGTCTTAACCTCGAATTAAACACTGGCAACTAAAAAATATAGTTATGAAAAAAAGTATCATTTATACGCTAATAGTAGCAGCAGCTTTTTGCTTGCCAGCATGTAAAAAGTTTTTGGAAGTGCAGCCATTGGATAAATTGACTGGTAACAATTTTTTCCAATCAAAGGAAGATGTCTCTGCCAACATTTATGATTTATCCAGAATCGTTTTCGGGAAGTTTAACGAAACGCACTACATTGGCGCCACTGGCGAATACCGTTCTGGGGAAGTGCTATACGAAAGTCAATCAGACAATGCACCAGCTAGAGCATTTGTAGAAAGCTTAGGAAGAAATGACATCCTCGGACTCCTTAACGGTAGTCAACCTTGGTCTACGGGCATCAATTACAATTTCGGTAGGATTACCGATTGGACGGGTTACTACCGGGCAATACAGGGCGCTAATATTCTCATCGCAAAATTAGATGAGGGAATTCCAGGGGTAACAGAAACAGAAAAAAATGCTTTCAAAGGAGAGGCAGCATTTATTCGTTCACTTTGCTATTTCCTTATGGTACGCCTATATGGAAATGTGGTATACTACACAGATGCTTTCCATTCAACAGCATTACCTCGGGAAAACTTTGTATCGGTTTTGAACAAGTGTATTGCTGATTTAAAAACCCATAAAAACAATGTTCCATGGACTTACTCAGATCCGTCAATTAAGGGGGTTAGAGCTGGGAGAGGTAGTATTGTTGCTTTAATGATGGAGATGAATATGTGGAATGCAGGCTTCGATCAGGCCAATGCAAACAAATATTACCAGGAAACTGCCAGTTTGGGAGATGAATTGGTTGCAAGTGGTGCTTTCAGGTTATTGCCTATCTCAGAGTGGTCAACGGTTATCAAAGGCCGGTCAGAGGAAAGTTTGTTTGAGTTTTACCGCAGTATTAATTATGGCGACGCCAACACTAACCTGGCCCCTGTAGCCGATATGTTCTTACATTATCCGTACAAACGCCCGGAATATACACACCGCGTAAGTTTTGCATATTATAGGGGTGAGTATATGCAGAAGCTATTTCAAGATGGTGGTGATAAGCGTATTACCACCTGGTTTAACGAAGATATTTTTGCTGATAACGGTAAATTTATGATGCTAAAGTTTGCACAGAATTCTTTTGCCACCGGCGAGGAAGATGCAAATCCAGATAATACTTTTATGATTTTTAGGTATGGAGGTGAGATCTTACTTGCTGCCGAAGCCAGGGCGGCTTTGGATCAGGATGCCGAAGCAATAAAGTTATTGAATATGGTAAGAGATCGTGCCCAGGCATCAAAATATTCTGGTGGCGGTGGAAGTGCCTTGAAAGATTTCATCTTCTATGAAAGATCAAGAGAACTTATTGGTGAAGGTCACCATTATTTCGACTTGGTAAGAACCAAAAGAATTTTGAGCAACCAATGGTCTTACAATGTATTAACTGCAGATAAATTTAACCGTGGTGCATGGACCTGGCCTATTAATGGTAGCGCCTTAAACAATAATCCATTTATGGTATTAAACGAGTATTGGGTAAACGGCGGAAACTAACGTAAAAAAGAAAATGAAAAAGATAATAATTACATGTATTGCATTTTTGATGGTGTTAAGCGCCTGTAAGCGCGATGAATACTATGAGGATGGTGGCAAAGCAGACCCGAATTACCCTGGTAACATGTACCAGTATTTGCAGGCAAAGAAAGTTCCGTTTGATACTGTTGCACAGATTGTAAAGCTTGCAGGCATGGAAGCACAGTTTAGCAAAGAAGATTTTACGTTTTTTGCTTTTGATGATGACGTGGTTAAGAGAACAATTGGAGATATTCATTCATTCGATCAAAACCGTTCTCCACGTGGTCCATCAATCAATCAGATGCTTTATTTATCAGGTAAAGATACCATCAAAACTTTAGATCAGGTTGATCCTGCTATCTGGAGGAAGTATCTGCAACGTTACATGTTTAAGGGCATCAATCGCTTAAAAGATTATCCACAGATAGATTTAGCCCTTAAAAGCATCTACCCGGGAGCACTGTATTACGATTATAACAATACCGTAGCCAACATTGGCGTAAATTTCAACGATGCAAATGGTGTAAGGTATATTGGCTACAGGCAATTAGTAATTTCCTATATTCCTGATATATCAAAACCAAATGATAATTGGTCATCAAATTTCATTTCTTCATCTGATGTGAAGCCTACAAACGGAGTAGTGCATACCCTAAATTATAGCGGTTACTACCTTGGTTTCAATTTAGGTGAGTTATTCAACGATATCTATACTAGTGGTTTAAGATCAAGCAGTTCAAAATAAGTATTTGTAAAGGAGATCAATAAGTTATGAAAAAATTAATATACACTTTTACCTTTATTCTTATATCAGCCTTGATGATTGCAAGCTGTAAGAAAGAAGAAGTGCTTGGAGAAGATCCGTATGGTAATGGTAAGGCACCATTGGGCATCAATATTAGCCAAACCCTTGCCCCAACACCTGCAGAAGGTATTGTAGGTACTACTGTAAAAATAAAAGTAGCTGGGCTGATGCCATACAAGGACAAATTAACCTTCATGTTTAATGGAGAAAAGGCTGAGGTAGTTTCATTAAGCGATACCGAAATCACGGTTAAGGTTCCTGAAGCAGGGAGTACTGGTGTTACCTCAATAGCTATCGGAGATCAGCTCATCATTGGTCCCCAGTTTAAAGTTACCGGAATCATCAAAAACGATGCAACTTGGGTTCCTACGGCTGGAACAAACAATTTTGTAAACCAGTTTTACGAAATGCTCGACGGTAGGGCATTAGTTCTCGGTGATTTTACAAATTACGACAATAAAGGAATTGTACAGCCAATTAATAGAATTGCAAGAACTTCTTTAAACGGCGAATACGATAGAACTTTTAGAACAGGAAGAGGTGCCAATGGTTCGTTAGCGAATGTAATTGAAATTGGGGGGAGGTTCATCATCGCTGGTGGATTTAGTGGATATGCTCAACGTACCGAAAACATTAGCAACATTACCAGCTTATACCCAAATGGGGCAATAGATACCATTAAAATTCAAACCAAGAAAAAACCTACATTAACAGATACTATTACGCAAAAATGGTTTCCTAAATTTAATGGAGGTACAAACGGTTACATCAGGAGGGTTTATCCTCATCAGGGAAAAATATTGGCTACAGGTAGTTTCAGATATTACGTAAAGCGTACTTATGATAAAGATAATTATGATTTTACACGAGATACAGTTATCTTAGATAGTACAGACATCCGCCAGATTTTACGCTTTAATTTAGATGGTACTTTAGATAAAACGTATCGCTTTAATGCCACAACTAATAGGGGTGCTGTAAGTGCCAACGGACCTATAGATACCTACATGCATACAGATGCAGCTAACTCGGAGAAACTAATGGTATTTGGAAATTTTAGCACTTTCGACGATCAACCGGTGAATAGAATTTTGAGATTAAATGCCGATGGAACAAAAGATTTAAGTTTCAATCCCGGATCAGGTGCAGATAATGGTATCAGTTCTTTAACCTACAATGCTACAACCAAAAAATATCTTATTACAGGAGCGTTTACACAGTTTAATGGTAAACCTGCCAATGGGATAGCGTTAATTAATGAAGACGGTAGCTTGGATGCATCTTTTGCTTCTAAGCTGTTTGACGGTGGCTATCCATCGTTCGCGAGACAACTATCTAATGGTTTGATTGTGGTATCTGGAGATTTTAGGAAATACAATAACGTTACAAGAAACGGTTTTATGGTACTAAACTCTACCGGTCTTCTTGCTGCTGGATATAATGCTACAGGGCCATTTGTTGGTTACTTATCAGATATTATAGAAACCAGATCTGCCGATAATAAAAAAGCGCTTTTGCTTATTGGATCGATCTCTAGATTTGATAATCAGCCTGCATATAATATGGTTAGAATTACAATTGAATAAAATAATAAATCTAATTAAGATAAATATTATGAAAACATATAAGATACTGTTGGGTTTATTCGCAATAATAACGGCAACATTTTTATACTCTTGTAACAAAGAATTCGAGAGAACGATAACAGACAAAAATTTAGGTGATACTACTACAGCCAAAAGTGGTAACCGTAAGGTGCTCTACCTAATTGTAGATGGCGCAAGGGGACAATCTGTATCTACTGCAAACATCCCTAATATCACCGCATTATTAAATACATCAATCTACAGCTGGGTAGCATTAAATGAGCCTGGTGTTACGCAAAATGCCAGCAACTGGGCCAACATGCTAACTGGTGTAAAGGTTGCGAAACATTTGGTTAAGGATGACGCTTTAACCAATAATAACTTGCAGAATTATCCAATCATTTTTAAAAGGATAAAAGAGAGCAGGCCGCAAACTAAAATTGCCGCTTACACCTCATCGCCAGTATTTAAAAGCTTAAACGTTGGCGCAGACATTAGTGCTCAGGTAGCCAATGATGATGCAGTAAAAAATGCACTTATCAATCAATTCAACACAGATACAGCATCTTTAGTTATTGGTCATTTTACTGATGTAGATAAAGCTGGTGCTGCAAGTGGCTACGATAACTCTTTTCCTCAATACAAGTCTGCTATAGAAAAGTTTGATTCAAATGTAGGAGAAGTACTGGCTGCGCTTAAAAGGCGTGCTAATTACGCAAATGAAGACTGGCTAATTATAATCGCTTCGAGTGATGGAGGTGCATATACTTTGCCGCCCAATACAGATGATCAAACTATTTTCAGTAAGCCAGAAAGTAATAGCTTTATTATTTACCATAACATCAGATCGAACAAAAGAATTATAGTAAAACCATTTACAGGTAATAGATATCTTGGTAAGACTGTAAAACTAATCGGCCAAAATATTAGGGGCGAAATTCCCGGACCGGAAGCAAGTGTTTACAATATTGATGATACTACAACTATGACCATTGAACTTAAAGTGAAGAAAAATCAGGATATTTTTCGATGGCCAAGTATCTTAGGTAAAAGAAACGAGTGGTCTAGTGGTCACCCTAGTGTTGGATGGGTAATTTACCTGGAAGAAGGATATTGGTATTTTGAGTGGAGAGGAACAAAAGATGCAGATTATAAACAATGCAGAGGTGCGAATTTAGCCAAAGGCAAATGGGAGAATCTTTCTGTTAAATTAGAAAAAAGAGGTAACCAACGTTTCATCCGTACGTATACAAATGGAGTTTTTAATAACGAGTTAGAGATTACCGCTTCTGGATCATTAGCCAATAACAATGCTTTAAAATTAGGTTATTTAAATGGTACAGGACACGGTGAGCCTGATGTTTATGTGACCGATATTCGTTTCTTTAAACTTAGTGTTCCTGATGGCGTTATCGGACAATACGCTTGCGAAACGGCAATTGATCAAAGTCACCCGTCTTATAATTATTTAGTTGGCTACTGGCCGGCAACGGATGGAACAGGCAACCGGATGGCCGATCTTTCTTCTCAAGCGCATGATTTTCAAATGCTTGGAACATTTACATGGGAGAATTTTAACGATTTGATTTGCCCACCATCTGCAAGTACTTTGGCAGTATTGGTTCCGCAAACAAGCGACATACCATCGCAAGTATTAAACTGGCTTAAAATTGCCAACAAGCAAACCTGGCAGTTAGATAGTAGAGTTTGGTTAGACATATAAACTTTGGATAATAAAAATATCAACATGAAAAAAATAACTTATTATGTGATTGTATGCTTATCCATGCTCGTGGGTGCATACGCTTGTAAAGAATCGCAACTGGATAATCTTGAGCTCCCAAACCCTGCTGTAAGAAGCATCACTGGCGAAGGAATTGTTGTAGGCAATGTATCGTTAGACAACCAGTATGTACGCGTTCCGTTTAAGGTTTCGTTATCCGGCGTAGCCGAGGAGGCATTTCAGGTGGGTTTAACATTATACAATGATACTGTTACCCAGTTAATTAATAATAACACCATTACAAATGCGGTGCTAATGCCATCGTCTTCTGTAGAATATCCTAGTGTTATTAACGTAGCCTACGGAGCTACAGCAGGCGAAGGTATAGCTATAGTACGCAGATCTACTATAGAACGCTATTATGGAAAGAAATTGGTTTTCGCTTTAAAACTTTCAGCTCCTGGAAAAGGTAACCAAATCGCAAATGGTAAATCTACTATCCTAGTAATTATCAATACTGCAGACTTAATGAAGCAGACTGATATCCATTATTTAACGTTTCAGGGTGGGGGAACTTATAATGTTGCCTACCAGGGAAATTACATCATTGGACCAGCTGGTGTTACAATTCCACTTATCATTAGCCTGGAAAACGCTCCATCATCTGCCTTTAATGTAAAAATTAAAGATAACATCGATACCATTTCAACATTGTTGGCTGCTGGAACATTACCGGCAGACGCCATTCACCTTAAAGCAGCAGATTTTACGCTCGATACCTTGGTGAGGTTTAACACAGGCGCTTCAAGTGCAACAGTTAGGCTCCAAATCCCTTGGCCTGTTTTCGATGCGAATATTGTTGCGAACAAGAAATTTGCATTTGCGCTTAGCTTATCAGACAATACCAACCACGTTATTCACCCTGCTAAAGGGAAGGTAATTGTTGTACTTAATCCAAATATCAATTTAGATAACAACTCTTACATCACTGGTAATGGTACCGGGTTAATTGCACAATATTATACAAATACACAGCTTGATCCGAATGACGGAAGAGCACCATTTGTTACCCGCATAGACGAAACCATCAATTTTAGTGGAGATGGATGGCCGGATAATGTGAAAAATAGTAGCAACGTACAATTGAGCCGCGATAATTTTGCATCACGATGGAGGGGAGAGTTCTTAGCACCAGTAAGGGGTGAATATACTTTCTATCAAACCCGTTGGGACGATGGATCTCGATTATATGTGAATGGCGTAGAACTTGTAAACGATTACACCACGCAATGGGATAAGGCAACCAGGAAAGGTACCATTTTCTTAGAACGTGGAAAACGCTACAGAATTGAGGCACACCACCGCGAAAATGTGGGAGGCCAGCAAGCATTCCTGGAAATTGAGGTTCCAAATATCCTAAGTAAACGTGTAGTACCGAAAAGTCAACTATTCCCAACACCATAAAAATTAATTAGATATGAAAAATAATATGAAAAGGTTATTAAGCATATTTTCGTTTCTTCTACTAATAGTGGTACTAACTGTAAAGTGTAAAAAGGACGAAAATGTAGAAATTGTTCCAGAAGTTGAGGAACCAAAACCAACTGTAGCGTTTGAATACAAGTTGCCAGATGCAACGAAATTTTTAGAGTTGCAATTTACAGCTACACCAACAAACTACAAAAGTTTATTGTGGCAGTTTGGCGATGACAGCACCTCTGTAGAAGTATCTCCAAAGCATGTTTACCGTTTCCCAGGTACCTACCACGTAGTATTAACTGCAAGAAATGGTCAAGGTTATACCGCCATAAAAGAACTTAACATTAAAGTGGTAGATCCAACGATCAATTATAGTATTTGTGGCGAAAATTACATAAGAACAGTGGGTGGTATTTTTTCTGTAAACTTAGACGCTAACGCTGGACCTAACAGCAATGAGGGGTCAAACAAGTTGGTAGATGGAGATATAACCACGAAGTTTTTGCAGGCCGGTTTTGACGGTACACAACGTTGTACTTTTGAGTTAGCCACGCCAAAGGTAGTTGGCGCATATACGCTTACTTCTGGAAATGATGCTGCAGACCGCGATCCTAAATTCTGGATCTTGCAAGGATCTTTAGATGGAATTCAATATAAAGACTTACACACCGTGAATGTGTGCCCATGGGAAAATACCAATTCCGGTGCAAGCAGACGCCAAACCAAGCTTTTCCATTTTGATAATTACATCGCATACAAGTACTATCGTTTGTACATTAAGCAAACCAGAAGTGCAAGGGTTTTCCAACTTTCGGAGTGGACAATTAACAAAAAACAACCTTAGTATCAAGTGATAAAAAACCTAAAAATACATGAAGCTTAAAACCTTCATGTATTTTTTTTTGCGTATGCCATCTTCGCTATGAAATAGCAATTCAGACGCATTTTATAAATAAATTTTTATATTTTAGTAAAACGTTTAACCTCTTTATTCTAACCAGAAAAAAATCAAATAAATACACACACATAACATGAAACAATTGAAAAACCTTAAACTAATGGTTATGCTGGCCGCCTTATTCTCGAGCAGCTTTTTAAAGGCGCAAGAAAGAAAGGCACCATCTTACCCATTAATTACACACAATACGTATTTCAGCATTTGGTCTAATACAGATCAGTTAAACGAATCATCTACTACTCACTGGACTGGCGCAGACCATTCGCTGTTAGGAATGATTAATGTTGATGGAAACATCTATCGCTTTTTAGGCAAGGAAACACCAATTTATAAAACTATTTTACCAAGTTCTGATGAAAAAGGGTATCAGGTTAACTATACTGAAAGTGAGCCTACTGGCAATTGGAGCGATTTCAATTATGATGCAAGTGCCTGGAAAACCGGTGCTGCTCCAATCGGAGATGATCAGAAGAGTGTTAAAACTTTATGGAAATCTCACGATATCTGGGTGAGAAGAAAGTTTGTCGTTTCCAATCCGTCGTCAATAAATGAGTTATTCCTGAAAATTAATCACGATGATAATATTGAAGTTTTTTTAAACGGCAAAAAGGTTTACAAGAAAGAAGGTTGGACAAATACTTTCACCTATGTTGCCCTCAGTGCTGGAGATAAAAGTGCGCTAAAGACTGGCGAAAATGTTATTGCCATTCACCTGCTTAATACTGCTGGCGGTAGATACCTGGATTTCGGCTTGGTTAATAAAGAAAAAGACAATGCACAGCAGATTCAACTAGCCAAACAAAAAAGTGTAGATATTACCGCAACGCAAACCATCTATAAATTTACTTGTGGCAAAATAGATTTGAAGCTAACCTTTACTTCACCTTTGTTGATGAACGATTTGTCTTTGTTCGCACGACCAGTATCTTACGTTAGTTACCAGGTAATGGCAAATGATGGGAAAAGTCATCAGGTTAAGGTTTACCTTAGTGCCTCTACCAATATTGCTGTATACCGCCCATCTCAAGAGGTTAACACAACAAAGTATAGCACACCGAAATTATCGCTCCTAAAAGCTGGTACCGTAGAACAGCCTATCCTTCAAAAAGCAAGCGACGATATGCGTATTGACTGGGGCTACTTTTACGTAGCTGCGGGCAAAGCAAGCAATGTAACCCAATTTATTAGTACAGAAAAAGACGCCGCTGATGCATTTAGAAAAGGAAATGCAACCAGTTCTTCATCACGCGGTAAAGCACTTGCTCTAAACACTATCATACCGTTTGGTACGGTAGGCGCCAAGCCTGTAAATAAATTTTTAATGTTGGCTTACGATGAAATCTATTCCGTTCAATATTTCAATAAAAACTTAAGGCCTTGGTGGAATAATTCTGGTAAAGAAACCATCGAGGGTCAGTTAGCAACGGCTGAGGCTCAATACGAGTCTGTAATGTCTAAATGTACAACGTTCGACAATACCGTTTATGCAGATGCAGTAAAATCTGGTGGGAAGGAGTATGCTGCACTTTGCGTTTTAGGATATCGCCAAAGTATTGCGGCACACACACTCGTTAAAAGCCCCGAAAATGAAATACTTTGGTTATCAAAAGAAAACAATAGCGGTGGTTTCATCAATACGGTTGATGTTACCTATCCCTCTGCACCATTGTACCTGATATACAATCCATCCTTGCTAGAAGGGATGCTGAATGGAATATTTTATTTTAGTGAAAGTGGTAAATACCCGCACCCATGGGCTGCACATGATTTGGGTACTTACCCTTTAGCTAACGGACAAACTTATGGAGAGCCAATGCCTGTTGAAGAATCTGGAAATATGATTATTTTAACAGCGGCTATTGCCAAAGCTGAAGGTAATGCAGATTATGCGAAAAAACACTGGAAAACTTTAACTACATGGGTAGATTATTTAACCAGAGAGGGATTAGATCCAAAAACGCAACTCTGCACAGATGACTTTGCAGGGCACTTGGCTCGAAATGCCAATTTATCTGTTAAAGCAATTGTTGGGATTGCAAGTTATGCGCAACTGGCAAAATCTTTAGGTTACAATGATGTGGCAAAAAAATACAGTGAAATTGCTCAAGGAATGGTTCCTAAATGGATAGACATGGCTGATGCAGGCGACCACTATGCTTTAACTTTCGACAATAAAGATACCTGGAGCCAGAAATATAATTTAGTATGGGATAAGGTATTAGACTTAAATTTATTCCCGCAGAAGGTATACGAAACTGAAACAAAATATTACCTTACCAAGCAAAACAAATATGGTATTCCTCTTGATAGTCGTAAAGCATATACCAAAAACGACTGGATTTTATGGACGGCAACCTTTGCACCTACACGTAAGGAGTTTGAAGCTTTGGTCCATCCGGTTTATCAGCATGCTATAGAAACTGAATCAAGAGTGCCATTAAACGATTTTTACGATTCTAAAACAGGAATTAGAGATAACTTTAAAGCCCGTAGTGTTGTTGGCGGCTTCTTCATGAAGATGTTTGCTGATAAGCTCAACGCTAAACAAGAGCGTGCAAAATAATATCAAAAAATAATTATTAGCCGTTAGAAATACAATAGCTTTTATGCTTGATGCACGTTAAAAAACATCAGGCATAAAAGCTATTTTTTTTAAAAATCAAACTCGAGTTGACTAGCCGTGAGGGTTTCTGGTATTAAATCATCATAAAAGCGAGATAGCGTAATGCCTAGTAATCTAACTTTTGTTGTTCCGATATTCGCCTCTTGTAAGAGATTTATGGCTTCGTTAAACATGTTATCAGCCTGGTTAATTGGTGTTTGAAAAGATTTGCTCCTGGTAATTAGTTTAAAATCTTCAAACTTTATTTTGAGGGTGATGGTTTTTCCTTTTAACTGATGCTTCTCTAGCCTGATGGCTACGGTTTCGCTAACTTGCTTTAAAAGCTCGTGCATGGTTGCCAGGTCGTTAGTGTCTTCCGCTAATGTATCTTCTGCACCTACTGACTTTGTTTCCCGATGGGCTTGCACTGCTCTATCATCAATGCCTCTAACAATTTTATAGTAGAATTTTCCCGATTTCCCAAACTGTGCTATCAGTTGAGCCTCACTTAATTTTTTAAGGTCCGCTCCGGTATTAATTTGCATTGCTTTCATCTTAGCCGCAGTTACCTTTCCAACCCCAAAAAATTTCTCAACCGGGAGTTTTTCCATAAATGCCTTAATTTTGCTCGGACCGATAAATGTTAGGCCATCAGGCTTGTTCATATCTGAGGCAACTTTGGCCACAAATTTATTGATAGATACCCCTGCAGATGCTGTTAAGTTCAATTCGTTTTTAATAGCTTCCTTAATAGACTTTGCAATATCGATGGCGGATCCAATTCCAAGTTTGTCTGCAGTAACATCAAGGTAGGCCTCATCAAGAGATAGGGGCTCAATAATATCGGTGTACCTGCTAAAAATTTCTCTAATGGCTTTTGAAACTGTAGTGTAAGCGTCGAAACGAGGATAAACGAATATAGCAGTAGGGCAGAGCTGATAGGCTTTGCTGCAAGACATTGCCGAGCGGATACCAAATTGCCGGGCCTCATAACTGGCTGTAGCCACAACACCCCGGCTGTCTGGCTTTCCGCCTACCACAAGCGGTTTGCCTCGATATTCTAGAAAATCTCGTTGCTCTACAGATGCATAAAAGGCATCCATATCAATATGAATGATCTTTCTATACTCCATCTTTTGCGCTGCTAACTTTTCCATTCAATCCAAGCAAGGCCTATTACTTCAACAATGTGAAGCACTCAGATAAGCCATATTGCTAAAGATACAAATCAAATAAGTATTTTCAATTTGCCAGAATAGGCATAAGTTTAATTCTGGAAAGGGCACCCAGATATGAAATAGGTTAAATCCACTCCATACACCATGGGAATAAGATTAATTAAGATTTTGTTTTAAATCGTTAATTTAACAAATGGTCAACCTTGCTCAAAAGAGAATCCATTTCGAATGGCTTTTCCATAAAATCATTTGCACCGGCATCTAAAGCAGATTGCTTGATATCTCTGCTGGCAGAAATCATCAGGATTGGAATTTGGTTATATAGCGGATTATTCTTTAATGCTTTGCAAATATCTCTCCCATCGTGTCCACTCATCCAAATGTCTAATAAAATTAAATCGGGTTTGTTTTTTACTGCTTCTATTACCGTACCTCCATCGTAGGTAGATTCAACATCATAACCCATTACTTCTAATATCATCGTAACCGCGTCCACAATTCCTTCATCATCATCTGCGATGAGTATTTTTTTACTTTTCATTAGTATAGTTTTTATTCATATCACAGTAAGGTTAGTTATTCAATACGATACTAAAGTTCTCGTACAACAACTAATATCGAAATGCCCGTTTTTGTTTGTTAATTTATTTATTTGTTTTGCAAAATTAATACACTCTTTTCTAATTAGCGATTATTGTCTGGGAAAGAGTACGTATTTTCATGAGTTATGTCAATAATTTGTGTTAAAAGATTTGGCTAGTCAATAGGCTTAAATCTTACCTTAAAACTTTCTATTACGTGATAGTAGTTTTAAATGATATATTTATAGCGAATTTTGAATAGAAAGGTGTAAAGCCAAAATGGATAGCATTAATATTAAGAAACTAGCTGAAGCGCTCAATTTATCTACTTCTACTATTTCTAGGGCCTTTAGAGATAATAGTGATATTAATAGCGAGACCAAAGAACGTATTCTTGCCAAGGCGAAAGAGTTAAACTACCAGCCTAACCACTATGCAAGTAATTTGAGGGAGCAGAAAAGCAAAACGATAGCCGTCATTGTTCCCGAACTAGCCAATAATTATTTTTCTCAAGCCATTCATGGTATCGAGCGAATTGCCCGGGAGAAAGGTTATCATATTTTAATTTATGTAACAGACGATGATTACAAGAAAGAAGTAACTTTCATTCGCCACTTGCACAATGGCCGGGCAGATGGTATTATCATGTCGGTTTCAGGAGAGGCGAACGACCATAATTACCTGAATGAATTTGGCCGACAACGATTGCCGCTCGTATTCTTCGATCGTATTTACGAAGACATTCAAACACCTAGAGTCATCACGAACGACTATGATAGCAGCTTTCAGGCTACAGAGCATCTTATTGAACAAGGTTGTAAACGTATTGCCTATCTAGTGGTAAATAAAAGCCTATCGATTGGTAAAACCCGCATGCAAGGGTATATAGATGCGCTGGTAAAACATCATATTAATTTTGAAGAGCAATTAATTGTAGATTGTAGCAACAGCTATGAAGAGAATAGTGGCATTATAAAAACTGCACTTACCGATTTAAAACCCGATGGTGTTTTTACATCGGTAGAACGTTTGGCCTTCGCTACTTACTATGCCTGTTACGATCTTAAAATCAGCATTCCAAATGATTTAAAGGTAATCAGCTTTTCGAGCCTGGAGATCGCACCACTGCTAAATCCATCACTTACCACAATCACTCAACCGGCTACCGAAATTGGCGAGGAAGCTGCTCATTTGCTTTTCAAAGTCTTAGGTAAGCATCAAGAAAAAAACTTTGTTAGCGAGGTAGTTCTTCGCTCCAAAATCATTGCTCGGAATTCGACTTTGCAGGGTTAAAAACTAGTTGAGAAACAGCATTTCTGACGGTGTAAAAATTTCAAAAAAAATCTTCACTTAGTGTAAAATACGCAGAATTTCGCCTTAATTTCGGGAACGTTCCCGAAAATACTGTATCAAAAAGCCAAATTTTGTCGGGAACGTTCCCGAAAAAGATCATCAAAATTACTTAGTGTAAAAATTACACATATAATTTGAAAAAATACTTAATAAATAATTGATAATCAATATTATAAAAAAGCATAAGTTCGATTTGTGCTTAATTATTTTTATTGAAAAGCTAATTTTTGCGTCAACTTTTGGCTTCAGTTTTTAGCGCTAAAATATATTTTTTAAATAAATTTTGAATTCTGATTAAGTGCTGTAAATTAGGCCTATGTGTAAATCACTATAATATTTAACCAAATTTTTATACTTAAACGAGCTTCGAATATGAGAGTATTTTACCTGTTGAAACAGGGGCTTTTAGTGCTGTTAGTTTTTTCAGCATTGATGGTAAAAGCACAAACCGGATCTGTATCTGGAAAGGTGCTTGATGAAACTGGGTTGCCTTTGCCTGGTGCTTCAGTTATTATTAAAGGAACAACAAGAAGTACATCGACAGATGCAAACGGTACATTTAGAATTACCGGCCTTACAGATGGATCGGTTACTTTATCTGCAAGTTTTATCGGTTACCAAACTTTAGACAAAGGTGTTACCGTTTCGGGAAACGCAACAGTTACTTTCCAGTTGGTGCCAGATGCACAGAAATTAAATGAAGTTGTTGTAATTGGATACGGAACAGCAGAAAAGAAAAATTTAACTGGTGCCATTACTTCAGTTAATGCTAAAGATTTCCAAAAGGGAACAATTACTACTCCAGATCAATTAATTCAGGGTAAAGTTGCAGGTGTTAATATTGTATCTGGTGGCGGTTCTCCAGGTGGTGGTAGTACTATTCGTATTCGTGGTGGTGCATCACTTAACGCAAGTAACGATCCATTAATAGTAGTAGATGGTGTTCCATTTAGTGGCAATTCAATTGGAAATGCACCAAGCCCACTTTCTTTAATCAACCCGAATGATATTGAAAACATTACGGTATTGAAAGATGCAAACGCTACCGCAATCTATGGTTCAAGAGCATCCAATGGTGTTATTTTGGTAACTACAAAGAAAGGTACCTCTGGTGCACCAGTAATTAACTTCAATACCAACAACTCTATCGGTACGGTAGCTAGAAAAGTTGATGTACTTTCTGCTGATGAGGTTCGTGCTTATGTAAACGCAAACGGCAGTGCAGCGCAAAAAGCCCTTTTAGGTACAGCTAGTACCGATTGGCAAGATGAAATTTATCAAAGGGCATTCACTACAGATAATAACTTGAGTATCGCTGGTGCTTTTAAAGGTGTTCCATATCGCGTTTCTGCTGGTTATTTAGATCAAGATGGTGTATTAATCACTTCGAAATTAAAAAGAGCTACAGGTGCACTTACTTTAACTCCAAAATTCTTTGGCGATCATTTGAAAGCGGAATTAAATCTGAAAGGATCGTTAACCAATTCTCAATATGCAAATGATGGTGCAATTGGAGCTGCCATTCAGTTCGACCCAACTAAACCAGTAAATGCAAATAATCAGTTTGGCAACTATTACGAATGGATTAATGGTACAGTGCCAAATCCAAACGCACCACGTAATCCGGTTGCTTTAATTAGATTACAAGATAACCAAGGCAACGCGGAAAGAAGCTTTGGTAACCTAAAATTGGATTACTCTTTTCACTTCTTGCCAGAATTACACGCAAATGTAAACTTAGGTTATGATGTATCTAAAGGTTATGGCCGTACCATCGTTCCAATTTTTGCTGCACAAAGCGCATCCACCAGCGGATCGTTCTCGAGAAGGATGAACACAGAAACCAATAAGTTTTCTGAGGCTTATTTAAATTATGTTAAAACGGCAGAAAGCATCAAAAGTAGATTTGATGTAACTGCTGGTTACGGTTATTACGATATTGCTACAACTAACTTCAACTACGCAAACTACAGAGGAACTGGCGAATTATTAACTACTCCGGTTTTCCCTTTCTCTGTACAGCAAAATAAATTATTGTCTTACTACGGAAGATTTAACTACACGTATGCAGATAAGTATATCCTTTCTGGAACAATGAGGGCTGATGCTTCATCTAAATTTGCCGAAAACAATCGTTGGGGCTATTTTCCTTCTGTAGGTTTTACCTGGAGAATTATTGGTGAGGACTTCTTGAAAGATAGCAAAACCATCTCAGATTTAAAATTGAGATTAAGTTATGGCGAAACAGGTAATAAAGATGGTATTGGCAATTATGATTATCTATCTAAATACTATGCAAATACCAATAACGGTCAGTACCAAGTTGGAAACACTTTCTACAATTACTATAGCCCAGCTGAGTACGATCCTGATTTGAGATGGGAAACGACAACTACATACAACGCAGGTCTAGATTATGGCTTCGCTAAAGGTAGAATATATGGTACCATAGACGTTTATTACAAGAAAACAAAAGATTTACTGAGCATAATCAATATTCCCGTTGGTACTAACTTTAGTAACCTGTTAACCACAAACGTGGGTAATATGGACGTACGCGGTGCGGAAGTAAGCTTAAACATTGTAGCTATTCAGAGTGAAAATGTAAACTGGGATCTTGGTTTCAATGGTGCTTATAACCAAAGAAAAATCACCAATCTAACATTAAATCCTGATCCGGGATCTAAAGTAAGTGCAGGAGATATTACCGGTGGAACAGGTGTTACACTTAAATATAATGCCGTTAACCAAATTCCAAGTGCTTTCTTTGTCTACAAACAAGTTTACAACGCTGCCGGCGTGCCTTTGGAAGGTGTATATGAAGATTTGAACGGCGATGGCATCATCAACACTTCAGATCAGTATTTTTACAAATCGCCAGATCCGAAAATCACGTTAGGCTTTACAACAAGCTTTACTTATAAAAAATGGACTGCAAGCACCGTGCTAAGAGCAAACATTGGCAACTATATCTATGATAACGTGTCTTCAAACTTTGGTATCAGAACCAATGTATTAAGTACGCAAGGTATCTTAAATAATGCGGGTGTAGATCTTTATAATACTAATTTTCAGTTTAATCAATTTTTAAGCGACTACTATATTAGAAATGCATCTTTCTTAAAGATGGACAACCTGGGATTATCTTACAACGTAGGGAAACTATCGAAATCCGGAACCGCTAATATGCGTATATCTGCTAACTGTCAAAATGTATTTGTGGTGTCTCAATATAAAGGATTAGATCCAGAGTTGGTTTCAGGTATCGATTTTAATCTTTATCCACGTCCAAGAACATATACATTAGGTTTAAATGTTGGTTTTTAATAAAATATAGAAATGAAAAAATCATTTAAAATTGTATTGGCGTCTGGTATATTCTTAATATCATTCAGCGCTTGTAAAAGAGAGGATTTAAACTTAACACCTACAAATGATGTTACCTCTACAACTGTTTATGCCACACCAGCTGGATACAAAAACAGTTTAGTAAAACTATATGCAACTTATGGATTAACGAGTCCGTCTGGATCAGATAACAGTGATGTTGGTGGTTTAAATGCTGGCTTTGCAGACTTCTTAAGGTTATTTTGGACCTCACAAGAGCTTGTAACAGATGAGGCTATTTGCGCATGGGGAGATACTGGAATTCCAGAATTAGATTACGGTACGCCAAGTGTCGACAATCAATTTTTGAGAGGGCTTTACTCTAGAAGTTTGCTGCAGATCACCTTTGTAAACGAATTTTTAAGAGAAAGTACACCAGAGAAATTAGCAGCCAGAAATATTACTGGTGCAGATGCAACCGCCATTACCCGCTATCGTGCTGAAGCTCGTTTCTTACGTGCTTTTCAATATTGGGTGTTGATGGATGCATTTGGTAATCCGCCTTTTGTAACCGAAGCGGATGAAATTGGTAAGATTGCACCAAAGCAAATCAAGCGTGCCGACTTATTTAACTACGTAGAAAGCGAATTGAAGGCTATTGATGGAGATTTAGCTGAGCCTCGCACCAACGAATATGGTCGTGCCGATAAAGCAGCTGCATGGTCTTTACTTGCTCGAGTATATTTAAATGCACAGGTTTATACCGGTACTGCTAAAAATACGGAAGCCATCACTTACGCCAGTAGAGTAATTAACGCTGGCTATGCGCTTAAGGCAAATTATATGGATTTGTTTAGAACGGATAATAACGTTAACAACACAGAGAACATCTTAACTATTAATTACGATGCTGTTAACGGAACCAACTATGGTGGTACAACGTTTTTAATTAACGCAGCCATTAATGGCGACATGAATCCGGCAAGTTATGGTGTTCCGAATGGTGGCTGGGGTGGTAACAGAACCCGTCAAAACTTACCTGCGCTTTTTCCAGATCCGAATGGTACTGCAGATAAGCGTGGTGTTTTCTTTGGTACTAAAATAGCAACAGATGAAGTTGGCGTGTTTACAGATGGCTTACGTGTTACCAAGTTCAAAAACGTATCATCAGCCAATGTTATGCCGCCATCATTAAATGGAACTTTCAGTTCTTTAGATTTTCCATTGTTTAGATTGGCAGAGCAATATTTAATTTATGCAGAAGCTGTTACCCGTGGCGGTAATGGTGGTACCACTGCTCAGGCACTAACCTATGTAAACCTGCTTCGTCGCCGTGCGTATGGAAATAATAGTGGAGATGTATCAACATTAAATGTCGACTTTATGTTAGATGAACGTGGTCGTGAGTTATATTGGGAAGGTCATCGCCGTACAGATTTAATTCGCTTCGGTAAATTTACGGGTAACAGCTACTTGTGGCCATTTAAAGGTGGTGTTAAAGCCGGTACCTCACTTGCAACTTTCCGTAACCTTTACCCAATCCCAACAGCAGATTTAATTGCAAATCCAAATTTGGTACAAAATACAGGATATTAATCAATCAAAAATAAAGTATGAAGCTTATGTGTTTAAAATAATTGATGACGAGTTATTAATTATTTTAAACACTTAGTTTCCATCTGACAATTAAAACTAAAATAACAGATGAAATCAAACTTACTTAAATCCTTAGCGTTGGGCTTTATTGCGCTTTCGCTATGGTCTTGCAAAAAAGAGGAAACCAGAGCTGTAGCAACAAATGGCAATGGCGGTACCTTAAAGGCATCTGCAACTGCAGTTGTATTAGACAAGAGCATGCTTACCAACAATGTGATTACTTTCGACGTTACGAAAGCTAATTTCGGTTATGCTGCTGCAGTAACCAACACCATTCAACTGGCTCCAAAAGGAACTAACTTCGCGGCTGATAAAGTTAAGGAGGCCTTATTAGATGCAAATGTTACTTCAAAATCTTACACAGGCTTAGATTTTAACAACCTTTTACTTTCTTTAAATCTTCCTACCACTGCAAACTCAGATGTAGAAATTCGTGTAAAGTCTTCTATTTCAAATAGTGTTAGTGCTGTATATAGTAATGTTGTTACCATCAGTGCTAAGCCATTCCCACTTACCTCGTGGATTTATGTTCCTGGTAACTACCAAGGTTGGAATCCTGCTTCTGCAGATAGTTTAGTATCGATCTCAGGAAATGGTGTTTATTCAGGCATCATTAAATTTGATGGTGGAAACTTCAAAATTACACCAGCTAAAAAATGGGACATAGCCTATGGTACTGCTGGAGGAAACAAAATCAGCACTACAGGTGGAGATATCAGTTCCATTTCGGCAGGTTATAAATTAGTTACGGTAGATTTAAATGCCAACACTATCGAAATCGCCGACGCAAAGGTTTGGTCGCTAATAGGCGATGCTACACCAAATGGTTGGGGAGGAGATACAGATTTGAAACCATTAAACGATGGCAAAAATACTTGGAAACTTACAACACCGTTAACTGCTGGAGAGTTTAAGTTTCGTTATAACCACGATTGGGGTACCAATTTAGGTGGTCCTGCTACCGCATTAACTCTAGGTGGCGGCAACATTGCAAATACTGTAGCTGGCAACTATACCATTACACTTACAGTTGCAACTGATCCACTTGAGGTTACCAAAGTTACTGGTGGGTCTTACACCATTGTAAAAAACTAATTCTTAATGAGGCTGTATGAGTTAATACTTTTACAGCCTCATTTTACTTTCGAATGTTATTGCGCTTTCTCCAATTAACACATGAAAAAATTCCTCCTCTTCCTTCTTTTAGCATCAGTTTCCCTCCGTATTTATGCGCAAAAACTAGAGCGGATAGAGCCAATGTTTTGGTTCTCTGGAATGCATAATCCAAAACTTCAACTGCTTGTACACGGCGAAAATATTGCTAAAAGCGCAGTGAATCTATCTTATCCAGGCGTCCAATTGGTTAAGGTTAACAAAGTTGAAAATCCAAACTATTTGTTTTTGGATTTGAAACTATCTCCAACGGTAAAGTCGGGATCGTTCCCGATAAATTTTATGTCGGGAGGCAAAAAGATATTTAGCTACACCTACGAATTGAAAGATCGCAATAAAAGCGCCAACAGAATTCAAGGTGTAACTCAAAAAGATTTTATTTATTTATTAATGCCAGATCGTTTTTCGAATGGTGATAAAAGTAACGATGTGGTGCAAGGGTTGAAGGAAACCGCACTCAATCGCGATAGCATGTATTACCGTCATGGTGGCGATATCCAAGGTCTGATCAACCATTTAGATTACCTAAAAGATTTGGGCGTTACCACCGTCTGGATGACCCCTGAAATTGAGAATGATATGGAGAAAGCATCCTACCATGGTTATGCTGTTACCGATCATTATAAAATCGATCCACGTTATGGAACCAACGATCTCTATAAAAAATATGTAGAGATTGCACATGCTAAAGGCATGAAAGTAATTAAGGATATTGTTCACAATCATATTGGTACCGGACACTGGTTTTTCAACGATATGCCCTCAAGAGACTGGGTACATCAATGGCCAAAATTTACGCAAACCAGCTACCGCGATCAAACCGTAATGGATACACACGCATCGGTTGCAGATCGTAAACAAATGTTAGATGGCTGGTTCGTGGCATCTATGCCAGACTTAAACCAGAATAATCCTTTCGTACAAAATTATTTAAATCAAAATCATATCTGGTGGATCGAGTATGCTGGGATTGATGGTTTGCGCTTAGATACCTATCCTTACAATGAGCCCGCTTACATGGCTGATTGGGCATTGAAACTTAAGGCGGAATTTCCCAACCTATCTATTTTTGGGGAAACCTTTGTAGCTGGTGTAGCTAATCAGGCTTATTTCACTGGTGGCAATACCGTAAATCGTGGCTTCGATACACACCTTCCCGGGATAACAGATATGGCTGTAAAAGATGGCATATATGAAGCCATTAATGGTAAAAATGGATGGGTGGATGGTATTAATCGATTGTACGATGTTGTTGCACACGATTTTCTTTACAAAGACCCAACGCTAAATTGCATTGCCCTCGACAACCACGATATGAGTCGCTTTTACTCTATTGTAAATGAAGATTTTGATAAATACAAAATGGGCATGGCGCTTCTCTTAACTATGCGTGGAATCCCTCAAATGTATTACGGAACGGAAATTTTAATGAAGAACTTTTCTAACCCCGATGGTTTGGTCCGGTCTGATTTTCCTGGTGGATGGGATGGCGACAAGAAAGATAAATTCATTGCTGATGGAAGAACTAATAAAGAGAATGATGCTTTCGATTTTGTTAAAAAATTGGCCAATTACCGTAAAAACAGCTTGGCCTTACAAAACGGAAAATTGATGCAGTTTGTTCCTCAAGATGATTTATATGTTTATTTCCGCTATTTGCCAAACCCAAAAGGTACGGTAATGGTTGTGGTAAATAATACAGATAAGGAAAAGAATTTAAACACCAATCGCTTTGAAGAACGAACAAAAGGGCTTTCGATAGCGAAGAACATTATAACAGGAGAGAGCGCAGGCCTAACAGACATAAAAGTGCCGGCAAAAACAACATTGGTATTAGAACTTAACTAACCATTTTTTTGCTTTAACAAATAGAATAGACATTGCTGCAGATACACTGTGGCCTTATAAACACAAATGCAAGAACAATCTAACATACTACCAGCAGCATCTCAAATTAAAGCCTGTCTCTTTGATTTGGATGGTGTCTTGGTAGATACAGCAGTTTATCATTACAAAGCCTGGAAACAACTAGCCAATAGTCTGGGCTTCGATTTCACGGAAGAACAGAATGAACAGTTGAAAGGAGTAAGCAGGGTAGAAAGCCTGAATAAAATTTTGGACTGGGGTAATGTAAAAAAAACTGAAGATGAGAAGGAAGCGCTAGCCACATTGAAGAATGGTTGGTATGTGGAAATGATTACCAAAATGACCCCAAATGAGGTTTTACCAGGTACAGTCGAATTTTTGTCTGCAATACACCGTGCTGGATACAAGCTTGCTCTTGGTTCAGCCAGTAAGAATTCGGGCATTATTTTAGAAAAAACTAATCTTGCTCATTTCTTTGATGAAATTGTGGATGGAAATATGGTTACCAAATCAAAGCCAGACCCGGAAGTATTTCTCAAAGGCGCTCAGCTTTTAGGTTTTAAACCAGATGAATGTGTTGTTTTTGAAGATGCAGTAGCTGGCGTAGAAGCTGCCAAACGCGGTGGCATGAAAGCAATTGGCATTGGCGAAAAAAGCATACTACAAGATGCCGATATGGTTGTAAGTGGATTAGATAAGTTAACAGTTAAAGATTTACAGGGATTGTAAAAAGTGTCCTGAAGTTGACAGGATGTATGAGGTAGTAGACTGCTATTAATGAGAATTAATCTCAATCCGATACGAATCTTGCTACAAAAAAAGGAAAAAGTTTAGCTCGAGTCTTGCTACTCGATACTAAATACTTGCTACAAAAAAAGGAAAAAGTTTAGCTCGAGTCTTGCTACTTGATACTAAATACTTGCTACACAAAAAGGAAAAATTTTAGGTTGAGTCTTGCTACTTGATACTAAATACTTGCTACAAAAAAAAGGAAAAAGTTTAGGTCGAGTCTTGCCACCTGATACTAAATATTTGCTACTAAATTATGAAGAATTACATTAAAGCAGATGAGTGGAAAATTATCGAAGAAGGCTTTGATCCACATTTAAATAAAATTTCGGAGAGTATTTTCAGTTTAGGCAACGGCCGGATGGGGCAGCGTGCCAATTTCGAAGAAACTTATACCGGTGAAACATTGCTTGGTAACTACGTTGCCGGGGTTTACTATCCAGACAAAACCCGAGTAGGGTGGTGGAAAAACGGCTATCCAGAATATTTTGCAAAGGTTTTGAACGCTGCCAACTGGGTAGGTATCGAAGTGAAATTTGACGATGAACTATTAGACCTGGCTACTGCCGACGTAAGCGATTTTAAGCGGGTATTAGATATGCACACCGGTGTTTTGGAACGCACTTTTACTGCTAAACTTAAGCACGGGAAGTCGTTAAAAGTAAAAGCAACTCGTTTTTGCAGCATAGCTGATGATGAGGTAGGGGCCATCCAATACTCCATTATTCCCTTACAAAGTGGGAATTTAACGCTCATGCCTTTTATCGATGGAGATATCAAGAATCAGGATAGCAATTATGATGAGAAATTTTGGGACATGGTGGGTGATGATATCTCAGATAGCTCCGCCTATATCCATTTGCGTACTAAGAAAACTGAGTTTGAAGTTGTAACAGGAAGTTCCATCGAAATTCAAAAAAACCAGGATAAATTAACCATCAACCCAGAGGCAGTACGTAAAGAAAAATTTGTCGGACAAAAGTTTGCCATCGATGTTAAGGCGAATGATGAAATTACATTGATCAAAATTGCTGCTAATTTATCTTCAGAGAATTATGCAAAAGATAAGTTGATGGCAGAAGCAAAAGCCGTTGTTGAGGCCGCAACTGCTAAGGGTTTCGACCAGTTATGGAAAGAGCAGGCCCAGGCTTGGGCGGTAAAATGGGAAGAGAGTGATATTATCATTGATGGTGATGTGTCGGCACAACAAGCCATCCGCTTCAATATTTTTCAATTATTTCAAACCTACACAGGTAAAGATGATCGTTTAAACATTGGTCCGAAAGGTTTCACTGGCGAAAAATACGGTGGCTCTACCTATTGGGATACAGAAGCGTACTGTGTGCCGTTTTATCTGGCTACTGCCCCGCAGGAAGTAAGTAAGAATTTGTTGGTTTACCGCCACAAGCAATTAGGTAAAGCCATTGAGAATGCCGCAAAGCTCGGCTTTAAAGATGGTGCTGCTTTGTACCCAATGGTTACCATGAATGGAGAAGAATGCCACAACGAATGGGAAATTACTTTCGAGGAAATTCATCGTAATGGCGCTATTGCTTTTGCTATCTACAATTATATCCGGTACACCGGAGACGAGAGTTACCTTTTCGATTACGGCTTAGAAGTACTTGTTGGTATTGCCCGTTTCTGGAAACAACGTGTTAATTGGAGCAGCGATAAACAGCAATATGTAATGCTTGGTGTTACCGGCCCAAATGAGTACGAAAACAATGTAAACAATAATTGGTATACCAATTTGTTGGCTACCTGGTGTATGAAATATGCAGCAGATGCTGCGGAAATTGTGAAAGCCGCTAAGCCGTTAGAGTATGCTAAATTAATGGAAACCTTAAACTTTAGCGATCAGGAATTTGCAGATTGGGCAGATATTGTCGAAAAAATGTACTACCCTGAAGACAAGAATTTAGGTATTTTTCTGCAACAAGATGGTTATTTAGACAAGGAACAGACTTTAGTTAAAGATTTGCCGGCAAGCGAAAGACCAATTAATCAAAAATGGAGCTGGGATAGAATTTTACGTTCACCGTTTATTAAACAAGCAGATGTTTTACAGGGAATCTATTTTTTTGAAGAAGATTATGACTTAGAAACGATTAGAAGAAATTTCGATTTTTACGAGCCAAGAACGGTACATGAAAGTTCTTTATCGCCTTGCGTACACAGTATTTTAGCGGCTAAGCTTAATGATGAAGCCCGTGCTTACGAATTTTACCTAAGAACCGCTCGTTTAGATTTGGATGACTATAACAATGATACCGAAGACGGGTTGCACATCACATCGATGGCCGGAACGTGGATGAGTGTTGTAGAAGGTTTTGCAGGTATGCGTGTTCGCGAGGGCAAGCTGCACTTTAATCCATTTTTACCAACTCAATGGAAGTCTTTTTCTTTTACCATTGGTTTCAGGGGTGCTACATTAAAAATCAACATTACGGAAAATACAATCAACATCAAAAATCATCATGATGTAGATTTAGAAATTGTGATCAAAGGCCAGGCCTATCAATTGGCTGGCAACGCAGAAATAGAGGTTAGCAGTGCAGAGTTGGTATGATTATAGACACAAGTTATAAAATGAAAAATGTATTGAAGCTTGCTTCAGCTTCTCGTCATTCCGAGAAGCGAAGCCGTCTCTGTACTAGGGTAGTTTTTTTAGCTACGATTTGCATTTTAGCAGTCTTTCAATCATCCTTTGCACAAAAAAAGCATCAAAATATGGACGATCAACAAATCGTTATATACCAGTTATTGCCTCGATTATTCGGAAACAAAAACACTACCAACATCCCATACGGTACCATTGAGCAAAACGGTTCTGGAAAGTTTAATGATATTACTGATAAGGCGTTGGATGGCATAAAGGAATTACACGTAAATTACGTTTGGTATACTGGCGCTCTGGCTCACGCGAGTCTAACAGACTATTCTGCCTATGGTATAAAAGTAGATGACGCCGATGTGGTTAAGGGCAGGGCAGGTTCGCCCTATGCTATCCGCGATTATTATGATGTAAATCCAGATTTAGCAGTTGACGTCAAAAAGCGTATGCAGGAATTTGAAGCTTTAGTAAAAAGGACGCATAATAAAAACTTAAAGGTGATCATTGATTTTGTTCCCAACCATGTTGCCCGGAGTTATCACGCTTATGCCAAACCAAAAAATGTTGAAGATTTTGGTTCGAAAGACGATGTAACGAAAGGATTTAGCCCGCTTAACGATTTTTATTATATCCCAGGCAAGCCTTTCGTAGTACCTACCAACGGAGAAACGACACCGCTATCAGCTCTACAGGATGGAAAATTTGACGAAAATCCGGCGAAGGCTACCGGCAATAATGTGTTTTCTGCAGCCCCGAAATATGATGACTGGTACGAAACCATCAAGTTAAATTATGGTATAGATTTTCAAAATGGAGAAAAAAAGCACTTTGATCCCATCCCACCTGTGTGGAATAAAATGCGTGATATCTTAACTTTTTGGACAAATAAGGGAGTAGACGGATTTCGATGCGATATGGCAGAAATGGTGCCTATTCAGTTTTGGAGTTGGGTGATTCCACAAATTAAAAAAGTAAACCCAAAATTAATTTTCGTTGGCGAGGCGTATAATCCGCAAGTGTATCAACAATATCTAGTTGAGGGAAAATTTGATTACTTGTACGACAAGGTTGGCCTTTATGATGGGTTAAAAAAATTGATAAGAAATGAACCAACTGCAGATGTTGCGGCGATAAGAAAGGTTTGGCAGGTAGAAAGTGCTGGTTTTGGCAAACACATGTTGCGCTTTTTAGAAAACCATGATGAAGAACGAATCGCATCTGCAGGTTTTGCAGGAAGTGCTGAGCTAGCGCTACCTGCAATGGTGGTTTCTGCTACCTTAGGCGCTGGCCCTGTAATGCTCTATTTTGGGCAGGAAGTTGGCGAACCTGGCAAAGGTAAGGAAGGTTTTGGTGGCGATGATAACCGTACTACAATATTCGACTATTGGGGGGTGCCCAACCACCAGAAATGGATGAACGGTGGCGAATTTGATGGAAAGCGTTTATCTTCAGCGCAGCTTAACCTAAGATCATTTTACCAGCAACTTTTAAAAGTGACTACAAAAAGCGATGCTATTGCCCGAGGTGAAATATTTGAGGTTCCTACAACGGGAAATATGAGCAAACGCATGTACGCCTTTGTACGGTACACGGCCAAACAACGTTTGCTGATTATTGCTAATTTCGACAGAGATCAATCTTTGAATGCCAGTATCGAAATTCCGGATGCTATTTTGAAAGTAAAACATTCTTCTCCGGTTACAGAACTGCTTACAAACCAAAAATTGAATATCACGCCAGGAACAAGTATTCCTGTAAAACTTGCACCAGTCTCGGCACAAATAATAGAATTTTAAAATGGAAGAGATAAACCTGGCGTAAAGCAAACCACGATCCTATATTATCTTCTGCGTAAAAAACCAAATATAATGAGCTTAAAAACAATTTTTGAAAACCCAAAATTATCCCTCGTACAGATTATTAATATGAGCGTTGGTTTTTTTGGGATTCAATTCGGTTGGGATTTACAACGTGCCAACATGGGTCGTATTTATGAAAACCTCGGGGCAAATCCAGATCAGGTACCGCTGTTATTTTTGGCTGCTCCGCTCACCGGTCTTTTAGTGCAACCAATTATTGGTTACCTCAGCGATAGAACCTGGCACCCGAAATGGGGAAGACGAAGACCATATTTCATGGTTGGCGCCATTGTAAGTAGTATTGCCTTAATCTTTATGCCACATAGCAGTGCGCTATGGATGGCTGCTGGCCTGCTTTGGATTTTAGATGTGTTTGGGAACATTGCCATGGAACCATTTCGTGCCTTTGTTACAGATAAACTTCCAGATAGCCAGGTTAATCGAGGTTTTATTATGCAAAGCATGATGATTGGTTTGGGCGGAAGTGTAGCCTCTGCATTGCCTTGGTTAATGAAAAATGTATTCAATTTAGAAAATACTGCAGCGCAGGGCAGCATCCCCGAAAACGTAAAATTTTCTTTTTACATCGGTGCATTTTTCTTCTTCGCCGCAGTACTGTGGACCGTGTTTACAACCAAAGAATATCCCCCGCAGGATGTAGATTTTAAAGAAAAGGTTCGGGAGAGTAATAAGGGCTTTGGTGGTGGCGCAAGAGAAATTTTTCATGCCTTAAAAAATATGCCCAAACGCATGCAAATTGTATCTCTTGTACAATTCTTCACCTGGCCGGGATTATTTCTAATGTGGTTTTATTATACCACTGCGGTGGCCGTTAATGTGTTTGGTGGTAAAGATGCTGCAGATCCACTATATGCACAGGGGGCAGATTTTGGCAGCCTTACCTTAGCTTATTATAGTGTCATCACATTTTTGTTTGCCTTGGTTTTACCTAAAATTGCTGATGCATTAGGAAGAAAAACTACACATGCACTATGCTTGGTTTGTGGGGCAATAGGTTTAATTAGTGTTGCCTGGGTGCATGATAAAAATATGCTCTATCTATGCATGACGGGTGTCGGCATTGCCTGGGCAAGTATCCTATCGATGCCTTATGCCATGCTAAGTGGGTCGTTGCCAAAAGATAAAATCGGTATTTATATGGGTATCTTTAATTTCTTCATTGTTTTGCCAGAAATCATCGCATCGCTAGGTTTTGGTTGGCTTATGAGAAACGTACTTCATAACGATCGACTCCTGGCTGTTCAGCTCGGTGGGGGATTAATGATTTTGGCAGCAGTTATATGCCTCATCTTCATTAAAGAAACTAAACAAACAAACACGGTTTTGGCCGCAGAGCTTGGTATAGAAGAGAATAGATCAGTTTAACCAGCGGAAGGTATCTCCGGATAGGCTTAACGTGTTTGGTACTTATGCAAACCGATTGTGCTAATATCGAAAGTAAGCAGTTTGCCATTTAAATTGGACTATTGTAAATATTTAAAAAGAAATTATTAACCGAAACCGCCGGGCTAAAGATCGCCAGGGTGCTCGTGTTTTTTATCATCCCTATTGTATCAACTAAAACTAACCAAATGAAAAAAATTACCTTTTTGTTGCTCCTTATTACGTTATTTAATTTGGCTTGTAAGAAGTCATCCACAGGTGGTGTGGTAGATCCGGCGCCAACTACCCCAACAACAGATTTACCAAGTGGCGCAAAAGACGGAGTGGCATTTACCAACAATGGTACATCGGCAATAGTAACCTTGTATGCGCCTGGTAAAACTTCAGTTGCATTAATTGGAGAGTTCAATGATTGGTCTACATCGGCAACGCCGATGAAAAAAACTGCCGATGGAAATACGTGGTGGGTGCAAATTGATAACCTCAACCCAAATACTGAATATGCTTATCAGTTCTTAGTAGATGGCACGCTAAAAGTCGCAGATCCCTATGCAGAAAAACTTTTAGATCCGGATAATGATAAGTTTATTAGTGCTACTGTATATCCAAACTTAAAAGCTTACCCAACAGGCAAAACCACAGGTATTGTTAGCGTAATGCAAGCTAATCAGCCCGTTTATACCTGGAAAAATAATAATTTCAACCGCCCCGAAAAGAACAATCTGGTCATTTATGAATTGCTGGTTAGGGATTTTACCACCGAGCATACTTATGCTTCTACTCTTGCAAAGCTCGATTATCTTTTAGGCTTAGGTATCAATGCTATTGAATTAATGCCCGTAAATGAGTTCGAAGGTAACTTAAGTTGGGGTTACAATACTTCTTTTTATTTTGCGCCCGATAAGTATTATGGCACTAAAACGGCGCTTCAGAACTTCATAGACGAATGTCATGGAAAAGGGATTGCCGTGATCATGGATATGGTGCTAAACCACTCTTTTGGTCAATCGCCAATGGTGCAATTATATTTCAGCAATGGTAAACCTACAGCAAATAGCCCTTGGTTTAATGTAGATGCAAAACATCCATTTAATGTAGGTTACGATTTTAACCACGAAAGTGCTGCAACAAAGAAATTTTCTAAAGATGTAATCAAATTCTGGATGCAGCAGTATAAAATCGATGGCTTCAGGTTCGATCTTTCTAAGGGCTTTACTCAGAAATCTTCGTCTGGTGATGATGTATTCAGGCTCTATGATGCAGGTAGGGTAGCCATTTGGAAAGAATATAACAACTACATCAAAAGCATCGATCCAAATAATTTTTACGTGATATTAGAGCATTTTGCTGAAGAGTCTGAAGAAAAGGTGTTGGCTGATGATGGCATGATGCTTTGGAATAACCTAAACTATAATATGAATGAGGCTACCATGGGCTGGCTGGGTAATTCTAATTTTCAATGGGGTTTTTACACCAATCATGGTTTTGCTAAATCAGAGAATTTAGTAAGCTATGGCGAGAGCCATGATGAGGAGCGCCTTAATCTAAAAAATATTAGTTATGGAAATGCCTCTGGTAGTTATGTAATTAAGGGTAACCTGGCAACATCATTAAAAAGGGAAGAACTTATTGCTGCGTTTCTGTTTAGCATTCCTGGTCCGAAAATGATTTGGCAATTTGGCGAATTAGGTTACGATGTTAGCATCGACTTTAACGGTCGTACCGGCGAGAAGCCAATTAGATGGGAATATTTTACAGACCCAAATCGAAAAGCATTATACGATGCTTACGCCAAATTCATCAGACTAAAAAAGAATAACAGCATATTTAACTCCACTAGTGCTACCTACAATTTAGCCAATGGCGTGAAGTATATTAAACTTGTAGAAGGCGGAAATACCGTGGTAGTTGTAGGAAATTTCGACGTAGTGAGTCAGGCGGCTAATGTAGATTTCGGCGCTGCCGGCACTTGGATAGATGCCATGGGAGCCAATACGAATTTAACAACTAACACTTACACCGCTACGCTAGCACCTGGCGAATATCATATTTTTAGTAAGACAGCTTTGAAATAAACCTTTGCTGCCAACCACAGATTTCCGATGATTACACACAAATCGGTAAATCTGTGGTTTTTCGTTGCTTTCTAATTGTTTTTAGCTAATATTGTTTCATTAACCTGGCATCTTAAATGAACGATAAACTGGCGCATCATCTACTTTGGGAACGACTGCGATCTGGCGATAAAGATGCCTTTTTCGACCTTTACAAAAATCTATATTACCCCTTGGTCAACTTTGGCATTCGTGTATGCGCAGATGCTGATACAGCTGGCGAAGCTACCGACTTGGTGTTTACCACAATCTGGGAAAAACACCAAACTCTTTCCCGTGTCGATAATGTTGAAGCTTACCTCCGAACATTCCTTAAACGTAAATTGCTCCGGATTTTAGAGCGGAAGCGCAAGGTTAGCGATGCGTTGGCCAATGCTGGTGCAGACGGCGATTGGATGGAGATGAGCTATGAAGAATTTATTGTTAAAGTGCAGAGTGATGAATTGGTTAAAAGCCAACTTAAACATGCATTGGAAAAACTTACCTTCCGGCAAAAACAGTTAATTCATTTAAAATTTTTCGATGGGTTTAGCTACGAACAAATTGCCGAGCAGACAAACCAGACTATAAAAACGGCTTACAATACCATTTACGATGCACTAAAGATTTTAAGGAAAGAATTTAATGCCTAATTAAATGGTTTCTCTCCAATGAATGGATAAGATTATTGCGAAGCATCATTAATTCATTATCTCGATTTAAGCGCAACTTTTCTCCTGTTGTTAAAACTGGAACACATTGGCGTGCAGAATCTTTTTAGCTGGCTATCCTTGATTCACAGATTTCTCGGCTTTGCTTGAAGTGACGGGTGTGAGTGTATTCATCATCTCAATTGCAACCGAAAGATTTCAGGCCAAACAACCTGCTTATTTACCCACAAATTTTCACCATTAAAAAAAAGTTAAGATTTCTTTAGGAAAAAGTAAAGCTTTTGGGCACTGATATATAAAAGGTGAATAAGAATGGTTGATAGAAGTAAATTTAATGCAGAAGATTTTCTTGTTGATAGTACCTTTCAGCAGTATTGTGCTGGAACAGATCAATTATGCATTGGATATTGGGAAAAATATATTTCAGCACACCCAGAGCAGGCAGAAGTAATTAAAGAGGCAAAACGATTATTTATAATACTAAGTGGAAATAAGCGGCAGTTAAATACGCAAGTGGAGCATTTCAGGGATACATTTGGCGAGAGTAAGGTTGTTAAACTAAACCGATTTTTATGGCTGAAGATTGCTGCAGTATTCATCATTTTAGTGGGAGCCGGATTGGTTTATCTCAAAATAAACAATCCAAAACAACCTGGCACCCTCGAAACATCAACAGTTTTTGTGACGAAAAGTGGAGAGCGGAAAAAAATTGAGTTATGTGATGGGACTTCGGTATTGCTGAATGCAAAAAGCTCAATTACCATTGGCAAAGGTTTCAATGACGAAAAAAGAGAAGTAGTGTTGGTTGGCGAAGCGTTTTTTGATGTAGCTCATGATCAAAGCAAACCTTTCATGGTGCATACTGCCGATTTCAACATAAATGTTTTAGGCACTGCATTTAATGTTAAAGCCTATCCCGATGAAATCACTTCCGAAGCTACCCTAATCCGCGGTTCTATAACTATGGAGGCCGTAAATGGAAGTGGCGGTACAATTACCTTGAAGCCAAGCCAGAAGGTAACCTTTTATAAAAACTTACCTACACAACCCACAACAAAACTAAGCAAACCTGTTGTCGCTCACCCAGAGGTAGTTATCAATCATTATACTTTAATAAAAGATACTACCATCGTGGAAACGGCCTGGACACAAAATCATATTGAAATTTACGATCAAGACTTTGACCAGGTAAAGGCCGTACTAGAGAAGTGGTATAATGTCGAAATTAAATTTGCTCATCCAGAGATAGAAAAATATCGATTTACGGCAACATTCAGCAACGAAACCCTAGAACAAGCATTATCGGCATTACAGAAAGCAGAAAACTTTAAATATGAAATAAAAGGAAAAACGGTAATCATTTCCAAATAAGGAATTTAAAAAAGGACGGTGTTGGCGCACCGCCCTTAATGTATTTCTTCTTTGATTAACTAATGGCAGCTTATGCGCAAACAGATTGCTGCCAAGAATTATGCAACCAAAAAAAACAAAAATATGATTTATTATTACTTACTGCAAGGGCACCCGAAATACCGGGCGCTTTTAAAATTCATTTTGATAATGAAACTAGCCTGTATTATGGTTTTCATTACTTGCCTCAATGTTTCTGCATCGGTTTTTTCTCAAGAGAAAATATCGCTCGATGTTAAGAAAGCAAAACTGGGTAAGGTATTACAAATTATTGAGCAGCAGAGCAGCTACCATTTCGTTTACAGTTCAGCTTATGTTCCTGTAAACAGAGATGTGAGCATCACCGTAACCAATACATTAGTAAGTGATGTATTAGCTGCCATTTTAAGTAAAACCAACCTTAAGTTTTCTATATCTGATGGGGGTTTGATAGTAATTAGTAGGAATAAAGAAGTGCCTATTAGCGGAACGGTTAAAGATGGATTAGGTGGTGCATTGCCGGGGGCAAGTGTACGCGTAAAAGGAACAGGTATAGGCACATCAACAGATATTAATGGTAAGTTTTCGTTAAATGCTCCAGAAAATGCAACGCTTGTGGTTTCGTATGCAGGTTTCCAAACCAAAGAGATTGCTATCGGTGCCCAAACCACAATAGCCATTGTACTATCAGAAGATACAAAACAACTTACCGATGTTGTAGTTACTGCACTAGGAATAAAGAAAGAGCGTAGAGCACTTGGTTACTCGGTTACGCAAGTGGCAGGCGAGACATTGACCCAGGCTCGTGAGAACAATATCACCAATTCGTTGGTAGGTAAGGTAGCTGGTTTAGACATCGCCAGTACTTCTGGAGGTGCTGGTGCAGCAACTAACGTAACCATTCGTGGTGTTTCTAGTCTAGGTTCTTCAAGTCAACCCTTATATGTCGTAAACGGAATTCCAATGGAAAGTGCACCAATTGGTTTTGGTAGCAACGCGGGCATCGGCAACAATGGTGGGCAGTATGATAATGCCCCAGATTTGGGCGATGCCATCAGCAACCTTAATCCAGATGATATCGAAAGCATTTCGGTATTGAAAGGCGCTGCCGCATCTGCGTTGTATGGAAATAGGGCCAAAGCAGGAGTAATTCTCATCACTACAAAAAGCGGTAAAGGCAATAGCATAGAATTCAGTAGCAACTACGTAGCCGAGCAGGTTATGGACAGAACGAATTGGCAATACATTTATGGTCAGGGCGTAAACGGACAGAAACCGGTTACTCAATTAGAAGCAGCATCTACCGGTAGTTCTAGCTGGGGTGCCCGTTTAGACGGTTCAAACGTGATCCAATTTGATGGCGTAAGTAGACCCTATTCTGCACAGAAAGACAATATCGAAGATTTTTATAGGACTGGTGGAAGCTGGACCAACACGCTGGCCCTCAACAAGTCTTTTACAGGAGGGGTGATCCGACTATCCGCAAGCGATTTAACTAATCGTTCGGTAGTGCCCAATTCTGGCTTAAACAGGCAAAACTTTACCTTATCAAGCACTTTCGACCCTATTAAAAATCTGGTGATTGATGCACGGGTAAATTACATTCTAGAACAAGCCAATAACCGCCCAATGCTTTCAGATGGTGCTGGTAACGCAAACTATAATGCCGCTTTTTTGCCGACAAGCGTTAACATTGCTACTTTACAACCAGGGAAAAAGGCCGATGGAAATGAGCTTTCTTACAACACAGGCAACCCTTATGCAACTAATCCGTGGTTTGCAGCGAATGATTTTATCCACGATACTAAAAGAGATCGTTTGTTAAGTTCCATAAGTGCAAAATACACTTTCGATAATGGTCTTTTCTTACAGGCGAGAACAGGTAGAGATGCCTACAACGATAGTTACATTGCGGTAACGCCATCTGGTACTGCTTATGATGCAGATGGTGGCTACACAGAACAAATTAGTAAATTTTCAGATATCAATGCCGATGCGTTAATTGGTAAATCTTTTAAAGTAGATGATTTTTCCATAACGCCAAATATTGGCGCTAGTTTCCGCCGTACCAAAAGCGAATCAACCAATAATGGGGGCTCATCTTTTCAATTGTTTGGCATCTATACATTATCGAACACCGGGGGGAAATCAGTTTCGGTAATAAAAAGCGATCAGGAGACACAATCTGTTTACGGAACTTTAGAGTTAACCTATAAAGATGTACTTTACCTAACAGGTAGCGCTCGTAGCGATTGGTTTTCTACCTTGGCTACTCCTGGAAAAGACAATAAGCTTAACGTAATTTACCCATCAGTAAGTGGATCATTTGTATTTTCAGAACTTTGGAAACCATCGTTTTTGAGCTTTGGTAAGCTAAGGGCAGGTTACGCTGTGGTTGGCGATGCAACCGATCCATTTTTAACCCAGCTGTACTATAACTTAAGAAGCGAAACCGTTAATGGCAGCCCACTCGGAAATATCGTAAACGGTTCAATTCCTAATGCCTCCCTTAGGGCATCAAAAGCCACAGAATTGGAGATTGGTACGGAAATGCGTTTCTTTGGCGACCGCTTGAACCTCGATTTAACCTGGTATAGTAAAAAGTCTACCGACGAGATTTTAGCTGTTCCAACATCAACCACTACTGGTTACAATGGTGCTGTATTAAACATTGGCGAACTTAGGAATAGGGGTGTAGAGGCTTTGATTTCTGGTAACATCTTAAAAAACGAAAATTTCAGCTGGACTTCTACAATCAACGGTTCATATAACGATAATAAGGTAATTACGCTGGCGCCGGGTACGGCTTCACAGCTTTTGGCTACATCTAGAAGTAACGTAGGTTTCTTGCAAAACTTAGTTGGCCTGCCTATAGGTCAAGTTATGGCATACGATTACCAGTACGATGCCAGCGGGAACATAGTTAAAGATACCAATGGGGTGCCACAACGCGGCGAACTTAAGCCTTATGGCTCATCATACAATAAATGGTTTGCCGGCTGGAATAACGAGTTTACCTTTAAAGGGGTAAATCTATCTTTCTTAATTGATGGTAAATGGGGTGGAAAAATCTTCGCCGCAACCGATTATTATGGTTACATTTTCGGCTTACACCAAGCAACGCTCGAAAATCGCGATGCTTTGGGTATTGGTGCTGCTAACTACTACAGTACTTTCGCCAATAACGTATCTAAGCAATTTGTACAAGATGCCAGCTTCATAAAATTCAGGCAATTTATATTAGGTTATAACTTTCCTGTTAAAATGTTTAACAACAGAATTAAAGGCTTAAATGTCAGTTTTGTCGGACGTAATTTATTCATCCTGATGAAGAAAACAGATAACATCGATCCAGAATCGAGTTATAATGCCACTATTCCAGGTATCGAATTGGGTGGCGTACCACCAGTGCGTACGTATGGTTTAAATTTAAGTGTTAAGTTATAATCCTTTAAACGAATTGAAAATGAAAACGATCATAAAATTATATGTGCCTCTTCTTTTATCTGGCTTAACACTAATAACAAGCTGCACAAAAGAATTCGAAAAAATCAATACCGATCCTGTATCTGTTGGTCAGGAACAGTACAATCCGAACTACCTGTTATCCACAGCGCAACTAACATACACCGGGAGCGTCGATTTTGCCTACGAAACCTGGCGTGGCAATTTAATTTATGCCGCTACCATGATGCAGGGCATGTCATCAGTAATTGGTTATTGGGCCGGAGATAAATATATGCTCAATGAGGGTTACACTGCGGCATATTGGGAGAAGGCTTATCCCGATCAGATAAAATATGCTGCCGATTTAGTAGAATTCACGAAAGACAAACCTCAGTATAACAATGTTCATCAAATGGGCCGAATTTGGAAAGCGTTGATGTTTGAACGTTTAACTGATTTATATGGCGACATCCCTTACTTTGATGCTGGAAAAGGATATTACACCGCAAACCTTTATCCTAAATACGATGCACAACAAGCCATTTATGTTGATTTGTTGAAAGAAGTAGATGAGGCTAGCACTGCCTTAACTGCCGGTGGCGATGCGGTAATTGGCGATTTGGTTTTTGGCGGCGATGTTGCCAAATGGAAACGGTTTGGAAATAGCTTGATGTTGCGTATGGCGATGAGATTAACGAAAGCCGATGGTGCATTAGCGCAAACTTACATTACCAAAGCTGTAGGCAAAACCATGTTAAGCGATGCGGACAATGCAATGTTTAGGCACGATAACAACGGCGGCCGTGTTACACAAAATAGAAATGCACAGGTTTTACTGGGTGATGGTGGACAGGAAAATTATTACACCAGGTGGAGCAGCACTTTCATCAATTATTTAAAAAGCAATAACGATCCACGATTGAGCAAGGTTGCAGTTACTAAACTTTACTTAACCGATGTTACCAAAGCGCAAAACCCAGCTTACATTACAACGGCCTCGGTACAAAAAGGAATGCCTAATGGAAAAGATTTAAGTGGTATCGCGGGTAGAGATGTTCGTCAAGACCCTTCTTACACCGATTTTACAGATTATTCATCACCAAACCCTGGTATGTTAAAGCGAGATGGAAACACTTTCATTTTAACCTATGCCGAAACAGAATTATTATGGGCAGAGGCAGCGCAAAGATATAATATTGGTGGGTCTGCAGTAACGCATTACAACGCAGGTGTAACAGCGGCAATGACATTCCTTTCGCAATATGATGCCGCAATGGCTATTAATGCAACAGATGCGGCAAATTACCTTGCAGCCCATCCTTATGTGGCTACAAATGGCCTAGAGATGATTGCAATGCAATATTGGGCCCATACTATTACTATGCTCGATTTTTATGAAGCGTGGTCTAACTGGAGAAGAACAGCTGTGCCAGCACTTGTACCGGTGGTTTATCCAAACACTAGTACTGGTGGGGTTATTCCACGTCGCTTTCCTTACCCGCTCGCAGAAGGGGTATCAAACGCCGCGAACTACAAAACGGCAGCTGCTGCAGTTCCTGGTGGCGATAAACTCACAGGTAGAGTTTGGTGGGACAAATAAAACGACATTAGATCCCGATGATTTGGCCGATAGCGATAACTTTGCTATCGGCTTTTTTATGCGTAACAATTATAATGCGGTGTTTGATAAACCATAGTTTAGCATGATATTTATAAACCAAACAAAATTTGATGAAATTTAAAACCATACTCAGCGCTTTATTATGTACAGGTATGTTAGCGCAAGCACAGCAAAGTGCAAATAACAATAAATCAAAAGAAAATAGTACCAGCCAAGTCGTAAAGGAAGATGCCAAATCTTCAACTAACGAAAGGGTAATTAAGGTAGAAAGCAGTGTAGTTACCAGTCATTCGGTAAACATTAATGGTAAAGCCATTGCCTATAAAGCCACAACGGGTACTTTGCCAGTTTGGGATGATGAAGGCAAAGCCATTGCGGGGTTATTTTACACCTATTACGAGCGGAGCGATGTTGCTAACCGCGATAAAAGGCCCTTGGTTATTTCCTTTAATGGTGGCCCAGGCTCTGCCTCGGTGTGGATGCACATTGCCTACACCGGTCCGGTTGTTTTAAATATCGATGATGAAGGTTATCCTGTGCAGCCCTATGGTTACAAAGAAAATCCCTATTCTATTTTGGATGTAGCCGATATCGTGTACGTAGATCCGGTAAATACCGGTTATTCCAGGGCGGTAAGCAAAGATATTCCTAAAGAAAAGTTCTTTGGGGTTAGGGCAGATATTAAATACCTGGCCGAGTGGATCAATACCTTCGTTACCCGCAACAACCGTTGGGCATCGCCAAAATTCTTAATTGGCGAGAGCTATGGCACCACACGTGTTTCGGGTTTGGCCTTAGAACTTCAAAATAACCAATGGATGTATTTAAACGGCGTGGTGCTGGTGTCGCCTACTGAGCTGGGTATCGATCGGGCAGGGCCAGTAGATGCTGCTTTACGCCTGCCGTATTTTGCAGCAACCGCCTGGTACCACAAAGTGTTGCCTACCGATTTACAGGCTAAAGATTTAACGGCCATGTTGCCCGAGGTAGAAAATTTTACCATAAACGAACTCATTCCTGCAATTTCGCAGGGTGGAATGTTACCTGAAGATAAAAAGAAAGCGATTGCGGCGAAAATGTCTCGTTACTCGGGCCTTTCAGAAAAGGTGATTTTAGACTATAACTTAAACGTTCCAACAGATTTTTTCTGGAAAGAATTAATGAGAGACAAAGGCTTTACCGTAGGCAGGTTAGATTCTCGCTACCGCGGCATCGATAAGATGAGTGCCGGCGAAGGGCCAGATTACAATGCAGAATTAACTTCCTGGCTGCACTCTTTTACACCTGCAATTAATATTTACATCCGCAACGAGCTTAATTACAAAACAGATTTAAAATACAATATGTTCGGCTCGGTGTATCCCTGGGATAAAACTGGCGATCAAACGGGCGACAACCTTCGCCAGGCTATGGCGCAAAACCCTTTCCTGCATTTATTGGTGCAATCTGGGTATTACGATGGCGCATGCGACTACTTTAATGCGAAATACAATATGTGGCAACTAGATGCTGCTGGCAAATTGCAAGATAGAATGACCTGGGAAGGTTACCGAAGCGGGCACATGATGTACCTCCGTAAAGAAGATTTAAAAAATGCCAATAACCACATTCGCGATTTTATTCAGAAAGCGCTGCCGAAAGCAGGGGAATCGGCCAAGTTTTAACAAATTTTTTTGAAGCGCAATGGCAGTGCAACACTTATCGTTCCTCCTGCTTTACGCTAAATCCCCAATTAAGAAATTGGGGGATACCGCTCCAATCAGGGCTATAACACTTAAGGCGGTGGCACAGACAACGCCAATAGCAAAAATGCCCTGCGTACTCTAAACCCGACCTTAGTGAGATGCCCCCCGATTTTTCTTCGGGGGCAGAAACGGGGGCGGGGCTTTCGGGACCATACTGCTTCTGCAATTGCTTTTCAAAAACCTATTGAAATTGTTTTTGCATTTTAGCTATAAATCTCTATCTTTCAGTACCAACACTGCAAAAATGAAAATCGCTCTCCTTCTAATTGCCGTTATTGCGGCAATCGTGCTGATTAGCTTTGGCGTAGACAACATCAACCAGCCGGCCAACCTTAAGGTTTGGATTGGTGTGGCCGAGGTTGTTTTAGGTTTGGTTGTGGTTTACCTTCCACTTAAAAGTTTATTCAATAAAAATTAACACTCATGGAATTTCAAGACGCCTCTAAAAAATTATGGTATAAAAAGCTGCTGAAGTTATTTGCCGGCCTGGTTGTATTAATTATTATTTATGCCATACAGCCATTTACTTACGAAAATATTGATGCCGGTAATGTGGGCATAAAAATTAACCTGTATGGTACCGATAGGGGTGTAGATAACATTACCATTGTTACGGGTAGGGTTTGGTATAACACCTGGACAACTAAAATTGTCGAATTTCCTACTTTTACCCAATCTGTAGACTATGAACCTTTTGTGGTAACCACCAAAGATGCTGCGGAATTTAAAGTAGACCCGAAATTAAATTACCATGTAAACGCTACAATGGTGCCCCAAATTTACAGGCAATACCGCAAGCCCCTGGCAGAAATAGAGCAACAGTTTATGCGTAATACCATTTATGATGCATACCGGATTGTGGCCAACTCTTTCAGTTCTGATTCTGTGATGAGCAACCGCGAACGTTTCGAAGATAGAATACAAATGATTTTGACCAAAAATTTAAGTAAAGACGGTTTTGTTTACGATCAGCTTACTTCGGCAATTACGCCCCCCGAAAGCCTAAGGCAAATGATTGATGAGAAAAATGCCTCTATCCAGGCCAGGTTGAAAGCAGAAAACCAAGCGAAACAAGCCGATGCAGAGGCGAAAGTAAAAGTTGCAACTGCTACCGGCGAGGCACAGGCATTGTTGGTTCGGGCAAAGGCAGAATCTGAAGCCAATAGGCTGCGGCAGCAATCGCTTACGCCACTTTTGGTGCAGCAACAATGGATACAACGGTGGGATGGTAAATTGCCTACAACCCAGGCCGGAGGCAACTCTAGCTTTATGCTGCCTATAAAGTAAATAAAAGTGTTGCCTGCAAACTAAAAATAATTACTTATTTTTGTGGTTCAATTATGCAGCAAATAAAAACATCATTCGATTTTGAGAAACCTATTGCCGATTTGGTTCAGCAGATAGAAAAGGTTAAGCAAGTAGCTGAAAAAACAAAGGTAGATATGTCTGCTACGTTAGATGAGCTTGATGGTAAATTAGATGAAACCACCAATAACTTATATAAAAACCTTACTGGCTGGAATAAAGTTCAAATGAGCCGCCATCCAGATCGTCCGCAAACGCTTGATTATATAAACATGGTTTGCGATGACTTTATCGAATTACATGGCGATAGAACTGTTAAGGATGATAAGGCAATTATTGGCGGTTTTGCTACGCTAAACGGTCAAACGGTAATGGTAATTGGCCACCAGAAAGGCAAAAATACTAAAGAGCGCCAGCACCGCAATTTTGGGATGGCCAACCCAGAAGGCTACCGTAAAGCTTTGCGTTTAATGCGTTTGGCAGAAAAATTTAACAAACCTGTTGTTACTTTTATCGATACCATGGGTGCTTACCCTGGTTTGGAAGCAGAAGAACGCGGACAAGGAGAGGCAATTGCAAGGAACTTGCTCGAAATGTCTATACTGAGGGTGCCTATTATCTGCATCGTTATTGGTGAAGGCGCATCTGGAGGTGCATTGGGTATCGGTATAGGCGACAAAGTTTATATGCTAGAACATACCTGGTATTCGGTTATTTCACCAGAGTCTTGTTCTTCTATCTTATGGAGAAGCTGGGATTTTAAAGAGAAAGCCGCCGCTTGTTTGAAATTAACGTCAGACGATATGTTTGGAAATAAATTGATCGATGGAATTATTCCAGAACCGCTTGGTGGTGCACATCAAGATCCGGAATTGATGGGAAAAACCTTGAAAGAATACATCATCAAAGATTTAAATACATTGGGTAAATTGAAAACCGATAGCATGGTTGAGCAACGTATTGAAAAGTTCTGTGCTATGGGTGTAGTAAACGAATAATCATTAACTAACTATATTTAATCCCGTTCAATGCAAGTTGAGCGGTTTTTTTTTTGCCTGTAGCGCTACGCTTTCTTTGTTACTGCTGTTGGCCAATTTGCTTAGGACTAGCTTTATCTAAAAATACATTGAAAATTAATAGCTAAAAAAAAGCAGTTACAAATTAATGTAACTGCTTATCAATTATTTAACAAAGTATTATTGTCCTGGTGCTTGTTGTGTGTAGTAACCAGAGAATCTTGTTTCCAGGCTAGCAAACGTTTTCTCTAGTTGGGAAGCTACTTTGGTTTGCCCGGCTATCTTACTAGCTCTGATCATCCTATCTAGATAGTACAGTCCAGTTTGAATATTTTGCGAACCTGTTAGCGCTCCTTTTGATGCCGAGATATCACTCAAAAAGATTAATTCCTTATTGATATAGTCGCCACATTGCGTCAAAATTTCATTTGCCTTTGCCGTCTCACCGAGTTTATAGAGGTTTTCTGCAAGATAAAACTTAACCACTACCGTACGAATGCCAAAAAATCTTTGAGGCATTACTTCGTAATACTTATCTATCACTTTTTTGGCTTCGGCATTTTTACCTTCTTTAATTAAACTTCCAGATAGGTTACTGAAAATATTTGTGAAGATAAATGTATCATCAGACGATTGTGGGTCTAAATAGGTAGCATTTTTCATGTTGCCCCACTTAAACTTCGTCATTACGTTAGTGTACAATTCTGGAGTATTTAATTGCTCTGCTTTTTCGTCTGCAGCAGTGGTATCTGGCTTTAAGGGCATCAAATGTAAGGCTAAACCTTCGCTATACAAATATTTGTCTAAGCCGTTGTATTGCTCAGAAGGTACTGTAGATGCAAAATAAATTGGACGTTTCCAGTTGTTATGTGCCAAAATATCTAGCATGGCTAAAGTACCCTTGGTTACATATCCTTTATTGAAGGTCCAAGCCATTTCCGGAGCAATTTTAGCGGCATTAGCGGCTGATACCGTTCCTGTTGCAAGTACTTGCTGTGGATCAATAGTAATTTTAAAGTTTTTTGTAGGTAAAAAGTTCGACTTTGTGCCGTCTTGCATAGCTACTTTATCGCTTTCATTATTTGACAGCAAAAGATCTACAATGCTTTTTAATTCTACGTTGCCGCTTATTTTATAATCATCATATGGCATTACATCTCTTTCGCCCTGAACGTATTGCTCAGGCTCCATTGTAATTGGAAGCGGTTCAGATTCGTTCTGTTTTTGTCTAAGCCCGTTGATATACCAATCTGTGTCGAATAAGCTTAAATTTACAATCCTAATATCAGGGCGTACATTTTCTACCTCCTGAATGTACCAAAGCGGGTAGGTATCGTTATCGCCATAAGTAAATAAAATGGCATTTGGGGCGCAAGATTGTAAATAATCATATGCAATATCATGTGCAACCAATTTAGTAGAACGATCATGATCATCCCAACCTTGCTCGGCCATAATTACTGGTGCTACCAACAAGCCAATTACCGTAGCGCCAATTGCACCCGCTGTGGGTGTTAGTTTTTTGAGCACCCATTCTCTAATGGCCACTACGCCTAAGCCAATCCAAATGGCAAAAGCGTAGAACGACCCCACGTATGCATAGTCTCGCTCACGAGGTTCTAATGGTTTTTGATTTAGATATAAAACAATGGCAATACCCGTAAAGAAAAACAATAACGCAACTACTCCTGCATCTTTTTGGTTACGCTGAAAATGCCAGATAGCACCAAGCAACCCAATTATAAAAGGTAGGAAAAAGAAACGATTGTATGCTTTATTATCAACAGTAGATGGGGGAAGGTGTGTTTGGTCGCCTATTTTCCATGAGTCGAAAGCTTTAATTCCGCTTAGCCATTCGCCTTCATATCCACTTCCTTGTCCTTGCTCATCATTTTGGCGGCCAATAAAGTTCCATCCAAAATAACGCATATACATGTAGCCAATCTGATAACTAAATAGGAAACCAACATTGTCAACTACATTGGGGTTTTTAGCATCATCTAAATGCATCCACTCTTTGTAAAATGCTGCATGTCTCGCATCGTCGCTATACATACGAGGTAATAATGTGTTGTTATTGTATTCGTATTCGGTTTTCGTACCTGCAGGTTCGTATTTATCTGTACCTTTCCTCCAGATGGTTTTGCCGTCGTCTTTAATTCCAACCCGCTCAGAGTTATAGTTGGGGCCATAGCCCAATGGTCTATCGCCATATTGCTCACGGTTAAGGTAGCTTAAAAACGAGAAAGCATCTTTCGGGGCACTGTTATTTAGGTTCGGATCTGCCTTTGCACGGATAATGATCATAGAGAAAGAAGCATAACCAAAAATGATGAGTACAGTTGAGATTAAACCTAAATTCAACAGTTTCTTTTGGTGTTTGATAGAGTATTTAATTCCCCAAACCAATGCTCCTATAAGTAGGATAGCGAAGAACAAAACGCCTGTTCCAAATCCAAGCCCCAGTGTATTTACAAAGAAAAGGTCGAAATAAGCACCAAATGAAACCAGGTATTGGATAATGCCATATTGGATAACTGCCAGGATTAAAATGCCAACAATTAAGGTTTTGAAGATGCCAGATGTTGTAGCTTTTTCTGTTCTTCTAAAATAATAAATAAAGGCCAGCGCTGGTATGGTTAATAAGTTTAATAGGTGAATACCAATAGATAACCCCATGATGTATGCGATAAATAATAACCACCTGTCTGCCCTTGGCTCATCGGCATGTGCTTCCCATTTCAGAATTGCCCAGAACACAATTGCAGTAAATAAGGAAGATTGTGCATACACCTCAGATTCTACTGCAGAAAACCAAAAACTATCCGAAAATGTATAAGCTAATGCTCCTACTGCTCCAGCGCCCATAATGGTAATTAGGGTAGCCGTAGAAAGCTCTTCTCCAACTTTAACTAAAGTCTTCTTTGCTAAAGCCGTAATTGTCCAAAATAAAAAGAGGATGGTTGCCCCACTGGAAACTGCAGAACCAACGTTCATCCAGTAAGCAATTTTTGTAATATCACCTAACGCAAAAACAGAGAAGAAGCGCTGTATCATCAAAAATAGGGGTGCGCCCGGTTGGTGAACAACTTGCATTCGGAATGCAGATGCGATAAATTCGCCGCAATCCCAAAAACTTGCAGATGGCTCTAACGTTAATACATAAGTTATTGTTGCAATTAGAAAGCAGATCCAGCCCGCTATGTTATTGACTTTTGAATAATTCATTGGTTTTATAATGATATTTAAAAATGGTATTCACATTAAAATGCTGCCGAAAATAACTATTCTAGGCGATAAAATGAGTAAATTTTTAGATTGATTTAACAAAACGCTACTGTTTGCAACCTATTCGTTATTTTTCTTTTTGTAATCATATTCCTTACCTCTTTATGTTTTAATTATTAATGTTAAGATTATTTACGGCATTCTATAGCTCAAATGATCGCCGATCTGTTTATATATAGTGCAAATCGATTACAGCGAGTGTTATATCTGGTTTCTATACTTCGGCTTAATTTCTTCTGCTGAAGGGTAGCGGTAAGCATCTCCAGTTGCGCAGGCAAGTCATCGATCTCTGGAAATTCTGTTCAGAGATATTGTTCGATGGTTTGTGATTGAAATAATAAGTAGATCTTTTAACTTCCGGTGTATTCCTACAAAAAGAAAGCAGGTACAACAGTTTTTGACTCATAGATACCAAGGGTTCATTTGGTTGGTTTATCACCGGCATTTCAAAGGCCGACCCAATACATTTCCTGCCATCCAAAAAACTGAGCGATTGATTTAAGGTTGGCGTAAAAGCAATTAACTTAACTAAAAAGCATAATATGCCGCTTGTGGTGATAATTCTAGCGTAATTCATAAAAAAATTTAGTCTTTGATAATAAATGGTTTAGGTCGTTCTGGTCTCAAAAGGTCGGATAAAAGAATAAAATGTTGCATGCGACGTGATGATTTTTTTATCTTTGCAATGCAGAAAAGGAAGTGCAAAAGGAAATTTAAAAATTTTTAAAATCACTCTTGCATAATTAAAATAAGCTTCCTACATTTGCATTCCCTTTCGGGGATTTATCCTCGAGAAAAGCTTGTCCGATAGTATAAGGGTAGTACAACGGTTTTTGGTACCGTTTGTCTTGGTTCGAATCCAGGTCGGACAACTAAAATTAATGTCGGATCATGTTTTAAAGATAACATGATCCGATTTTTTTTAAACCGTAAACTACACACGGATCATGCCATTGCAGTTTAACCCGGTAAAGCTTTTTTCCGGAACAGGTTCTAGAGGATTATCACTAAAAATTGCTGAAAGTTACGGCAAGCCGCTTGGTGAAGTTAGTATTCATAAATTTAGCGATGGAGAATTCCAGCCTTCTTTCGACGAATCAATCCGTGGGTGTGATGTTTTTTTAATCCAGTCTACTTATCAACCGAGCGACAACTTAATGGAGCTTTTGCTCATGGTTGATGCTGCAAAACGGGCTTCGGCACATTATATTACAGCAGTTGTACCTTATTATGGGTTGGCTCGTCAAGACAGGAAAGACAAACCGCGTGTAGCTATTGGCGCCAAGTTGGTTGCGAATTTGCTTAAATCTGCAGGTATTCACCGCATCATGACGATGGATTTGCATGCTGCACAAATACAGGGTTTCTTTGATATCCCGGTAGACCATTTAGATGGATCTGTTATATTTGTGCCTTATATCAAAAGCTTAAATCTGCCGAATTTAACTATTGCATCGCCAGATATGGGCGGTTCTTATCGGGCACGTACCTTTGCCAAGTTTTTTAATGCTGAGGTGATCATTTGCGATAAACGCCGTAAGCGTGCTAATGAAATCGAATCAATGTCGATCATTGGAGATGTTACGGGCCAGGATGTAGTATTGATTGATGACATTTGCGATACTGCAGGAACCTTATCTAAAGCAGCAGCGCTAATCATGGAAAACGGTGCCGCAAGTGTAAGGGCCGTTTGTACGCACGCCGTATTATCTGGCAAGGCAATTGAAACAGTAGAAAATTCTGTATTAACAGAATTAATTGTTACAGATACTATTCCATTAAAAATGGAAAGTTCGAAAATTAAAGTGCTAAGTACCGCAAGCTTATTTGCAAGAGCGATTGCCAATGTAAATGAGCATGGTTCTATAAGCGACTTATTTAGAGTTTAATACTATGGCAGAAAGTAAAGGTATAATACCGATACTCAATGCCGATTACTAATAAATAAATATAAATAAAATGAAAACAATCGCAATTAGCGGTTCTCCAAGAGAGAACGTAGGGAAACGCGATGCCAAGGAACTTCGTTACGAAGGTAAAGTTCCGGCGGTATTGTATGGTGGAAAAGAGCAACAACACTTAGCTGTAGTTATTGCTGATTTAAGAGATGTTATTTATACCCCGGAAGTAAATTTTGTGGAAATTGACGTTAACGGTGCAAAAACTAAAGCTATCGTTAAAGACACACAATTTCACCCACTTACCGACGTATTAATGCACATCGATTTCCTTCAACTATTTGATGAAAAAGAAATCGTAATGGAAATTCCGGTTAAATTAACAGGAACATCTCCAGGTGTTAAAATGGGGGGTAAATTAATCCAGAAATTACGTAAACTTCGTGTTAAAGCGTTGCCAGCTAACATGCCACAAAACGTTGAAGTAAGCTTAGAGAAATTAGAAGTTGGTAGTTTGTTCCGTGTACGCGACTTAAAAGTTGAAGGTTACGCAATTACAAATACTCCTGAAGATACTATCGTTTCTGTAGCAATGTCTAGAGCATTAAAACAAGCAGAAACTGAAGCTGCAAAAGGTAAAAAATAATCGCGATTTTAAAATCGTTCGATTAATTGAAAGCGGTGCAAATATTTGCGCCGCTTTTTTTTTTGAAAAAATATAAAGTACCATGGTCCAGCTTTTTGATTTAGTAATTCTCCTTCAAGGTTTCAACTTTCCATTCTGAGCTTTCCGCCTTCCCTATTAATTCACAATTTAACTTTCCGAAGTCTCTCTTATGATGCACTTTTAACTTTCCACTTTAAACCCTAAATTTTCGCCTCTTCACTTCAACTTACACTATCTACCACCTCATTTTCTTCCCCCTTTTTTTTTAAATTTGCATCCATGAAATATCTTATAGTAGGCTTAGGCAATATTGGTCCTGATTATGCGCACACCCGCCACAATATTGGTTTCGATATTGCCGATGAATTAGTTAGAGATTTAAATGGAAGTTTCGATAACATCCGGTTAGCCTATTATGCAGAAGTAAGTTACAAAGGCAAGAAACTTCATGTAATTAAGCCAACTACCTTTATGAATTTAAGTGGGAAAGCCGTTAATTACTGGATGAAGGAACTTAAAATTGCGCCAGAAAATGTTTTGGTTATTGTTGATGATTTAGCGCTTCCACTGGGCAAGCTTAGGCTCAAATTACAGGGCTCTAGCGCAGGGCATAATGGGTTGAAAAGTATAGAAGAAGTATGTGGGGGACAAAATTACGCCCGCTTGCGCTTCGGTATAGGAAATGATTACCCCAAAGGCCGACAAGTAGATTTTGTTTTAGGTTTATTTGATAAAGAGGAACAATTGGAATTACCCGCTCTGATCGATAAAAGTGTCAACCTTATTAAAAGCTTTGTAACTGTTGGGGCTGCACATACTATGACTGCTTTTAATAAATGATACACCGCTATTATCAATAGGCTTAGCAAAATTTCGAATTCCAAACTTGTTTTAAGATAAGACCTAATCTCCTAAACCCACCTAGCGGGCTAAATACGCCAACCTAAATAGCCTTTGCATTTCAGGTACGCTATTACTTGGTTGTTGGGCAATCTCCAAATCGCGATGCTGTCATGCTGTCAGTAATATCTGGTCGTATTTTTTACATTTTATCAGTCTTTTATGCGGTTTAACTGCCAAAAACCAATTGGCACAAGCATTGTTTAATAGGTAGAAATTATAATTGTTAAAAAGAGAAATTAAAATACAATGGGAAAAATTATTGGAATAGACTTAGGAACAACAAACTCTTGCGTAAGCGTAATGGAGGGCAACGAGCCTGTAGTTATTGCGAACAGTGAGGGTAAACGTACTACGCCGTCTATTGTTGCTTTTGCAGAAAACGGTGAGCGTAAGGTTGGCGAGCCTGCTAAACGTCAGGCTATAACCAACCCAACAAAAACGATATATTCGATTAAACGCTTTATGGGTAGCAGTTACGATGAAAGCGCTAAAGAAGCTGGTCGTGTACCTTATAAAGTTATTAAAGGCGATAACAACACGCCACGTGTAGAAATAGACGACAGAAAGTATACTCCACAAGAGATTTCTGCAATGATTCTACAAAAAATGAAGAAAACTGCCGAAGATTTCTTGGGACAGGAAGTTACAGAAGCAGTTATTACTGTTCCTGCATATTTTAACGATGCACAACGTCAGGCGACTAAAGAAGCTGGTGAAATTGCTGGTTTATCTGTTAAACGTATTATTAACGAGCCAACTGCAGCTGCTTTAGCTTATGGATTAGATAAAGCGCACAAAGACATGAAAATTGTTGTTTTTGATTGCGGTGGTGGTACACATGACGTTTCTGTTTTAGAATTAGGTGATGGCGTTTTCGAAGTAAAATCTACTGATGGTGATACACACTTAGGTGGTGATGACTTTGATCACATTATTATCGATTGGTTAACTAGCGAATTCAAAACTGAAAACAGTATGGATTTAGCTAAAGATCCAATGGCGTTACAACGTTTAAAAGAAGCTGCTGAGAAAGCGAAAATTGAGTTATCAAGCACAACTTCTACAGAAATTAACTTGCCATACATTACTGCTGATGCTAGCGGACCAAAACACTTGGTGCGTACCTTGTCTCGTGCTAAATTCGAGCAATTAGCAGATAGCTTAATCAAACGTACTATCGAACCTTGTAGATCTGCATTAAAAAATGCTGGTTTAAGCACAAGCGATATCGACGAAATCATCTTAGTAGGTGGTTCAACTCGTATCCCTGCAATTCAGGATGCTGTTAAAGCTTTCTTCGGTAAAGAGCCAAGTAAGGGTGTTAACCCTGATGAGGTTGTTGCAATTGGTGCTGCTATCCAAGGTGGTGTATTAACTGGTGATGTGAAAGATGTATTGTTATTAGACGTTACCCCTTTATCATTAGGTATTGAAACTATGGGTGGTGTAATGACTAAATTAATTGAGTCTAACACAACTATCCCAACTAAGAAATCAGAAACATTCTCAACTGCGGCTGATAACCAACCTTCGGTAGAAATTCATATTTTACAAGGTGAGCGCCCAATGGCTGGACAAAACCGCACAATCGGTCGTTTCATTTTAGATGGTATTCCACCAGCGCCTCGTGGTGTGCCTCAGGTAGAAGTATCTTTCGATATTGATGCTAACGGTATTTTACACGTAAGCGCAAAAGACAAAGCTACTGGTAAAGAGCAGAAAATTCGCATCGAAGCATCTTCAGGTTTAACCGATGCTGAGATTAAGAAAATGAAAGAAGAAGCAGAAGCTAATGCAGCAGACGATGCTAAAGCAAAGGAAGAAGCTGATAAAATTAACGGTGCTGATGCCTTAATTTTCTCTACAGAGAAACAATTGAAAGAGTTTGGCGATAAATTGTCTGCTGACAAGAAAGCACCAATCGAAGCTGGCTTAGAGAAATTGAAAGCCGCACACGGTTCACGTAACTTTGCAGATATCGATGCAGCACAAGCTGAATTGCAAAATGCATGGAACGCAGCATCTGAGGAAATGTACAAAGATGGCGGCCAGCCACAACCAGGTGGTGAACAACCGCAAGCTGATGGTCAACCTCAAGGTGGTGGCGATAACGTTACCGATGTTGATTTTGAAGAGGTAAAAGAAGAAAAATAGTTTTTAGTCGGAAGACCAAAGATTATGAATATAGAAAGCGTTTCTGATTAAATTCAGGAACGCTTTTTTGATTTATGAGTTTTTTATTGCCAGGCATGAAGCAATTTTAATCGATTGTTGCTTAATCCAAATTTTTAGCAACTTCTTACGTATTTTCTTCTTTAAGGTTAAACTTCGTTTTTACGTGCTTCCGTCATTGCGAGGCACGAAGCAATCTTGTTGTGATTTTTACTTGATCAAAGTTTAATATGCGCTATTTCTTATTTCTCGTTCGAGTTGTTTGGGGATGGTATTCCAAATCATGCACCCTACCAAAAAATTTATTTAAAATAGTAATGGCTGGCCAAATTAACATTGGCGTAAAACGACTTAACATGTTTATACCATGGTTTTTAGGTAAAATATAATCCATTATTGCACCAAATAGAAATATTGCCGGAACAATTAATGTCCTCCACCTCGCCAATTGGCGCACTTTCACATCATTAAAGCCATTGGAAATTCTTCCCCGATGCTTAATTATATAGCTTAAGACGGCATAGTTTATTAATCCAGTAAAGGCAATATTTAATGAATAAAACCAAAAGGGTAGCGCAAAAGGCGTATTGTCGCTATAATAAGCAGAGCTGAAAGGCATCAAGATAATTGAGAACAAAAAAATGAAGTTCAGCCAGATTAGTCTATCATCATAATCTTTAATAAACGAGAACATTCTGTGGTGCGACCGCCAGTAAATGGCAATCACAAAAAAACTGATGATGAAGCCTATAAACTTCGGTGTAAGTGCTAAAAGTTGTGCAAGCATCTCGGTATTCGTCATGCCATGGTGAATTTCAGGAGCTTTAATTTCAATAATTAACAACGTAATGGCGATAGCGAACACTGCGTCGGTAAACAGAATCATCCGTTCTATTTGAAATTCTTTTTTTAGATCTTGGTGTTCTGACATACAATTTAAGTTAGGTTTCGGTCAATAATTTCCTGTAGCGATTGCTCACTGTAGAATAATTCGTGAAGTAATTTAAATTGATTTTTCGCCCTATCCAAATTTTGAGATTCATATTTTATTGGGTAGTAAATGTCGCCATTCAGGTAGTCAGTCAAAAATCTCAGTGCTTGCATATAAATCATATACTTACCCGAAAATAAAATAAGCTCCTTTTCGGTTTCGGTCAATATATTTTTCATTTCAGATAAATAACCTTTCATTGTAGCCTCAAAATAAGGAAGCCGGATTTTGATCTTCTTTAAATCTGTCTCGTTTTCATTACAGGCACAGAGATAAGTCCGCATCATATCGCCCAGATCAGAAATGAATTTGCCAGGCATAATCGTGTCTAGATCAATTACGCAAACCCCTTCAAAACCATCATGATGTAAGAGCACATTGCTGATTTTCGTATCATGATGCATTACCCTATCAGGAAATGCAGCGCTCTGCGCCCTGGTATTATAATAATCCAAAATGGGGCGATTAGCGAAGGCGAGACCAATTTCCGCTGCGGCAAGATCCTTCAATGCGTCAGTTGTTTTGTAAAATGCCTGCGTAAATTGATCGAAACGGAGATTCAAATCGTGAAAATGTGGTATAGTTGGCGTTAATTCTTCTACGGGAAATCCATCTAGCAACCTGCTTAACTTACCAAACTGCTTTGCAGCCTCGTAAGCTTGCTTTGGCTCAGTAAGCACATCTAAAGAAGTCGTATCAGGAATAAAAGGCAACACACGCCAATAGGCACCATTAACAATCGCCATGTCGCTTCCGTCTACGGTGTTAATGGGTTTTATAAATAGATAATCAGGGTATTTAAGGGAGAGAAAATTACCGATTGCCTTTATGTTCTTCGCTATCGCTTCAGGGTTCTTAAAAACATCGGTATTAATCTGTTGTAAGATGTGTGCGCTAGGCTTAGCTGGCTGAGAAAGCAAAAAGGTCCGGTTAATTAAACCCGAACCTATCTGTGAAATGTGAATATCTGGATGATATCCATATGCTTTTAAAACTTCGTAATCGAAATTTAATCCCATAGTTTGGTTGGATAAGTACCGTTCTTTATCAACTCATCAATAGAGTCTTGTACATATGGTTTATCTTCTTTATAAGTTACACCAAACCATTTATTGGATGTTGGTACCACCTGAAATGTTGCCTTATTTTCTCTTACCAAGCTTTCGCCAATTAGTGGAATAAAAAATTCTGCCTTTGGCTTATCTTTATTGGCCATGGCAAACTCTTTAAATAATTCTTCGGTAATTTTAAAAACAGCAGGGGTAAAGCCCCAAAAGTTCATTGAAACTGGTGTTTGAAAATCCAGTGGGAATTCCTCGCCATCTTCTTCATAGAAGATTTTACCATCTTTTGGATATACTTTTGTGCGCTCCACAATTTCTTCTAAATTACCGGCCGCGTCTACCTTGCATACACCTCTAGAAACTGCACCAAATTCTGAAAGCGTTTTACCGATTTCGTAGCCTATGATAGAGAAATTACTATCACTAACTTCAGTGTTAAGGAAATCAGCCATCTTTTTAAATGCATCGAAACCATAGTAATCATCTGCATTAATTACACAAAATGGTTCCTTAATTAGATTTCTTGCTGATAAGATAGCATGTGCCGTTCCCCACGGTTTTTCTCTGTAAATCTCCTCTTCGATACCAAACTGTTTAAGATCGAAATTTTGAAAAACATAGTCAACCTCAATCTTGCCGGCTAATTTTGGGTCGAAAATACCTTTAAAGTTATCTAAAAATTCTTCTTTGATGATGAATACAACTTTGCCGAAGCCAGCGTTTATGGCGTCGAAAATTGAGTAATCTATAATGGTTTCTCCGTTTGGACCGAATCCATCAATCTGTTTCATGCTTCCATAGCGGCTAGCCATTCCAGCTGCTAATATTAATAGGGTAGGTTTCATATTGCGAAATTAATAATTTGCTTGTTAATAGAGTATTGATTAAATTTTTAATGGTTAAAAGCCGAAGAGGCCACCTGTCTTCGATCTGGTTTTCTTACCAGTAAGCATGCCAAAAATTCCCCGTACAATTTCTTTTCCAATCTGGCGGGTGATGGTTGCACCCATAACTTGTTCGATAAGGGTTTTCTCTCCAGGCTTAGGCTTATTTTCCTGTGCTTGCTGTTTTTGTGTCTCCAGCTGTTGTTTTTCTTGCTCAATTGCCGCAGTTTGCTCGTTAATTCTCATGGTTAAGATCTCGTAAGCACTTTCCGGATCAATGGCGTCTTTATATTTTCCATACATGGTGCTGGCATGAATCGTTTTGTCGAAGTCTGCCGCATTAAGCGGACCCATTATTGCCCTTGGCGGGGTAAGCATGGTTGCAGAAACTTCAGTAGGAATACCTTTTTCGTTTAACACCGTAACCAATGCCTGGCCGGTTCCTAAGGAGGTAAGTACCGTATCTATTTTGTAAAAGTCAGATTTAGGGTAGGTATTTACCGTTTTTCTTAAAGCATCAACATCGTTAGGTGTAAATGCCCTTAGCGCATGCTGCATTCTATTTCCAAGTTGCCCCAACACACTTTCTGGAACATCTGTAGGCGATTGCGTACAGAAAAATACACCAATCCCCTTTGATCTAATTAGCCTGATAATGGTTTCAATCTGCTCTAGAAAAGCTTTAGATGAGTTTTTAAATAATAAATGAGCTTCATCGAAAAAGAATACCAGCTTTGGTTTATCCAAATCGCCTACCTCCGGCATTGTATTAAACAATTCTGCTAGCAAGCTTAGCAAAAACGTAGAGTATAGTACTGGCTGATTTTGCACATCGGCAATGTTTAGTAGACTAATTACGCCTTTTCCATCTACACGACTAAATAAATCCTCGATATCGAAGGATTTTTCGCCAAACATTCCGCCTAATCCTTGTTGTTCTATTGCAACAATTTTGCGCAAAATGGTTCCGGATGTGGCTGTAGAAATGCTGCCGTAACTGGCTTTAATTTCAGCTGCTCCAGCGCCTTCAGATAAATAAGATACCAATTTCTTCAAATCATTTAAATCGATAATTGGCATTTTGTTATCATCAGCATATTTAAATATAACAGCCATTACACCTGCCTGGGTGTCGTTTAAATCTAAAACTTTCGATAAAAGCGTTGGCCCGAATTCGAGAACCGTGGCCCGCATTTGGGCACCCAACTTTCCTGATAATGAATAAATCTCTAGTGGAAAGCCAGAAGGCGAAAATGGTTTATTTAATTGTTGTGCCCGCTCCTCAATTTTTGGGTTTACTGCACCAGGCTGATTTAACCCCGACAAATCGCCTTTAACATCAAGCATAAAAACCGGCACGCCCGCATCTGAAAGTTGTTCGGCAAGCAGCTGTAGCGTTCTTGTTTTTCCTGTACCGGTTGCTCCAGCAATTAAACCATGCCTATTTACCATTTTGAGAGATAAATTTACCTCGGCATCGCTGTAAACTTGTCCGTCTAAAATGCCAGCACCTAAATAAATGTACGAGCCTGTTGGCGCATAGGATGATTTTATTTTTTGGATGAATGAAGTAGAAGAATCGCTCATATTTGTTGGTTTGAACGCACAATTTAATAAACTAATCTTAAAGTAGGTGTGTACGTTACATGAATTCTTAGTGCAATTTTTTGCACAATCCCGCGTTTAATTGCTAATTAAAATGTTTATAATGGCTTATTTCCTTTTTTAGATTGGCAATTTCAAGTTGCATTATTTCCATTTGCCTTAACAAATGCGAAACCGCATGCAAACCCTCCAGGTTAATATCTAAATCTTGTGTTAATCGAACAAATTTTTCCAGCTTCAAAATTTCATCGAGCGTTAAAAAGATGCTTTTCTCTTTAACGACTGTACTAATCAGACCAAAATCTTCAAGAGAACGAATAAAATTCAACTCGATATGATGATGAATACAAATCTCATCTGCGGGTATTAAATTCTTTTTCATATGGCTTAGCTTTGAGAAAGTTGTAGAAATAATTCTTTTTGCTCGGCATTGAGATTGGTTGGTAATTTAACCCGCCAGTTGATATATAGATCGCCAAATTGATCGGCTTTTTTATATACCGGAAAACCCTTACCCTTTAATCGCAAACTGGCATCTGGCTGCGTACCCTCGGGTATTTTTATTTTAACCTTACCGCTCAGGGTTTCGATAATTTTCTCGCCTCCAAGTACAGCGGTATAAAGGTCTATCTCTTCCTGGATAAAGATGTCGTTTCCTTTCCTCTTAAATTTAGGGTGTTCGGCAATGTTAAATTGTATGTATAAATCGCCAGGCTGACCGTTATTCATTCCTGGTGCACCATAGCCAGCAAGCTTTATTTTCTGTCCATTTTCTACACCCGCAGGTATATTTATCCGCACTTGCTTACCATTTACGGTTAGCGTTTGCTTATGGGTATTGTATGCATCTGTTAAGTTAAGTTGCAATTCGGCACTGTAATCCTGCCCTTTAAAAGGCGACTTTCGACTGCTCCGTCCTCCGCCTCCGCCAAACATTGATGAGAAAAAATCCGAAAAATCATCGCCACCGGAAAAACTTCCACCGTAGCCATTCCCCTGCGATTGATATTGCCGCCTTTGTTGTTCTTGCGCATCTAGCTGATCGGCATGTTGCCAGTCTTTACCGTACTTATCGTATTTCTTCCGCTTTTCCGGGTCGCTCAGTACCTCGTTGGCTTCGTTAATCTGTTGAAATTTTTTATTCGATTCTTCATTGTTTGGATTTAAGTCTGGATGGTGTTTTCTGGCCAGCTTGCGGTAAGCCTTCTTGATGTCATCTATCGAAGCATCTTTCTTTAAATCCAGGATTTTATAGTAGTCTATGTAGTCCATAAGCTGATAACAATTATTTAAAACGAATGTTCGGCATTTAATAGTAAAATTGAGCTTGAAACCTAAAGGCTAATAATTCCAACCGTTTTTATACCAACTTTACGAGGAACACCAGCTCTACGAAAAATGCCCCGAATCTCGGGGCATTTGCATTGGTATTATTTTTTCTGCTTCACATATTTTTCCAACCATTGGTCTTCTTCCCATAAGGTATGAAGTATATTCTCTTTACCCCGGTAGCCATGCGCTTCGTATGGCAGGAAAACAAATCGAGTGGTTCCCCCTGCGCCCTTAATAGCGTTAAATAAACGTTCACTATTGATCGGGAAAGTACCTGGATTATCATCAGAATCGCCATGAATTAGCAATAATGGAGTCTTAATTTTATCAGCATAGCTAAATGGACTCATCTCGTAGTAGAGCTGTGGTGCTTGCCAATAGGTTCTTTCTTCGTTTTGGAAACCAAATGGTGTTAATGTTCTATTGTAGGCTCCACTGCGGGCAATTCCGGCGGCAAATAAATCGGTGTGAGCCAACAGATTAGCTGTCATGAAGGCTCCGTAGCTGTGCCCGCCAACTGCCATGCGTTTTTTATCGCCAACACCTAAATCAGACAATTTATTGATGGCTGCCTCAGCATTTAATTTCAGCTGTTCAATAAATGTATCGTTTGGTTTTTTCCCATCTTTAGCAACAATCGGCATTTCTGCATTATCCAAAATTGCATAGCCACGGGTAACCCAATAAATTGGCGAACCCCAACTGATAGTAGTAAACTTATCTTTCGATCCACGAATTTGTGCGGCATCCGCAGCGGAATTAAACTCCCTTGGATAGGCCCAAATTAGGGTAGGCAAGGGTCCATCTTTTGCCTTGTCATATCCCTTCGGCAAATATAAGTCGCCTGTTAAATCTACGCCATCGGCACGTTTGTAAGAAATTTTCTCTTTGCTAATACCCTCTAAAGATGGATATGGATTGCTGAAGTTAGTTATTGGCTGGTCGGCAATTCTTAACATCAAATTTTTGATGAAGTAATTCGGTACCATTTTTTGGCTCTCTTTACGCGTTAAGAGGACTAACTTATCGGCATCAATTACATCATTAACATACTCAAAAGTACCTTCATTGCAGCGCCAAATAATTTCATTCTTTTTTGTGCCGAGATCAAATTTGGCTAAAAATGGCAAATCGCCCTTGTCAGAAGACCCTACCTGGTTATTCATTAATAATTTGGTGCCATTATCAACGGTTTTTATCACCTGCCGACCGAATTTGTTTTTTACCGTTACCGGCGATCCAGGATTTCCATAGGCATCGGTTTGATTGCGGCTGTAAAGTTCTTCTATAGCGCCCGTAGTTGGATTGTATCTACTTACCTTACTGGTTTGCTTGCTTCTTAAACCTTCCATAACTAAGGCTAAGTTGGCATCACCCCATTGTATACCACGATAACGTGTTTGCGTTTTCAAGAGTTCTTTTTCGGTACCGCTAAATGGTGCGCTTAGCGCATACACTGCATCGTGATATGGTACGTTCTTTTTAATAAGACCGCTATCTAATGGTTTTGCCCAAACAATTGTTGCCGGCTCATCATCTCTCCAGTCGAAACCCCGTGGTACATTCTGCGTGTTATCGTATCCAGAAGGAGTACCTTCTGATGATGGTAAGGTTGCAATAACTTTTATAGTTTTTCCGGTCAGGTCTGTAATAGAGACAGTTGAAGGAAAACCGAAGGCGGATACCAGGTAAGAAAAAGGTTTGCGGATGGTTTCTACCATAAGGTAATTTTTATCTGGTGATAGATTTACCCTTGCATAAATGGCCGGTTTACCGATAGGTGTTTCTATTCCGCCAGTATTTTTTACCAATTGAGCAGTTGCAAAAAATTCAAACAGCTGCTCATCAAAAGGTGATTTAATCAAATCCTGGTAAGTTGCGCTTGGTGCGGCTTTACCTAGATTTTGTTGTATGGTAGGTCCTTTCGGCATTAAAGGCTTGGCTGGTGCTGCACTCGCTGGCTTTGTTACTGTTCTATAAATTAAAGAATTGTTATTAAGCCACATTAAGCCACTTCCTAATACCACATTCAGGTATTCCTTGTTTACTTTCATCGCTTTTTTAGTTGCAATATCTATGATGTATAAGTCAACACCTTTTTGAGTCGTATTTGTGAAAGCAATTTTGGTTTCAGCAGGATTCCAAACCATATTGCCTGCATATAATGGCGATGGTAAACCAAGCACCTGGCTGGTAACATTGGTTTTAATGTTCTTTAAGCTGAAGTTATTGATGTAATTCTGCCTGCTTGGCGAATAATTATTTGGATTTAACCTTAAACCTGCAATACGATACTCAGGCATGGCTAACTCTTCTACTGATGGATAAGAATTACGCTCGCTAAATAAGATCCACTCTGCTTTACCATCAATACTTACTGCAGGAGTAGGTTTGGCCAGTAATAAATCGGCAATTTCTTTAGGTGGAGATTGATAGCTAATGGCATCTTGAGCGGCAACTGGTAAAGATGCACAACTCCCTGCCATTAATAAATAGAGGTAAAATTTCTTTATCATGTTAAGTTAGTTTATTTGATGATGAATGATTCAAATATTGCAAAAATTAAAAGCACACAGGGTAACTTCTTTCTTACATATTTGAGTTTGTAAAGCGATATAAAGGAAATCCTTTCTACAATTGGGGATATCTTTGCTGAATCGCCTCGGCAGAATTGAAAACCATTTTCTTCAGAATATCTCCATCAACATCGCTTAATTTTTTAATATAGATACATGCCTTTCCACTTTTATGTTTTCCAAAAACCTGCAGCAGCTCTTCCCGATCTTTAAACTGCGATGAAAGATATATCGCTATTGCATCCTTTCTGGGCGAAAAGCCTGCTAATGGAGCATCGCCTTCGCGGCCACTCTCGTATACATAGTGGTAACTCCCAAAGCCAACTATTGCATCTCCCCACATCTTGGGAGGAAAGCTAAGGGCTTCTTCCATTATCAAGCAAAGTGCAAATGCGTCTGCTCGCTTCTGCTCGTCAGAAACCTTATTTAGAAAGTTGCTTACACTTAGGTTATTTTCAGTTGTTTTATTCTGTGCCATTTGTTTTAAGGTTGAGTAGATTGATTAAAGTAAAGTTATGGTCAATAGTTAAATTAATCTTTTCAGCAATCAGATATTCTGAGGTTTGTATGCGTAAATATACGTTTTTAGAAAAGGTGTTTTCCGCATATTAACTAGTATTTTTACAAAAAAGCACGCAAAATATTGATCCAAGTCAAATAATGCGCATACTTTATACAAGTCTATACGATTTTTTATAGATTCGTATTGTCAATCGTCCCCGATATTGATTTAATTTAATTTTTACATTTTAAAAATTAATTATCTCGATGACAACACAAACAAAACACGGTGAGATTTTAGAGCGCATAGTGCGCCGAGATCGCATGGGAATTAGCGAACTTTCAAGGAAACTGAATGTGAGCAGAAGAACAATTTACAACTGGTTTGGCCAAGACAGGCTAAGTCATGAAGTAATTTGGCAGATTGGAAATTTACTTGGCCAAGATCTTTCTGTATCATTTCCCGATGTTTTTCCGAAAGGGAATTCCGAAACCGAAAACCTCGTCGCCGCTGCCGGCAAACAATCCAACGATTCAACATCAGTTTATTTCTGGATGAATAAGTACATTCATCTGCTTGAGAAGTATAATGATTTATTGAGCGTTGAAGAGCAGCAAGCCCACACAGAGCATCAGCACAAAACGTTGCCTTTAAGAAACAGACGAACAGAAAGTTTTATGTTTCAATAGCATCTTTTACTGATGAAATCTAGATCGTTGTAAAAATATTCTTACCAGTTGATCATTGCTAAAAAGTTTCATGCGCCTGTCTTTACCGGCGCATACATCCTAAACATTAATGCAAACATCCCTATCTAACTGGAGTAGATATTTACAGAGAAATTTTGGTATAGTTCTAACAAACGAAACGCAGATATTATCCACTTGGTTTTATCTACATTAATCCGCTTTCAAATAATACGCTTAGCGTGAAGCAAAATGAATAGCCACCTACAAAAATAGGTGGCTATCTTTTTTCAGGTGAGGCCTGTATGGTGTGCCTGCCCTCCGCGGATTACCCGCTCACAGGACTTTTTTTGCTGGATGTTTTAATGCTAACAATTTAAATAAATGTTGGTTTGCTTACGCGAAATAATTTTACACATTCTGTTAATAATGTTAATAAAAAAGCACTGAGCAAACATTTATTAATGTTGTTGGTTTTGTAAAACATAATGCAATCTTTGCATTTCAACAAACGTACTTAGTTCTCGAAATGAGAAAGTAAGCATAAGTTAAATTTGATTTATTTTTTTAAAGCATATTTTCACCTGTCATCCTATTTTGTCGAATGAGTCGTCCGCCATATCTATTAACTAACGAAGAGCTGCTCGAGGTATACAACCTCACTTATACTGCCACTGCCATACACGTTACAGAAGACGCAATTATACAAGAAGCGAACGATGCAATGCTCAGAATTTGGGGTAAAGACCGAAGCGTTATTGGCAAATCGCTCCAAGATGCATTGCCCGAACTTAAAGGCCAGCCTTTTATAGAAATGTTTAAGCGTGTTTGGAATGAAGGACTCATAATTGCTGGCGAAGACACCCCCGCAGACTTGGAAATAGATGGTCAAATCAAAACATTCTATTTCGATTTTGAGTACCGGGCAGTTAAAAATAATGATGGTAAAGTAATCTGTATTCTTCATACCGCACTTGATGTAACCGAAAGGGTGCTAAAAACCAAGGCTATCCAACGGGCTGCTGAAAAAGAAGCTGCCTTAAATCGAGAGCAAGCATTAAATGAAGAATTAGCAGCAACCAATGAAGAACTATCTGCCACCAATGACGAATTACAGCACACTCAAGAGCGCCTTAGTGCACTTAACTACGAATTAGAAGATCGAGTGCGTGCCAGAGTAAATGAGCTTTCTGAGAGCGAGAAGCGTTTTCAAACCATGGCCGAAGCCACAGATATTCTGATCTCTGTTAGCGATGAATTTGGAAATGCACTTTATTTTAACAAACCCTGGGTTGCGCTTACAGGAAGATCGATTCAGGATTTTCTGAAATCTGGCTGGATTGATTTGATCCATCCAGACGATAAACAAAATTATGTTGACGTTTATTTTTCGGCACTTGAAAAAAAGGCACATTTTAGCGCAGAATTTAGGTTGCTATCTAAAGGTGGAGAGTACAGGTGGATCTTGGTAAACGGACCTCCTCGCTTAAATGCCGATGGCAGCTTTGCCGGTTATATTTCGGCAGGTGTAGATATTACAGAACGCAAAATTATTGAGCTGGAAAAACAAAGTTTAAGTGCTTTGGTAGATGCGAGCTCAGAATTCATATCACTGGCCAACCTAGATCAGCAGATGGTTTATGCTAATCCGGTAGCGCTAAAAAAACTCGGCTGGAATTCTGTTGAAAATCGGTTTCTGATAGATTGCGTTTACCCTCCAGATCGAGACTTTGCAAAAGTTGCACTATCGAATTTGGCAGAATACGGTATATTCAGATATGAAATAAGGTTTTGGAATGAAAAAACAGAGAAGCCTTTTTGGATTAACTGGAATTGCTTTTCAATATTGGATGAGTTATCAAGCGAGGTGAGTGCCATTGCAACCATCGGACCAGATATTACGGAAAGAAAACTCTACCAGGAAGAGTTACAAAACGTTAATGAAGAGATGGCTGCAGCAAACGAAGAACTTGCAGCTACCAATGAGGAACTGGCGGCCACTAACGAAGAGCTTGCTCAAACACACAACGATTTAGTACAATACATTAAAAAATTATCTGATAGCGAGGAAAAACTGTTTCAGGCAATAGAAACAGGGAAAATGGGTACCTGGAGTATTGAGCCACATTCCTTAGATCTTTCGCTATCTAACTTCGTTAAAGACTTTTTGGGGATAGCTACACCTGGAAAAGTTTCTGTAAAGGAGGTTATGAAGGCGGTTCAGCCAGTATACCACCAAATTTTGTACAACGCCTATCACAATGCAATTACGTACCGAACGGCAAGTGACTTAGAATTTGTAATAAATAATATTCTAACCGGTGAAGAAAAATGGGTAAGAACCACCGGAAAGGTCTTCTTAAATCAATCAGGATACATTGAAGAATTTTCGGGTATGTTTATGGACATTACCGAGCGTAAACTTGATGAACTGAGAAAGAATGATTTTATTGGCATGGTAAGCCATGAATTAAAAACTCCGCTAACAGCCATAAATGGATTTGTTCAGGTTTTACAACGAAAAGCCAGGCTTGGTGAAGATCATTATTCAGAATCTGCATTAGATAAAACACACATCCAAATTAAGAAAATGACAACCATGATAAATGGTTTCTTAAACGTCTCCCGATTGGAATCTGGAAAGCTCCTCATTGATAGAACAAGCTTTCGTTTAGACAATTTGCTTAGGGAAACGGTAGATGAAACTTTCATTTCGCCTTCTACACACAAAATAGTTCTAGGCTTGGCATGTGATGTTACTGTTAATGCCGACCGTGATAAAATAGGAAATGTGATATCAAACTTGCTGAGCAATGCGCATAAATATTCGCCAAATGGCACTAGCATAGCCATAAACTGCCAGGTTGTTGATAGAGAAGTAATAGTAAGTGTTAAAGATGAAGGAATTGGTATTTCTATGGATGATGCCAAAAAGCTTTTCGAAAGGTACTACAGGGTTCAAAGTAACCACACCATTTCGGGCTTTGGTATTGGCTTATATTTAAGTGCCGAAATAATTGAGCGTCATAATGGTAAAATTTGGGTAGAAAGCGAAGGGGGGCAGGGCTCCACTTTCTACTTCTCACTTCCTATTGAGTAAAAAAAGGGGTAGACAAAAGCCTACCCCTATATCTAAACCCAAACATGCGCTCAAACATGAATGAATTATTTGTTAAACAAAAGTATATCATCTTGGTTTGATCTGGCTATTGTTTTGTTAACAATCTTGTTGTATTCAAATCTTTTTTGCCATCAAAATATTTTTTTAGTACCTGATTAAACACGACATCGGAAGTAGCCAGGGAAGCAAAAAGTGTCATTGATGAATGAAGCTTTAAATAATCTGGAAAGCCAAAAATATCCTTGGCGGTTTTATCATTGTGTTCTAAAACTGCTTTCGACACGCTAATTAATCTTGATCCTAGTATTGGGTGACTGAGGTATCCCTGTGCTTCGGAAATATCTTTGATGCCATAATATTGTGCAGTTTCGCTACGCCCCAATCCCTCAAGTTGGGGAAATATATACCACATCCAATGGCTCTGCTTCTTTCCGGCTGTTAGTTCTGATAATGCCGCATCGTAATTTTTCTCTTGCGCAATGATAAATCTTTCCAGGTTATAGATCATAAATAATTAACAGATGCCATTTGCGATGGTTTGCAAGTTTTTCTTTATCTTAATGCAGGTTTGAAGGTACGCTCTTAATGCTATCTTGGCTTATGGTTTGACTAATCAATACGGAATGGATGCTTTAAACAAAAATTTACCTTGCAAATGTGTGGTAATAGACGATGACCCCTTAAGTATAAACATACTTTGTAAACATATCGAAAACATCGGAAACCTAACCGTATACAAAACCTTTTCAGATCCGCTTTCGGGATTACTTGAAATTTCTGAGCATGATGATATCGATTTTCTATTTCTTGATATCAGGATGAATATTTCCGGCTTAGACGTAGCACGGGTGCTAAGAGACAAAGTAAGGTTTCTAGTATTCGTAAGTTCGCACAGCGAGTATGCGATCGATGCTTTTAGTGTGCATGGAGATCGTTTTTTGACAAAGCCAGTATCATTTGAAAAATTACGTGATGTAGTAGCTGAAATCTTAGTTAGAGAGCAGAAAAGGTTCAATTTACTTTAGATCAAAGTTTGCAAAACAATTTCGACTTTTTTTGATTGTGTTTAAATGATTTGGGATAGTGTACGCTTTGGGTGCATCTTTCCTACTATTTAATTCAGTTAAATGAGCGAACAGCATAAGTTACAACGGATAGCGATTCTTGGAGGGGGCCCTGCTGGCCTCTTTATGTATAAAAGATTTGTAGAGTCTGATCTGCATCCTCTCGAAATCGAGATTTTTGAAAAGAAAGATTTTCTGGGTTCTGGAATGCCTTACAGTACAGATGGTGCCAGCGAAGAGCACATTACAAATGTGTCTGATAATGAAATACCAATCATTTTCAGTTCCATTGAAGAATGGATTAAAATTGCGCCAAAAGAAATACTGGAACGGTTCAATATCAGTATCGATTCTTTTAACGAGTATAAAGTTTTACCTCGTCTGTTTTTTGGCGAATATCTCTCTGCGCAATTTAAATTGTTAAATGATGCCGCTACAGGAAAAGGAATAACCACCAAAATCCATTTAAACACAACTGTTACCGATCTTATAGATGATAAGCGGAAGAAAAAAGTTGGTGTTAAGGTAGGCGAACAAGAAGTAATTTTTTTTGATAAGGTAATTGTTTGCGTTGGCCATTCCTGGCCTAAAAAGCATGAGGGCAAAATTCCTAATTATTTCGATTCACCATATCCGCCGAAAAAAATAGCAAAACGATTTAACTATCCGGTAGCCCTAATGGGATCGTCATTAACGGCTATAGATGCCATTAGAACGCTGGCTAGAAATAACGGAGAATTTATTCACCAGAACGATGGAAAATACAAATTTGTTTTAAACGAAAATAGCAGCAAATTTAAGATTGTAATGCACTCCAGAAATGGATTATTACCTGCTATTAGATTCCATTTGGAAGACTCTCACCTCGGTAAAGATACTACCTTAACCCGGGCACAGATGTTGAGAAATACCAATAAGAACGAAGGATTTATTTCTTTAGATTATGTGTTTGAGAAAAATTTTAAAGATCAATTTAAGGAAAAAGATACGGCATTTTACCACAAGATAAAAGACTATACGCTCGAGGAGTTTGTAGATGCAATGATGTCTTATCGTGAGAATTTACCTCCATTTGGCTTGTTTAAAAAAGAGTATGAAGAGGCTGAAAAATCGATCGCAAAGCGAGAATCTATTTATTGGAAAGAGGCGTTGGCGGTACTGAGTTTTACTATGAATTATCCGGCTAAATACTTGAGTGCTGAAGACATGCAACGCTTGCAAAAAGTATTAATGCCACTGATCTCAATTGTTATCGCTTTCGTTCCTCAGAGTTCTTGTAAAGATTTAATGGCACTTCATGATGCCGGAATCCTGGAGATTAACGCAGTAGGCGAAGATAGTTACGTAGAGAACCTACCAACAGGTGGAATAAAATATCATTACACTACAGATGCTGGAGAAAAGGTCTCAGAAAAGTATAAAGCTTTTGTAAACTGCGTTGGTCAACCACACTTATCTTTCGATGATTTTCCATTTCAAACTCTGGTAAAAGAAGGTACAGTTAGCCCTGCTAAACTGAAATTTAAATCGAACAAAGCAGGTAGACAACAAATGGAAAATGGGAACGAATTAGTGGAGAGAAATGGCCGGGGAACATACTTTTTACGGGTGCCTGGCATAACAATTAACGATTCCTTTCAGGTAATCAGTAACAAAGGGAAAGCTAACGAGCGGATTTATATGATGGCAGTGCCTTATATTGGCGGTTATAATCCAGATTACTCTGGCATTGATTTTTGCGAAGCTGCATCGCTTGAGGTGTTATACAGCCTTAAAGGCAAAAAAAATCCCGAAAATTAATTTCGGGATTTTTTAGTTTTATTTCATACTGTCATTAATCTTGTTAATCATGGTCAGGTGGCCCTGTACCACTGGAGCGGTCTTGCTTGCAAACGCTTTTAAATCTGCATCCTTAGCATCTTTAGCTTCATCTTCCATTAGCTTAAGGGTAGCTTTATGGCCATCCATCATCGCACTAACATAATCTTTGTCAAAATCAGCGCCGGTTTTTTTGCTTAAGTCATCATACTTTTTTTGATGATCTTCATCAACTGTGGTTGGCAAAGTGATGTTTTTCATTTTTGCAATTTCAGTGAGCTCTGCATTTGCATTGCCATGGTCTGTAACCATCATTGTAGCAAATTCTTTTACCTGGGCATTTGTGCTTTTCTGAAGCGCAAGTTTGCTCATTTCAACTTCGGCCATGCCATTTACTGCCGCGGTAGTAGCAAATTTAGAATCTGCATCGTCAACGGCTATACCACCTGTTGCGGCTGCATTCATGGTAGTATCCTTGCTCATGTTCAAACTGTCTGCAGTTTCTTTGGCGTCTTTACCGCCACTATTACAGGCCTGGATGGCCATTGCAGATGTTGCAAATACCATTGCATAAATTAACTTTTTCATATTATCGGTTTTTGATATACCTATAACAACATGAATCGCAACGAATAGTTTGCCTGGCTTTAAACCTCGGTAGGGCAGATGTACTATAATTTATCCAATTTAAAGTAGCCGAGTCTAATTTCGTCTTCTACCATTTCCTCTGTTGGGGAGATATGAATCCGGTATTGATCTTTATAAACCGGGCTCAAAATCTCTTCTACCCGATAGATGTCATCAATATCTATCCCATATTTCTCATCGATGTGCGAATTAGCACCTTTTATAGAATTTGTTTTAAAGAAAACAGTCTTCTTAGCATCTTGTATGGCTGTAGCCCGATCATCTTTTACACTTAAAACAATATAATGCTGTTCTGCCAGCTTTCCGGCCTGGTAACCGCCTAAGTTGGTAAAAAAAAGCTTGTGGTTATTGGCTTGCACCTCTGCCGTTCTAGAAATTACTTCTATCTTGAAACCTTCCACGCAATTTACTTCACGCCAACCATCTATGTGGATACTTGCCCCGGCTTCTGGCCAAAAGGACTTAATTTCTGGCACCAGATCCTTAAGTGATGTACCTATGCCGAAAAAATAATCGTGCTGCTCTACATTTCTCTTGGGGGCTTTTGAGCCCAATAAAAGCATATATAATTTAAGTTTGTTCGTTTCTTCGCCCATTATAATTTTTTATTAATAACCCATTACCGCAATTATGGTTTAAAAAATATCTAATTTGTTAGCGAGGGAATTTATTGTGTTTAAGCTCGATTTTTAGATCTTTTATTTGTTCTTGCGCCTGTCTGTTTTCTAGATAAAAATAAAGGGCAAAGCCCAGAAATATTTTTCCAAGGATGAATACCGCGGCAAAAACCAAACGCCAAGATTTATGAATGCGCATTTGGTTTGATTCTGATTCTACCTCGATAAAGCGTTCCTGCTTTTTATAGTCGTTATGGGTGGTGTAGTCTTTTTGGATAAATTCTTCTATATGTTGTTCGCGTAAACGAATTTCATTTATTTCATTTTCGATTTTAGCTAATATCCCAGGAGGTGGCTCAATAGCCATGCTGTGGGCCATCACTTCCATATCGTATTCCAGTTTGGCTAATTGATGTGCAAATTCCGGATGCTGCTTTTTCAACATCAGAACTTGTTCAACTTCGTCTTCGGTGGCAATCCCCATCACATAGGTTTCCATCAGGCCACTTTCTATTAACTTGTTAATTTCCATTTGCCCTCCTCATTTTATCTATTGATGATTTTAATTGAATACGTATTTGGTGCTCTTCCTTACCTAGTATGTTTGCTAAATAGGATATCGATTTTCTCTGGTGATAAACCGAATGGAAAATTAACTTCTCCTCAGCAGATAAATAATTCTGATCGTCTCCCTTGCCCACAGATGAACTGATATTTTCTTCCCCGATATACCCTGAAGCTAAGTCAAGTTGCTCAAGATGACTTAGCGCATGCTGCCTCAATTGCAACCAGGTGCTTGTAATGTTTTCAGAATTTGATTGTGTTATCAATACAAACGATGTTAATATTTTTACCAATTGTTCTTCAGTTTTTTTCGGATCCTGAATTACTCCGCTTATAAACCCTAGAAGCATACTCGCATATTTATCATATAAAATACGAATATCTTTAGGCGCTGTTTTCGGGACGTTTAAAATAGCGTTTGACATTAATTATCGGGGATGCATCTGTAAAACTGCAAGGTAAGGCCAATAATTGGATTTACATTATAAATATATCATTTGTTTATGTATTTTCCACATGAGTTACTGTCTTAAGAATATTGTAAAATGAAAATTGCAACCTATAACGTAAATGGTGTAAACGGCAGACTGCCTGTTTTATTACGCTGGCTGGCGGAAACCAAGCCAGATGTGGTCTGTTTACAAGAACTGAAAGCCCCGCAAGAGAAATTTCCCTTACAAGCAATTAGGGATGCAGGATACAATGCGATTTGGCAAGGCCAGAAAAGTTGGAATGGTGTGGCTATTCTGGCTCGTGGTTATGAAATTAAAGAGCTAAGAAGAGGTTTGCCAGGAGATGATGAGGACCTGCATAGCCGATACATAGAGGCTTTAATCAATAATGTGGTTGTTGCATGTTTGTACCTGCCTAATGGAAACCCATCGCCCGGACCAAAATTTGATTATAAAATGGATTGGTTTAAGCGTTTGACTAGTCATGCAGAGAAGCTATTAACATTTAATTTGCCTGTAGTGTTAACTGGTGATTTCAATGTAATGCCGACTGAAAAAGATGTTTATAAACCAGAACGTTGGGTTACAGATGCACTTTTCAGGCCTGAAGTTCGGGAGGCATTTAAAGACCTGGTAAATTTAGGATGGACAGATGCCATTCGAAAGCTGTATCCAACAGAAACCATTTATACCTTTTGGGATTATTTTAGAAATGCTTACGGAAGGGATGCCGGATTAAGGATTGATCACTTTTTACTCAGTCCGCAGTTGGAAAGTCGCCTGGAAAAGGCTGGAGTAGACAAGCATGTTCGTGGTTGGGAAAAATCTAGCGACCATGCACCAGTATGGATTACCCTTAGCGACGAAGCATCTGGCGAATAGACGCGTACTAAGGTGCGTTTAATATAGTATCTAAACAATTAAGGCTTGGGGCACATGCCCTAAGCCTTAATTGTAAGCGATTATTCTATGAGAAAGCCCTAAAGTCTTGTCCGTTTTTAATGTTTAGTAAGCTATTGTAGATTAAACTAATTACATTATCTACATCTTCTTTATGAACCATTTCTACCGTGGTATGCATGTAGCGCAGCGGAAGCGAAATTAAGGCAGATGGCACACCGCCGTTCGAATAGGCAAATGCATCGGTGTCAGTTCCCGTAGAGCGAGATGATGCCTGGCGCTGAAAAGGGATTCCATTTTTTTCCGCAGTTGCGATGAGCAATTTATTTAGGTTTGTTTGTACTGCCGGAGCATAAGAAACCACAGGACCTTTTCCTGCTGAAAGATCGCCCTGGGTATTTTTATTAATCATTGGCGTCGTTGTATCATGCGTTACATCAGTAACAATGGCTACATTCGGTTTAATGCGCTGTGCAATCATTTCTGCACCACGCAAGCCAATTTCTTCCTGTACAGAGTTCACGATGTATAAGCCAAAAGGGAGTTTCTTCTTATTTTCTTTTAGTAACCTGGCAACTTCGGCAATCATAAATCCACCAACACGGTTATCTAAAGCTCTGCCAACGTAGTAGCGGTCATTTAACACCATAAATTCGTCTTCGTAGGTAATTACGCAACCCACATGAATTCCTAATTTCTCTACTTCTTCTTTTGAAGTACAGCCACAATCTAAAAAGATGTTTTTAAGTTCTGGCGCCTGCTCCTTTTCGCCGTGGCGGGTATGGATAGCAGGCCAACCAAATACCGCTTTTACCATCCCTTTTTCGGTATGAATATTTACCCGCTTTGATGGCGCAATTTGGTGATCTGATCCGCCGTTGCGAATAACATAGATCAAACCATCATTTGTGATATAATTAACATACCAGGATATTTCATCAGCATGTGCTTCAATAACAACTTTAAATGGTGCTTTCGGATTTATTACGCCTACAGCTGTACCATAATTATCTACAAAATGCTCGTCGATATAAGGTTTCAAATAATTTAACCAAATTTTTTGACCCTCCCACTCGTAGCCAGTAGGAGCGGGGTTGTTGATATATGCTTCTAAAAACTGTAACGATTTTTTTGTTACTACAGGAACATGTGTCTTTTTTTCTTCTTCTTTTTTCTTAGCCATATTGATGTGCTTTGTTAGGTTTTCGATGCGGCCAAATTAACCGGCTACATCTGCTAACTAAATTAATTTTTCTTATTGATTTGAGAAAGGGTTTAGCAAAACCAAATTTTATTGCCAACCGGTTTCAGTTTCTGAGTTTATTTGCTAAATGCTAACTCCATTACCACAAAATCGTACCCATCTTTAGAAAAGGTTTTATCGGTTTCAATGAATCCAAATTTAGAATAAAATTCTTTAGCATTTACCCTAGCGTTGCACCATAGCTTACTCGCGTTTTGAATTTTACAAAAATCTAGTAAATAATCCATCAATAGCTTACCGTAACCTTTTTTCTGATCATCTTTAAGGATGGCAAGTTTTCTGAACTGATAAATACTGCCTTCATTAAATAGTGAAACTACGCCGGTTAATTTATGGTCAACGTACAACCCGAAGTGTACACCATCGAAATCCTCTGGCAGTTTCACGGCATCTAGTGATAATTCCGGATACATTACCTCGTGCCTAATGCGCCAGGTTAATGATGGAAACATCTGTTCGATCTGAACTAAAGCCATATTATATTGTGTTACTATTAGAAGTTACGTGAGTACTTTTTCGCCCATAGAAAAAATAGATTGCAATATTTAGGGCGATGATTGTTAGCATACCATAGCAAAACAAGGCCCATCCGCCCATCCCCCAAAGCCACAATCCTAAAGCCGAGCCACAGCTGGCGCCTACAAAGCTCACCGACATGAAAATGGTATTTAGCCGATTTCGGGCCTCGGGTACCAGGGTATATATCCGGGTTTGGTTGGTTACATGGATCGCTTGTTGTCCGATATCAATAAGGATAATGCCTACAACAAATAAGTACAAGTGTGATTTTGTGAAATAAAATAAAGCTATGCTAACGATTTGCAGGAGGAAACCAATCATTAGGTTTTTCCGGGGATTATCTCCATCGCTTAACTTGCCTACCAAAGGCGCAGCTAATGCGCCGGCGGCGCCTGCAATGCCAAACAAACCAATTTGTAAGGTTTGAAAATTGAATGGCGGATTTGCTAAAAACAATACCATGGTTGTCCAGAAAGCACTGATGATGGCAAAAGCTAAAAAATTAATAATGGAAGTTTCTCTTAATGCAGGTTGCGTTTTAATGTATAAAAACATTGAGCCCATAAGCTGTTTGTAGTTTCCTTTAAAACTTGGGTAGCTCTTGGGAAAACGTCGAGCCATGAGCCCAATTAAAAGCAAACAAATTGTTGCAGCAATGTAGTATACAGCTCGCCAGCCCAGCCAAAAGCCGATACTCCCACTCACGGCCCGTGAGGCCAAAATGCCAACTAACAGTCCGCTCATAATCATACCGATGTTTGCACCTCTATTTTGATCGGTGCTAAGGTTGGCCGCCAATGGCAATATAAGTTGTGGAACAATAGAACACACGCCAATAAGAAGTGATGCAATTTCTAACAATAGAAAGGATTTGGCGAGTGCCGCAACCAATAAAGCCAAGATAGACATGCCCGTAATAGTCAAAATCTGACTTTTGCGTTCAAACATATCGCCCAGGGGAACCAATAGCAATAGGCCTAAGGCATATCCAATTTGAGTGATGTAAGTAATTCTGCCAGCATAGGTTTCTGTTAAATTGAAATCTTTAGCGATGAGAATAACTAAGGGTTGACAGTAATAAATATTAGCTACAATAAGGCCAGTACAAAAAGCCATTAGCAATATATCTATTCGTTTAAGCATGGAGTTTTTGAGGGTAATGAAGGTTTAAAACAGCCGAAAAGTCAGCTTCATTAGGTAGCCACTATGTTATAATAGTTGTTATAAAGGTATATTTCCGTGTTTTTTTCTGGGACTGTTTACTACTTTATTTTCTAACATCTTAAAGGCTTTAATTAGCTTCAAACGAGTTTGCGATGGTGTAATCACCTCATCTACAAAGCCCCGTTCTGCGGCCCGGTATGGGTTGGCGAAAATATCTGAATATAGCTTTTCTTTCTCCAACCATTTTTCTTCTGGCTGCTCGGCTGCTGTGATTTCCTTTTTGAAAATAATTTCTGCCGCACCTTTAGCACCCATTACTGCGATCTCTGCACTTGGCCATGCATAATTCAAGTCGGCACCAATGTGTTTGCTATTCATTACATCGTAAGCGCCACCGTAGGCCTTACGGGTAATTACTGTAATGCGTGGAACAGTGGCTTCGCTAAAGGCGTAAAGCAGTTTTGCACCATTGGTAATGATACCGTTCCACTCCTGATCGGTGCCTGGCAAGAAACCTGGTACATCTTCAAAAACCAACAAAGGAATATTAAAGCAATCGCAAAAACGTACAAAACGAGCCGCTTTGGTAGATGAATTGCTATCTAGAACTCCCGCCAGGTAGGCCGGCTGGTTGGCTACAATACCAATGCTTCTGCCGGCAAGGCGTGCAAAACCAACTACGATATTTTCTGCGTAATCTTTATGAATTTCAAGGAAGCTGTCGGCATCTGTAACTTCTGCAATTACCGATCTAATGTCGTAAGGTTGGCTTGCGTTTTCTGGCATAAAAGTATTTAACGCAGGTCTGCTTTCATCACCAGGCTCGTAAGGTAGTGGTTTAGCCATTTCCTCGCAATTCTGCGGCATGTAAGTTAACAGTTTCTTTAGCTGGTTGATGGCTTCAATTTCATTGGCGCAGGCAAAATGGGTAACCCCAGATTTGGTAGCATGTGTGCTTGCACCACCTAATTCTTCTGATGTTACTTCTTCGTGTGTAACGGTTTTAACAACGTTAGGGCCGGTTACAAACATATAAGACGTATTTTCTACCATCAAAATAAAGTCGGTAATGGCAGGAGAATATACAGCACCACCAGCACATGGGCCCATAATGGCAGATAGCTGGGGAATTACACCCGATGCCTGTACATTTTTGTAAAAGATATCGGCATAGCCACCCAGTGAAACTACACCCTCCTGAATACGGGCACCACCACTATCATTTAAGCCTATTAATGGGGCGCCATTTTTCATGGCCATATCCATTAATTTGCAAATTTTTTCGGCGTGGGTTTCGGATAAAGAACCACCAAAGACGGTAAAATCTTGCGAGAATACATAGGTTAATCGGCCATTGATGGTGCCGTACCCGGTAACTACACCGTCGCCAAGGTACTTTTCGCGTTCCATGCCAAAGTCAGTACTCCGGTGCGTAACCAACATGCCAATCTCTTCAAAACTGCCCTCGTCCATCAAGAAATGAATACGCTCTCTGGCGGTTAATTTTCCTTTTTTATGTTGGCTATCTATGCGTGCCTGGCCGCCTCCAAGTTGTGCCTGGTTTATTTTGTCTTGTAGTACTGCTATTTTCTTATCCATTGTAAGGGTATGAGGATTTAAAATTATAAATTACTTGCGGTAAAGCAAGCGTAAGTTAGCAAGTCTTTAGATTTTGTAACGGCCCAAGAGCCACATGCCCAGGTTAAATAAACCTAACAGGAACGATATCCTTTTTGGTTTCCGTAACTATTTAACCATCTTTTCGGCTCAAGTAGCTGCATTGTTGATGCAACCAAAAAGATAAAGTGAATGGTAGGGCGACAGTTCCCGAAGATTTTCTGACCGTACATTTTCAAAAAATATAGCTGCGTGATTTAGATATAGCGGTCTGGAAATTAGAAAAGCGAAAATATTTATGCATTTAGATGTTGAAAAACCAATTATCCGTTTATTTTTGTAAAGTCACATTAGAATAGCATTAGAACTAAGAATGTTTTTAAGAAGGTACAAATATGTTATCGTAGCATCTTTCATGCTTATTTTCGTTGCGAAAATGGGTATTTCTGGTGCGCCGGTTTTTTGCACCAGTATTGATAAGGAGATTATGAACGCCGTTATTATGCAAATTGAATTAGAGCATGACGGCGGGAAAGATACAGCTAAAGACACTACGAAGTTTACAGATATTAAGCTATTAGAGCTGAACCATCCTATTTTTGCTTACGAATTTTCTTCGAATCATTTTGTGCTTAAAAGCAGCTTTATTGAGCATTTTAGGCGATATGTAGATCCATACCACCCTACGGTTCCAACACCACCTCCGAATTTTATTTAGCATTTTTTAATAGGGTGCCCTTTCCTTAAGCAAGTTATCGCTGCTTAAAAAGGTTATTGATTTTTCAATAGCTTTTTTGCCGCCATTTAAGGAATTTATGTTGCCCTACGATTTATTCGTTAAAACTTACTAGATAATTACATCGTTATGCAAAAGTTAAACCCGACCGCTGTAGGCTCGGATGTTAAAAAATATTTTCTTAAAAAGAATCTTAAAAAAGATATACCCTCGAGTATAGTTGTTTTTCTGGTGGCTTTGCCGCTTTGCCTGGGCATTGCCCTTGCATCTGGCGCCCCGTTATTTGCCGGTTTAATAACGGGCATTATTGGAGGAATAGTTGTTGCCACATTTAGTGGTTCACAGCTAAGTGTTAGCGGACCCGCAGCAGGCTTAACCGTTATTGTTTTGGGTGCCATCACTTCTTTAGGAAGCTACCCAACTTTCTTACTCGCCGTTGTATTGGCAGGGGTTTTTCAGCTGGTTTTAGGCTTGATAAAGGCCGGTACTATTGGCAACTATTTTCCATCGAGCGTTATTGAAGGTATGTTGGCCGCCATTGGTTTGATCTTGATTTTAAAACAGTTGCCACATGCATTAGGTGTAGATACCGATTTTACAGGCGACGAGGGTTTTTTTCAGCAAGACCATGAAAATACTTTTTCGGCGATTTCTGCAGCTCTAGGGCACTTTAGTTTAGCTGCAGTGGTAATTAGTTTACTTTCCATTGCTATATTAATTGTGTGGCCAAAGTTTTCGAAACTGGCCATTGTACCAGCACCTTTGCTGGTGGTAATTTTAGGTATTGTAGCCACGTTCATATTTTCTCAAACGTCGTTTCCATTAAGGGCAGATCAAATGGTGAAGATTCCGGTAGTAAGTGGTGTTGCTGAATTTTTTGGTTTATTCACCATGCCAGATTTCTCTCAACTTGCCAACAAGAATGTGTATATCGTTGCTGTTACCATAGCAGTTGTGGCCAGTTTAGAAACACTTTTAAGCATCGAGGCAATTGATAAAATTGATCCCATAAAACGGGTTTCGCCAACTAATAGGGAATTGATTGCCCAGGGTTTGGGTAATATAACCAGTGGTATGGTGGGCGGTTTGCCCATGACTTCGGTAATTGTGCGGAGTTCTGCTAATGTAAATTCGGGTGCAAGAACAAAAATGTCGGCAATTTTTCATGGTTGTTGGTTATTGTTATCCTTGCTGTTTATTCCGCAGGTTATAAACATGATTCCGCTTTCTTGCTTAGCTGCCATTCTATTGGTAACCGGGTACAGGCTAACAAGAATTGGTTTGTTCAAACACATGTACCATAAAGGGTGGGATCAGTTTGTGCCCTTCGTAGTTACCATTGTTGCGGTGCTATTTAGCGATTTGCTTAAGGGTGTAGCGGTTGGCATGCTGGTATCTATTTTTTACCTGCTCCGTACCAACATGCGTAACCCGTATTTCTACAGGATTACCAATGAAGGTGATAAAAAACACATTAGAATTAAGCTGGCGGAGGAAGTTTCTTTTCTAAATAAGGCTGCCATACAAGTGGTTTTAACGAATATTCCGAAAGAAACCAATGTAATTATTGATGGGTCTAATGCCAGATACATTGATCCGGATGTGCTGGAGACAATTTTCAATTATAAACACAATGCCTATACAAAAGGTATAGTAGTAACATTAGAGCATGTACAGAAACACTATACCGTGCCAAAATTAACTGATAAAATAATTGAAGACATAAATAGATAAAGCTATGTGCGCAAAACCCATAGAAACAAAAGCTTAACTTAAGGTTTTTGTTATAAGGTTCGGCGATAAGCAAGCTGGTATCATCGATAACTGGTTTAGGAACATTCGCGATGCTTACCGTATGCAAGAGGAGCAACGCCCCGATCACCATCGGGGCGTTAATATTAATCTGCTGTATTAGGCATATTGCCTGCGTGTCCTTCGTTGCCCTTCTCGGCATCTTCACGAGCCTCTTCCGATCCAAAATCGCCCTTGCCAAAGTTTCGGCCCAGATAGCCTGCTTCGGTTTTTACCTTATTCTCGTCGCTGTTTTCATCGCTGCGGTGTCGCGGAACTTGTTGATCTGGCATATTCGAATTTTCTGCCGAATGTTCAACTTTATTGTCTTTTAAATTCTCGTTTTTATCTTCTTGATTTTCCATAATACATCACTTTATAGAATAGAACATTTGTCGCTCAACATGGTTTTAATCTTTCGAAGAGATTTCCTGTATTAATTAGGTTGATGGTTGTAGCGTTATTAGCAAGTTTTGGTGATGTGAACTTTTATTAGGTGTTAAGCGTAGGCTAATCTCCTAATCCACAAAACGCAAAAACCCCCGAAATGCTCGAGGGTTTAAATACTGTTAAGCGCTCAGCATATGCTGAAAACTTTCTGTTATTGAATTAATCTTCTGCTAAAAACGGATAGCGGTAATCTGTTGGCGATTCGAAAACTTCTTTGATGGTACGCGGAGAAACCCAACGCAATAAATTAATCATCGAACCCGCTTTGTCATTAGTACCCGAACCTCTGGCACCGCCAAATGGTTGTTGACCAACCACTGCTCCGGTGCATTTATCGTTAATGTAAAAGTTACCTGCAGAATTGCGTAATGCATGACTGGCTTTATCGATGGCATAACGATCTTGCGCAATGACAGCGCCTGTTAGGGCATAGGGTGATGTGGTATCAATTACCTCTAAAATGGCATCGAAATCCTGATCTGCATAAACATAAACAGTCAAAACAGGTCCGAATAACTCTTCGCACATGGTGGTATAATTGGGATCGTTAACCACTAAGATCGTAGGCTCTACAAAATAACCCTTAGTTTTATCGCAATTGCCACCGGCAATAATTTCAACTCCCTGATCTTGCTTGGCTTGGTTGATATACTTAGCCAACTTATCGAATGAGCGCTCATCAATTACAGCGTTAATGAAGTTGGTGAAGTCTTCAGTTCCGCCCATTTTAAAAGTTGCAAGGTCAGCAAGCATTTGATTTTTAATTTCCGGCCATAAGCTTTCTGCGATATAAACGCGGCTTGCGGCAGAGCATTTCTGACCTTGATATTCGAATGCACCACGTACAATGGCTGTGCTGGCAATTTTTGTTTCTGCAGAGGGGTGAACCAAAATGAAATCTTTACCGCCAGTTTCGCCAACAATGCGTGGGTAAGATCTGTATTTATGAATGTTTGTACCAATGGTTTTCCAAATTTCCTGAAACACTTTCGTAGAGCCTGTAAAGTGAATCCCAGCGAAATCCGGATGATTAAAAATAACATCACCAGTTTCGGGTCCATCGGCATAAACTAAATTCACCACGCCATCTGGTAATCCAGCTTCGCGGAAAATTTCCATTAACAAGTTAGCAGCATACACTTGCGTATCAGCTGGTTTCCAAACTACAACATTTCCCATCATGGCTGCCGAAGCAGGAAGGTTTGCAGCAATTGCAGTAAAATTAAAAGGGGTAAGGGCAAACACAAATCCTTCTAAAGGGCGTTGCTCTACACGATTCCAGCTTCCACGGGGAGAAACAGGAGGTTGTTGCTTATAAATATCTGCCATGTAGCTTACGTTAAAACGTAAGAAGTCGATAAGTTCGCAAGCAGCATCTATTTCTGCCTGATAAGCGTTTTTGCTTTGGCCCAGCATGGTAGCAGCATTCAATTTATAGCGGTATTTGCCTGCAATTAAATCAGCTGCTTTCAAAAAGATAGCAGCACGATGCTCCCAAGCAAGGTTTTCCCAGTCTGCTTTTGCTGCTAACGCAGCATCTATGGCTTTTGCAATATGGCTTTTATCGCCAATGCTATACTGCGCTAAAATATGTTGATGATCGTGTGGAGGAACAACCTTGCCTTTTTTATCAGTGAAAATTTGCGCTCCGCCAATGTACATCGGAATGTCTTGCTGGTGTGATCTGGCTTCGGCAAGCGCTTCTTTCAAAAGTGCTCTTTCTTTACTACCTGGGCCATAATTTAATATAGGTTCGTTTACCGGGGTGGGTACGTTAAAAAATCCTTTAAGCATAGTGTATTTTTTATGAGTTGCGCAAAGATAAGGCTTTTTGAGAGATGCAATTCTATTCTTCTGTAAAGAAAATGGCGCATATTACTGCATTAAAGGATTGCCAAAGTCGGGATAGGCAATGGCTAGGTATTTTCCATGGTGACTAACAGACGCATCTATACAGAAATTGAGCGTCGAGTGCTCAACTTTTGGCAATCCGTCATTATCTTTGAATAGTCGCAAAAATGGATGATCGTTGTTGAAACGATTTAAGTAATTTTCGTGGTTTACAAGAAAATGCAATATTAAATTTTCGAAATTTAAAGCATCTGCTATAGATACGGTATGCAAGCAATCGTGCTTAAATGTAGATTTGGTGCAATAAATCGTTCCTTTATACCGTATCTGGCCCCGTGCTTCTTCATCAGTAACAAGTGCCAAACTAGATTCGAAATCAATTGGGTTGAAGAGGCGTTCGCCAGTGTTGCGGTTCTGAATCTTATAAGCAGATTCTTTCATGCTCCATAAAAGCCAAACCATTAAATCAGCATCTTTGGCACTGGCAATCAATGCTTGTTCTGTAGCGGTAAAGAGTTTATTAAGGTAGCCTCTGCGCCTCCAATTGCTTTGTGTCTTCGCCAGGCTTAAATCTACAATATCATTACCCAACATTAAGTTTGGTTTCGATAATATCCAGCGTAGCTTTAACAGTCAACATTTTAGCCATAGAATCATCATCAATTGCAATATTAAACTTCTCTTCAATGTCTAAAACAATATCTACTAAATTGGCCGAGTTAATCTTAAGATCTTTAATGAAATCTGTGTTTTCATCAATATTGTCTAATGCCGAGTGTTCTTCCGTGTAAGGCGTTATAATTGTTTTAAGTTTTGATAAAATTTCTTCTTTATTCATGTTTGTATTTTTTTAAGATGACACAGGCATTTACATCACCAAAGCCAAAACTGGCCTTAGCAAGTATATCAAATTCTTTATTTATTAATTTTTGAGGGATGCATTTGCTATCGATAAGATCGGTAATATCAGGATGTAAATCTTCGCAGTTGATGTTAGGAAACACAAAATTTTCTGCTAATTGTAGTACGGCAGCTACGCATTCTATGCTTCCAGATGCTGCAATGCAGTGGCCAATCATTCCTTTCAAAGAGTTAATGAGCGGAAAGTTTTCTGCTGAGGAACCCAATGCAGTTTTCCAGTTCTCAATTTCCAACGCGTCTTTGCTTGTTGCAGTTAGGTGTCCGTTAATTACATCCACTTGTTCTGGTTTAATATTGGCGTCGGCTAATGCATTGGTAATACATTTTTGTACCGCTTGCGGGTTTGGTGCTGTCATGCTTCCTAAACCACGTTGGCCGCCAGAATTTAGGTTGCCACCCAATACCTCTCCGTAAATCTTTGCATTCCTTGCCAGGGCCGACTCAAGAGATTCTAAAACCATTGCTCCAGCGCCACTACCGGGAACGAAACCGCTAGCAGTTGCGCTCATAGGTCTACTTCCTTTTTCAGGATCTTCATTATGTTTAATGGTACAAACCTTCATGGCATCGAAACCGGCCCAGATGTAGGGGCCGCTATCGCTGGTACTTCCGGCGAGCATGCGAACAGCCTTGCCGGCCTTTATCCGCTCGTAAGCCAATAGCAAACTTTCTGCACCGGTTGCACAGGCAGATGAGTTAGTACTTATTTGATTTCCCAGGCCCAATTTGCCACTGATAAATGCACTAATGCCACTGGCCATAGTTTGTACTACCGAGGTGCTGCCAAGTTTGCGAAGTTCTAGATTATCTATCTTGTTAATTGCCCACCTAAACTTATCTATACCCGAGGTACCCGTTCCGAAAATAGTACCGCTATCCCAATCTGGGGTTTCCTTCGAACTCTTTTCTAGCCCTGCATCTTTCCAGGCATCAGAAGCAGCAATAACGCCATATACAATGCCACTGCTATCTAGATTTCTAATTTCCAGAGGTGTAAAGTAATCGGCAATTCGCTCAGCATCTAACATGGGTTTGCCCGCAATTTGGCAAGAGAAAGCTAATGTAGCTAGATTGGGCTGATGTCTGATTCCAGAAATGCCATTTTTTATGGCATGCGTAAAATCTGGAATTGTTGTTCCGTTTGGGGCACAAACACCTAAACCTGTAATTACAACACGAATATTATTCATTTGAATTTTCGAAAAACATACCAGATATTGTTCCTTTGCACACTATTTCATTTTGATGGTTATACATCGTTACGCGGCAACTAAGTTTTTTAAATCTAAAATAAATTTTCTCACTTTTTACTAAAACTTTCTCTCCAGGATAAACTGGCTTAAAAAAGTCTACGGCATTTGAGGTCATGGCCAAAGACCGGTTTTCAACTTTTGCGTCTAACAAAAATAAACCCAGGCAAACCAAACCAATCTGCGCCATAGTTTCGGTTAAAATTACAGCCGGGGTAATTGGGTTATCTTTAAAGTGTCCTTCGTAAAAGGGTAAATCTTTAGCATATGTAAATGTACCGACAACCCCATTTTCATTTATATCTATTATTTCGTCAACAAAAGAAAAAGATTTACCATACGGTAAGCGTTCGATAATTTCCTTGCCTGATGTTACCATTTTAATAAGATTCGCTGTGCCGAGAACCCTGGCCCAAAACTGAGCATGAGGCCAGTAGAACCGGCTTTCGGTTGTTTGTTCATCACATCTTCCAATACATATAAAACTGTTGCACTGCTCATATTTCCGAAGTCTTGCAAAACTGCCTTTGTTTCATTTAAATTTTTGCCAAAGCTACCAAATAATTCTTCTACCACTTGTATAATTTTTTTCCCTCCGGGATGAAAAACAAGGTAATCTATATCTTTTATTTCTAAGTGATGTTTGGCTAGGAAGGGATGAATTATTTGCGGGAAATGCGACTCAATGGTGTCAGGAACGGCTACATCCAAAACCATTTGCAAACCGGTATTGGTTAACTTAAATCCCATCATTTGTTCTGCATCATAAAAGTGGTACATTTCTTCAGCAACTACCTCCGGGCCACTTTCTTCGGGACAAGAACTCAGCAATGCGCAGGAGGCACCATCGCCAAAAATGGCAGCACTTATAATATTTGCCATAGAAAAGTCGTTGAGCTGGAAAGTTGCCGTTGGCGATTCTACCGCAATTACAGCCGCTCTTTTCCCCGGGTTTGCTTTAAGGAAGTTTTTGGCATAAATTAACCCAGAAACGCCTGCAGCACAACCCATTTCGGTAACGGGTAAGCGAACAATATCTTGCCTAAGCTGCAGTGCATTAATTAAGTAAGCATCCAGAGATGGGATCATAATCCCTGTGCAACTTACCGTAATGATATAGTCTAGGTCTTCGGGTTTCCAGGAAGCTTTTTCAAGGGCCTTTTCTAGGCATTGCCTGCCTAATTTGATTCCTTCTTTAATGTAGATATCGTTTCGTGCTTCAAAGGAAAGGTCGCTAAAAACCTGTTCAGGAGACATGATGGCATAGCGCTTATCAACGGCCGCTCCCTCAAAAATTTTCTTTACTTTTCTGATAAACCGCTCATCCTGATCTCTCAACCATACATCCAAAAAAGGGAAAATGTCCGCCGTCTTACTATAAAATTCTGGTAAGGCCCTAGCTACCGCTTTTATTTTTACACTCATGTTGTTCTTATTATCCATTGATAGCGAAATGCCCATTTCCACTTAATTAAGCTTGTTTTAAAGTTGAGTTGTTTTGCATAATGTATTAAATCTATCTTTTTAAATCCCCTTAATATCGAAACCAATCCATCTTCTCTCGACATATCATTTAACCGAAATGCCCAACATAATGCCTGAAAAAGTCGATAGGCCAAAGCACTTCGTTGGAGATCGTTAACCACAATGCCAATACTTGTTTTTTCGGCAGCATTGGCCAATAGTTTCACGATGTCCTCATCAGTAAAGTGATGTAAGGTTAAGGTACATAGTGTTATATCGTAAGTTTTATCTGCAAAAAAGTTATTAAAAATGTCATCACAATGGTAAGAGATGTTTGGATAGTTAGCAGAAATTTGTGCTGCATAATTAATTGTAAACTGATTGGCATCTATACCTTCCAGTAAAAAATTTAACTCGTGTTTCTTTGCATACTGGGCCAATTGTCTAAGCATGTCTCCATTACCGCAACCAATATCTAAAATACGTATGGGCTGGGTTCTTGGTTTGTCTTTTAAAAGAAATTGAATACCTTTAATGGTAACGTTGTTGCCACCCAACAATTTATTAATGCTGGCAAGTTTGTCAAGCGCATCTTTTAAAATTTCGCCTTCCATCCCAAAATCATCCATCAGCTCTGGGGCAGTGCTTCTAAATCTGGTATTTACAGGCATTTAGTTTGGTATTGTAATTGGTTTTCCATGTGTTTTCTTAATGATGGTGTTGAGCAAAAAAGGCATTTTAGTTAAAGTATTCATTGCTAACTTCTCAATTTTTTGGTTTCGCATTAGCGATGCAAGAATTCTGCCTGCTCTCAACCGGCTTCCAAATTCTTTTTGCCAGGCATTTGTATATGTGTTTTCTAGGGCAAGTCTAGATGGGATTGTATGGTTCAAATACTGCATTAAGCAGATGCAGGCAATTTTAGCGCTATGAATGGCCATCGCCATCCCATTGCCACAAAGCGGGTTAATTAACCCTGCGGTATCGCCAACCATCAAAATATGATTGTGAACTGGCGTTTTAGGCTCGAACGAAATTTGACTAATCGTAATTGGCGCATCGAATAGCATGGTAGCATTTTCGAAAATCTTCTTTAGAGATGGGTTTTTATATATTACCTGCTCTTGGTAACTTTCGATGTTTTTGTATTGTTTAAAACTTTGGTAGTCGGCCAGGTAACATAGGTTCAATATATCTCCTTCTACTTTCGATGCCCCACAATAGCCACCTTTAAAGTTATGCAGGCTAACAATGTGATTTGGGTAATCTGACTGGTAGTGTGCCTTCACACCTAAATATTCAGATTTCTTGCGCATAAAAGCCCTGTTCAACTTGGTGTCTAAATGGCTACGTTTGCCGTATGCACCTATCACATGATTAGCATTAAACGTTTTAGATCCGCTCGTTTCAACAACAAATTGGTCATTGCTGAAGTTAATCTCCAATACCGTATCCGTTAGAACCGGAACCCCACGGGCTACGGCAACCTGATATAAATAATTGTCGATAGTGTACCTGCTTAAGCCGAAGCCACCAAGTGGCAGCTGGCTATCAATTTTTCCACCATCTGCCGAGGTAACCTGCAGAGTAGTTAAAGTGGTTGGAAACAGGGTGTCAAGATTCAGGTTTAGCCAATCGAAATAAGGCAACACTTCGTTTGAAATATATTCGCCGCAAACTTTGTGGTGAGGATAAGATTTTTTCTCGATAATGATAACTGAAATGCCTAACTTTTGGAGGTGTAATGCTGCTGTTAAGCCCGCCAAACCACCGCCAATTATTAAGATTTCTGTTTTCATGGGCATATCACAAGATAACACTTTAAATTAATCTTTGTTCGCTATAATAAAAAGGTTACAACATTGTATTATAATGCCGCAAGTAGCAATTATAAACTACTTACAAACATTTTTTGGCAATGTTGGTTGCATTTATAGCCAATGTGTAAAACATACACTGGTTTTTTAAATTATCTGTATTTTTGAAAACAACAAGATATGTTAGTTAATTACCTTCGCCTCTTACTGTTACCTTTTTCTTTGATCTATGGCATGGCCATAACTTTGCGTAAAAAGCTTTATGATTGGGGCATTATGCGTTCAGTTAAGTTCGATTTGCCCATTATTTGCGTTGGTAATTTGGCGGTTGGGGGATCAGGTAAAACGCCTACAACCGAATACCTGGTTCGGCTGTTGTCTGATTATAAAGTGGCAATTTTGAGTCGTGGTTACGGCAGAAGAACGAAGGGATATATTCTGGCTGATGCGGATGCAACAGCAGAAACTATTGGCGACGAACCACTTCAATATTATCAAAAATTCGACAATATTAGCGTAGCAGTAAGCGAAAGCAGGGTAGATGGCATCGAAAAACTATCACCTGGTCACGATGTGATTATTCTTGACGATGCCTTTCAACACCGTTCGGTTAGAGCGGGGCTAAACATTTTACTTTTCGAATTTCGAAAATTGGGCACCTTGCAATTCCTACTTCCGGCAGGAAATTTAAGAGATGTATTTTCTTCGCGAAAGCGGGCTGATGTGCTATTAGTTACGAAATCGCCGGTACCATTGCTGCATGTGGCCCAACAAGCTTCTGTAAACGAATTGCAGCCAAATACGAATCAAAAGGTTCTTCACTCTTACCTAAAATATGGCGGTTTAAAGCACCTTTATACTGAAAGTGACTTGGAACTAGCTAGTATAAAAGATAAAGAGATCTTCCTTTTAACAGGCATTGCAAACCCTGATCCTTTGATTGAAGAACTCGAAAAGTATTCCAAGACGATCAAACATGAGAAATTTCCAGATCATTATGCTTTTAAAATAGACGACATTAAGAAGTTTAAAACAGCATTTGAGAAAAGTGAAAGAAAAGATAAAATTATCATCACAACAGAAAAGGATAGCAAACGTTTAAAAGCTGCGGGATTTAAAGATTTACTGGTAAATTTACCCGTATATTTTTTACCCATCGAGGTTGATTTATTTGAGGAAGATAAGTTTACCTTTGATGAACTTATTTTAAACTATGTTAAGAGTAATAGAAGAAACCGTTGAGTATATAAAACGAAAAACTGAAAACTTTAAGCCTGAAATAGGAATTATTCTAGGCACTGGGTTGGGCGGTTTAGTGAATGAAATAGTAGTGGAGCATCAATTGATGTATTCCAATATTCCAAATTTTCCAATTTCTACATTAGAGTTTCACAGTGGCAAACTCATCTTCGGAACCTTAAATGGTAAAAAAATAATTGCCATGCAAGGTCGTTTGCATTATTATGAAGGTTACAGCATGCAGCAAATTACCTTTCCGGTTAGGGTAATGAAGGGTTTAGGCATTGAAAACCTAATCGTATCTAACGCGGCAGGTTCATTAAATCCTGATTTTAAAAAAGGCGATTTGATGGTTATTGAAGATCACATCAATCTCCAGCCAGATAATCCACTTCGGGGTTTAATTGAAAGTTCTTTAGGGCCACGTTTTCCTGATATGAGTGAGCCTTACAACCGTTCTATAATTGCTAAAGCGCTCAAGATTGCACAAGAAGTGGATGTTAACTGTCATAAGGGTGTTTATGTTGCTGTTTCTGGGCCGAATTTAGAAACCAAAGCAGAATATAAATATTTGAGGTTAATTGGTGCCGATGCTGTGGGGATGAGTACAGTACCCGAAGTAATTGTAGCCAACCATGCTGGTCTACCTGTTTTTGCCATTTCAGTTTTAACAGATGAAGGTTTTCCAGAAGTGTTGCAACCATTTAATTTAAATGAAATTTTAGAAGATGCTGCTAAAGCAGAACCCAAAATGACAGAGATTTTAACCCGACTAATTGCCGAACTGTAACATGCGCACCGTTTTTCGAATCTGTTTAGTAATCTTGTTCCTCTCGGGTTATCAGTCTGCCTTTGCACAAGATTTAAAAACCAGTATCAACGATAAAACTGAGGCCGATTCGATCAGAAAGAAGTTAGATAGTAAAGATTCTATCGTATATACAGCAAAGTTTATTCGGTTTACCAAGTTGGCGCTAAGTAAAGATAGTATCGTGCTCCTGCCGTTAGATACTTCTACTACGAATATCCAAAATTATAGTCCTTTATTGCAACCCATGCATCCAACTATCAACAATGGAAACATGGGGCTTGCTGCCAGACCTTTACTTTACGAGCCAAGCAAACGAATTGGTTTTGATATAGGTTTTCATTCTTTGGATTATTATGCACTAACGCCCGAAGATATTATTTACTACCAGGCCAGGGCACCCTATACCAGCCTTTATCTTGTAAGTGCAGGACAAAAAGAACAACTTTTCAAGCTTATTCACAGTCAGAATATTAAAAAGAATTGGAATGTAGGTGTAAATTTTAATAGGGGAGATTCGAGAGGTTTTTACCGCCGTCAACGTGGCGACAATCTGAATGTTGCATTATTCTCATGGTATCAATCGCCAAATAAACGCTACAATATGTGGGCATCCGCAATCTTCAATACCATGCGGGCATATGAAAATGGTTCTAATAAAGACACCACAATATTTGAGCCTGGTTACGATAAAATTCCCAGAGATGCGGAGGAAGTTAACCTTTCCACGGCAAGAAATTTATACAGAAAAAACACCTTATTCCTGAGGCAAACCTATTACGTTGGACGTATAGATACCTCAGTAAACGTAAACAATTCGGTTGTGCCTACCAATAAGGTAACCTACAACCTCGAATACAATAACGATAGTTACGATTTCTTTAAAGATGAAGATGATGATAGTAGCGTATTGCCCCCGGGGATCGCAGATGCCATTTATACAAACGATTCAACCCATGTGCAGCACATAAAAAATGAGTTCATTTACAGCTTTTTTCTGCGGCCAAAAAATTCTACAGTCATTAAAAACGAATTAAAAATTGATGCTGGGATACGCCATGATTATTTTAAGCATCAGTTTTTAGGCTTGAAACGTGATGGTAGTGCATATGAGCGAAGTCAATTTGCCTTCCAGAATATTACCATCTTGGGGAATGCCGGTTATCGGTTTTCTAATAACATCGATTTTAATCTAGATTTACAGCAAATTTTACAGGGGGAGAACGCAGGCGATTACCTTTACGAAGCCAAAAGCAAGATTTTATTAAGTAAAACCGTAGGTAGAATAGAACTCGGAGCTTATGTTCAAAATCAATCTCCGTCTCAACTTTACAATTATTACCATGGCAATCATTACCGTTGGGATAATACTGGCTTTAAAAATACAAAGGTTGCCAACCTATCTTTCAAGTTTATAAACGATAAATATGATTTCACCGCCGGAGCTAACTATTTTTTAACAAGTAACCATTTGTATTTTGCGCTAAACAATTCAAATGCTACCAATGCTATTCTGCCCCGTCAGGTTGATGGTGATATTAGTTTAGTTCGATTGGATGTTTCCAAAAAGTGGCGTTTTGGAAAGTTTGTTTTGGAAAATTATGTTGCTTACCAAAAGACAGATCGTAATGAAATTTTAAGGACACCAGAGTTTTACACCTATAACAGTTTCTACCTTAACAACACCTTTTTTAAAGTGCTAAAAGCCAATATTGGTTTCGATGTGAGGTATAATACCGCTTACTCCAATTACTCTTATTCTCCGGCTACGGCCCAGTTTTATATTGGTAGTAATGAAATGTTGGAATCTACGCCAATTGTAGACGTATTTTTGAAAGCTAATCTAAAACGTGCTAACTTATTTATTAAATATGATTTTGTTAACCAAGGGCTTTTAGTTCCGGGTTACTATGTCGTGAACAGATATCCAATGCAAGATGCCTTACTTAAGTTCGGCGTAAGCTGGAACTTCTACGACTAAACTTCATGCTTAGAAGAACATCTTAACGAGATATTAAAAGAAGTTTAACTATGATTGAATAAAGCAAAGATGGTTTTAGGTATGGAGCACCTTGTGAAACTGCCGCAAGTATTTGTAAAATATAGGACACAAAAAAACCTGCCATGATTAACTCAAGGCAGGTTTTTTTATTTAATCAATATTGTCTTAGAAAGAATAACCAACTGAGAAACCTAATACACGGTTTGTTAATTTGGCATCTCCACTACGTTGGTCTTTTGGAACCAAGTTAGATAAACCTAAGCCGTAGTTTGCGCCTACTAAGAAACCTGAATTAGTGCGATATGCTAACCCGAAGTTTGCTCCGAATTCAGTGCTAGCATAATTTTTATCTGCTGCGCTACCGAAGGATAAATCATTTTCGTTAGATCCAGTTGAAACACTGCTTGTATTTGTGGTAGTGTTTAAAACTGTAGTAGTGCTTTCCAATTTGTTTTTACCAGAAATATTGAACCCTACGTATGGCCCTGCACTAATCTGCACGGCACCAGCATCTCCCGTAGGGATTCTGAAAACAGCATTTACCGGAACTTCGATAGTCATCAGACTGGTTTTGTTAGCAGCAACTGTTGTGGTAGTTGTATTGCCCACAGTAACAGCATTGGTAGATTCAAACTTGGCACCTTTGTTTTGTAATGAAACACCTGGCTGGATGAAGAAATTGTTTGCTACACCGAAATCGGCAAATGCAGTAACATTGAATCCAACGTTGTCTTTAACATTATCATTGTATGAAGAATTTCCATCTCCGCTTACATGAAATCTTGCTAAGTTTACTCCAGCTTTTAATCCAAATCTAGCATCCGATCCTGACATTGTAGTTTGTGCGAATGCTCCAGTAGCCAATAAAACAACCGATGCACTTAATAGTAACTTTTTCATAATATTTTTCTTTTAGGTAAAGAATCTTGTTTAAAAATTTAGGGATTAACCCTTGTTAATTACAAGCCTCAATTCCAAAAGCTGTGCCAAAGTATCAGGTGTGTTACAATACCATGGTTAATATATTGGTTTACAGGACGTTTTTTTGTCCCACAGGTATTCATTATAAAATTTATGATACTAACTAAACGGCAGTATAGGTTGTATACAAATTAGGAATATTGTTTAAAACGGTACGCTTTACAAAATAAATTGAATCTACCCTTAAGTTTTCTGGGGCTTCTTTTTTGCCGCGGGGAAAAGTACGTTATTCAAAATTAAGCGGTAACCTGCAGAATTGGGATGTAAATTTAAATCAGTTGGTGGATCGCCTACGGCATGTTGATAATCTTCAGGATCATGGCCACCATAAAAAGTAAACTGACCTTTGCCTATTTCGCCATGTAAATACCTAACTTCTCCTGCGCCCTTATTTTCGCCTAAAACAGTTACGCTGGTTTTAATTAAGCTTTTTTTAAACGCAGTAGTTTGGCCCATAAAACCCTTAATCACTTTATCATGATTTTGCGTCAGCATGGTAGGTACTAAATCCCATTTGGCAGAAAAATCAAATAAGGAAAAGTAATCATTGCTTTGGTTTAGTGTCCTGTATTGTGTTACATCGATGTCCGAGAACTCGTAGTTCATCGGGTTATTATCTAATCTAAAATTCTGAAATGCCAGCGTTTTATTGAAATCTAACTTCGATTGCGCATTCATATCTGCAGGGTCGCCATCAAAAACCTGTGCACAAATGTCTATACCCTCTGCTGCTAGTGCAATATCGAAACTATCAGTACCAGAGCACATGGCAAATAAAAAGCCTCCGCCAGCACAATATTGCTTAATTTGTTTAGCAACAGCTAATTTCATTTCTGATACTTTTTTAAAACCGAGTCTTTTAGCCAGTGCCTCCTGGTTTTTAACATCTTCCTGGTACCAGGTGGCATATCTAAAGCTCGACCAAAACCGCCCGTATTGTCCGGTAAAATCTTCATGATGCAAGTGTAGCCAATCGTACTTACTCAATTTATCCTGGATAATATCATCATCATAAATTACTTCGTAGGGGATTTCTGCGTAAGTGAGCACCAGCGTCACCGCATCGTCCCAAGGTAACTTACTTTTTGGTGAATAAACCGCAATCTTTGGCGTTTTTTCTAATTTCACCATCTCCATATTAACCGATGGATCGCTAATTTCGTTCAGTAGGTTTATCACTTTTCCATCAGCCATTACATCGTAAGAAACACCTCTTATTTTCAATTCATCTTCTACGGCTTTATTGTATTTAATTAGAAAACTTCCCCCTCGGTAATTTAACAACCAATCTACCTCCACTTGCTTACTTATCGTCCAATAGGCTATTCCGTATGCTTTGAGGTGGTTTTTTTGATCTTCATCCATATAAATTAATAAGGATGATGCTTTGGCTCCAAATGTGAAACACAAATAGATGATCAGGATATAATATTTTATTTTCAAAATGCAGATGCTTAAAACACTAAAATACCTCATTTAAATTGGTTAGAAAAATTTAATGGTGTTAGAAGTTACACAAATTTGTTATTTTTGCCCTCTACTTAAAAAAACGCATTTGTTTATTTAGGGTTTAAAATTTAAAATTAGTACCAAAATTGATATGAGTAAAGCGATAATAAAAACCGAAAAAGGTAATATGACTGTTGAGTTCTTTGAACAAGATGCGCCGAAAGCAGTTGCAAACTTTAAAAAATTGGCAAACGAAGGATTTTACGATGGAGTAACTTTTCACCGCGTAATTCCAAACTTTATGGTTCAAACTGGTTGTCCGAATTCTAAAGAAGGTGCAACAGGAATGCCTGGTACAGGTGGCCCGGGTTACAAAATAGATTGTGAGTTAGATGGCGAAAATCAGTATCACGATCGTGGCGTATTGTCAATGGCGCATGCAGGTCGCAATACCGGCGGATCTCAATTTTTCATCTGCCATAGCAGAACTAATACTGCCCATTTAGATCGTAACCACACCGTTTTTGGTAAAGCTGTTGATAATGTTGATCTTGTGGATGATATCCGCCAGGGAGATAAGATTTTAGGAATTGAAATCGTTGAAGACTAATAAATAACAGCGAGTTGCAAGCAATCAGATAGCGATTATTCTTCTATTTGATTCTTCCTCTCCATTAATTGACATTAGATTTGAGTTTTACTTTGAGCACTTTTGCTCATTATGATTACCATATCTCACATCTCAAAAAATTATGAACTTAAGAGGAATTGTTGCCGTATCTGGCAGACCAGGTTTATTTAAACTGATTGGACAAAATAAAGTAGGTTACATTTTAGAAAGCTTAGACGAGAAGAAAACTAAGGTAGTAGCCAACATCACCAATACCAAACTGGCTTCTTTGGAAGACATTACTGTATATGGCGAAGAAGATGAAATTAAATTAGCCGATATTTTTGCAAAGATTTCTGAAAAAGGAAACCTACCTGACTTAAAGGGCGATCTACGTCCATATTTCTTAGAAGTGGCTCCGGGGCACGACCAAGAAAAAGTATATGGTTCTGACATGAAGAAAATCCTTACCTGGTATAACTTGTTGAAAGATCTACCATTATTTACCGAAGAAACACCAGAAACTCCTGGCTCTGCTGCCGAAGTTAAATTGGCAGAGGAAAAAGCAACCGCTGATAAAAAACAAAAAACCAGTGGTGCTAAAGCTTCAGGAAGCGCTAAAGCAACTACGAAAACCTCAGCTCCTGCTAAAAAAGCAAGTATGACGAGCAAAAAAGGAGTTTAAGCTTCTTTCTCAATAAGACACCAGGTATTTGCCTGGTGTTTTTTTTTGAAATTAAAATTGCAGCCGCCATTAGTTAATTCGCCTCCAGGGAAGCGCAAAGCCCTTAAGAAGGTTGTGCGCTGCAAGACGACTGATTAAGTTATCTAACGGGTTCGAAAACCACATGAATAGGCAATTTCTTTTAGAAGAAATAGTATAAAATTGCCACAATTACCAACGAGATAATGATGCTAATCCAAAGCATTCTATTGTTACCGCTTTGGTTACTCCTAAAGCGGTACTGTCTTTTATATTTATCTAACATATTTTTTTATTATTGATGATTTTTAAACGATAATTCCACACAATTTTTGTGTTAGGCATGATGATAAGGCTCGCCCTTCAAGATACTAAATCCACGATAAAGCTGTTCTACAAAAAACAGCCTGATCATCTGGTGTGAGAAGGTCATATCAGATAATGAGATCAAACCATTGGCCCGCTTATAAATGGTTTCATCGAAACCATAGGGCCCACCGATTATAAAGATCAAATGCTGCACGCTTCCAACCATTTGTTTATTTAAGTAGTTGGAAAATGCTACAGATGAGTATTTTTTTCCTCTTTCATCAAGTAAAATAACAACATCACCATTATTAATTTGTTTGTGTAACAGATCTGCTTCTTTTGTTTTTTGCTGTGCCTCGCTTAAATTCTTCACGTTTTTTACATCGGGAATTGGTACAAAGCTGAAATTAATATAATGTTTTAACCGGCTAATATATTTTTCTATACCTTCGATAAGGTACTTGTCTTCGGTTTTGCCTATAGCTAGTAAAGTAATCTTCATTTAATAATTTCTTATCTTTATCGTTTCCGCCAACCAAAGATAATGTTAAAAACAGAAGCACAAATAATATCTGCTTACACCACTAAAATAGAAGAGGTAACGGCTATCATCTGTCAAACAAAAAAGCTTGTAGATCAACTTTCATTTGTACGCATTGGGCTTTTTTTAGCGGAAATACTGTTTTTTGTTTTGCTCTTAAATTCTGAAGATAATGGCTGGCGATCGCTGATTCAGTTTCTGCTGATCTTGCCTGTGTTAATTTTCGTTGCGGTAGTACGTAAACAAAGCCAATTAGATCGGCAGATAGATTATCAAAAGCAATTACTATGGGTATATCAAAATGAATGGAATGTTTTAAATGATTTGCCGAATGGTTACTACGACGGATCTGCGTTTGAAAAAGCGACTCATCCTTACTCATCAGATCTGGATATTTTTGGAAAATCTTCTCTTTATTCGCTTTTAAACAGGTGTTATACCGTTAACGGCAAAAATCTGTTAGCCAAGCGCCTGGAAATTAAAACAACGCAGGCAGGAATCGTTGAACGACAAATCGCCGTAACAGAAATGCTTGGGAAGATAGACACTACTTTCGATTTCAGGGCGAATTTGCGCGGACATGATATCGATAAGATGGAACAGATTAAACTTCAACTTAAACACCAGCTTGGTGAACAACTGAGTTTTGTTCGAAACAAGACAACCAGATTTTACGTTGCAATTGTCCCCTATATCTCCTTAACTTTGATATTGGCTACAATATTTGCCAGTGCAATCTTCGGCAAAATCCTTGTTACCCTATTAATTATGCATATCGGTTGGAATGTATTGCTAGGTCCAAAAATAAACAAGGTATTCTATAGCTTCGGTGGTAGCTCAAACCTTTTAAATGGCTATGCTTTGGCTATTTCCTGGACAGAAAGTCATAATTGGGAAAGCCAGTATATCAAAAATCTGTTCATTTCTAAAGTTCCGGTGAGTAAAGAGATTAAATCCCTATCTAAAATTATTCAGAATTTCGATGCCCGTTTAAATATAATTGTTGGTGGGATTTTAAATGCAGTTCTACTTTGGGACCTTAAATGCTGCATTAACTTAGATCAATGGTATCAATCATCATCTAAGGATGTAGTTTCCTCGCTCAATCATCTTGGAGATTTCGAGGAAATAATTTCATTGGCAACACTAGCTTACAATAAGCCTACATGGGCTTTTCCAATCATAGTCGACGATTTCAGTTTGGCTACTGAGAATTTGGCTCATCCATTAATTCCAGAAAGCATAAGTGTTACCAATTATTTCGAGTTTGATAAAATGCCAACAGTGGATGTAATAACGGGGTCTAATATGGCAGGTAAAAGTACCTTTTTGCGAACGGTAGGGATCAATATGGTTTTGGCATATGCAGCGGCTCCAGTTTGCGCTTCCGCTATGCAATTATCAATATTCGCAATTAACACATACATGCGCATCAAAGATTCGTTAACAGAAAGTACTTCAACTTTTAAGGCAGAACTGAATCGGCTAAAGATGATTTTGAACAACGTTGCCCACGATAAAAATACTCTTGTTTTAATTGATGAAATGCTTCGTGGCACAAATAGTCGCGATAAATATCTGGGGTCTAAGGTGTTTGTAGAAAAATTAATTTCCGAAAAAACACCCGCCTTGTTTGCTACGCATGATCTTCAATTGGCAGACTTAAAGGATGAATACCCAAATCGGCTGCGGAATTTTCATTTTGATATTCAGGTTAGTGATGGAGAAATGCGTTTCGATTATAAATTAAAACAAGGGCCATGCGCCACCTTTAACGCAGCTATTTTATTAGCTGAAATCGGACTTCCAGTCGAGGGTTTACCTTAACAATGTCACCGAACCGGAAAACTTAACGTTTTCATTGCTTAGCGTAGTGCCTAAAATGACATAATAATAAACGCCTACCGGCAATTCGCCATTTTTAAAGGTTCCTTTCCAGTTATCGAAAATATTATCAGTAAAAAATACCTGACTGCCATAGCGATTATAAATTTGTATCCGATAGCGCTTTAAATTGGTTACTCCTACTACAAACTCATCATTAACACCATCTCCATTGGGCGAAAAGGCATTTGGTGTGTAAATCGAGCCCTCTTTTTTCACAAGTAAATCACCAAGAATAATCGAATTGAAACACCCGTTCTTTGAAAATGCAGTAAGTTTAACTTTAAATAACCCATCAATTCGGTAGGTGTGTGTCGGGCTTATTTCATTTGAAGTTTGTCCGTCCCCAAAGTCCCATTCATAATCATCCGCATCGGTAGATGTATTGATAAAATTAATTGGCGCTGGAACAGCGAATTTGATGTTAAAATTTGGCTCAGTATAGAATTTTGCTGTTGGTATTTTAGCAATAGGTGGAATAATTATAGTTGCGGGAGCTGCGCTACAGCTGCCGGCAGTTAATGTTACCTGGTAGGTTCCTGCCTGGTTAAAGTCGATGATTGGGATCTCAACAGCATTTGTACTTGCGGTAAAATTGTTCGGTCCTGTCCAGGCATAGGCAACGCCCGGTTGCTCTGGTACCGAGAGTTTAATCACATCCTTTATGCAAAACAATGGTTGGTTAACTGCAATTTGGGGTACTTCCGGACTTAACTCAACGAGTAAATCTAAACTTTTGGTAGCGATGCAACCGTTATCAGTCTCTATTTTCAAAGTAACGGTTCGAGCTCCTGTCGTAGCGTATCTCACCACTCGGCTGTCATTGGTGGACACCACGTTACTCACTACATCATTACCAAAATCCCATGATATTTTGGTGTAATTTTTTGAGGCGTTAACAAATGAAAAACTTTGGTTAGGTTCGCATTTGTTGTTAATGATAACTGAAAAATCTGCTTCAGGCTTCAGGTCAACCGATTGTACTGCGATCTGGCTTACTGAGCTTACACAGTCGCCCACTTGAACAAAAAGTTGATAAATACCTACATTTTCAGGCCCTGTTATGGGCACATTTGGATTTTGCAGTGTAGATGAAAAGTTATTTGGACCCGACCAATGGTACGTAGCCAAGGCAAGTGATGGTGTTGAGAGCTGCAATATATCTCCTTGACATAGGGTCAAATCGGATGCGTTAATAGCAGGTGGATCTGGGGTTTTGGCTACAATAAAGTTTCTTGTGGTAACAACACTGCATCCATTACTGGCCTTGGCTTCCAAAACTACCACTTTTTCACCCGGTGTGCTATAAGTAACGGTAAATGGCCCCTCAGTTGTGGCCGAAGCAATGCTTGCACCTTCGCCAAAAGACCATTTAAGTTCCGTATAATTTGTGGCAATGCTTTCGAAAATGTAAGCCTGATTGTCTGTGCAGGGATTTAATTTCTGCACCGCTATCTCGGCACTTGGGCCAGCTAAATCTGCTGTTCCATCAAACTCTATTGTAAAGCCGTTATTTCCGCTCGAAAAATTATCAATCAATATAGCATAAGTATGGTCTGCAATTAAATCTACGTATTTAACAAAACCATTTTGACCGGCGGGACAGCCCGACGCCTCCGATAAATCAGTTTCGGTAAGGCTTAGGCCGGTTTTGTAATAGGATGGGGAGCAGGTTACCCCACTTCCTGATGCACACCTGATTGCTGTGGAGGCATTTACGTTACTACAATCACCGTTTACGCCGAGGTCATAAAATACCCAGTCTATATCGTTGGTGGTTACCGTTGGCGTTATCACAAAGGTAAAGCTCCCTGCTTTTGATGCCCTAAACATATACCATGCAGAATTCGATTCGGTACCCAGGCAGGTACCTGCAGACTCGTTTCTATTGGTGCCTGTGCCGCTTACATTTAGCTGCGTAAACGTTTCCTTTGAACAAAGAATAGAAACTGTACCGCAATCTTGACCCGGTTTTATAGGAGGGAAATAGTTATCTACACAAAGTTTAAAGGTTCCGGTATTGTCATTTTGGGCACTAACCCGAATATAGTATACCTGCCCTAAGTTTAAAGCGCCTTTATAGAGCGAAGTAACATTGTTAGAGCTGAAAGAAGTTCCAATCATTTCGCTAATTCCATTATTGCTGGGGTCAATAGTATATAGTGCAACCAATGGATTAACCAGAGAGTTAGTGCTTGCTGTGTTAATTTGTCCTGTTACAGAAATATTTACGTCGTATTTTGTAGCAGTAAATTTAAACCAAACATCCTTACCTATTGCATTCCATGCCAGGGGCTTATTATAAAACGTAGATGTGGTAGCCTCAATGTTACTGTAAGCCGCATCTTCTGTGCAAAAGGCAGTAGTATTCGAGATGTTAAGGGCATCTGGCAGTTCATCATTAGTGGGAGGTACATTTTTAGCCCAACAATTCGAAACAATTGATAGCATTAAGAATGTGATAAACAGAAAGCGCATACCGTAAAGCTATTAAAAAAATATTTTCTTGATACAATTTAAATTTTAATGATTTGTTAATATTAAAAGGTGCATCTTCAATCGATTAATTGATCATGATAAAAGCAAGCGATTTTGGCCCAAACTTTACCTGGGGAGTAGCTACTGCTGCCCCTCAAATAGAAGGCGCTGCCTCTCAATATGGCAAAGGACCTTCTATCTGGGATACATTCGCTAGCCGAAGTGGTAAAATAAAAAATAATCATCAGCCAGATCGAGCTTGCGATTTCTATCACCGCTATCGCGAAGACCTTGCATTGGTTAAGTTGCTTGGCTTCAAAGTTTTTCGTTTTTCCATTGCCTGGTCGCGGATTTTACCAAATGGAATAGGAGCCACGAACCAACAAGGGATCAGCTTTTACCACCAGGTTATTGATGAATGCCTCGCTTTACAAATAACGCCTTACATCACCCTTTACCACTGGGATTTGCCACAGGCACTTGAGAATGATGGTGGCTGGACAAGTTTCAGTATCAATGCTGCATTTAATGCTTTTGTTAAACTTTGCGCCTTAGAATACGGCGATAAAGTGAAGAACTGGTTAATCCTTAACGAACCATTCGGCTTCACGTCTTTAGGCTATATGTTAGGTGTACATGCACCTGGCAAAACAGGCCTAAGTAATTTTTTCCCAGCAGTTTTACATACTGCACTTGCACAGGCAGATGGAGGACATATTCTCCGCTCGGAAGTGAAAAATGCCAATATCGGCACCACCTATTCTTGCTCTGAAATTTTGCCATATACGCAGAGCGATAACGACCTTTTGGCGGCCAAACGTGTAGATTGTTTAATGAACAGGCTTTTTGTTGAACCTGCGCAAGGTCTAGGATTCCCTACCGCAGATTGGGAAATGCTGGAAAAGTTTCAAATGGAATATGGTACCTGGAGATTTAACAACCGAATGAAATTTGATTTTGACTTCATCGGACTACAAAGCTATTTTCCCCTTACAGTAAAATACAATCCATTTATTCCTGTGATACAGGCTTGGGAAGTAAAAGCCAAAAGCAGGAAAAAGCCACATACGGCAATGGGTTGGGAAGTTAATGCCGACAGCTTTTACAACATCATTAAACAGTTTTCTTCGTATCCACAGGTTAAGAACATTGTAATTACCGAAAATGGTGCCGCCTACCGGGATCATCTAGCAACTGGAAATGTTGTAGATGCCGAGCGTATTAAGTATTTTGAATTATACCTCGCAGCTTTATTAAAGGTAAAAAACGAGGGCATTAATGTTACAGGCTATATGGTGTGGACTTTGATGGATAATTTTGAATGGGCAGAAGGTTACAATGCCCGTTTCGGACTGATACATACTGATTTTGCAACCCTTAAACGAACAATAAAGTATTCTGGATACTGGTGGCAGGAATTTTTAAGAGCTTAAAGGAAATTGTAGCATTCATTTACATCAATTTATTTTATTATCCAGATTGGAATAAATATCTTAGTCTTGAATATGAACGACAAGACGATAGTTTACAGCACTTTTTACGATCCGATGCAGGCCAACATTATTAGGGCAAGATTAGAAGATTCTGGGTTTGCGTGTTTCCTGGCAGATGAAAACGTAGCAACCATAAATCCATTGTATAACCAGGCCATTGGTGGTGTTAAGTTAATCGTTTTTGAACGAGATGTTGAAGCCATACAATCTTTATTGAGTGAAGATATTGCCATAGATACCGACTTAGATGGAGATACAGATTTCGCTGCAGCAGATAGTGGAGCACTTTGCCCTAACTGCAATTCTAAAAATGTAAGTTATGGAATGGCTACAAAAAACAAGTATGGGATTTTTGCATCTATCATAGCGTTTTTAACCTTATCGCCGCCAATTGTAGCTAAAAAATGTTTTCATTGTTACGATTGCGGTCACGAATTTAAGGTTGCCTAACTACTTGCCTATGTTCTTGCTACTAGCCCGCTAGCTAATTCGCTTTGCAAGGCAAACGTTAACTGATGCATTTTGCCGTGCCACCTAAACCCGATATTCGCGGATGCCGATTGTGGGCATTGCCACCCACAAAATACTTCCTACCATTAATGTTTGCACAGGTTATATCGGCAGCAGCATTAGCGGGATGGAACCCGGCATAAGTAATACTGCATTTGCTTTCTAAATCATAAAAAAATCCCGTTCTGATGTTATTCAAAACGGGATTTCTATTATTTAAATTTAATTACTTGTTTTAATGACCTGCTTTTGCAGCTGCTTCAGCCCTGATGATATTTAGTGCACCACCAGCCTTAAACCATTCAATTTGTTGTGCATTGTAACTGTGGTTAACCGGGAAAGATTCTTCAGAACCATCTGCATGGTGCAACACCAACGTTAACGGCTTGTCTGGCGCAAACGTGGTTAAGCCTAAAATATCGATGGTATCACCCTCTAAAATTTTATCATAATCATCTTTATCTGCGAAGGTTAAACCCAACATGCCCTGTTTTTTAAGGTTGGTTTCGTGGATCCTGGCAAAAGATTTTACCAACACCGCACGCACGCCTAAGTGGCGAGGTTCCATAGCTGCATGTTCACGAGATGAACCTTCGCCGTAGTTCTCATCGCCAATTACGATAGAGCCAAAACCTGCAGCTTTATAATCGCGTTGGGTTGCCGGAACTGGACCGTACTCGCCAGTCAATTCATTTTTAACGTTATCTGTTTTATCGTTGAAGTAGTTTACTGCACCAATTAACATGTTGTTAGAAATGTTATCTAAGTGACCACGGAATTTTAACCAGGGACCAGCCATAGAAATATGATCGGTAGTACATTTACCTTTAGCCTTAATTAAAAGTTTTAAACCTTTTAAATCAGTGCCTTCCCAAGGAGTAAATGGATCTAATAACTGTAAACGGTGCGAAGTTGGCGAAACTAACACTTCAACCGTAGAGCCGTCTGCTGCCGGAGCTTGATAACCGGCATCTTCTACATCGAAACCTTTTGCTGGTAACTCATCGCCCGTTGGCGGGTCTAATTTAATTTGCTCTCCATTATTATTGGTGAGTGTATCTGTTAGCGGATTAAAGCCTAAATCTCCGGCAATGGCAATGGCAGCAACCATTTCTGGTGAAGCTACAAAAGCGAAAGTATTTGGGTTTCCATCTGCACGTTTAGCAAAGTTTCTGTTGAAGGAGTGTACAATGGTGTTTTTTTCTGCTTTTTCTGCGCCGGTTCTATCCCACATACCAATACATGGGCCACAAGCATTGGTAAAGATTGTTGCATTTAAATCTTCGAAAGTTTTAAGGTATCCATCGCGATCGGCAGTATAACGTACCTGCTCAGAACCAGGGTTAATACCGAATTCTGCTTTGGTGGTTAAGCCTTTTGCAATAGCTTGGTTTGCAATAGATGCAGCCCTCGATAAATCCTCATAAGATGAGTTGGTACAAGAACCAATTAAACCCCATTCTACTTTTAAAGGCCAGCCATTTTTCTCAGCTTCGGTTTTCATTTGCGAAACCGGAGTAGCCAAATCTGGCGTAAACGGACCGTTTAGGTAAGGTTCTAAAGTATCTAGATCGATCTCGATAACTTGATCGAAATATTTTTCAGGGTTAGCATAAACTTCAGCATCGCCCGTTAAATAGTCTTTTATTTTGTTGGCTTCATCGGCTACATCGTTACGGTTAGTAGAACGTAAATACCGCTCCATGCTTTCATCGTAACCAAAAGTAGAGGTGGTTGCGCCAATTTCGGCACCCATATTACAAATAGTACCTTTACCAGTACAGCTTAAGTTAATAGCACCATCGCCAAAATATTCTACAATAGCACCTGTGCCACCTTTTACTGTTAAAATACCAGCTACCTTAAGAATAACATCTTTAGCAGCTGTCCAACCGTTTAATTTACCAGTTAATTTAACACCAATTAATTTAGGAAATTTAAGCTCCCATGGTAAACCAGCCATTACATCACAAGCATCGGCACCGCCAACACCAATAGCAACCATACCTAAACCACCTGCGTTAACAGTATGGGAGTCGGTTCCAATCATCATTCCACCGGGAAATGCATAATTTTCTAATACTACCTGGTGAATAATTCCTGCACCTGGTTTCCAAAAACCAATACCATATTTATTAGATACAGAAGAAAGGAAGTCGAATACTTCTGCGCTTTCTGTTCTGGCATGAGGCAAATCTATCGCAGCACCTTCTTTAGCTGTAATTAAGTGATCGCAATGAACCGTAGACGGGACAGCAACTTGCGGGCGACCAGCTTGCATAAACTGTAAAAGCGCCATTTGTGCTGTTGCATCTTGCATAGCAACGCGGTCTGGAGCGAAATCTACATAATCCGTTCCGCGAGAGAATGCTTTCTTAGGATCTCCATCCCAAAGGTGAGCATACAATATTTTTTCTGATAATGTTAAAGGTCTGCCAACAATTTTACGAGCCGCATCTACACGCGGACCGAAGTTTGCATACACCTTTTTAATCATGTCTATATCAAAAGCCATCGATTTTTATTGGTTAAAAGGTAATACTTCTATTCTAATAGCTGCGAATTTACAAAAAAAATGCTCCTGTTCTGGTCATACTTAGATCATTGTATTATTTGGAAGGGTTCTAAATAACTAGCTGGTTGATTTGGTTTTGATTCTTTATTTAGGAGCGCAATGTCTTATTTTTCAATTAAAGTTTCCTCCCGCTTTCCCTGCTGCCGGGGAAAAACCGGCATTCGTTCAATCGGGGCTATGCTGTGCGTTTATGCACACCAATGTTCGAATATGAACAGGTTTGCAATACTGTAGCGCTCCGGGCAGCTATTCTATCGCTATGCTGTGCGTTTTTGTCAACTGGCATAACATTGGCTACAGCGATAAGAATTTAAAGCCTTTAGTGCTAAAATACTCGAGTGTTCGTGGAAGTGTATATTTCATTCTGTCAAATGCTTTTAAACTATCATGAAAAACTATTATAGAACCATTTTCCGTATGTTTAATTACATTTTGGTAGCATTTATGGGGCGATAGATTAACGTCGAAGTCGCCACTTAGTACGTCCCACATTACAATCTCCAGGTTAGCAACGCTGGATTTTAGGGTAGAAATTTGTGACTTTTTAATCCTTCCATAGGGAGGGCGAAAGAGTTTAGTTTGCGTAAGCGACTGGCATTTTAGTGTATTGGCAAGGTAGGTGTCATCGTCCGTTTTCCATCCTCTAAGGTGGTTAAAAGTGTGGTTGCCAATTGCGTGCCCTGCATTTTTAAGGCGCTCGAAAACTTCAGGATGTTTAATAATATTATCACCAATGCAAAAGAAAGTAGCTTTAGCATTAAATTCGGCTAAAGTTTTTAACGCAAAATCTGTAACATTGGGTATAGGTCCATCGTCAAAGGTTAAATAAATAACTTTTTCGTTGCGGGATTTATTCCATAACAGCGATGGATAATACCATTTTAGCAGAAGCGGTGATTTGATGAGGTACATTTTGTAATCAAAGTTACTAATTGCCTGTATACATAGAAATTATTAAAGTTGTTTATATAGATTTGAAGCAAAATATGAAAATGTTTACCAAAAATAAGTTAGTTACCGGATCTGCATTATTAATAGCCACGAGTTTAGGGCTAAGTGCTGGTGCACAGCAAGTCATTACCATCGAACAAGCGGTTGAAAACACCCTAAAAAATAATTTAAACATCAAACAAGCTGCTTTTAGTGCGGCTATAAGTGAAGAGGATTTAAGGCAATCGAAAAATGCGCTACTGCCAAGCCTGAATGGAAGCGTCAATCAATCGATGCAGTGGGGAAGGAGTCAGCAGGTTTCAGGTTTGTTTGAAAACACTCAAAATTATAACCTTAACCCCAACCTTAACGCAAATGTTACTTTGTTCGGTGGCGGTACAAAACTCAATCAAATCAGGCAAAATAAATTCTTGCTTGATGCAAGTAAAACCAATGTAGAAAAGGTAAAGAACGACCTTGTTTTGCAGGTTGTAACAGCATATCTTCAGGTATTAAATAACCAAGATCAAGTTAAGGCTACCGAGCAACAACTTGAAGTAGCCAACTCTACGTTAAAACGAGAGCAAGCGCTTCTGGATGTTGGAAATAAAACTTTGGCAGATATTTCGCAAGCAAAATCGCAAGCGGCAACGGCAGAGTTAAATCTGACGAACGCCCAAAACCAATTAACCATTGCTTACCTCACGCTTGGGCAGTTGATGGAGATACAGCCACCAATGACATTCAAAGTACAGCCTCCTTTGGTTGACGAAGTAGAAAATGTAAAATCTGATTATGTACCGAATGACATATACAAACAGGCTATGGATGCTTTTCCGGATATTAGGTTAGCCTGGAATTATTCTAAAGCTGCAGAAAAAGCAGTAGATGTTGCCAGGGGTAGTTTCTTTCCGCAAATTAGCCTTGGTGGCGGATTGGGTTCTGCTTATTATTATCGCTTTAATGCTAATCCATTATTTCCAAATGCAGCTTTTACCAACCAATTATCAGATAACTTCGGCCAGTTTGTTAGCATGGGCATTCAGATTCCAATTTTCAATGGATTTAGTACCAGGTCTAATGTTCGAAGAGCAAAAATAAACTTACAGCAACGCAGAACGGATGAAGCATTAGCCAAGAATAATTTAATTAAAGTAATTAATCAGGCGGTTGCAGATTTGAATGCAGCCAAAAGCCGGTACAGTTCTACCCATAAAGCATTCCAGGCTCAGAAAGATGCATTTTATGTTATCGATCAACGCTATAATGTAGGCTTGGTAAACTCACTGGATTATAGCACTGCGCAAACAAATAGAAACCGTGCAGAAATAGATTTTATCCTAGCTAAATACGATCTGATTTTCAGAGCCAAGGTAATCGACTATTACCTGGGCAAGCAAATTACCTTTTAATTAAGCGAAAAGATGTTAACAATCGGGCAAGCAGTATAAACCTTTAAGTACTAAATAAACGAAATACAATAAACAATTATGAAACTGAAACACATATTAATTTCCATTGGTGTTATCATTGCTATTTTAATCGGGTTAAAACTAGCCGGTGTTATCGGTGGTGATAAGACAGAAAAGGTTACCGTAGAAAAAGCGGGTGATAGAACTGTTGTAGAAACAGTAACTGCCAGTGGCAAAATTCAACCAGAAACCGAAGTAAAACTAAGTTCTGAAGTTTCTGGAGAGGTTGTGGAGTTGAAAGTTAAAGAAGGAGATGTAGTAAAGGCAGGCCAGTTATTGTGTAAAGTACGCCCAGATGTTTTGCAATCGGGTTATGAACGCACAGTCGCCACCTATAATGCACAGAAAGCAAGTGTTGCTGCTGCACAACAGCAGTTGATACAAAACCAGGCTAATTTTGTTAACGCAGAAGCTACTTACAAGCGTAACGTAGAGCTCTTCAATAAAAAGGTGATAACAGCAGCAGAATTTGACGCAGCAAAAGCAGCTTACCTTACGGCAAAAGCTACCTTAGCCAGTGCAAAAGAGAATGTGACAGGTGCCAAATATACTTTAGAGCAAACAGGTGCAAATGTTAAGGAAGCAGGTGCAAATTTAGCAAAGACAACAATATATGCTCCGGTAGATGGGGTAGTATCTAAATTGTCGATAGAACTTGGCGACCGTATTTTGGGTACATCACAAATGGCAGGTACCGAAATTATGCGTATCTCGAACTTATCATCAATGGAAGTGAACGTAGATGTTAACGAGAACGACATTACACGTGTTAAAGTTGGAGATAAAGCCACCATTGAAGTCGATGCCTTTTCTGATAAGAAGTTCAGAGGCGCAGTAACAGAAATTGCCAGTTCATCAACAGCAGTGGGTGCTACAGCTTCTACATCTGTAGATCAGGTAACCAATTTTTCGGTAAAAATCAGAATTACGGAAGAAATGGAAGGCAAGCAACAGTCTATCTTCAGACCAGGCATGTCGGCTACGGTAGATATTGAAAGTGCTACACTAAAGGGCTTAGCAATTCCAATTCAAGCCGTATTTACAGATAGTGGCAAAGGTAGCGACGAGAAAGCGGGTAACCAGGAAAATACCGAAAAGCAGAAATCTAAATTATCTGATAAGAAAGTAAAACAATTCGTTTTTGATTATGATGCAAAAACGAAGAAAGTTAAGAAAGTTGAGGTAACCACTGGCATCCAGAATGATCAGTTTATTATTGTAAAATCTGGCTTAAAAGCGGGCCAGGAAATTGTAACCGGACCATATTCAGCCATTCAAAACAAACTAAAAGATGGGGCTGTTGTAGAAAAAACATCTAAAGACCAACTATTTAGTAAAGACGGTAAAAAGTAGTTTATATTTAATCGTCGGAAATAGTAACTTGCGTTGTTTAGGGTGTAAGGTTTAGGTTGCGGGCTGCAAGGTCTCAAGTCCTAAAACTTACACCTTTTACCTTAAATCTTCTTTATAAAATGGTACCTAAAATAGCAATGATTGGGGGTGGGAGCTGGGCTACGGCGATCGTTAAAATGCTATCAGATAACTTATCTGAGAAAGAAATCTTTTGGTGGATGCGCAATGAAACTGCTATCGAACATATCAAAAAGTTTAAGCACAACCCCCATTATCTAAGCTCTGTAGAAATCAAATTGGAAGCAGATCATCTGTCATCAGATATTGGTTCAATTGTTCAGGAAGCTGATTTTGTTATCTTAAATGTGCCTGCAGCTTTCTTAAAATCAACTCTCGTTGGCATAACTGCAGCTCATCTAAAAGGGAAAAAAATTGTTTCTGCAATTAAAGGCATTGTACCAGAAGATAACCTCATTATTGGCGAATTTCTGCATGAAGTTTACAATATTCCTTATGATGACATTCTTGTTGTAAGCGGTCCATGCCATGCCGAAGAGGTTGCCTTAGAGAAATTATCTTACCTCACCATTGCATGTACAGAAATACAAACGGCAACGAAATTTGCCACCTTATTAAACACCCGGTATATTAAAACAAACGTTTCCGACGATATTTATGGCACTGAATATGCCGCCGTACTAAAGAATATTTATGCCGTAGCCAGTGGAATTTGCCATGGCATTGGCTATGGAGATAATTTTCAAGCCGTACTTATCAGCAACGCCATTCGCGAAATCAAGCTTTTTGTAGATGCCGTCCACCCCATTAACCGCGACATCATGGAGTCTGCCTATCTTGGCGACTTACTCGTTACCGCTTATTCGCAATTCAGCAGGAATAGAACCTTTGGTAACATGGTTGGCAAAGGCTACACCGTAAAGTCTGCGCAGTTGGAAATGAATATGATTGCCGAGGGTTATTATGCCGCCAAGTGTATGCACCTCAAAAATTTATCCTATGGCGTAGAAATGCCCATTTGCAAGGCCGTGCACAGTATTTTATACGAGAATCGCTCACCACAAATTGAAATGAAATTGCTCGCCGAAAAGTTAAACTAATCAGAAAAGCAAAGCCACTCGTACTTAGCAATGTCATTCCTTCTTTCCGCTTAATCTATTTTGTGTCTGTCAGGTTAAAACTTTTGTAAAGTGCTCCAAAATAGGATACCGCTACAATAAGGTTTAGATGGCAAAATATCTGCGGGCTAAAAAAAACAAATTCTCACCTGAGCTGTTAAGTTATTTAAATAAAAAATTAACTGTCATGAAAAAGAAATTAGCAGTAGGATTGTTAACATTAGCCTTGTTTGGAGGCATAAGTTTAAGCGTTAATGCGCAAGAGAAAAAGAAAACAGAAGTAGGTAAAGCACTAGACCACACTGGTAAAGCAATAGAAAAAGGTGCTAAATCAGTTGGGAACAAAACTGCAGAAGTTGCAGTAAAAGGTTCTTCTAAAGTAGCAGACAAAACCTGGAAAGGCAAAATGGCTCCGGATGGTTCTGATGTTTACATTAACGCGAAAAACGAAAAGTATTATGTTAATGCAAAAGGTGCGAAGATTTGGTTAAAGCCTAGTCAAATTAAAACCAGACCAGTAAAAAATTAATTTTAGATTATATTCAAAAGCCCGATAATTGTTTTATCGGGCTTTTTTATGTCTAAATCGCAAAATCATTAAAATACAATTGTTCCGTATAAATCAAAATCCTCGGCTCTGTCTATCTTAACATTAACAAAGCTTCCGTTAGCAGCATAACCTGTAGCGGCATCAATCAACACTTCATTATCCACTTCTGGCGAGTCAAATTCTGTTCTTCCAACAAAATAGTCTCCCTCTTTTTTATCAACCAAAACTTTAAATGTTTTGCCAACTTTCTCTTGGTTAATATCAAATGAAATACCTTGTTGAATTTCCATAATATCATCCACTCTTTGTTGTTTAACTTCTTCAGGCACGTTATCCTCTAGCGTGTGTGCGTGGGTTTTCTCTTCATGCGAATAAGTAAAGCAACCTAAACGATCAAATTTAGTATCAGCTACCCACTGTTTCATTTCTTCGAAATCATGCTCAGTTTCGCCAGGGTAACCGCAGATAAGTGTGGTACGCATAGCTATATTTGGCACCTTATCTCTAATTTGATTAACCAAATCAATTGTTTTTTGCTTAGTAGTACCACGGCGCATCGATTTTAGCATGTTATCGGTAATGTGCTGTAAAGGCATATCCAGATATTTGCAAATGTTATCACGCTCGTTCATGGCATCCAAAATTTCCATAGGGAAACCGCTTGGGTAAGCATATTGCAAACGTATCCATTCAATCCCCTGAACGTCAGACAATCTGCGCATTAATTCATCAAGCTTACGCATACCATATAAATCCAGGCCATAGTAAGTTAAATCTTGTGCAATTAGAATTAGCTCCTTTGTTCCATTTTTAGCTAAGATTTTAGCCTCATTTACCAGCTCCTCCATAGGCTTGCTCATGTGTTTCCCACGCATCAGCGGGATGGCACAGAAAGAGCAGGGTCTGTTGCAGCCTTCGGCTATTTTAAAATAAGCAAAATGCGAAGGAGTAGTTAGTAGGCGCTCGCCTATAAGTTCATGTTTATAGTTTGCACCTAATTCGTGCAAGATGTTTTGTAAATCATTTGTTCCGAAAAAGGCATCTACGTTTGTAATTTCAGATTCAAGTTCTGGTTTGTAGCGTTCAGATAGACATCCTGTAACAACCACTTTGCCAATTTTGCCAGCCTCTTTAAGCTCGCTAAATTGCAAAATAGTATCAATAGATTCCTGTTTAGCATTGTCAATAAAACCGCAGGTATTTATAACTACAATATCATCCTTTCCCATCTTGTCAGATTCGTGTACAACATTTAAGTTGTTACCACGTAACTGTCCCATCAATACCTCAGAGTCGTATATATTTTTTGAGCAACCCAAAGTAATAACATTAATTTTTGGCTGCTTTGCGGGCGTTTTACTACGTATGATTTTCGTATTCATCTTTTACACTTAATCTTTGCTGTTATTTCTGTTCTTTCTGCAATAAGCTTCGGCAACTGAAAGAACCCAAAATTCATTTCCAAATTACCATCTAAGCCTAACAGTTAATCTGTCTTATTTGAAAAGACTGTTTACAAACTCTTTCTTATCAAAAAGCTGCAAGTCTCCAATTTTTTCGCCTACACCAATATATTTGACAGGGATTTTAAACTGGTCGGATATACCAATTACCACGCCCCCTTTGGCAGTACCATCTAGTTTGGTAATGGCTAAAGCGTTAACATCTGTTGCTTCTGTAAATTGCTTGCATTGCTCAAAGGCGTTTTGTCCTGTAGATGCATCTAGCACTAATAAAATCTCGTGTGGTGCATTGGGAACAACCTTTTGCATTACCTGCTTAATTTTTCCAAGCTCGTTCATCAAACCAACTTTATTGTGAAGGCGACCCGCCGTATCAATAATTACTACGTCTTCGCCGGCTGCAACAGCCGATTGCAGGGTGTCGAACGCCACTGAAGCTGGGTCAGAGCCCATTGCTTGTGCCACTACACGTACGCCCACACGTTCTCCCCATAGTTTGATTTGATCAACAGCCGCTGCTCTAAAAGTATCTGCAGCGCCCAGGCAAACTCTTAAGCCAGATTCTTTTAGTTTATGTGCTAATTTGCCGATTGTTGTTGTTTTGCCAACCCCATTAACTCCAACCACCATAATCACATAGGGTTTATGGTCGCCATATTCGAACTGCCTGAAGTCGTTACTATTATTTTCGGCTAGCAATAACTGAATTTCATCACGAAGAATGAAATTTAATTCGGAGGTGTTAAGGTATTTATCTTTAGAAACACGTTCTTCTATCCTTTTAATGATTTTCAGTGTAGTACTTACACCAACATCAGAGGTAACCAGAACCTCTTCCAGGTTATCCAGAACTTCGTCATCAACAGAAGATTTACCAGCTACAGCTTTAGTGATTTTACTTAAAAAACCATCTTTTGTTTTCTCTAAACCTTTATCTAAAGCTTCTTGAGCTTCAGGCGCAGTCTCTTTCTTTTTGAAAAAATCAAATAAGCCCATATCTAAATTTAATGTAACAAAAAAAGCCCTTCCGGAAAAAACGGAACGGCCTTTAATATTTTATGTTAAAAAATATTAACCTTATTTAGATGCAACAGCATCTTTTACGTGGTCGTTGTGTACGATAAGTTCTTTAAATGAGTAAGCACCAGTTTTTGGTGATTTTACCATTGTAATTACTTTCGAATATTCTTTACCTGTACCTGTTTTAAGGGTCGCAACTACTTTCTTTGCCATGTTTTTATAATTTTAATGATTGAATGATAGACTGATAGAATGGGGGTTACTCACCCTAAACCTTCTAACTTAGAATCATCAATCTTATTTAATTTCTTTGTGTACGGTTACTTTTCTCAATACTGGGTTGAATTTTTTCAATTCTAAACGCTCAGTAGTGTTTTTACGGTTTTTAGTAGAAATATATCTAGACATACCTGGCATGCCACTTTCTTTGTGCTCAGTACATTCTAAAATAACCTGAACTCTGTTACCTTTTTTTGCCATTTTAATATTAATTATAAACTGTTAATCTCAACAGTTAATGTTTTTTACAAAAATCCTTTTTTTACGAAACGGTTTATTGCTTCGCTAATACCCACTTTATTGATGGTTTTAATCGCTGAAGTAGAAACTTTCAACGTAATCCAACGGTCTTCTTCAGGGATATAAAATTTCTGAAGTTTCAAATTAGGATAAAATTTGCGTTTGGTTTTAACGTTCGAGTGTGATACGTTATTACCTTTCATTGCCATTTTTCCTGTTAAATCACAAACTCTTGACATGACTTGTAAATATAGTTGTTAAAATATCGTCGCTTAATTTTTTTAAGAGTGTGCAAATATCTGAATAATAATTGTAATCATCAATAGTGCAGATAAATATTTTTATAAATTATCAAAATTGTTTCTGCCTGAGGATTTTTCTTGAATTTGGATAATCTACCAATATTATTTAATTAAATTAGCCACATCTAATCCAATAAATATAAACATTGCCATGCAAATTACATCTTTTAGCCAATACGAAGAACATTATAAGAAAAGTGTAGAAAATCCAGAACAGTTTTGGGGAGAGGTAGCGCAGAACTTTCAGTGGCGTAAGCCTTGGTTTAAAGTGTTATCATGGAATTTTAACGAACCCAGTATTAAATGGTTTGAAGGAGCTAAGCTTAATATTACAGAGAATTGTCTCGACCGTCATTTAGAAAAAAATGGCGATAAAGCTGCAATAATTTGGGAGCCCAATAACCCCGAACAAGAAAGCATTATCTACACTTATAAAATGTTGCACGAAAGGGTATGCCGTTTTGCAAATGTATTGAAGCGGAACGGTGCAAAAAAGGGCGACAGAATTTGTATTTACATGCCAATGGTACCCGAGCTTGCCATTGCTGTACTTGCCTGTGCCAGGATTGGTGCGGTGCACTCCGTAATTTTTGGTGGTTTTTCTGCAAAGTCTATTGCAGATAGGATAAACGATTCTAAATGTAAATTGGTTATAACAGCCGATGGTGCTTACCGTGGAAATAAGCCAATACCGTTAAAGGATGTTATTGATGATGCCTTGATTGGTTGCCCCACGGTTGAAAAATGTATTGTTTTAACACACATTCGCACACCGGTTTCGATGTTAAAAGGTAGAGATGTTTGGTGGGAAGATGAAGTTAAACATGTAAATGATATTTGCGAAGCCGAGGAAATGGATGCTGAAGATTTACTCTTCATTCTTTACACGTCGGGCTCTACCGGAAAACCTAAAGGTGTAGTGCATACTTGTGGCGGATACATGGTCTATGCCGGATATACATTCTCAAATGTGTTTAATTACCAACCTGGAGAAGTTTATTTTTGCACTGCAGATATAGGCTGGATTACAGGCCATTCATACATCGTTTACGGACCGCTTTCGCAAGGAGCAACCTCTGTGTTATTTGAAGGAATTCCAACTTACCCATCGCCATCGCGTTTTTGGGATATTGTAGAAAAGCACAAGGTAAATACGCTATACACAGCGCCAACAGCCATTCGCTCGCTTATGAGTTTTGGTGACGAACCTCTGAAAGGAAAAGACCTCAGCACCATCAGGGTTTTAGGATCGGTAGGTGAGCCTATCAACGAGGAAGCCTGGCACTGGTTCGATGAAAAAATTGGCCATAGCCAGGCGCCAATTGTAGATACCTGGTGGCAAACTGAAACCGGCGGCATTATGATTTCGCCAATAGCCACAGTAACCCCAACAAAGCCGAGCTACGCTACTCTGCCTCTGCCTGGTATACAGCCCATTCTGGTAGATGAAAATGGAAATGAAATTGTTGGCAATGGGGTTAGCGGAAACCTTTGTATTAAATTTCCGTGGCCGGGCATGTTGCGCACCACCTATGGCGACCACGAGCGTTGTAAGCAAACTTATTTCTCAACCTATGATAATCTATATTTCACCGGTGATGGTTGCTTACGCGATGAAGATGGTTATTACCGCATTACAGGCAGGGTAGATGATGTTTTAAATGTTTCCGGTCACAGAATTGGTACCGCCGAGGTTGAGAACGCGATAAACATGCATGCTGGTGTGGTTGAGAGTGCCGTTGTGGGCTATCCACATGATGTAAAAGGCCAAGGTATTTATGCGTTCGTAATTTATCCGGAGATGCATAGTGAAGCAGAATTATCTAAGAAAGATATATTGCAAACCGTAACTAGGGTTATTGGTGCCATTGCCAAACCCGATAAAATATTATTCGTTTCGGGGTTACCAAAAACCCGTTCGGGAAAGATTATGCGTAGAATTCTGCGTAAGATAGCTGAAGGGGATACTTCAAACTTAGGGGATACCTCTACGTTATTAGATCCTGCAGTTGTAGATGAAATCATTGCAGCCGCGAAAGTGCTCTAGTTTTTTGCCTTTCAGTAAACAAAAATGCCGGTCTTTTAACCGGCATTTTTTTGTTTATTAATTATAGCCTGGGTTTTGAACCAGGTTTTTGTTTGCATCTATTTCTCTTTGAGGAATGGGGAACACTAGTGCATTAGCATTCCACGCAATTGAGCCGATATTAGTCTGCGTTCTCTTCGCATCATGTAATGCAAATCCTTCAAATGCCAGCTCTAATTTTCTTTCTGTTAAGATATCAGCAAGTGTTGCCGTGGTAGTTGTTAATCCTGCTCTGCTCCTAACCACTGATAAATCTTGTAGCGGAGTTCGTCCGCCGATTGGGGCAGCCGGCGCTAACCTGGCATTGCATTCTGCTCTTATTAAATACATTTCTGCAAGTCTCATCATTGGAACGTTACCATATAAGTTCGCATATTTAGAGGTATAAATGTCGCCATCATCGTAAAAGGCATTAATACGATCATCGTTAGGGCTGTAAGTATTATCAATCCAGTCTTGGGAGATTACTGCATCTCCTCGTCCGCCGTAGGTAGACGATCCGTAAAACTCGTTATAGCCATTAAATCCGGTCAACGTTGTAACTTGTATCGAAAACACATCTTCGGTTGTATTGCCCCCCGGGGTTGAGCCCATAGTAGGAAAAGCACCAAGATAGGTAGCTGTTAAAGAATAGTTTCCGGATGTAATTACCCTGTTGGCTGCCGCTCCGGCTGCAGCGTAGTTGCCCATCTGTAAGTATATCCTGGCAAGCATCCCTGCAGCGGCTGATTTTGTTGCGAAAAATCCATTCGTTGCGGGCAACTTGCTTTCTGCATCTGTTAAATCTGCCAGGGCTTGCGTGTATACTGCAGCAACCGTAGCTCTGTTTACAAAACTTTCTGGCGTAACAGCAGTGGTGGGTGTCAATACAATTGGTACGCCCAGGTTGGTAGTTGGAGACCCATCGTTATATGCTTTACCAAATAGCCTTACTAAATCGAAATACGCTGCACCTCTAATAAATTTTGCTTCTCCCTCTACTCGGTTTTTCTTAGCTGCATCAACTTTACCAACAGCTGCGAGCACATTATTGGCATCATTGATAGCTGTATAGCCAGCCGCCCAAATGTTATCAACAAAAGTATTTGTTTTTAATAAGGATTTATTTATTGTTTGTGTAAGTTCCTCATAAGTACCGTACCATTCTATCTCATCGGTGGCTGCCAAAAAATCGGCCATTAAGAACGGCCTGCCTCCATAAAAGTTTCTGCTTCCGAGCGCACTATAAGACCCTACCAGTGCCACCTCTACATCTTTAGAGGTAAGCAATGCTTTACTTTGTTCTATCGTATCTACCGGGCTAATATCGAGTGCTTTTTTACAAGCTGGTGTTAGCGAAAGTAATACCGAGGCAAGTAGCAGATTGTATATATATATCTTTCTCATGTCTATCTAATTAAATTTATAAACCTATATTAATACCAAATGAAATTACACGTGGTTGGGGCGCCGAATAAAAATCTACGCCTTGGTTAATGTTGGTAGATTGGTAATCTGCGTTTACCTCCGGATCCCAACCTTTATAACCCGTTATGGTAGCCAGGTTTTGCGCAGTAGCATAAAGTCTCAATTTACTTAACTTAATTTTCGATAACACTGTTGAGGGAAAAGTGTACCCCAGGGTTAACGTTTTTAAACGAACATAATTTCCATCTGATAAGTATCTGGTTGAATTCCCAACACCATTACCATAAAACAACCTGGGTTCTGGCACCGATGTGATGTCTCCTGGTTTATTCCAATAAGCCATTTGATCTGTAGTTTGGTTATCATATCCATTAGAAGCACTGGCACTCATATATTGACCGCCGGCATTAAAAATTTTATTGCCAGAAACTCCTTGTAAAAACACACCTAAATCGAAGTTCTTAAAAGAAAAGGTATTATTTAAGCCAAATGTATATTTCGGATTTGGATTACCAGCGAAAATGCGCTGTGCTTCATTTATGTTGTTTGTGGTACTTCTGTCGAGATTTCCAGCTGCATCTCTGGTATTGCGGTAATACATAGCATCTCCATTTGCCGGGTTAACACCTGCATACTCTGGAAGATAAAATACTCCAATTGGTTGTCCCTCTATTGCAGCATTAATTTCATTAGAATTTAAGGTCTGCCCGCCAAGATCTGTTATTTTGTTGTTATTTATTGCTGCCGTTATTGCTGTAGACCATTTGAAGGCACCCACAAAGTTTTCGGTATTTATGCCCAGTTCATAACCTGTATTTTCTAAAGCACCAAGGTTTTGAGTGATGATAGAAAAACCGGTAGTTTGCGGAATGGGTACGTTAAGCAACAGGTCGGTGGTTTTTTTCTGGTAAAAATCGAATGTACCGGTAATTCTATTTTTTAAGATTCCAAAATCCAATCCTAAATCCAATTGTTTAGTTTTCTCCCAAGTTAATTCCTGATTGGGAATTTGAGTAGGTATTTGGCCAGGTAAACCGCCGTATGCGCCTGTACCACTAAAAAGTCCTCTTGCAGAATAATTACCAATTTCAGCATTACCAGTTAACCCATAACTTGCTCTTATTTTTAATAAGCTAATGGTTTCGCTGGCTTTCAGAAAATCTTCTTCCGATGCAATCCACGCTACAGATCCGGCAGGAAAATAGCCATACCTGTGGTTCTCTCCAAACCGAGATGAGCCATCGGCTCTTACACTAAAACCTACTAAATAGCGATCGTTATATTTATAATTCGCTCTGAAGAAATACGACAGGAAGCTAAATGCACTTTCATTGCTTGTGGCAATTACCTTAGTAGCCGCAGACCCCAATTTAATGTATGCATCGCTAGGGAAATCCTGTCCTTCTAACGTACTGTATTTTGTAGTAGACTTCTGATAACTAGTGCCCAATATGGCATCTAAACTACTTTTCCCGATTGAAGTATTGTAACTAAAAAAATTGTTCGTATTCGTGTTTATTACGAAGGTAGAAATGTTTTGGCCATCGCCATTGGCTGTTCCGGTATTTCTAAACGTTAGCGATCCGTAGTAGCTTTCTTCATTTTGATTTAAATTATCAACAGAAAAATCGGTGCTAAACTTTAAGCCTTTGGCGATATTAACATTTGCAAATGCCTTACCAATGGTGCGGTAAACCGTAGCCTTATAGAATGCATTATCAATTCCGATGAATGGATTATAGTATACCGGGTAATTGGATGCCGCCCCCGGTAATGTACCGCTAACTAAACCAGATCTTGGATCGATAAATGGCGTAATAGGAGACAGGGCCACTGATTGTAGCGGGCTTGAAAATGCGTTATCGTTTGATAATCGGTTGTTGATGCTATTTGAAAAATTTACGTTTACACCCACTTCCAAAAAGTCAGTAACCTTGTTCGTTAGGTTCAATCTTCCGCTATAGCGTTTATAACTGTTACCAACTATTATACCTTGTTGGTCTAGCGCCTGGCCACCAATATAAAATTTAGTTTTTTCGTTTCCACCAGTCAAATTTAAATCGTACTGTTGCGTTACAGGATTGTCCTGAAAAGTTTCTCTCTCCCAGTTTGTGTTTACCTTATAGGTTTGATAATCTGTATTTCCTGCTGAATACCGGGTAAGTCTGTTCTCAACTATTGTTGCATAATCATCAATAGCTTCTTGCAAGGTGGCGTAATCGCCATTTAAAAAATCCTGGTTTGCTGCACCTGCACCGGCTCTTCTTAAAATCTGTACATATTGTTCTGCGTTAAGAAATTCTCTATGGTTTGAAGGTGTACTTATTCCGCCTAAGGCATTAAACTGGATCAATGTTTTACCAATCTTACCTTGTTTGGTTGTGATAATAACCACACCGTTTGAGGCACGTGCACCATAGATTGCAGAGGCCGATGCATCTTTCAAAACTTCTATAGATTCAATATCGTTGGTATTGAGATCCGCTAAAGCACTGGTTGGTGCTGTTGTGCTCGAAAAATCACCAGATGTGATCGGGATGCCATCTACAATGTAAAGAGGCTCGCTACCGGCGGTTACAGATGCTGCGCCCCGAACACGCACCGTAATGCCCTGACCAAGCTTTCCATTTTGCGCAGCGATTTGCACCCCTGCAGCTTTTCCTTGTAGTGCTTGCTCGAAACTAGTAACGGGAAGATTTTCCAAATCTTTCGATTTTACCGAAGCAACAGAACCGGTGATGTCTCGTTTAATCTGCGTGCCGTAGCCCACGACAATAACATCAGTAAGCGTGGTATTTTCTTCTTTGAGACTGGCATTAACTGTATTACCTGTTATGGGTAGCTCAAGCGTGCTGTATCCAATGAAACTAAAAACCAAAGTTTTTGCATCATTTGGAACATTGAGCTTGTAATTTCCAACGGCATCACTTTGGGTGCCGTTAGATGGAGCACCTTTTACAAAAACACTGACACCCGGTATTGGTCCAGCATTTTCAGATGTAACTTTGCCGCTAATTACCTTGCTTTGTGCGAAAGCAAATGAAATTAAACCGAAAGCTAAAATCATACTTAGGAGTAGTTTTTTCATCAAATTCTAAATTTAATAGTGAGTAGTTTGTATTATCTGGTAATTCTTACTCAATTTAATTAAAAAAAGCTGATAAAACTAATAGGAGTATAGGAACGGCTATATTATTTGATTTTTGCCAGGATTATTGAAACAAAATCTATTTAACCCTGTTTATTTCATACAATCAATTAACATGTACTAAATTTTAAGACTATGGATAAGTTAGAAATAAAAGGAAAGTGGAATGAGTTAAAAGGAAAGGTTAAACAATCTTATGCCGAGTTAACTGATGATGATTTAAAGCATGAAGAAGGCCAGGAAGACGAGTTATTAGGTAGATTGCAGCAAAAAACTGGAAAGGGTAGAGATGAACTGGTTAAATGGATCAATTCATTATAAGATAGTAAAACTGTCACAGCGAAACGGCGATCAATTTTGATTGCCGTTTTTGTTTGATGTAGGTTGTAATAGTAATTTGATGTTGCCAATTTAAATTTGACAGATGGAAAGATTTCCCCAGAATCCAATTTTATCGCCGCAGGACCTGGTACCAAGCAGGCCAGGCCTTGAAATTGCTTGCTTACTTAACCCTGGTGTTTTTGTTTTTCAAGCTAAAACATGGTTGCTCATCCGTGTGGCAGAGCGGCCGCGGCAAAAAACGGGAATGATCTCATTTCCTATACTAAAAGGCGATGGTATTGAAGTAATCGAAATTGCAGAGAATGATCCGGATTTGATAGCTGACGACCCACGGGTTATCAATTATAAGGGTGCCGATTATTTAACTACGCTTTCTCATTTTCGTTTGGTTTGCAGTGATGACGGTATTAATTTTTATCAACCTGATGATTATCCATTGTTACACGGACAGGGTTTAAACGAGGTATTTGGTATTGAGGACTGTCGGGTTGCCTGGATAGCAGATACTTATTACCTTACATATACAGCGGTATCAGCACATGGTGTTGGTGTTGGAATGCGGACTACTAAAGATTGGAAGACATTTGAACATCATGGAATGATTATCCCACCACACAATAAGGATTGCGCAATTTTTGAGCAAAGAATTAACGGCAAATTTTTCGCACTGCACCGCCCAAGTAGTGTTGGCTTGGGGGGCAACTACATTTGGATTGCTGAATCGCCGGATGGTATACACTGGGGAAATCATAGGTGCCTAATTAAAACCCGGGTAGATAAATGGGATAGTAAACGCGTTGGTGCGGGCGCTGCTCCAATTAAAACCAGCATGGGTTGGTTGGCAATTTACCATGGTGCTAATGCCCAACATGAATATTGCCTGGGTGCTTTTCTAATGGATCTGGAAGAACCATCAAAGGTTTTAGCGCAAACCGATGAGCCCATTATGCGTCCTACTGCCAAGTACGAAAAGTGTGGGTTTTTTGGAAACGTTGTTTTTACAAACGGCCATACTGTAAATGCTGATGAGCTTATAATTTACTACGGTGCAGCAGATGAGTTTGTTTGTGGAGCGAAGTATTCAATTAAGGAAATTCTATCTCAATTAGTGCCAGTTGCTTAGCTTTAAGGTTAACATCAAATGTTCTGAGGTGGCGTTTAAACAAGCCATTGGACCTAAACCTCGACAGAAGTGGCAGCCCCGTAATGCAATGAAGGGCTATAACGGATGGCGGGGCCGGAAGGCGGCCACAACCACCAGACCGTTCATTTTCTAATATTATTAAAACAAAAAATGCCCCGATATCTCATCAGGGCATTCTTATAAAGCTTTATTTGGGAATTAGTAACCGAAAATTTGCTCGAGACTAAGCTTCGTTACCGGACCAATTTTTGCCAAATCTGCCATGTTTATTTTCTTTTCCGAAGCTACAATACAGTAGTTGTATGGCATTCCAGATAAATTACTTTGATGAAAAGACTTTACATCAGCAAAGGTTAGCGGCTTCAGGTTGGCGTATTCATCAATTCTAGAATCGTGGTCAAAACCTAATTTCTTGTCAGCTAAATAGGTAGATATGATGCCATCTTTAGTAATTCTCGAAGTTTCTAAACTATTTAAAGAATTGGTTTTAGAAAGATTGAATGATTTATCTGATTCTGGAAGGGTTGTTAAAAGTTCGTTCATTCCTGCAACAGCATCGGTCATTTTATCTGCCTGTGTACCTACATAAGCGATTATGGCATTCTCTTTTTCTTTAGTATTTGGCGATGAGTAAACCGCAAATGTAGAATAAGCCAATGCTTTAGATTCGCGAATGGTTTGGAATACGATTGAACCCATACCACCACCAAAGTAGTTATTAAACAAACCTATTTTTGCTGCATTTGCCGGATCGTATAAACCGCCATTGCGCACCCAACGAATTTCTGCCTGAACCATATCGTAATCTGCAAAATAAACCCGGTTAGAATCAGTCTTGGTATATGCAAACTTTTTCATTGGCGCTGCTTCTGTAAACTCTTTAGCCAGGGGATGAAGTTTTACAATATCTGCTGATAAGGCAGCGAGTGTTTTAGGCCCATAATAAGTTACCGTATGTTTATAGTTGGTTAAGTTGTGCAACAGATAAATTAAATCGGCAGATTTCATGTTTTTAATCTCATCATTACTTAATCCGTGGTTAAATGGATTATCTTTTCCATATTGTGCATAGCTCATTAACCCACCTAAAATTGACGATTTGTTAAGTTTGGCATTGTCTCTTGCTTTCAATAATCTCCCTTTTAAATCGTCTAACGCTTTTTCATTTGGTTTGCAATTTGCCAATACATCCTCTACCAATGAAACCGCCTTATCGAAGTTTTCCTGGAGGCCTGAAATTGAAATTGTGGTAACTTCTGTGCCCACATTTATGTTATAAGAGCATGCAATATTATAGAATGCCTTACTTAGCTCTTCTGCAGAATATTTATCTGTACTTAAAAAAGCGAGATACTGGGAAGCGTAGGGCAACAGTTTGTAGTTGTAAGAGCCCATATCAAATCGGTAGCTCATACGAAAGATGCCGTTTTCGGTGTTTTGCACTGAAATGACATCGGCAATACCCGCTTTTCCAAACTGAAGGTCTTTAGTGTAATCTAAAAATTTAGGTGCAATTGGTTTAACCGGTGCAGCAATAATGTCCCTTGTAAATGGAGACACTTCGTTCGCATTTGTTTTAACTGCGGTAATAGCAGGTTTTTCTACCTTGATAATGCTTTTATCTTCGCCTTTATGTTTGAAGATAGACACATAGTTGTTGATAAAAAACTGGTTAGCAAAATCAACAATTTCTTTCTTGGTAACCTTACTCATTGCATCGGTAGCAGAAAGCATTTTATCCCACTCGTTGCCACGGTTTTGTATAAAAGCATTCATGGTTGCATCAGCCCTTACATCATTATTATCGTAAGCCTGTAGTTCGGCTAACTTGATATTGGCAACAGTAGCTTTAATTAAACTTTCGTCGAATTCGCCTTTTTTAAGTAGGTCTACTTGTTCCAACAAAAGTTTTTGGGCATCTTCTAAACTCTGACCAGCTTTCGGCGAACCGGAAAGGATAAAGATTCCATAATCTTTCATTTGATTATAACCTGCACCAGCCCTTAGCATCTTTTGTTGCTTGTTGATGTTGATATCCATTAAGCCCGCTTTACCATTCGATAGAATACTACCGATAAGATCAAGAAGTAAACTCTGGCGGCTGTTCTGTGCAAACCCGCGGTATGCTACATAAAGACTCTCGGCGCTAGGGCCATAAATATCTACTTTTTGTACTTGGGTAAGTGGCTTTTCTGGAGCTGGATTATACAATGATAATGGTTTCGAAGCCATGTAGGCAAAATCCTTGTCGATTTTTTTAATCAGATCATCATAGTTAATGTCGCCAGACATGATCAGCGCCATATTGTTTGGTACATAATACTTGTTATAGTATTTCCGAATTTCTACGAGTGATGGGTTTTTCAAATGTTCTATAGTGCCGATAGTAGTTTGCTGCCCGTAATTGTGCGTTGGAAACAAAGCATAAAGCATTTTCTCGTACATTTTACGTCCGTCGTTATCCATGCCAATGTTTTTTTCTTCGTAAACAGCTTCTAGTTCTGTATGGAAAATTCTAAAAACCGGCGCACGGAAACGTTCTGCCTGTACCGCCAAAAACTTATCAATGGCATTAGATGGCAAATCTTCTTCGTAAACAGTTTCTTCTACTGATGTATGTGCATTAGTTGAGCCACTTCCAATAGATTTCATCATCTTATCGTACTCATTTGCGATGGAATAGCTCGAAGCTTCACCAGAGGTTTTATCAATTTCTGCATAAATCTCTTTGCGCTTTGCAGGATCAGTTGTCTTGTTATACGTTTCGTACAACGATTCAATTTTATCTAATAAAGGTTTTTCTTTTGCATAATTTAGGGTTCCAAATTTGTTTGTTCCCTTAAATAATAAATGCTCTAAGTAGTGCGCTAAGCCGGTATTGGTTCGTGGGTCGGTATTACTACCTGCCCTAACTGCCATTTTGTATACGATGTTAGGTTCCTTGTTATTTTGTGAGAGGATAACTGTAAGTCCATTTTTTAACGTATAAAACCGCGATTTGGTGGGATCGTTTGTTACATACTTATAGTTGTAACCACCAGATGTTCCTGTTTTCCATTGATAGGTAGTTTGCGCCTGGGCAACAGTACCAACAACTAAAAAACAAGCAAGAGAAAATAGTTTGATTTTCATTGATTTGAGTTTGGTTTATGTAATGGCTTTAAATTAACCCGGAATACAGGGCAATCGAGCTTCATTATAATAAGTTATTTACCCAAATATAAGGCTTTATTGCATCCAACAAAATGCTTTTCATCTTTCAAACTAAAAAAATAGTGAAAATTTTGCTTGTTAGATTAAATTGGCAATAATCGTTGGGGTAAATTTTATATTCCGTATTTTTACCAGCATGATAGAGCAAAGTTCTAAGCCCAATATATTAGTAGTAAATGATGATGGAATCACCGCAACAGGCATCAAAAATTTAATGGAGGTGATGCAGGAACTCGGAAACGTAGTTGTTGTTGCACCAGATAGTCCTCAAAGTGGAATGGGCCATGCAATCACAATCGGGAAGCCTATTCGGTTTGATAAAGTTACGCTTTATGAAGGTGTAGAAATGTACAAGTGTAGCGGTACGCCTGTAGATTGCGTAAAATTGGCCGTTAATAAAATTTTCAAAGGTAAAAAGCCCGATCTATGCGTATCAGGCATTAACCACGGTTTAAATAACTCGATAAACGTATTATACTCAGGCACAATGTCTGCTGCTGTGGAAGGTGCAATAGAAAAAATTCCATCAATTGGTTTTTCTATGGATGATTTTGCAGCGGATGCGGATTTTAGTCACACCAAAAAATATATCAAAACCATTTGCGAACAGGTTCTAGCCAATGGTTTAACTGAAGGTACTTTGTTAAACGTTAACTTCCCCAAAGGACCAACATTAAAAGGGATAAAAATTTGCAGACAGGCAAATGCTAAGTGGATGGAAGAGTTTGACGAAAGAACCGATCCATATAAAAGGCCCTATTATTGGTTAACTGGTGTTTTCGAAAATTTTGATCATGGTGAGGATACTGATGTTTGGGCGCTCGATCATGGTTATGTTTCTATTGTTCCTGTACAATTTGACTTGACTGCACACCATGCGATACAAACACTTAACAGCTGGGATTTCGGTTTAGCTGCTGGTGATGTAGAAAGCGCAAGCACTAAGAATACATCTGCCGCTGATGGAATAAATCTTGGTTAAAGTACACGGCATGGATACAATTAGGAAGTTAAATAATTCTGTTTGGGTTGGTTTGGCTATAGGATTAGTAATTCCTGCCATCCTGGTTTCAATCGCCTGGTTTATTATTCACCATGTAGCTTTGTTGGCTAAGGCCGATTTATTATACATTGGTGCTATAGCTGTAAATGCCTACACCATGCAATATTTCTTCAAAATTTATAAAGAAAATATTGGTCGAGGGATTTTAGCAGCTACTTTCGTGTGCGCATTCTTGTTTTTTGCCTACAAAGTATTTTAGCTCATTTTTATCAGTAAAACACCCAATTAATTTTCCACCAGACAATAAAAAGGAAAGCAAACACATGAAATATTATCTCGTAGCAGGAGAGGCTTCTGGCGATTTGCATGGCGCCAACCTAATGAAAGCGCTTAAGCATGAAGACCATGAGGCTGTATTCAGGTATTTTGGTGGAAATAAAATGCAGGCTGAAGGAGGCACATTGGTAAAGCATTACGCCGATATGGCTTTTATGGGCTTTACAGAAGTGATACTAAACCTTAGAACAATTTTCAAAAATCTATCAGCATGCAAAGCAGATATAACTGGTTGGAAACCTGATGTGCTGATTTTGATCGATTTTCCGGGTTTCAACTTGAAAATAGCTGAGTTTGCAAAGGCCTGTGGTATTAAGGTGTGCTACTATATTTCTCCAAAAGTTTGGGCATGGAACCAAAAAAGAGTGCTAAAAATAAAAAAGGTAGTCGACCATATGTTTTGCATATTGCCTTTTGAAGTAGATTTCTATCGAAACTGGGGAATGGAAGTAGATTATGTTGGCAATCCATTGCTAGATGAAGTAGCACAATTCTCTCCCGATGCCAATTTTCGGGTAGCAGGCGGTTTAGGTGACGGTAAAATCATTGCGCTTTTGCCTGGTAGCAGGAAGCAGGAAATTGAACGCCTATTGCCAGTAATGCTGCTTTTGACAGATCAATACCCAGCATATTGTTTTGCAATTGCTGCTGCGCCTAGTTTTTCTGAAAGTTATTATCATCAATTTATTGGGGATAGAAATGTGCAGCTTTGTTTTAACAATACCTACAATTTATTACACCATGCACATGCTGCAATAGTTGCTTCAGGTACGGCTACGTTAGAAACTGCATTGTTTAAAGTTCCTCAAGTTGTTGTTTACAAGGGAGGGGTCATTTCCATAGCAATTGCTAAAATGTTAGTCAAAATCAAGTTTATCTCTTTAGTGAACTTGATTGTAAATAAAAAAATTGTAACTGAACTTATCCAGGAAGAGTGTAATATCCAAAACCTTAATTTTTCCCTAAGCGCCATTTTAAGCGAAACAGGTAGATCAAACATGCTTAACCAATACGATGAGCTTCTCCAATTGATGGGGAAACCTGGCGCCTCGGCTAAAACCGCCAGGCTTATTTACAAGTATGCAGCTGCAAGCTCATAGTTATATCACAACTTTGTTATAAACCATTTGCACAATTCTTAAAACAAATACCTCATTTCGGCGTTACTAAAACGTTTTGCGTACTGCTGTTCGTCCCTAATTAATTTCTACGCCTCTTTAATTAAGCGAAACATTAGTCGCATTGCGTAACTAATTATAAACTAAACTAATGAGTGCCAATGAGAAACATTCTACCCAGGATCGCGGCCTTCCTATGCCTAATCCTAATTTCAAACTCCCAGTTGTTTGCTAAATCAATGAGAGAAACCGCGGGTTTCAATCATTACTATTTTCAGCAAGACACTACCAAAAGAGACACTACCAAGAAAGTACCGGTAGCAACGCCAGCCGATTCGGTTAAAGTTCCGGTGAACCCGCTAGGTGGCTCAAGTCCTGTACCTGCTGCGCCCCCGGCAAATGCTCCTGCTACGTCTGCAACAGGTACCTCAACACAAAATACCATAAAAGGTGTGGTATTGGATGAAAAAAAACTCGGCCTTCCAGGCGTTGGAATCAAAATCCAAGGTAAAACAGGTGGAACCGTAACGCAAGAGAACGGCAGTTTTAGCATTGCTGTAACAGCTCCAACCGATATCCTAGTTTTCAGCTACATTGGCTATCAACAAAAGTCTGTTCCGGCAGGAAATGGCGCTACACCCTTAACGGTTAACCTGGTACCATCAGGCGCTCAGAAACTAGATGAGGTGGTAGTTGTTGGTTATGGAACGTTAAAGGCTAAGGAAGTAACTTCAGCAATAGCAACTGTAGATACCTCACAATTTAGACAAAGTGGGTCTCGCAATCCCCTCGATTTATTGCAAGGTAAGGTGGCGGGCTTGCAAATTACCCGAACAGGAGGGTCAAATCCCAACTCTGGTGTTGGTATCCAGTTACGTGGCGTTACCTCAGTAACAGGTAGTCAAAGCCCTTTAATTGTAATAGATGGAATACCTGGCGGTAACCTAGATTTATTGCAACAAGACGATATTGCCTCTTTCAGCGTTTTAAAAGATGGATCTGGTGCTGCGATTTATGGTACAAGAGCAAACGCTGGGGTAATTTTAGTAACAACAAAAAAGGGTAAGGCTGGTCCGGCCCGCTTTGATTATTCAGCGTATGTGCGTAAAGAATACTTGTACAGGAGGCCAGATTTTTTAACTGTTGATGAGTTTAGAGAAAAGATTCAATCAGGACAATTTGATAGACAAGATTATGGCGCTTCCCTTGATCCCTTTGATGATTTGGTTAATCACCAGAACTTTAGTCAAAACCATAACCTTTCGATGTCTGGCGGCTCAGACAAAACAAGTTACAGGGCCAGTATCAATTACCGGGATTTGCAGGGTTTTGCAAAAAACAACCGCCGAACTGAATACGGAATCAGGCTTAATCTAAATTCCAGAGGTTTGGATGATAAGTTATTTACGCAGGTAAATCTATCTACAAACTTTAACAAAGGTGACTTATTAGGTGGTGGCGGTTGGGAAAACCAATTGACACGAAACCCAACGCAGTCTTATTATAATCCAGATGGTTCATACTTTTTTGATCCGAACGCTACAAATGAAATTGCCAGATTGGAGCAAGAAACCAATAAAAGACAACAACAAACAAGCTCTATCGATGCAAAAGTTGAGTATGAACTTTATAAAGGTTTAAAAGCTTCCATCTTTGGTGCCGTTCAGAGAAACAGTTATATCGATGGTTCTTACAGATCTATTTTCGGTGAATATTCAGTAGAAAACGATATCTATAAGAATGGTGGATATGCCGCACGCTCGACAGTTTTAGAGCAGAACTACAATGTGGAACCTACATTACAATATTCTACAACTTTTGGTGAAGACCATAGTTTAACAGGTATTGCTGGATATAGTTATCGCTACGAAGTAAATGAAGGTTTCAATGCCGGAAACTTAGGTTTTCTTAATGATCAGTTCCAGGAAAACAATTTAAATGCAGGAAATCAGCTTTCAGCTGGTAAAGCATTTCTAGGAAGTTTCAAAAATGATAATACTTTGATCGCTTTCTTCGGAAGGGTAAACTATACCTTTAAAAACCGATATTACTTACAGGCAATTTTACGTAGAGAGGGATCTTCGCGTTTCGGTGTCAACAACAAATGGGCAAACTTCCCGGCAGTTTCTGCAGGTTGGACCGTAACCGAAGAGAAATTTATGGAAAATGTAAAGTGGGTAAATAACTTGAAAGTGAGAATTGGATATGGTGAAACAGGTAACTCAGGAATCTCTAATTATGCATCGTTAGTTACATTGGGTACAGGTGGTGTTTATTTATATCCTGATGGACAATATAGGGAAACTTATGGGCCTAATACCAATCCAAATCCAAACTTAAGGTGGGAGAAAAAACAAGAGATTAACCTAGGTTTAGACTTCTCACTTTTATCTAATCGCCTTTCTGGATCATTAGATTTATTTAAACGTGTTACAAAAGATTTGTTAGATAATTATGACTCTCCTCAGCCACCTTTCGTAAGAAGTCAGATTTACACCAACGTGGGGTCTATATCTGCAAAAGGTATCGAATTGGCATTAAGCTATCAAGCTGTTAAAGGAAAGGATTTCCAATATAATATCGACTTAGCTGCGAGTACTACCAGTAATAAATTAGATTCTTATTCTAATAGCGAATACAAAAGGGATTATCTATCTACAGCGCCAATTGGCGGTTTTGGAGACTTAGGAAATGCCATTAGAATTTATGAAGGTGGAAATATAGGCGATTTCTGGGGTAAACGCTTTGCTGGCTTTACTGGCGATGGTAAATGGCTATTCTTCAACAGAAACGGTCAGCCAATTAGAAATGATCAAATCAATAATTCATTCTTTAGAGACCAAACTGATTTAGCAATCATCGGAAACGCAATTCCTAAATATTACTTGTCGCTAACCAACAGCTTTAATTATAAGCAATTTGATTTAAGGGTATTCTTAAGAGGAAAGTTTGATTATCAAATCCTGAATACAACCGCGCTATCTTACGGAAACAAAGTGTCTGGTACTAATCTGTTAAGTTCTGCTTTTGATAAATATGCTCAGATCAATGATACCTACATGTATTCAGACTATTATATCGAAGATGGTAGTTTCTTAAAAATTGATGAGGTAACGTTTGGATATACTTTTAAATTAAAATCGAAAAACGTTCGCAATCTAAGAGCGTACATCACTGGTCAGAACCTGGCAACCTTTACTAAATACACAGGAAATGATCCTGATTTTGTTAAAGATACAGGATTAGGTCAAGCAGCAAACGATGGGGTTTTGGGCGTAGACGGTAGAGGACCTTATCCAAGTACATCTTCATTTTTATTAGGGGTTAGTTTTGGATTTTAGAAACAATTATATGAAAACGATAAATAAAATATATACTTCGTGCTTAGCAGCTATGATGCTAATTACAGCTAATGGTTGTACGAAACTCGATGAAAACTTGTATGACACGATTAGCAGTGATAGTTTTTATCAAAATAAGAATGAAATTATCTCCGCGGTATTAAGGCCTTATACCCATGCTAATGCATGGGGAACATCATCAGGGCAAGATGGTTGGTGGCGATTGGCCGAACTATCTGGCGACCAATTGGCTTGGCCAACTAAAGGAAGACATGGTGAGGATGGAGGGAAATGGAAACGTTTACACTATCACACCTGGACAGTTGATGAAGGCGGTATAAACAATGCATGGTCTTTAATGTACTGGGGTGTTGGCTTGTGTAACGTGCCGATTGAGAATCTTGAAAAAAGAGATGCGGCACAGCTAGGTATAACACAACAGGAAAAAGATGCTTTCATCGCAGAGCTGAAGTTGTTCAGAGCTTATCATTATTTAAAACTGATGGATTTGTTTGGAAATATCCCTGTGGTTACGGTTGTTGGGGAACCAGCAAGACCATCGACACTTAGCCGCCAGGAAGTTTTTAATTTTATAGAAAAAGAAATTAAAGACAACATAGAAAAGGCTCCAAAATTATCTAAATCGATGTTGGGCAGAATGAGCCAGGCAGGAGGATACGCGATGTTAGTAGAACTTTATTTAAATGCAGAGGTTTGGACCGGAACAGCACGGTGGGACGACTGTATTGCGGCGGCAGATAAGTTAATTACCAACCAAGCAGGTGGTTTAAACGGAAACATGCAGTTAGACCCTAACATCACAGATCAATTTAAACCAGACAACGATTTAAGTAAAGAATCTATATTTTCGGTAGCATACGAATTTCAGCGAGCAAATTTCCAACCGGGCTTTCCGAGCGATTTTTACCACTTTAACCAGCAATTCATTTATGGCGGAAGTAGAAACGGAAACGACGGAATTGTTGTCGTGCCAGGCAATTTTACCACTTATGTTGATACCGACCTGAGAAAGAGGACTTGGCTATTAGAAGGTAAGATGTTCCGTTTCGATAACGGACAGCCGTTGATCGCAACCGGAGGAAATGAGTATGATGGGAAACAATTGGAGTTTGTAGATAACATTCAAAAAAATAAAATCGGTTCTACAGTATCTAATATGAGTGAAGGTGAAGAGAATAGTGGCGTTCGTTTTAACAAATACAAATTAGGTAATCAAGTTGGTAATGCAACTACGCCGCCAAGTTTAGTATACAATAACACCGACTGGAACATTTATCGACTTACCTGGATCTATTTTGCAAAAGCAGAAGCATTAATGCGTAAAAATGGTGGTGCAGCTACCGCAGAAGCCGTACAGCTGATCAATGATTGTAAAGTACGTGCATTTGCGCCAGCAAACTGGACTCCTTATACAACTGCCACCCTAAACCTGAATGAGCTATTAATTGAAAGAGGAAGAGAGTTTATCTTCGAAGGTTTCCGTCGCGATGATTTAATTCGTTTCGGAAAGTTCGCTACCGGATCATGGTGGGATCACCAACCAACCAACGCGATCAGGCAACTTTATCCGATTCCGCAACAACAAATTGCATTAAATTCAAATTTGAAACAAAATCCTGGTTACTAATAACCATCTTAAAAAGGGCGCCCAATTCGGCGCCCTTTTTAGTTTTAACAAAAATTAACGGTATTTCTACCAACTAAAACGGTTAACATTCCTAGAAATTAACGATTATACATTATCTTAGCCAAAACTCAATAAAAAAAATTGAGGCCACTTTGAAAACAACCATTAATAATGAAATCTCTCTCTATTAAAGATATCGCCTTACAGGCAGGCGTATCTATCACAACCGTATCTTTTATCATTAATGGTAAAGCCAAAGAGAAATCTATTAGTGAAGCGGTTATCAAAAACGTAGAAAAAATAATTCAAGAGAGCGGATATAAACCTAATCAGATTGCACGAAGTTTAAGAACAGGTAATTCTAATATCATAGGTTTAATTATAGAAGACATTTCAAACTCTTTCTTTTCTCGTATTGCCAGGTTAATTGAAGATAAAGCGTATAGAAAAGGTTATAAAATTATTTATTCAAGTACCGAAAACAGTGTAGATAAGGCAAAAGAGCTTATCAATATGTTCAAATCCAGGAAAGTAGATGGCTACATCATCTCGCCAATAAAAGGAATTGAAGATGATATTCAGCAACTTTTGAGTGATGATAAACCGGTAATTCTGTTCGACAGAAACTTGCCAACGGTAGATACAAACTACGTTGGTGCAGATCACTTTAATGCCTCATATCAGTCTATCGAAAGTTTTATCAAAAAGGGAAAAAAGAGAATATCATTAGTTACCACTGATATCGATGTTCAACAGATTACTGAGCGTTTAGATGGATATAAGAAAGCACTAGAAGATCATCATATCCCATTTGATGAGGAGTTGATTGTTAAGATTCATTTTAACCAAAATGAGGATGAAACCATTGCGCAAATTAAAAAACTGTTTACTTCTACTGATACCGACGCCGTATTATTTGCGACCAATTATCTTGCAATAAGCGGACTCAAGGTACTAAAACTGATTAACAAAAAAATAGGGGATGAGTTGGCTGTCATAGCTTATGATGATCATGAAGTCTTCGAACTTCATACCCCAGGTATCTCGGCAGTTCAGCAACCCCTTGAAGAAATTGCCGAAACCGTTATCAGATTAATTTTAAGTCAGTTATCTTCCAAAACAAAAAACGAATCTAACCGAGTTATTATCCCCACCAAGTTAATCGAAAGGTAGTCGCTTAGTGTCACATAAATGTTGCTAGATTATTGTCAACAAATGGCATTTTTATTTTTAATATTGAGTTAGTAAAACGTTTTATTTAAAATCTAGTACTAATGTGATACTAACTAGCCTTACAGCTGTGTAAGTTTTGTATGTCACTTAGTTTAAATTAGGTAAATCGATTTATCTTTAACCAAATAAATTGCCCAAATGTTCAAATTCACTAGAGAAATTAATCTCCGGTTTAATCCATAGATAAAGCCGTATGATAAGACCTAAACTTTCAATGATTATTCCACTGGGCGTTAATTCGAAATCTCCAGCATTCTTACGATTTAGATTTAAAGCAATAGCATTATGAATAAACAGGGCAATTATGGTTTTTTTATGCTTTTGGCATTGGCTTGTATTTCTGCGCTAGGTAGCTTCGCTCAAACAAAGTCAAAACAGAAAACCTCATTTCAGGTTGCAGCCCCATGGAGTGCTAATTATGATGTACGGGCCGATATTGCCATGGTGTATGGTATAAACGATGGTGGAAGTTTCGAGGATCGTATAAGAGGATATAAAGATAAAGGTTACGAAGTTCAATTCATGACTGGTATTGCCTGGGGCCAGTATCAGGATTATTTTCTTGGAGATTGGGATGGAAAAAATCACCTCGGAGAAGGGCAGATGATGCAAAATGGAGAAACCATCTGGCATGGTAAGAACGTACCCTATATTGTACCCACCTCAAGTTTCCTTGAGTATATGAAAGGCCATGTTAAAAGGGCGATAGATGCAGGCGTAACCGCAATTTATTTAGAAGAACCAGAATTTTGGGCTCGTGCAGGGTATAGCCAAACTTTTAAAGATGAATGGCAGAAATTTTATGGTTTCCCCTGGATGGCTCAACATGAGTCGCCCGAGGCTACCTACCTTTCTTCCAAACTAAAATATCAGCTTTATTTCAATGCTTTAAAAGAGGTTTTTAGTTATGTAAAATCTTATAGCGAAAGTAAAGGTACACGGGTAAAATGTTTTGTGCCAACTCATTCGTTAATCAACTACTCATCCTGGCAAATTGTAAGCCCTGAGGCAAGTTTGGCAAATTTAAAGGGAATGGATGGGTACATTGCCCAAGTTTGGACAGGTACGGCAAGAGAGCCAATCTTTTATAATGGTATAAAAAAAGAGCGTGTTTTTGAAAATGCTTTCTTGGAATATGGTTCTATGGTTTCGATGACGGCTCCTACCGGAAGAAAGATTTATTTTTTAACCGATCCGATTGAAGACCGAAGCAGATCTTGGGATGACTATAAGGTCAACTACCAGGCCACATTTACCGCCGAATTGTTATATCCCATGGTAGATAACTATGAAGTGATGCCCTGGCCAAATCGAATTTATAATGGTAAATTTCCAGTTGAAGGGCTGAAGGAAAAGCAGCCAATTTCACCAGACTATGCTACCCAAATGCAGGTAATGGTTAACTCCTTAAACCAGATGCCCAAATCAGACAATCACCTAAACGGTAGTCGGGGTATAGGCGTGTTATTGTCTAACTCCATGATGTTTCAACGTTTCCCAACGCATGCGGGCTACAGTGATCCACAGTTATCTAATTTTTACGGTATGGCCATTCCACTGCTTAAGCAAGGTATACCCATTGAAACGGTTCACATTGAAAACCTGGCAAATAAAAATACTTTGAAAGACATCAAAGTGTTAATTATGAGCTATTCGAATATGAAACCCCTATCTTCCTCATTTCATGAGGAATTGGCAAAATGGGTTAAAAATGGTGGTGTATTGCTTTATTATGGAAAAGATACCGATCCATTCCAAAATGTTAAAGAGTGGTGGAATACCGGAAATAATAAATTCGCTGCGCCATCAGCGCATCTTTTTAAATTGTTAGGAATACCTACAGACGAGAATTTAATTGGAAATGCTGTCGGTAAAGGTAGGGTATATGTGGTAAGAACCGACCCGAAAGAATTAATTATGTCCGATAATGGAGATCAGCAATTTCTAGCGCTAATTGCCCAAGCTTATGAGAAAGATGCAAAGGCGGGCGACCTTATTCTTAAGAACAACTTTGTTTTACGGCGGGGTCCATTTGTTATTGCTGCGGTATTGGATGAAGGCAAAAGCAAATCGCCATTAACACTAAGCGGTACATATATCGACTTATTCGATCCTCAACTTCCAATATTGAAAAGCAAGGTTATAGCGCCTAATGCCCAGGCTTACCTTTACGATGTACAGGCTGTTAAAAGTAAAAAGCCACAGGTTTTAGCGGCGGCCGCCAGGGTAACCGATGAGGAATTTGGATCTAGCTCCTATCAATTTATAGCCAAAAGTCCTGTCAACACTAAAAACATAATGAGAATTTTACTGCCTGCAAAGCCAACATTAATAACTGCTGCGCTAGGTTCCAAGGAGTTAGAATTATCGAGAAATGAGTGGGATGACGAGTCTAAAACCCTTTTACTCGGTTTTGAGAATTCCAGCGAAGGTGTAACAGTCAAAATCGCTTGGTAGAAACACAATAAACACAAACAAATACACAATGAAACCAAAATTAGTCACTACCATTTTATTCTGCCTGGCTGCCAATGGGTTAATGGCGCAGCAGAAAGACTTGGTCAATTATGTAAACACCCTCCAGGGAACTAATTCCAAACACGAATTAACTAGAGGAAACACTTATCCAACAACCGCCTTACCCTTTGGTATGCATACCTGGACGCCACAAACCGGTCGGAATGGCGATGGATGGAAATACCAATACAGCAAAGATAAAATAAGGGGCTTTCAGCAAGCACATCAGTGCAGTTCGTGGACCAGGGATTATGCCGTTTTTTCATTAATGCCAATGGTTGATGAGCTTGTAGTAGACGAAAACAGGCGTGAAGCCAAGTTTAGCCATGCCAACGAAATTGCCAAACCGAATTACTACAAGGTTAGGTTAGACAATGATATCAGCACAGAGATTTCCCCATCTGAAAGAGGTGCCCATTTAAGATTTTCTTATCCAAAGGGAAAGAAAAGCTATTTAATTTTAGATGGATATACGCGTTTAAGTGGTGTGCAAATCTATCCTAAAGAAAATAAAATTACTGGTTACGTTAATAACGGGGAGGGGTTTAAAAAAGGTTGGAAAAGCTATTTTGTGCTGCAATTTGATCAGCCTTTTAAAGCTTACGGTACGTGGGAGAACAAGAAAAACACCATCAAACCAGATTCTTTAATGGCTGATGGATTTGGAAAAGGGGCTTACCTTGAATTTAAAAATGGTGCAACGGTACAAGTTAAAACAGCATCATCATACATCAGTTTAGTCCAAGCAGAATTAAATCTAAAAAATGAACTTGGAAGCGATAAATCTTTAGAACAAACAAAAGCTAAAGCTGCTGCAGTTTGGAACAAGTCATTGGGCAAAATTCTGGTAGAAGGCGGTACAAAAGAAGATACAGAAACCTTTTATTCTTGCTTTTTTAGGGCTAGCTTATTTTCTAGGAAATTTTATGAGATAGGGCCAGATGGTAAGCCATATTACTTTAGCCCTTACGACGGAACTGTTCATGCCGGTTATATGTATACAGATACTGGCTTTTGGGATACTTTTAGGGCACAATTTCCCTTGAATACACTGATCCAGCCTGAAATGCATGGCCGCTATATGCAAGCAATGTTAGATGCTTATGATCAGTGCGGTTGGTTACCTTCCTGGTCTTTCCCTAGTGAGGCCGGGAGTATGATTGGCAACCACGCCATTTCTCTTTTTGCCGACGCTTGGGCAAAGGGCCTGCGTACTTTTGATCCAAAAAAGGCGTTAGATGCATACTTACATGAGGCTACAAATAAGGGGCCTTGGGGGCCTGCAAATGGAAGAGACGGCTGGCGGGAGTATTATCAGTTGGGATATGTGCCTTATCCTAAATACAGAGAGGCCACTGCAAAAACACTAGAATATGCTTACGATGACTATTGTGGTTACGAACTTGCAAAAGCCATAGGCAACAAATACTATATGGATATCTTCGAACGCCAGATGTACAACTACAGAAATGTATACGATCCGGCTACGCGTTTTATGCGTGGTAAGGATGTTAACGGACAGTGGGCACCAAAGTTTGATCCTACAGAATGGGGTGGACCATTTACCGAGGGAAACGCATGGCATTGGCAATGGTCGGTTTTTCAAGACACAAAAGGATTGATTAATATGATGGGCGGTAATGAAAATTTTACGGCCAAGCTCGACTCGGTATTTTCACAGCCCAACAAGGTTAATGTGGGTACCTATGGCGGAATGATTCATGAAATGACTGAGATGGTAATGGCTAACATGGGTCAGTACGCTCACGGCAATCAACCCATCCAACATATGGTGTACCTCTATAACTATGCAAACCAACCGTGGAAGGCCCAATACCATGCCCGCGAAGTAATGCAAAAATTATATAACGCAACAGAAAATGGCTATCCGGGAGATGAAGACCAAGGACAAACCTCATCATGGTATGTATTAAGTGCGCTAGGTTTCTATAGCGTTACGCCAGGCACAGGTGAATATGTTTTAGGGAGTCCGATGTTTAAAAAAACCACTATTAATTTAGAAAATGGAAAGAAGTTTATTATCGATGCTGAAGACAACAATGCAACAAATGTGTACATCGCCGGAGCCAGTTTAAACGGTACAACATATACACGTAACTTCATTACACATCAGGATTTGATTAATGGAGGTACATTGAAATTAACGATGAGCAGCAAACCATCGACTACCAGAGGCATTGCAGTTACGGATAAGCCATTTTCGCTCAGTAAATAACTGCCAACGCCAAATTTGATAAAATAGATAAAAGATTAAAAAGTAATAATAAGAAGAATGGAAAAGCCTGTAGCATTGGGTGTAGATATTGGTGGTTCGCATATTACGGCCGCATTGGTAGATTTAGATACTAGAACGTTAATTAATGATTCGATAAGGCGTATGCCTGTGAACTCGCAAGAGGGTAAAGAGGAAATTCTAGGGGCATGGTGTGATATTATTAGCCAAGCGTTTAAAGGTATAAAAAATGGTGAAAGGAGCTTAGGAGTGGCTATGCCCGGACCATTTGATTATGAAGAGGGAGTTTCCCTAATTAAGGATCAAGACAAATTTCAGGCATTATACAATATCAATATTAAGGAAGAATTATCAAATCGACTGGATATTCCACTAGAACAAATCCATTTTATAAATGATGCAGCCGGGTTTTTACAAGGCGAAGTATTTGCGGGTGCAGCAAAAGGTAATTTAAATGTACTTGGTTTAACACTGGGGACCGGATTAGGCTCTTCAATTTGTTTAAAATATAAAGCCATAGACGCCGATTTGTGGAACTCATCATTTTTGGATGGAATAGCAGAAGATTATTTATCTACACGTTGGTTTGTAAAGAGATACAAACAACTCACAAATAAAGAGGTTCCTGGTGTGAAAGAACTCGTGGCGCTGGTTGATACAGACTATCATTCTACCCGAGTGTTTATGGAATTTGGATATAATCTTGCTCAGTTTTTGATTCCGATTATCAATGCAAACAAAATCGATTCTGTTATTGTCGGTGGAAATATTTCGCAGGCTTTTGATGCCTTTGCACCAGAATTAAAAGCAACGCTTAAAGGAAATGATATCCAGGCGACCATAAAAATCTCTGAATTGAAAGAACACGCTACTTTAATAGGTGCTGCCAGCTGTTGCGATGTAACTTTAATCTAAGAAACTCTTCGTTTTTGAAGGTGAAATTATGAAATCAATTTTTCACCTTCAAAAATGGATTAAAATCTTTTTTTTTACGATCTTTTAAATTCTATTACTGGAAAAATAAAATGAAAACAAAAAAAATATAGGTAAAATCTCTTTTATTATAATTTTTGATTATTATTGTAGTGTGATTTAACAAAAGTTAAGTCATCATGGTAAGTCTAACCAACTTTACCATAGATATATGAGCCATCTAAACGTGGCCTTTTTTTTGCCAAAAAAACTAAAACGTTTTAGTTTGCAAGTTATTGTGTATGATTACCTTATTGTCTTTCTGAAAATTTTTTTAGGCAATAATACTAAAACGTTTTAGGGTTAGCATTTTTTACAACGAACATCTAACTGCAGATTAGAAATATATGATAGATAAACCTAAACCTAAACCTAAACAACAAAATATGGCATAAACAAACTTAGAATAATTCGGCTGATGCCCTCAATGTAACTGCTCATACGGAAGGGAAGGCCAAGAGTGGCAAACTACCACTAAATAAACAGATTTTTTCTCTCTCGCTAGTTAAGTTAAAGGGCTCTACAGAACGATTAAGTCACCAGGCTTATTCTTTAAGTTATCAAGCTGGTTGCCCTATTTTGGAAAGGTCCAGATGAATCTCCTAATCAACGTTATTTTGGTCAACCCGTACATGTGTCGACTAAGTAAACAGAGAGGTTCATTGTAAGGTACCTATTTGTTTAAATTATTTCTCCTAAAGTATTGAATTTCTGTTAGGGAGATGGTTTAGCAATTATCGCATTACAACTGAAGATTACTCAATCAGTTGTTTACCTAGACGATCCAAAAATTCTACAAACTTATCTGGATGAAAAATCTGGTAAATGAAGTGACTAACCATCACGAACTTAATTTGAAACAAACTTTAACGAATTTATTATGATTCCCTTAAAAATGACTAAGAGGGCTTTGGCGATAGCTAGTGCCGTAGTATTTCTGTTCGGATGTGGTAAAGAAGAATACCCAACAGTTGAACTTTTTACCTGGAAAGCAAAGGTAGATGTTACCGCAAAGGCTGTATTGTCTGTTAATATCGAAAGTTCTGCTGGCGCTGCAGGTGCCGAGGGTTCTGCAAAAGTGGTTGATAATGATTTCTCGACGAAATTTTTGATCAATCCCTACCAAACAAATTTTTTTATGCAATTGACCTTCCCTGCTCCACAACAGGTGGCGTCTTACACCTTAACATCGGGTAACGATGCGCCGGGGAGAGACCCTAAAGATTGGAAGTTTAGTGGATCGGTAGATGGTACCACTTGGGTAGATCTAGATACCAGAACTGGTGAAACCTTTTCTGGACGGAACCTTACAAAAACTTACAGTTTCAAGAACAAGATTGCATACAGGTACTACCGAATCAGTATATCAGCTATCGGTAGCGGATCGCTATTCCAACTATCCGAATGGCGTTTAATTGAAGTCCCAGAAGAACAGCAATAGTTTAAACTTGATCCATATTATGGCATCAAGCTTCGGTAATAAAATTATTTATCCCTTAAAAAGTAATCCGTTACTAACAAAAAATTATGATGAAAAAATTTACAAATATAACCAAGGGCAGGCTCGTAAAAGGCGGCACATTTAAGGTACTTGCTACGGCAATTGCGCTAAATTGTGGTGTTTCTATTGCGGTTAATGCTACCGTTATTAATATCAACAGTTCTGTAGTAGCTAAACCAAACAAAGCTGATATCGTTATTCGTGGTATAATAAAAGACCAGGGAGGCTTACCGTTACCTGGTGCTGGCGTAAAAGTAAAAGGAAGCTCAACAAGTGCAGCTGCAGACGTTAACGGAGCATTTACCATTTCTGTTCCAGATCAAAATGCAGTTTTAATTATTACCTATGTAGGGTATGAAACACAGGAAATAACTGTTGGTACTCAAACGGTATTAGATATTAAATTAAAAGAAACTACAGGCTCCGATCTACAAGAAGTTGCAATTGTTGGTTTCGGTACACAAAAAAAAGAGAGTTTGGTTGGTGCACAATCATCAGTTAAAGCAGATGAGCTTAGGCAGCCTGTTTCGAGCATGAGCCAATTACTGGCTGGTCGTATTCCCGGAGTGGTGAACGTTTCTAGAAATGGCGAGCCAGGTGCAACTGGTTCAGACATTTTTATTCGTGGGGTATCATCTTTAACGGCAAACGATAGGGGTCCGCTGGTAATTATTGATGGTGTTCCCAATCGTAACCTTAATGATATTAGCGTATATGACGTTGAAAATTTTACAGTGCTAAAGGATGCAGCTGCAACCGCAGTATATGGTATTCGTGGGGCGAACGGCGTAATCTTAATTAATACCAAGCAAGGTAAGATTGGAACACCTCGTATAAACGTAGAGTATTATGAAGGCATAAGCCGATTTACAAAAAAACCAGACTTAATTGATGGGGTAGATTATATGAACTTAGCCAATGAGGCAAAGTATTCTGATTATTTACGGTCTGGTGCTGCCGGTGCATTTACACCAGCATATTCTATTGATGCTATCCAGAAAACTGCGGCTGGAGCTGATCCCATTCTTTATCCAAACGTGAACTGGTTTGATGCCATTTACAATGATTTTGGAAGAAACAGATCAGTAACGGCAAACTTATCTGGTGGCGTGAGTAATGCTAAATATTATGTTTCCTTGGGTTATTATGGCGAAGATGGTCTGTTCAAAACCGATGAAGCCGTAAATGATGCTGCGAAGCAGAATTTCGAGCGCTATAATGTGAGTGCAAATTTAAATTGGGATATTACAGGGACCACCAAGTTGGATTTAGGTATAAAAGGAATCTTGGGTCAAACGAGATACCCTAGTAATTTATTGGCACAAGATATTTTCAATCAAGCTTTCTTAATTAACCCAACATCTTTTCCAATTTTATATCCTAACGGAAGTTTGCCAGGCATTAGTCCTCAGGCCGACCAACGAAACCCATACGGAGACGTAACCCGAAATGGATATCGGGTAGGATACAGTACACAGCTATATTCTAACATTCGTTTAACGCAAGATTTAAAGGAAGTTACACCTGGCTTATCAGCTACCACAATGTTCTCCTTTGATGTTAATACTAATAGTTCAGTTAACAGAACAAAAAGAGAAAGCTTATACAGAATAAATCCAAATGATCCGTATATCGTGCCTGGAGATCCAGCATCAGGATACAAGTATGGTCTAATTTTGCAGGGCCAGGAGTTCTTAAACTATGGTATTGGCAATGGTGGCGATAAGAAAATATATTTGGAAGCCGCAATTAACTACAACCGTACGTTTGGTAAACACGCCGTAACTGGTTTATTATTATATAATCAAAATGATAATACAACACCATTTGCAGGAAACTTAACGCTGTCTCTCCCATATCGTTTACAAGGTATAGCCAGTCGTGCAACTTATGCTTACGATAATAAGTACTTTTTTGAGGCAAACGTAGGTTATAACGGTTCAGAGAACTTTGCACCAGATAAACGTTACGGCTTTTTCCCGGCATTCGGTGTTGGATGGCTGGTATCAAATGAGAAATTCTTCGAGCCGTTAAAAAATGCTATTCAAATGGTAAAACTACGCTATTCGGATGGTATTGTTGGTAGTGGTGGAAGTGGCGGCGGATATGTTGGAAACGAAAGTGAACGTTTCTATTACCTTACAAAGGTGGGCACGGCAGATGGCTATACATTTGGTCAGAATGGAAATATTTCTAATTCAGGATTAGGTGTAACCGCATATGGAGTAGATGTAACATGGGCAGAAACACGTAAACAAGATTTAGGTTTTGAGTTGAAAACCCTGAACAATAATCTTTCCTTAATTGTCGATTTCTTTCAAGAGCGTAGGAAAAATCAGTTTATTTCCAGAGGTACAGTACCAAATTATATAGGCTTGGCTAATACACCCATTGGCAATTTAGGTGTTGTAGAAAATAAAGGTATTGATGGAACGATCCAGTACGATGCTCAATTAGGCAAAGATTGGTCTTTAAACTTAAGAGCAAACGTTACGTTTAATAAAGACAAAGTTATTGAGAACGACCAGGCACCGCAGGCTTACCCTTGGATGGAGCAACGTGGCTTTAATGTATTGGCTTCCACTCGTGTGGGATACATTGCAGAGAAGCTCTTCGAAAGCCAAGCTGAAATTAATTCAAGCCCAACTCAATTTGGAACGTTAATGCCGGGTGATATAAAATACAAAGATTTAAATGGTGATGGCAAAATCGACTCATTCGACAGAACTATAATTGGAAGGGGAGATCTACCAAGTACGACTTATGGATTTGGGTTTTCATTAACCTATAAAAACTTCGATTTCGGGTTGTTCTTCCAGGGCCAGGACAATGCAGACATCATCATGAACATTCCATCATTTGCAAATTCTGGTGGTTTGGGTAATGCATTGGCAGTTGCTGCCGACCGTTGGACTCCAACAAACCCACGTCAAGATGCTGTTTATCCTCGTTTATCTTACGGTGGTACCAATAATAATAACTATCAGGCTAGTACATGGTGGTTACGCGACATCAGCTTCTTGAGACTAAAAAATGCTGATTTGGGCTATACCTTAAAAGAAGGTATCAAAAAATTAGGAATCAAACGCTTAAGAATTTATGGAATGGGCTACAACGTGTTTACCATCAGTAAATTTAAGCTTTGGGATCCAGAGTTGAACACAAATAACGGTACCAGGTACCCATTAACCTCTAACTACTCTTTAGGTCTAACAGCTAATTTCTAAATTTAAAAGGATGAAAAAAATATTTGTATATACAGTTGGTGCATTGCTATTACTAGGTAATTACGGCTGCAAGAAATTTTTAAATCAAGTTCCCGACGATAGACTAACCTTCGAGCAACAGTATCAAAGAAAAAATACTGTAGATCAGGCTTTAGCTAATGTTTATTCTACCCTTCCAAATCAGAACTTTGATAGGAGTGCAAGCGGGCTTGGAAATAGTGGTCCCTGGACAGCAGCTTCTGATGAGGCGGATTACACGCTGCCAAACTTTACCCAAAACATCAATACAGGCGCATGGGATCCAACAAGTGGAGAAGTAAATTACCATTGGCAATTCTATTATCGCGGTATTCAGGCAGCGAGCACATTTATGGCTAATGTTAGTAGATGCCAGGATTGCAACATTGGCGGAATCGACATTGTAAACCGTTATTTTAATGAAGCCAAGGCATTAAGGGCAATCTATTATTACCATTTGATTAGGCAATATGGACCTGTCGTTCTACTGGGTAACGATCCAATCCAGTCAGACGCACCCCTTGAAGCCATTAGTAAGCCACGTAATTCGATGGATGAATGCGTAGATTATATCGTTAGCGAGCTTACTAGTGCAGCTGCCGCTCTCCCAGCAACACCTCAGGCAAACGAAGACTACGGTCATATTACGGCATCGGTAGCAGACGCATATAAAATCAAAACATTGCTTACTGCAGCACGTCCGTTGTTTAACGGAAATGCCGATTATGCTGCATTAAAGAATCCAGACGGTAAACAGCTGATTAACCAGACATATAACGTTGCAAAATGGACAAGGTTAGCAACTGCCGCCAAAGCGTTTCTAACCAATCCAAACTATAGCAGTTATGCATTGTATACTGTTGCAGCTACACCTTCAGGATTGCCTAATACGGCATTTAATAGAGCATTTATTGCAACGAGAGATGTATTTTTAAGCGGTTGGAATTCTGAAGTTATTTTCGGTAGAGGTGGTGATGTAACTTTTTATCAATACTCGTTAGCACCAAATCATAACGGTGCTTCTGGTGGAGATAAAGGAGGTTCATTCTTATCGCCTTCCCAACAATTAGTTGATGCTTTCTTTACTGCGAACGGTTTGCCAATTGAAAACGATCCTTCTTACACAGCCAATGGTACCTCTAGCTATCAAGCGCCAGATCCAAACGATCAAAACGCTCCCCGTTCAATTAGCAATATGTACGTAAATCGCGAACCTCGATTTTATTCGAGTATCACGTATACTGGTCGGAAATGGATTAATCCACAATCGAACATAATCACCGATTTCACCAATACCGGAAATGCAGGGAAGGCTGCAATTGCAAACAACGATTATACTAAAACTGGTTATACCTCCAGAAAGCATTTAACCGTAGCCGGATGGACCTCTGGGAGACCAATTTTTACAGTAATTAGGCTCGCTGAAATTTATTTAGATTACATCGAGGCGCTTCAAGAATCAAATCCATCAGACCCAGATATCTTAACCTATTTAAATAGAATTCGTGCAAGAGCAGGCATTGCGCCTTATGGTAATGGGGTAGGAGCGATTGCGATCCCTACCGACATGAAAGATGCAATTCGTAGAGAACGCCGCGTAGAATTGGCATTCGAGTTAGATCGTTATTTTTACACCAGAGAGTGGAAGATTGCCGAAACTACCGATACGCAAATTAGAGGTTTAAACATTACACAGAATGCACCAGGATTTTACACACCTGTTTTAACAGAAAATAGAGTTTTCCAGAAAAAGCACTATTTATGGCCAATCCCGAATAATGAAATTCAAAAAGTTCCTTTGCTTGTACAGAATACAGGTTGGTAATACATTTAAGCACCGGGTTTTACCCGGTGCTTTTAATTTAAACTGATTTTATGAAAAAAACCTTTTTCATTGCAGCGCTTTTCATCTCTGCAATTTGTTCTTGTAATAGTGAAAAAGAGCAAGAAATTATTAAGCCTGCTCCTCCGATTGTAGAAAGTGTCGACCCGCCAAACGCTCCCCCAAAAACTTGGAAAGAACATTGGTTTGAACATATACAATTGGTAAACCGGGTTTATTACGACACTAGTGTTGTGGTTTATTACGACGGAGATGTAAAACCGACAATAGCATGGCCAAAAACCTATATGGCTGAAGCCTGGAATTATACCAAAAAAACCTATGGTAAGTTTGGCGATGACAGCAGACTCTTCGTAATTTATCATGCCGGAAAGTATAGTGGAGGTCATCCAGGTACTTACCTTGATGGGGCACACGATTTTAGAAATGTGACCGATTGTGGGGCAAGTAGCTTAGATGCTTGGATCAATGGTACCGATAATGATATTGATCTATCAACTCATGAGATCGGTCACATTGTTGAAGGCGCTTCAAAAGGTGTGAAAGAATCGCCTGCTTTCGATATCTGGCATGATAGTAAGTGGATGGAGATCTACCAGTACGATGTGTATTTAGGCCTAAACAGGTCTGCTGATGCGCAGCGGTGGTATAACAAAATGATGACTACCAGTGACAGCTATCCACGGGCAGGAACGCAATGGTTTAAGAATTGGTTTCTACCCATTTACGATAATTATGGCAGAACAAAAGTGCTGAATAACTTTTTCACAAGCTTAGCCCAGCATTTCCCTAAACAACAAATTACTGTACAGGGCAAAACCTACCAACAATATACCCGTAAAATGAATTTTGGCGAATTCATTCATTTCTGGAGCGGTGCTGCAAATGCTGATTTAACACAGCTTGCATTAACGGCATTTGGCCCAAAAGACGAAAAAGGAGCCGATTGGATACCGATGCTTATTAAAGCTAAATCAGACTTTCCAGCAATTACCTACTAATTTATTACAATAATGATTTTGTCTAAGGTGAAATCATACCTATTTTTAAAAACAAACACACAACATGATCAAAAAAACTTTATTAGCGATTTTACTTGCCGGATCTGTTAGCGCTTTTGGCCAAAACAATCGTGGTTACCAAATTAAAATAGTCGATGCCGAAAACGTATTAGATGAAGAAACTGAAGCCAACTTAACTGCTTCGTTCAATGCCCAATATCCCGGCTTCGCTAGTGCAGATGGATACCGTACCAAAAGAAATGTGGTGCTTGAAATAGCTAACACGGAAACAGAAACCATCAAAGCCAAAGCTGGTGAGATTAAAGTTAACAGCAACTGGGTTAAAGGAAAATCAGTTAAGAAAATAAATAAGGAGCTCTGGGCTGCCTTGTCTAAAAATTGGTCTTCTTACAGTAAAGACAAACATAAAGGGTACACGCTCACTTTCATCAGCAAAGACCCAAACTTAGATCCTTCAGTAAGGAGAAATTTAATTGATACCTATTTCGAAATTTATCCTACGCTAGTTAAAACGTTTAACAATAAATCTACCCACGATGTACTTTTTGTTGTAGATACTGCTTACAAAGCAGTTGCAGAAGCAAGTGGTAACAGAATTTTATTTAGTGCCGGCTATATGAAAGCGCATCCGACAGATATAGATGTGGTTACCCATGAAACCATGCATATTGTGCAAGGTTATGGTTACTCTGCTGGTCCGGTTTGGTTAACAGAAGGTATAGCAGATTATATTCGCTATAAATATGGTGTAGATAACGTAGGTTCAAAATGGAGTTTGCCAGCCTTTAATGAGAAACAAAGCTACAAAAATAGCTACCGCATTACCGCAAGGTTTTTTGCCTGGCTAGAGCAGAATATTAAACCCGGACTAATTACAAGCCTGGATGAACAACTGCGTGCTCATCAATACACCGAGCAATCGTGGGCCAATCTAACTGGTAAAACGGTAGATCAGCTATGGGATGATTATGCTAAAAATCCTAACCAAGTGACATTAACATACAGCGATAAAAAATCTAAATAACAACTAATCATGAAAAATTCTATTTTAATGCTTTCTCTCTTTGGTTTACTTGTGCATTTTAAGGCAGGTGCAGAGCAAGAACAACTTATTAAACGCGGAAAATACAGCTTATCTTTTGTAAACAATTCACCATTGGTAACCAATAAATTGCAACAGGATATTGCCAATACCTTTTTCAAAGTTTATCCGGAAATGGTTGCCGAATACAACCCCAAGGCTAGTAAAAAAGTAACCATTGCAATTGATACCAACTATCAAGGGGTTGCCATCTCTGGAAATAATAAAATTACGCTTAGTGGCAAATGGATGGAAATGCACCCAGAAGATACAGATTTAGTAACCCATGAGTTATTTCACATTGCACAAAATTTTAGCGGTACCGGTCCGGAGTGGCTGGTTGAAGGCCTAGCAGATTGCGCTAGATTTAAATATGGACTCAATAATGCACCAGCAAGTTGGACACTTCCTCCGGTGGCATCGTGGCAGAGCTATAAACAAGGCTATCGGGTTGCAGCCCGCTTTTTACTGTGGGTAGATAAATACCAAACACCAAACACCATCGAGTTGCTTAATGCCAAACTCAAAAGCAACAATTACAACGCCGCATTTTGGGAAGAAACAACCGGCAAAACATTAGACAACCTTTGGGAGCTTTATGTTCAGAATAAAGATGTAGACTGACAATTGAAATATTTCATTTTGAAGATGAAGCGTTTGTTTTCCAGCATGTTACTGCGCTAATTTATTTCTTGTACACTAACGAAATGTGTATAAAACAAAAATGTTATGAAAAAAGTATCGTTATTAGTAAAACGTTTTACATATTATTTTTATTTTGCAACGTTAAACGCTAGCCAAAATATCTGAAAATTGAAATACATGAAAAAGAACTCCTTTTTAACTCCTTTATTATTAGCGGCAATCCTTCCGTTTTCGAAATTAAATGCTCAAGAAATTATCAAAAAGAATGGCTACACACTAAGTTTCGAGAGCAACTATGCACAGCTTGATCCTCAGTTAAAAAAGCGACTCATTGAAACTTTCTTTGTGGTGTATCCGAAACTTGCTCAAGAGTATAACCCCAAAACTTTGAAAACCGTTAAGTTTATGGTTGATACCAATTACAAAGGTGTGGCTGCCACTTCAAACGGAAAGGTTACATATAGTTCAATTTGGATGGATAAGCATCCTGAAGATATTGATGTGGTAACGCATGAAGTGATGCACATTGTTCAGGATTATGGCAATAGCGTTGGTCCGGGTTGGTTAACAGAAGGTATTGCGGATTACGCCAGGTTTAAATTTGGTGTGGATAATGCCGGAGCCAAATGGAGCCTCCCTGCATTAAAGCCAGAACACACCTACAAAAACAGCTATCGAATTACGGCACGTTTTTTTGCCTGGATAGAAAAAAATGTAAAGTCTGGTACAATTAAATCTGTTGATTCCGCTTTGCGTGATCATTCTTATCAACCAGAAATTTGGGCAAAGTTAACCGGAAAGGACTTGGATGCACTTTGGGCAGCATATGTTGCAAATCCAGCAATTTAAAAGATACAAACCATACAAAACACACATATAAATTGATATAAACTAATGAAAAAACTATTTATTGCCTTTTTGAGTTTTGCAGCTTCGGCTAGCTTTGCCCAAACCGTAGGCAAAATTACCGATCCGGTAGATTGGATCAACCCCTTAATGGGTACACAGTCTAAGCCAAGCTTATCAAATGGAAATACCTATCCTGCTATTGGTTTGCCATGGGGAATGAACATGTGGACGCCACAAACCGGAAAAATGGGCGACGGTTGGGCTTACACCTACGATGCGGATAAAATGAGGGGTTTTAAACAAACGCATCAGCCTTCTCCTTGGATGAATGATTATGCTGCCTTTACCATAATGCCCGTAACTGGCAAAATGAGGTTTAACGAAGATGAGCGTGCGAGTTGGTTTAGCCACAAAGCAGAGGTATCTAAACCATATTATTATAGTGTTTATTTGGCAGATGCAGACGTAACTACCGAAATTACGCCTACAGAAAGAGCTGCTCAGTTTAGGTTTACCTTTCCGAAAACAGATAGTTCTTATGTGGTAGTAGATGCATTAAATAAAGGTTCATACATCAAAATTATTCCGGCAGAACGTAAAATTATTGGTTATACTACCAAATACGCCCGCGGACCGTTACCGAAAAATTTTAAAAACTATTTTGTTATTTATTTTAATAAAGACTTCAAACTAGCGAAGACTTGGAGCGGAAATAAACTTAAAGATGATGAGCTGGAACTGGAAAGCGACCATAGTGGTGCTATCATCGGTTTCAAAACCGCTAAAGGTGAACAGGTTACAGCTAAAGTAGCATCATCGTTCATCAGCTTTGAGCAAGCAGATTTGAATTTAAAGAGAGAAGTGGCTAACGATGGTTTTGATGCAACAAAAGCAAAAGGCAGAGCCATTTGGAACAAAACGTTAAGCAAAATTTCCGTAGAAGGTGGCTCGGTAGATCAAACCCGTACTTTCTATTCTTGTTTATACCGTACATTGTTCTTCCCGAACAAGTTGTACGAGTTAGATGCTAACAACAAAGTTGTACACTGGAGTCCTTACAACGGACAAGTACTACCCGGCTATATGTTTGCAGGTACAGGATTTTGGGATACCTTCAGGGCTTTATATCCATTCTTAAACTTGGTATATCCTGCTATAAATAAGGAGATGCAAGCAGGCTTAATTAACGATTATAAAGAAGGTGGTTGGTTGCCAGAGTGGAGCAGTCCGGGTTACGCCAACATTATGGTGGGTAACAACTCTGCATCTGTGGTTTCAGACGCTTACATCAAAGGGCTGCGTGGTTACGACATCCAAACCTTATGGGATGCGGTGAAACATGGCGCAAACAATGAGGGGCCTATCGAAGCTGTTGGTCGTGATGGCGTGGAGTATTATAACAAGCTAGGTTACGTACCTTTTAATGTTAAGAAAAGTGAAAATGCGGCAAAAACCTTAGAGTATTCTTATGATGATTTTGCCATTTATCAATTAGGTAGAGCATTAGGCAAACCTGCATCGGAGATTGATATTTACAAGAAAAGAGCCATGAACTATAAAAATCTTTTCGATCCTTCATCTGGATTAATGAGGGGTAAAAATGAGGATGGTACTTTCCAAAGCCCATTTAGTCCATTTAAATGGGGTGGCGCATTTACAGAAGGTAATAGCTGGCATTACACTTGGTCGGTATTTCAAGATATTGATGGTTTAGCTAAATTGATGGGTGGCCATCAAAAATTTGTAACTAAACTGGATTCGGTATTCTCTATGCCACCAATTTTCGATGAGAGCGCTTATGGCGGAGTAATTCACGAAATTAGAGAGATGCAGATTGCTAACATGGGTCAATATGCGCATGGTAACCAACCTATTCAACACATGATTTATTTGTACAATTACGGTGGTGCGCCTTACAAAACACAATATTGGGTAAGAGAAACCATGAATAGGATGTACAAAGCTACGCCAGATGGTTACTGCGGAGATGAGGATAACGGACAAACTTCAGCTTGGTATGTCTTCTCAGCAATGGGTTTTTATCCGGTAACACCAGCTACAGATCAGTATGTTTTAGGTGCGCCTTTGTTTAAGAAAGTTACTTTAACCTTAGATAACGGAAAAACGGTTGTAATCAATGCAGCAGCAAATAGCGACAGCAATCGTTATGTACAATCGTTGCAAATGAACGGTAAGCCTTATTCCAAAAACTGGATTAGCCACAGTGGCCTGCAGAAAGGTGCAGTGCTAAATTTCAACATGGCGGCAAGTCCAAATAAGGCAAGGGGTTCAAATCCGATTGATTTCCCTTACTCTTTATCAACGGAGAAATAAAAAACAGTGCCGATTGGAGGGCATAGCTTTCCAATCGGTTTATATTTTAAAGCCTTTAAAGGGCTAAACACACAAACCAAATATGAAATTGAACGTCTCGAAGGCGGGTTTCGCAGCCATACTCTGGTTAAGCGGAACTCTTTTGGCTTACGGCCAACGCCTGGATCTTAAAGATCTATCTGCTTTTAAAAACCCTGGAAATTCCTGGTCTATTGCTGGAAATGTCTCCGCTGATATCAATAGCGAGAATACTTTAAAGACAAGCAAAGGCGAGGGGGTTTTGGTCAATCAATCATCAGCGAAAAAAGCCGGATCGGACTTGTATACCCTTGCCGAGTATGGCGATGTTGCGCTAGAACTAGACTATCTTGTTGCTAAGGGATCAAATTCCGGCATTTATCTACAAGGGAATTATGAGATCCAAATCGATGATGCCTGGGGATTGAAGACAGCCTCTTCGTCAAATAATGGGGGCATTTATCAGCGCTGGGATGATACGAAACCTGAAGCTGAGAAAGGCTTTGGAGGACTGGCACCTCGCCAAAATACCAGCAAGGCGCCGGGCTTATGGCAACACATCAAAATTGTTTTTCAGGCTCCGAAATTTGATAGTAGCGGAAAAAAAATCCAAAATGCAAAAATGGTAACCGTTGAACTTAACGGCGTAACCATTCATGAAAATGTAGAGCTTTTCGGAGCAACGCGTGGCGCAGCAGGAGCAGAAATAGCTAAAGGGCCACTTCGTTTACAAGGCGACCACGGTGCTGTTGCGTTCAGGAATATTCAGATTACTGCGCTTTCAGAAATACCTAAAACTAACCAAGGCGGCGGAGCAGATCCAATTTATATTGATGCTGCTAGTAATAATATGCTTAGAAGTTTTGTTGATGTTGTTCCGGGAGTAAGATCTGTACATGCAATTTCCGTAGGTGGCCCAGAGAAAGTGGCATATAGCTACGATCTGGATAACGGGACGCTTTTGCAAGGCTGGCACGGCGAATTTATAGATGCTACGCCCATGTTCGATGGAAGGGGAAATGGAACATCTCGCCCGTTAGGAAGCATTACACGTTTTACAAGCAAACCGATATTAGCTATCGCAAAATTAGCCAGCAGTAAAGCTGCCTGGAATCCTGATACTGCAGGAACTGGTTTTAGAACAAAAGGCTACGTGTTAGATAAACAAGAGCGACCAGAATTTAAATATATGATTTATGGTGCTTATGTTACTGATGCAATTAAAATAATGGAAAACGGACAAGGGGTAACCAGAACGGTAACGGTAGACAAGCCATCAAAAGATTTATATTTCTTATTGGCTACAGCGCCTGATATTGAGGAGGTAGCTAAAGGTTTGTATTTAATAGGTGATAAAGCTTATTATATTCAACTTGCTGAAGGTTCTGAAAAACCTGTTATAAGAGAGGTTGACGGAAAGAAAGAGTTGGTTGCTGCCATTGGCAATGCCTTAAATTATACCATTTTGTTTTAATTGAGATTGAGATGAGAAACACATTAAAAAAATTAGCAATACTGGCTTTAGGGTTTAGCTTTTCTGTTAGTTATGCACAAGAAACGCCAAAGGAAGAAGACTTTTTCAAAGTAAGTAAAGTTAGGGTACCAGAAGGACCAATTTTGGAGGTTGGCGGTTTAGTTACCCTCACAAATGGAGATTTGGCCCTTTCAACCCGCCGTGGCGAGGTTTACGTGGTAGAAAATCCAACCAGCGCAAAGCCATACTGGCGTCGATTTGCTTATGGATTGCATGAAATTTTAGGCATTGCATATAAAAACGGAGCACTTTTCGTGGCACAGCGTGGCGAGTTAACCAAGTTGGTAGATAAAGATCAGGATGGTAAAGCCGATGTTTATGAAACCGTTTATGCCTGGCCTTTAAGTGGGCATTATCATGAATATAGTTTTGGGCCGAAGTTAATTTCTGATGGTACTTTTATGGTAACAGGAAACGTAGCCTTCGGCGATGAGGAATGGTGGAGAGCCGAAAGCAGAGTGCCTATGCGTGGCTGGGCAATGAACATTACTGAAGATGGAAAAATGACTCCCTATGCAGCAGGTTTTCGCTCGCCAGCAGGTATTGGAAGTATCGACGGTCAATTTTATTTCACCGAAAACCAGGGCGACTGGGTTGGATCTGGTGGATTGTGGAAAGTAAACAAAGGAGATTTTATGGGACATCCCGCTAGCTTAAGATGGACAAATCTTCCGAATTCGCCTGTAAAATTGCAATCAGATTTCTTCTACTCGCAAATGGATGAACGCCGGCTTAAAAATGAGCAGGGAAGGTACATTAAGCCTGAAAATAGGGTTAACGAAAATTTTAAGACCCTTTTCGAAATGAAGAAAACTTTTCCGGAATTACGTTTGCCTTCTGTATGGTTGCCTTATGGCATCCTGGGGATCTCATCATCAGAACCTGTTAAGATTCCTGCCAATACCTTCGGGCCTTTCGCCGGTCAAATTCTGGTTGGCGATCAGGGGATGAGTATTATCTCGAGGGTTTTTCTGGAAACGGTAAAAGGTGAAGAGCAGGGTGCAGCCTTTTTATTTAGAAAAGGATTCCGGTCTGGTGTATTACGCCTGGAATGGGGAACTGACGGATCATTGTTTGTTGGCGAAACCAACCGTGGATGGGGATCTGCAGGCGATGCCAATGAAGGTCTAGAAAGAATGGTCTACAATAAAGCAATGCCTTTTGAAATGAAAGCAGTAAGGGCAATGCCAGATGGCTTTGAAGTGGAATTTACCATGCCTGTAGATCGTAAATCTGCAGAGGATTTGGCTTCATACAATGCAGAAAGCTTCATCTACAAATACCACCCGGTTTATGGTTCCCCTCCGGTAAATACAGAAAAACTAAAAATTTCTGGTGTAAAGGTTTCTGCTGATGGTTTGAAAGCTCGTCTAGTTATTCCTAACCTTCGTCAGTACTATATTCATACTTTAACGTTGGATGGAGTTAGGTCTCAAAGTGGTTTTTATTCACTCATTCATCCGGTAGCTTATTACACTTTAAATCAAATTCCAGATGGGTCAAAATTGGGCCAAAATGAGTTAAGCACCAAAAACAGCAGCCTAGTAACCAACACAAAGGCAGTGAGCAAAAGTGCAATACCCAAAGCTACAACTGGCACCAAACCAGAGGCTAAGGGAGCAGCAGGGAGCAAAGCTATCAATGCAACGGTAGCTAAAGCACCAACATTTAAGGAAGTAGAAGGGTTGCTTACTAAAAATACTTGCTTAGCCTGCCATAACCAAACAAAAAGGCAAATCGGCCCGCCATTCGTAGAAATTGCTAAACGCAAGTATTCTTCTGAAAAAATTTATCAGTTAATTCACAATCCACAACCACAAAATTGGCCTGGATATTCAACCGAGATGCCGCCGATGCCTCAAGTTACCAAAGCAGAAGCATTAAAAATTGCAGCTTGGATCAACTCATTAGGTAAATAATAATTCAGTTTAGTTGTTAAAACGGTTGGTGGAAACGCTAACCGTTTTTTTTAAAATTTTAAAATATAAGATGAAAAGGACTATAATGGCCATTAGCATATGCTTATTGGCTTGTTTTGCAGCGAATGCACAACAAAATGATTTGTCGGGTACCGTAAAGAACATTAATAACGAAGGGCTTGCAAATGTGACTGTGCAGGTTTTAAATACTAATATTTCCGCGATCACTGATCAAGAAGGTAATTTTCGGTTTACGCTCGCAACACCTGGTAAAGTAAGGGTGAAATTTAGCGCTGTAGGTTATGCCACCAGTGTTATTGTTTATAATAACCAACCCCTTAGTGTTGTTTTAGCAGCGCAAGACCTTAAATTAGATGAAGTTGTAGTAAGCGCACAGAAAACAGAAGAGGAGGCTTTAAGGGTGCCTGCAAGTATAACGACTTTTTCGGCTCAACAGATTACAAATTATCGCATCCAAAACACTAAGGATTTAAGCACATTGGTGCCAAATTTATTTAGCAGTAGCCCTGGGGATGGCAGGAATGTCACTGCCGTTAGAGGTATCGGTACTACTTCCTACGATCCGGCGATTGCAACCTACATAGATGGCGTTAACCAATTCAGTTTAGATACTTACATTGCTAATTTGTTCGATATAGAAAGAATTGAAGTTTTACGAGGTCCACAAGGAACGCTATATGGTAGAAATGCGATGGGCGGGGTAATTAACATTATTACCAAACAGCCTAATAATTATACCTCTGGTTTTGCTGGTGTTGATATTGGAAATTATAATCAGCAACGCTATAGTATCGGTATTCGCACACCAATTATAAAAGATAAATTGTTTTTTGGTGCTGCAGCGTTGTTTAACAAGCAGGATGGTTTTTATACCAACGAATATAATAATACGAAATTCGACAATCGCCATAGTTTTTTGGGTAACTACTATTTAAAGTTTCTTGCTTCATCAACGTTTGATATTACTTTAAATGTTAAACACAACGAAAACAGAAATGATGGCACCTTTCCTTTGGTTGCCTCATCAGCAGATGCGCTGAATAATCCATTTCGGTTAAGCCAAAATTCCACCGCCGAAATGGTCGATAATCTTTTCAATGCATCACTATCTGCAAACTATGCGGGAAGCAATTTCAATTTCAATAGCACATCCGCTTATCAATCTAATTACAGATTCTACAAGGATCCTCTAGATGGCGATTTTTCTCCTGCTGACATTGTTTCGGTGGTAAATAACTACGGAAAAGATTACAATAGGGTTCAGGTTTATACCCAGGAATTTAAGTTTACTTCGCCAGCATCAGCCGAGTCTAAGTTAAAATGGGTTGCTGGATTATATGGTTTTTATCAGCATAACCCGGTAAAACAAGGTACGTATTTTGGTAATGATGGCGCACTATTTGGCGCAGTTCCGAATACCACGGCTATAAATATCAATTCGGGTAATGGTATTGGGCTGGCTGCATTTGGGCAACTTACCTATCAACTTTCAGAAAAGCTATCAGCCACTGCTGGTTTGAGATACGATTATGAACATAAAAAACTTACAGCCTCTGGCGAATACCTCATCCCCGGTATGGATCCCATTGTAACCCAAGGAGATACTGCTGCAAGAGCAAATTTTAACGCCATATCGCCCAAGTTTAGTTTAAGTTACGCACTTGCAAACCAAAATCAGCTTTACGCCAGCTATACAAGGGGCTATCGTGCCGGAGGCATTACGCAGTTGGCTTCAGACCCAACCGCTAAGCCATTAGATAGCTACAAACCAGAGTACAGTAACAACATAGAGTTTGGTTCAAAAAATATATTTTTTAACCAGCGTGTAAGCTTAAATGTCGCCGCTTTTTATATCCAGGTAACCGATGCGCAAATTCCGGTCTTAATTCTTCCAGATGCATTAACCACCACCCGAAATGCAGGTAAGTTAGATAGCAAGGGATTCGACCTAGAATTATCTGCCAAGCCTGCAAAAGGCTTAAGTGTTGATTATAATTTTGGCTATACCGATGCTACATATCAATCATTAATCCTGGTTAAAGATGGTCAACAAGTAAATTTTGATGGCAACAGGCAAATCTTTACCCCACAAACAACATCCATGTTGGCTTTCCAATATACATACGATCTTGATAAAAGTAGTCATGTAAATTTGTTAGCTCGGGGAGAAATGTTTTTTACCGGAAATCAGGTTTTCGATTTGGCGAATCAAATACAGCAGAAAGGTTATTCCGTTTATAATGCTAAGGTTGGCTTAACCGCTAAAAAGTTCGATTTGTTTTTTTGGGGAAGAAACCTGGCTAACGAAACTTATGTAGATTATGCGTATGATTTTGGTGCAGCCCACCTTGGCAATCCTAAAACTTATGGTATCAGCCTAGTTGGCAGGTTCTAAGTGGGTTCTTAGAAGGGAATAACAAATTGTTCAATAAAATAAAAAACGAGGTAAAAAAGAAACGGGGATCCCGCAAGTTGCAGTATCCCCGTCATCTAAATTAACGCTCTCAGTTATATAAACGCTGTAATTCTTAATTATTGCCTCATGATGAATTTTTTTTCGTTTTAGAATTTAGGCTATCTTTGTTTGATACAAAAAATAAGAAGTTACAGATGGATAAAAGCCAGCAAGATGCAGATAAGTTAGCAGCGGCAAAAGCTGCGGTGAAGTTTGTGAAAGATGGCGATATTGTGGGACTGGGCACAGGATCTACCGCAACTTATGCCATAAAGGAGCTGGGTAAACTTGTTTCAGAAGGCTTGTCGATCAAGGCTGTAGGGAGTTCCATTCGCACAGAAGGGCTGGCTAAATCTTTGGGTATAGAATTATTAAACCTGGGCGAAGTGGCCCATATCGATGTCAGTATCGATGGTGCGGATGAATTTACCGAGTCTTTAAATTTAATAAAAGGTGGGGGCGGGGCTTTATTTAGAGAAAAGATCCTAGCTTCATTAAGTAAAAATAGAATAATCGTTACTGATGCCAGCAAAAGAGTAAGCCAATTGGGCGCTTTCACCCTCCCCGTTGAAGTAATTCCGGCGGCGTTTCAATATGTTATCGGTCAAATAACAAGCCTGAATGCAAAGCCAGTACAACGATTTGAACAGCAACTTGCTTATGTTACAGATAACGGCAATTATATTGTTGATGTAGATTTTGGCTTTATTGAAAACCCGAAGACACTTTCTAACCAATTAAACAATATTGATGGCTTGCTTGCGCATGGGCTTTTTGTAGGGCTCACCGATAAAATTATCATGAGCAACCAGAACAACCTTACTATTTTTGAGTAATTCACCGACTATAGTTTAACGCTGTTGATTTAGAAGATTGTTAACCGATATAAATATTGCGTTCACCGATAATATAAAGTTGTTTGGGGAACGAGTATTTTGTGCCTATACATTTCATGGTACTTTTGGATATAAAACAAAATGATCATGGAAAATCTAATCAACAAAACTAACGGAGATAAACAATTTGGTTTAGGTATTTTAATTGTATTTATCGGTGCTGTATTCTTACTCAGGAATTCAGGTTTACCTATTCCGCACTGGATTTTAAGCTGGCATACCATTATGTTTGGAGCTGGTATATGGCTGGGTTATCGTAAAAATTTCGAAGGTGGACGCTGGCTTGCATTAACCATTATTGGTGGCATATTTACATTTAGAGACATCGCTTTGTTCGATTTCGCATTTTCTAAAATTAGTATCGCTATGTGCTTGATCGCCTTGGGTGCATACCTGATTTTGAAGCCAAAAAGAACGATCTCCTTTAACCAGCCTTTTAACTCAAATCCAGTTAATGGAGATGAACTGAAATATTAAAATTATAACTCGACTATAAAATCGTACAGAGCTATGTAAACAATATGCCTCTTTCGCTTTAAAGATAGGATAAAAAAGAAACGGGGATTCCACCATTAAGGCAGTATCCCCGTCATCTAAATTAACGCTCTCAGTAACATAAACGCTCAACTATGAAATTATTGTTCACGAGCGTTTTTTTTTGAAAAATATGGCAAGTTTCCCGCGTGGTTATACAATCAAATGTTAAAAATAGTTAAAACTAATCATCTAGTTACTGCCAGCACTTTTGGCTTGTAAATATTGTTAACTTTGGTTGATTGTAAAAATTCTTGATTTAGATGAAAAAAATCCTCTTTATTGTTGTTGCCTTGCTCCTAACCACAAGCGCATTTTCTCAAAATGTTATCCAACTATTTAATGGTGCTAACGATTTTTTTAAATTGTTACAGGATGAAAAATTTGCCGAGGCCCACGGCGTATTTGATGATACCCTTAAGAGCAAACTCACTGAAGAGAGTTTAAAAAAGCTTTGGTTTGATATGGAAACCAAATTAGGAAAGCCTGTGTCTTTTGATGCAATACAAAGTAAAGCGCAAGGCGAATTCTTTGCGGTAACTGTTGAAGGTCAGTTCGCGAATGGCCAACAAAACTTTATTTTAGGATTTAATAAGGCTCAAAAGATTGTCGGTATTTTTCTCGCTCCTACCCGGAGTGCTGCGGTTTATGCAAAGCCTGCATATGTTGATACCAATCTATACCAAGAAAAATCTGTTTATCTAGGGCCTGCAGGGAGGCAGTTGGCGGCTGTGATTACCACGCCGAAGAACGTAAAAAACTTTCCTATTGTGGTATTGGTGCACGGTTCCGGGCCTGGAGATATGGATGAAAGTGTTGGCGCAAATAAGCCTTTTAAAGATTTGGCAGGTGGTTTGGCATCGAAAGGTATAGCTTCTGTCAGGTATGTCAAAAGAACGCTCGTTTATCCGAATGAGTTTGCAAATGCATATACGGTTAAGGAGGAAGTAATGGATGATGCTCTTGCGGCTGTTGCAATGGCTAAAACCATCCCTGGTGTTGATGCTAAAGGTATATATGTTCTTGGCCATAGCCTTGGTGGCATGCTGGCTCCAAAAATTGCCACATCAATACCAGATCTCGCCGGTATAATTTTAGCGGCGGCACCAGCGAGAAAGCTTGCAGATATTATTACCGATCAGAACAAATATATGTTCAGCCTATCAAAAGATACTACTGATGCCAATAAGAAGCAATTGGAGGATGCCATTACGCAGATTAACACGAGCAGAATATCGCAGCTCGGCAAAACCATCAAACCAGATTCAACTATTTTAGGCCTGCCAGCAAAATACTGGGCCGATTTGAATGCCTACAACCAAGTGAATGCAGCTAAGGCATTAGCAAAAACCAGGGTATACGTTTTGCAAGGAGGTAACGATTTTCAGGTATCGAAAACAGATTTTGATATTTGGAATGCTGCCTTGGCGAAAAAGAAAAATGTAACCCTTAAGTTCTACCCAGAAATTAACCATTTATTAACTGTGCAGACAGAAAAAGGTACAACCGCCCAGTACCAAATTCCTGCAAATGTTGCTGAAGTGGTGGTAACCGACATTGCCAGCTGGATAAAAATGAAATAAGCTAAAACACGTTAGTTTGAAGCCTCGATTTATCGGGGCTTTTTCATTTGTTTTTATTGTCAATTGAATGGTTATTTTCTATCTTTAGTAAACTTAAAATCAAATGTTAGCGCTATTTTCTGAACAGCAAGGATATCAATCGTTGGTTGAGGCATCGCCAATGCCAACTGCCATTTACGTTGGAGAGGAGATGATTATCGGCGCAGCCAATGAAGCGATGCTGGATTTATGGGGTAGAACAAATGGGGTAATCGGTCAGAAGTTATTAACAGCGCTTCCAGAATTAGAAGGTCAGCCATTTTCCGATATTTTGGCAAACGTTTATAAGACAGGCACAACTTATTATAGCAAAGAAGCACCAGCCGACTTACAGATCGGGGGCCAATTAAGGCGATTCTATTTCACCTTCACCTACAAGCCACTTAAAAACAGCAGTGGTGACGTGGTTGCCATTATAAATACCGCAGCACATCTTACCGAGCTTGTAGAAGCCAGGAAACAAATTGCAGAAACCAAAGAAAGGTTAGCTTTTGCACTCTATTCGGCAGAAATAGGCACCTGGGATTTAGATCCCATAACTAACACCATAAACTGGGATGAAAAGTGCAGAGAACTTTTTGGTTTTAGTAACGATTGTGTTGTGCAGTATGATGAATTATTGCTGCGCATTCATCCAAACGACCGAGAGATGGTTAATAAGGCTGTTTCTGATGCAATAAATCCAGTGAATACCGGACAGTATGATGTTAGATATCGAACCGTTAGCAAAACTAATGGCTTAATAAGGTGGCTACATTGCAAAGGGAAAGCTTATTTTAATAGCGACAATGTAGCTTATCGCTTTGCAGGAATAGCGCAAGACATTACAGATGAAATTAGGGGAAAACGAAAAGAGCATGAGCTGCTTACGCTGATAAATAATAATGCCGACCATATGACAGTGGCTACTATGGAAGGCGAAATGATTTACATGAATAACGCTGCCCGCAAACTGTTGGGTGTAGATCTAGAAACAGATATTTCTACTTTTAGTGCGAAAGATTTTTATACACCAGGAGAGTTGGAGCGGGTGCAGCACCAGATTCTTACTAAAATAGACGAAGTTAACGGATGGCAGGGAACCATTTACTTCCAGAATTATAAAACGAAAGAAATAATTCCCTGCTTAGTAAGTTATCTTTTAATTAGAGATCCGGAAACGGGTGATATTATTGGAAGAGGTGCCACCGCCAGGGATTTGCGTCCGGAATTGAAAGTGAAGGCAGATTTGGAAAAACTGGCCGCAATTGTAGGCAGCAGTGAAGATTTTTGCAACTACTGCGATATTAAGGGGAACACGCTATACATTAATCCATCCGGAATAAAGCTTCTTGGTATCGATCATACCCAGATCTCAGCACTCACCCTATTTAATTACCATAGTGCGGCTTCAAATGAGAAAATCAAATCGGAAATCTTCCCGGTATTATTTGCCGAGGGTAAGTGGTCGGGATACCTTGAATTGGTTCATCAGACAACTCAAGAAATAATCCCGATTCATAAGCAATTCTACATGATAAGGGAAGAATTTACCCGAAATCCTGTAGCTATTGCAGCAATTGCCAGAGATTTGCGGCCAGAACTTAACATTAGGAAAGTTCTGGCAGATAAAAATGCTGCATTGCAACACGCCGTAGAGGAGTTAAGTTTCCTGGCAAATAGTGTCCCACCTGTAGTATGGTCAAGCAAACCTAATGGGGAGGTAGATTACGTGAATCAGCGGTGGTTCGATCAAACGGGCAGAACGCCACAAGATAGCTGGGGTAGCAGATGGCTAGAAAGCCTCCATCCAGACGATTTGCAGCAAACCATAAGCAGCTGGCAAAAAGCTTTAGAGACCGGGATGCCTTACGAAACTGAATTCCGCTGTTTAGACAGGTTTGGGGAATACCGGTGGTTTTTAGTGCGAGCCATTCCATTTAAAGATCAAGAAGGCGAAATTGTTAAATGGTATGGCACCAATACAGATGTGCACGACCAGAAAGAGCTTGAAAAGCAAAAAGATATCTTTTTGGGTATTGCCAGCCACGAACTGAAAACGCCTGTGACAAGCTTAAAGGCTTATGCACAGGTAATGGAATCGATGTTTAAGCGTTCTGGCGATTTTAATAGTGCCGAAATGTTGAGTAGGATGAACAAACAAATTGATCGCCTTACCAGCTTGATAAACGACTTGCTCGATGTAACTAAAATAAATGCAGGAAAGTTACAATTCAATAATACCGAGTTTGATTTTGATGACTTGGTTCGGGAAGTGGTTGAAGATGTTCAACATACTACAATTAAGCACATCATCAGAACTGATTTGAATTTTAAGGGGATGGTTACGGCCGACCGGGATCGCATTAGCCAGGTTATTACAAACTTGCTTACTAACGCCGTTAAATATTCCCCTAATGCAAATGAAGTTAAAATTTGTTCCAGAGCCCTTAACAACGAAGTGCATGTTAGTGTTCAGGATTTTGGAATCGGCATCAGTGAAGATTTAACAGGCCAGGTTTTCAATCGATTCTATCGCGTTAGTGGAAACCACGAACACACGTTTCCAGGCTTAGGATTGGGGCTGCATATCTCATCTGAGATCGTAAAACGCCTAGATGGAAACATCTGGCTAAAATCGGTAAAAGGGGCAGGTTCAACCTTTTCCTTCTCCATTCCGGTTAACCAGCAAGCCTCATCCCCGATTAATAAAGTTTAAACAATTCTTGTCATAGCAGGTTTAAATAACATATACCTCTCTATTTTGAGTGATATGTAATAAGTTATCAACAGTAAGTATTACTTACAACCCATAACTTAAAACCTTAAACTACTGATATTATGGCGAAGAATAAAATTACACTTAAAGGAATTTGGGGCGTGTTAAAAGCAGCCTTTACTGGCTTTGGAGATCATAAGGTTACCAAATTAAGTGGCTCGCTTGCTTATTATACCGTATTTTCAATGGCGCCCTTATTGGTGGTTATCATTTCTTTGTGTGGGATTTTTTTAGGAAGAGAAATTGCCGAGGGAAAGGTTTATGCGCAACTCGAAGGTTTCCTGGGAAGAGATTCTGCTGCATCTTTGCAGGAATTAATTAAGAATGCATATCTGGATGGTAAAGGCACCATTGCATTAATTATCGGTATTGTTACTTTGCTTATTGGTTCCACTACGATTTTTGGAGATATTCAAGACTCCATCAATACCATTTGGGGGATTAAACCTAAGCCAAAAAGAGGCTGGGTGAAGTTATTGCAAAACCGCTTTTTATCTTTTTCGGTAATCATAAGTTTAGGCTTTGTGCTTTTGGTGTCTTTGGCGGTAACGTCGGTACTCGATACGTTTAGCCAGAAGCTACAAGCTCGCTTCGAAGATGTTTCCTTCTACATATTTTACGTGGTAAACCAGGTAGTAACCCTGGCTGTCATTTCCCTAATATTTGCCGTAATTTTTAAAGTTTTGCCAGATGCAATTATTAAGTGGAGAGATGTAATGGCAGGCGCAGTCGTAACTGCCGTGCTATTTATGATAGGTAAGTTCGCAATTTCAGTTTATATCGGTCAAAGTGATGTGGGAGGCACCTATGGCGCAACTGGATCATTGGTAGTTGTTTTACTTTGGACCTACTATTCTTCTATTATCTTATATTTTGGGGCAGAATTTACCAAGGCATACGCCATCGCTTACGGATCAGAAATTTATCCTGCACATTACGCAGTTACGATGAAAGAAGTAGAGGTAGAATCTGGTAATAAATCAATACAAGACAACCATCCCGAAATTCTTGAGCAGGTGAAGAAGGAAGAAGAAAAATAACTTTTCCATCTCAATGATGAAATTTAAGCTTTCTATTGCCCCCAGGCGGTAATGATCAGTTTTCTTCGTCCGCCATAATTGCGATGTTCGCACAGGTATATACCTTGCCAGGTACCCAGCGCCAGTCGGCCATTTCTAACGGGGATTGTAACAGCACTTCCTAGCAACGATGCTTTCAAATGTGCAGGCATATCATCGGCACCTTCATAATCATGTTTATAAGCAGGATCGTTTTCGATAACCGTCTTGCTAAAAAACATTTCGAAATCAGTCCTTACCGTTGGGTCTGCATTTTCGTTGATGGTTAGAGATGCCGAGGTATGTTGGATAAAAACCTGGCAAATGCCCATTTCCATTGTCCTAATGTCTGGAATGGCATTTTCTACCTCGTTGGTAATGATATGAAATCCGCGTGTTTTTTCGTTCAAAGAAATACTTTGTTGATACATTTTCATATCTCAAATTTACCTAACAATCCACCCTACCTGCGAATATTCATCGCTAATTAATTCAAAATCGCCGAAACTTCCAAGCACATTTACCCTTTCACCCAATTGCAGCGTTTTCTTGGTTGCCGCTAGCGTATTGGGTAAGTCATACATTAACTGTTGTTTAGGCTCAATTTTGATTACTTTAATTGCCCTTTCAACTTGATCAAGTTGATTTCCTTGCACAAAACCAGTACTGCCATCTGGAAGCTCCGCTTTATAATAATTGCCGGTTGCAGCACCAATATGCAGAATGGTTGTTGGCTTTAAGCGTGACAAAACAGCAGATTGAGGGTATGGGGCTGCATAAAAATTTACAACTTTCGCGGTTCTTAACGTTTTATTTAAATTAACAACTGAGCTGTTTATGCTCGGAGGATTCTTAACGAGCGGGTTAATAAACGGCAAAGGATTAACGGCCCCACCGTAAGTGTAAATGCCGAAATGCAAATGCGTGGGCGTAGTTTTTGCATTACCTGTATTCCCCATCAATCCAATGGTATCGCCAATCTTAACTATTTTTCCCGCCGTTGCAAGTTGCTCGTCTAAATGGGCATAGTAAAGGTTGTAGTCTTTTCCGTCCGGTTTCAGCCAAACCACTTTGCCACCAAGATTATTTTCATTTACCCTAGTTACGGTACCTGGCGCACTTGCCAAAACCGGACTTCTAAATGAGCCAAAAATATCCACACCTTCATGTTTCCTGGCGTTGTTATCTCTTCCATCACCCCAATAACTTTTAATGCTACTGCTTTTTTTTGATGTTGTAGGAAAGGCCAAAGAAGGACCAGTTGCGATTTCCAACGTGTACTGCAAGCTTTGGAGCAGTTCGGGTTGCAGCCTGATCAGGAATGTACCAGTATCTCCAATTTCATATTCTAACGGGCTATTTAAAGTATCAGCAAATGCTACTGTTTTGTAGCTACCATCATCCTTAAGCTGATACAGCTCTAAATAAAGCTGGCTTGCACCTACTGGCTTTTTTGTGAGTGCCAGTTTAAGCTTTTCACCTTTTGTAGCATCGAACTTGAATGTTGCAGCTGTTATTTTGTCTGCGGCAAAGTAGCCTGTTTCCTGGTATGGGATTTTTATTTCGATGGCCTTGGTGAAGCTTTCTGCGGCAGATTTTATCCACTGGCTTCCCATTGCTGTTTGGTCTAAACCTGCATTGATCAGTTTCCGTTGATATTGCTCATGCGGTGTTGCAGCTTTAAATAAATTCACAGAACCTGTTTTGCAAGCCGATAAAAGACAAACAATCGATAAAATAATGCAGAGATGAAACTTAATTAAATAAACAGAAGACTTCATTTTACTTCTTGCTTATCCTATCAAAAACTAAAGCAGTAGCTATGCCACCAACAAGATACCAGGTAACGGTTAATATCTTAGTGGTAGTTGTTTTGGTAACCGGCTTATCGTCTAAACCCATTTTTTCTGGCAATTTTACGGCGCCAATGCCGGCTGTTAGCCCAGCTACTGCACCTTTTAGCAGTATGTTTTTTCTGCCGCCCATTCCTATGGCGCTGTAATATATGGTGTTGCTAAGCAAATCGCCAACCAGGGTAGCTGCATATAAATTATCGCCCTGTGGCGGATTGATGTTGAGGCTATTTAATGAGCGACTCAGGGCTTCTTCGCCAAGAAGGTCGACCCTCGGTGCATCGGGATTAAATCTGCGAACACCTTCGTGCAGGATGTTTAATACAGTAGCTCCCGCAAAACCGGCTATTATTGCTTTCAATAGTTTCATATGAATAAAAGTATGGTTTAAGCAAAATTGTTTTGAATACTTTCAGTCCCAGCATCTTCCATTTCTTCGCTATTGAAATTTCTGCTTCTTTCTAAAATGAGCTGGTGTTGTGTTTAAAGCGCTACTGCAATTGTTAACGTCTTATTGAACGAGCGTCAGCTTGCCTCGATCTGCATGGCTAAATTGTAATCATATTTATTTCAAACCAAATTAGATTTAGGCTGATAATAAGCTAAGTATAAATATATTTGCGTTTGAGAAGATTTTATACCATTCGCTACCTCAATCAAAATTTTAACCAATGAATAAATTCGAGAGCCGTTACGCCCAAAGCCCCGCAGAAGTTAAACAAATGGATACCGCATCGCTGCGTGCCAATTTTTTAATAGAGAATCTGTTTGAACCCAATCAAGTAAATTTGACTTTATCTCATTTTGATCGTTATATTGTTGGTGGGGCCATGCCTGTTGATGGAAAACTAGAATTGCCTAACCCAGATGCTCTAAAGGCAAACTATTTCCTCGAACGTAGGGAAATGGGATTAATCAACGTAGGTGGAAAAGCCATTATTGATGCGGATGGCGTTCGCTTTGAACTTGATTATAAGGAAGCATTGTATATTGGAAGAGGTACCAAAGAAGTTTTTCTTGCATCTGCAGATGGAAGCATGCCTGCAAAATTATACATCAACTCAGCACCTGCCCATCAGGCTTACCCAACAAAAAAAGTAAGCAAAGCAGAGGCGGAAATTGTAGAGCTGGGAACTCCAGCAACTGCAAATCATCGTATCATTAACAAGCTTCTGGTAAATAGCGTATTGCCCACTTGCCAGCTGCAGATGGGGATGACGGAGCTAAAATCTGGTAGTGTTTGGAATACCATGCCAGCACACACACACGATAGGAGAATGGAAGCTTATTTTTATTTTGAAGTACCAAAGGGTCAAAGCGTCTGTCATTTTATGGGTCAGCCCCAAGAAACCCGGCACGTTTGGATGCAAAATGATCAGGCTGTAATATCTCCAAACTGGTCTATCCATTCAGGAGCAGGAACCAGTAATTATACTTTTATTTGGGGTATGGCTGGCGAGAACCTGGATTATGGAGATATGGACCACTGTGCAATAATTGATTTAAAATAATTTAGAATTAAAGCGGGGATTAGATGTTAAATGCATTTCAATCCTATGATTTAAATAAAAGCAGATGTTAACAAAACTATTTGATTTAACAGGGAAGGTAGCCTTAGTTACCGGATGTAAAAGAGGAATTGGGATGGCTATGGCCTTAGCATTAGCAGAAGCAGGTGCCGATATTATAGGGGTTTCAGCTAGTCTGGAACTCGAGAATAGCAAAATTGGAAAAGAAGTAATTGCCTTAGGAAGGAAATTTTACGCCTACCAATGCGACTTTAGCAATCGCAAGTCAACTTTAAACTTTGTGTCAACAGTGAAAGCCGATCATCCTGTTATTGATATTTTGGTGAATAATGCAGGAACCATTTTACGTAAGCCTATTGCAGAGCACCCAGATGATATGTGGGATGAGGTAATTGCAGTAAACCAAACCGCTCCATTCATTCTAACCCGTGAAATTGGCAGAGAGATGATTGCAAGAGGAAGTGGAAAGGTAATTTTTACAGCATCGTTGCTTTCCTTTCAAGGAGGGATTACCGTACCAGGCTATGCTGCCAGTAAGGGCGCTATCGCATCACTAACTAAAGCTTTTGCCAATGAGTGGGCTTCAAAAGGTGTTAATGTAAATGCTATTGCACCAGGTTATATAGCTACCGATAATACGACTGCACTAAGAGAAGATGAGGATAGGAGTAATGCGATACTGGCCCGTATCCCAGCCGGAAGGTGGGGAAAGCCTGAAGATTTTAAAGGACCAACTTTATTTTTGGCATCGGCCGCAAGCGACTACGTTCATGGTACCATCTTAACCGTAGATGGCGGTTGGATGGGAAGATAAATCAACTAGCTGGCATTTTGATGGGTAAGCTGCTGTACCCATCAAAACGCTAACAGCAAAGTTAGTAAAGGTTATAGATTTCTTTAATGTCTTTTAAAATGTTATCAAAATCTATTTTAAGATCAATTAATTTTCCAGTTCTGATATCGAAAACCCAGCCTTGTACGGTAAGCCCTCGCTGCGTTACTGCCTCTTGAACGGCTGCAGTTTTTAGCAGATTAACGCATTGCTCTTGTACATTTAATTCAACCAGTCTATCATAACGTTTGTCTTCATCTTGTATTGCATTGAGTTCATCTCTATGAATGCGATATACATCTCTAATATTTCTTAACCAGGGATTTAAAATACCCATATCAGCCGGCTGCATGGCTGCCTTTACACCGCCACAGTTGTAATGTCCACAAACCACCACGTGGCTAACTTTTAGATGGCGAACCGCATAATTTAATACAGTCATCACATTTAAGTCTACATTATTAACCAGGTTGGCAATATTTCTATGAACAAAAGCTTGCCCAGGCTGTATGCCCATTAAATCTTCAGCAGTAACCCGGCTATCAGAGCAACCGATGTATAAAAATTCTGGAGTTTGTCCTTTTGCTAAATCAGTAAAATAATCCGGGTTAATAGATAGCTTATTAGTTATCCATTGTTCATTATTCTTAAAAACATCTTGTACATTCATTTTTTTTCAAATTAGGGTCAAAATATATTGGTGTAACAAAGCTACACTTTTGTAAAACTAAAAAAAGATTCTCTTATTGTGTGCATCTCCTCTGCATTTGGCTCAATTGATACATTAAAATATTGATAGCCATCAAAATGCATCTGCAGGTAATTGGCCGTCATGCTAAATGGGGTGATAAATCCGTCAGGGAGCTCTCCGTCTGTACCAACTGCCATTAATTTAACCGTTTTAGTTTTAAGGCTATGGCCAACTTCCTTATTAAAGGTAACCCAATCAGTCAATCTATCAAAAAAGGTTTTCATCCGGCTGCTCATAGCGTACCAATATACGGGTGTAGCCAATACGATATGCTTGTGGTAAAGTATCTCTTTGGCGAAAAAATTAAACTGGTCTTCGGAAGGATATACGCTCTCGTAATTATAGGGCGCTAAGAAATGTTCAAGCAGGTTAAGTTGATCAAACGCTATACCTTCGGTTATTTTATTGATAAACTTTTGGGTATCACCATTTAGCCTTGCGCTTCCGTTGATGATGAGAATTTCAGCCATGCCATGTTAACAAACCAATGAGTAACAATGTTTAGGAAGAAACTAAACCGATTGGAAGAAACTTGCAACGGTTAGGTGCCAGTTAACGCTGCACTTATCCGTTGCTGTAAATTACTATCAGCTTGCAACAGCGATAGGTTTTTTATTAATATGGTTTGGGAGTTCTTCTAGGGTATAGAGCTGAACGAGGCATTCTGCAACTGCGTTAGCCTTATTGTACCAAATATCTTCGTGAGCGAAATGGCACATTCCCGATGAAAGCTCGGTAACAATTGATCCGACTAACCTTGCAAAATGACTCTCAAAAAGATCGCCTGGATGATATTTGATGCTAAACACCTGATTATAAGCTTGTAATTGTTCCTCTATTGCTGAACTTAGCTTTGCAACCTTTGTAACGTATTTTTTCTTTTTTCCGAAAAACCTGCTAAAGAAAGGTTTGCTAACGATTCGGTCTTTAAGAAGTTTCTTTTTGTATTCTTTAAGATCAAAAGGCCTGGTGTTGGTGCTAAAGTTTACAGTAAGGTTGTTGTTGTTAAATATTGCTAAAGTTGGCTTATCCCACTTAAAGCTTATGGAAAGATTTCCGCTTGAATTTTTAAATGAAAAAGATTGGTTAATGTTTAAAATTGCTTCGTGTTCGTTTAAACGTTCTAAAAGTTTAGGAATTAGCGTATCGGCTAAAGAATTGCTGTAAATATTGATAAAGGCATTCATTTTTTTAAGGCTTTAAATTAATAATATGGCACATAGCGGGCTACGCCAGTTATTTCATCAGGGGTTAGGTTTTTTCCCTAAATGACTAATCCGCCAATCTTGCTAAAAGGTCGAATTATTAATTTGTAATGTCTGTTTGTTGTGTGTTGCATAATGAGAGATTGATTATTCCAGATACTTAAAAATTGTGTTTTATTCTAAACGAGAAAAGCGCTATAAACGTTACAATTTTTTAAAAAAAATGTTGGCAAAGATTGTACCACCAATGCCCCTTTTAGTATTAAATTTGGGATAGAAATATTAACTTATTGATTTTAAGTTATATGAAATTTTTAGCCTAATGCTTGCCTTTCTTCTCCATTAGCAGCTTCAATGTTCTATTGAAACTCCTAATACTAATTCCTAAATAAGCCGCCATGTCTTCTTTAGAAATTTCGAAGTTTGCCTCTTGCTGAAGCTGAAGTAATTTAGGTAGGCCAAACGCTAAGGTATACGACTGCTGGAAGGATGCCCGTGAGCTTGTTTGAATAATTCTTGTAGAAAGTTCCTGGAGTAAAATATTGGTGAAATGATTGTTTTCTGCAATTAATTGAAGAAAGAGATCTTTGGGTACCGCATAGACTGTTACATCGCTGATGCTTTCTACATTGCACAGACAGCTAATATCTTTTAAAGCTTCTAACTCGCCCACTACCTCGCCTTTCCCTAAAAACTCTATAATAAAATCTTTACCATTTTCTTCAGAAATAAAACATTTTGTAATCCCTTCTTTGATGATGAAAATATCCCTGATTTTTTCTCCCTGGTTGATAAAGCGGGTTTTTGGAGCCAGGTGTTTTATGCTGATTTTTCCGGCTTCATGCTCCGTGATATATTTTTCTATGAAGTGTAAAAACTCGAGATTGGTGCGCAACATAATTTTCGGTACAGACAAATGTCCTTTATTAGGTGGTTTGTTAAATCTACCTTTGTGGCATTAAAAGTAAGCAAAACAATGAACAATCAAATTACGGTAATAGCGTTCGATGCTGATGATACACTTTGGGTAAACGAACCTTACTTCAGAGAAACAGAGCAACAATTCGCCGCACTTTTAGAGGATTTTATGCCGCACAACAGTATCGTTGCTGCACTTTACGAAACCGAGATTAACAATTTACCATTGTATGGCTATGGTATTAAAGGTTTTATACTTAGCATGATCGAAACCGTTTTGCGGGTAACCGATGGGAAAATTAATCCAGCGGTAATTAGCAGAACCATCCAACTTGGGCAGGAGATGCTAAATAAGCCGGTCGAAATTTTGGATGGGGTAGAGGAGGTATTGAGAGCGCTTAAACCAAATTACAAACTAGTGGTTGCTACCAAAGGCGATTTATTAGATCAACAGCGTAAATTAAGTAAATCTGGTCTCGATCATTACTTCCACCATATTGAAATTATGAGTGATAAACAAGAGACAGATTACCAGAAGTTATTGAAACACTTAGATTGCCAACCGGAAGAATTTCTGATGATTGGAAATTCATTGAAGTCAGACGTCTTACCAGTACTGGCTATTGGCGGTAATGCCGTTCACGTGCCTTACCATACTACCTGGGTGCACGAACACGTAGACCACACGGTAGAACATACGAACTTTTACGAAGTGAGAAGTTTATTAGAAGTTTTAATAAAACTAAATAGATGAAAGAAAAGATAGATGTAAATAATTGGGCAAGAAAGGAGCATTTCCATTTTTTTAATACTTTCGATGAACCATTTTTTGGTATTACTGTTGATGTAGATTGTACCGAAACCTATTTCCAGGCAAAGGCAAACCAAGTCTCGTTTTTTCTGCTCTATCTACACAAATCACTTTTAGCAGCCAATCAAATCGAAAATTTCCGCTACCGAATTATAGAAGGTGAAGTGTGGAAATACGATGAAATACATGCATCGGCTACTATTAATCGGGCAAACGGAACATTTGGATTCGGCTACATCGATTTTTATAGTGACTTTAGAGATTTTAACACTGCCGCACTACTCGAAATAGAAAAGGTGCGGAATAGTAGTGGACTTATCGCATCCGCTTCTGGAGATAATGTAATCCACTACTCGGCCTTGCCTTGGTTAAATTTTAAGTCTTTGTCACATGCACGAAATTTGAAGTTTAAAGATAGCTGTCCGAAACTTTCTTTCGGGAAGTTAAGAACGGAAAACGACAGAAAAATTATGACGGTATCAGTTCACGTTAATCATGCTTTGATGGATGGGTTACACGTTGCCCAGTTTGTAGATGCATATCAACTACTCCTAAATCAAAAAAACTGATTCTTAATTAGTTGTTAACTCAAACTTAATGGGTTGTACTTAATTTCGAAGATGCTTTTACTCGCAGTTGTATGTACCAGTTGTTTGTTTACCATTTTGGCGATGTGCTATATGGGTTCTACTTTTAAAGCACTAATGTTTCTATTGTTGTTGATGGTTACCGTATTTATTATTTTTCTTTTTTTTCGCCATCCATTGTCTTCTGCATTAAGCATCACCTGCGCCTTAGCATTATCGGCATTTAAGGTTAAATATTAATGTTTGAAGGATGAAAAGTTTTTTTAAAATATAAAGCCAATATCGCTTGCAATAAATAAAGTTATTGTTATTTTTGCTGCCCAAGGGGGATTAGCTCATTTGGCTAGAGCGCTTCGCTGGCAGTGAAGAGGTGATCGGTTCGAATCCGATATTCTCCACCCTTTCTTAAAGCCCTTAAATTAAGTTTTAAGGGCTTTGTTATGGCTCCCGTATATATATTATAACGGGCCATTAAGAAAAATGAAAGCCCATAATAGTGTAGTCAAACCTTCCCAATAGCCCTTTTTTTTGGAAAATAGATTATTGAGCCACCATAAAGGGCACAACGTTGTTGGTGGATGTAGGTTCGTCCAATGAAATTTCCAGTCTCCGAATAGGCCCAAATTGCTACTATTCATCCTTTCGTAACAATGCATTTCACTTTCTCCTTTACCCAATAGATTAGCATTCTTAATAAATTACAAAAGGTGGCTTAACCATCACATCAAAAAGGAAGTGATGTCGTGAACAAGTGTATCACGGCATGCTGTTTAGCTAAACTACCTGATCTCGAAAATATACCTCCCGGCAACTAGTTCTTGTTTATTATTGACCACTCTTCCATTTAAATAAATTTTCTGTCTTGCAGTGGTCGGAATTTCCAAACTGGAAGTTGAGTTTGCAGGAATTTGAATATTGTAAGTAATGCCTTTGGCATTCTTCTTCCACTCAGATAATATTGTGCCGTACGGACTTTCATGACTGGCGCTAAAATGGTCTAACCCCTCAACAAAATGCGGTTGTAACAAGATGTTTTTAAATCCTGGTTGTTTTTCATCTATTTTTATCCCTCCTATTCCCTTAAAAAACCAGCCACCTATTTCTCCAAACATCATGTGGTTATCAGAGATATCTCTGGTTGCCTGCATATCCCAGTTTTCATGGAGTGTAGTTGCTCCATTTGCAATCCACCAACCCCAACCTGGGTAAGTATCCTGGGCAGCCAGTTTATATGCCGTTTCTGCCTGCCCGTTGTTGCTAAGGGCATTTAAAACTGCCTTAGCGCCTAAAACGCCAACATCAATATGCATGCCATCTGCTGCAACACGCTTAGCCAGATTTTCGGCTAATTTTAACCGATACTGCTCATCTACAATATTCCATTGCAAAGCCATACTTAACTCAGTTTGAACACCAGAACCGTAGGTAACTTTATCAGCATCGAAATACTTCGCATTTATGGCGCCTTTAATTTTCTTTGCCAAAGCACTATAGACCAAATAATCGTTCTGATTATTGAATAGTTTAGCAGTTTTGGCTAAGATATCAGCATCAACATAGAAATAGATTGAAGAAGTGTATTCCAAATTCGACGTGGATTTTACGGGAACCCAATCGCCTCTTCCGAACGTAGTTAATCCATCTTTACTGATATTGTTTACATAATCCACATATCGTTTTATGTTTTTGTAATTATCAGCCAAGGCTTTTGGATCTCCGTAGAACATATAAATATTCCAGGGGATAATGGCGATCGTACTTGTCCAGTCGGTACCATTTGCGGTGCCATATCCCCAGCCACCGGTTGGTATGATATCTGGAAGAACACCATTTGGTTGCTGCTCATCGCGATGATCGCCCAGCCACTTTTCGTAAACAGTTAATGCATCAAAATTGTATAACCCTGTTTCTATTGCGAAATGGCCATCACCTGTCCATCCATTTTTCTCCCGCTGCGGGCAATCTGTTGGGAAACCATATAAATTACTTAGGTATGAATTATTGGTGGCCCACCATATTTTATCAATCAACGGATTTGACGATGATATTTTGCCAGTAGAAGGTACATCGCTATGCATAAAATAAGCTGTTAGGCTTGCTTCTTTTAAGTTGATGGGTTCGCTTGAGGTAATTTCTACATACTGAAACCCCTTATAATTAAATAAAGGCATAAATTCTTCTTCTCCCTCGCCATTCAAGATAAAAATATCAGTCTGAAAAGGATCGTTACCATCTTTTGGCCGGTAATAAACATCAATGTTTGATAAATCTGCACGGCCATTTGCAGCTAATCGCTCTGCGTGTTTTAACCTAATGATGGTTCCTTTTGCCCCAGAAACTTTTATGCTGCTTACACCGGCTATATTTCTGCCCAAATCATATAAGTAGGTGGTGTCGTTAAATTTCCGCAGACTTTTTGCTTTAATTTCTTCAACATTCCGAATAGGGTACATGGTTTGCGATACGATATTTTTGGACGGTGCAGCCCTCAAACTTACACCACGCCATTTTGTATCGTCGAAATTGGCCTTGTTCCAGCCTTTTTGCGCTAACCTGGCATCGTAATGTTCTCCGGTGTAAATATTGTTAGATATGATTGCGCCAAAGCTTGTTTTCCAGTCACTTCCAGAAGTAATGGTTTCGGCTGTTCCATCCATGTAGGTAATTTTCAAATCCATGCAAAAAGCAGGTCTTGCTCGCCACGGCGCTTTGTCGAAATTCCAAACTGCCATGGCTTGGTGGTTATACCATCCGTTTCCTAAAATAACACCAACAGCATTTTTACCTTGCTGCAGATTTTTAGTTACATCGTAAGTCACGTATAAATTTCTCCTGTCGAAACGAGTGTACATGGGATCCAATCGATGGTCGCCAACTTTTTCCCCATTTAGATAAAGCTCGTACAATCCTGAAGCCACAATGTAAGCCCTTGCAGATTGTATTTGTTTTAGTGGCTCAAAAACTTTTCTGAAGTATGGCGCAGGGCGTGTATTAATATCTCTTCCATCGCTAATCCATGTTCCTTTCCAGTTTTCAACCGCCATCATACCCGTTTCAAAACTTGCAATACCGGAGCTGATGACCTTGCTAGCTTTATCCAAAACCTCTACACGCCAAAAATATTTGGTAAAAGGCATTAAAGCCCGGCCTTTGTAGGTAACCAAACTATTTCCAGAGTTTATTTTATTGGTATCCCATTGCACATTCATTTTACTTTTTAATTGCAAAGAATCTGTACCAACAATAATTCGGTAAGCAAGTTGCACGGCACCCTGTCTACTATCTTTCATCATCCATGATAAACGTGGATTTGGATTATCAATGCCTAACGGATTTACTAGATGTTCGCATTCTAACTTCACAATTTCAATTGCCTTTACGCGTTGGAATCCGACAAAAAATAACATGAAACTGAAGAGGTAAGCAAGTGGATTTAATTTGGTTATGGTCATTGTGTTGTGTAAATACGATCAAACGCTTCATCACAGCGCCGAGCTGGATGAAGATGTTTGATGTTTGATGTTTGATGTTGAATATATAAGGGCTCAAAATAAACAAATTTAGAAATTCAACTGTCCTTTACTGTCTGCTAATTATAACCTTTCAGTATTGTTACTTTTAGCTATGCCCTTGTATTGCTTGTAAAATTTGTTGGCACGGTTGGCTTTGTGATTTGGAAGCGCAATTTCTTTTAGGTTGATCTCTCGATGGCGAAGTTGAAAAAAAATATCGCAGATGGCGTTTTTTAATTTCAAAGCATTATTTTTACAACAATTATGGAAACTGACAAAAACGAAATATTCGATACGGTTGCACAACGCTTAAAAATAGAGGGTTTTAACGTTGTTAACCGCGATGAAACTCGCCCTTGGGGTGGCTTCTTTGTGCTAGATGAAGCACAGGCACAGCAATTTGCCGATACTTATTTTGATGGCCTCGACGTAGAAAGCTTGAAAATTGGCGGTAAGTTAAGTCCGAAAATTTTAATTGTTGCACCAAATACCCGTTTATCTTGGCAGTACCACCACCGCAGGGCAGAAATATGGCAGGTAGTAAGTGGTACAGTTGGTATTAAAACCAGCGAAACTGATGAAGAGGGCGAATTGAAAAGTTATGGTCCTAAAGATCAAATTAAATTACAACAGGGAGAGCGCCATCGCCTTATCGGTTTAGAAGACTGGGGTGTTGTTGCAGAGATTTGGCAACATACCGACGCTTCAAATCCATCTGATGAAAGCGATATTGTAAGAGTTCAAGACGATTTCGGTAGATAATTACATTCAATTTTTTTAAAAAAAGGCATGAAAGACGCTGGTCTCGTGCCTTTTTTACATTTTCTTGGTATCTATTTCTAAATGTACCAAGCTTACGGAAGCCTATAAAAAAAACTAAAAGGCATTAAAATCCGTTTATAGAGCATACACATTATACATGATTATTTTCATTTTCTTCCTTTGCCACTGGTTTTTATCTTTATTTAGTCAAACCTTTTTCCTGCATCGATACTCTTCTCACAAAATGTTTAAGATGGAGCCTTTTTGGGAAAAGTTTTTCTACTTAGTGCTACTGGTTTCGCAAGGGTCTTCTTTTTTAAATCCACGTGCTTACGCAATTTTGCACAGGATGCACCATGCATATAGCGATACGGCTAAAGATCCGCACTCGCCACATTTTTTTAAGGATGTTTTCGGGATGATGATTGCAACCAAAAACATGTACATGAATTACCTTCATTTTAAGATACAACCAGAGCCAGCTTTTCAGGGAAATTATCCGGAATGGCCAATAATTGATAGAATTGGCGACTCGTGGTTGTGGAGAATTGGTTGCGGTTTGTTTTATATTGGTTTTTATATCATGTTTGCCAACTATTGGTGGATGTTTTTGCTTTTGCCAATCCATTTTTTAATGGGTCCATTACATGGCGCAATCGTGAATTGGTGTGGACACAAATATGGCTATTCCAATCACGACAATGAAGACCATAGTAAAAACTCTTTGCCTTGGGATTTCCTGTTGATGGGCGAGCTGTTTCAGAACAATCACCATAAAAAACCCAACAGCCCTAATTTCGCAAGCAAATGGTGGGAGTTTGACCCTACTTACCCTGTGATGAAAGTTTTGCATTGGATGAAAATTATCAAGATCAGAAAGGTTTAGCACACCTACATGGCGAAATGTTTCTGAAATCTTTATATTTTAGCTTAGCATTGTAGCTTCCTTACAAATATTTGCGGCTAGCTGTTGCATGTTGTAAGGGATATTCTTCCTAGATTACGTGCAGCGATTTTGTATAATAAACCCGACAGGAGCGGGCATTCCGGCCTGGTGCGGGAATAAAGCGGATGGCGGGACTTTCGTGACCGATAAACACAGGAATTTGCTTTCCAAATAAATATAAGTAACGCCATGATCAATTTTCTAAGAGTTGTTTTCTCTGCCCTTTTTGTTTTTATGTGCTACAAAGTAATTGCTACTTCGCTAGAGAGTAATTTATTTGAGCAATGGGATTTTTTAGGTTCCATACCATGGATGCGGGCAACGCTATGGGATTTTTACGCCAATATATTCATCATATCTGTATGGATGTTCTATAAAGAAAAAAGCATTATTCTTAAAATCTCTATCGCAATTTTGTTCGTATGTTTAGGAAGTATTGCAACATTAGCCTACGTTTTGGTTTACTTATTTAAACTAAAAGATGGTGAAGGGATTGCAGAACTACTGTTAAAAAGATAATTTTTTGGCTGAGGTTAATCTTAGGGTCAATTGAATTATCCAGAACCTTAACCAAACAAATGGATTACGCACATTTATTTTTTATAGCCCTCATTTGCCTGATTGCCTGTTGTAGTATTATGGCCTTGGTTTGGCTTTGGGCCAAACGCATTAATAATGCAGGTGTTGTCGATGTATTTTGGGCATTAAACTTTCCTGTTATAACGGTTATTACTTTTTTCCTATCGGATGGTTTTGCCTTAAGAAAGCTTTTAATTTGTGGGATATTTCTAATCGCCGAGCTGCGTTTAGGATTACATTTATGGCAACGGGTTATTGGCCATTTAGAGGAAGAAGAAGGGCGCTACCAACAGTTAAGGAAAGAGTGGGGCATAAAAGCAGACCGAAATTTCTTCGTTTTTTTTCAGTTCCAGGCAATTTCTAATGTATTGCTCGCCTTACCATTCTTTATTATTTGCGCCAACCCCTCGCCCGTAATAGATTTAGCTGAATATTTTGGCCTAACCATTTGGCTTGTTGCTTTTGTAGGAGAAATGGTGTCTGATAGACAATTGGCCGCTTTTAAAAAAGACCCGGCAAATAAGGGAAAGGTTTGCGATACCGGTTTGTGGTATTACAGCAGGCACCCCAACTACTTCTTCGAATGGTTAACTTGGATGGCGTATTTTATTTTTGCGTTGTCTTCTCCATGGGGTGTTCTGGCAATCGTAAGTCCGGCAATAATTTTGTATTTGCTTACTAAGGTAACAGGTGTACCCAATAACGAAGAACAAAACTTGCGCAGTAAGCCAATAGCCTACAAAAAATACCAGCAAACAACAAGTGCATTTATACCATGGTTTAAGAAAAAGCCAGGCATTTAACTTTTAATATACAACCCTCTACCTTAATTATGTGGTACGATAAACTTTTAGAAAACGACAAATTGCCAGATGCAGCGTTGCGAATGGGCATTAGAAAATTATGTAAGCAACGTTTAGATGATGAAAGCCTTGGCGATGAAGAACTGCAACAGCAAAAGTTTATGCATTTGGTAAACGAGCTTAGGGAGTCGCCCATTGCGGTAAACACCGCAGAAGCCAATGAGCAACATTACGAGCTACCAACTGAATTTTTTAAATTTTGCCTCGGTAAAAACTTGAAATATAGCAGTGGCTATTGGGAAAAGGGAGTTAAGGATATAGATAAATCCGAAGATGATATGCTTGCCTTAACCTGTAAGCGAGCCGAACTAGAAGATGGCCAAAACGTGTTGGAGCTGGGTTGTGGCTGGGGGTCGCTATCGCTGTACATGGCAGCCAAATTCCCTGAAAGCAATATTACTGTGGTGTCTAACTCGGCAACACAAAAGGTTTATATTGATAATACGGCCAAAGAGCGTGGCCTACAAAATCTTACGGTGCTTACCGCAGATATGAATACGTTTACCATTGCCGATAGCTTTGATCGGATTGTATCTGTAGAGATGTTCGAGCACATGCGCAATTATAAGTTTCTTTTAAATAAGGTTGCCGGTTTCTTAAAGCCCGATGGAAAATTATTTGTGCATATTTTTACTCACAAAACCCTGGCCTACAAGTTTGAGGTAATTGATGAAACAGATTGGATGAGCAAATACTTTTTTACCGGTGGTATTATGCCTTCCAACCATTTGTTTTTTTACTTTAATGATGATTTAAAGATCCAAAAGCATTGGGTTGTAAATGGCACTAACTATGGCAAAACATCAGAAGCATGGTTAAGCAATATGGATAAACACAAAAAGGAAATCATGCCTATTTTTGAAAAAACATACGGTAAAGATCAGGCTGTGAAATGGTGGGTGTACTGGCGTTTATTTTACATGTCTTGCGCAGAATTATTTAATTACAATGACGGTAATGAATGGATGGTGTGCCATTACTTGTTCGAAAAAACAACACAAGGATAATAGCAGGTTCATAAATTAAACATATCTGAAATAAAAGAAATGCAAAAGCTTGCCATTATTGGTTCTGGAATAGCGGGTATGGGCTGCGCCCACAAACTGCAGAATAAGTATGATATAACCCTTTTTGAACAGGATAATTATGTTGGAGGCCATACTAACACCGTTACTTTGCAAGAAGATGGAGAGCCCATTTACCTGGATAGTGGCTTTATGGTTTTTAATTACCAAACCTATCCAAACTTGACGGAAATGTTTGCCGAGATTGAGGCGCCTGTGATGAAAACAGATATGTCTTTTAGTGTGCAGTTTTTGCCTAAGCAACTGGAATATAGTGGCTCTAGCTTGAACCATCTTTTCGCACAGCGCAAAAACCTTTTTAATCTTTCTTACTTAAAGATGTTGATGCAAATTAATCGTTTTAACAAAGAAAGTGTAAAAATATTAGATGAGCCTGCTTATCAGCATTATACCGTTGGCGAATTCTTCAAAGAATTTAAATACAGCGATGAAATGCTCTGGCAATATTTGGTTCCTATGAGTGCTGCGGTATGGAGTGCGCCGATGGAACAAATTTTAGATTTCCCTGCTGTTACCTTAATTAGGTTCTTTAAAAACCATGGGTTTTTGGGTTTAGATACCCAACATCAATGGTTTACGCTGCAAAATGGTAGTCAGGCTTACCGCGAAAAATTGATTGCCCCTTTTAGAGATCGAATTAAAATAAATAATAAAATCGTTTCCGTTACCCGATTGGAAAATGGCAAAGTTGCAGTAAAAAACGCCTCAGGAGAAATACTCGAATTTGATAAAGTAATTATGGCCAGCCATGCCGACCAAACTTTTGAAATGCTAACTGATAAAAGCGATTTGGAGATTGAGCTGCTCTCTAAATTTAAATACCAGCTTAATAAAGCAGTTGTGCATACTGATGAAAACCAAATGCCAAAAGCTAAATTGGCCTGGAGCAGCTGGAATTATCGCGTAGAAAAGCAAGGAGAAAAATTGTTGCCAAGTACCATTTATTGGATGAATAGTTTACAGGGTGTTTCTAAAAAAACAAACTACTTCGTGTCTATTAATCCCACAGCAAGTTTAAACCCAGCCAAAATTATCAAGGAAATAGATTACCATCATCCTTTGTTTGATGTACCTGCTATGCAGGCGCAAGATCGGTTGCAAGCGCTTAATCAAAATGGCCCAGTGTATTTTTGTGGCAGTTATTTCAAATATGGCTTCCATGAAGATGCTTATAAAAGTGCTGTCGATCTATGCAAAGGGCTCTAACTTATCCATTTCGTTTTCATCTGCCTAAGGATAAAAATATTTTATAAATTGTTAGCACAATGCCCGATCAATCAGCCATATATACCGCCAAAGTAATGCATCACCGCTTAGCACCAAAAAAGCATTCTTTCTGGTATAACGTGTATATGTTTTATATTGATTTGGATGAGATTGATGATTTGGCGAAAAGGCTTCGTTGGTTTAGCAGGAATAGGTTTAACCTGTTTTCTTTTCGTGATGCTGAACACTTGCAGCTACCAAAAGATCATCCCAACCAAACAAAGAATGTTCGGCAACACTTGGAAATTTACTTGAAAGAAAATGGTGTTGATGGGGCTAACCTGAGAATTAAGTTGCTTACGAATCTTAACGTATTGGGCTATAATTTCAATCCCGTTTCTTTTTATTTTTGTTTTGATCAGCAAGATCAGCCAGTGTGTTGTGTGGCAGAGATAAGCAACACTTACCGGGAAATGAAACTTTTTTTCTTTGGAAAAGATGCGCTTTACGGAGAAACCTTCGAAAAAGTTACAACTAAATATTTTTATGTATCTCCGTTTATTGATCATGACGACAAGTTTGATTTCCATTTAAAAATTCCTCAGCAAAAACTCGATATCAGGATTGATGATATTGATAAAAGTGGCAATAAGTTTTTTACAAGCACTTTAAAAGGGGATAGAAAGTTGATCAGCGATGCAGCATTAATCAAAAGTTTTTTATCCATTCCCCTTATTCCCTTACAGGTTATGGGAATGATTCATTGGCAAGCTTTCAGATTATGGTTAAAAAAACTACCTTTTCATCCAAAAGCTAAAAACCCTGAGCTACAACGCAACGTATATAAACCGTATAAACCACAAACAAAATAGAATTAAAGATTATGAGTACGCTTGTCGCCACTAAAACACATTCCAGTTTCTTCGAAAGGGTTGTGCTAAATGCACTCTCAAAAATGACACTGGGGAAATTGGAATTAACCTTGCCAAATGGTGAGAGTTTAACTTTCGGTAATGGCGAAATCAATATTTCGGCAAACATTCAAGTCAATCATCCCGATTTTTTTAAATCAATTGCTTTATATGGAGACATTGGCTTTGGGGAGGGGTATACCAGTCGACTATGGGACACCACCAACATTACTAATGTAATTAAATGGGTATTGTTAAATATTGATAATGCCCCATCGGTAACTGGAAGCCGGGTAAAATCGTTGGCTTTAAATTTATTGAAATTTACAAACAAGTTAACGCATGTACGCAGGGCAAATACACTAGCCGGGTCTCAGAAAAATATTGCCGAACATTACGATTTGAATAACGACTTTTTTGCGACTTTCCTGGATAAAACCATGACTTATTCTAGTGGTTATTTTACAGATGATACCGTAAGCTTAGAAGAATCGCAATATGCCAAGTACGATAGACTTGCCAGACAGTTGAAGGTAAAACCAACAGATCATGTGCTTGAAATAGGAAGTGGTTGGGGTGGAAACGCTATTTTTCTGGCAAAAAATTACGGTTGTAAAGTTACTTCAGTTACCATATCTAAGGAGCAGCAAAAGCTAGCTCAAGAGCGGGTAACTGCAGAGGGGCTGAATGATCGTGTTTCCATTATTATCCAGGATTACCGCAATATTGATGGAAAGTTCGATAAAATTGTTTCGATAGAAATGCTGGAAGCAGTGGGGCATCAATATTTGGAAACTTATTTTAAGAAATGTCAGTCGCTCCTTAAACCCGATGGGATTTTTGCATTTCAAGTGATTACTTCGCCAGATAGCAGGTACGATCAATTGCGGAACGGGGTAGACTGGATTCAGAAACACATTTTCCCAGGGTCACTTCTGCCATCAGTAGCTGCAATAAATAACGCCGTTAATAACACAGGCGATTTAACCATGGTAGATTTAAAAGATATGGGACTTGACTATGCCAAAACTTTACATCTTTGGTTCGTTGCGTTTAATAAGCATCTCGACCAAGTAAAAGCATTGGGTTTCGATGAGACTTTTATAAGAAAGTGGAATTACTATCTAAATTACTGTGAAGCGGCTTTTGCAATGAGAAATATCAATGTAATGCAAATGGTATATACCCGTCCAAATAATACGAACAGGTAAAGGCGTAGTGCTCAAGCTTAATTTTACTTAACATTAAAACATCTACTAATTGGATGATAAGATGAATCTTATCATCTTTTTTTTTGAACAGGTTTTTTAAGGTACACCCCATGTGCCCTAAACAACTTAACTGATCGTTTATTATTTACGATAAAAAATCGCACCTTTGCGCACTAAATTAACGGGTCTGCCAGAAAAATCTATCTTACTGCAATGTAACAAATTGCAATTTGCGCAGACTAATAACCAAAGACTAACAAATTAACATGAAACAAATTTTACTCTCGGTCCTCCTTCTAGGTACGTTCATCAACGCCAATGCTCAATTTCCTACTGGCGCTTTTGGGGGGGGTGCGAAAAAACCAACTGTTTTCGGTCGAATTACAGCTACAATTTTAGATTCTGCAAGTAAGCAACCTATTGATTACGCAACGATATCATTAATCAACATTAAAGACAACAAATCGGTAAATGGTGGCGTTACCGACCCAAAAGGAAAGTTCACTTTACAGAATGTGGCTCCGAATTCATACAAATTAATGATTGGATTTATGGGTTATAAAACTAAATCTGTAAGCATAACTACCACACCAGAAAAGCCAGATCAAAATCTAGGAACGCTCTACATTTCATCAACACAAAACAATCTGGCTGATGTGCAGGTGCAGGGAACAAAAGCCATAATCGAAAATAAAGTAGATAGGATGGTTTACAATGCAGAAGCTGATGGAACCAATGCCGGTGGCGATGCAACTGATGTAATGCGTAAAGTGCCCATGCTTTCCGTAGATCAGAATGGTGATGTACAACTACGTGGTGCAGCGGTAAGGGTTTTAATTAATGGGAAACCATCAGGCACCATGGCCGCCAGTGTTTCTGATGCATTGAAAATGATTCCTGCAGAGCAAATTAAAAGCGTGGAAGTGATTACCAGCCCGTCTGCTAAATATGATGCTGAGGGTTCTGGAGGTATTATCAATATCATTACTAAAAAATCTAATGCGCAAGGCGTAAGTGGAAGCATTAACGCATCTGCTGGTACACGTCAAAACAATGGTGCTTTTAACTTAACTGCAAAAACTGGTCGATTAAGTGTGAATACCGCCATCGGCAGCAATTATGCGTATGCGCAAGATTCAGAAACATCATTCGTAACAAATACCGTTTTGAATACTGGCGGCACCAATAGCGTAATACAGTCTGGTGTATCCAAGTGGAGCAGAAATGGTTTAAATGGTAGCTTAGGCTTAGACTACGATTTTAATGCATACAACAACATTAGTACTAACGTAAAGTTCAACAGATTCTCAAATGGCGGCCCTGGTTCTGGCAACTATATAATTAACGGTTTGCCTGCTATCAACGTAAGCAATATGGATATGACCCGTAACAATATGGATTGGAACGTGGATTACAAAAAGACCAGCAAAAAAGAAGGAGAAGAGTTTAGCGTTTCGGCACAAGTGTCTACTGGCAGAACGCCTACAAGTTTCAGCAACTTCCTTACGCCTGCTGGCGCCGCTACGGGTGTTTTAACCCAAAGCAGTAACACAGCAAAAAATAACGAATACACTGGCCAAACCGATTACACCTATCCATTTTCTAAGAATACCATTCTAGAAATTGGAGCTAAAGGTATTTTGCGCAATGTAAAAAGCCAGTTTGGTGCTTCTGAAAGAGACTTCGATTACAGCCAGGATGTGGCTGCTGCTTACGGCGTACTAAGTTTTGACATCACCAAAAAAATAAAATTCAAAGGTGGTGTTAGGGCCGAGTATACAGCGATCTCTTTTAACACTTCTACAAGCGGATTGGAAAAAAACGATTACTTTAACTTGTTTCCAAGCGTAATCTTATCACAAACATTAAAAAAAGGTGCAACCCTGAAATTCAGCTATAATAGACGTGTTCAACGCCCTTCAGAAAACTTTTTAAATCCTTTTAGAAATGAGAGTGATCAGTTTAACATTCTTCAGGGTAACCCGCAATTGGCACCAGAATTAAGCAATAATTTAGAATTAGGTTATTCTACCTTTATTAAAGGATCTGTTATAAATGCCTCTGTTTTTTATCGTTCAACAACTGGTATTATAGAAAGTTCAATATCGCCCTTGAGAGAAAATGGCGTTAACAAAGTGCTGTCGTCTTATATCAATGTAGGTACGTCTACCACTTATGGCTTGAATATTTTTGGATCTTATAACCCAAAACCAAAATGGACCTTAATGAGCAACCTTGCAGCAAACACCTATGAAGTAACTAACAGCTCAACAGATATTAGTACTGGCACCTTTTTAAATTACAGTTTATTCGGTCGCTCAGCTTATGGCTTCGGTAAAGGATATAACTTCGAGCTCTTCGGTGTAGCTACTTCGCCACGAAGAACCTACCAGGGTAAAACCGATGCCTTGTATTTTTATGGCGCATCCATCAAAAAGGAAATTCTCAAGAAAAAAGGAAGTATTGGTTTAAATACGCTAAACCCGTTCACAAAGAACTTGCATATAAAAACAGAAAACAATTCAGTTACAGCACAAGGAAATGTTTTCCAAAGTGCAAATATCTACTATCCGCTTCGCTCGTTCGGAATTAACTTTAGCTACAGCTTTGGTAAATTAAAATTTACAGAGAAGAGCAAAATTAAGAACGACGATATTAAACAAGACCAGCAACAAGGTGGTAGTGGAGGCATGGGGGGAATGCAGCAATAAGAACCGTTCAAAATAGTTTATATGAAAGCCTTCAGTTCACATTGAAGGCTTTTTTTGTTAATAAACCCAAAGATATAGTCAAAAACTGTAGCCATTTCGTGACATTGTTTTTTTTAAGGATAATAATTCCCGTATTTATCACGATAATGCAGCTTTGTGTAGATTTTTCCATGATTTTAACCAGATAAATTTCAGCTTTGTGCTTTTTCTATCTTAAAGTTTGAGTGTTACTACAAGATTTTATGGGTAAAAAGCATATATTGCAGTAAACTAATTCCTTAACCTAAACGATAGAGATATGAGAAAAATTTTTACATTACTCTTTTTTCTGTGTGTTTTAACCGGGCTTTCTGTAGTGGCTCAGGTAAAGACTATAACAGGAAGAATCACTTCAGATGACGGAGGTCCATTACCAGGGGCAACGATTAAATTAAAAGGTACAAATACCGGAGCCTCGACCGATGGGAATGGTAACTTTTCTCTCCAGGTTCCTTCATCCAATTCAATTTTAGTTGTGAGTTTAATTGGATACAAAACACAAGAAATTATCGTTGGGAACAGAACCACGTTGAGCGTAAATCTGATTACTGATTCTCAACAGCTGGAAGAGGTCACCGTCTCTACCGGATTGGGCATTAACAGGCAGGCAAGATCGCTTGGTTATGCTGCCCAACAGGTAAATAGCGAGGATTTAAATTTTAATAAGCAACCCAACTTAATCAATGCACTTCAAGGGAAAGTTGCCGGCGCAACAATTTCCAGCATGGGTGGTGGTCCGGGTCAGGGTGCTAATATAAGAATTCGTGGGGTAAACTCAATTGACCCGAGCATCCCAAGCGATCCGCTTTATGTAATTGATGGTGTACAGATTGACAACTCAACATCTACATTGGGTGCTAATCCTGGCGGAACTGCGTATGGTGCCAGAGGAGTTAGTAACCGAGCTTCAGACATTAATCCAGAGGATATTGAAACTATTAACATTTTAAAAGGTGGTGCTGCAACCGCCTTGTATGGATTAAGAGGTGTTAATGGTGTGGTAGTAATAACAACCAAGAAAGGTAAAGCAGGTGGCTTAAACATCAACTTTAGCAGTAGTTTTGGAGTAGATGAGGTTTTAAAAAAGCCTGCCGTACAAACAGAATATACACAAGGGGTTTTAGGGGTTTATGCAAACCCACCTAGTGGAATCGGACCAGCCTGGGGACCAACCATTGCCGAAGCTAAGTTACTAGATCCAACTCATCCAGATCAACTTTATGATAACTACGATCGTGCCTTTGGAACTGGCCAGCAGGTTAAGAATTCGGTGTCTGTTGCTGGCGGCAGTGAGGTCGTAAAATTTTTCTCTTCGGTTTCGCAGTTTTATCAGAAAGGTATGATGCCAAATACCGATTACAAAAACTTAGCGGCAAGGTTGAATACAGATGTTACCATTAGCCCAAAGTTAAAGGCTTCAGTAAACATGAACTTTAGCAATTCGGGTGGCTACACCTACAGTGCCGATAGATTTGGAGAAAGTTTGGCATATTGGTCGCCGCGTTATGATGTTGCCGATTACATAAATGAAAATGGGACGCAAAAGTATATTGGAACCAACAACCCAATCTGGGGAACATTAACCAATCAATTAAAAGGCGATGTTAATCGCTTTATTGGCGGTGCGGCACTAACCTACGAACCCACCAAGTGGTTAAATTTTTCTTATAGATTTGGATTAGATACTTACAACGATAACAGGGTAAGAACTGCACCTGGCCCAATGGGCATTGCAGGGGAACAGGTTTATGATAATGACCAGGGATTCTATGGTGAATACAATTCAAAGTTTAGGAGCTTAAACGGAACTTTTATTGCGACGCTAACTAGTAAAATATTTCCAGACCTGAATGCAACATTAAGATTGGGGCAAGAAACTTACGATGGCAGAACAAAAAACATTGGTACCCTGGGTAGTCAGCTAAGTATTTATAACTTTTTTAATTTAGCTAACTCGAAAGTTGTTTCAGTGTCTCAATCCATCATTCAAAAAAGACTGGTAGGTTATTTTGGAGAGGCAACCTTCGATTATAAAAACTACCTGTTTTTAACGTTGACAGGGAGAAACGATATCACTTCTACTTTATCTAAAGAAAACCGTTCTTTCTTTTATCCATCAGCAAGTATTAGCTATGTTTTTTCAGATCAATTTAAACTTCCCGAAGTAATTAGCCAGGCTAAATTGAGATTATCCTATGCTAAACTCGGTAAAGATGCACCAACTTACGCAGGAACTTCCTCTGGATTTGGAACCTATGGAGGTTTGCCTACCGGAACAACTGGTTTAACGTTGGCTTCTAACCTCGGTAACCCAAACCTTCGCCCAGAATTTACCAATACTTATGAAACTGGCTTGGAGATGTCTTTCTTCAAGGGCCGTTTAGGGTTTGATTTTACTTATTACTACTCATTAAGTAAAGATCAGATTATCCAGGCTCAAATTACATCGGCTACCGGATACGTTACCACTTCAATAAATGCTGGAAACATCCGTAACCGAGGTGTTGAGCTAGTGATAAATGCGAAGCCGATTGACAATAAGGATTTTAAATGGGGGGTTAATTTGAATGTATCTGCTAACAGGAATAAAATTCTCTACCTGCCAACAGATATTATCTACGGTGCAGCAAGGGGTTATGGAAATGCTGGGGTAACGATGAAGTTGGTTCAGGGTGAATCATTCGGCAATATCTATGGCTCATTTTTTAATCGATACACAGGTGGTCAGCCGCTAGATCCTAATTTCTTAGATAAAAACTTGCCCCTTCTGATTAGTGCAGATGGTTTCCCGAGTATTTCGGGTGGTACACAAAGAATTTTAGGTAATTCGCAGCCAGATTATGTGGTTGGAATGAGCAATAATTTCAGTTATAAAAGATTTAGTCTGAATGTGCTATTCGATGCCCGTCTAGGGTTTGAGAAATACAACTGGTTAGAAGATTTTTATTCGGCTTTTGGTTTGCCTGATTACACTGCCGATAGGCGGTCATTCAAAACTTTCGAGGGTTTCCTTGCCAACGGTACACCAAATACCAAACAAGTTTGGCTAGGTCAACGTTTTGGTCCAGACGGAGTTGATTATGGTGAAGGATATTACCGTAGGTTTTATAGAAACGTGTCAGAACCGTTTGTAACAGATGCTTCTTGGGTACGCTTGCGCTCTGCAAGTTTAAGCTATGCCTTGCCAACAAACTGGTTGCCTAAAAAGGCCATCAGATCCGCCTCGGTTGCAGTTACGGGAAATAACCTGTGGCTTTGGACAAAATATTACGGTGTAGATCCAGAATCAAGTTCGTATGATGCAGGCAGTAATAATGACGGGTCTGCTGGATTTACCTATCCTACAGCCCGCACAATTTTGTTTTCACTAAACGTTGGTTTTTAATTTGATGATGATGAAAAAGATTTTAAAATATACCATGTTGTCAGCGTTGATGGCAAGCGTAACTTTTCAAAGTTGTAAAGACAGTTATTTTGATGACGTTGCGAAAAACCCAAACCAGGTAACTACGCCCACGTTGGCTTCATTACTCGCTACCTCTACGAGTAAAGCAGGCGTTAATAACTATAATGTTGCAAGCACAATAGTTCCGTACGTTCAATACACTGCAAATCCAGCTGCTGCGGGAGCTGGCGATACTTATCAGTCTATTGATTTCAGTGGAACCTGGGATGCCCTGTATTTCGCCATGGCCGATGCTAATGAAATGAAAAAAATGGCAGTTACTCAAGGCTCGAGTGAATACAAAGGCGTTGCCGATGTACTTATAGCCTATAACTTAATTATGGTGAATGATTTATGGGGCGCTGCACCATTTTCTGAAGCATTTAATACCTCCGTTTTTTTTCCAAAGTACGATTCTGCCCAAGAAGTGTATAACCAAACTATGGCGCTGGTAGATGAAGCAATTGTTGAACTTTCAAAAACCAATGCTACAGTTAAACTTGCTGCAACCAGCGATTTAATTTACGGAACAACTGGTGCCAACGAACGGGCAAACTGGCTAAAATTTGCCTATGCCTTAAAAGCACGTTTGCTAAATAAGGTGAGCAAAACAAGCACTTACAACCCAGCCAATGTTTTAACGGCAGTTAGCAACTCCTTTGCATCAAATGCTGAAGATGCTCAAATGGCTACTTTCAGCATTAGAAACTTTTGGGCAAGTGTGGCAATCAGTAATGCATCTCAATCATTAGGTGGCTGGCTTTCCGAACAATTGATTGATCATTTAAATGGAACTACTTACGGGCTTCTTGATCCTAGAATTGCTAAAATAACAGATAAAACCATCAATAATGTTTATATAGGAACAGTTAATGGGGCCGGAAACAGGCTTCCTGGCGCTAACACCGTTAAAGATGAATCTTATATATCCGTAAATTCTACCTGGACCGCCCCAACTTCTCCAATTTTTATAGCAACCTATGCGGAGATGAAATTTATAGAGGCCGAAGCTGCATTCGCAACAGATAAAACCCGTTCTTATAATGCCTATTTAGCAGCCATCTCTGCTAATATGGATAAATTTCAGGTTGCTGCTGCAGACAAAGCTGCTTACCTTGCAGACCCACGTGTATCAGTTGGCGCTACGGCTCTTACCAAAGACCTTATTTTTAAAGAAAAGTATGTAGCCACATATCTAAATCCCGAAGCTTGGAATGATGCCCGTCGCTACGATTATAAATACAAAGACTTTACACTTCCGGTGAACGCTACATTACCAGATTTTATTCGTAGAAATGATTATCCGCAAGGAGAGAGAAGTAAAAATGGGTCGAACGTTCCTGCTGAAGTACCAAGAACTACCAAGTTGTGGTGGGATCAATAACCCGCAATTAACCAATTACCTAACAGCCCTTTCCAAATTTATGGTAAGGGCTTTTTTCAGATTAACTTGCAAACTTAAGCAATGAAAAAGGCGCTATTTATATTTTTGTTGTTCTCATCACTAAGCCCGGCTATTGGGCAATCATTTTCAATAAAGTCAGTTTTAAGTTATCCTTTTCCAACTCAATTGGTAGCATCCCCAACTGATGGGAAAATTGCCTGGGCTTGTAATGAGCAAGGTAAAAGAAATATTTATGTTGCCGAAGCTCCAGATTATTCAGCAAAAAAGGTTACTAGTTTTAGTGATGATGATGGCCAGGAACTCACCAGTTTATCTATTTCTGCCGATGGAAAGTGGGTAGTTTTTGTGAGGGGAGGAGATCATGGCGGTAGAGACGGCGGACCTGTAAATGCTAACTCTTCGCCAGTAGCCCCTAAAATGCAAGTGTTTGCACAACCTTATATCGGTGGGGAAATGATTGCTTTGGGCGAAGGAGACCAACCAGTTATTTCGCCTGATAGTAAAACAGTGATTTTTGCTACCTCAGGACAAATTAAATCGGTGCCCATTGACGGTTCATCGACCGCTAAAAACCTATTCTACGCAAAAGGCATAAATTCAGCATATAAGTATTCACCAGATGGAAAAAAAATAGCTTTTGTTTGTAACCGAACAGACCACTCATACATTGGAATTTATTCTGATCAGGTAACGCCAATTCAATGGCTAATGCCTGCATTTTCTAAAGATAGTGCTCCGGTATGGTCTCCGGATAATGAAGAGATTGCTTTCGTTCGTATGCAAGGTAGTGGTGGCGAAGCCGATTCAATTCTCGCTAAGAAACATCAGCCCTGGGCAATTTTGACGGTAAATGTAGCCTCTGGCATGGGCAAGCAAATCTGGAAGGCACCTGAAACCCTGCGAGGATCGTATCCTTCTATTGAGGGGGGCGCAAACTTGGCGTGGGCAAATGGTAAAATTATTTTTACTTCTTATGAAGACGGATGGCCACACTTATATGCCATGGATAGCGACGGGTCTAAACGTATGTTGCTCACCCCCGGCAATTTCGCAGTAGAGAATATTAAACTGAGTAACGATAAAAAAACATTAATTTTTGCAGCAAATGCGGGCAAGGATTTAGCAGATGTAGACCGAAGACATATTTACAAAGTAGCTGTTGACAATGGAAACATGCAGGCGCTAACTAGTGGCAATGGAATCGAAGCTTTTCCGGTTATGGCAAATAATGATAATGATCTATTTTGCTTGAGCGCTACTGCCCAACGCCCATTACTACCGGCAAAAATAGCTTCAAAGACCATAAAGCTAATAGGAGAAACACTGATGCCAAAGGAATTTCCGATGGAACAGCTTGTTGCCCCTAAACATGTTCGTTTTAAAGCCGCAGATGGACAGCAGGTTTATGGTCAGCTATTCGAACCGCTAAAAAAGACTAAAAATAGCCCGGCAATTGTGTATGTACATGGTGGCCCACAAAGGCAAATGTACCTGGGCTGGAGTACCATGGACTACTATTCCATCGATTATGCCTTGAATCAATATCTGGTAAGCATGGGCTTCACCGTTTTGTCTGTAAATTATCGGTTGGGGCTTGGTTATGGCTACGATTTTCATAAACCTTTAAAAGCCGGGGCACAGGGGGCTTCTGAATACCTGGATGTTAAAGCCGCAGGAGAATGGTTGGCCTCTCAGCCAAATATCGATCGAAATAGGATTGGAATCTATGGCGGCTCCTATGGTGGCTATTTAACAGCATTGGCTCTTGGAAGGAATTCCAAATTATTTGCTGCAGGCGTAGATATTCATGGTGTAAATAACCGCTTCAGTTCCGTACCAGACGCAAAGGCACCCGATGCCGAATTGGCCGCCCATATTGCTGAAACTTCATCTCCTATTTATTATCTTAAAACTTGGACCTCGCCAACATTACTTATCCATGCAGACGATGATCGAAATGTAGCATTTAACCAGACCGTTGACTTGGCCAAACGATTTGAAGATAAAAAGTTCGACTTTGAATTTTTAGCGATTCCAGATGATACGCACCACTGGATGAAATTTTCTAATGCCGTAAAGGTAAGTGAAGCTACTGCAGATTTTTTAAAAAGAAAATTGATGAAGAACTAGCTTTTCTTAATTTCCTTTAAGATCATTAAGCTTAAAGCATTAAAATTATAGCCGCTAATATTATTTTGTAGCATCACAACAGATTGATCATAAAAGAGTGGTACAACTGGGGAATAATCCATTACCATCTGATCCATTTTTCGATACAGCTGAAAGCGTTTTTCACTGTCAGTTTCGTAATAACTTTGCTCAAAAAGCCGGTCAAATTCCTTGTTGTAAAATGCAAAGTAATTTGGTCCGTTGGGTACTTTGTTTTTCGAATAAAACATCGAAAGAAAGTTTTCTCCATCTGCATAATCGGCAAGCCATGATCCACGGAAAAAATTTACGCTGTTTTTCGACATTAAATCTCTCAGACTGGCACTTGGGCTTACATCAATTTTTACCTTAATACCGATATTCGTAAGCTCTCCCTGGATAAACTCTATCAAGTCTTTGTAGGTGGTGGTTGTATTCAAAGTAATTTCTGGTAAACCTTTACCCTGTGGGTAACCTGCCTCTACAAGTAGCTTTTCTGATAACTTAGGGTTGTATGCGTAGCCACGAACAGCCACACTATCGAACCCAGGCATGCCCTTGGGCACAAAACCAGAAGTGGCTGCAATCCCTATTCCATTTCTCAAATACCTAATCAGCTTATCTCTATCAATGGCGTAATTAATTGCCTGTCGGATTTTCTTTATTTTTAGTGGCGATTTTTTTACCAATGCTAAATTCGTATCTACCAAAATACCTACATATTCGGTGCACAAATAGGGGCTTTTGGTCAACTTAAATTTCGATTTATACTTAGAAACCATCTTACCGCTTTTGGTCAAAATATCATCGCGGTAGCTTCCATCTACATTATAATAAAAATCCAAGTCTTTCTTCAAAAAACTCATAAAGCCACTCTGCTTGTCGGTAATAAATGTTGCTTTCACCGCATCCAGATACGGCAATTTTGTACCATCCTTATCCTGTTCCCAATAGTTTTCATTTTTAAGTAATACCAAGATCTCACCTTCTTTCCAGTACTTAAACTTAAAAGGACCAGTACCAACAGGGTGACTTCTAAAATCTTTTCCATAGTGCTCAACAACTTCTTTCGGTACAACAGAGCAATATTGTGTTGTCAGGAGATTGAGGAAAGGGGGGAAGGGTTTAGCAAGCTTAATTTGAAAGGTAGAGTCATTTAGTACGATGAAACTATGCTCGTCTTTCACTTTATCGCTAAAGATCCACCCACCAGAGGAGGCAACTTTCGGATCAATTAGCCTGTAAAAACTATAGGCGAAATCACTGGCTACCACTTTCCTGCCCTTGCCATTTTCGAAAATGGGGTCATCGTGGAAATAAACGTCATTGCGAAGGTTGAAAGTGTATGTTAGTGCGTCTGAAGATACCTGCCATTTCTTCGCGATGCAGGCAACCGCCTGTAAATTTGAATCAACCTGTAGCAGTCCGTTAAAAATCTGGTTAGTCATCCAAATTGCGTTCTGGTTACGGGCAAAGGCCGGATCCATTGAAGTTAAACCCTGATCTAAATTGATATTGAAGGTTTTTTTGTTGCCGTCATCAGTAACTCCCTTGCAGGAAGCCAAAAGAATGATACAAAAAATCCAAAATTTATCTCTAAATGAAGCTTGCATGCAATAAGGATTGTTATTTTTGCACAAATTAATAAATTTAATGCAGATGTCTTTTTTAAACGATTTATTTATCTCAGCTGAAGCTACAAATGTAGAGGATTTGCAAGAACGCCTGGATATTGTTACGCATAAGATTAAATTTATGGATAAAGTACCTGTTGCTTTATTGAATGTGAACAATAATGTAAGCTACAATCTTAACGAGGAGATTTCACTGGCTGGTGGAATGGTTGAATCGGATATCATGAGTGCTGTTTTTATTATCTACTATGAGCCTGGTAAAACGTTAACTGATTTGATGAGGGAAGTGCCTGCTGTTTTAAACCCCGATTGGCAGGCAGTAAATAATAACCGAATTATTTTATTGAATGATGATATAACCCGCGAAAGAACTGCAGAGAATGCGGTTGCTTTGGTTGAAGATCTGGCCGAAATGCTGCATCCCGGTTCCTTTATTTTCGGTCACGAGGGTGATAAATGGATTAGATTTGGAGCTTAGAACGTGTAAGCCTTTTATTCAATATTTGATCTTTAAACATATGATAATAAAGAAGTTTGTTTCGGTATTTATATTAGTGCTGCTTAGCCAGGGTTTGCTTGCACAAGCGCCAAAGCTTACACCGGAGATTGCGGTAAAGCTTTCTAAAATGCCACTTGGCTGTATCGTTCAAGAATTTCCTAATAAGACTTCGCATGTTGCCAATACCGCGGTGGATGGACGATTACTGCCCAGTGAATTGCATCCTGCATTTTATGGCTGTTTAGATTGGCATAGCGCTGTTCACGGGCATTGGATGCTGGTCCGCCTGCTCAAAACCATTCCTGGGCTAACAAATGAGCGTGAGATAATTGATCAGCTTAATAAAACTTTTTCTCCCGAAAAAATGCAAGCCGAAGCCAATTATTTTACTAAATACGAGGTTGCTAATACTTATGAACGGACCTACGGTTGGGCATGGCTGCTTAAACTGGACCAAGAGCTTTATACTTGGGATAACCCAAATGCCAAAAGATGGCACCAGGCTTTACAACCATTAACAGCACAGATCTTAAAGTTATGGAAAGCCTATCTTCCAAAACAAACCTATCCTAACCGAACAGGGGTACATCCGAATACCGCTTTCGGTTTGGTATTTGCATTAGACTGGGCAAGCACAATGAAAGATACTTCCTTCGAAGAGCAGATAAAGGAAAAAGCTAAGGCATTCTACTTAGACAACGCAAAAACCCCGGCTTATTTAGAACCAGATGGTTCTGATTTCTTTTCGCCAAGCTTAGAAATTGCCGACTTGATGCGTAGGGTGCTATTAAATGCAGACTTTGTGCATTGGTTTAATCGCTTTTACGAGAAAAATAGTATTGACCGAATTAGCGATTTGCCAGTTATCAGCGATATTAACGACTATCAGGGCGTACACCTGGTGGGGCTGTCCTTCACCAGGGCATGGTGTATGAAAGGGATCGCCAAAGATTTACCCGCAAGCCATAAATTAAAAAAGCATTTTGAGCTAACGGCTGATAAATTTTTATCTAATGCTTTGCCGCTTGTTTTTGCAGGCAACTATGGCGGCGACCACTGGCTGGCATCTTTTGCAGTTTATGCCCTAGAAAAGTAGGATCAATAGTTGTTAAAAGTTGATAAATTTATCCATCTGTTCATGAGTGAATTTGATGGTATCTTCTTGGATCAGGTTTCCCTCGCCATCTAATTCCTGCTTGATGTTGGGGATATGAATTCTTAACGGCAGAACATTCAGGTGAATGTAGTGGCAAACCCCAGTAAAATGGTCAACCCCTCTGATATTGCCATATTTGCCTGAAGAAATACCAACCAAAGCGGCCTTCTTGTTGTAGAAGCTTTCAGGGAAATTGCAGGCATCGATTAATACTTTCAATACTCCCGGGAAACTTCCATTATATTCTGGCATTACAAAAATAAACTTGTCAGTTTCGGAGATTAGGTCCTGTATCTTCTGGAAATCTTCCGATCTTTTGCCAAACATATCCGTATTAAGGACATCTACTGGTAAATGCATTAAACTGAATACATTAGAATTAACTCCCTTCAGATTTAGTTGTTGCTGGTAATAATTAGCAACTTTTAACGTATTGCTATTGGGTCTGTTGGTGGCAGCTATAATTGTAATCATGCGTAATTGTTAATAAGATGTGTAAAACCCAAAAGCCCTTGTTGCTAAAATTGCCATATAGTTTGTATCTTAGCTGATTGAGAAAAAGGCCGTAAACTAGGCAAAAATAGCACTTTTTGTCAATTAAGACGCATAAACAAGTAACGCCCAAGTAAACGTTAAGTAAATTTCGGAAAGATAGATGAGCAAAATTATTGCATTAGCAAATCAAAAAGGTGGTGTTGGTAAAACAACTTCATCTATAAACCTGGCGGCGAGTTTAGCCGTATTAGAATACAGAACTCTCTTGGTAGATGCTGATCCTCAAGCCAATTCAACATCAGGCATTGGCTTTGATCCCCGAAACATTAAAGACAGTATTTACGAATGTATCATCAATGATATCGATCCGTTAAAGGCTATTCAGAAAACTGATACTCCAAATTTAGACTTATTGCCGGCACATATCGACCTTGTTGGTGCCGAAATTGAAATGATAAACCTTAACAACCGCGAATATAAAATGAAAGCGGTGTTAGAGAAGATAAAAGATGAGTACGATTTCATTATCATCGATTGTTCTCCATCTTTGGGTTTGATAACCATTAATGCCTTAACAGCTGCCGATTCTGTAATCATTCCGGTACAGTGCGAATATTTCGCTCTTGAAGGTTTAGGAAAATTGCTAAATACAATTAAAATTGTACAAAACCGTTTAAATCCGGCCTTAGAAATAGAAGGTATTTTATTAACCATGTACGATGTACGTTTGAGGTTATCAAATCAAGTTGTAGAAGAGGTAAGAACACATTTCCACGAACTGGTATTCGATACCATCATTCAGCGAAATACGCGTTTAAGTGAAGCTCCTAGTTATGGTGTATCAGTTATTATGCATGATGCAAACTGTAAAGGCGCCATCAATTACCTTAACCTCGCCCGCGAAATTGTAAAGAAAAACGGCTTGCTTAAGGAAGAAGAAAACATAGATACTGCAACTTTATAAATCAATAAATGACATCTTTTCAGCGAAAAACAGGATTAGGAAGAGGGTTAAGTGCGCTTTTAGATGATAGCGAATCTGCTCATCCGCCGAAGCAGCAAGTAAATGCTGTAAGCGAAACGGAACAGGTTGGTAACATTAGCCATGTTAATTTAACTGAAGTTGAAACCAATCCATATCAACCACGTACAGAGTTTGATCAGGTGGCTTTAAATGAACTCGCAGATTCCATTAAAGTACAGGGTTTAATTCAGCCCATTACGGTAAGAAAAATTGCCGCTAATAAATACCAGCTTATTTCCGGCGAACGTAGGTTTAGGGCGTCAAAACTCGCTGGGTTAACGCAAGTACCGGCATATATTCGCAGTGCAAACGACCAACAAATGTTGGAGATGGCACTGATTGAAAATATTCAACGCGAAAATTTAAATGCAATTGAGGTTGCACTAAGCTTTCAGCGCATGATTGATGAAGTGGGACTAAAACAAGAGCAACTTGGCGAGCGTGTTGGTAAGAACCGCACTACCGTTACCAATTATCTTCGCCTTCTAAAGCTTCCGCCCGCTATCCAGGCATCTATCCGCGATCAAAAAATTTCTATGGGTCATGCTAGAGCACTTATTAATGTGGATGGTGTAGACAAGCAACTGTTTATCCATCAGGAAATTTTAGACAAAGGACTATCGGTTCGAAAAGTTGAGGAATTGGTAAGAAATCTGCAGCATTTACCATTGAAAGCTGCAGGTAATCAGAAAGTCGGTGGCGTGTCATTCCAATACCAGAAACTTCAAGATGATTTGGCTTCCAAGTTTGCTACCAGAGTAAAGTTGAAGGTTACGCAGAATGGTAAGGGTGCCATAGAAATTCCTTTTATGAGCGATGACGACCTTAATAGAATCTTAGAACTTCTCGACTGGTAATGCGTATCATTAGGCCTTTAGTACTTCTTTCTTTGTTTACGACATTTCTTGTAAGCCTGGCATCTGCACAGGTAAAAGATTCGCTATTGAAACAAACCGATACGCTTAAAAACAGTAATTTAAGGCCCTTAAAAGTAGATTCGCCGAAGGTGATGACGCGTAGAGATTCTGCAAAAGCAAGGTATGTAAATCCAGGGAAAGTAGCAGGAAGAAAGGCGGTTTACCGATCAATGATTATTCCTGGTTGGGGACAATTGTACAACATGCAATTGTTAAATGACGGTTATGGAACCAGGGCAGGCAAAAGCCAAACCTTACAGAAAATTTATACATCCAGCAAAATCGTAGCTATTTATGGCGGTATCACAGCGCTTACGCTTTCATATATCGAAAGCAGGAAGAACTATAATATTTTCTTGAAAGAGGGGCAGTCGCGTCAACTGCAACCTGCAGATCGTGTTGGTAATTTTGCCCCTAATCCCGCGCTTCAGCGGTATGATACTGCTGGTATTTTAGGAAATAAAGATATTTTTAAGCGAAACTCCCAGATTGTTTTATTCTCTTATGGGTTGGTTTATATTGCTAATGTTGTCGATGCTTATGTAGCTGCAAGATTGCATTTCTTTAATATCGATGATAACCTAACGTTCAATGTTAACCCCTCTATTATAGGCAATAACACCATTTATGGTTTTAACGCTACGCCAGCGTTAAAGTTCTCACTAACATTTTAACAGATATGAAAATAGCGCTTTTAGGTTACGGTAAAATGGGGCAGATTATAGAAAAATTTGCGCTTGAACGTGGTCATGAGATTGTTTTAAAAATAGCGATAGATAATCTGGCAGATTTAACCAGGCAAAACTTGAAAGTTGCAGATGTAGCGATAGATTTTAGCACTCCTGATGCTGTATTATCAAACATCAGTGCATGTTTTGATGCCAATGTTCCGGTTGTAGTGGGTACAACCGGTTGGTATGGCAAACTGCAGGAAGTGAAAAACGATTGTAACATTAGTAACAATACCCTTCTCTATGGGTCTAATTTCAGTATTGGCGTTAATTTGTTCTTTAAACTAAACCAAACATTAGCCAAGTTAATGAATAATTATCCGGCGTATGAGGTGCAAGTTGAAGAAATTCATCATACACAAAAGCTAGATGCACCGAGTGGTACGGCTATTACCATTGCAGAAGGTATTGTAGACCATTTGGATAGAAAAACGGAGTGGCTGAATGAGGTGGTGGGTACAGATATAGAGCTGTTTCCAAAGGCAGATCAGTTACTTATTGAATCTCATCGCATTGAAAATATACCCGGTACGCATACTGTAATTTATAGTAGCGAAGTAGATGAAATTGAAATTAAACATACTGCACATAGCAGGGCAGGATTTGCATTGGGTGCTGTTGTTGCTGCAGAATGGTTAAAGAATAAAAAAGGATTTTTCAGTATTACTGATATTTTTGAATAAGCAGATAATGGTTTTCGGTTTGGTTTAAATCGTTTACAAAAAATAAAATATATGAATTATAAATTCTGGCAGAAGAAGAATGATGCCACTAAGAAGAAAAAAACCAAAACCCGCGAATGGGTAGACGCAATTGTATTTGCAGTTGTAGCGGCTACGATTATCCGTGTCTTTTTCATCGAAGCTTATACCATCCCATCTGGGTCGATGGAACGTTCATTGTTGATTGGCGATTTCCTCTTCGTAAGTAAGGTAAATTATGGTGCAAGAATTCCAATGACGCCTGTGGCATTTCCTTTTGCACACCATACCATGCCCATAACAGGCACGAAAGCTTACTGGGACGGGGTACAATGGAAATATCATCGTTTGCCGGGCTTATCAGATATTAAAAGAAATGACGTGGTAGTTTTTAACTTTCCCGAAGGTGATACTGTTGCATTGGAAAAACAAGATGCCAGTTACTATGATTTGGAGCGAATGAGTGGGAGAGAGGCTGTAAGAAGCACTTATACAATTGTAGATAGACCGGTTGATAAACGTGAAAATTACATTAAACGCTGTATTGGTATTGCTGGCGATGTAATTACCATGAGTGCCGGTGTGGTGAGTGTGAATGGTAAACCCGAGCCTATTAAAAGTACCGGTATGATGCCCTATCGTATTGAATTCAAAACGATGGATTTCAATTACTCCGCCTTAGATGAATACAAACTTGAGCTGGGAAGCAGTCCGGCTGTTGCGGCAAATACCTATATCGTAAATGCATCAACAGAAATTGTAGAAAAATTAAAAACGCTGGATTTTGTAAAATCTGTAGTGATGAGCCCCGATCCGGCTGGTGATGAGCCAGGTGGGATATTCCCTCACGACCCAAAACGGGTTTGGAACAGAGACAACTTCGGGCCAATAAAAATTCCTGCGAAGGGATGGACCGTTGCTATTGATAGCAATACCATGCCGCTTTACTACCGTGCTATTCGTACCTACGAAGGAAATAAAGTAGAGCAAAAAGCTGGCGTATGGTATATTAATGATAAACCCGCCACCAGCTACACTTTCAAAATGAATTATTATTGGATGATGGGTGATAACCGCCATAATTCTGCCGACTCTCGCTATTGGGGTTTCGTGCCAGAAGATCATATTGTGGGCAAAGCATTATTTATTTGGATGAGTTGGGATGGCGAAGCTTCTTTCTTTAACAAGATTCGTTGGAGTCGGTTGTTTAGAGGTATTCACTAGTCACTGTTGCCTAAAAGGCAAAAAGCGTCTCGGTATAACTATCGAGACGCTTTTTCTGTTGGGGGGTTAAGCTCGGCCATTCGAGCTAACATCAAATTAATTTGTCTATTTGCAAATGAGCAGCAAGTTCATTCAAGTCGTTAATTACAACATCAATTAACGGAATGCCATGTAACCTTCTTTCTTGTTCAAAATTGTATTCTGGTTCTCCAGGAATAATTACCTGCTTGTCAGGTGCTACCGTTTTCGCATTTTTAAAACGTTCTATCCAGTTATCCAGATGAGCTTTAAATTCATCTGCAGGGCGAAAACCAGCAACACTCATGGCTCCGAAAAAGTGACCTAAACCCTCGCCGACTGGATTTTGAGAGGGCTCTAAAAAGGATACAAAGGGTGGTACCCAGGGTCCGTAATTTGCCCCGGAGAGCACTGCTGATAAAATATCTACCGTTGCCCCAAGCCCATATCCTTTATGGCTGCCATGATCTTTATCGCTGCCCAATGGCAATAACGACCCACCATTTTTCAATTCATTTGGATCGATAGAACCCTTACCTGTTTTATCCTGAACCCAACCATCAGGTATCGATTTATTGGCCCGCTGTGCAATTTCCAGTTTACCATTTGCAGCAGCAGATGTAGCCATATCTATAACTACCGGAGGATATTTGCCTGCCGGAAACGCATAGCACATGGGGTTTGTACCAAGTAAGCGTTCATTAGCATAAGTTGGCGCTACCAGCGGGCTGGCATTGGTCATGCTTATCCCGATCATATCTTTTTCTACAGCCATTAAAGCATGGTAACCAGCAATTCCGAAATGGTTGGAGTTTTTCACTGATACCCAACCTGTGCCATATTTTTCTGCTTTTTCAATGGCCACCTGCATGGCAAAAGGAGCAACTACCAGGCCTAAACCGGCATCGCCATCAACAGTTGCTGTAGTTGCAGTCTCATGTATTATCTTAATGTCTGGCGTTGCATTTATTCTTTGTTTTTCCCAGAGTCTAATGTAGCCACTCAGCCTGGCCACACCGTGCGAATCTATCCCCCGTAAATCTGATCTGATTAATACATCAGTTGCTAGCTTCGCATGTGCATCAGAACAACCCATTTTTTTAAAAACACTTTGGGTAAAATTTCGAAGATTTGTTTCAGTAAGCGTGATGAAGTTCATGTTGATGTGCTGTATTAAATATATTATTGCTGGCAGAAACTACCCCAGTGTCGCCTCGAAGCTTTAGTCTTAACCCTCGCAGCTTCAGCTTTGGTCTGTAAGTTTGTTGGCGCTCACGGCAAAAGCAAAGTAAAGTCGCCACCTAGCGGTTCAAAGTTCTCAATACAAGAGGAAAGAAAATCTTCACCATAATTTACATACATCGGAGCAATGTTAAGTGTTCTTTCCTGCATGGTTCCATTAGGAAAAAGTCTGTTCTTTACATTTTCTATCTGCACTAAAGCCATTTCATGCTTACGCTTCTCTGCCCTGAATAATTTCTTTTCTAAATTTTGCAATAAACGATTAGTTTTTTGCTTTGCCGTATCGGTAGAAACCGAAAGGGTCTTATCTATCTTGTAAGCGTTTAATTTTATCTGATCGAAGATGCTATTTATCGCCCTCGTTTCGTCGGCTAAGCTTAATTGCGCCGTTGAGTTCTTTCTCACCCATAAACTCTTCAGGGTATCTACAGGTAAGAATATATCTTCTAAAGCAAAACCTAATCTATACAAGTTCTCTGCACTTCGTTTATCTATAAGCAAAGCAGAATTACGGAGTAGCAGTACCGGAAAATCTACCTTATAATAATCGAAATTTGCCTTCAATTGCATCCAGTATGCTACCTCGGCACCGCCACCAATGTAGGCGATGTTGGGTAAAATTACTTCCTGGTACATTGGGCGCATCACCACATTTGGGCTAAACCGTTCAGGATGATCTTCTATTTCCTGGCGCAGTTCATCCTCAGAAAAACTAATCTCTGTATGGTTAACAAGATATCGGTTCTGTTCGAAAATTAAACGTTCACGCAGGTTTTCTTTCAAATAGAAAAAATTGATATCCCTGCCATTTACTTGCGTTTTGTAACCTAATGCTTCTAGTTGTTGCGAACTTCTTTCTATATTTTTGGCGCTATGATGGGCTATAATATCATCAGTAATAATGTCGCTAAAGATTCTTTTCAACGCAACATCATCGGCATTAACAATGACTAAACCATACTTTTCGAAAAGTTTGTTTACCAGGTATCGTGTAGCATCAGCCAAATTATCATGTTCTAGATAAGCCTTTTCAACTAATTTAGCGATATGTTTACCGTTTTTAGAAATGCCCAGGTACCCTTTGTATGCAGTAACGGCAGCGGCTACGGTTTTTGTGCTTAACCTTCCGGTTGCACCATTGGTATGCTGAATCCAGCTGATGTTTTTCTCATCAACACTGACATGATTAATCTCTTCAAAATCATGATCTTCGGTAGCCATCCAATAAACAGGAACAAAATTTTTATCTGGGTGGGCCATCTTCAACTCGATAGCTAAGTTTATAGCAGTTACAATTTTGTATATGAAATACAGCGGGCCCGTAAATAAGTTTAATTGGTGACCAGTAGTTACGGTAAACGTATTATCTAAACCTAATAGCTCAATATTCTTACCTACCGATTTATTTGGCGTTAAGTGCTCGTATTGGGTTTTCAATACCTGGACTAGTGTATCTCTATTGCCCAAAAAATTTCGTTTTTCAATGGCTTTAGATAAACCCTCCATGTCAGGCCGGTAACTATAAAAACTTTGTAAGCTTTCTTCGTTATTGATATAATCTACAACCAGTTTAGAAAACGACCCTGTCTCCTGATAGGATATGTATTTTGCCTGCATAATTAGCGAAAGTACTGCAATTTAAGGATAATCATAAAGGTGAATAACTATTTTACAAAAGTTAAATAATTTTTACGTTGCTTCCATATCCCTGTAGATGTTTGAGAAAACAACAAGCGCAGAACGATAAGTTTGCCAATTTATTTTCGGCATGCCGAAGTCGACTCTGCAGATAACTGATCTTCGTAGTATTCTTTTTTAAAGCAAAAAAGCCGTCGCGAATGTCGCGACGGCCTATAATATATTTGGTTTAGTGATTTACCACTTTTTGCGGCGTTCGCCACTTCCACCTTCTCTGCGACCAGCGCCACCTTTGTCTTCACGGCTACGGCCAGAGAAATCTCTGAAACCACCACCATCACGACTACCGCCTTCACGTCTTCCACTACCACCAGATGATCTTCTGTCGCCGCCACGGAAACCACCGCCACCGCCACCTCTGCGTTCACCGCCGAAGCCACCGCTACGTCTTTCTCCGCCACCGCGTCTTTCACCACCTTCTCTGCCACCATCTCCACTTTTTTCGATGCGCACTTGTCTGCCGTTAAATTCTACAGATTTAAATCCTTCGAAAACTTTATCAGCAACATCATCTTCTACTTCAAAGAAAGAGAAAACACCTTTCAGATCGATCTTACCAACGCTTTTGCCACCAATTTTACCGTTGTTACAGATAAATGATAACATATCGCCACGGGTAAACTCATCTACAGATCCTAAGTTAATAAACAAACGTGTATACCCTTCACTACCACGTCCGCGTCCACTTCTTTCGCCTCTATCACCACGATCGTCGCCAACTGCAGCATTTAAATCAGGTGCTTTAGAATAGTATTCCAAGAAACGGTTAAACTCTAACGAAGCAAAACGTTTAATTACATCCTCTTTAGATAAATCTTTAAATTCATCCATAATACGAGGAATGTACTGGTCAATTTGCTCTTCGTTAACCTCTACATTATGTACTTTATGTACTAAAGAAAACAATTGTTTCTCGCAAACATCAAAGCCTGTCGGCAATTCTGCTTTGGTAAATTGTTTACCAATAATGCGCTCCAACTGGCGGATTTTTCCTAGTTCTTTAGAGTTGATGATACAAATCGAGATACCAGTTTTTCCCGCACGACCAGTACGGCCAGAACGGTGGGTATAACTTTCAATTTCATCAGGTAAAGAATAGTTAATTACGTGTGTTACATTATTTACATCAATACCACGGGCGGCAACATCGGTAGCAATAAGTAATTGCATGTTACGCTCACGGAAACGTTGCATTACTTTATCACGTTGTTGTTGCGATAAATCGCCATGTAAAGCATCAGCATTGTAACCATCTTTAATTAAGTGCTCGGCAACATCTTGTGTATCCAATTTGGTTTTACAAAATACAACGGCAAAAATTTCAGGGTTAAAATCTACAATACGTTTTAATGCAGCATATTTATCACGTGCACGAACAATATAATATTCGTGTTCGATGTTTACGTTACCTGTATTTTTTGTGCCCATGGTTAATTCTACAGGCTCGTTCATGTATTTTTTAGCAATACGGCGAACTTCTGCAGGCATGGTTGCCGAGAATAACCAGGTTTTTTTGTCATCAGGTGTAGTCGATAAAATGTCGTTGATGTCATCCTGGAAACCCATGTTTAACATCTCGTCAGCTTCATCAAGCACAACATATTTAACATTAGAAAAATCAATCGCCTTACGGCCAATGATATCTAGCATGCGGCCGGGCGTGGCCACTACGATTTGAACGCCTTGGCGTATTTCACGTAGTTGTTGCATAATGTTAGCACCACCGTAAACGGCAACTACGTTTGCATTAGCAATGTTTTTAGAAAAGTTTTTAAGGTCGTTAGCGATTTGCAAGCATAACTCACGCGTTGGGCATAAAATAAGTGCCTGCGGTTTATTTACTTTAAAATCGATTAGTTCTAACAGCGGCAAACCAAATGCGGCTGTTTTTCCTGTTCCTGTTTGGGCCAAACCAACAAAATCATTAGTGCCTTCTAACAGTACAGGAATACTTTGCTCCTGAATAGGCGTTGGAGTTTCAAATCCAAGCTCTTTTACGGCATTAACGACGTCATCACTTATCCCCAATAATTGAAATGGGTTTGTCATTCGTCTTTTATTTTTAATTGAGCCGCAAAGGTACGCTTTTTATTTCGTATTTTACAGGTAGTCAGGTAAATAGTTTTTATCTTAATAAATTGTAAATTAACTATTTAGCAATATGTATGTAAGGCCGTTTTAGTTTACAGTTGTTAAGAAGCGCAACTTCAGCTCGGATAGTTCCCGAAAGTCCCGCTTTTACTTCAATCTTTTTGCCAATCGGCTGCGGAAATTACTTAGTCCATTTGGTACATTCGGCAGTTGCTATCTTTAGGTTGTTGCAGTTCAAAAAGTATTTCCGCTCAATCGGGGCTAATTAACCTTAGACAGTCGCTTTATTGTCTGTTTCGCATGCAGGGTGCAACATTAGTTATGATGATTTGATCAGTATTTAAGGTTGGCGAAGCGTATTATACGGTTTCACACCGGTTTTTCTAGAATATTTTGCCAGGGCAAATCAACCATGCAAGGTATGGTCAGGCTTAAGCTTGTCAAAAATGTTTAAATCAGGCACCCCTTAAAATCTTTTCCATTTTCTTGCCTTTTGCCAATTCATCAACCAGCTTATCTAAATACCTCACCTGCCTAGTCAATGGAAATTCAATTTGTTCAATTTTGTAACCGCAAATAGTACCTGTAATTAGCGTCGCGTTCGGGTTCAGCGTAGCTTGGTCAAAAAATTCCTTAAATGTTACCTTCTGGTCAATTAATGCCTTAATTGCTTTTTCATCATAACCTGTTAGCCAGGTAATCACTTCATGCAACTCATCAACTGTTCTACCTTTCTTCTCCACTTTCGTTAAGTAGTGGGGGTATACAGATGAAAAGGTCATCTTGGCAATTTTTTCGTTTTGTGCTACAGTTGCCTCCATATCAGTCTGTTAGGTTATGGCTATCGCGGTCTAATATCCAAATATTCAAAAGTTGTTTCCCTTACGTAACTAGCGTAGTCTTTCTGCCGATCGAATCAGGCGCTCGTCTTTATTAATCCCAAAAATGCCCAATACGATAAAGAGAATAGCCAATGCAGGCATATATGCGCCTGCACCGAAATTTGCATTTTCAATTCCGCCAGGAAGTTGTTTTGCGTACACACTGCACCAGAATGCAAAACCAATAATAAGTATAATAGTTGAAATAGCTACCTTCTTCTGGAGGGTTCTATTGCGGAAATTAAAAATGTTAACTAAACAGATCACCGCTAAGCCGACGTTAGTAAGCAACAGCGGATAGGTAGGCTCAATTTTCACAGCAACAAATTCCCCGGCATCCCAACTGGCTGCAAATCCTTGTGTATAAAGTAGCGGTAAAGTGGTTCCATGCTGGTCGTTTGAAACGAGGATCGGCAAAAAAATCATCAAAACAAGTATTAATGCGGCCAAGAAAAACCAAATCGTCTGTATTCTTTGTATCATGTTCATCAAATATTTGCGACAAATATATTTAATTCCGATTTACAACATCATGAATAAAAGTAAAAAAGTATTTTTGCATCGCTTTGAATAAAAAACGGTATTTCATACAAATCGCGTACGATGGCAGCTTATATCACGGCTGGCAAACTCAGCCCAATGCGCTTACGGTTCAAGAGTTGCTAGATGGGGCAATGTCTACCGTTTTTAGGCAACCTATCGAAACCTTAGGGTGTGGCAGAACAGATGCTGGTGTACATGCAAAAGATTTTTATGCGCATTTTGATGTTGTAGATTTAGAGGAAAATAAAGTGACGAATGCCGTGGCGGGCGTTAATGCACTGTTGCCTTATCAAATAGCAGTTAAAAAGATATTCAGCGTACATCAAGATGCGCATGCCCGTTTCGATGCTACCGCAAGGGCTTACCAGTATTACCTTCATTTCGAGAAAGATCCTTTTAAATTGAACCGATCGTGGTTATTAAAAGATCATTTAGACCTGAATGCAATGAATAAAGCGGCTGACGTGTTATTAGGTTATACCGATTTTTCTTGTTTTAGTAAATCGAATACCCAAACGTTTACCAATAATTGCACCATCACAAAGGCAGTTTTCGAAACTTGTGATGACGGTTTGGTTTTCTACATTGAAGCAGATCGTTTTCTTAGAAACATGGTAAGGGCAATTATGGGCACTTTGGTACGTGTAGGCAAGCATGAAATTAATTTAGACGATTTTAAAGCAATTATAGAAAGTAAAAACAGGAGTAATGCTGGTCAATCGGTTCCTGCTTGCGGTTTATATCTGGTTAAGGTAGCGTATCCTTACCTAACAGAATGAGGTAAAGATGTAAGGTGAAATTTGCTTTACAGGATAATCTCGAAGCTTTTTTGAACTTTATGTAAGGTATACAGGACCTTAAACCCTTAACCTCACAATTTAAACTATAAATATGGCGGTAACAGGAGATGTTTACAATACCGGACTACTGAAACGTATTTTTCAATACGTAAAGCCTTATCGTGCAGTGTTTATTTGGTCAGTTATTCTAACTGTGCTGCTGGCGGCAATTTCTCCGGTTAGGCCTTTCTTAATTAAATATACCCTAGACCATTATATTATCAGCGGAAACTATTCAGGCTTGGTCAACATCACCATGTTGATGATTTTCATGCTGATTCTTCAGACACTGATCCAATATAACCACACCTTGCTTACCAACACCCTTGGGCAGTCTGTTATCCGCGATTTAAGAGTCAGGGTTTTTAATCACATCACCAATTTAAGGCTTAAATACTTCGATAAAACGCCCATAGGCCAGTTAATTACAAGAACAGTTTCAGATCTGGAAACCATTGCCGATATTTTCTCTGAAGGATTAATATCGATGATTGGCGATTCTTTACAGGTGGTGGTAATTATAGGTGTAATGCTAGCTACTGATTGGGAGTTGAGTTTAGTGGTGCTATTGCCTATTCCTTTATTAATTATAGCTACCCGGAAGTTCCAAAAAGCCATCAAGGTTGCGTTTCAGGAAATCAGAAATGAAGTATCGAACCTGAACACATTTTTACAAGAACACATTACTGGTGTTTCCATTGTGCAATACTTTGCCCGAGAAAGACAAGAATACAAAAAGTTTTATGCCATCAACAAACGCTACCGCGATGCCAATATCCGTTCTAATTGGTACTACTCGATATTTTTTCCAGTTGTAGAATTAATCTCTGCCATGTCTTTAGGTTTACTGGTGTGGTATGGTGCAAAAAGTATTTTGGCTAAACCGTTGGATGTTACGCCAGGTACCATTACACAATTTATAATGTATCTGGGTATGGTGTTTACGCCTATCCGCCAACTGGCAGATAAGTTTAACACCCTTCAAATGGGAATGGTGGGAGCCGAGCGTGTTTTTAAGGTTTTAGATACCGATGAAGCTACCATTAACGAAGGCCGCCAAATGCCACAAAAATTAGAAGGCAACATTGAATTTAAAAACGTGTGGTTTGCCTATAATGAAGAAAGCTATGTGCTCAAAGATCTTACTTTCGATGTAAAAGCAGGCGACACAGTTGCACTCGTTGGCGCAACGGGCGCAGGCAAATCTTCTACCATAAACATTCTAAACCGCTTTTACGAGGTAGAACGGGGAAGCATCACTGTTGATGGTATCCGGATTCAAGATTTTGAATTGAACTACCTGCGTAGCAATATTGCCACTGTTCTGCAGGATGTATTCTTATTTTCTGATACAATTTTAAATAACATTACACTAAATAACCCCGAAATCACGATCGAAGAAGTAGTCAATGCTGCTAAGAAAGTGGGTGCTCATGAATTCATCGAGCGTTTGCCAGGAGGGTATCAGTATAATGTGATGGAACGTGGTGCTACATTATCTGCAGGGCAGGCACAACTCATCTCTTTTATCAGGGCATTGGTGCATAATCCGGCAATCCTGGTTCTAGATGAAGCTACCTCATCTGTAGACACCGAAACCGAACTTCTTATCCAGAAAGCCATTGATAATTTGATGGATGGCAGAACCTCAATCGTCATTGCCCATCGCCTTTCTACCATTCAGAAAGCCAATCAAATTATTGTGCTAGATAAAGGCGAAATCAAAGAAAAAGGGACACACCAAGAATTATTGAGGCTAAATGGTTATTATAAAAAGCTTTACGATCTCCAATTTTCGTCGGCGGGAATTGCCAAAGCTTAATTTCCTTAATCACGTAAGAATTTCTTAATTTACCAACCTAAATTTATTCTGATGATCAAAAAAATCAGCTTCAGCATTTTAGGTTGCCTCTTGCTACTTGTTTGCCAGACATATTCCCAGCAGAAGAAATATGTAATGGTAATTCACGGTGGTGCCGGAACCATTTTGAAAAAGAACATGACCCCAGAGCGGGAAGCTGCGTATATCGCCGTGCTTACTAAAGCACTCGAAACAGGTTATGCACAAATTAAAGCTGGGAAAAGTTGTTTAGATGCCGTGGAAGCAACTATTCATGTGATGGAGAATGATCCGCATTTTAATGCAGGCAAAGGGGCGGTTTTTACTCACGAAGGTAGGAACGAACTCGATGCGGCAATTATGGATGGCAAAACGTTAATGGCGGGAGCTGTTGCAGGGGTAACCACCATTAAAAATCCGATTTCTGCAGCAAGGGCTGTGATGGAAAAATCAGAACATGTAATGTTGGTCGGCGCAGGTGCCGATTTATTTGCGAAAGAGGCAGGTTTAGAAACTGTAGATCCTAAATACTTTTGGACCAAAGAACGCTGGGATGGCTTGCAACAGGCCATTAAAGCAGATTCTACTAAAGCCGTGTTAGATCATGGTAGCAAAAAATCAGAACTATTAGGCACTATCAACCACGATTATAAATTTGGTACAGTCGGCTGTGTAGCACTCGATCAGGCAGGAAATTTGGCTGCTGGAACATCTACCGGAGGTATGACCAATAAAAAATATGGTCGCGTTGGCGATGCTCCACTTATTGGTGCCGGAACGTATTGTAATAATGAAACTGCAGGTATTTCTGCAACAGGCTGGGGCGAATTTTATATCCGTAACGTGGTAGCGAAAACCATCTCCGATCTAATGGAATATAAAGGACTGTCTGTTAGCGAAGCTTCCAAAATTGCGCTAGATAAAGTTGACAAAATGGGCGGCGATGGCGGTTTAATTGCCCTGGATAAAAAGGGAAATATCGCCATGCCTTTTAATACCGAAGGTATGTACCGAGGTGCAGTTACTGCTGATGGTAAAGTAGAAGTAAGTATTTATAAATAGTATATCATTAAAATCACACCACATTTATCCCTTAATTTATTTTATGAAGCTGCTTTCCAATTTAACTTTCCAGGTGCTTATCGCCATAACCATAGGCATATTGGTCGGCGCTTATTTTCCGGGTTTTGCGCCGTCTGCTAAATTGATCAGTCAGGGTTTCATCAACCTGATTAGTATGCTTATTGCACCCATCATCTTTTTTACCATTGTGCTGGGTATTGCCCACATGGGAGACATGAAAAAAGTAGGTAGGGTAGGTGGTAAGGCGCTTTTATATTTCGAAGTTGTAAGTACGGTAGCTATTGCAATTGGTTTGTTGGTGGCTAATGTACTTAAACCTGGAGCGGGTATGGTGGCTAAAACTGAAAATACAGGTCAGGTAGCAGGCTATGCCGAGCAAGCAAAGGACATGAATTGGGCAGAATTTTTTCTTCACATCATCCCTCATAATATTATTGGTTCTTTCGCCGAAGGCAACATCTTGCAAATATTACTCTTCGCCATTTTATTTGGCTATGGCTTAAATAAGCTTGGTGGAGAAGGCGCATCTGTTTTAAACGCATTCGATAAAATTTCTAAAGTGCTTTTCAAAATAATGAAAGTGATTATGCGCCTAGCACCCATTGGTGCGTTTGGTGGCATGGCTTTCAGCATCGGCACACATGGCTTAGATAGTATTTTCGGCATGGCGAAGTTAATGGGTTCGGTATATTTAACTTGCATCTTATTCATCTTCGTAATTTTAAATGGTATTTGTCGCTATTACAATTTTAGCCTTTGGCAGTATTTAAAATACATCCGTCAGGAAATCTTAATCGTCTTAGGTACATCATCATCAGAATCGGCATTGCCCAGCATGATGCAAAAAATGGAAGCCATCGGCTGCGATAAATCGGTGGTTGGTTTAGTTATCCCTACAGGCTATTCTTTCAACCTCGATGGTACAGCCATTTATCTGGCCATGGCTGTAATCTTTCTCTGCCAGGTTTTCCATGTCGACTTATCCATCGGTCAGCAAGTAACAGTATTGGGTGTTTTAATGGTTACCTCTAAAGGTGCGGCTGGTGTAACTGGCAGTGGCTTTATTGTTTTAGTATCCACCTTAACTGCACTCAAAATTATGCCTATAGAGCATATCTCCATTTTAATAGGTGTAGATAGATTTATGAGCGAAGCCAGGGCAATTACCAACGTAATAGGTAATGGTGTGGCTACAATTGTTATTGCGAAGAGCGAAAAACAGTTCGACGAACAGAAATACCTCCAAGCAATCAAGCCTGCTACAATCGAAAAAACAGAAGAAAATTAATTCCCTCATTAATTCTATTTAGATTTTTGTTGTTCGCACATCCCTGGTTTAGTTAGCCTGCCAGCGTGTAAAAACAAAATATACAAGGGTCTTCGACATCTTGGCTGTGCAAAAGCTTACATCTTTTAATTACCTTTGTGGCAGAAACATGCACACAGCATGTTTAATTAAACCATATCACATTGGGCCAAGAAGAACAAAATAACCGCAAAGAAAAAAGCGAGTTACATCCACGCAACAAGCACCGTTCGCGTTACAATTTTAAGCAACTTACCGCAACCTCCAAAGATCTAAAGCGTTTTGTTTTTAAAAACGAGCATAACGATGAATCAATCGATTTTGCCGATCAAAGTGCTGTTAAGGCACTCAACCGAGCATTATTGAAACACTACTACAATATTTCCCAGTGGGATATTCCCAAAGATTTCCTTTGTCCGCCAATACCCGGCCGGGCAGATTATATCCATTACGTAGCCGATTTATTGGGGTCTAGCAATAGCGGCAACAATCCCAAAGGTGCCGGGATAAACGTGCTTGATATTGGTGTGGGTGCCAACTGCATTTACCCAATTATTGGCCATCAGGAATATGGTTGGAACTTCGTAGGCTCAGAAATCGACCCACTTTCAGTAGATTCTGCAAAAAGGATTATCGAGGCAAATAAACCTTTGCAAGGCGCTATCGAGATCCGTCAGCAATCGTCTAAAATGGGCATCTTTAGAGGTGTTGTGGGCGGCAAAGAACGGTTCGATGCAGTAGTATGCAACCCACCTTTCCACGCTTCGTTAAAGGAAGCCGAACAAGGTACGCGGTTAAAATGGCGCAACCTGGGTGGTAAAGAGAAAGAAGTTAAACACGTGCTTAATTTTGGCGGCAACAAGGCCGAACTTTGGTGCCCTGGTGGCGAACGTGCCTTTGTAGAGCAAATGATTATACAAAGTGCCCAAATCAAAAATCAAGTTCTTTGGTTTACTTCACTAGTTTCTAAAAGTGCAAACCTAAAAAGCATTTATAACGCTTTAGTTAACGCAAACGCATTCGAGGTGCGTACGGTAACCATGAGCCAAGGACAAAAAATTAGCAGGTTTGTGGCATGGACCTATCAAGACGAATATGCGCAAGCCGAGTGGGCAAAGGGTTGGAAAATGGAAACAAAGGCCCAGAGAAAATAAATTCAGTTTGTTTAAATAGCTGTAAAGCAAGGCCGGAGCAACAATTAACGTTACTCCGGCTTTTCGTTTTATCTTTTTTGCAACTTTTGTGGTATCAAGTTCTGTCAGGCTAAATTATTTCTTTCTTGTGCATTCCAGCATGTTATCGTCAACAAAAAAGGATGCCACTTCAATCCGGTTTATTAAAGTTATTTTACTGCTACTATTCCTATCCTAATGTTCAGGATTACCTCGTTTTTGCATCGAAAATATAACCTGCTAAAGCTGTTACCCCCATTGCTACTGTACCCCAGAAGCAAATTCTTATAATACCTTTCAACATGGCAGCGCCGCCAGCTTTAGCTGCTATTGCACCAGAAAGTGCCAGGAAGACAATAGCAAAACCATATTGGTAGAATACCATTGATGGTATAGGCGCCAAAAGCGCAACCAAAAAAGGTAAAATGCCACCGCTAATAAACGAGGCGCCAGATGCCAGTGCAGCCTGTAAAGGCATGGGTTGCGAGTGCGGGGTAATTCCTAATTCATCACGCATGTGCGCACCAAGTGCATCTTTCTCACTAAATTGTATCGCAACCTTCATAGCTAAATCTTCATCTAAACCTTGCGCTACGTAAATTTTAGCAAGCTCGTTCAATTCAACCTCGGGCATCATCTCAAGTTCTCTTCGTTCTCGCTCAATGTCGGCCTTTTCCAGGTCGGCCTGCGAACTTACTGACACATATTCGCCCGCAGCCATCGAAAGTGCCCCGGCAATCAGACCTGCAAGTGCCGCCAGCACAATCGGACTCCGGGTATCGCTTGCCGCAGCAACGCCAATCACTAAGCTCGATGTTGAAATGATGCCGTCGTTTGCCCCCAATACTGCTGCCCTTAGCCATCCAGTCCTGTTCGTATAGTGCTTTTCTAGTTCCATTGTTGTACCTACAGATTATCATACGCAATTTAAGAAAACATGTCTCATGTAAGGGCATGGTTATGTTTATTTCAATCTTAATTTGGGCAGGAAAATCTACCTACCTCATCATCCCGACCATAACGCCTATCTCTACTTACATGCTAGATTTCTAGGCTTCGCTCGAAATGATGGATTGATTAATCATCATTCCCAATAAAACGCAGCAAAATTAGCGATGTTCCAAAATTTGCAGTTATATCATTTGGAAAGCTACTTTTTCTCATAAACAATCATAATCTCCAAATCCTGCTCAGTTTGGGGTCTTATGCCGTGCGAACTACCCGGTCTTGTTAATATGGCATCGCCTGGCTTTACTTGAAAAGTTTTTCCATCCATTTGCATTACACCAAAACCTCGAAGAATATAGTAGATCTCATCTTCCTTTTGAAGGTGGTAACCAATGGCAGAACCGGGCTTTAGTATTCGCTTTTTGAATACTGTTTTAAGGTTTTTAGCGTCGGCAAAAAAGCTAAAACCAATTGTTTCTCCGCCACCTGCATGGGTTCCAGGCTCCTTCTTGGCAATCTGTAGGTCGTTTTCAAGAATGTACTTTATTGTATCTGTGTTTTGAGCAGAAGTCATTTCGACAGATAGTAATAACATAACACTTAGTATCAGGATGTATTTCATTGGTTCTAATTTACTATTTATTTAGTAACTAGATTATCAATTGGTCACATCTATCGAAGCAACTTCCCATTATTTGTACTTAATCATTTAGCTGCCCAACTTTGTCTTGATATTTAAGTTGCCAGGCTCGGGGCATTAGCGATGCAGTTTCAGAAATTGGTCGAATGCTTTTAAGCGAAATTTCCTAGTCATACCAGGTAAATATTATGCTTTTCGGTTTGACTTTCCCCGCAATAATATTAGCTTTGCACAAAAAAATTGATACATGAGCGTTTTAGTAAATAAAGATTCTAAGGTTATCGTTCAGGGTTTTACCGGAAACGAAGGAACTTACCATGCTGAGCAGATGCTTGCATACGGTACAAACGTAGTTGGTGGTGTTACCCCTGGCAAAGGTGGGCAAATGCATTTAGATAAGCCTGTTTTTAATACTGTTAAAGATGCTGTTGATAAAACAGGAGCAAATGTATCTATCATTTTCGTTCCGCCGGCTTTTGCTGCCGATGCGATTATGGAAGCTGCCGAAGGTGGTATTAAAGTAATTGTTTGTATTACTGAGGGCATTCCTACTAAGGACATGATCCAGGTAAAAGAATATATTTCCGATCGTGATGTTACGTTAATCGGCCCTAATTGCCCAGGTATTATTACTGCAGATGAAGCAAAAATTGGTATCATGCCAGGCTTTATTTTCAAAAAGGGTAATGTGGGTGTGGTTTCCAAATCAGGAACCTTAACTTACGAGGCGGTAGATCAGGTTGTTAAAGCTGGTTTAGGTATTACTACAGCAATTGGTATCGGAGGCGATCCAATTATTGGTACGCCAACTGTTGAAGCGGTTAAGTTATTAATGAACGATCCAGAAACCCACGGCATCATTATGATTGGTGAAATTGGTGGTGGTATGGAAGCCGACGCAGCAAAATGGATCAAAGAAAACGGCACTAAGCCTGTTGTAGGTTTCATTGCTGGCCAAACAGCGCCTCCAGGACGCAGAATGGGGCATGCAGGTGCAATTGTTGGCGGTGCAGACGATACTGCTGCGGCCAAAATGAAAATCATGCGTGAGTGTGGTATTCGTGTTGTAGAAAGTCCTGCTGAGATTGGCGCTGCAATGGCAGAAGAGTTAGCAAAGTAAGGTTTTAAAGTCTATATAGCGAAAAGCGTTTCGATTAAATTCGGGACGCTTTTTTTGTTGCTACGGAATACACGGAAAAGAAAAAGGATGAATTTTGAGATTTTTGGTAGATTAGTTTAAAATTATCTTTTATGGATTATCAAATAAGACAAGATAATCTTCCCTATAAAAATGAAACCGATTTAATTATCAATGCTGCAATTGAAGTTCACAAACATTAAGGTAGTGGGCTTTAGGAAATTGTTTACAAAGTGATTGCCACGGAAACACGGAATACACGGAAAAGAAAAAGGATGAATTTTGAGATTTTTGGTAGATTAGTTTAAAATTATCTTTTATGGATTATCGAATAAGACAAGATAATCTTCCCTATAAAAATGAAACCGATTTAATTATCAATGTTGCAATTGAAGTTCACAAACATTTAGGTAGTGGATTTTTGGAAATTGTTTACAAAGATGCACTTTATATTGAGTTGGAAAGCCGAGGATATTTCTTTGAGCGAGAAAAACACTACCCAGTTTACTATAAAGATGTTTTATTACCTCATAGTTTTTACGCTGATTTTATAATATTCGACTCTGTAATCCTAGAAATTAAAGCTAAAAGTGGCATTGCGAATGAAGATTTGGCTCAGGCTATAAACTATTTAAAATGCTCTGAATGCAAAGTTGGCTTAGTTTTAAACTTTGGTAAACCAACTTTAGAAATCCGGCGTGTTATTCTTTAAAAAATTAATTCTGTGTCTTCCGCGGTATAAATGCTTGATGCAGTTATTCTCTAAAAAACTAATTCCGTGTCTTCCGTGTTTCGGTAGCAAAATACTTGAGGCATTTATTCTATAAAAAATCAATTCCGTGTCATCCATGTTTCCGTGGCATAACTACTTGATGCAGTTATTCTTTGAAAAATTAATTCCGTGTCTTCCGTGTTTCCGTGGCAAAATACTTAAGGCATTTATTCCATAAAAAATCGATTCTGTGTCTTCCGTGTTTCCGTGGCAAAAATACTTGAGGCATTTATTCTATAGAAAATCAATTCCGTGTCATCCATGTTTCCGTGGCATAACTACTTGATGCAGTTATTCTTTGAAAAATTAATTCCGTGTCTTCCGTGTTTCCGTGGCAAAATACTTAAGGCATTTATTCCATAAAAAATCGATTCTGTGTCTTCCGTGGCATATATTTCTGATGCAAAAAAAAAATCCTTATTTCTGTGGTAAAAGACTTCAAATATCATCCCTTTGTAAACACTAAGCCAAACCCTTAAGCCAGCAAACCAAAGTTAAATTTATGGCGTATATTGTGGTATGAGAACGATGTTAAATAAACTATTTTTGGTCACGGCTGTTGTGTTAGTTACAGCTTTATCTGCATGTGCACAAAAGCAAGAAAAGAAAGAAACCAAATCGACAACGCAACCAGAAAACATTATAGCAAAGAAAAAAATGAATTGGAATACATTAACACCAGAAGAAGAACGCGTAATTGTTAATAAAGGAACAGAATATCCTGGTACAGGTAAGTATGAGCATACAACAGAAAAAGGTACCTATACCTGTAAACGTTGCGATGCACCATTGTACCGTTCTGAAAGTAAATTTGATGCTCGCTGTGGTTGGCCAGCATTTGATGACGAAATTAAAGGTGCCGTTAAGCGCATTCCTGATCCGGATGGATCGAGAACAGAGATTGTTTGTGCGAACTGTAAGGCTCACTTAGGGCACGTATTTTTGGGAGAAGGATTTACAAATAAAGACACCCGTCATTGCGTAAACTCAATCTCAATGAATTTCGTTCCTGATAAGAAATAAGGTGGAATAGATGGGTTAGGTAGAGGCGTGTAACATCAAGTTGCACGCCTTTTTTGCTGCCAGTATTTCCTTCACTTTTCCACAATTTATTGATTATAAACTAAATGCTTATATTTGCAGGCTCGATAAAGAAATTTTAGCCTATGAAGTATTTTCTGCTATTAAGTATTTGTTTCCTGTTTTTACAAGGTAAAGCACAAACTGATGGTTCATCAAACGAGCCTGATAGTATTAAAAAAACAGTTCTCGCCACTTATTACCACAGAAAATTCGAAGGCCGCCGAACTACAAGCGGCGCAAAATATCGGGCTAAAAAACTTACTGCCGCCCACCGCACTTTGCCATTCGGTACCATGATCACAGTAACTAATCCTGATAACGGAAAATCAGTTGTCGTAAAGGTAAACGATCGTGGTCCTTTCTCAAAAAAACTGGCTATAGATCTATCCGAAAGTGCTGCTAAACAGATCGGTATCTACAGCAAAGGTGTTGCTAAGGTTAAGCTTAGTTATACTGTAGAGTAATACACCATTTTGCTCTAATTTACAGTCGGTTTACAACTCCGATTTAAGTTATTAACACTAATTTCTGTTTGCTAAACCCTTGAAAAGAAACAATTAGCTTTTTTTTTGCTTAAAAATGATATTTAGCTGATTGTTTTATCCACCAGTTTCATGGTAGTGTTAACAACTTTGGTTCACAAAAAACGGCCTGCTTCTATATATTTGTTATAACAAAGTTCTTTAACTTCTTGCGCTTGAAAACAAATATAAAAGCTTAGTTTTTAGTAATTTACAGGTATATCTCTCTGATAACGATATAAATTTTCTCGACTAATAACTCAGTTGTTTGCCAAATGCAAGGGTTAGCACTTTCACTAGAGTTTTAATACAAAACATTTCAATCATCATATTAAAATTGATGGATGCGTGGTTTTGTCGGCTCTGTTTAAATAGAAGAAATAAGTATCAGGTATGGAACAAGAATTATTACTACAAGAGAACAAAGACAGGTTTGTATTATTACCCATTAAATACCCAGCTATTTGGGAAATGTATAAAAAAACTGAAGCAAGTTTTTGGACAGCAGAAGAAATTGATCTGTCTGATGATCAAAAACACTGGGATAGTTTAAATGATGGAGAAAGACATTTTATTTCTCACATTCTTGCCTTCTTCTCTGCTAGTGATGGCATCGTAAACGAAAACCTGGCTGTGAATTTTATGAGCGAGGTGCAGTTGCCTGAAGCACGTTGTTTCTACGGTTTCCAAATTATGATGGAAAACATCCATGCCGAAACCTATGCATTATTAATTGATACCTATATCAAAGATCCAGAAGAGAAAGATAGATTGTTTCATGCTATTGATACCGTGCCCGCTGTAAAAAGAAAGGCAGAATGGGCTTTACGTTGGATAGATAACGGAACTTTTGCAGAACGCTTGGTGGCATTTGCTGCAGTAGAGGGTATCTTCTTTAGCGGAAGTTTTTGTTCAATTTTTTGGCTAAAGAAACGCGGCTTGATGCCGGGTTTAACTTTCAGTAATGAGTTAATTTCAAGAGATGAAGGTTCTCACTGCGAATTTGCTTGTTTATTGTATAGCATGTTAAGCAATAAATTAAGTGAAGAGCAAGTTCATTCGATCATCAGCGACGCAGTTGAAATTGAGAAAGAATTTGTTACTGATGCTTTGCCAGTTGCGCTAATTGGCATGAATGCTAAGTTAATGAGTCAATATATTGAGTTTGTTGCCGACAGGTGGTTACAGGAATTAGGCTACAAGAAAATTTATAACGCCACCAATCCTTTCGATTTTATGGAGATGATTTCTTTGCAAGGAAAAACCAATTTCTTCGAGAAACGCGTTGGCGATTATCAAAAAAGTGGCGTATTAACTTCTGCCGATAATAAAGCGCAGGCGTTTTCTCTGGATGAAGACTTCTAAAGCTTAATAGTTAACGATTGATGGTTTGAAGTCTTGTTGCTTCGTACCAGGAAAAAAATATAAATGTGAATAAGCGTCTTGATGATTATTAATCACGATTAGATAAAAAAAATAAATCTCAAAAATTATGTTCGTACTAAAAAGAGATGGCCGTAGAGAAGCGGTGCAATTTGACAAAATCACGGCACGTATCCAAAAGCTTTGCTATAGCTTGAATGCCGATCTTGTAGATCCGATTGATGTTGCCAAAAAGGTAATTGAGGGTTTATACGATGGTGTAACTACCTCAGAGTTAGATAACCTGGCGGCTGAAACTGCGGCATCGTTAACAACGAAACACCCAGATTATGCTTTGTTAGCCTCACGTATTGCGGTTTCCAATTTGCATAAAAACACCACAAAATCATTCTCGGGTACGATGAAAATGTTGTACGAGTACTTCGACCCAAAAGCACAAAAAGCAGCACCACTTATTGCTGATGACGTGTATGAGATTATTGAAAAAAATGCCGATATTTTAGATAGTTCTATTATCTACGATCGCGATTTTGGTTTCGATTATTTTGGTTTCAAAACCCTAGAGAAATCATATTTATTAAAAGTTAATGGTAAAATTGTAGAGCGCCCACAACATTTATTTATGCGGGTATCTGTTGGTATCCATAAAGAAGATATCGAAAGTGCAATTAAAACCTATAATCTAATGAGCGAGCGTTGGTTTACACATGCTACACCAACCTTATTTAATGCAGCTACACCGAAACCTCAAATGTCATCATGCTTCTTGCTAACCATGCAAGATGATAGCATTGAAGGAATTTATGATACCTTAAAACAAACGGCAAAAATCTCTCAAAGTGCTGGCGGTATTGGTTTAAGCATTCACAATATCCGCGCTACTGGTTCTTACATAGGAGGTACAAATGGTACAAGTAACGGTATTATCCCAATGTTGCGTGTATTTAATGATACAGCCCGTTATGTAGATCAGGGTGGAGGTAAACGTAAAGGTGCTTTTGCAATTTATTTAGAGCCTTGGCATGCTGATGTTTTCGAGTTTTTAGACCTGCGTAAAAATCACGGTAAAGAAGAAATGCGTGCCCGTGATTTATTTTATGCCCTTTGGATAAACGACTTGTTTATGCAACGTGTTAAAGACAATGGTGATTGGACTTTATTCTGTCCGCATGAAGCGCCAGGTTTAGCAGATTGTTTTGGAAAAGAGTTTGAAGCCTTATATACAAAATACGAAGCTGAAGGCAGGGGACGTAAAACCATCAAGGCACAAGAGCTTTGGTTCGCCATCTTAGACTCGCAGATTGAAACAGGTACACCTTATATGTTGTTCAAAGATGCTGCTAATAGTAAGTCTAATCAACAGAATCTCGGTACAATTAAGAGTTCCAACTTATGTACCGAAATTATCGAGTACACTTCTAAAGATGAAGTTGCGGTTTGTAACTTGGCTTCATTGGCTTTACCTCGTTTCGTAATTAATGGCGCATTTGATCATCAAAAATTATACGATGTTACCTATCAGGCTACTTTAAACCTGAACAAAATCATCGACCATAACTACTATCCGGTTCAGGAAGCAGAAAACTCAAACATGCGCCACCGTCCGGTTGGGTTAGGTGTACAAGGTTTGGCAGATGCGTTTATCTTAATGCGTTTACCTTTCGAAAGCGATGAGGCAAAACGTTTGAACAAAGATATCTTCGAAACCATTTATTTTGCATCGATGACGGCATCTCACGATTTAGCAGTTGAAAATGGTGCATATCAAACATTTAAAGGCTCTCCACTTTCTAAAGGTCAGTTCCAGTTCGACTTATGGAATGTAACACCAGACAGTGGAAGATGGGATTGGGAAGATTTACGTAAAAAAGTGGTAAAAGACGGCGTTTACAATTCATTATTGGTAGCGCCAATGCCAACAGCTTCCACTTCACAAATTTTAGGTAACAACGAGTGCTTCGAACCATATACATCAAATATTTATACACGTCGTGTTTTAAGTGGAGAGTTTGTTGTGGTGAACAAGCACCTTTTAAAAGATTTAGTTGCATTAGGTTTATGGAACAACGATATGAAAAACCAAATCATATTGGCTAATGGTTCTATCCAGGCTATTCCATCTATTCCAGATTATATCAAAGAATTATACAAAACGGTTTGGGAAATAAAAATGCGGAATATCATTGACATGGCTGCAGATCGTGGCGCTTATATCTGTCAATCGCAATCGTTAAACTTGTTTGTAAATGCACCTAACACTTCGAAGTTAACTTCAATGCATTTCTATGCATGGGAGAAAGGTTTGAAAACTGGAATGTACTACCTACGTACGCAAGCAGCATCGCAAGCGGTTAAATTTACAGTAGAAAACCAGGGCGGAAAAGCCATTGAAGCCGTTATTCCAGCACAAATGACAGCAGACCAGGTTGCAGAAGAAATTGTTGACGGACCAGTTTGCTCAATGGAAGAAGGTTGCATTAGTTGTTCTGGATAGTAGATTTGTTAGCCATTGGTTCAACTTATGTTGCATTGAAACATACATTTATAATGCATCAAAAACAACTGAACCAGTAAACATTTCGAATGATTGGAAATGACCTGATGAACATTGCAAAGCAATAAAATACACAAGGTTTTGGGCAAACGCTCGAAACCTTTTTTTTGTTCTTACTTTTGTTTACCGCAATACTTCGTTAGACAATGATTGATTCATTTGATGCACCAAACACCAATGAACTAATGACCATTCAACTTATGAACACTCAAAAACACACCAAGCACGAAATCATTCCTTGCGAACGTTGCGGAACAGCTATCGAGTGTAAAGCAAATGCCTACACCAAATGCCAGTGCAGTGTGGTACAGCTCAGTATCAATGAGGTGCAGTATATTTCCGAGCAACATGATGGTTGCCTCTGTGCAAAATGCTTATTTGAGTTACAGCAAGAATACCGAGACGAAATGGGCTTTTAAATAAAGTAATCTACCATCTTCATTACAAAAGATCAATCTACATCAATAGCTGCATGCAAATGGAATTCTCTAACAGCTTTCAGATAGGAGCTATCCACAGCCAAACAGTTTACAAACCAGGAACTGAATAGGCGCTGTATAGTTTTTGAAACATTTTTCTGTATTCAAAAACATGCATCTTTTAGACCGAAAAATTAGGATATAATATTGATCAGGTTCTGAGTTAACACCCCTAAACCTAAAGGGTTAGTTTTGATGTTTTCGTAGGGTTTAAAAGATGATCTCTAAGCAAGTCAAGTGCAGGTGAGATTTTCGAGATACGCTTGCTCCTAAGCTATTTGACGTCAAAAAACGGAAGATAATATATTTTCTAATGGCACCTAAAAACGGCCAGATCCGCATTCAATTTGCTATCAACATGCTGCCTGATAAATGGTTTATCAAGCTTAAAAATAGAAAACATATAAGATTATGGAAACGCTCATTTCTAATTACTGGTGGGTTTTAGTGGCACTGTTGTGCATTGTTTTATACAAATACATTTTAAGATTTCTGTTTGGGATGGTCATCGTACCCGAAGATAGAATCGGTTTAATTACCAAAAAATTTGTGCTCTTCGGCTCGGACCGAGAGTTGCCCGATGGGCGAATTATTGCCATCAAAGGGGAAGCGGGTTTTCAGGGAAAGACGTTGGCGCCCGGCTTATACTTTGGGATGTGGTTTTGGCAGTACAGTGTTATGATGGAGCATTTTACCATCATCCCCGAAGGAAAAATAGGACTAATTATGGCAAAAGATGGTGCCGAAATCCCTACAGGTAACATTTTGGGACAAAAGGTAGACTCCGACAATTTCCAAGACGCAGTAAAGTTTTTGGAAAATGGTGGTCAGCGAGGTAGACAGACTTCGTACATCACTTCCGGATCTTACCGTATCAATACTATGCTTTTTCAGGTTTCGGTAACAGATATGATCCGTATTCAGGAGAGCATGGTAGGGATTGTGACTACCTTAGATGGTTTGCCAATTGAGGCCAATCAAATCGCCGGCAAACTTGTAGAAGGGCATAACAACTTCCAGAATTTTGATGCTTTTATAAAGAGCGGAGGCAACCGTGGTTTGCAACCTCAAGTTATTTTAGCTGGATCCTATAACCTAAATCCATGGGCGATCCAATTGGAAGAGATCCCGATGACCGAAATTGCTATTGGCTATGTGGGTGTGGTTATTTCATTTATTGGAACCGACGGAAGTGATTTGACCGGTGCCGATTTCAAACATGGAAATATTGTAGCTAAGGGATCAAAGGGCGTTTGGCTAGAACCACTCGGACCAGGAAAGTATCCAATAAACAAATATGTGATGAAAGTTGAATTGGTGCCCACTACCAACCTGGTTTTAAATTGGGCTTCGGCACGGAGCGAGGCACATAATTTAGATAAAAACCTTTGCACCATTACCGTGCGCTCTAAAGATGGTTTTCCGTTCAATTTAGATGTTGCGCAGATTATTCACGTTCCTACAACGGAAGCCCCGAAAGTGATTGCAAGGTTTGGCAATATGGTGAATTTGGTTTCGCAGGTTTTGGAGCCAACCATTGGCAACTATTTCCGTAACTCGGCACAAGGAAGCGATGTGATTGCTTTTCTAAGCACACGTAAAGAGCGTCAGGAATCTGCCAAGGAACATATCCGCAAAGTGCTCGATGAATATAATGTTAATGCCGTGGATACCTTGATCGGTGACATTGTTCCGCCAGAGAGTTTGATGAAAACTTTAACTGACAGAAAAATTGCAGAAGAGCAAAAGGTAACTTACGAAACCCAGAAACAAGCCCAGGAAACCAGGCAGGGTATGGAGAAAGAAACCGCCATTGCAGATATGCAAAAAGACATAGTTAAAGCACAACAAAGTGTCGAAATTGCGGAAAGAACAGCGAGTGCTACCGTAAAAAAATCGGAAGGTGATGCAGCTGGCGTGAAATTGGCCGTTGGTGCCGAGGCAGAAGCGACCAAAATGCGTGCACATGCCGAGGCAGAAGCAACCAAAGCAAGAGCGCAGGCAGATTCTGAAGCCATCAAGCTTCGGGCATCAGCCGAGGCGGAGCAAATTTCGTTAACAGGTAGTGCAGAGGCAGGTAAAATTTTAGCCGTAGGTAAATCAACAGCCGAAGCGTATGAACTTGCCGTAAAAGCGTTAGGTGGAGAAAACTTTACGCGGTATAAAATTACTGAAGAATTGTCTAAAGGAAATGTGAAACTCATACCTGATGTGTTAATCGGCGGGAATGGCGCTAATAATGGCGGTTCTGCAATGGATGGTTTGCTTGGTCTAAAGTTGATGGAATTGATGGACCCTGAAAAACGCCATGATATCATTTCGGTAACTGAGATGATAGAAACCAAGACCGGGCCTGACAGGATAGGATAGACTTATGATACAGTTGAAAAAGGCTTTGATGAGAATCGAGGCCTTTTTACATATCATCGAAAGTAAAGTCCCGCATTTTGCATTAAAGTTAAGCGGATTTAGGATTTGGTTAATCGTTTTAGTAATAGTTTTTTATATTTGGAGATCAACACTAACCAACCACAGAAAAAAAATGCCAAATCTAAAACTTCGTATCGTTGTCGCGTTCATCATTCTTACGATACCTAATATTTTGTTAGCCCAGAATTTCCAAACGGGTGTCTTTTATAAACTCATCAAAGGAAATATGGCGGTCGATAATAATGGTAACATGCAAAATGATGATGTGCCAATTTTTAAGGCAGCAGATGAACAGGCAGCCAGCCAGGCATGGCTATTCTCCTCATTAGGAAACGGTTATTATACCATCTCTACTCCAGATGGCTTTAAAAGTATTGATAATGCAAATAGAAAAACAGGTGTTGGAAACCCGTCAGTGTTGTGGGATAACGATGCCTACAATAATAATCAGCAATGGCGTATTACCAAGCAAGCAAATGGGAAGTATAGCATCGTTTCAAGGGCTAGCGGGTATGCCTTGGCAGAGAAGGATGGCAAACTTTATCAGCTTAAAGATACTGTAGGTGCTGCATTTTGGGATATTAACGAATCTATCGCCAAGATTGTTCCCATAAAAAAAGTGGGAGATACGGAAATCGAAAATGAAACCATCTTCGGTATTAATAAGGAAAAGCCACACACACCCATCATTCCTTTCGCAGATCTGCAAAGCCTCAAAGCAGATGCTTCGTTCAACTTCCCATGGGAAAGGAACAAATCTACTTTATACCAATTGTTAAACGGTAACTGGGCTTTCAGCTGGGTGAAGCAACCATCAGAACGACCGGTAGATTTTTATAAAACAGATTTTGATATCTCAAAATGGAAACAAATCTCGGTGCCCTCTAATTGGGAGATGCTAGGGTATGGTACACCCATCTATACCAACATCACCTATCCATTTAAAAATTCGCCGCCATTTATTCGCCCACAGGATGGATATACCAATGAGAAAGAAATTAATCCGGTAGGATCGTACAGAAGAGATTTTAATGTCCCTGAAACCTGGAACGGAAAGGCTATCTATCTTCGCTTTGATGGCGTTTATAGCGCCATGTATGTTTGGGTAAATGGCGTAAAGGTGGGGTATAGTCAGGATTCTAACGGGATTGCGGAATTTAACATTACAGAACAAGTGCACACAGGCAACAATATGCTGGCTGTGGAGGTTTATCGTTGGTGCGATGGAAGTTATCTCGAAGATCAAGATATGTTTCGCTTAAGCGGCATATATAGAGACGTTGCCATCTATGCCACACCAAAAATGCATGTTGGCGATTATACCATCAATACCGATTTTAATGGAAACGATTTCAGTTCTTCCACCCTAAAAATAAGCGCCTTACTTAATAATGCCGATAAGAAAAAAGGGAAAAAGGGTAACCTTGGGGTAGTTGTACTTAATCCAGATGGGAAAGAAGTAGTGTCGGTAAATCAAGCGGTAGATGGCATGAAGGGCAAGGCAACAGCGCAGATTGATTTATCTGCCCAGGTTCAAAATCCCCTGCTTTGGTCGGCCGAACACCCAAACTTATACACTTTAATTTTCAGCTTAACAGATAATAATGGGATGCCTACCGAAGTTTTTTCTTCAAAATTCGGCTTTCGAAAGATAGAAATTAAAGATAAGAACGTATACATCAATAACGAAATCGTATTGTTTAAAGGCGTAAACCGCCACGATATTCATCCGGAGTTTGGTAAGGCAGTTCCTGTAGAATCCATGCAAAAAGATATACTGATGATGAAACAGGCTAACATCAATACCATTAGAACCAGCCATTATCCTAACGATATAAAGATGTATGCCATGTTTGATTACTATGGTTTATATACCATGGCCGAAGCAAACTTAGAATGTCATGGTAACAATTCCATCAGTAGGATGCCCTCTTGGCTACCAGCATATCTCGATCGCAATATCCGGAACGTTGAAGAACACAAAAATTTTCCTTCGGTTGTTTTCTGGTCTATGGGTAACGAATCTGGCAATGGTGCCAACTTCGATTCGGTTTATTTGGCAATTAAAAAATTAGACCCTGTACGCCCTGTTCATTATGAAGGTAAAAATAGCGCAGCTGATATGTATTCGAACATGTATCCATCTATCGACTACATGAAGAAAATGGACGATGAACAAACGGTAAAGCCTTATTTCTTATGCGAGTATGCTCATGCCATGGGCAATGCAGTAGGAAACCTGGCCGAATACTGGGACTTTATCGAGAATAAAGCACATGGTACAATTGGCGCATGCATTTGGGACTGGGTTGACCAGGGTATTAATAAATTTGGTGCGCCAAAAGACCAGTATTACATGGGGGGCGACTTTGGCGACAAACCCAATGATGGTGATTTTTGCTTGAATGGCTTAACTACACCAGATAGACAGATCACCCCGAAGCTATTGGAGGTAAAGCGTGTTTATCAATATATTAAAATTGAGGCAGAAGATTTGATAAATAGAAAAATTAAAATCACCAATAAATACGATTTTACTAACCTGAATGAATTTAATCTGAGCTACAAGTTACTGAAGGATGGCTACGTGGTTAAGGAAGGCAATTTGGCAACCCTCGATTTAGATCCTAACCGTTCGCAAACCATTAGTATCCCAAATGATGTGCCCATTGCAAATGGACACGAATACTTTTTGAACCTTTCTTTCACACTAAAAAAAGACCAGGTGTGGGGTAAAGCAGGTATGGAAATTTCAAGTGCACAATTCGCTATCAACGAGCGAAGCATGTTACCAAAAGTTGAGTCTTTAGCGGGAGTTAAACTTGCATTGCAACGCACCGATGAGTACTTTAATATTACTGGAGATAATGTTCAGGCAGTATTTAACATTAAAAATGGCCTATTAAATAGTTTGAAGTTGAAAGGTAAGGAGCTTATTTTCAACCAGGAGGGCATCGTTTTAGACTGGTATAGAAGCATCAATAACGATCCGCAAAAAGATCAAAGTATAAAAAACAGTTTAGCTAAATTCAATTATGCCTTGGTAAACAATGGCGAATCCATCAAGCTAAAGATGGAAATGAAGGCTGAGTTTATGGATCAAGCTAAAACTACAATTCCCTACGAACTGGTTTATACATTTTACAATACTGGAACTGTAGATGTAAATGTGATGATTGATAACACAAACGATAAAGTTAAAATTCCGGTATTAGGTGTACAGCTGGCTTTAACTCCCGGATTGGAAAAAGTAAGTTATTACGGTCGTGGGCCTCAGGAAAATTACATCGATAGGAAAGTATCTGCAGACCTCGGCGTTTACCAGAATACGGTTACCGGGATGGAAGAAGCGTACGTAAGGGCACAAAGTATGGGAAATCGTGAAGATGTACGTTGGGTCACATTAACCGGCGCAAATGGAGGATTTAAGATTAGTGCTGATGGAAATTTGAACTTTTCGGCTCTGCATTTTAAAAATCAAACGCCGTGGAAACTTAAGCATGGTTTTAAATTGAAAGATAACCGCTTGCCACAGACAATCTTAAATTTAGATTATCAGCAAAGGGGACTAGGGAACGCCAGTTGCGGTCCGGGTCAATTGCTTAAATATGAACTTCCAACTGGCGAACAACGTTATACCTTTAGAATTGAAGGCATAGATTCTGCACCATAGTTTTAGCCATCTGTTTAGCCAAAACCGAGCATTGTTGTCTAAAACAATTACATAAATATGCCGTTCTACTTTTAAACAAAATAGTAACTTTGACGAAAATTTTGAATGCGTGGTTTTGTAATGGGTGAGAATTATCGCAAATATCTCTCCTTTAACCATTAGATAGTTTAAAAAGATCATGAAGAAAGTAAAAGTTGGATTGGTGCAGATGAGCTGTACTAGAAATAAGCAAGAGAATTTAGATAAGGCGATTGTAAAGGTGCGTGATGCTGCTGCCAAAGGAGCACAAATTGTATGTTTACAAGAGCTTTTTACTTCCTTATATTTTTGTGATGTAGAAGATTATGATAATTTCGATCTTGCCGAAGCCATTCCTGGTCCGTCAACTAATGCACTTCACGTGGTAGCCAAGGAACTAGGCGTTGTGATTATTGCATCTTTGTTTGAGAAACGTGCAGAAGGTTTGTATCATAATACAACAGCAGTTTTAGATGCCGACGGTGCTTACCTAGGCAAATACCGCAAAATGCACATTCCTGATGATCCTGCTTTTTATGAGAAATTTTACTTCACGCCGGGCGATTTAGGCTATAAAGTTTTCGAGACTAAATTTGCTAAAATCGGCATTCTCATCTGCTGGGATCAATGGTACCCGGAGGCTTCACGCATAACAGCGTTAATGGGTGCAGATATTATGTTTTATCCAACGGCTATTGGTTGGGCAACAGACCAGGATGAAGAAACCAATCAAGACCAATACAATGCTTGGCAAACCATCCAAAGGTCGCATTCGGTTGCCAACGGCGTGCCTGTGGTAAGTGTAAACCGTGTAGGTTTCGAGCAAGATGGTGCAATGAAATTTTGGGGTGGTAGTTTTGCAACTAATGCCCAGGGTAAATTACTGTATCTCGCCTCTCACGATCAGGAAGAAACTGAAGTGGTTGAGCTCGATCTAGATCAAAGTGATTTTATGCGGAAGCATTGGCCATTTTTGAGAGACAGAAGAATCGATTCTTACCAACCAATTACCAAAAGATATCTCGATGGAGATTAGTTGGATCGCTTTATAATCTTCGGATTGATAAACCAACTATCCTACAACTTATACATCCGAATTTCGGACTATTGATAAAATTAAAACATCGAATTTCGGCAACCCGTCTTTCATTCTTAAAAGCATATGTCAAACTTTCCTCCAAGAAAAGAATTAAATATTAATCAATTTGATTACTCTCCTAAACAACAGGGTTTTTCTTTTCCTGCCGAATGGGCGAAACATGAAGCTACCTGGTTAAGTTGGCCACACAAAGAGGCGAGCTGGCCTGGTAAAATCGAAACCATTTACAAGCCATATTGCCAATTTATTAAAGCAGTTGCAGAAGGCGAAAAAGTACGCATCAATATTAAAGATGATGAAATGAAAGCTTTTGCGGTTGCTGAGCTTGATAAAGTTGGAGCTAATTTAGCGCAAATTGAGTTTTTTTACAACGAAACCAACGATGCCTGGTGCAGAGACCATGGACCGGCTTTTGTACTTAGGGGAACTGAAAAGGCCGTTGTAGATTGGGGTTACAATGCTTGGGGGGGCAAATATCCGCCTTTTGATTTGGATGATGTCGTACCTACGAAAATTGCCAGAAAATTCAATCTGCCTTTATTCCTGCCAGACATTGTGATGGAAGGTGGTTCGGTAGAATTTAATGGTGCAGGCACAATTTTAACAACAACAGCTTGCTTGTTAAACGAAAATCGTAATCCACACCTAGAGAAGGTACAAATAGAACAGTATTTGCTTGAATATTATGGTCAAGATCAGGTACTGTGGTTAGGCGATGGAATTGTAGGTGACGATACGGATGGACATATCGATGATATTACCCGTTTCGTTAATGAAGACACTGTTTTAACCGTAGTAGAAAGCAATCCTCTTGATGAAAATTACATTTTGTTGCAAGAGAATCTAGCGGCTTTAAAAGAAATGAAGTTAAAAGACGGACGTCCGTTGAATATTGTCGAACTACCAATGCCATCACCCGTTATCTTTGAAGATACCCGTTTGCCGGCATCTTATGCAAACTTCTACATTGCGAATGCTGCGGTTATCGTTCCGGTTTTTGATGATGTAAACGATGAAAAGGCCTTGGCCATTATTCAAAGTTGTTTTCCAGATAGAAAAGTTCTTGGGATCAACTCCGTAGATATTATTTGGGGATTGGGAAGTTTTCACTGTTTAAGTCAGCAGGAGCCAGCATAGTAATTATGAACGATAAGCAGCATGGTAACAAATCATATTAAATATTAACTTTACAACAGTTTAAATTTTTATACATTATTTAAAAGTCTCGATTAAGAGATTTAGGGTTTATGAAATTACTAGAAGGAAAAACAGCGCTGATTACAGGAGCATCTAAAGGAATTGGACGCAAAATTGCCGAGAAATTCGCCGAACAAGGTGCTAATGTGGCATTCACATACTTATCATCTGTAGCGCAAGGCGAAGCTTTAGAGCAAGAATTGCAAAGCTTTGGTACGAAAGTTAAAGGCTATCGTTCTGATGCCTCAAAATTTGATCAGGCAGAGCAGTTAATTAATGATATTGTTGCAGATTTTGGTGGAATTGATATCGTAGTGAACAATGCCGGTATTACCAAAGATGGTTTACTGATGCGCATGAGTGAGGAAAACTGGGATGATGTGATTAATATCAACCTAAAATCTATCTTCAATGTAACCAAAGCTGCTTCCAGGATAATGATGAGAGCCCGAAAAGGAGTTTTTATAAATATGAGTTCTGTAGTAGGTGTTCAGGGGAATGCGGGACAAGCAAATTACGCCGCCTCTAAAGCAGGTATTATTGGGTTTACCAAATCAGTAGCTAAAGAACTTGGTTCACGAAATATTCGTGCTAATGTAGTCGCTCCGGGTTTTATCCGTACCGAAATGACTGCTGTTTTAGACCCGGCAGTTGTTGCCGGTTGGGAAAAAGACATCCCATTGAAACGTGCTGGCGAAACGGAAGATATCGCTAATGTTTGTGTATTTTTAGCTTCAGATATGAGCGCTTATGTAACCGGACAAACTTTATCAGTTTGTGGGGGGATGCTTTAAACTAAAGTTGATGATATAAAGATCCAGGGTGGGAGGTTTTCTCTTCTGGATGTTAATTTGAAGGTGTGAGTTGAGGGTAAATCCCTAAACCTCACGCCTTTTATTTTATCAGATATTTTCCATTTTCCTGCACAATAGTTGGAAGAATACTATTCTTTTCAAATGCAACATAACCAGGTTGTAGCGTTTTCCAAAAAGCGATCTGTGTTGGAAATTGTACCCCATATTTTTTCATATTTCCATCATTCATTCTAAACGGATAAATATTTACTGGGATTTCTTCCTGTCCAGCATTTTTTGCCTCTAGTGCCAACAAATACACTTCTTTAATTTTTTCATCGGTAAGTGGAATGCAGCCCACCGTAACGCAATCGCCATGAATGTAAATATCTCCACCTGGTTTCCGATCTTTTCCCGTTCTTGCTACATCTACCTCATTAGGATAATTTATTCCTAAGGATAAGTAATATGAACTTAAAGGATTAAATATGTTGATGTAGTAAAACCCTTCGGGCGTTTGCAAATCTCCTTCAGTAATTTTTGGTCCTAGTTTCCCCGAATGTGCACAGAAATCGTAAATTCGAAAAATAGCATATTTTTTGCCTGATTTGTTCTTTAACCAAACCTCTAATTTCCCTTCTGCTTTGTAAGCATTAATCAACATAGAGAAATCTTCGCCAAAACCATCAGATTTTAAAAATTTTTGTAGTACCTCCCATTTTTCAGTATAGGCTTTCCCAACTCGTTCGAATTGTATCTGGTCTTTTTTGAAATTTTCCTGGGCATTTACCATCATGCTTAGCATCAATAAAATTGTTAAAAACTGAAATTTCATAAATTTTACTTTGTGCTAAAGCTAATACTTTACTGCCAACAATCCGAAAGCTATGAATTTATTTTGTATCGATTCTCATCTTGGATTCTGTTTTTTCAAAGTAATTTGTAAAGGTATTTCCATTAATACAGATTTGAAACCTAATCAAAGTGATTTGTCTAATAATGTTAAGCTTCAAATATCTTTGTTTGGAACCTGGTTTTTGACTGGTTTATGCATGAAAAAAACTTGAATTTCACCTCAAAATTCACATCTTTATAAAATATGAATGGCTTTTTTTCAGGTACTTCTATCATCTCATTTATCGGCTGTTTGGCATTAGGCATTTTATATGCGTGGTTACTCTATCGTAGCAATAATAATTTAAATCAAAAACTACGGTATGGATTAATAGCACTTCGAATTATTGAGGTTAGCGCCATTGCCTGGTTATTGTTTTCGCCATTAATCAAAACACTTAATTATACTTTAGATAAGCCAATCATTGTAATTGGCCAGGATAATTCGTTATCAATTGGGCAGGTGAAGCCATCAGGTTTTGATCAGAAATTGTACGAACAAAACTTAAAAACTTTACAAGATCGCTTGTCAGAAAAATATGAAGTTGAAACTTATAATTTTTCAGATGAGGTTAAAGATGGACTCAGCTTTAGTAACAAGGGAAAAATTACAGATGCATCACTGTTTTTCCAAAAGATAAAAGATGAATACACCAATAGAAATGTTGGCGCCATAATTTTGGCAACAGATGGAATCTTCAATCGTGGTGGCAACCCGCTATACGGAATAGGGCAAATTAACTCACCCATATATACCATTGCTCTTGGCGATAGCATTCCTAAACGAGATTTGCTTATCGCGAACGTGAATTACAATAACATTGTTTACCTTGATGATGATTTTACTGTAGAAGTTCAGGTGCAGGCCTACCAGAGCACTGGCGAAAATGCCACTTTAACTGTTAACCAAAACGGAGATAAAGTTTCACAGCAAACAGTCGCGATTAGTGGTAATGCTTTCATTAAAACCGTTCCAGTAAAGTTACATGCTGGAAAAATTGGCGTTCAAAAATTTACCATTGGATTAAGTTCGCTTCCTAATGAAATCACTTTAAAGAATAATAGTCAAACATTTTATGTTGAAGTAATTGATGGGCGGCAAAAGGTTTTGCTTGCAGCCGCGGCACCACACCCTGATTTAACCGTGCTAAGGGATGCCATTTCGCTCAATAAGCATTATGAAGCCAAACTTGTATTGGCTGAGGATCTAGCAACGGTCGATGCTGCAAAATTCGATTTGATTGTGCTCTATCAAATGCCCGATGCCCAGAATTTATCTGCTGGTTTTACTCAGAAAATATCAAATTTAAAAAAACCACTTTGGTTTATTTTAGGTGCGCAAAGCGGAATAAATGCTTTTAACCAAATGCAAAAACAGGTGAACATTGGCGGTGCTACTGGGTCGTTGCAAGAGGTATACCCAACCGTAGCTAGCGATTTTTCCAGTTTCAGTTTATCAGAAGTAGAGAAAAAATCTTTCTCTACTTACGATCCTTTATTGATGCCTTTTGGTAGGTTGACCTTAAACACAACCATCACGCCAATTTTTAACCAACGTATTGGCAAAGTAAATACGCAGCAGCCATTGCTATTCTTTACTACTGATAATGGATTAAAGCGAGGTTACCTTTTGGGTGAGGGATTATGGCGCTGGAAATTATCAGCCGCAGCAAATGAAGAAAATCCATCTATTTTAAATGATTTAATTGCTAAAACAATACAATTCCTCTCTATAAAAGATGATAAAAGGAGGTTTAAGGTTTTTACCTCAAAATCTGCATATGATGAGAATGAAGCTGTTCAGTTTAATGGCACTTTGTACAACGAAAGTTATGAACCCACCAACCAACCCGAAGTAGCTTTGCAAATTAAAAATGAGGCAGGTAGGGTTTTCAACTATATTTTTTCAAAAACTGAAAATGCTTATCAGTTAGATGCTGGCGCTATGCCCGCTGGTAATTATACTTATGTTGCAAAAACCACTTTAGGAGAAAACAAGCTCGCAGCTACGGGCAGTTTTTATGTTAATGCACTTGTTGCCGAGTTTCAGCAAACTACTGCTAACCACCAATTGCTTAATACCATCTCGAAGCAAAGCAATGGTAAGCTGTTTATGCCTGCAAACCTGCTGCAAATTGCCGATGAAATTCTAAAAAATGAAAATATTAAAACCATAAGCTACGAAGACCGAACCTATAATGAGCTTATCAATATGAAATGGCTGTTCGGATTAATTGTAGCTCTATTGGCCACCGAATGGTTTTTAAGAAAGCGTTATGGAGAATTATAACATCTCTACATCAGAAATTATCGAGGTACTAGGTACCATTGCTTTTGCAATATCGGGCACGTTTACCGCCATGCAGCGTAAGTTAGATCCTTTTGGAGTACTTATTATTGCTTTCGTGACAGCAATAGGTGGGGGGACAGTTAGGGATTTGCTAATCGGCGATACGCCGGTGGAGTGGATGCGGGATATGCAAACTTGCCTGGTTATTTTAATTACTGCACTGGTAACCATGTTTTTCAAAACTCATGTCCAAAAAATGAAAGTTACGCTTTTTTTGTTTGATAGCTTGGGCTTGGGTTTGTTTACCATGGTAGGTTTACTGAAAGGGATGGCCTTTGGTCTTAATCCCGGTATTTGTATCGCTTTAGGAACCATTACCGGTTGTTTTGGAGGCATTATAAGAGACACTTTGCTTAATACCATTCCATTGGTATTTCGTAGAGAAATTTATGCTTCAGCCTGTATTATGGGAGGCTTGTTGTATTACTTACTCATCTACATTAGTGTAGAAAGTATTGTAGCCAAGCTTACAGTAGTGGCATTTATCTTTCTGTTTCGGATTGTGGCCGTTAAGTTTAAACTGTCTTTGCCTAAATTCGAGTATTAATTCTGAATCTGATTTAGGTTAATCCTTTTTATCCTCGCGGATGATAACAAAAACATCCTCGTTGTCCTTTTTCATGAAATATTTTTCGCGGGCAAATTTTTCAGCTGTGTTTAAGTTTGTATTTAACTCGTTTAAATCCTTTTTAACATGCTCGGTTTCATTTTCGAAATATTCTTTTTCTTCTTGTAATTTGTTTGCCTGACTACGGTATTCATACTGCAACATCATGTCGTTTTTATCAAAAAACAACATCCAAACAGCAAAAGCCGCTGTTGCCAGGAAATACTTACTGCGGAAAAGATCTATTAAACGTTTCATATATAATTAGAAAGTTAAAATTAAAAAATCAAAATGACTTTGCTGCAGTTTTATTTCATTAAAGCATATAAAGTAAAAACATCCGAAGATTTAAATTCTCCGGATGTTCTACAAATAAGTTTTTCAACTTGTTAACAAATCCTGTCCGTTAGTTTCAACTAACCAACACCTATTTCTTTGCGTATTTAAATGAAGAACCAATGAAACGAGCATTTTCGCCCAGTTCTTCTTCAATGCGTAATAACTGATTGTATTTTGCAATCCTGTCAGAACGAGATGCAGAACCGGTTTTAATCTGTCCGCAATTTAGAGCAACGGCCAAGTCTGCAATGGTAACATCTTCTGTTTCGCCAGAACGATGACTCATTACTGAAGTATAGCCACTGTTTTGTGCTAATGTTACTGCGTTTATGGTTTCTGTTAACGATCCAATTTGATTTACTTTTACCAGGATTGAATTTGCTGTATCCTCATCGATACCACGTTGTAAACGTGTTACGTTGGTTACAAATAAATCATCACCTACTAACTGAACGCGATCGCCAACTTTGTCGGTTAATGTTTTCCAGCCTGTCCAGTCATTTTCATCCATACCATCCTCAATTGAAATGATTGGATATTTTGCAGAAAGATCAGCAAGATATTGTGCTTGCTCTTCGCTAGAACGAATAGCACCTTTATCACCTTCGAATTTAGTATAATCGTATTTGCCATCTTTGTAGAACTCTGAAGAGGCACAATCTAAAGCCAAACAAATTTGAGATCCTGGCGTGTAACCGGCAGTTTGAATGGCTTTTAAAACAGTTTCAATTGCATCTTCAGTACCATCAAATGTAGGGGCAAAACCACCTTCATCACCCACAGCGGTAGATAATCCCCTGTCGTGAAGGATTTTCTTTAAGCTATGGAAAACTTCAGTTCCCCAACGTAAAGCTTCAGAAAATGATGGCGCACCAACCGGCATAATCATAAATTCCTGGAAAGCGATAGGCGCATCAGAGTGAGAACCACCGTTAATGATGTTGATCATTGGAATTGGTAAAGTGTTTGCATTAACACCACCAATGTAGCGATATAGTGGCTGTCCAATTTCATCTGCAGCCGCCTTAGCCACAGCTAAAGAAACGCCCAAAATTGCATTTGCTCCCAGGTTACCTTTGTTCTCAGTACCATCAAGTCCAATCATCAATTTGTCGATTGCATTTTGTTCGAAAACATCAATACCACGTAATGCATCAGCAATTTTAGTATTTACATTTTCTACAGCTTTCAAAACACCTTTACCTAAATATGTAGATTTATCTCCGTCACGTAATTCAACAGCCTCATGTTGCCCGGTAGATGCACCGCTTGGTACAGCAGCACGGCCAAAAGCGCCCGCCTCTGTAACTACTTCTACTTCTACTGTTGGGTTGCCTCTCGAATCGAGGATTTGTCTTGCATGGACATTAACAATTATGCTCATTTCTATTTAATTTTTTATTGGTTTTTTAACTTGCTTAGTGTAAAAAGTACAATTACTAAGCTTAACCTCAAAGTTAGTATAATTTTTAAATAAATAAAGCGTTTCCGGGCTTTAATATTCAGCCCGTTACTTCACTTTATATCAGAAATTTGAATGGGTGTATGGGCGCAATTACTGAGCGATAAATTGATAAAAAGCTACAAATTCGCGGTGCCAGAACCACTCGGTATGTTTACCATCTTCTTTCTCTACGAAAACGACTTTTTTATTTTTCCCTTCGGGATTTAGAATGTGATGAACTTTTTTCATGTCTTCCACCATTGCTACGCCTTCTTTATCACCTGCTACAAAAAATAATTTGCTATTTTTCATTTGTATGGCCGCTTGTGCAACATCTTCGTAAATTTTAGGAGCTAACCAAAATGCAGGACTAAAAATTCCGGCCGAACCAAATACTTTTGGATAGGTGGAAATGGCGTACATGGATATTAAGCCACCCAAAGAACTACCCGCAATTGATGTGTGCTGAGCATCTGTAAGGGTTCTGTAATTCTTATCGATGTAAGGCTTTAATGTTTCCACCAAAAATTGTGTATAAGCTTTACCTTCACCTCTTCCATATTTGCTATCGTATGGATTATATTCTGTTAACCTGTCTGTTCCCGCATGGTCAATACCAACGATGATCATTTCTTTCTCGCCCTCGCGAATCAGGCTATCCGTAACGGAGTCTACTGCCCACTCATCATTCCGGGCTGGCGTGGCATGAAATAAATTTTGCCCATCATGCATGTATAGCACCGGATATTTTTTAGAACCGTTTTTATAACTTTTCGGAAGATAAATCCAAATTTTACGATTTTTTTTCAATTGAGGCATGTGAAAACTGGTGTCGACTACATGCACATGATCTCCAAAAGTGTAAGCTATTTTTTCTTGCGCTTTAAAATGATCGGCCCAATTTTCAATGCGTATATCCATAACTGTATCAACATTCAAATTTAAAATTCTGTTTGAAATGGCATAACCATTAATTTTCGATTCTACCTTATTCCAACTCCCCCGTGTAATTTTAAATTCGTGATTACCTTTAGCTAAATTTAGGTTGATATGGTAAGTTAAACTATCCTTTTTAGCTAATCCAAAACCTTCAGCATGTGGATTCCAGTCGTTAAAACCTCCGGCGATGAACAAGCTGTCAATTGTTTTGTCTGGAACGCGAACATTCATCTGCACGTTTATTTGCGCCCGTAGAAAGCAGGGCAGCAATAAAAAACAATAACACATCTTCAGCATAACATAAATTTGATTTTTTTATTTCCTCGCAGTCAGCCTCAATATATCATTTTGGAATTTAAGGTTGCTTAGTTGTTGGGCATCTACAAGAACTCCCAGGCATCTCTTCATGCCCGTTAATGAAAGTGAGTAATAATTTAAGTTTACAAGGATATTAACATCATTATTTCAACTCATCCAATACGCGAAATAATTTTTTATTAATTCCGCTTCCGCTATAATTATTAATGTTAATTACCACTACATATTTATTTCCTGCCGCATTTGTATGGTATCCAGCAAATGCTGAAACATCATTGATGGTACCACTTTTTATCTTCATGCCATTGTAATCTGGCAAGGCCTTGTAGAAATCGCTAAACCAGCTTTCCTTCTGGATTTGATATAACACATCTGCCATGGCAGCAGTTGTAATTCGATCTCCAGGCGATAGTCCACTCCCGTCCAGAATGTTTAGTGCAGATCTATCAATGCCTTTTGCAGCCCAAAAATTAATTTCTGTTTCTGCGCCCTTTGCAGTTGTAGCAAGCTTGCCAGATTTTAACGCAATGGTTTTTAACAGGGTTTCACCATATAGATTGATACTTTTCTTTAAAAACCAGTAAACAATTTCACTAAGATTTGGAGAGCTTACGGTATTTATTTTTGCGGTAATTGCTGGGATGGATTGTTTGTTTAGGTCCATTAGCCGGGTGGTGGTTGCTGGTTGCGTAGCTGCAATTCCTAAACGTTTTAAGGTATCTTGCAAGCGATATGCGCAGTCGAAAGCAGGGTCGGGGAGGGCAACTGAGATTCCTGTTTTGCCGATACCAATTCCCCAGGTGCCACGTAAATAAGCCACATTTGCATAAGGAGGCAAAAAGGCATAGCTCCTATCGCCAGTTCCAGATGCGCCCGTTTTCAGCTCATTTTGAATTTCTAGATATGTTGTTTCTGGAACTGTTTTAACAATTCTTACCTCATTGCCGATGCTTGCACCCGGACGTAAATGGATATCAAACTGGTTTTCTCTCCATGCCAATCCTGATGTTCCTGCACCATAGTAGTTTCCGATATCTTGCCAAACCCAACCTTCAGGTGTAGTTTGCGTTCCGAAAATCCGGTCGTCGCCAATTATGGAGCCCTCAATTTTTTTTATCCCGACAGATTTAATAGCCGATACCCATTGTGTTAGTACGGCGTTCTCCTTATTTTGATATCGCCAAGAGCCTAAGGTCGGGTCGCCACTGCCTACAATTATTAAATTTCCCTTTAAAATCCCATCCGCAGTAATGTTGCCGGTATAAGCTAAAGTAGTTTGAAACTGGAAATCTTTACCCAAAATGCTAAATGCGGTTGCCGCTGTAATTGTTTTTAGGGTAGATGCAGTTGCCAAACCAACCTGTTCATTTTTCGCAAATAGTACTTTTCCAGTGTTTGCATCTAACACACAGAGTGATGTTATGGCATGTTTTGCCTGGTCATCGGCCAGTAGATTATTAAATGCTTTTTCAAGATTTTGGATCCGGTTTTGCGCAGAACCAACACCAGAAACAAATGTAAATAAAGCAAGGAGGAATATTCTAAATTGCATAGTTTTTTCAATAGGATAACAAAGATAAAATTATTTGAAGGGCTGTAGTTTGCCTTTCAAATTCTTTACAATGGCTACCCATTAAAAAGTTTATTGCGTTTAATCTGCTTACCTTGCCGTAACCTCGCGGCATGATAGATGGTAGGAACGTCATTGGTCCATTCTTTAAGGGTAAGTATAATTGCAACAATCTCCGCTCGGGTAATTAGTCCAATCCAGAAGCAAAATTCGAATAAGATTGCCGATTGGCAATGCGCCATCACCTCTACCAAAGTGGCAAATAATATTAGGGTCCATATTTTGGCACCAATTGAATGCGTAGCAATCTCTTTCTTAGATTTTGCGTAACTTATTACATAGCAAAAAATTTCTGACCCAATTAAGATTGCCATTTTAAACAAATTTCGCACAAAAAAATCCGGACATTGGATATACGTTGCAACAGTTACCGAGATAAAAAAACCTGATCTACGCTAGAATCCAGTCGTCGTAATTTTTCGGATGAAATGTTTAGCTTACGGGCAATAACTCCATCAAAAATATCAGTTATTAATCCGATAGATAATAGTGAAATGGCCCAGGTAGCGTAGTGATTTATCTCTAATAGGCGGAGTAAAATTATTCCAAACCCAATAAGTAACCTAGCGTAGATAAGCGCAAAAGGAATATCTTTTATCAAAATAAAAAGCATAAAAAAGCCCGTGAATATTTTCACGAGCTATAAGTCTATTTTTTTAAACCAATTCTTTTTGCAAAAGATATTCAGCAATTTGAACAGCATTGGTTGCAGCTCCTTTACGGAGGTTGTCTGCAACAATCCATAGGTTCAAAGCTTTTGGAGCCGATTCATCTCTGCGAATACGACCTACAAAAACTTCATCTTTTTCATGTGCATCTTTTGGCATCGGGTATTTTAAGTTCGCTACATCATCCACAACAATAATACCCGGCGCTTTTTCTAAAATACTGCGTACTTCAGCTAAATCAAAATCATTTTCGAATTCGATATTAACCGATTCTGAGTGACCTCCCATTACTGGAATCCGAACGGTAGTAGCGGTAACCTTAATGCTGTCGTCGCTCATAATCTTATTCGTTTCTTTAATCATTTTTACCTCCTCTTTGGTGTATCCATTTTCCGTGAAGACATCAATATGAGGAAGTACGTTTAAGTCGATTTCATATGGATAAGCCTTAGGTCCGTCTATACCTTTACGCTCATTCATCAGTTGCTCTACCGCTTTTACACCGGTTCCGGTAACAGACTGATAGGTAGACACTACTACTCGCTTGATTTTGTATTTGTCGTGCAGTGGTTTTAAAACCACCACCATTTGTATCGTAGAACAGTTAGGATTGGCAATAATTTTATTGTCGATAGAAAGTTCGTGTGCATTCACTTCAGGAACCACTAACTTAATAGCAGGATCCATTCTCCATGCAGAAGAATTATCTATTACGGTTGTGCCAGCTTCTTTAAAGCGAGGTGCATGTTCTAACGATGTGTTGCCACCCGCAGAAAATAATGCGATATCTGGCCTCATACCAATTGCAGTATCCATGCTAACGATTGGAAACTTCTTACCCTTAAAAGTAATTTCCTTACCAACGCTCTTTTCTGATGCCACGGGAATTAACTCTGTTAAAGGGAAATTTCTTTCTTCCAATACTTTTAACATCACGGTACCAACCAAACCAGTGGCACCTACAACTGCTACTTTCATTTTAATTTTTAATTATTATATTTATTAAACATTTGATATAGGCCCAAATATGGTAAAAATTACGCTTATATCCCTATTGTTACTGAGTAAATTTACGTTAAATGTTGTATATCCTATTTTATCTACGGAAATAATAGAATTTGATATGCCTTTTGCTCACAAAACCACTTCCACACATCATTCGTTTACTACAATTAAAACATTTAATATTATTAATAAAGGCGATGTTTTGATTTCTGAGGTGTTGTTTAACCCCCGAACAGGTGGTGTAGATTTCGTAGAAATATTTAATCATTCCAACCATGAAATTGATTTGAAAGAATTGCAGTTGGCCAATGTAAATACCGCTGGGCAGCCAGCAAACATTAAGAATATTTCTTCAACAAAGTTGATGATTGCGCCCGGATCATATTGGGTGATTACCACTAACACTGCAAATGTTAAACAAAATTACTATGCGAAATTCACAGATCGATTTGTGCAGATAAGCAGTACGCCGGCATTCAATAACGATAAGGGTTCAGTGGTATTGCTCAGTAGTAACCAAGTAATCGATCAACTGGATTATAATGCTAAAATACACCATCCTTTAATTAGAGATGAGGATGGAATTTCGCTTGAACGTGTATCTTTCGACGTACCCGCAAATGAAACAGGCAACTTTAAATCTGCTGCGGCGAGTGTTGGATTTGCAACACCAACTTACAGGAATTCGCAAGAGATTGGAGACGAAAAGTATTTCGCAAAATTACAATCTAACACATTTTCTCCAGATGGCGATAATTTCGAAGATCTATTGATGTTAAGTTACCAGGTTGGCGAAAATGCCACCTTGGCTAACGTAAATATTTTTGACGACAAAGGTAGGCTGGTAAAAAAAGTACTTAAGAACCAAACCATTGGTACCAATGGAGATTTGTTTTGGGATGGTATTAATGACAAAGGAACAAGAGCACCTGTCGGGATTTACATCATCTTGTTTGAGTATTTTAATCTAAACGGGAAAAGAAATACAATAACAAATACTTTTGTATTGGCCAATAAATTGAATGACTAGCCAGTTCAAACATCCCTAAAATATAAAACCCATAAAACAAAGATCAAAATCTTCATTTTATGGGTTTAGTTATCTTATAAAAGGAATTAGACCAAGTTAGCTTTGATAAAATTGCAACTTGTTATGATCGAACCCAATTCATCTGGCTGATAATTATTTTCATGCTCTACAAAAAAGTGCTCCATTCCAGAAAGTTTCGCCTCGGCAAAAATTGTTTTGAAATCAATGGAGCCCTTTCCAACTTCTGTGTTCCATTCGGGTTTTGCTTTGTCCATATCTTTAACATGCCACATATGGAAACGGCCCGGATATTTTTTAAATAGTGTTAGTGGATCATTTCCTGAGCGCACCACCCAATACAAATCCAGTTCGAAATTAACGAGTTTAGGATCTGTTTCCTTAAGATAAACATCATATCCCGTAGTGTCACCAATTTTATGGAATTCGAAATCGTGATTGTGATAGGCAAATTTCAATCCGGAAGTTTTTGCAATTTCTGCCACTTTATTAAAATCTTCCGCTGTTTTTTTGAAACCATCAATTCCTTTCTTCGGATCTACCCACGCACCTGCGATGGTAAAATACTTTCCACCCAATGCGGCGGCAGATTCAATATCGGCCTTAAGTTTATCTGTGTTACCAGTTTTGGAGAAATCATCCATCCCATAATGACCACTCGGTGCCTTTAGGCCATTGGCATCCAATAAGGATTTAAATTCTTTTGTTGTTAAATTCCAAAATTTGCCATTGTTGAAGCCATAAGTTTCTACTTCCTTATAGCCAGCTTTAGCTACTTTCTCGATTACACCTTTTACATCCTTCGGTAATAAATCCCTGAGGGTGAAAAGTTGTAACCCAATATTTTTGCTTGCTTTATCAAAAGCGAACGATGGAACAAGTAAAGCGGCGCCTGCGGCTAATCCGACTTGTTTGATGAAGGTTCTTCTGGTATTCATAATTTAAATGAGTTCTTTCTTGATGTATGCGCAACTGGCAGTAACAGATGCCAAAGGGTTTGGTTTATAGTTTGTTTCATGCTCCACAAAAAAGTATTTCATGCCCGAGAGTTTTGCCTCGGCGAAGATAGATTTAAAGTTTATAGAACCCGTACCAACCTCCGCATTCAATGTTTGATCTTGTTTATCCATATCTTTAACATGCCACATTGTAAAACGACCTGGGTTTTCTTTAAAAAGTTTGGATGGATCGTTTCCCGAACGCACAGCCCAATACAAATCAAGTTCGAAATCTACCAAGGCTTTATCCGTTTCGCTGAGCAAAATTTGGTAACCAGTTGTTTCTCCTTGCTTTTGAAATTCGAAATCGTGGTTATGATAGGCAATTTTTAATCCTGCATCTTTACACATTTTTCCGGCTACGTTAATCTTCTCTGCCAGCCTCTTGTAATCATCGGCATTTTTTCTAATGCTCTCATCTAGAAAAGGCACTGTTACATAGGCGCTCCCGAGTATTTTAGCAGCGTCAATTGCGTCACTCAACTCATCTGTATTACCGTCAAACAAATATGTTCCCATACCGTAATGGCCGCTGGGTGCTGTTAAACCATTATCAGCCAACAAATTCTTAAACTCCAAAGGATTTAGCCCCCAAAATTGGTCTTTGCTAGAATAACCAAAAGTTTCTACCTGTGTAAAACCTGCCTTGCTTATTTTTTCAATCGTACCCTTAAGGTCTTTTGGCAAATCATCACGTAACGACCATAATTGTAATCCAACATCTTTCTTTTCTGTCGAACATGCAAAATTTGGCGCTACCAAAGCAACCGCTGCAGCCATGCTGCTGTTAATGATGAAACTTCTTCTTGATAACATTGAGTTTAGATTAAATGTCGCATATCAAAATCGCTTGTTGTAATGACGCAAGTTTATCAGCTTTTTTCGGGATAAATTCTTGTGCCACATAACCTTTGAATCCCGTATCCTTAATTGCATTCATAATGGCCGGATAATTCAATTCCTGGGTTTCATCAATCTCATTTCTGCCAGGAACACCAGCCGTATGGTAATGTGCAATATATTGGTGGTTTTCTTTGATGGTGTGTATCACATCTCCTTCGTCAATTTGCATGTGATAGATGTCGTACAAGAGTTTGAAGTTCTGGGAACCCAAACGTTTGCAAAGTTCAACGCCCCAGGCGGTTTTATCACACTGATAATCCTGATGGTTTATTTTACTGTTGAGCAACTCCATTACCAGAACAACACCGTGTTTTTCTGCTAGCGGCATAAGCGCTTTTATTCCTTCAACACAGTTATTCCAACCCGTTTCATCATCTATGCCCCGTCTATTACCACTAAAACAAATCAGGTTTTTGTAACCTGCTTCTGCCACTAGGGGAATCATTTCGGTATAGTTTTTTATTAATGTGGCGTGAAACTTCTTATCGTTAAATCCATCTACCAGGTTAATTTCTGCCCCATTGCACATGGTTGATACAAGCCCATGTTTCTTAAGTATTGGCCAATCTTTTGGTCCAACCAAGTCAATCCCTTTAATACCTATTTTTTTTGCTTCAACACATAGCGTATCCACATCTACCGAGCTAAAACACCAGCGACAAACGGCATGGTTAATATTCCCTTTTAGATTTGTTGATGAATGATTTTTTGATTCTTCCATAGCCAAGGCTGAAAAACTCGATGAAATACCAATTGCAGCACTACCTGCAATGATGTTTTTTAAGGCGCTTCTTCTGTTTACGTTAGCTGACATTTTTATACCGTTTGTGGATCTATTTCTGTTTTGGTTTTATCGTTAAATACCAATGCAAATAGAATGAAAACAACTAGTGCTATCCCAGCAGGAATAATCCAAATCATTTTCCAATCCATTACGCCATCAGCTGATTTGTATACGTCTGAAATTTTTCCGGCTACGGCAAAACCAATTAACATACCAACGCCATAGGTGGCTAAGGTGATTAAACCTTGGGCAGAGCTCTTAAATCTTTCGCCTGCCTTAGAGTTGGTATAAATTTGACCAGAAACAAAGAAAAAATCGTAACATACACCATGTAAGGCTATTCCTAAAATAAGCATGAAACTTAATTCACCAGCGTTACCGTATGCAAATAATGCATAACGAACTGCCCATGCCAGCATACCAACAAGAATAGTCATCTTAAATCCGAAGCGCTTAAAGAATATGGGAATAAACAGCAAGAAGATTACTTCAGATGCTTGTCCGATAGTCATTTTGCCCGTCGGATTATCCATACCTATATTCGAAAGGAAAGGATTTGCATTTTGATAATAAAAAGCAAGCGGAATACAGATTAAAATTGATGAGATAAAAAAGATCAGAAAATTTCTGTCTTTAAGCAATTTTAGAGCATCCAAACCTAATACATCTGAAACTTTGATTTTTTCATCAGCAGATACTTTAGGTGGTGTTTTAGGTAAGGCGAAGCTAAATAGCCCCAAAACCAACGATACGATACCGGCCATTAAAAATGTATTTTTTAACAGACCACTTTCTGTACCTTCTTTTGAATCCCAATGGAAAAAATAACTAATTAATAATCCTGCGGCTATCCAACCTAAAGTACCCCAAATACGAATGGAGGAAAATTCTTTCTCCGGATCTTTCATCTGGTTAAAAGAAACAGAGTTAACCAGTGCAAGCGTTGGCATAAAAATAATCATGTACCCAAGTACATATGGATAAAATACACTAATATCAGTAGCATTATACATTTGATACATTAAGATTGCACCAATAATGTGCAATACCCCTAATATTTTTTCTGCATTGAAATATCGATCTGCAATTAGGCCGACAATGAAAGGAGCAATGATGGCACCCCAAGACTGGGTAGAGAATACGGCACCGGTTTCTGCACCGGTTGCCTTCAAATTGTTCCCCAAGAATGTTCCAAGGGTAACAAACCATGCACCCCAGATAAAGAATTCCAGGAACATCATGGCAGAAAGTTTAAAGCGAGTAGAGTTATTCATTTGGTTTATATTAGGTTATTTGTTTAAGGATTAAGGCGCAGGGTTAAAGTGATGGATTTACCTTCAACTTTACCTTACGCCTTTAACCGAATTGCATCGCTAAATTAATGTCAGCACGGGTGACTTGGTTGCCACTAATCCTGCATCATCAATTCACTATAGTTCTTTTATAGAAATCTTTCTGTACCAAACTTCATCGCCATGATCTTGAAGGGCAATTTTACCTGACCTAAAAGTTCCCCAGTTTTCCCAAGTTGCAAACTTGCTACCTGACACTAGTTTTTTCCAGTTTTCATCCCAAAGGGTAGTTTTAACAACCTCAACACCATTTAAAATAAGTGTTAAGTTGCCACCTTTACTAATTACTTCGGCTTTGTTCCACTCTCCAACTGGTTTAACAGGCTCTGAGGTACTCTTAACTAAATCGTACAAATCGCCTGCACGGTGTTTTGTTATTTTTCCATCCGGGTGACCATCATTATCTAGTACCTGCATTTCTAAACCTGTAGAATAGGTTGCGTTGTATTTTGGCTCCTCGTGTACGTAGAAGATCAATCCACTATTACCTTTTGGTGCTATTTTCCATTCATATTTTAAATGGAAATCTTTGTATTCCTTGTCAGTCACTAAATCGCCACCGCCATCTTTGCCTTTTGCTTTTGGATCTAGATGCAAAGCACCAGACTCAACCTGCCAGGCACTACCTACTTTGCTTTTGTTATAAGTGTGCCAGCCTGTAGTTGTTTTGCCATCGAACAAAGGCTTAAAGCCTTTTTGCGCTTTTGAAATTTGTGTTACTGCCAACAATACGCAAGCAGATAGGATTAATTTTTTCATTCTGTTTTTCAAAGATTATTAATGTAAAGTTTGTGCATGGCGTGAAAATTTTTCCAGTGCCATGCACAATCCATGGTTTCTGCTAATTTATTACAACGTTAAATTGTTCCAGCCTTTACGATATTCGCGTTTTACGAATTGGTTGGCCTCATCAAAGTTGGTTATTCTCATGTTATCGTTATCCCAAAGCATTTTCATGTAACGGCCCGGATAAGAAACTTTGCCATTCACCGTTCTCTGAACGTCGAAACTTCTTATAGCAAGGTTTGCCATTAATAGTGCTTCAGTTAACGGACCTGCGATTTCAAAAGGAGAACTTACTTCTTGCTTACCATAGCCCGCAATTGCTGCTTCTACCCATTGTGCGTAGTGACCTTCTGCACCGCCTTTAACACGAGCGTACTTTTCTTTAACTTTGATGTCTTTATTTCTGCTTAACGGCAACAATTTAGGGTTTGCACTATAGGTTTCAGACATCATCTTTCCTTTTGTACCGATAAAGAGCGTACCGTTTCCACCATCGCCGAAGGTTTCATTTGCTTCTAATTCTTCAGGGCGTTCTGGCTGGATACCGCCATCCATCCAATGTAAAGTAACATCACCTTTGGTTTTGTCTGTTTTTGGAAATTTGAGGGTAACATGACTTGAAGGAGGGCAACTCTCAGGAAAATATCCACGTTTGAATTCATCTACATACACAGAGCCTACACTTGCTTCAACTTCTTTAGCATACTTGAGGTTTAATACACTAAAAGGGGCCTCGATTAGGTGGCAGCCCATGTCGCCTAGTGCGCCAGTTCCATAATCCCACCATCCACGCCAGTTAAAAGGCACTAATTTATCAACGTACTCTTGCTCAGGTGCAGTTCCTAACCACAAATTCCAGTCTAATTCTTTCGGAATTTCTGATTTTTTAGTTGGCCATGGAATACCTTGAGGCCAAACCGGACGATTGGTCCAGGCATATACCGTATGCACATCGCCAATTAACCCAGCTTCGTACCATTCTTTCATTTGGCGAGGGCCATCATTTGATGCGCCCTGGTTACCCATTTGAGTTACTACTTTATATTTTTTAGCAGCAGCAGTTAAGATACGAGCTTCATGAATATCATGCGTAAGGGGCTTTTGTACATAAACATGTTTGCCTAACTGCATAGCTGCTAAGGCTTGGATAGCATGATTATGATCTGGTGTAGAAACTGAAACCGCATCGAAATTTTTATGTTCTTTATCGAGCATTTCGCGATAATCTTTATAATACTTCGCTTTAGGGAAAGCTTTTACACTTGCAGCCGCACGGCGGTCATCCACATCACACAAAAATCCGATATCTGCTTTACCGCTTTTGGCAAACATGGCGATATCGCTTTGTCCTTTACCACCAGCGCCTATACCTGCAACTATTAAACGATCGCTTGGGGCCAAATAGCCCGGCCCACCCAATACATGGCGTGGCACAATCATAAATGCTGCTGCAGCAATGGCACTTGTTTTAATAAAATCACGGCGGTTACTCGTGTTTTTATTCTCTTGCTCTGTTTTCATCTTAGTTCTTGAGTTTAACTATTGTTTCTATTTTTTCTTTAAAGAAAGGATATATTTAACCATCAGCTTGGCATCAGCAGGCTTTAGAGTAGGGTGAGCTGTCATTGGCATAGTTCCCCAAACGCCTGTACCACCTTTGATAATCTTATCGGCTAAATAATTAACATTTTTTTCTGTTGCCGGATATTTCTTTGCAATATCTACATAGGCCGGGCCGATAATTTTATTAACCTTGTTGTGGCAGCCGATACAATCAGATTTATTAATCAGTTTTTCACCTGCACTCATCTGAAATTCGTGTTTTGCCAATGTAGCCGTAGCTGTAATTTTCTTCTCTGTTTCTGTTTCTGCTTTCGTAAAGGATGCCATAAAAATTACTACAGCACCTAAACCTAATAGTGTTTTTTTCATTTGTGTTCTATTTAAAAGGTATTTGTTATGCCAGCAAGCACAACTCATTTCATGTGTTTAAAGTCCTAAAATTTTTTTGTTGAAAGCGCTGTCACTACCCGATGCTGCAAAATCGTCGAATGCTTTGTCGGTTACGTTAATAATGTTATTCTTGATGAATTCGGCACCTTCGCGGGCACCATCTTCCTGATTTTTAATGCAACATTCCCACTCCATAACCGCCCAACCTTTAAAATCGTATTGAGCCAGTTTACTAAAGATCGTTTTAAAATCAACCTGACCATCGCCAGGAGAACGGTATCTGCCGGCACGATTCGCCCAGCTTTGATATCCACCGAAAGTACCTTGTTTTCCGGTTGGATTAAATTCCGCATCTTTAACATGAAAAGCTTTAATCCGTTCATGGTAAAAATCAATATACTGGATATAATCTAATTGCTGCAATACAAAGTGTGATGGATCATACAATAAGCATGCCCGAGAATGGTTATTTACTGCAGCTAGGAACATTTCGTAGGTTTCGCCATCAAACAAATCTTCTCCAGGATGGATCTCATAGCAAACATCTACGCCACAATCGTCGAATTCATTTAATATCGGCATCCAACGCTTAGCCAGTTCAGCAAAACCTTCTTCAACCAACCCGGCGGGCCGTTGAGGCCAAGGGTGAAAGTATTGCCAAAGTAAAGACCCACTGAAAGTAGCGTGGGCATTCAAGCCTAAGTTTTGAGATGCTTTTGCCGCATACTTCATCTGTTGCACTGCCCAGGCTGTTCTAGCTTTGGCGTCTTTGTGTACCGCTTGCGGAGCGAAAGCATCAAACAAATCATCGTAAGCAGGGTGAACAGCAACAAGTTGACCCTGTAGGTGCGTAGACAGCTCGGTGATTTCCAGGCCATAAGATGCTATGGTACCCTTAAGCTCATCGGCATAAGTTTTGCTTTCTGCAGCTTTTTGCAGATCAATAAACCTCGCATCGAGTGTGGGCATTTGAATACCTTTAAAACCGAGTCCTGCTGCCCATTGGCAAATGTTATCGAGTGAATTAAACGGAGCTTGATCACCAATAAACTGAGCTAAAAATACGGCTGGTCCTTTTATAGTTGTCATGCTAAGTATTAAAGTTTATAATCCCACCATTTTTGATCAGATTGGCTTGAGTTTACTACATTTTCGATAAATGCCATTCCGCGAATCCCATCTGAAGTCGTCGGAAAATCTAACATCTCTTTTGTAGGCTGCTGCTGGTTAAGCTTTGCATCAACTGTTAACGCAAAATTTCTGTAAATATTTGCGAAAGCCTCCAAATAACCTTCAGGATGGCCTCCAGGGGTACGGGTATTATGTTGAGCAAAACTGCCCATGTATCCATTGCCGGTTCTGTAGATCTGAGCAGGTTGGTTCAGCCACTTTACAAAGAGGATATTTGGCTCCATTTGATGCCATTCTAAACCGCCTTTTTCACCGTAGACCTTAATTTTTAAGGCGTTTTCTTCGCCGGCAGCAATTTGCGAAGCTATCAATACGCCATTGGCTCCGTTATCAAATTTAAGTAATACATTGCCATCATCATCAATAGCTCTACCTTCTACCACAATATTTAAATCTGCGCAAATTTTGGTAATTTTTAAGCCAGAAATATATTCGGCCAGATGTGCAGCATGCGTACCAATGTCGCCCATGCTCCCACTTTTCCCGGTTTTTGATGGATCAGTTCTCCAAGCGGCCTGGGCATTCCCTTCGCGTTCTGAGAGCGTACTTAACCACCCTTGCGGATATTCTACTATAATTTTCCTGATTGATCCTAAAGCGCCCTCTGCAACCATTTGCTTTGCCTGTTTTACCATCGGATACCCAGAATAGGTATGGGTTAAACAAAGGGTTAAGCCAGTTTCTTTTACTTTGCTATCGAGCTGTTTGGCCTCGTCTAATGTTAAAGTCATCGGCTTTTCGATCACTACATTGAAACCATGTTCCAGCGCCATCATAGCGGGAGCGAAATGTGCAAAATTAGGCGTTACAATGGTTACGAAATCTATTCGGGTATCAGCAGGCAATTGGCTTTCCTGCTTAATCATTTCCTCGTAGCTTTTATAAATTCTATCTTCTGAGAGGAAAAGAAGTCTGCCCGATTCTAAACCAACCTCTGGGTTTATACTTAAGGCACCGGCAGTGAGTTCTATCAAACCATCCATATTAGCTGCCAAACGATGTACAGCACCTATAAAGGCGTCTTTTCCACCGCCTATCATGCCCATTCTTAATTTTCTTTTCATAAGAAATGAAGGTTAAGGTATTGGGAGGAAGTTCAGTCGAGCTAAACTTCCCATCCAGTTACCTTTAAGCCTTACTTATTAGATATTGTTCTTTTTTAATTCTTTAACTGCGTAATCTGCTGCACGAGCGGTTAAGGCCATAAATGTTAACGATGGGTTTTGGCAAGCAATTGAAGGCATGCAAGCACCATCTGTTACAAATACGTTGTTCACCTCATGCATTTGGTTCCATTTGTTCAGCACCGAGTCTTTCGGATCGTTACCCATTCTGGCGGTTCCCATTTCATGAATGGCCATACCAGGGTAGCAGCCGTTATCGTAAGTTCTGATGTTTTTCATGCCTGCTCTTTCTAACATTTCAGCAGCATCATTCATCATATCTACACGCATTTTCTTCTCATTCTCTTTGTACTCACAGTCTATGGCTAACACAGGTTGGCCCCACTTGTCTTTTTTTGTTTTATCGATATACACCTTATTTTCATAATAAGGAAGCATTTCTCCAAATCCACCCAAGCCCATAGTCCATTTTCCTGGTTTAGTCATTTTGTCTTTTAAGCCAGCACCAAATGATAGTTCTGCAACATCACTTTGCCAGTTTGATCTGCTTGCGCCACCTTGGTAGCCAAATCCACGTAAGTAATCGCGTTTATCGTTACCTACATTTTGATACCTTGGAACATAGATACCGTTCGCCCGGCGTCCGTAAGTGTAACGATCATCAAAACCTTCGGCTTCGCCAGATGCACCACAACGGAAGTGGTGATCCATCAAATTATGACCAAGTTGACCACTGCTGTTACCCAAACCATTAGGATGCGCCTCTGAAGTGGAGTTTAATAAAATAAATGTAGAACCTAGCGTAGAACCGTTCACGAAAATAATTTTGGCGTAAAACTCCATCGTTTTGTTGGTTTCCGCATCAATTACCATAACACCTTTAGCTTTTTTAGTGTCCTTATCGTAAATAATGTGGTTAACAATAGAGTAAGGTCTCAGCGTTAAGCGCTTGGTGGCCATTGCAGCTGGTAGTGTAGATGATTGCGTAGAAAAATACGCACCAAAAGGGCATCCTCTGCTACACAGATTTCTGTATTGACAGTTACCTCTTCCTTTATGTGGAACGGTAAGATTGGCAACACGTCCAATCATCATTATTCTTTCTCGCTTGTAGTGTTCTTCGATACGTTTTTTAACCGATTTTTCTACGATGTTTAAATCCATCGGTGGAAGGAAATGACCGTCTGGGCAGGTAGACCAATTTTCGTTCGATCCACTTATCCCGGCAAATTTTTCCGCATAATCATACCAGGGCGAAAGCTCTGCATAGCGTATTGGCCAGTCTGTTCCGTGTCCATCTTTCTTGTTGTCTTCGAAGTTATGGTCACTGAAACGGTAGCTTTGGCGACCCCACATCAATGATTTTCCGCCTACGTGGAATCCACGATACCAATCGAAACGCTTATCTTCAGTATAAGGACACTCTAAATCATTTACCCACCATTTTTCATTGGCTTCGCTATATGGATAATCGCGTTTTTGAACAGGGTGCGTACGCTTTTGTTCTTCAGTTAAACGACCGGCATGCTCAAATTCCCAAGGGCTTTTCATGGCAGTTTCGTAGCCGGTAATGTGCTCAATGTTCATTCCTCTTTCCAGCATTAGCACCTTAAGGCCTTTTTCTGTGAGTTCTTTTGCAGCCCAGCCGCCACTAATCCCCGATCCTATAACAATAGCATCGTAAGTATTTTCTGCTTTTAAATTTGTATTTAAATTCATGATGTTTTTTGTTCTGAGTTAAGAAATTAAGTTGCCCAAGATTTTTGTCCCGGTTTCAAAGGGGCATTGCCATCGTACCGCCCAGGCACAAGTACATACTCGCGGGCTTTGGTACAACCAATTTCGGATGAATAATAACCCAACAATGTTAAATCTCTCGCGGTAACAAAAAAGTAAGTTAGGTCTTTGTTTTCCTCAACTTTAGCTTCTTTCTGTGCAATGGCCATTAGTCGTAAGTCAACCATCAATTTTGTTTTCTCAGCAGCACTTAATGCCAGATAGTTTTTCCCGAAATCTTTCATCGACTTGTCTTGCAGTTGTTTAAAGCCGTTTGCAAATGAGGTTTGCATTTGCGCCGGATAACAATCTTTAATCATCATCGGGATAAATTTGCCTAATCCTGCGGCCTTTGCACCACCCGATGATTTGGTGGTTGGTACAATAATATCAGCGAATTCGGCGAAGATCTTTTCGTCCTGAGCTGAAAAGGAAACAAAATTCTTTTCATTTTCAGGAAGTGTAAAACTTTCGAATAAAACGCCCATTGTACTTGCCGAGATCGCTCCTCCCAGCAAAAATGCAACATTTTTGAGTGCTTCTCTTCTTTGCATCGTTTTGTTATTTTTATATATTGGTTTGGTATGTGTTCAATTAGTAATATTAGAAAAAATATAGCGAAAAATTAAAAATGTAAGTGTTAATTAAAGTTACTGCAATGGGATTGTTACAATATGGAAATATTCTAAATAGATTAAAGATAATCGATTTACTGCATAATTATGCAAGTTTTTTTATTCAGTTCAAATAGTGTAAGACTTACAATAACCGCTTTCATATTGGCAATGAAGAAGGCAATGTTCACGTTCTCCTTTTAGCGGGTTCAAAACAACTCGTCTCATCCATCGGCAGGAAATAGTAATTGCTTTAAAAACCAACCACCGAGCGAAATAGATAAGCCTGCAAGAAAATTTTCTACTCATTTAGGCTCATTTTTCTACCTTTGCGAAATCTCTAAAAAAATTATGCAAGAAAGAATTATTGTTTTAGGCTCTAACGGGCAAATCGGTACAGAGTTGGTAACTATGTTACGTAAAATTTATGGTGAAGATCAGGTGGTTGCCTGTGATATTCGGAGACCCGATTACGACATTAAAAATTCTGCCCCGTTTGAGTTTGTTAATGTTTTGGATAAGGAGATGATTAACGGTATATTCAAGAAATATAAACCAACACAAGTCTATCTGTTGGCTGCTTTATTATCAGCTACTGGTGAGCAAAATCCTAAATTAGCCTGGGATTTGAATATGAATGGTTTGTTGAATGTACTTGATCTGGCCTTGGAATACCAGGTAGCAAAAGTTTATTGGCCAAGTTCAATCGCGGTTTTTGGACCAAATTCGCCAAAAGATAATACCGGGCAATATTGCATTATGGATCCAAATACGGTTTACGGAATTAGTAAATTGGCAGGAGAACGCTGGTGTGAATATTACAATCAAAAATATGGTTTAGATGTAAGGAGTATTCGTTATCCGGGATTAATTAGCTGGAAAGCTGCGCCAGGTGGAGGAACTACTGATTATGCCATTCATATCTTTCATGAGGCATTAAAGAAAGGGAGTTACCAAAGTTTTTTAAGTGCGCAAACCGAATTGCCAATGATGTATATGGAGGATGCCATCCGTGGAACCATCGAACTCATGGATGCTCCCGCAGATCAGATTTCAGTACGTAGTAGCTATAATTTTGGTGGTGTAAGTTTCACTCCGGAAATTTTAGCTACAGAGATAAGAAAACATATTCCGGATTTTACGCTAACTTACGCTGATCATGATCCTCGCCAGCAAATTGCCAATAGCTGGCCGCGTTCTATTAACGATGATTTTGCTGCTAAAGATTGGGGATGGAAACCAGAATTTGACTTAGCCAAACTAACTGCTGATATGTTGAAAAATTTAGGAAAAGGTTAAGTATAAAACCAATAGTAAAGAAGAAATATAGATTAAAATAATTAAGGTAAGAGGCTGTAGGTTAGGTGCATAAATTGCCCTGGTTCGCCTCTTAAACTCAACACCAAAAAAATGGGAAGAGCATTCGAATTTAGAAAAGAAAGAAAATTTAAACGTTGGGCCAAAATGGCCGTTCAGTTTACACGTATTGGTAAAGATATTGTTATGGCGGTTAAGGAATCTGGGCCACATCCTGAAACCAACTCCCGCCTGCGTACAGCTATGCAAAATGCGAAAGCTGTAAATATGCCAAAGGATAGGGTAGAAGCTGCTATTAAGCGTGCTTCAGATAAATCTATGGCCAACTACGAAGAAATTGTTTACGAAGGTTATGCTCCACATGGAGTGGCTGTTCTTATTGAAACGGCTACCGATAATACGAACAGGACAGTTGCTAACGTACGTAGCTATTTTAATAAGACCGATGGATCTTTAGGTAAAACCGGATCATTGGACTTTGTATTCAACCGGAAATCTATTTTCCGTTTTACGCCTGCAGAAAACTTAGATTTAGAAGAGCTGGAATTTGAACTGATTGATGCAGGCCTTGAGGAACTTTACGTAGAAGCTGATGAAGAGGGGAACGACGTGGCTGTTGCACAAGGTGCTTTCGAGCATTTTGGGTCCTTGCAGAAAGCGCTTGAGGAGAAAGGCATAGAACTTAAAAGCTCAAAGTTAGAGCGAATTGCGCTTTCGCACCACGAGGTAACGGAAGAGCAGGCAGCTGATGTAATGAAATTAATTGATAAACTGGAAGAGGATGATGATGTACAGGCCGTTTATCATAACATGGCTGAATAAGAATTTATAATTACGATAGAATAGACAAAGGCTTGGAGATATCATTCTTCAAGCCTTTGTAGTTTATGAGTATACCACCTAAGTATTAGTTAGGTATTAATTTTCCAGCCACGCTAACAAATAATTTATCCGGAAGGATTTAGTCTTTTTTATGTCCGAAAAGCCAAGGTAATAAGTTTGGCTCAGCAAAGGCGCTATCCCAGCTATTATGGTTTGCGTTTGGGTAAAGCGTAAATTTCACTTCCTTACCAACAATTTTTAATCTTTCAGCTATCGCGATTGAATATGCCGGATCTACGACATCATCTTTACCACCATGAAATATCCATAATGGTATACTTTGGTATTTTTTGATATTGTTGGTATTGTCGCCACCGCAAATTGCGAAGGCTGCCGCAAATGTTTTTCTTTGTCTTCTTAGTAACTCATACGTACCCATTCCACCCATAGAAAGGCCACCAACATATACTTGCTCCTTATTAACGAAAGGTTTTTTTAGGAAATCCTTCACCATTCCTTGCAAGGCATGCATTGGTTTTGTAGGTTTTCCGCCCTCAACGAAAGCAAAACTTCGCTTACCTTTCTCACTGGTTGTAATTTCTACATTGGCCCAATAGCTATCATTTGGGCACTGCGGAAAAACCACAATGGCCGGAAAATCTCTTCTAACTTCATCCTTTAAAAACAATTTTCCACCGTGAGTGAGCTGTTTCTCGTTATCATTTCCGCTTTCACCTCTGCCATGCAAAAAAAATAAAATTGGATATTTTTGATTTGGATCGAAATTTTCAGGAAAAAGAATTCTATAGTAAATGGAATCCTTTCCTTTGATAAAGCTCCCGCGATCGTATTTTTTTAAATCCTGAGCATTTAATAAAGATGCGACTAAGAGTAAATAGATGATGATAAAGATCTTCTTCATATAACAAAAATATAAAACCCTGACTACTTTACAATAGTGCAGGGTTTGTAATTTAGCATTTACCTTTCACAAAATTATTTTAGTGAAAATGCCGCGGTTTTAACGTCCTGAGAATTGGTTCCAATAAATACCTCGAAATCTCCGGGTTCTGCAACATGTTTTAAATCAGAATTATAGAATTTTAGGTCGTTTTCTGAGATATTGAAGGTTACAGTCTTACTCTCCCCGGCTTTTAAACTTACTTTCTGGAAACCTTTCAGCTCTTTTACAGGTCTGGTAATGCTCCCCACTAAATCGCGGATGTATAACTGAACAACTTCCTTACCATCATACTTACCTGTATTGCTAAGTGTTACCGATGCGGTGATGGATTTTCCTTTTGTTAGGCTGCTATTACTTAGTTTGATATCGCTATAATTAAACGTAGTATAACTTAACCCATAGCCAAATGGAAATAATGGCTGGTTGGTAACATCCAAGTAAGCAGAACGAAATTTTTCGAACCATTTACCCTCAGCTAAAGGTCTGCCAGTGTTTTTATGGGCATAATAAATAGGCACCTGTCCAACATTTTGAGGGAACGTGGTGCTCAGTTTTCCAGAAGGATTTACTTTTCCGAAAAGTACATCGGCAATTGAGTTGCCCGCCTCACTACCTGGAAACCATACATTTAAGATAGCAGGAATATTTTCTTGTTCCCATTTGAGTGCTAGTGGCCTACCAGTAAACAATACCATAACGATAGGTTTGCCCGTTTTAGCGAGTGCTTTAAGTAAATTTTTCTGAGTTTCGGGAACTTGAATGTCTGTAACACTACTGGCCTCTCCAGTAAATTCAGAGCCTTCGCCAACGGTTGCCACAATCACGTCAGATTTTTCAGCAACCTTTAAGGCTTCTTTAATCATATCTTCTTCAGATCTATCGTCGCGTTTATAGGTGGGGTTGTGAATATTTACATAACGATGCTCGGCTATAGAGTCTGCTAGAAAATTAGCGCCGCGGGCGGTTAATATTTTCACGTCGCTGCCTACAGCATTTTTTAATCCTTGCAAAACGGTTACAGATTTATCAAACAAAGCTGCAACGCTCCATGTGCCATACATATTGGCTGTATTATCTGCCAATGGTCCGATTAAGGCAATAGTTCCCGATTTTTTTAGGGGTAAAATGTTATTATTATTTTTTAGCAGGACAAAACTTTCTGCAGCGATTTCGCGTGCTATCTGGCGGTTTTCTGGAGTAAAAACTTCCTTTTCAGCACGTTCTGGATTACAGAATTTATAAGGATCGGTAAATAAGCCCAGTTTATATTTTGCCTGAAGAATTAAACGGCAAGCACGGTTTATTTCATTGATGTTTACTTTCTTCTCAGCTAGCGATTTTTTCAAAGTACCTAAAAAGCCTTCGCCTACCATATCCATATCTATACCTGCATTCATTGCTAAGGCAGATACTTTCTGTAAATCCCCCATTCCGTGTGCAATCATTTCGGGAATACCTGTATAATCGGTAACAACAAAGCCTTTGAAACCCCACTGGTTACGCAACACCTCCGTCATTAACCACTTACTACCTGTTGCAGGAATACCATCCACCTCGTTAAAAGAAGCCATAATACTAGCTGCACCAGCATCAACCGCAGCTTTATAAGGTGGGAAGTACTCGTTGTACATTCTAACCTTACTCATATCGGTGGTGTTGTAATCTCTACCAGCCTCGGCTGCACCATACAGGGCATAATGTTTTACACAAGCTAAAATTTCGTTATTGGCTTGCAGTTTTCCCTGATAGCCTTTAACCATGGCCGCGGCAATTTGCGATCCGAGGTAAGCATCTTCACCACTTCCTTCAGAAATTCTTCCCCAACGCGGGTCGCGAGAAATATCTACCATAGGAGAAAAGGTCCAGTTGATGCCACTTGCACTTGCCTCTATGGCAGCAACCCTTGCAGATTTTTGCACAATTCCCATGTCCCAGGTGCAGCTCATCCCTAGTGGAATTGGAAACACTGTGTTGTACCCATGAATTACATCCATCCCAAAAAGCAAGGGAATTTTCAACCTGCTGTTTTCTACAGCAATTTTTTGCACGGCTTTTATCTTGTCAACTCCTTTGATATTGAATAAGCCACCAACCTGCCCATCTTTAATCTTTTTACCAATGTCGCTGCTATTGGCCTGACCAGTGGTGATATCTCCGGAGCTTGGCAAATTTAATTGTCCGATTTTTTCATCTACAGTCATTTTAGCCATGAGGGTGTTAATGAAGTTATTCATTTTTACCTCCGCTGCCGATACAGGCTTTTTATTTTGTGCTGATGCATTAAACATCAGGCATGTTAAAAAAACTACCAGGATTTTCGCTCTATTCATTATATCTGTTTTTACTTAGTTACCAATTAATCAACTTTCTTTACTTGTGTTTTTGCCGAAACGCCATTTTCATTAATTGCTTCAATAGCGAAATAATAGGCCTTTTGACTATCCATTGCCTTAAACCAATATTCATTAAAATCATGTATCATGATGCAATTATACAGCTTATCTGGGGCGGTTCCGTAGTAGAGGTTGTATGCAAATGCATTATCTACAGGTTGCCATTTTATGTAAGCGCTTCGTTTATCTTTTTCTGTTCTTAGCACAATCAGGTTGTTTACTGATGAAGGTTTTTCGCCGTTTCCGTTGCCGAAAACCCGCAAGCCGCTAATGGCAAATTTTCCGGTAGGCATGTGAATATTAACCATCTTAATAAACCTTGTTTTAACAGGTTTTTGAAGCTCAATATAATCGTGAGGTACATCGGTTTTGTTTTGGCTTTTGTCTACCAACAGTGTCCATTTTTTTCCATCAACCGAAGAAAAAATTTGATATTGATGGAAAATCCCAACCTGCTTTCCAATAAATTCTGCATCTTGATCTGCATAGTTTATTTGGATGGCGTTTACCGTAGCCAAACTGCCTAAGTCTGTTTGGATCCATTCGCCATTATTTGCTGTTTTAGCACTCCAATAGGTTTTAATACTTTCATCCACAGCGTTGTTGGCATGGAAGCCGCCCAGCGTAGAAGAAACGGTTACCGGCTTTTTATAATTGATAAGCATCCATCCGGGGCCTGCTGGGCTGTTTTCTTTTCTTTCAGATGGAAGATAGAGCGGATAATCGCCAAAGGCAGTGTTGGTCCACATCACATCATCTTTATCGAAACCAGTAGGCCAGATACCCATTCGCCTTTCCCAGGTATTTTTAACACAAATGATACTGGTAGAAATGTGCCAATAGTTTTTTGCGTTATCTTGAAAAGTTGCGCCATGACCTGCGCCACGAGAAAAACCACCACCTTTATAACTTAATGGGTCTGATTGAGGTGTAAAAGGGCTATCATAAAAAAGGGGTTTTGTTCCAACAACTACACCATCAGAATAACCGCTAAATTCCGTTCCGGGAGCCCCATATTGGAAATAATATTTCCCGTTGTGTTTGGTCATCCATGCGCCTTCTGCAAAAGGATCGAGGAAAGTATTATCCATATATTCTCCAAAGCGTTGCCATCCATATCTCCAACTCTCTAGCAAATACATTGGTGTACGTGCACCTTTTGGTTTGAAAGTTTTTCGGTCTAATTCTACGCCATACATCGGGTAATTGTTGCTACTGCCGTTATACATATAAAACCTGCCATCATCATCAGTAAAAAATGCAGGGTCCCAACCGCCAATTTCCAAGGAATCTACTAATGGAAACCACTTGTTGCCTAGTGGGTCTGTACTACCCCATAACGTAAAATTCTTTGTATAAGTGCTGCCAAAAACCACCACAGTATCACCAATAATCCCCACTCCCGGAGCACAAAGTTCATCTTTTGTTTTATTCCATGGGCGAAGAAATTTTCGCTCGATAAACTTCCAGTTCAGCATATCTGAGCTATGCCAGTAACCCCATTGATTGGTGCTAAACAATAAGTATTCCCCTTTGTAATTCACAATTACCGGATCGGCCGTTGCACGATGTTTTCCCCATTCGGTAAATGATTCGAAAGGTGTATACCCATAATCTACATTGATTGGATTACAATATGTTTTTTGCTGTTGAGCAAATAAACTTATGAATGTTGCTAAGAAGAAAAGTGTAAGTAAGGTTTTTCTCATTGTGTTCGTTTCTTTTGCCGATAAGAACTTGAATTATAATTGTTAAAAATTTTATTTATGCTTTTGCCACAGACTAACGGATTTAAATTTCTATCAAACCAATTGTGTACAATATGCTTTAATGATACCATTCCTTGATTTTATCTCTACAATAAGTTGATCATAAGCCATAAAATCAAGATAAAATTTACGCGGTAAAATCACATCCTTATATACTACTGCACATTCCATTTCTCATTTATCAAGAATATTCCTTTCAATCAATTCATATTTAATGGCGTCTTTACATACAATTTTAAATAGTCCTTTGCCTAATATTCTGTGAATCTCCATTGCAATTCCAATAAGTTCAGAGGTTTCATCTTGAAGAGGATATTCATCCTGATTGTAAATTTCACCCGTCGTTAAAGCCAATTGGATTCGTAATTTAATTTAATGTTTCAATCTGTGGCTAAAATTATATGCTCATTTTTTTATCTCTGGGCTTTCGAAGCCTAATTTTTTTAAACCATTTTTTACATCTGTATTGCTCATAAATAATTTCCACAATAAACCGGATCTATGATTCTCTATCATCACCGCCATCGGACCTTGATCTATACCCAAGTATCTTTTTGGATACCAGTTATCCGTTTCGGAAAAGGCATCGTAAAAACCATATTTACCCCAAACGCGGTCACCCAGATCTTCGTACAAATGACGGATGACTCTCATTGATTCTTTTGGTGTATAAGGAATCGAAGAGATTGCTGCTGTTGGAGAAATAACGCCAAAATCTTCTTGCGGATTGTGTGCAGCATAACCTTTAACAGAATAGCTTGCTGTTAGGCCCCAGCTGTTTTCTGCATAGCCTTTAAATTTTTTGGGGTTAGCAACACAGTAATCGTGAATGGCTAAAGTATGGTTTACATTGTTTTCCCAATAATCTGCATATTGATCTTTTAGTCCTTTCGGATTAAGGCCAAGGTACGAGTAATGTGCCCAGAACAAAGGACCAACGCTATTTTTCTGCCCTTGATAATCTAAGGTGAATTTATGGTTGTAAAAGGTAAACTCTTTTCGAATTGCACCATCACGAGCCCATCCTTTGTGGTACACCGTTGCTGGAACGGTGTGGGTAGGAGAGGAAGCCGCAAGTACATACATGATTAAACATTCGTTATACCCCTTAACTGGAAAATTCATTTGCCACTGGTATTCTGGCGACCAGTGCCAGTAGAGTACATCCTGCCCGCCATTGCGGTACCAGTTGAAATCGATACCTTTCCAAAGGTCGTCTGCTTTTTTTGCCAGCGCCTGTTCTGCCGCATTTCCATTTTTGTAATAGGCATTGATACAAATTAACCCTTGAGCAACAAACGAGGTTTCTACCAAATCGCCACCATTATCTTTTTTACCGAAGGGCTTAACCTTACCTGTTTCACCATCAATCCAATGCGACCAGGCGCCATGGAAGCGATCTGCCTTAGCCAGGAAATCCATGATTTGGTTCAACCTGTCTAAACCCTCTTTTTTGCTTACATAGCCTCTATCTATTCCACTTAAAATGGCCATGAGCCCAAAACCTGTAGCGCCAGTTGCAACCGTATTTTTATCGTTTTGTGGGTACATGCCATCAACGTGATAACGCTCTCTCCCAGCACCGGAAACAGGCTCTGCACCATCCCAGAAATATTGGAATGTTTGTTTTTGTACCAAATCAAGCAGCTGTTCGTCGCTTAGATTCTTTTTTATAGTAAGATCTGGCCGATAGCTTTCATAAGGTTTTTGTGCGCAAGAAGTACTAGCAATGGCAATTAAAGAAAGAAATAACAGGTTTCGGAAATTATTTTTCATCATTTATCGTTATAAATTAGGACTGCTGAAACCAAGGGTTTTCATCCCTGATTTGATTTCAGGGGCACCCATAAGTAAGTTCCAGATTAGTTTTGTGCGGTGGTTCTCTATCATTACAATGATTGGACCTTGATCAATTGCCAGGGTTGAGGATGCAAACCACTGATCTTTCAATGAGAATGCATCATAAAAGCCATATTCTCCCCAAGTTTTATTACCAAGCTTATAGTAAAAATACCTTAAGGCCTGCATAGATTCTGTAGGTGTGTAGGGCATAGATGACAAAGCCGCTGTTGGTGCAATTACCCCAACATCATTATTTGGCGAGCTGGCAGTATATCCATTTTGGATATCGCTAGCCGTTAAGCCCCAGCAGTTTTCGCTGTAACCATAATTTTGCAGGGGGTTTGCTTTACAATAATTGTAATTAATTAAAGTATGCGCCTTGGTTTGAGTTTCATAATTAGCATAGGCATCTGTTAGGCCAGTTGGATTAATGCCCATAAAAGAATAGTGTGCAAAAAACAATGGCCCTCCATTGGAGGTTCCCAATGGCAACTGAATACCATAGTAGGTATTGCCATTCTTCATGGCTCCACTCTGTGCCCAGCCAGTGTCGTAAACAGATTTCGGAATAGCAAAAGTAGGAGAGGCTGCGGCCATGATGTAAGTTATCAGACACTCATTCCATCCTTTTATTGGTAAATTCATGTCCCAGTTATAATTTGGGCTCCAATGCCAATATAGGGTATTGCTATTATCTTTACGATACCAGCTCCATTCTACGCCATTATAAATGGCATTGATATCGTTTCTTAACGCCGTCTCTGCAGCATCTGTTGCATTAAAATATTGTCTTGCGGTAATTAACCCTGCCATTAAGTAAGATGTCTCTACCAAATCACCACCATTATCTTTAGTGCTAAAGGGAATTACCTTTCCTGTATTTCCATCCAACCAATGTGGGTAAGCGCCATGAAACCTCTCAGCAGTTTTGAGAAAGGATACGATTTTCTGCATTCTGGCTAATCCATCAGCCCTGCTTATAAAATTGCGACTGATACCCGTAACCAGTGCCATAATACCGAAACCGGAACCACCGGAAGTGACGGTATTTCCTGAGGAGTTTCTCTCGCGGGCCAATCCACTGGTTGGGTGACCAAAATCCCAGAAGTATTTAAAAGTTTGTTTCTGAACTAGGGTTAAGAGTTCATCGTCAGTAATGCGGGCGAATTTGTCGCTATCATCTACTGCAGTAATTAAGTTTACAGCAATATTAGTTTGTAACTTATTTCCGGTTTTGGATAATAAGCCTGTATTTACGGATAAAATATATTTAGTAATTGGTTGTAAGCCGCTTGGCGTGATCACAACCGTATTATCATTATTTTCAAGCGTTGAGGTGAATGCTGCAGTACTTCCCGCCACATCGGTAAGCGTAATGTTTCCTGTTACAGAAGACAGGTTTATGGGAGCCGAAAAAGTTATTTTGACGACTGGCGAATTATTTAAACCGTAGTAGGTAAATCCGCTATAAGTGCCATTTACTTTAAGATCTGAAAAAGCATAAGTTGAAGGAGGAGAAACCGGATCAATGACGGGATCGGTTGAAGTGCCTTTTTTGCAAGCAAAAAAGAGGACGCAAAGCAAGAGGATGTAAAAGGGGATTTTTTTCATTTTGGTAGGTTTTAAAAGGGCCACCACCTGGCAGCCCTTTTTATTTGACTATAAGTGAAGGGTTTATTTACCTCTTCCTTCTAGCTTTTGTAGTGACCCAATTTCTGTATCACTTAAAGCTTTATTGTAAATTCTAACTTCGTCTAATTGACCAACTAAATAGCTTGCCCAGTCCTGTTTGCCAGTTGAAGTTGTTAGACTAGGTATTGTTTGAAAGTGAACGGTTCCAAAAACCATTTTAGTTGCATTTTGAAATGTTAAGTTGCCCAGGTTTGCAACTACTTTTTCACCCACTTTGCTGCCATTTACATAAACTTTGTATTTCGATGTCGTAGCGTCATATGAAAAGCCAATATGATTCCATTTATCCCGAGGACTCGTCATCTTTACAAAATTATCACCACCGTTGTTCACTACTCCATTGTAGGTTCGTGCAACTAATTTTCCAGTCGATGCATCTCCACCATTTTCAAAGAAAATTGTTAGGTTGCCCCAAAAGTCTGAGGCATTCGATACATCAACTAATCCCACGATACCTTTATCATTGAGTGGCATTTTTTCCCACATGGTAAGGGTAAAGCTTTTTAAATTTTGGACAGCAGCTGGTGTATTGGAAACAACGTAACCATTTAAAGCCCCTTGTAAACCCTGGCCTTTAATACCTGTAGCGAATGAAGTTCCGGTATTAACCCCTGCGGTGCTTGATACACTATCGATCAAACTCCCATCGAAAGCCCAGTATGCTACTAAGCTGCTTGGAGCAACCTGTTTTGCGCTGGTGTAGCCACCAATATTAAGTGCCGGAGCATATGTAGCAGGATCAAAATCCTTTTGGCAAGATGATAACCCCAAGGTTACAGCTGCCATTAATAAAAAATTTCTTGTTTTCATTTCTTGTTCAGATTTAACCGTTAATAACCTGGATTTTGTGTAAGTGTACCTGCACTCAAATCGATCTCTGTTGAAGGAATTGGCCACACTTCGTTTTTACCTGCTTTCCATCCTTTTGGACCAAAAACAGCAGCTGCACGGCCTTGACGAATTACATCGAAATAACGATCAGATTCCATTGCAAATTCAACCTGTCTTTCTTTCCAAATGGCCTGGCGTAGGGCATCTTTATCATTTGTTGTTACGTCTGGCAATACACCAGCAACGCCGCCACGTGCACGAGCACGAACCTTATTTAACGATGTTTTAGCTAATGTTGGGTTGCCTTGCTCATTTGCTGCTTCAGCATTCATAAGCAATACATCTGCGAAGCGTAAAACCCTAACATTTTGTTGAGCGCCTTCATTAAATCCAGTAATAATTAAACTGAATGGCACATAAGGTTTTTGATTGTACATTGGATTATCACCGACCGCCGGAATTTGGTCTCCTTGTGGGGTAGTTTCACCTCTGAAAATGATGGTTGCATCTCGTCTGGTATCTCCGCTTTCGTAAGCTGCAGCCAATGTAGCCGTTGGCACATTAAAACCCCAACCCCCTGGCGTTCCTCTCACACCTTGCACCTGACTATACTGTGAGGTTGCTGATCCTGCAATGCTCTGATTAATCTCACACTGAATTTCGAAGATCGATTCAATATTATTTTCATTGTTTAAGCGGAATCCTTGCTCATAGTTTGGAAATAAATCATATCCTAAACCTATAACCGTATTGGTTAAAGATAGCACCTGATCCCATTTGCCTAAATACATGGCAACTTTTGCATGGAGTGCTAAAGCAGCGCCTCTGGTTACACGGCCTCTATCTGCTGCCGGGTATACTTGTGGCAAAACAGCTGCCGCATCATCCAAATCTTTTTCAATTGCTGCATATACCTGGGCTTTCGGTGTACGCGGAATGTTAAATTCTGAAGCGTCTTTAGGCAGGGTTAAACGCAATGGCACATCGCCGAACGCACGTACCAATCTAAAATACGAGTAGGCACGTACAAATTTAGCCTCGGCTAAATAACGGGCTTTCAAACTCGCATCCATGCTTATTGCCGGAACATTAACAAGCACCTGATTGCAAAGATTGATATTTTGGTACTGCCCTGTCCAAAAACCTTGAAATTGGCCTTCTGTAGATGAGGCTGAATAATTATCAAAGTTGTTAAGAAAACTTGCATCATTAACCGAGCTTCCTTTCTCAGCATCATCTCCAGGGATGCTTTCAATTGCCAAAGCCGGAAAAGCCGTGTTCTCCCAAGATCTTAAGTTACCATAGATGGCACTCACAGCCTTAGTCGCATCATCTTGCGTTTTCCAAAAAGTAATGGCCGGTTGCTGAGCTTGTGGATCTACATTTAAAAAATCTTTTTTACATGCAGGCAATGTTAAAACCGCTGCGCATAATGCGATTATACTCGCTTTTTGAATATAATTATTTTTATAATTTTTCATCTCTTAATTGATATTAGAAAGTGACTTGAAGACCTAATCTATAAGTTGCTGATAATGGATAAACATTAGCATCAATACCCCTTGAAGTTGGGCCGCTGTTTGAATCATAGCCAATTTCTGGAGTGAAACCTTTATATCCGAATAAGTTTACCGCATTTTGCGCATCAACAAATACTCTCGCTCTCTTCATACTAATTTTACTCATCAAACTCGCTGGTAATGCATAACCTAACTGGATATTTCTAAGACGGATATATGATCCATCTTCCACATAAAATGAATTTGGTGCTGCATTAGTAGTAGAGCCCACATTTGCGGAAGGGTAGGTTGTTGAAGTTCCCTGGCCACGCCACCTATTATCGTAGAAATCTTTGCTAAAATTCTCATTACCAAAACGGAAGGCAATATTTGCATTGTATACATCAACATCGGCTACCCCTTGAATATCAAACGTCAAATCGAAATTCTTATATCCGAAAGTGGAGCTAAAGCCATAACTGTATTTAGGATTTGGATTTCCGAGAACTACACGGTCTTTTCCATCGATTATACCATCGCCATTTGTGTCCACATATCTAAAATCTCCAGGTTTCGCTGATGCACTTTGAGCAGAAGATGCGATGTCAGCTGCATTCTGGAAAATACCTGCTACTTGGTAGCCAAAGAAAGCGCCAATTGGGCCACCCTGAACTGTTCTGGTTGCCAACGCACCATTTGCAATACCTTGGCCGCCACCATAGATAGGATTTAAACCTGTAATTACGGACAATACTTTGTTGTTGTTAATGCCAACATTAGCACTCACCGAGTAGCTAAAATCGCTTTTTGTTTTATCAGCATAGGTTGCTAAAAACTCAAAACCACGGTTTTGGAAGTCGGCCTGGTTGCCAATTAGTCTACTTGATGCAGTGCCAATCGAGCTTAGCACATTGATATCAAAGATTGCTTGCTGGGTTTTTTTGTTGTAGAAACCAGTTTCAATGCTCAAACGATTGTCTAAGAATCTGGCTTCTAAACCCAAATCGGTACCAACCGTACGTTCCCAGTTTAGAAATGAAGGTACAATAGAGTTAACACTTGCACCAGTGTAGCCCACGCCATTGAAAAAAGCGACCAAATTGCCACCTTGTGCAATAGTTAATGTTGTTGGGTTAACTGGAACGCCAGCGTTACCTACTTTACCCCAGGAGCCTTTAAGTTTTAAGTAATTAACAACCTTTTGATCTTTCATGAAGTCTTCGTTTGTTACTACCCAGCCGGCACCTACTGCAGGAAAGTTACCCCATAAGTCGCCTCCATTAAAGAATTGTGAAGCACCATCTCTACGGATTGTAGCATTTAATAAATAACGATCTTTGAAAGCATAATTTACACGACCGAAGTAAGAGGCAGATGTAGTTAAGCTACCGCCATCGCCAACCGTACGTGTGCCTGCAGTTCCAAGTGCAAGATATAAATCACCATCACTAGAATTAGGAACATCAAAGGCCGAAGAGTTGATAAAATAATTTTTCCTTCGTTGCGCAGTTGTACCTGCTAATATGGTTAGGTTATGATCGCCGAATGTATTTTTGTAGGTCAATGTATTCTCGACAATCCAATTTCTGTTCTCATTCCTTCTAACGTCTAGTTTACTTTGCGTATTTCGCTGGCCTTGAGTAGCCTGATAAACAGGAGCATATCCTCTAACTTCATTTTGAGCAAACTCGCCACCTGCGCTTGTTCTGAAAGTGAAATGTTTTGCAAATGTTAACTCTGCGTATACATTGCCGGTGAGGCGATAATTTTTTGATTTTTGATTAAAGAAGTCTAAAGTAACCTGCGGATTGAAGTTGTTTCCACCTCCCAAACCAAAATCATTCGCATCACCATAGGTACCATCAGCATAATAAACTGGCACAACCGGACCTGCAGCGTAAAGCTGACGGAAAATACCTCCATCAATGTCGTTGGTATTGATAGCTGTTCCTGAAACCGTATAACCAATCTTCAAAGGTTTCAAAACCTGGAAGTCGTTAGACAATTTTGCAGTATAACGCTCAAAATCTTGTGTTTTTACGATACCTTCTTCATTGGTATAACCCAAAGAAAAGTTGTAAGTTGTTTTTTCCGTTCCGCCATTTACCGAAACCTGGTGGTTGGTTTGCAACGCATTTCTGAACCCTTGGTTATACCAGTTGGTTCCTTCACCGAAGCTTGCTGGGTTTGCGAATAAGGGCGTTGCAGTTGGATCATTCGAGTTAATCAATTCGTTGATGATTGTTGCGTATTCAGTGGCATTGGTCATTTCGATTTGATTGGTAACTTTCTTATAGCCAACAGAACCATTATAGCTAATTACCGGGTCGCCTGTTTTTCCTTTTTTCGTAGTGATTAAAACCACACCATTTGCCGCCCTGATACCGTAGATCGATTGTGAGGATGCATCCTTGAGGATACTTAAAGACTCAATATCGCTCGGATTTAAGAAACTTACATCATCGAACCATACCCCATCTACTACGTAAAGCACTCCTAAATTCCCATAAATGGTACCTGTACCACGGATAGTAATTTGAGGAGAAGAGCCCGGCGAACCACTATTGGTAATGTTAACTCCGGCAACTTTGCCTTGCAAAGCACTAATTGGATTAACCGATGCCTGTTTAGAAATATCCTCACCCTTTACGGTAGCGACAGAACCCGTAACATCTACCTTTCTTTGTGTACCATAACCTACCACAACAACCTGTTCTAGTTCCTGGCTGGATGATTGTAATACCACATTAATTGTGGTACGGTTATTTACCGATACCTCTTGTGTTACATATCCGATGTATGTAAAAACTAATGTTGCGTTAGCTGGAGCATTAATGCTATATGCACCAGTTGCGTCTGTTTGCGCACCTGTTTGTGTGCCCTTCACTGTAACACTTACACTTGGAACGGTCGACTTGTCGCCACCGTCTGTAACTTTACCTTTAATGGTAATGTTTTGCGCAAATGCTACGTTAATTGCGAGCAAACAAAATAGTGCCAGAACAGAAACTCTTGTAAAGATTTTTTTCATGCTTGTTAAAATTTAGTTTAATTGTTAAGCTAAATGTGAGGTAGATTTCCCTCTTGTGCAAGTGAATTTACCTCTACATTATTACATCAATCTTCATAGAGTGGTATCTCATCACTGTAGACTAATTCCATTTTTGGCCTTAAATCGCAGTATTTTCGATTGTAACTGAATAATTACCAGGTCTCAAGTGTATAAAGTACACCAAGGCGTTTGTGGGGTATTATAAACCTTAGTGAGAGGTATTGATGTAGTGACTCCTGTAAGTTTTAAACCTCTTTTATGCAAGAATTTCAATAAAGGCAATTAATGTGATGGGAGATGGGTATGATTTTGCCAGTCCATACCGTTTGACAAGCTGATAAATATGTGCCAGTAATGGTAAAAAATTAGATATGTCACATGACGAATGCGCCATGTGACATATAAACTATTTTCCTGCCTTACTAAGATCGTACAATGCTTTAACTACTGCATCTGGCATGAATGCATTATAAATTTTAAGTTCATCTATTTTACCCGTCATTAAACCAAAATCAGCATTTGTATTAATGCTTTTGCCAGGAATGAGATTATAATTAGCACCGATGATTAACTCATTGGGTTCATTGCTTTTGAATAGGTTGTTTCCAGTTCCTCTATCCGAGAAGCTACCTATGTTCTCGCCATTAGTAAGTACATTAAAACGTCCAGTTAGCCCATTATAGCTTAGCACCAGGTGAACCCAATTGCCGTTACCAATTTTAGGCGTTTTTGTCGAATTTAAATTGTCTTGTGAACCACCGCCGATCGTTGAAAATCGAGGATTAACCTTTAAGATATCTGTATTTGTAGCAGGATAGCTGTTGGTGTTTAACCTAATATCCAGATTACCATCAAACACGTTTGGTCGGGCGAGTTGCAATAACATCGTTTTTTTCGACCCGTTATTCGAAATCTGAATCCATTGACTTATAGTAAAACTCTTGAACGCATCGGTTTTAAATGCAGCAAATTGGGTAGCATAATATAAATAGCCAGCATTTAAATTAAGTGCTTTTCCTTTGAAACCTTCAACAAACGAGTCGCCAGTTTTCTGTGTAGGCGATGTATTTGTTATTTTTTCGGCATAGGTATCGTCAAAGCTAAAATACGCGACAAGGTTATCTTTTAAAATTTCATCGGAAGTCCTAAAACCACCTACTGTACCCTGATAATCTGTTGGGTCTAAAACTGGTAGATTATTCGGGTTGCCATCTTTTTTACATCCTGCAAATCCTGATATGACCGGGATTAGCACTAGTATATATTTTAAACTATGAATTCGGATTCGTTTCATCTTGAGATATTTTAATTGTTAATAACCAACGTTTTGAGTTAATACACCCTTGCTTAAGTCGATCTGTTGCTGTGGAATGGGCAATAAACGGTCTCTGTTTGGATTATAATTTGTTTTTCCTGCAGCCTGCATTGCATCAGCATCAATTCCCCAACGCACAATATCGAAAAAGCGTTCGTGTTCCATTGCAAGTTCAACTCGGCGTTCCTGTCTGATGGCATTTCTCAGAACATTCTGGTCTGTAGTATTAATATTAGGTAGTGTTCCGGCTACTGCGCCAATTCTGGCACGGGTCCTTACCGTATTTAAGGCATCTTGAGCCAGCGTAAGATTAGCTGAACCTCCAACTTCGTTAGCTGCTTCCGCAAACATGAGTACTACATCGGCATAACGAAGGATACGAACATTCATCCACCATCCGCTGCGAGTGTTATATGCTGCGATGAAGGATGGGTTTGCCAAAACTTTTTGATTGTATTTTAAATTAGGAACTTCGGTAGGATAGAAAGGGGCTTTTTGGCCATAGATGGTAAAATTATCTTTGCCTGCGAAACTACTGTAAAGAATGGTTCTTGTTTTCCTAGGGTCATTTGGTTCGTAAGCGGCCTCGAGTGCTGCACTTGGAGAATTCCATCCCCAACCTCTGTTCCACTCTGTAGTTGTTCCTCTTGTACCCTGAATACTTGCGTATTGCACACCATTTGCGGTTTGAACTGTAGCGCTAGCAGTTGCCTGAATTTCGAAAACTGATTCTTTGCTATTTTCCCCTTTTTCGCTAAAAATGTCGCCGTAAGGAACGCTCAAATCATACTGCCCTGATAACATCACCTGGTTGGCCATAGACATAGCCATTCCCCATTTTTGCTGATACAGGTATGCTTTAGCCAAAATTCCATTCGCTGAACCTTTAGTAGGTCTGCCAATAAATTTCGAAGGCCAGCTTAATGGAAGGTTTGCCGCTGCGAATTGCAAATCAGCCTCAATGAAGGCATATATTTCTGCAGGACTGCTTTGTGGAACGTTTGATGTTACCTCTAGTACTTTATCGATTTTCGGAACTCTTCCAAATGCTCTTACTAGAAAGAAATAGGAGTATCCCCTTAAAAACCTGGCTTCTGCTTCTGCTTGCTTCTTCTGCTGATCATTTGCAACAATTTCGGTGTTATTATAAATTTGATCAATGATGGTGTTACACCTGTTGATCATGGTGTAATACTCTGTCCATAACGTGTTCACCCTGCCATTGGTAAGTACAGGGAAATTATCCATTGCAATAACGTCTGCACCACCATCTGTCGGCGTACTGCCTTTATCAGCATCATCGCTTCTAATGCTGGTAGCAACCATAAAGCCATCTGAAACATAGTTGTAAGCCCTTAACGCACTGTATGCAGAGAATAAAAAAGTATCGTAAGGGGTTCCTCCTTGTGGATAAGGATAGTCGTCTGCTGTATATTCACCTTGTCTTTGTGTATCTAGTAATTTTTGGCAACCAACGTTGGTAGATAAAATAGTTATCGCTAGAAAACCAACAGCAATATTTCTGTTAAAATTATTTAATGTCTTCATCTTTTAATGTTTTAGTTTGATTAAAATGTAACATTCAGGCCAAATGAATATATGGCAGGTACCGGATAGACACCATTATCTGCCCCGCCACCTAAAATGCTGCCGATCTGAGCTTCTGGCGTGTAGCCAGTTGCCTGAGTCCAGGTTTGTACATTTTGTCCACTCACATATATTCTTAGTTTTTGGGCTCCAATCTTATTCATTAGCGTTGGTGCAAAGGTGTAACCAAGTTGAATTGTACGCAATCTGAAATAATCTCCTGGCTCCAAAAAGTAAGAACTAAACTGGAAGTTATTTCCCCTTGTATTGTCTAGAATCGGCTCAACATTAGATGTTCCGGGTCCTGTCCAGGCGTTAAGTCTGTTGCTTTCATAGTTCAATGGAGCGAAGTTTGAAGTGCGTCGTTGTGCATAAATTTCATTCCCTGCAACACCTTGTCCTTCAAGAAGGAAATCGAAAGACTTGTATCCAAGAGATAGGCTTAATCCATAACTATAAGGTGGGAATGGTGTGCCCAGGTAGGTTCTATCTAAAGGTGAAATAATTCCATCGCCATTTACATCTTCGAACGCAATATCGCCAACTTGAGAAGTTGGGAACTGCGCTTGCGTTAGCATTTCCCTAGCTGTTTGATATATCCCTATCTGGCGATAGCCATAAAAATAGCCTATGGATTGTCCGGAGTTGGTAAGGTTTACTCCGGCGTTACCGGTAATCTGAAATTCTGTAGTGTTACCTAAAGATTCTACTCTGTTACGATTGTAGCTGAAATTTCCAGAAAAGTTGTAAGATAATTCACCAATTTTATCACTCCATCCTAAACTTACTTCTATTCCTTTGTTGTTAATCTTTCCCAGGTTGGTGAAAAAGGGTAGCTGACCGGCTAATAATGGAAAGCTGGTTAAAATACCATCAGTTGTTTTGTCGTAGAGGTTAATTTCTGCATTGAAACGATTTTTGAAAGCCTTTAGATCTAGGCCTACGTCCAATCCCTGAACGATTTCGAATCTAAGGTTTGGATCTGGAATATAAGCATTCTGAATTGCAGTATAAACATTCTCACCAAAAACCGCTGTTGAACCATTAGATAAACCTTGTTGATATAGGTTGGGAGATACGCCATTTGAATTACCCAAGCGTCCCCATGAAAGCCTTAATTTCAGATAATCAATGCCCTTTACGTTCTCTTTGAAGAAAGTTTCTTCACTGGCAACCCAGCCTAAACCAACACTTCCAAATGTACCCCATCTGTTCTGCGGAGAAAACCTCGAACTTCCATCTCTTCTGATTGTTCCATTAAATAGGTATTTATCTTTATGGACATAGCTTAATCTGGCAAAGGCACCTACATTTGATTCTTCGCTTCCATCTCCGCCGTTTGATAAGATATTATTTGGGTTTACTACACCTAAATACCAAAGATCTGGATCTCCTGGCACAACTAGGGTACTATCAGTTCTGCTACCACTAACATTTGAAGCCGCAAAGCGTAAGGAAGTAAAACCTGCAAGTGCAGTAATTCTATGTCCACCTTCTAATGACTTTTCATAAGTTAGTGTATGATCTTGCTGGTATCTATGTGTCTCAAATTGACTTTGTGATACCGTAGAACGGAACTGATCGTCTCTTACGATAGTGTTCTGAGCTCCATTCTCTCCAATGTTGATAAACGAAAATGGAGGTCTGGAATAGCCCCTGGAATTACTAAAACCAAAATCTCCATAAAGGGTAGATTTTAATTTGAAGTCTTTTAGAAAGGTTAATTCTGCGAATATGCTTCCATTAAACCGGTAATTCTTATTTACCGACGTCCTATTGCCACGCATAATTGCCGCAACCGGATTACCTACTTGTGCCCGTTGGAAAGATGGAAGAGAGTAGTAAGTATTTTCATCCAATTGAACAGGCACAATTGGAGCCGCCCAAATGGCGTTATTCAAGCTTAATGATGTGCCATTTGGTTTGGCAAAAAAACCAGTTACGTCGCCACCAATTTTAAGTTTATCTGTCACATTGATTTGCTCGCTTAACCTTAGAACATATTTTTCGTAGCTATTGTATTTCACAACACCTTCCTGGTTGTTATAACTTAAGTTAACCAATGTAGTTGTTTTTTCACCGCTATTGCTAAAGCTTAAACTATTACTGCTAATCATTGCGCTGCGGAGAACCTGGTCTTGCCAGTCGGTATTTGCTGTATAATTAGAAAAATCGAAAGCAGGTGCCCCAATGTTCGCCAATTGAGTGGAGTATAGTTTTTTAAATCCATCGGCATCAGCAACTTCAATTTTATTAATCACTTTTTGTACGCCAATATTGGAGGTGAAGTTAACCCTAGTCTGTCCGCGTGCTGCTCTTTTAGTAGTTACTGCTATTACACCGTTTGCACCCCTCAAACCATAAATTGCTGCTGATGAAGCATCTCTTAGTAAATCAATTGATTCGATATCTGCAGGATTAAGGTAGTCGATGTTATCCTGCAGCAAACCATCTACAACATAAAGTGGTGATGCGCTATTGGTGCTGCTTATACCACGAATTCTGATTACAGGTTGAGAACCTGCGCCTCCGGAGTTAACAACGGTTAAGCCAGCTACTTTTCCCTGTAAAGACGATAAAGGATTTACCGCTGGCATTTTAGCCACCTCATCGCCACTTACGCTAGAGATTGAACCCGTCAAATCTTTTCGTTTTTGTGTTCCGTAACCTATAACTACCACTTGTTCTAGTTGTTGACTTGATGATTGTAGTTCAACATTAATAGTTGTGCGGTTATTCACTGGAACTTCGAGGGTAGTATAGCCAATGTAACTAAATACCAAAACTCCATTAGCCGGAGCGCTAATACTAAAATTACCCTTGACATCTGTTTGTGCGCCATTTTGTGTTCCCTTAACAACTACACTTACGCTTGGGATAGTGGATTTGTCTCCACCATCTTTCACATTACCTTTGATAGTAATATCTTGTGCAAATGTTGCGTTAATTGTAAGTAAACAAAAGATTGCCAGAACAGAAAGTTTCGTAAAAATTCTTTTCATGCTTTATAAATTTGGTTATGATTATCCTACAAAAGTGAAGGAGTTTTTTTGGCTGTGCAAACAATCTCACCTCAACATTAGTACATCAACGATAGAACATGGCTTATATTTAACTCCTGATAGCTATATATCGTCGGATAAAATAGGTATAGTCACAAGAAGCCAAGATTTATGTATTCATATGGTGTCAAGAATACACGAAGCAAAATTAGGTGAGTTTTTTTTTACTATGAGAGGTAATGATGTAGTCTATTGAAACCGATTTTATAGGATATTTTCGATCATATCATGAATGTGACATAACTAAGGAAAGAAATTTTAGTGGGCTTACAGTTCCATTAAAAACTCAGTCAGGTTTTTATCGTGTGGAACTTCCAGTTTTTTTCTCAGCCTGTAGCGACGAATTTCTACGCCTCTTAAACTGATATTTAGAAGAGATGACATTTCTTTACTACTCATATTCATTCTTAAATAAGCACAAAGCTTTAGATCGTTTGGTACCAAATCGGGGTGTTGTGCTTTAAGCTTCTTAAAGAAACTCTCATGGGCTTCATTGAAGCTGTTCTCGAACAAATGCCAATCCCGTTCATCATTCATTCCATCATTTATTACTTTTTGGATTTTTCGGGTTTGATCTTCTGAAAGCTTTTTGCCATTCTCATCTTTTAGCTTTGTAATTTCATCGCTCAGTTTCTGTAACAACTCATTTTTATAAACCAAAGTCATGGCCGAATTTGCAAGTTCACGGTTTTTTGAAGCCAATTCGGCCTGAAGTTTTTCGGTTTGTAGTTTGATAATCTGTTTTTCGTTTGCTTCTGTTTCCTGACGCAAAATCTCGTCTTGCTCTGCCTGCAAGCGGTCACTAATTTTTAAGCTATCGCGGCGTAACTTTCGTTCATAGGTTCTTTTGCCAATAATCAGCAAGGCTACGAAAATGATAGCGTAAAAAATAATTGCCCAATTATTTAGGTACCAGGGTCGCAATATGACAAATTCAAAAGTGGTTATTTCAGTAACGGATGAATCGTCTAATTTGGCTCTTACCTTAAATTCATAGCTTCCCGAACTGAGGTTGGTAAAGTCTTTTTGTGTAGCGTAACTCCAGTCAGACCAGTCTTTCGAGTAACCTTTTAAGAAATATTGAAACTTTATTTTTGCTTGCCTGTAGTATGGCAATGCAAAAGAAATCCTAATATTGTTTCTGCTGTAGGGTACTTCTGTCTCTCCACCATCATTCCCGGTTTCACTTATGGTATAATATTTATCGGTAATATCATCAATGCGACGAATTAGCACTGCCGGCAGTTTAACCTTTTGCTTTGCACGGTTTTCTGCTGTATTATAAATTACAAATCCGTCATCAACACTAATTAGATAAATCGAGTTGCTAATCTTGCTGATGTTTTCATAGTATTGTACCATTCTTCCATCAAGTAAACTAAATTGATTGGAGTCGATGTCAACTTTCCCGGGTTCTGTAAAATCTACTAAAGCTGTTTTCCCGTGATCGATAAACCAATATTTTTTGTCGCCCGCTTTGATAATGTTGTTTGACGTAGAAAAGGAACCGAGTTTGTGGTTTAATACATCGTATTTGGTAAATTTATTACTCAGCTCATCGTAGGTAAAAAATCCTTCGTCTGATGAGAATACTATCTTGTTTTCGAGGTTGAAGATATTGATGTTGTAGTTACTTGGCAATCCATTTTTTTCGTCAAAGTATTTAGTGCTGGTAACTTTTGTAAAAGCTGCATTTAATGTAACTTTATATAAACCCTTATAGGCATGCCCCACCCAGATGTCGCCTTTATGATCTTGTTCTATAAATCTTGATGGCGCATCAAAGCCAGCGATTTTTGTTACATATTTTAGCCCCGTTCCTGGTGATTGTTGAAATAGCGAAAGCCCGGTATATGTTCCTTGGACAAAATAATTCGGGTTAGCATTAAGTTTTTTGATCGTCCAACCGCCACTGGTTCTTGAAATCCATTCAATTTTATCACCAAAAACCTTAAACGTACCACTATTATGTCCGCAAACCAGTTCGTTTTCGATGATGGCCAATTCCCACACCTGACCCTGAGAGTTTGGGATTAACCTGAAATTAAAAGGTAGCAACTCATTGTTTGGAAGCCAATCGCTATAAAAAAGCCCCTGGTTAGTACCCAGATAGATTTTATTGTTAAAGATAATGCTCGAATAAACGGTTCCAAATTGTCCGGTTTTATCAAAATAAAAATAAAGCGGCGAATTTAATTCAATTCGATCAATCCCATTATCTAGGCCAGTCCATAGATTTTGTTCATTATCTGCATATAAACTTAGTACTGTATTATTCTGCAACCCACTGGATTTATTAATCTTCTGTACAATTTTCCCGCTCTCATCTATAATGATTAAACCGTTTAATATTGTTCCGTAGGCGTAATATTTACCTAACAAACGCACACCATTATTAAGCTGGAAAGTTTTTAGAAAATCGTTTGCTGCGCTAACCACTGGCTTAAAGTCGCTTCCATCGTAGATAAACAGGCCATTTTTGCTGGTACCAATAATAAACGCATTATTTTTATAAGGCAGTATAGAAAGTACACCTTGCTTGCCTAATTTATCGCTCTGCGCAAGGTAAACCAGTTTGTCGTTAACTAGTTCGTAAAGACCATTTTCTAATACTTCTACAAAATACCTGTCTCGTGCTTTATGTAGAAAAAGGAAAGATTTTGGGGACGAAATGATCTTAATCTTGTTGTTTTTGTAGATGAAGATTTTAGAGAAGGACTGAAAAATTACCTGATCTTTGTCTACATAAATTTTCCAAATTTCATCGGTTATTTTTATGCCCTTTGGTAATAAATTAGTTAATGAATTGTAGGTAAGTTTATTATTTTTAATTGCCCAGAAGCCAAATTCGCCAAAGCATCCGGTGTAGATTCTACCCTTTTCATCTGTTGCTACAGAACGTACAATTTGCCTGTTGGGCATTTTATACTTCTGCCAGTATTTGCCATCGAAAGTAAGTAACCCTTCCGCATTGCCAAAGTACATTACACCCTGCTTGTCTTTCGCAATACTCCAGTTTTGATTTCCAGAAGCATACACCGATTTTGGGTAGTTTTCTATATAAGGAACGCCGATACTCTTAATATCAGCCGCAAAGGCAACGTTTAGAAGAAAATAAAAACTACAGATTGCTCTAACAATTTTTAACATAAAATGGTATTTGGTTAATCCATTGCAGAACAAAGTAAAAAATTTGTTCAATTCGGCTTTATCTGCTCGTTCTTAAATCTAAAGTTAGAATAAATTTCATCTGTAAAAGTGACATAAATGAGCCTTTTTAAGCTAATGCATACCAAAAGATCTAAATAGCACCATTTTACAGTGTTCAATCTGTTAATAATCCGCTTTTCTTGCTTACAGTTTGTGGTACCTTTACATAATAACCTGTTCCATCATATGGGCGCTTACGCGGGTTTGTGGTGCAAGCTGGCGAACAACATCCCTGCAAACTATCGCCGCATTCATCACATTGAGTAATATGCTCATTACATTCAGGATTGGCACAGTTGATCATCTTTGGTGTAGTTTTACCGCAATTATAACATACTGATACAATGGTAGGATTAACCTGATTAACATCTACAGCGATTCGGTTATCAAAAACATAGCACTTGCCCTCGAAATCTTTCCCGCCAGCCTCTTTACCGTACTTAATGATGCCGCCATGTAGTTGGTATACATCGTTGAAACCATGGTGCAATAGTAGGGCAGATGCCTTCTCGCACTTGATCCCACCTGTACAATATGTTAAAACCTTCTTATTTTTATATTTAGCCAACTGGTTAATCTGTTCAGGGAAATCTCTGAAATTTTCGATGTCTAAAGTGATGGCATTTTTAAATTTACCAAGGTTGTGTTCGTAATTAGATCTAACATCTAATATTACCACATCCTCATCATCTTTCATCGCCATAAAATCAATTGGCTCCAAATGTTTGCCAGTTTTTTCGTTTGGATTAATGATCGAAGTATCTCTTAAACCAGAATGCACAATTTCAGATTTATAACGGCAGTGCATTTTTAAAAAGGAAGGCTCATCAACATCATCTATTTTAAATTCTGTTTTGGCAAAACGTTCATCGGCATGTAAGGCTTCCATATAAATAGCGCAAGCTTCTTGCGTGCCTGAGACAGTGCCATTTAAACCTTCATCGGCAACAATAATGCGACCCACGAGGTTCAAAGATTTGCAGAATTTAAGATGATCGGCGGCAAATTGCTCAGCCTCTGCTATATAACTGTAGCAGTAGTAAAGTAGTGTTTGATATTTCTTCATAATGCGTTGATACCGTTGCATACGGCGTTTAATGCAACGCAAAGGTAGCAAAAAAACAGCGATCGAAAAATTTTAACAATATCTAGCCACCAAGCACTGGCAATTAATTAAAAACCATAACTAATTCTAAAACCTTGTGTCAATTTTGTTGCTCCATCGTAAGCGAAACCATAACTTGCCCTAAGTACAAGGCGTTGTATGCCAAAATAGAATTCCTTGTAATTCCTTTTTTCTGGCGATGATAAATATCCTCCACCAATAAATTCTTCGAGTTTGGCTTTGCGGAGGATAGGTACTTTGTTTAAGAAAAACCCGGCAAAATTGTGTTCCAGATGTGCCTCGAAATATTGTTGGTTTGTGCTAAATTGGTAAAAATCTAAATATTGAAACTTTCTCAGATTTGGTGGGAAGATGGTAGAGATGTTACCTGCAAAATGTTTATAATCTAAATAGTACATTTTACTGTTATTCACGAATTTACCAGCGCCTACTAAAAATGAGGTATACCCCCATAGGCCTAAGCCAATTCTATCCTGATATACTTCTAGTTTTAAGAAATCGTAGTCTATATCGCTGCTTAATAGATTATTAAATCCCTTTTTGTATAAAGCGGTGATTCTTGGAAACCTCGATTCCGTATAAAATTTGCCATCGGGCCTTGTAATAAATTTCTGGCCAATAGTGTAGGTTAAACTTGCTGTAGCGCTGAAAGAATTATAAGTCGGAAACAGCGGTGTTTCTACCGCTGGGCTAAAAGGATTATTTGATGTAAATTCTCGTTCCTTATTATCAAAAAATTTAAAATCGCTGCTGTTTGTGAGATAAAAGTTTCGACTGTAATCTACCGCTAAACTTCCTTGCAGGCCATTGGCAAGTTCTCTAGTTGTGTTGATGGAAGCGAAATTCTTTTGGTAAGACTTGGCAAAATTCTTTTCGTACAATAGCGAATTGATGGTATTACCCAGCAAGGTCATTGAACCCAGATTATTTAAATCGAAAATGCCGCTCCCGAAAGACCCACCAACGCTTGCCCTTTTTACCGGGTTGTATAAGTAGTTTGCCGTAATGTTTCCGGTTAATTTTTGATTGGCAAAGCCATACCTCAATTCTGGTCTTACGCTATACATGATGTTATTGGTATATACTTTCCTAAAAGTTACACCATACTTAATGGCGAATCCCTCAACTGTATTATAAAACACCGATTTTAACAGGGGATCGAACGTATAGTATTCCTTATTGTACCTGTCATTGATACTATATCCGTTTAATAGCAGCTTTCCTATGCTAAACCTATTGTTATCGTTTTCCAAAGAATCAAGGTATGCTTTAGATTCTTTGAGCCTGGCTATGCTATCCTTTTTCACGTAATTTTCTTTCTCATCGGTAGTTAGCGGTATAGGCCTGTTATTGCTCCAATAGGCAGAGTCTTTCTTGTTAACCATCTCCGTAACTTTCAGTATTTCTCCATTGAAGAAATTTTTCGGAAAAACCGGATTAAGGTTGTAGTTGCTATATACGCCTACAAAATAACCTGCGAACTTAAAACCTAAAACATTGCCATTAAATTGGAAGTTAATGCTAGTGGGCATGTAAACATTATTCACTTTCGTAAACTGTTGCGCAATGTTGAGCGTGTCTATAAAATTTATACCGGCACTTTTTGTGAGGTATAGATCGGTGTTGTAAACACGCCAGCTTTCGTCTATAATGTAAATAATTCCTCTAAATGCCGGATCATTTTCTCTGCGTGGCGTAACCTGTATTTTGTGAATTAACTCTCCGTTCTCGTTAGACTCACCGACTAACTTATACCTATAATAGAATAGCGCATTATCTGCAATAGGTGAGATAAACCCCCGGGCGCTTAGCTTGTTTTCAAGGAGGTAATTATCGTAGAAATTAATAATTAAGTCTGAGGCTTTGTTAAAGCTAAAGGCATTATTGCGGCCGGCAATTTTAGATGAAATCATTTCCTCATGTACATCATTAGGCCTACGGAAATTGAATTTACTTTGCGATTCCGATAAGTAGATGATGCCTTGCCTATTGGTATCGAGCTCCATTACTTTACTAATATCTTGCCCCATAAATTTTTTTGGTGCACCCTTTAATCTTTGTACACCTTTAATGTAGACATCACAACTGAATTGGGCCACCTCATTTAAATGTGCTTTTCGTTGTTTTATTGCTTTCCTAATAATAGCGTAGGCCGGGTCTTCGGCATTTGCCTTTATGGTTACGTTTTCCAGTGTATAACTCTCGGCAGCAAGTTTCACATCGAGCGTTACATTCGAATGAATATCTACAACACTTTCCTGTTGCTTATAGCCTACAGCCCTGAAACTTAAAACGTGTTCTCCATCGTTAAGTCTTATTTCATATCTCCCATCGATATTTGCTGAAGTACCTGTGGTGGTATTTTTAAGATAAACCGAAGCAAAAGGTACGGCTTGCCCATTAAGATCTTTAACCGTGCCAGAGACAATATGTTGCTGGGCAATGGCTAATTTGGTTAGTGTGCAAAGAAGAACGAGTGCGCAAAATTTTACCATATATAAGGAGTAGTAGACTATAAATATCGAATAAGTTTTTAGACAATACAGATTTTACCTGTTAAAGTTTGTTAATTGAATAGAAAATATATTGATTTATGAACTCAAAGCACCAATTGGAAGACCGACAACAAGTAAAACCTAGGGAGTTAGTTTGTGAAAAATTAGTATTACACGGTATATACTGAGGTATTTAAGCCATTTTTTTTAATAACTTTGGAACAAAAATCACCAAAAAAACATGTACAAAACATTACAACCTGTTCTCCAAAAAGAGCTTGAAGAAATAGAAAATGCCGGATTATTTAAACGCGAACGTATTATTACCACTCCGCAAGGCGCAGATATAAAAGTGAATAGCGGGGCAGAGGTTATTAATTTCTGTGCAAACAATTATTTAGGATTATCATCTCATCCAAAAGTTATCGAAGCGGCTAAGAAAGCTATTGATGATTATGGGTATGGGATGTCGTCGGTTCGTTTTATTTGTGGTACGCAAGATGTACACAAATCCCTTGAAGCCAAAATTTCAAAGTTCTTAGGTACAGAAGATACTATTTTATATGCTGCAGCTTTTGATGCGAATGGTGGAGTTTTCGAGCCCTTATTCAATGCAGAAGATGCCATAATTTCTGATGAATTGAATCATGCTTCCATTATTGATGGTGTGCGTTTATGCAAAGCACAGCGGTTTAGGTACAAAAATGCCGACATGGAAGATTTGGAAAAACAACTCATTGCAGCCAAAGATTGCAGGCACAGAATCATTGTTACAGATGGTGCTTTTTCTATGGATGGTTCTGTAGCGCCATTAGATCAGATTGCTGACCTGGCGGACAAGTATGAAGCATTAATTATGATTGATGAATCGCATTGCTCTGGCTTCATTGGAAAAACTGGTCGCGGTACACACGAACATTTTAATGTGATGAATCGGATCGACATCATTACCGGCACCTTAGGTAAAGCCCTAGGTGGTGCATCTGGTGGTTTCACCTCTGGTAAAAAAGAGATTATCGATATGTTGCGTCAACGTTCTCGCCCTTATTTGTTCTCTAATACTTTAGCTCCTGCAATTGCTGGTGCATCGATAGCGGTTTTAGACATGTTAAGTGAAACCACTTCGCTAAGAGATAAATTAGAAAGCAACACGGCATACTTCCGCGAGAAAATGACGGCTGCAGGTTTCGATATTAAGCCAGGATTTCATCCAATTGTACCTGTAATGCTTTATGATGCAAAAATTGCACAAACATTTGCTGCCAAAATGCTTGATGAAGGAATTTACGTTATCGGCTTCTTTTACCCTGTGGTGCCCCAGGGCAAAGCCCGCATTAGGGTTCAGCTTTCTGCTGCGCATGAGCAACACCATTTAGACAAGGCCATTGAAGCCTTTACCAAAGTTGGTAAAGAACTAGGCGTAATCTAAACAACAACCTCCTAAATAAATTATAGAGCTACCATGTGTAGCTTTTTTTATTTTTGAGTTCATTTTCTTTTATAATGACGTTCTAAAGAGATTATTTGAACCCGTTGGAAGTAAAATCTTAAGATTATTTGCCGTATATTTGAACCCATGTTACAGGATAAAATAACACAGTATACTGACAAGATTAATGCTTTTGTGACCGAAAAAGCAGATGAATTAGAACAGTTCCGTATAAAATACTTAGGCAGCAAGGGGATTATCAAAGAAATATTTGAAGAATTTAAAACCGTTTCTGTCGAAGAGAAAAGGTCTTTAGGAAAAGTATTAAATGAATTTAAGCAACTTGCAGAATCGAAATATCAAACCCTAAAAGAGTCTACAGAACAATCGGGTGGTAAAGCTGATGAACTCAGCTTAGATTTAAGTTTACCAGGCGAGGGTTTTGAAATTGGTTCACGTCATCCACTGGCTTTGGTAAGAAGGGAAATTGTAGAGATTTTCGCTAAAGTTGGTTTTACAGTAGCCGAAGGGCCAGAAATAGAAGATGATTGGCATAACTTCTCTGCGCTCAACTTTCCGGAAGAGCACCCTGCCAGAGACATGCAAGATACCTTTTTCATAAAAAAGGGTGGCGAAAAAGGTGATATAGCATTACGTACACATACATCATCTGTGCAGGTACGGATGATGGAACAAGGCCAACCACCATTTAGAGCTATAATGCCAGGCAGGGTCTACCGTAACGAGGCAATATCTGCCAGGGCGCACTGCTTTTTCCATCAGATTGAAGGTTTGTATGTTGATGAGAATGTATCGTTCGCAGATTTAAAACAAACCCTGTTTTACTTTGTACAAGAGTTATACGGGGAGGGAACCAAAATCCGTTTCCGCCCATCTTATTTCCCATTTACAGAACCTTCAGCAGAAATGGATATTTCTTGTACCATTTGCAAGGGCGAGGGATGCCAGCTATGTAAATATAGTGGTTGGGTAGAAATTTTGGGCTGCGGTATGGTAGATCCTAATGTTTTGGACAACTGCGGTATAGATTCGAAAAAATATAGCGGCTTTGCGTTCGGTATGGGTATTGAGCGTATTGCCAACCTTAAGTATGTAATTAAAGATTTGCGGTTGTTTTCAGAAAATGATATACGTTTCTTAAAGCAGTTTAAGTCTGCATTAATATAATGAAGAAGCACCTTTATTGCCTATTGTTTGTATTCGCTTTTTTTACCGGTTGTGGTAAGGAAGAAAACTACATTCCGGATGTAGTGGTTAACTATAATGTAACCCTTACCGAGTTTAGCTTAAAAGCGACTAATAATGTGTTATTGGTGCCCAACCAGGGTGTAGCCGGATTGATCATTGTAAAAACACCTTTGGGTGGTTTTGTAGCATTTGATCGTTGTAGTACTGTTAACCCGGAAAATAAATGTAAAATAGTGCCCGATGATAATGGTTTAATTGCTACAGATCCATGTTCGGGTGCGAAGTTCTCATTGCTAGATGGAAGCCCTCAGAAAGCGCCTGCAGAAAAAACACTAAAGCAGTATAATATCTCTTTGCAAGGCAATGTACTTATAAATGTAAGCAATTAATGGAAGCCGAAAAAATTAAAGAAACCGTAAAGAAAGCAGCAAAAGAGCTATTTAGAAAGTACGGTTATCATAAAACCAGTGTAAACGAGATTGCAAAGAAAGCCCGCATTGCTAAAGCTACCATCTACAAGTATTTCGAAAGCAAGGAGCAGGTTTTAGACAGTATCTTGATGGATTACCTCGATCAAAATTTAAATGAGATTATCAATAATAAGGTAAGCTACGGTTCTGAAGAAGAGCATTTGAAAGCTTTGGTAATGAAAACCAGTCGACTGTCTTTTACGGCGTGTAATGAATTTATTGGTTGGGATTTTGTTCGCGAGAATGCAAATTCGCAAGAGTTTTTAAAACACTTATCAGATCAGTTAGAGGCGTTACTACTCGCTGCCTATCTCGAACTTGATAACTTTAAAAATAATCCCGCCAGGAGAGAGGGGTTAGCTTTCTTACTAAAGGCGAGCAAAAGTATCGTATTTTCATTTGCCTTTACTTCTGTAAGTGACGCTGATGTGCGGAAAAATTTTGTGAGTTTCCAAAAAGAAATTTTGCCGTTTTTAGTCAAGGCAGCGCTGTAATTTATTGCTCAGCGTAGTATTCCTTGGTTTTAAATCTTTGAACCGTCTTCTTTATAGCACCATTAATCCGTTTCTGTGTAATTACGATTACTTCATCGCCAATGGTCGAATCTTCAATTACCGATGACACTTCAGTTAAGCCCTTTTTTCCATTCAGGGCATAGTCAATTTTCTTTAAATAGCAGCAGCCGTCTCTTTGTTCGATACTGATGAGCTTACTTTTGGCGTTAACAGTAAACATGCCCAAGTTTTCGCTCGCCAGTTTAGTATAAGATACATTCAATTCAAATTTGCTTCCGTTGTTAAGGTAAACATCAAAGGAAGGACTTGCATATGTACCATTGTTGCCATTTCTAATGGCTACGTCTTCATTGCCATCAAAATCAAAATCACCAAAAACAAGCGGGCTTTGGTATTTGCCAAGATCCAACCATCCAATGGCAGCATTTTGGTTGCTGTTTAACGCAAAATTTAAGTTCGTCGACTTAAACGTTTGCAACTCTCGATCAGTTATTTTATCATAAATAATCAGCGTTGCTTTACCATCGCAAATTCCACCCTCGCAGTTCGCTACAAAGATTTTAGCTTTGTATTTTTCTGAACAGTTATTTGCAAGAAACTTAAATTGAGCTCGGCCGGTTATGGCAACAAGAAGTAATATTGTAAGTGAGCCGAAAAATTTCATCAAGCCTTTTTCTTCAAAAGTACTTCAATAAAATAACCATAAAAGTTAAAAAAAGTTAAGTTTAGAATAGGGTTTTAAATCCCATATTGTATTATTCCCACTTGAATACTTTAACTGCTACGGCGTAAATTACAATTCCCCAGATTAGTAAAATCATAATCTGGAAATTCACATCCCACAAACCGGCCCCTTCAAAAGCCACTTTTCTCATGGCATCGTTCAAATAGGTTAATGGCAAAGCCCTGCTGATGGGTTGCAACCATTTCGGAAAAGCCTCGATAGAAAAGAATGTGCCCGATAATAAAAACTGAGGAAGGGTTACAATATTTGAAATTGGTGGAACCATGCTTTCGTTTTTTGCGATCCCAGAGATGATAAAGCCAAATCCCATAAAAACGATGACACCCAAGGTAGCAAGCAGCAACATATTAAGCACCGTAATTGCTCCATGCACTAATGTAAAACCAAAAAAGAAATGACCTATTAAGATGATGAATAAGGCCCCAATTAGGGCAAAGCCGATTCTTGCAATGCCCTCACCAATAACAATGCTAGCTCTACTAACCGGTGTGGCAAAAAAACGTTTAATTACGAGTGTTTGGCGCAAGCTTAAAAAAACGAATGCGGTTCCAAACACCCCGGTACTTAAAAGCGAGAAACCCAGCTGACCAGGTAAAATAAAATCGATGGTTTTATACGCTCTTCCGGTAACAGTACTCTCCTTGATCTCGGCAACTGTTGGCTTTAAGGTCTTATCATAGAAAACACTATTCAATACAGATTTTAAAATTCCACCTTTATCTCTAGATGCAGAGGTATAAACTACATTTACAGAATAAGCAGCAGTATTTACCTTCCTATGCACATCAATCATGGCATCGATATTTCCCTTTTCCAAGAGTTTATCATAATCAGCTTTGCTTTTATCTAGCACCAGCCGAATCATTCCCGTTTTATCAAGCATCGTAATAACGGGGCTATTAAGGTCAGACCCTGGCGTAACACCCACGTCTATCCGTGTGCCGCCACCGCCCAGAAAACCAAATACCAGAATGAAGATCAATGGAAAGGCTAACGTAAAAACCACGGCAGACGGGCTGCGCATAATGGATCGGAAACTAGCCTTCGCCAAGGCCAAAGTTGCCTTAACATTGCTGTACTTATTACTGCCCGAAGCAGCTTTTGCATTTTTTTCGCCCATGATTTATCGTAAATCTGTTATATCGTTTTGTGTTAAGGTTGCTTTTTACCAGTTTAGCTGAGCGATTATTCTCTCCACTCTTTACCTGTTAAATTAATAAAAACATCTTCCAGGTTAGCCTTCTTCACCTCCTTTTTACGCTCAAAACCACTGTTTACCAATTGGTCAATAAGATTATCTGGCGTATCTAGTGCAATAATCTGTCCTCGCTCTACAAAGGCTACGCGATCGCACAATTGTTCCGCTTCATCCATGTAATGCGTCGTAATTACAACTGTGGTGCCGGCGTCTCTAATTTCAATAATTAAATCCCATAAATTTCTGCGTGCCTGTGGGTCTAAACCGGTTGTTGGCTCATCAAGAAAAATTATTTTTGGTTGATTAATTAATGTGGTTGCGATAGAGAAACGCTGCTTTTGCCCGCCAGATAAAGCTTTGTATTTTGCTTTTGCTTTGTCTTGTAGGTTTACCTTCTCAAGCATCTCCATTGGTATAATGTTAGCACCATATAAACCGGCAAAAAGCTCAATAAGCTCTAGGAGGTTTAGGTTAGGGTAGTAGCCCGCTGCCTGGAGTTGTACACCAATTATTTTTTTAATATCCTGCGGATGCTTGTCTACGGAAAATCCATCAACTATAATTTCGCCAGCAGTTTTAGCTCTTAAAGTTTCAATGATTTCCAGCGTAGTCGTTTTACCCGCACCGTTTGGCCCAAGTAAGCCAAAAATTTCATTTTCATAAACTTCAAAACTTAAATCCTCTACAGCGGTAAAATCATCATATTTTTTAAACAGATTTTTTACGCTGATAATGGCTTTTTTTGTTTCCATGGTGCTAATGTAACAACCTTTAAGTGAATAGATGATGAGTTTTATTTTACGTACCCAAAAAAACGCCAGATAGTTTTTTGAAGGCCAAAGGAATAAACAACAAAATCTGCGAAGCTTAAGCCAATAAGCTAAAGGTTCGCAGATTTATCATTGTAGTAATGATGCCTACATCAGTTGCTTTATCATATTAATTGGCTACCAGACCAATTCGCCCTTCATTACGTTTACAAAATCATCGAACAGGTAACGAGAATCGTGCGGGCCAGGAGATGATTCTGGGTGGTACTGTACAGAAAATGCTTTTTTACCCTTAACTCGGATGCCCTCGATAGATTTGTCATTCAAATTGATGTGGGTAACCTCTACTTTATCAGATTTTAAAACCTCGTCTGGTACAACACCGAAACCATGGTTTTGCGAAGTAACTTCGCAGTGGTTTTTTATAACATTTTTTACGGGATGATTTAACCCACGGTGACCATTAAACATTTTCATGGTGCCAATGTCGTTGGCTTCCGCCAATAGTTGGTGCCCTAAGCAAATTCCGAATAAAGGTTTGTTTTCCTCTAAAATTTCTTTAATGGTATTTACAGCATATGGCATCACTGATGGATCGCCAGGACCATTAGAAATAAAATATCCATCGGGACTAAATTTTTCCATTTCGGAGAAAGTGGTTTTAGCCGGAAATACCTGAACATAAATATCTCTGTTTTCGAAACTACGAAGGATGTTTTTCTTAATGCCAAGATCCAATGCAGCAACTTTTAGGCTCGCATCTGGGTTACCAAAAAAATATGGTTCGTTTGTACTCACCTTAGAAGAAAGCTCTAACCCCTCCATTGATGGCACCTCTGCCAGTTTCTGTTTCAATTCATCTAAATCAGTTATCTCAGAAGAAATAATCGCATTCATGGCACCTTTATCTCTAATATGACGTACAAGCGCCCTCGTGTCGATATCAGAAATGGCCACTAAGTTATCATTCTGGAAATAATCCTGAATAGATTCTGTTGCTTGCTTACGGCTATAAACAATGTTGTAATTCTTGCAAACCAAACCAGCAATTTTAATCGAATCAGATTCAATTTCCTCTCTTTGGATACCGTAATTGCCGATATGCGAATTGGTGGTAACCATTATTTGTCCGAAATAACTGGGATCAGTAAAAATTTCCTGGTAACCTGTCATCCCGGTATTAAAACAAATTTCGCCCGTTGTGGTGCCAATTTTTCCGGCAGCTTTGCCGTAAAAAACCGTACCATCGGCCAGTAATAAAATCGCAGGTAACTTGGTGTAGTTAGTCATGGTAATTACAATGTGGATTTTGGGTTAAAAAAGAGTTGAAAAAAGGGTTGCTTTCAGCAGTAAAGCTGTTTTTGCCGGATGCAAAAAAAGATGAATAAATCCCTTCCATTTCGGGGTACAAAGATAGGTTTTAAGATTGGCAATGTAAAGAGAAAAATAAAATAAGCCCGCATGAAAATCACAAGTTCATCAACTCCTGGCTATCTAAGCCCTGTAATTTTAAAAATTATTTTAGTTTGAGATTGCGTCTATGTTTTACGTTTTGCTTATCAGCTTAATTGAAGAAAAAACAATACTTTTGGGCATTAAAACCCAAGCCATGTCGGTACACAAGGAAATAAAAAGAATAACCACGCACATTTTGCAGGAAATGAAGCAGCGAGGTGAAAAAATATCAATGCTTACAGCTTACGATTATTCGATGGCCACCATTTTAGACGATGCTGGTTTAGATGTATTGCTTGTTGGCGATTCGGCATCAAACGTAATGGCTGGCCATGAAACTACCTTGCCAATTACCCTCGATCAAATGATTTACCATGCGGCCTCGGTAATTAGGGCTGTAAAGCGTGCTTTTGTAGTGGTCGATTTACCTTTTGGTTCTTATCAAGGTAATTCTAAAGAAGCCTTAAATTCGGCTATCAGGATCATGAAAGAGTCTGGTGCACATGGTGTTAAGCTAGAAGGCGGCGAAGAAATCATCGAATCTGTACAGCGTATAATTACTGCCGGTATCCCGGTAATGGGTCATCTGGGCTTAACGCCGCAATCTATTTATAAATTTGGCACTTATACCGTTAGAGCTAAAGAAGACGCTGAGGCCAATAAGCTTAAAACCGACATTTTGGCCTTACAGGCCGCAGGTTGTTTTGCTGTGGTGTTAGAGAAAATTCCGGCGGCGCTTGGAAAAGAGGTGTCAGAAAGCCTGCATATTCCAACCATTGGCATTGGCGCCGGGCCACATTGCGATGGACAAGTTTTGGTAGTAAACGATATGATTGGCCTCACTAAAGGCTTTAAACCACGTTTTCTGCGCCAATATATTAATTTGTACGAAGAGATTCTTGGCGCAGCGCAGTCTTACATTCACGATGTGAAGGGTAACGATTTTCCAAACGAGAAAGAGCAGTACTAGATATTTTTTTTGGAAAGCACTGGCAGCATTTCAATTGATGTTAGTCCCGCTTTCCGTTATAGCTCCGATTGAAAAAAATCGGAGGCTGCCACTGCAATCGGGTTTAAGAACATCATGTGGTACACAACACTTTAACCATAGCGTACAATAACAGCGTTTTTTATTTATATGCCAATTACCGATAAAGACATTCTTTTTGAAGACAACCATTTAATCGCAATTAACAAAAGGGCGGGCGATATTGTACAGGTAGATGAAACCGGCGATGAACCTTTGGATGAGCAGGTAAAAAAATACATTGCCAAGAAATACAATAAACCCAACGGGGCATTTTTAGGTGTTGTGCACCGGCTAGATCGGCCTGTAAGTGGGGTAATTTTATTTGCAAAAACCAGTAAGGCGCTAGAAAGGATGAACGCCGCCTTCAAAAATCGTGAGGTAAAGAAAACTTATTGGGCAGTGGCCAGAAACAAGCCCGAAAACGAGTCGGGTACGCTGGTACATTGGTTAGTTAAAAATCCCCAGAAGAATGTTGTAACCTATTACAATAGTGAGGTTCAGGGATCCCAAAGGGCGGAACTTTCTTACCGCCTGTTAATCAAGCTTGGCGATTATTACCTCATCGAGGTCGACCCACTAACGGGGCGCTCGCATCAAATTAGAGTTCAGCTTTCATCAATGGGCTGTCCCATAGTTGGCGACAATAAATATGGCTATCCCCGAGGAAGCAGAAAGGGAAGTATTTGCTTGCATGCTCGGCGTTTACAATTTATTCATCCCGTAAAAAAAGAACCGGTTAATATCTTCGCTAAACTACCCGTAGATGGTTTTTGGGAAAGATTCGAAAATGCCTAAGGTGTAAACCTGTTTATTAATAACATTTCAGCATCATGTTTGGTGGCTCTAAAACATCAAAAAAAATCTAGCGGCAACCTGCAAGCGATTGCCGCATCTCATTCTATATTGTTTTAATTGCATTCGGTTTTGGTAAATACCATCGATTTTCCGAAAGTGAGTGAAGAAACATTTTTAAACATGGTTTTCCCATCTACCTCTTCAATATCTCCAAAACCCTCAACTAATTTTCCATCTTGTTTTAACCAAACTACCTGTCTTGTAGAGGTCGTTCCTTCTGAATTGAATGTATAGTCTGCAATCAAGGTATCGCCCTTCACAATACCAGCGATAACCCCATCGTTTTTATCCTTTTCAAATAGATTATAGGCCAGCGTGCCGGTAATTTTATCATCGTCGAAATTTAATTTCAAATTTGCGGTATCTTTGTTGTTAACGTATTCAAAGCATTCCGCTCCATTATTTTCTGCCTGACTATTTTTAGTCTCTTCGCCATTGCTATTGGTGTTGTTTTGGCAAGCAGCCAAGCTCATTAGTGCCATAGCCACTATCGGTATTGTTCTTTTCATAATACGGGTTGATTTGTTTACCGGCTACAAAGGCCTTGCCAATATTGCTTAAATTTCTGCTTAAAAAGAAAAGCCCCGCAAATTGCAGGGCTCATTTTAATAATTAAGATAAATTCTTTACCAAACATAAGTGGCAACAGCACCCTGCGCTAAGTTGCTAGAAACTATTTTACCATTGTACTTAATGTTAAATGCCGTTTCGCTATTGTTATTATTGCAAACCACAAGTACAATCTTGCCTTCGGGGGTTTTAAATGCCACGTTTTGCAAATTGCTGGTGATGTTTGAAGCAATCCTTACAGAACCCGTTGGTACAAATTTAGAAGCATGAGCAATTACATAGTATGCCACATTTCTACTTATGCCCGGTGTTATGGTTAACGCACCAAGGCAAGAGGTACAGCCGCCTTTATCAGTGTGCGGGTTGTAATTCTGGTCGGCAGCAAGATTCCATTCCAGTACATTTTTACTCCAGTTTCTGGTGGCACCCACTATCAGCGTAGAAACATGCCATTTTAAATCTTCTCCAAAATTACTCGGGCCGCCAACCCATTGTTCTGTAAAGTACACATTTTTATCAGGGTGGGCATTGTGTACCTGGGTAAGGGCAGATATTGGTCCTGCATATAGGTGAAATGCCGATCCGTCAACATATTTTTTAGCTTCCGCATCGTTTAAAATGGTAATGGGGTATTCAGGTTTATCGGCGTTATGGTCGTAAACGATTATTTTTGTTGTGATACCACTGCTTTTGAAAATTGGTCCGAGTGCAGTTTTTATGAAATTGGCCTGGTCTATGGCTTCCATATACATGCTTGGGTTATTACCAGGATGTAGTGGTTCATTTTGTGGCGTGATGGCATCTATTGTAATGCCTTCCGCCTTCATTGCCTGGATATATTTAACCAGATATTTCGCATACGTTTGGTAGTATTCTGGCTTTAAGCTGCCGCCAATAAAACTTTTATTCGTTTTCATCCAGGTTGGCGCCGTCCATGGCGATCCTAATATTTTAATTGCAGGGTTAATGGCTACAATCTTTTGCAACACAGGAATTAAGTCTGCCTGTTCTTTCTCAATAGAAAATTTACTTAAAGATTCGTCTGTTTCTCCGTTCTGTAATTCATTATACGTAAAAGGATTAGCGCTTAAATCTGATGCCCCAATGCTTACACGGATGTAGTTTACACGGATGCCGGTTTCTTCTGATCCAAAAAGTTCATTTAACAATTTATCCTTGTCAGTCGCTGGCAAAGTATTAATTAATGTGGCGCTTCCTCCCGTTAGGGTATAACCGAAACCATCAATTGTTTGGAATGTTGTACCCGGATCTACCTCGATGGTAGGATTAGCATTGGTTGCCTCTGCAAAATTTAAAGCTACATTTTGTTTTTTCAATAATTCAGACTGATCACCTTTTGTTAACCAGAAGGCAACTTCCGTTTTCACTGGTTCGTTAGCGGTCGGATTGCTGCTGTTGTTGGTTTCAGTACTCGAGCTGGTAGTTTTTCTACAGGCGCAGGCCGATAAAAGTATACTGAAAACGATACAAATATTAAAGGTTAATTTCATTTGGTTTTAGGGTTGATGTTGATGAGATTTTGGAATAAGTTAGCTGCGTGAAAGCAGTATTTCGGGCTGTTAATTCGCATGTCGATTCAAATAATGATCGTTAATACCAATAGCGGCACAGGCCGCCATTGGCATAAAATTAACGAATATTCGGATTTCTATCACGTTCTGCCTGCGGAATTGGGAATAACAATTTTGCAGCAGTAACATTATAGTTTAAGCTAGCGCCACTTCCATTTTTCTGTGCATTCATAACGGGTATAGCACGGTTTGTTCTTAATAAATCGAACCAACGATGGCCTTCAAATGCCAATTCTAATCTGCGCTCTTTCTCGATAGCCAAGCGCATGCTTGCCTGATCGGTTGCAGAGGTTGCAGGTAAATTTACTCTGTTACGGATCTCGTTTACAATGCTTGCTGCTGAAGACCATCCTGATGCACTCAATTCATTTAAGGCTTCTGCCTTTAAAAGCTTAATATCTGCAAGGCGAATAATGTACGAATTAGATAAATCATCTACGCGATATTTATTAATGTAAGGGTAGTTAGATTTAGACCAATAGTCATCAGACCAACCCTCAGTATTCACGTTTTTAAAACTGATGCTGGAGTTCTTACGGATCATGTCACCTTCCGAATCGTAAGCCGCCACCAAATCGTTAGTTGGCGTGCAGAAACGCTTCCAGCCAGTGCCTACCAAAACGCTAGGCATCCAGTTACCACGACCACTTGGACCACCCCAACCATCGTACTGCATCTCCCAGATAGATTCGCTGTTGTTTTTATGTACGCCATCAAATAACTGGTCGAAAGACGGCAATAAACTATATCCTCCATTTATGGTAGCATCTGCATATTGTTGCACTTTAGTCCAATCAGGGCTAGGTTTTGAAGCATAAACCTTTGCTAATAAAGCGTTTACGATCCCTTTTGTTATTATACCTTTGTTTGATGCCGTTGTTCGTACATTGGGTAATGCTGTTTCCAAATCTTTGATAATCTGTGCGTAAACCTCATCAACACTTGCACGAGGTTTTTGCATTTCTTCCAGCGAGGTTGGCGATTTTAGGATGAGTGGTACGCCACCCCAAAGCCTAACCAGGTGAAAATAAAAATATGCCCTCAACGTCGATGCCTCGCCGATAATTTGGTTTCTTCTGCCGTTAGCATCCAGCGCTGGATCTTGAATGTTGGGTACGTTTTCTAGCACCTCATTTGCATTTTTAATGTTCGAATAAAGCCCACTCCAGTCTCTCCCTACATTGCCGTTCGTAGCATTTGTGGTAAATAAATCGATCTGGATGTTCGCCGGATTATCACCACCAGCATAAGCATTATCGGCAGTTACATCGCCGTTAATCATATAGTCCCAGATGTGGTAGTCGTTATACATACCGCCGTAAGCACCTGCCATTAACTTTTCTGCTCCGGCAGCAGTTGTAAATGCGACATCGCCAGTTACCTGGTTAAATGGTTGTTTCTCAAGGAAATCTTTTTTGCATCCGCTTTGCAGGGTTATTGTTAACGCTGCGGCAGTTACTAACGAATATATTTTTAGTTTCATTTTCTTAATTCTTAAAATCCAACATTAATACCGAATAATATACTTCTCGACTGCGGGTAGGTACCATAATCTACACCCATAGACGGCCCATTTGCCGCATTCACATTTACCTCTGGATCTAAACCAGAGTATTTTGTAAATGTGAGCACATTATAACCAGTCGCAAAAATAGTCACCTTGCTCATCTTCAGCTTTTCTAATATAGTGGAGCCGAAGTTATAAGATAGTGTGGCCGTTTTCAATCTTAAATAAGAGGCATCTTCAACAAAACGACTAGATGTTAGCGAGTTTTCAGAACTACTCCTTAATGCTTTTGGTACGTTGGTAATTTGTCCTGGCGTAGTCCACCTGTTTAACACTGCTGCTGATTGATTTTTGGAATCAAACATGCCTTCCAAATCAATTCTGGATGCATTGAACAACTGGCTACCTTGAACACCCTGGAAGAAGAAATTAAATCCCCAGTTTCCCAATACAAAGTTGTTTGTGATTCCATAGATAAATTTAGGTTGTGCGGAACCTATAAATGTTCTATCTCCAGGATCTGCAGAACCTGTAACGCCATTGCCGTTGGTATCGGCATAATGTGCAGCACCTGTTGTTGGGTTTACACCAGTAAATACATACCCGTAAAAACTGCCCAATGGCCGGTCTTTAACCACCCGAACTGCGGCATCACGCTCGTAGATGCCTGCAAAATCTAGTGACTGTGTTGTTGCACCCAAGTCTGTTACCTTGTTCCTGTTTAACGAGAAGTTTAAATCAGTAGTCCACTGGAACTTTTCACGGTCGAAGTTTTTGGTTGATAGCACAAATTCCAAGCCTTTGTTTTCCATAGAACCTACGTTGTACGCCTGGCTACCAAAACCCGATGATGGTGGCAGCTGAACGTTAATCAACAAATCGTTCGTTTTCTTTAGATAAGCATCAGCAGTAAATGTAATTCTGCTTTTAAACATAGATAAATCTAGCCCAATATTGGTTTGAGTAGTTTTTTCCCAGGATAGGTTGTCGTTGGCTGGGTTTTGCAAATTATATTCACCTTGTGCGTTAACACTATAAAGTTTTAAATATGCATAGTCTCCAATACCTTCGTCGTTACCTACCTTACCCCAGCTACCACGAACTTTTAAGTCGTTAATGGTTTTGCTGTCTTTCATAAAGTTTTCTCCAGAAATTCTCCATCCGGCAGAAAATGATGGGAAGTAACCAAAACGGTTTTCTTTCGCAAAGCGGGAAGAACCATCGGCCCTGAAGTTAGAGCTAAACAAATATTTACTATCGTAAGCGTAAGTAATTCTGGCCAGGTAAGATTGCTTGCTCCATTGCGCCCGCTGAGGTACTGTTAAAGCAACGGATGGAATAATTGGTTTCCCGCTTACATCGTAAAAACGGGTTACCTCATTGTTTTTGTATTGATAATCTGACGACTGTAAAGTGTAACCACCTGTAGCCGTAAATGCATTCTTACCTACATTTTTTGTGTAGTTTAAAATATTTTCGTTTAGCCAAACATGATCCTTAGTTGTATTATCTCTGTAAACACCTCTTTCCTGGCGGCCATAAGTGGTTAAGAAATTATCTGTAAAATAGCGATAAAAGTTTCTGTTTGAATTGGTACTGATAGTTGATTTCAGATACAAATCTTTGGTGAAGTTAAGCTGTGCGCCAAAAGCGCCAATAAACCTGAAATTCCGGTTTTTATTGTCTGAGCCGAAAGCCAGGGCAAGTGGATTGTCCCATCCACCTGCATTAGGGATGGTTGTATATTGCCCGTTAGGTTCAAAGATGCCGATGGTTGGTGGCGTAGTAAGCGCACCTAGAATTACACCACCACGAGATACGCTACTGTTATCGCCTACATCAATAGAGTTGCTTGAAGTTAAAACAGCGTTTCCGGTAAGTTTCAACCAAGGTGTAATGTTTTGCGAACCATTGAAGTTAGCGGTTATTCGATCTAACTTTGCTGGTGCAACAACCCCTTTATCTTGCTGGTAACCTGTGGAAAAATAGTACTGCCCACCTTTTACACCACCGGAAATAGATGTTTGATATTGGTTTTGCATTCCTGTACCAAAGGTTTCTTTCTGCCAATCTGTATTGTTTGTGCCCCCGAAAGATGTGTAGCCCAGTTCTCGCATTAAAGATATATATTGATCGTTGTTCAAAACATCTTGCGTTTGCCAGAAGTTGGAGAAGCCTGTAAAAGCATTGAAAGCCACTTTTAACTTGCCTGAACTGCCTTTTTTTGTTGTGATTAATACCACACCGTTGGCACCACTGGATCCATAAATCGCAGCTGCAGAAGCATCTTTCAAAATGGTCATCGTTTCAATGTCATTGGCATTTAGAAAGCTAGCATCTCTGGAAGTAACCCCATCTATTACATATAACGGGCTATTAGAAGCCGTAATAGATGTATTACCCCTAATACTTATTGAAATACCTGCCCCGGGTTTACCAGATTGCGAGCTTACTTGTACACCTGCCGCTCGCCCCTGAATGGCCTGGAGTGGATTAGTTATGGGTTGATTTTCTAAATCTTTTGAAGAGACAGAAACTACCGAAGTGGTTAGATCTTTTTTGGTTGTAGTACCATAACCAATAACTACTACCTCATTCAGCTGTTGATTGTCATCAGATAAAGTAATGTTAATGTTCGTGCGGTTGCCTATGGGTTCTTCTATGGATTTAAATCCGATAAATGAAAATTCCAATATGGCATTTTGTGGTGCCGATATGGTATAGCCGCCATTGTCTGAGGTAGAAGCCCCTTGACTAGTACCTTTGACTTTTACGGATACCCCTGGAAGCGGCAGTCCTTTTTGATCTTTCACCTGCCCTTTAATGATAATGTCTTGAGCCATACTAAAGGAGACGGCGCAAAGAAAAAATACCATAAGCAATGTAAACTTTGTTCTCATATTTTTTTGCTTTGTTATATTATTATGAGGTAAAGTTAACGCTCAATTCATGTTAAAAACAAGTTTTTTCAGTATTAAATTTATCGTAAGTATTTGATAATTAGACTTTTGAGAGTTTTTTGATACGCTTTAGTACCGCTGTTGCTTCCACGGTTTATTGCCTGATAACCAGGGCTTGAACAGCAATATACATTAGAATTATTGTGGTAGTTTGATACGCTTAAATACCTTGGCGAATTTTGTATTTTTTCCATTGAAAAAAATGCAATTCCAAGGTAATGTAGTCTATAAATTATTCAATAACCAGCTGACTCCACCCATCTTTACCGGTTTTTTTAAGTAATCTTTTGCGCTCTTCCATTACTTTTTTAATCCTCGAGCCAAACGTCCAGCAGGTACTCTGCCTTATGGTAAGTAGCTCAGAAAGTTTGTGTGACGAAATTTTTCCATTGGTTGAGTAGATCAAAAATATCATATAGAATGCCTTATTTAGCGGAATACGAGTATTGTGAAAAACGGTATACGTGGTAACAGATTCTTCATAACCGCATTTGCTGCAACGGCGACTGTACATGATGTGGCCAGCAAAATAGTGGTCATTGTTGCATTTACGACAATGATAGCCTTTGCTCCATTTTAAGTTGGCAAGAAACTCAAAACAAGATTCTTTATCTGGATATATCTTACTAAATTCTTCAAAATCGACCTCGGTGTTCATTACCCGATCTCTGGTAACCTTTTCTACGTTGGTTTGCAACTCTTCATTATCTTGCTCCAACAGAACATTCATACGGGAAATCTCTTCGGCCTGTTGTTGCAAAAGTAAATTTGCTTCCTCTAAGGCCTGATTTTTACTTTCAATGATTAAGGATTTGTGATATACTTCTCTTGTTCGTTCTTCTACCTTAGTTTCTAATTCTTGGTTAATCGTGTCTTTTAGCTTGGCATTAACATCCATTTGGCGGATTATCTTCTGCTGTGCCTTATCTCTGTTTATCTTTAAAATCCGTACTTTATCGCCTATAGCAAAAGATAGAAACACCATTTCTAATACGAAGCAGAAGCTTAGGCTATAGTAACTAAGCGCCCCAAAATTAAGCCAGGCAATACCCAGCATAATTAAGAATTTGAGCGTAAACCCTGCAAAAAGAAAGCTGTAGCCCAATACAAAGAAACGTGCAGGCTTGTAGCCCTTTTTGTAGATGTAAATTCCTGTAAAAAATGCTACAGATAAAGGAACAGCGTCTATAAATTTGTAGCTAAATGCATTTTGGTTTAGAAAGTAGCAATAGATAAAAAAGACTAATCTCAGTATGATTACGCCAACAATAAGTCGGTTCAATTTAGGTGCCTTAGCCCTAACTAAAAGTAATTCCCTGGTAAATAGCAAGGCAAAAATGCTTGTTGCACAAAGAGCAAATGCGTAAGCCACCTGATTCCAATTTGGTGAATTTGGCCATAAATACTGGTAAGCTATGCCGTCAGTAGCTATCTCGAAAAGACCCACGCTTAAGTTATACAATACATAATAGAGGTACTGCTTTTGCCTGATGGCTAAGTACATAATGAGGTTGTAGAAACTAAACACTAAAATCATCCCGTAGAAGATGCCGAAATAAAAATACTCGTTTAGTGCATAGGCAATAAACCACTCTGCCGACCTAAGCACGATAATGATATCGGAAATTTGAGATGATTTGATTTTGAAATAGTAGGTATCTACATCATTGCCAGTATTTTGGATGGGTATTTCGAAATTTTTGTGGCTAATTATCCGCTTGTAAAATGGGTTTGCATCTCCCAGTTCCGCTACATGATAAATATGATTTTTCTGTGGGATGTAAGCACTTATTTGATCGATTGTTTGATCAAAGAACTCAAGCAGGAAGGTTTTGTCGGCGTTTGGGTTGCCTTTAACTTTAATTCTAAACCAGTAGCTCTTATTTAGGTTTTTTGTTTGTGGTGTGCTGCTGGCGCTTGGTTTAAACCTACTGCTAAATTCACTGCTTTTAACCTGTTCAAACGTAAATTGCTCGTTGGGATCTTCCAACACTTCAATTTCTCTAAAAGTAAAAATATGTTGGTCTACACTATCTTGTATTGCTACAGGTTTTTGCGCTAATGTCTCTAACGTACACAACACTACGAGGCCAAATATTACCGCCAGTATTTTTATAAAACTGATTTGCACTTGCATTAAAGCAAAGGTACAAAATTGTATTTTGGGCTTACAATTGCCAATATTAGGTGTCGAAACTTAGAGAAACAGTAGTGCCCTGCATTTCTACTGAGGTTACGGTGATCCCAATTTTGTGAAAACTTGCAATACTTTCTACGATTGCCAAACCTAAACCAAAACCATTTTCTTCCGAATTGCCACGTTTAAAACGGTCGAATGCATTTTCCAGGAACTGCTCACTCATTCCTATGCCAGTATCTGAAATGGTTAACGTGTAGCCTTGTGAATTAAACTTTCCGATAATTGAGATTTCTCCACCAACCCGATTGTATTTCACTGCATTGCTTAGTAGATTCATCAACAACGTATGTATTAAAGGCTGATTTCCGGTTAAAGTAAAATCATCTGGAAACTTAGCAGCATACTTAATTTGCTTATCGGCAATTCGATCTTCTAACTCGTCGTAAACGTCTGCAAGTTCGCTTCTTAAATTAATCTGTTCCGTTTTAAGGTATTGGTTATTTTCTACTTTAGATATCAGGAGCAGGCTGTTGATTACAACTTTCAGCCGGTTTAAAGTTTTTAAAGAGGCATAAATTTTGTTTTCGTGTTCTTCGGGGATAGAAGGGGTGTTAAGCATGTTTTCAAAACGGGTACTTAGGATCGAAATGGGAGTAAGTAACTCATGCGAAACATTGGCGATAAACTGTTTCTCTAATGCGAACAGCGTATTGATCTTTCGCATTAATGAATTCACGCTGTTGTCTAATATTTTAAAATCATCGGTTGTGGTGGGAATATTTTCATAGTTGTAATGTGAAGGGTCATCTACGCGATTAATTTTTTTATCAATAATGAGATAAAATGGTCGCAGTAAAAAGTTAGAAAATGCATAGTCAGTAATTAAAGTAACCAATAAGGTACCTACCAACACAATCAACATATAAAAGCGGATTGAATTTTTGATGGATTGAAGGGTTGTCATAGTTTCTCCAATTTCTAAATTGTACCAATTTGTTCGATAAGAAAATTTATAGTTTAGTATTCGATAGACCTCAATATCCCCTTCAATTTCTCTTCTTTCGGTATATACGTTGGCTACAGAATCTTTCTGGTTATCAGGTATGTCTGTTAAGATGATAAATTCTTCTTTTAATATATTGTAATCGGTAAATGATGATTGCTTATTTAGCAGAGTATCAATTTCGCTATCACTGAGGTTTTTAATAATTTTGTTTTTCTTTTTGATAAGCCTGTTATCCAGTTGGTTATAAGCGAGTTTATCCAATGAAAATAAGATGATCAACCCCAAGAGTAATATGATGGAAATTTTGGTGACGGCATTGTAAAGGGAAAACTTAACTTGTAACTTCATTTAAGTTTGATTAACAATTGATGCGATAGCCAATGCTTCTAACCGTTTCGAACCAATCAATAGGGTTTGCAGCAGCTAATTTCTTACGCAGGTTTTTTACATGAACATCAACAAAGTTCGAATCTGAATTCACTTCCAGAATATCGCCCCAAACATGCTCTGTTAAGCTCATTCTAGATACCACACGGTTTTTGTTGAGTACCAAATAGTTGAAGATCTCATACTCTTTTTTGGTTAGGTTTAGTCTTTCATCGCCAAAAGAAACCGTTCTGTTCTGAATATTTAAGAGAAAGTTGTGGATATTTATTTCGTTTCGATCCAATTTATGTTTTCGCCTTGTAATGGCGTGCATCCGTGCAAGAAGCTCGTTAAGTGAAAATGGCTTAGGAAGGTAGTCATCTGCTCCATCATCCAAACCTTTAATTCTGTCGTCGACAGCGCTGCGGGCAGTAAGAATTATTACGGCATCATCGCGGTCCTTAAAGCTTTTTAGTTGGGCCAGCACTTCAAAACCATCGCCATCTGGCAAACCTAAATCCAATAATATAAAATCGTAATTGTTTACAAAGATCTTCTCTTCAGCAGATGCTTTTTTCCAGGCATGTTCTACAATAAAACCTTCTTTGCTTAAGAATTCATCCATTTCCAGCGCAAGGCTTTTTTCATCTTCAACAATTAGTACGTTCATTTTAGTATCAAGTATTTAGTATCAGGGATCAAGATCCGGCAAAGCGTGTTTTAGCTTTTCGCTCTAGCCTTTCACCTTTCAGCGCTATCCCACTACTAAATTAATATTTTTGAGGATGATTGCGCAGGCTTCCTCAATTTCTTGCTTGGTAATGATTAGTGGAGGCGCAATGCGCATGGAGTTGCTGCAATGTAGAAACCAATCTGAGAGCACACCATCTAAAATACAGGAATCGATAATCTTTTTATTCAATTCGAAATCTTCAAATTCTACGGCCAACATAAGTCCTTTACCTCTTATCTCCTTTATAGCTGGGTGTTGAAGTAACTTTTTGAAAAGATTGCCTTTTTCTTCTACACCATCGACAATTTTTTCATCGACCAACGTTCTGAGAGTGGCCAAACCAGCTGCACAACAAACCGGGTGCCCGCCAAAAGTAGTCATGTGGCCCAAAATAGGGGAGTGGGAAAGTACCGACATGATTTCAAGCGAACTGATAAAGGCACCGATGGGCATTCCGCCACCAATCCCCTTAGCTAAAAGCAACACATCTGGTACCACATCAAAATGCTCAAAAGCAAACATTTTACCGCTTCGGCCAAAGCCAGACTGGATTTCATCAAAAATTAATAGCGTTTTTGTCTCATTGCATCTAGCTCTTAAAGCCTGCATGTATGGTAAATTTGCAACTCTAATACCAGCCTCACCTTGTATAGGTTCTATGAAAACAGCCGCAATTTCTTCTGTTATTTTCCCAAGATCATTTAGGTTATTATGTTCTATAAAATCTACATGAGGCAAAAACGGACCATAACCAGTCGAATAGAAATCGCTTTCCATTAAACTTTCAGCCCCATGAGTGCTCCCGTGGTAGGCATTTTTGCAAGCAATAAAACCTTTTCTACCAGTGTAGCGCTTAGCAAGTTTCATGGCCCCTTCTACAGCCTCGGTGCCAGAGTTTAAAAAATAGGTACAGCTTAAGCTAGGTGGTAAAACATCGGCTAGCGCTTTGGCAAAATTAACCTGTGGCGTTTGGATATACTCTCCATACACCATCAAATGCATATAGGTTTCAGCTTGCTTTTGTATTGCTTCTACCACCGCAGGATGGCAATGACCAACATTACTTACGCCAATGCCGGCAATCAGATCTAAATGTTTTCTGCCAGCGGCATCGTAAATATAAATGCCTTTTGCCCTTACAAATTCTAACATTAAAGGCTCTGGAGAGGTTTGTGCATTGTGTTGTAAAAATAACTGACGTTGAGTAAGCATTTACAAAAATACTCATTTCGAGTTACAGTTGCACTTTATGGATGTTCCCCGTATAGAAATTTGAATACTTTCTGCCAATTGTGATATAGAGATTATGTAAAATAAAAAAGACTTACATAACTGTAAGCCTTCGGCATTAATTTCGTCTATCTTTAAATCGATTGAGCAGCTCCCGTTTAAAACCCTCCTGGGCCCTGTAAAACTTGCCAACCACTTTAATGGGTAAGCTAGATTTTAAACGATTGTAATATTTTTTTTCTAAGTTCAAATCTCGCTGCCTAAAATCAAATTCGCTGGTGATTAGGCTTTGTACCTGGGCATCACTTAAATTATCAATCTCAGTAACTTTTCTAAACGAAATCATTTTCTGAATGCGTTCTTTACGCAGCGCATTTTGCTCGTTTTCCATATCATTATAAATTGGCCAGAAAATTTTAGCCTCTTCAGCAGATAAATCTAATTTTTGGGTGAAGTATGCAATTTTTAACGATTCTATTTCCTCGCCTTTTGGTCTCTGCGCCAATAGTGTAGCGGGCAATAAAAGCATAAGAGCAACGAATATTAGGTGCCTCATTTTTATCGGTTATTTTATTTCTTCAATGCTGATGAAGTTTTTCACTTCACTCATCATGATGATTAATTAATTATTTAGTTCCTGAGATAAATCGCTCGAAGAGAAATTACTCAAGATGTAGTTTTCCATTTCTGTATCTGAAGCAGAGTTGGCATTTGTTGATTGTGATGATTGCGTTTCTAAATGTTCAATAATAGTACTTTCGTCGATGTCATAAAGCATTTGGTCGTTGGCCAAATCAGCAGATTGCGTTTGCATTGCAGGCATGGGCGTGCTGTTTTGGTAATAGTAAGCGCCAAAAGATGCAATGATTGCGAAACATGCTGCACTCGCATATTTAACAAAACTACGTTTCCAAAGCGGAATAATTTTAGCATGTCTTACAGGAACCGTTAACGAAACTTTATCAGCGATGCGTTGCTGTAAGCTTTCGAAATAACCATCCGGAACTGCAAAGGAATTATCAGTTAGCTGTACTTGAGATAACTTAACGTTCGTCTCAATGCGTTCTGCTAAGTCCTCAAAATACCCATGTGGTACACTAAAAGTAGTTTCGCTAGTTTTCGATTTTAAGTCACTTAAATAAATTTCACTTTTAATAGCCGCTTCCGCATCTTCGAAATATTGATCTGGAACTAAATATGGATTGCGCCTATCTAGTGCCGCAAGGCTTGGTGCATCCAGTTTCCAGTCGTTATTTTCTATATTCTCATTCATCACAGTTATATGATTAAATAAAACGCAAAAGGTTTAATAATCAATTTCATCATTTGTAATAATTGCTTCGATTTTTTTCGCGGCAATATGAAATGACGCTTTTAGTGCACCTACAGATGTTCCCAGCACCTCAGAAATTTCTTCATATTTCATATCATCAAAATATTTCATGTTGAAGATAATTCGCTGTTTTTCGGGCAGCGTAAGTATTGCTTTTTGCAATTTAAGCTCAAGTTTATCTCCATTAAAATAAGATGAGGCTACTAGGTTTTCTGCCAGTTCAGATGAAACCTCATCTAATGGCGTATTGTTTTTAAGTTTTTGCTTATTTAAAAAGGTAATCGATTCATTTGTCGCGATGCGATAAATCCAGGTATAGAGTTGAGAGTCGCTCCGAAATTTATCCAGGTTTTTCCAAACCTTTACAAAAACTTCCTGTAATAGATCATCACAGTCATCATGGTTAAGAACCAAGCGCCTAATGTGCCAATAAATTTTTTGCTGATATTTTTTTAACAACAAATTAAAGGCCTCATTACGCGTTCTCTCGACGGCAAACATTTCAAGAATTTCTGAATCTTCAACTTGTTTCATCGAGTAATTTAGTTTTTAATAACAAAGGCACCAGTACAACATTTCTCTTGCTGTGTCTGGCGCCTTCATCTTTTATTTACACTAGGCTTTTTTTCTGTTGATAACCTTTTGAACCGCCTCAACAATGTTTACAGCATCTAAGCCATATTTAGCCATTAGTTGATCTGGCGTACCACTTTCTCCAAAAGTATCGTTAGTAGCAACAAATTCTTGTGGCGTTGGGTGTGTTGTAGTTAATAATCTAGCAACGCTCTCACCTAAACCTCCAAATTTGTTGTGCTCCTCGCAAGTTACCACGCAACCTGTTTTCTTTACAGAAGTTAAGATTGCTTCATCATCCAAAGGTTTAATGGTGTGAATATTTATAATTTCCGCATCGATACCCAGCTCCGCTAATTTCTCGCCAGCCTCAATCGCTTTCCAAACCATGTGTCCGGTTGCAATTATGGTTACATCAGTTCCTTCGTTGACCATCCAGGCTTTACCAATTTCGAACTTTTGATCAGGATCTGTGAATACTGGAATTACCGGGCGACCGAAACGTAAATATACCGGCCCTTCATATTCTGCAATGGCCATAGTTGCCGCTTTGGTTTGGTTATAATCGCAAGGATTAATTACCACCATTCCCGGCAGCATCTTCATTAAGCCGATATCTTCGAGAATTTGGTGTGTTGCACCATCTTCGCCAAGTGTTAAACCAGCATGTGATGCACAAATCTTAACATTTTTGTTAGAATACGCTACTGATTGGCGGATTTGGTCGTAAACCCGTCCGGTAGAAAAGTTAGCAAATGTACCTGTAAATGGAATTTTCCCTCCGATAGTCATACCAGCTGCAATTCCGATCATGTTCGCTTCGGCAATACCCACCTGGGTAAATCGTTCCGGAAAATCTTTTATGAAAGCATCCATTTTAAGCGATCCTACTAAATCGGCACACAATGCAACCACGTTTTCGTTTTTCTTACCTGCCTCATGTAAGCCAGCACCAAAACCCGAACGTGTATCTTTTTTTTCTGTATATGTGTATTTTTTCACGTTTTTATATTTTTAATGAGCTGCGGTAAACTTGTTCCGCAGGCTTTATATTTAATTAGAACTGAGCCTTTAGCTAACTAACAATGAGATAAAATCTCATCTACCAAGTGATTTAGTAATCTCCTAAAGTTTCTGGTAATTGCGCTAATGCTTTAGCCAACTGATCGTCGTTAGGGGCGGTACCATGCCACTTATGGCTACCCATCATGTAATCTACACCCGCACCCATTTGCGTGCTCATTAAATTTAAGATTGGTTTTCCTTTGCCAGTCAGTGTTTTAGCATAATGTAGTCCTTCTACAATAGCCTGCATATCATTACCATCGGTGTTGATTACATGCCAGCCGAAAGCCTCAAATTTTGCCTGTAAGTCGTCTAAAGCTAAAACTTTGCTAGTAGGCCCGTCTATTTGCTGTCCATTGTAATCTACAGACGCAATTAGATGATCAACCTTATTAAAAGGCGCAAACATCGCTGCTTCCCAGTTTTGGCCTTCTTGTAATTCACCGTCGCCTAGGAGTGCGAAGATATAAGAATGATCGCCATTTAATTTTTTTGCTAAAGCTGCGCCGATAGCAACCGATAAGCCTTGACCTAAAGACCCGGAAGCAATTCTGATTCCTGGTAAATGTTCGTGTGTGGTTGGGTGACCCTGCAACCTAGAATCTAATTTACGAAAGGTAGCTAACTCGCTTTTATCGAAATAACCCGCATGGGCTAATGTGCTATACCAAACGGGTGATATATGGCCGTTAGACAAGAAAAACAAATCTTCACCTGCACCTTCCATCGTGAAATCAGTTTTATGGTTCATCACTTCAAAATAAAGCGCCGTAAAAAAATCGGTACAACCTAGCGATGCACCAGGGTGGCCAGATTGGCATCCATGAACCATTCTTACGATATCTCGTCTGATTTGTGAAGCAATGTCTTCTAGCTCTTTAATAGTATGTTTCATTAAAATATGAGGTTGTTGTTACATAGCAAAGTTAATATTTTAACTGCTATATCATAATTAGTTATTGATTAAATCGAGCACCTGCTGCGTGGCATTTTTTGTATCTACTTTTTTAATAATGTGTGCTATCTTGCCCTCGCCATCGATAATAAAAGTGCTGCGAACGGTTCCCATGTATTTTTTCCCATACATGTTTTTCTCTGCCCAAACACCATAGTCATTTACTATTTTTTGGTCGGTATCTGCCAGCAAAATAAAAGGGAGGCTATGTTTTGTGATGAACTTTTGATGCGATTTCTCATCATCAGTACTCACACCTAAAACCTCAATGCCCTTTGCAATCAAGCCTTGATAATTATCTCTAAAATCGCAAGCCTCAGCTGTACATCCTGGGGTATCGTCTTTTGGATAAAAATACAAGACTACTGTTTTCCCTTTAAAGTCGGCCAATGATATGTGTTTGCCGTCCTGGTCTTTAGAAACAATTTCCGGTGCTAAATCACCTTCTTTTAAAGTTGCCATGTTCTTATTAAATTATGTTTATGCGTAGACCAATTTAAACACATGAATCATTAACAGGTTCTATAAACCTGAAAAGATTACATTACTAAAATACTACTGCGGGATGAAATAAAAGATTGTTACCTGTAGAATGAAATTGTATAGCGCCTAATATTGTCTTTCATGTCTGCCACTACCAACTCGAAACTATGTTTTCCAGCTTTAGTGCGTTCATCAAAACTATGCCAAAGTGTGGCAGTTTTTGTATCAAACTCCATTAGTATCCACTCACCATCTATATAACCGTTGAAACTTTTTATTCCTGATAGGTTATCGCTTATCTTAAAATTCATTCTTGGTAGGCCCGCCATATTTTTCCCATCAATGATGTTTATTGGTGAAATGCGTGGGGCTAATGTATCAGTACTGATGTAGAAGCTACCGAAACTTCTTGGATTTGCTTTAACAAAACCATTTTCATAATAGCCACCTTGAGCAGAACCTGTAGTACTAACAATTATTGCTTTATTCTGTAATTGCTCGGGTAGTTCATCGGCTTTGATCCACAAATCGAAACCCACGTGGAGCGGCGTAAACCTGTTATGAATTTGATGAACAGCAGAATAGGCATTGCCAGCTGGTTTTGGCAACTTCTTATAGGTAAAATTTAAGTCGCTGTATAATGTTCCCTGCGGAAATAATACCCTAACACCGTCTGCGTTAAATTCGTTCGGTTTTCCGTATGCATAGACGGTTCCACTTGGCACAACAATTGGCGTTGGTTGTGCTAATCCTGCTTTTACTTCAAATGATAAGCTAGAAGTGTTTCCTTTGGCATCTGTTACCAAATACCGCAGTTGATGAGTTGCCCCATCGTTAAAAGTAAGCCTTCCACGGTTAATTAAGCCAGAATAAATATTCAGCGGGTTACCAGGCTCAACAAAGCTTTTTTGGATACTTCTTTTGGTATTAAGATAAGTTGGATAATCGATATGAGCATTAATGGCTTTGCTATTTTCGAATGCAAAACGCTCGAGGGCAGAGGTGTAGACCATTTTTCCATCAACTTCTAATTGGATGGAGTACACACCATTTGTTCCAGATAAGCCGTTGTGTCTATCTGTTGTTACAATTCCAAAGCCAACTTCGCCTGTTAGGCTAACTGGCTGTGCAACTTTATATTTGCCATTGCCACCTGAAATTGCAATGGCTTGCTTGGTAGTACTTTCATTAAAAGTTTTACCATTAAGTTTGTAAACATATAACCCGTGGATGATCGGGGGAATATTATCAGGAATATTTATGCCGAAAAATTGAGGGTTTATGGTTTCCTCGGTTTTGGTGTCTCTGATTTCGAAATGTAGATGTGGTCCACCAGAACTACCTCGATTCCCAGACCATGCAATTATTTCGCCTTTACGTACCGGGATTAGTGCTGCATCGGGAAATTCATCAATTTCAAACGATTTCTTTTCGTATTCAAGGTTTTTGACGATGGTTGCAATCTTTGGAGAAAAGCGTTGCAGGTGGCCATATACGGTAGTGAAGCCATTTGGATGATTGATGTAAAGGGCCTGACCAAATCCACTGTTCTGCACCCTAAGCCTGGAAATGTAGCCATCGGCAACAGCGTAAACAGGGTAGCCTTCTCGCTGGTTGGTCCTAAAGTCGATGCCCGAATGGAAATGATTGCCGCGAATCTCGCCAAAGGAGCCCGCCAAGGCAGGAGGCATAATATCTAATGGCTGCCTGAAATCGGTAAGGGGATATTTATTTGTGCTAAAAATTTGTTGAGCCTGTGAAACTTGAGTTGAAACAATTAAAAAAAAGAGCGTGAAATATTTAATCTTAATGGTAATCTGCTTGTTAATCATTCGTTATTTTACTTCAAAATTTAAAAGTTGTTTGCCGTTAAGCCAGGCTTCTAATTTATCGCCTCGATTGGTTTTTCCTACACCTTCTGGTGTTCCGGTAAATATTAAATCTCCTTTTTTAAGGGTGATGTATTGCGAAACAAAGCTTATTATCTTCTCGAACGAGAACAGGAGGTCTTTAGTATAGCCATTTTGCCGTGTTTTTCCATTTACCTGAAGTTCGAAATTTAAATCGTACAAATTGTCGAAATCACTTTTAGGGTAAAAAATACTGATCGGAGCAGAGTGATCGAATCCTTTGGCAAGCTCCCAAGGTAATCCTTTCTCTTTGTGTTTGCTTTGAATATCTCGTGCCGTGAAATCAATGCCAAGGCCGATTTCATCGTAATAATTAGCGGCGAATTTCTCGGCAATATGTTTGCCTTCTTTACAAATTTTCAATACCACTTCCAGCTCGTAGTGTATGTCGTTAGAAAATTCGGGCAAATAAAATGCTTTGTTATCTTTTAGTATTGCCGTATCGGGCTTCATGAATATTACAGGGGTGGTTGGAACTGGATTATTCAGTTCCTTTGCATGTTCGGCATAATTACGGCCAATGGCTATGATTTTCATGAGTGATATTTATGGTACAATAAGAAATGTGGGCTACACCCACAGCTTTCCAAAAATAGAAAAGAAATTGATGTTATAAAACTGAGATTCTTTTTACCTGACTTTCTGAACCAGCCATTACACGTAAAAAGTATATGCCTGCATTTAGGCGGCTGGGAATATTAAACGTTTTAGTTTGTTCGCCAGCGTTTAAGCGTTCGTTAGCCAAAGTTACTACCTCATTACCCAACAGGTCGATGATTTTGATAGTAGTTAGTGTACCATCTTTGCCAATCGATAAAATGATGTTCAGTTGGTCTTCAACCGGGTTGGGATAAATTTTGACAATGGTTAGCAAACGATCTTTATTTGCCGAAACAGAAGGGCTTTTCGCAGTACCAGAATAGGTATTGAACATTCCAGAATAAGCTAGCGTGCCGAATAGTGGACGGTAAGGCGTAATATTGGCCTTGATTTCTGGTGTTTTAATGTTCTTTTTGGTTCTGTTTTTTAAACTGATATGGATACTATCAGTTTGCTGCGACCAGGAATTTAAACTGCACAATAAAACCATGCACACTGTGCAAATGATTTTTGTGAGCAACGTTATCCTAGTGTAGAGTTTCATCAAATTGGTACAACAAATGTATTAATTAAAAACAAAGAAATTAAACATTTTGTTCATCTGTTATAATTTAACACAATTTAACAATAAATTTTGTTTTTCATAGTGTTAAAAATACACAATAATTTGGTTGTTAATTTGTTATAGTTAGTTTACTTTTGCCGCACTAAAAAAATAAATGACATGTCAAATCATAAAAATGTCAATGCGTTAACAGCCGGCGGAGTTCTTATTAGTTTGGGTATTGTGTTTGGTGATATTGGAACATCTCCTCTGTATACGCTTAATGCTATTTTCACCACAATTCTTGGCGGTAAACAAGATATTAATCCAACCAATGTTTTAGGTGTTCTTTCTTGCATCATCTGGACCTTAACACTTCAGACCACCATTAAATATGTTATTATCACGCTTCGAGCCGATAACAAGGGTGAAGGTGGAATTTTTTCGTTGTTTTCGTTAGTAAGGAAGAAGGCTAAGTGGCTGGTTCTACCTGCAGTAGTTGGGGGTTGTGCATTACTTGCCGATGGCATTATCACGCCTAGTATCACCGTAACTTCAGCGATTGAAGGATTAACAAGAAAGTTCGATATCCAGGTGATTCCGATTGTACTTATTATACTAACGATCTTATTCATCATTCAACAATTTGGAACCAATCTGGTAGGAAAGTTGTTTGGGCCGGTAATGTTTGTTTGGTTTGCAGTATTAGGTATCCTGGGGATGTCTTTTGTTGTGAAAGATTTGAGCATCTTAAGCGCATTCAATCCATATTGGGCCATCCATTTGTTGATCACGAATAAGCTTGCATTTCTTATTTTGGGCGGGGTATTTTTATGTACTACTGGAGCCGAGGCCCTTTACTCTGACTTAGGGCATTGTGGCAGAAATAACATTAGGATTAGCTGGATTTTTGTGAAGTTAACCTTGATTTTAAATTATCTTGGTCAAGGTGTTTGGATTTTACATAATAGCAATAGCTATGTGCCAGGCGCAAAGATGAATCCATTCTTTATGATTGTGCCAGATCATTTTCAGGTACCAATGGTTATTCTGGCAACAATGGCTGCTGTAATAGCGAGTCAGGCTTTAATAAGTGGTTCATTTACGCTCATATCTGAGGCTGTTCGGTTAAACTTATGGCCGAAAATCAAAATTATTTATCCATCTGTAACAAAGGGGCAGTTATATGTTCCGTCTATCAATTGGATGCTGTGGATAGGCTGTTGTGGTATTGTTTTGCTCTTCAGAAAATCTGAAAGTATGGATGCGGCCTATGGGTTATCTATAACTATAGCCATGCTGATGACTACCATTCTAGTGAGTTTTTACTTACGGAGCAGGCGATTTCCAAGATACCTTATCGCTACTTTTTTCATCACTTATGTAATTATAGAGGGTACTTTCCTCATCAGTAATTTAACTAAATTTTTGCACGGTGGCTGGGTAACGGTTTTAATCGGCTCGTTATTGTTTACCATTATGTGGAGCTGGTTTGTAGCCAGAAAAATTAAGAATCGTTTTGTTAAATACGTAGAAATTGAAGATTACTACCAAATTCTAAGTGAGTTAAGCAGCGATGAAAGCGTACCAAAGTACTCGTCGCAATTGGTTTATTTAACAAGTGCAAATTTTAAAACAGAGATAGAATCGAAAATTATCTATTCCATTATACAGAAAGAACCAAAACGTGCTGATGTATATTGGTTAGTGCATGTTGACGTAATGGACGAGCCATATACATTGGACTATAAAGTAGAGTTTTTAATTCCAGGAAAGCTAATAAGGATCGATTTCAGATTAGGATTCAGGGTAGAGCAACGTGTTAATTTGCTATACCGGAAGGTAGTAGAGGAGTTAGTGAAGAATGGTGAAATTGATATTACAAGTCAGTATACATCCTTAAATAAGCATAAAATTGCTGGTGATTTCCGCTTTGTGTTGCTAGAAAAACACCTCTCTAAATTTACCAAGCTAAGCCTTTATGAGCGAACAATTATGGATTACTATTTTATCCTTAAAAAGCTGAGTTTGTCAGAAGAGCGCAGTTTTGGTTTAGATAGCAGCTATGTCGACGTGGAAAAAGTGCCGCTTATTTTTGTAACTCCAGATGATATTGAGTTACACCGATTACCAGTTTAAGGAATATGAGATTTGCAATTTTAATATTAGGCATTTGTTTGTTTATTGCCGGGCCTGCAGCTAAAATTTATGGCCTAGACCATGCCAATAGTTATATGATTGCCTCTGCTTTGGGTTTGGTAATGATTACTGCTTTAGCCTTTATCAAGAAGAAGTAGACTGGTTTAGCAATTAGTTAAATTACCGAATTGAATAGGTTTCGAGCAAGCAAATCGAGGCGTTGGTAGCGGTAATCTTTTTACAACTAAATCGAATCAAATTTTGGCGATGATCGACCTCAACTGGTCGAAGGGCTTCAAGTAACTTCAACGGGCGAGGGAAGAATGTAATGTGAACGATAGCTGAAGAATTGACAAAATTAATTTTTTGTTTAGCACGCTAATTCTATCGCTGATGCGGCATCTGTTACCTTTTTTCTAATTTAGCAATAAGGAATCCTGTATAAGCGCTAGCCTTCTATTGCCAACTTACTATTTTTGTACCCATAGGCGAAGTAAACAACCAGGCCAATCATCAACCATATCCCAAAACCAATCCAGTTAGATATGCCTAGCTCACACATCATATAAAGGCAACTAATTAAACCTAAAACCGGAATAAGCGATAAATTTTTTGTGATGCAATAATAGGAGATCACTAAGCAGATCACCAGAAAAATCCACATGGGAATCTTGTGTTTAAAAAGGCTCCAACCACTTTCATATTTCTTTTCTACAGATACCTTCGAGGTAGCCATAAACTGCTCGTAACGGTCGGCAGGTAGAGCGCTTAAGTAAGATTCGGCATCAACTTTATCTGCCAGCATAATCTGTGGGGCAGCATTTTTAACAATTTCTTCTTTTACAATCTGAAGTTCTTCGCCATTTAAGGAGGTAACAAAGTTAACTGTGGTTATTGTTTTCGGTGAATTAAGAAAGAAAGCTTTTGTTTCTTTTTCATATTGTAAGAAAGCAAAGGTAATAGCGGTAATTAGCGCCAATGGAACAATAAACTTGCTGTTTACGTAAGGTATTTTGAATTTACCACGTTGCACATCTGGGCGGTTTTGTAGCACAAGTACGCCGGCGCAAACCAACACAAATGCAAACAGGGTGCCAATGGAACAAAGATCGGTTACGATAGTTAAGTTCATGAAAAGGGATGGAACCGCTACTACGAAACCAACCACAATTGTTGCAAACGAAGGTGTTTTATATTTTGGGTGAATTTTAGAGAAAGATTTAGGGAGCAAGCCATCGCGACTCATACTCATCCAAATCCGTGGTTGCCCCATCTGAAATACCAAAAGTACGCTTGCCATTGCAAAAACAGCACTTACTGCGATAATCCCGCTCATTAATTTTAAGTCGATCTGATCAAATACAAACGCTAATGGATCGCCAACGGCTAAGGTATCCGACTTTACAATTCCGGTTAAAACCAATGCAATCGCAACATATAGGATGGTACAAATTATAATCGCCCACATCATCCCGCGAGGTAAGTCTCTTTGCGGATTTTTACACTCCTCGGCTGTAGTGGAAATCGCATCGAAACCTATGTACGCGAAAAATACAGCCGAAACACCCTTGAGTACACCAGAAACACCATTTGGTGCAAATGGATGCCAGTTTTTTGTATCTACATAGAAAATCCCTACTGCCAATACCAGCATAATTACGGCTAATTTTACCACTACCATTGCGTTGCTTGCATTCCTACTTTCTTTCATCCCGCGGTAGATTAGCCAGGTAATAAGGATGATAATACCTAAAGCCGGAAGATCTGCTACTAAGTGGAAACCACCGATTTGAGGTGCGGTAAGCCAAGCGTTGTTTGCAAGTGCTGTGGCAGCATCTAAGTTAGAAAGGTTTTTGCCAGCTGCCAGCAATGCCTCTGCAATCTTGTGGCCATTATAGGCGCTTAAATAATCCATCGTAGCCCAATCAGGTACGTGGATGCCATTAATGCCAAGGAAAGGTATTTTTATGGTAGATAGAAGCCCTGTAAAATAATCAGACCACGAAATAGCAACGGTTATATTGCCAATGGAATATTCCATAATTAACGACCAACCAATGATCCAAGCTACAAGTTCTCCGAACGCGACATAAGAGTAAGTATAAGCGCTTCCCGAAACTGGCACCATCGACGCAAATTCAGCGTAAGCAAAAGCAGCAAAACTACAAGCCACAGCTGTAAAGATGAATAAAAAAATTACCGCTGGCCCACCATCTGCACTGGCTTTGCCAATGGTACTAAAGATGCCGGCACCGATAATCGCCGCAATTCCAAAAGCGGTTAAGTCTCGTACGCCTAGCGTTTTATGGAGTGTGTTTTCATGATCTCCGTAGCCACTTGCTGCATCTTTTAATATTTTTGAAATCGATTTCTTTCTAAATAGTTTCTCGAACATCTTTTGCTGGTTGTATTCCTCAAACTTAAAAAAATATCGGTTAAAAACGTTTAAAGCCTGATATTAATTTCGTAGTCAACTCAATTCGCAAAACAAACCTGAACTGATGCATCGCTTTTAGCATTAAAATCTAAAGTGAAAGTAAAATAGCTTAACGATTGTAATCTGTTTGTGTTTATTTAGAATGCAAACTATTCGGAGAGAGGCAAAATGCTATTTTTGCAGCTTTCATAAAGTGGCGAATATGCCAACCCAAAATCGAAATGATATCTTCCCCAACGCAACAAACATATATTAAAGAAAGGTATCAAGGCATTGCAACTATCCTGGCATTTGCATTGATTCCGCTATCTGGTTTTGCAACAGATATTTATATTCCTTCTTTACCCACCATGGCTGGTGCAATGGATGTAAGCAATGTTCAGGTTCAGCTAACTTTAAGTATCTTTCTGATAAGCTATGGTGTGGCGCAACTTTTCGTTGGTAGCATATTAGATAGTTTTGGTCGCTATAAGATCGGTTTATATAGTTTATTGGTATTTGCTTTTGCCAGTATAATAATAGCTGTTACGCACAACATATATCTGATTTATTTCATGAGGATTATTCATGGATTATCAGTAGGAGCAATTGTTGTGGCAAAACGAGCCTATTTTGTAGATTTGTTTTCGGGCGATAAACTAAAACACTATCTGAGTTTGTTTTCCATCATTTGGTCAACCGGGCCTATAATAGCGCCATTTGTTGGAGGATATTTGCAGGCTGCTTTTGGCTGGGAATCTAACTTTTATTTTCTTGCTGGCTTCGCAATTGTTTTTGCCATCCTGGAATTTGTTTTTAGTGGTGAAACCCTAAGGTACTTCACCGATTTTGAACTGAAGAAAATAACAAATATTTATATCCACATGATTAAAACCACGAGTTTTACTTTAGGTATTGTGATGTTGGGTTTAGCATACTGCATGGTAATGGTTTACAACATGACCGGACCGTTTATTATTGAACATGGATTGAAATATTCACCTGTGGTTGCTGGCTACAGCTCGTTGGTTTTAGGCTTTGCCTGGATGGTTGGTGGTTTCATTGGTAAAGCAACTATTAATAAGCCCTTTTTTAGCAGGTTGATGATTAACGCATTGCTACAACTTCTTTTTGTTACGTTAATGATTATAAGCTTGAATTTTATATCGAATTTGTATTCGCTGATTTTTTTTGCTTTTGTTATTCACATTGGCGCTGGTTTCACATTCAACAATTACTTTACTTTTTGTTTAAGTAAATTTCCTAAAAATGCAGGAATTGCGGGCGGTTTAACTGGTGGAATTACCTACGTAATCGTTTCATTTTTAAGCTACGGTATTGTGAATTTCATCCCAGCAAAAGATGAAAGAAATTTAAGCTTTAGTTATTTGGTTATGATTATGCTTTCTTTGTTGGTCATGTTCTTGATTATGAAAACCAGGAAGAAGAACGAGTTAGATGTTTAACTGCATGCTAATTTGATAGCCTAATGTGCAGATTTTTTGAAATCATAATGCTGCATCAAAGAGCGTATTTTAGCAATAGAAACCTATTTAACAACTGAGGTACAAAATCGGTGTTGTAAGCCCCATTCATTGCCTGGAGATTTGATCAGGTTCTATTCAGCTTATAAACTAAAAAGTTGCAGTGTTATGCTGCAACTTTTTAGATGAAATGAGTTTTACTTTAAATGCGGAACCTATCCTAATTTTTCTAATTCAACCTTTACAAAGGCAGCTAACTCCTTTACATAGTCTGCACTAAAATCGAATTTAATGCCTGCTGTTTCGTAAACTTCGTTGATGGGTTTGGTGTAGCCTAAAGATAAGGCTGCCAAATATTGTTGAAGCGCTTCCTGGGGATGCTCTTTATAATTTTTCCAAACGGCTATGGCGCCGAGTTGAGCAATGGCATATTCAATATAGTAAAATGGAACTTCGAATAGGTGCAGTTGTTTCTGCCAAACATTTCCAAATTGTTGGTCTAGTCCTTCCCAATCTGCAAAACCAGCTCCAAAGCGATTATAAATCTGTTTAAATGTTTCTTCTCTATCGGCAGCTGTGTGGTTAGGATTGGTATAAATCCAATGTTGAAACTGATCTATAACAGCTACCCACGGTAGCGTTTTAAGCACATCTGCCAATTGCTCTTTTTTCGCCCGGATTAAATCTTCTTCATTGTCGAAGTATACATCCCAGTTGTCCATAGAAATTAACTCCATACTCATCGACGCCAATTCAGCAACTTCCGATGGACAATGCTTGAAGTCGTTCAGGGTTAAATTAGCCGTTAAAAAAGTATGGATCGCGTGACCACCTTCGTGAACCATTGTGGTAAGGTCTCTAAGCGAGTTGGCTGAGTTCATAAATATAAACGGTGCACCAGTTTCTGCCAATGGATAATTATAGCCACCCGGAGCCTTGCCTTTTCTACTTTCTACATCGAAAAGCTGGTTTGCTTTCATAGTGGCTAATCGTTCCCCTAATGTTTCATCTATTGCGTTGAAACATGCAATGGTTTTATCAATAAGCTCAGCTCCATTATTAAAAGGTTTTAAAGCAGGTTTGCCGCTAACACTCACTTCCAGATCCCAGGGTTTTAACGTCTCCAAGTTTAGTGCCTCCCGGCGTTTTTCGGCCTGGGCCCTTAAGATGGGTACAATTTCCTTCTCTATGGCATTGGCAAAATCATAACAATCCTGTGGCGTATAATCAAAACGTCCTAGCGCCTGGAACATGTAATCCCGGTAGTTTTCGAAACCCGCATTTAAGGCTACCTGATTGCGCAGTTTTATTAACTCGTCGAATAGGATATTTAAATCATCCTTATCAATTAAGCGACGTTGTTGTATGGTTTTCCACGCATTTTCACGCACTTCGCGATTTAAATCTTTTATAAAAATTGATGCTTGTTCGAGCGTATATTCCTGGCCATTCAATTCTACGCTCATTGCACCTGTAATGCCTTGGTATTTCTGTTGTTTAACCTGTAATTGGGTAAATAACTCGATGTTTTCTTCCCGATAGATTTCCAAAGCTTTTTTGATAGCTCTACTGTAAACGAAGAACTTATCCTTATCCAGATCGTCCATAAAAGGACTATCTACAAACTTTTTATTTAGCTCGTTAGATAGGGGCGAGATTTTTGGCTCAATTTCTTCAGCGAAATACTGGAAGTTTTTCACCAACTCCTCATTTGCGGTATCACAACTCATTTTAATGTATCGCCAGGCAAAATCTTCTTCTAAAGCAGCTTCCAATTCCGAGCGATCTTTTAACCATTGTTCCAGCTCATGTTCAGTGTTAATTTCACGATGCTGCAATTCAGCAAAAATAGGTTCCAATGTTTCCCATGTGATGCTTAAATGTTGTGGAATGTATGTTCTTGTCTTTTTATCTAAAATCATAAACGGTGTAATTTGAGTTGTGTTGATGGCTAGTGCAGAATAACGCTAAAAGCATTGATTGAGTCTAGCATAAATTTTAGTATTTGGTTTTAAGGTATGCGTCGATAAGAAAGCAAATGGCGAACACCACCGATGCATACCCATTTAGTGTTTGAAAAGCCCTGTTTACTTTGCTAATATCGTTCGGCTTTACTAACAGGTGCTGATAAATCAACATCGAGCAGAAAAAAACAATTCCAACGTAATACACCCAGCCAAATGAGTTAAAAAACACAGGCGCAATTACGCAAGCAGCAGATAAGATATGCAATACAACAGAAACACGGAGTGCATTCTTAATGCCAATTGCAGCGGGTATAGAATGTAATTTTTCTTGTCGGTCAAAATCTTCATCCTGTAAAGCATAGATAATATCAAAACCACTCACCCAAAATAAAACAGTTAATGAGTATAATACCGGAACTAATGCAAACTTACCTGTAACAGCAATATAGGCGCCAATAGGAGCTAAAGCAAGACCTAATCCTAAAACCAAGTGGCACAATGCAGTAAATCTTTTAGTGTAGCTGTAAAACAGAACAACAAATAATGCAACAGGGGAGAGGTATAAACACAAAGAATTAATGAAATAAGTGGTAACAGCGAAAAAAATACAATTGGCTATCACGAAAGTTAGTGCCTCTCTTGCAGAAACTTTTCCCGCAGGAATATCCCGCTGTTGGGTACGTGGGTTTTTCGCATCTATATTTCGGTCTAGGTATCGGTTAAAGGCCATTGCAGCGTTACGTGCAAAAACCATACAGAGCAAAACTAATATTAGCTTATACCAGGAGAAAGGGTTCTCGGTAGTAGTAACACCCAGGAAAAAACCAATCATAGCGAAAGGTAATGCAAATACCGAATGCGCAAACAAGACGAGTGAAAAGTATTTTTTCATTTATTTATATACGAAAATGCGAGATCGTAGTTTTTAATTAACCCCGGTTGATTTAGAATTTTTTATAGTCTTTAGGAATTACAAAGTCTTTGTTTACCTCGGTTATAAAGTGCAGGGTTTCGTCTTTGCCGTTTCCTTTCTCTGCCGAAGTAATAAACGTAGCAGGAATTTCCTCGAAAAATTCACCTAGTTTTTTCTTAAAAGCAGCTACATTTTTTTGTGTCGTGGTCATTCCTTGTTTATCGGCCTTTGTAAAAATAAGCGAAAATGGAATCTGTTTTTCACCCAGCCAGTAACAAAATTCAATATCAATTTGCTGGGGTTCAAGCCTGCTATCTATCAATACGAAAACGCATTGTAAGCTTTCTCTTTTAGTAATGTAAGCACGGATAAATTTTTCCCATTTCTCTCTACTTGTTTTAGAAACCTTTGCATAACCATAACCTGGTAAATCTACAATGTACCAAGCCTCATTTATTAGAAAGTGGTTTATAAGTTGAGTTTTACCAGGGCGTTGAGAAGTTTTGGCTAAACCATGCTGATTAACCAACATATTTATCAATGAAGATTTTCCAACATTTGATCGCCCGATAAAAGCATACTCTGGCATAACCGGTGGTGGAAGTGCCGATATTTGGGTGTTGCTGCAAACAAATGTTGCCGTTTTGATAACCATTCTACAAAGGTAGCATTTTTGTAGGCATGGTTAATCTTTTGATCCATTTAACGCTTTCGCTGAACGTAAGTTGACAATTAGCGGATGATAACATTTCAACAATAAAGTTATCTTTGCGCATACATCATGAATCAGAACATTACTCCATACCAGGCTCAGAACGCAACCAAAAAGGAACAGGTTGCAACCATGTTTAACAATATTTCGGGCACCTACGATTTTTTAAACCATTTTCTTTCTCTTGGTATTGATGTATTATGGCGTAAAAAGGCAATAAAAGAATTGGTAGCTATCCAGCCTAGAAATCTCTTAGATGTTGCAACAGGAACAGGTGATTTTGCTTTTGAAGCCATCAAAAAAGTTCAACCCGAGAAGGTTATCGGCGTAGATATTTCTGAGGGAATGCTGGATGTTGCCAAAAAAAAGATAAACGAACGTAATTTAACCACTTTATTCAGCGTGCAGGTTGGAGACTCTGAAGGGTTAAATTTCGATGATAATACCTTCGACGCGATTACTTGTGCCTATGGTGTTCGGAATTTCGAAAATCTGGAACAAGGGCTCGCAGATATGTATCGGGTGCTTAAACCAAACGGTAAAATGGTAATCCTGGAGTTTTCTAAGCCCCGCGTTTTTCCTGTAAAACAGCTTTATAATTTCTACTTTCTGCACGTCACACCTTTTTTCGGAAAACTATTTTCAAAAGATGCACGTGCATATTCCTATCTGCCAGAATCTGTTGCTGCATTCCCCGATGGGAAAGACTTTACGCAATTGATGGATAAAATCGGTTTCAAAAATACTAAACAAACAACATTAACGTTTGGAATTAGTTCAATTTACGTTGGTTCTAAATGATCAGAAAATTAATTCTCCTATCTCCCTTCATATTTTTTATTACTTCGGCATTTGCTCAAAATTGGGGCGGGGGTATCGACGATGAAGACTGGAGTTTTGGTTTTAATTTTCAATACATTTCTGCGGAATATAAAATTCTAAAAAATACGAATTGGCGTTCGCCGTTTTACGAGGTGCCGAATTCGTTGGGTGTTTCCTACGATCCAAGTTCTGGTTTGCCCGTAACTCCAGAGCTCAATGCCATCTCCAGCCCCCCTTCAGTTGGCTTTGGCTTAGGCTTTGTAATGAATAGAAGGATTAGCGAAAACTTCGATTTCCGTTCTACACCTTCTCTTATCTTTAGCGATAGGGTTGTTCGGTATGAATACGTACCAATGGAACCGTTGCAGCTAGAAAACGGACAAACCAAGAAATTTGAGACCTTAATTGATAAAAAAGTGCAGGCCACGATGTTCGAGTTTCCTCTTGGTATCAAAGTGAAATCTAACAGGATGAACAACTTTCGTGCGTATTGGTTGGGTGGGGCAAAGTATAGCATAGATATTGCATCGAAAAAGAAGTTTTTTGATGAAGGTGAAACACCAGTTAATAAATTTTTAAAGAACAGCAGAAATTACCTTTCTTATGAAACCGGAATTGGTTTCGATTTATATTTCGAATATTTTAAGATGTCGCCAGAAATTAAGTTAGCTTATTCTACCAGCGATATTTTACAGCATGATGATACCGCATTCGCAAACCCCATAGATAAGTTGAAATTACGTCAATTAACGTTCAGTTTGATTTTTCAATAGCCGTACAGCCCAAAAAAACTTACCTTTGCAATCAAAGATAAATCTTTGCCAGGCGAAGCATAAGGTTTATCATGACTTAAAATTCATAAATATGTCTAAAATTGCATTAATTACAGGTGCAACCTCAGGTATTGGTGAGGCCTGTGCATACACATTTGCACAGCAGGGGTATCAACTTATCCTGCTTGCCCGCCGCGAAGATCGCTTGTCGAAATTGGTACGTCACCTTAACGATAAATACGGAATTGAAATCAAACAAGTATTGGCCGATGTTAGGGATAAAGTGGGTTTATCAGCTGCGCTGGAAGCTTTACCTGTGGAATGGAAGAATGTTGATGTGCTTATTAACAATGCCGGTTTAAGCCAGGGCTTAGATCCGATTGATAAGGGTGATACGCAAGACTGGGATACCATGATTGATACCAATGTAAAGGGCTTATTATATGTTACAAAAATTGTTTCTAATTGGATGGTTCCTAATAAATCTGGTCATATTGTCAATATTGGTTCTATCGCAGGCAAAGAGGTTTATCCGAATGGCAATGTGTACTGTGCCAGCAAACATGCGGTTGATGCATTGAGTAAGGGCATGCGCATTGATCTCCTTCCACACGGTATCAAAGTTACAGAGATTAATCCGGGCATGGTAGAAACAGAATTTTCGGTAGTGCGTTTTAAAGGCGATGAAGATAGAGCGAAGAAAGTTTACGAGAATTTAGAGCCACTCCTTGCAAATGATATTGCTGATGCAATTTGGTATGTGGTCAGCCGCCCTAAACATGTTAACATCAACGATATGTTAATCATGCCATCGGTACAAGCTACAGCAACAATTATTGATAGAACGATGCAAAGTTTGTAAACCTATTAACTTTGGCAATAAATTAAGCACACAGTAAACTTAAACAGGAGGCCTTTCTTTGAGGTTTAAACTAGATGATATCAAATACAATAGATCAAGAAATAAAAAAAGCCATGTTGGCTAAAAATAATGCACAATTAAGAGGTTTAAGAGCAATTAAAGCAGCTCTCCTTTTAGCCAAAACTGAAAAGGGATCTACAGAAGAAATTACCGAAGAAACTGAACTCAAAATTTTGCAGAAGTTGATTAAGCAACGAAGAGAGTCTGCAGATATTTATAGATCACAGAATCGTTCAGATCTTTATCAGGTAGAAGAAGAGGAGATTGAAGTTATTAATCAGTTCCTGCCAAAGCAGCTAGATCGTTCAGCTGTTGCCGGCATCATTGATGACGTTATCAAACAATCTGGTGCAACATCGGTTAAAGATATGGGTAAAGTTATGGGTTTGGCAAACAAAGCACTTGCCGGAAAAGCCGATGGCAAATTGATTGCTGAAATTGTAAAAGAGAAGTTGGCCTAATTCAGTAGCCTGCATTGTATATCAAATAATACTTAACAAATTTGCACAGTAATTCAATCAATTCCGCTCTCCCTGTTTGATATTATTTGAGAAAATTAACTATAAATGCTAAAATTTAAGTTTACTCTATTAACTTAGTACACACCACCATCTAATATATATATGACATACCAGGTAATTGACGAAGACGGATTTAAATACATTGAAGCTGGAAAAGGCGAAACGCTGGTGTTGCTGCATGGCCTAATGGGCGAATTAAGTAATTGGGAGCTTGTAATCGAGCGGTTTAAAGATCGTTATCATGTTGTTATCCCAATTTTACCCATTTACGATTTACCTATTTTAACCTTGGGGGTTAAGGCTTTGTCAAGATACCTCCATCGGTTTTTGAAATTTAAAAAATTGAACCAGGTGGTATTGGTTGGAAATTCACTAGGCGGTCATGTCGGGTTAGTTTTCACGGTTGCGCATCAAGAGTTTGTTAAGGCTCTGGTTCTTACAGGTAGTTCTGGCTTGTATGAAAATGCATTTGGCGGGTCTTTTCCCAGACGAGAAAGCTACGATTACATTAAAGAGAAAGTAGAATTTACTTTTTATGATCCGGCGACGGCCACAAAAGAATTGGTTGATGATGTATTTAAAACGGTCAATGACAGATCTCGTGTAATTAGAATTTTAACAATGGCTAAATCTGCCATTCGCCACAATATGGCAAAGGAATTATCTAAAATAACCATTCCCGTTTCCTTAATTTGGGGAAAAAATGATAAGGTGACACCACCCGAAGTGGCGGAAGAGTTTCACCAGTTGTTGCCAAATTCCGAGCTGAACTGGGTAGATAAATGCGGACATGCACCCATGATGGAACATCCGCAAGTTTTTAATGGTTACTTAGAGAAATTTTTAGATAGGATATTACTCAAATAATGTTTGCAGCAGAAATCATATCACATGTAATGCCATCATTGAGAATTAATGATACGGTGCAACAGGCTTTAGACCGGATGAACGAGTTTAAGGTTAAGCACCTTGCTATTCTTAATGGTGAAGCTTTTGTTGGTTTGGTTTCAGAAGACGATTTGCAAAATATCCATGATCATGACACCCGACTAAATGACCATTCGGTGAGCTATCTTCAGCTCTTTGTGCAGGCAGATGCACATACCTACGATGTGATTCGGATCATGAGTCAACTTAAACTTACAGCTGTTCCGGTATTAGATCAGAGTAAAAACTATCTAGGCTTAATTCCTATTGCTTGTGTTTTGGATGCTGTTGCAATACAATACGCAGTAAATGAACCAGGTGGTATTATTGTGTTAGAGATAGGAAACCGGGATAATTCACTAGCACATATCTCGCAAATAGTGGAAGCAGATAATGCACAAATCTTATCTTCCTCTGTGAATGCTTTTGAAGATTCCACCCGGCTAGAAGTTACTTTAAAAGTAAATAAAACGGAAATAACATCTTTAGTAGCCTCTTTTGAACGTTACGATTATCAGGTTAAGGAGGTTTACAATAATACTCAGGTTGATGATGGATCGCAGGAACGTTACGATTCTTTCATGAACTATTTAAATGTTTAAAGCCATATATGAGGATAGCAATTTACGGGAGAGACTTTAATGATACGGTTTTACCCTATGTTCAAACGGTTTTTAATCATTTAGCCGATCATCAAATACAGCCTGTTGTATATTCTAAGTTTAAAACGTCGCTTCATGGCAAAATATCGTTGCCAAAAAATACAATCGTTTTTCATAACCATGCAGAATTAAAAGATCATGCGGATGTGTTACTCAGCTTAGGTGGCGATGGTACCCTGCTTGATACCTTATCATTAATCCGAAACTCAGGAATTCCGGTTATCGGTATCAATTTTGGTCGCTTGGGCTTTTTAGCCAGCATCAATAAAAATGAAATCGAATCGGCATTAAATGCATTGATAAGTGGTGAATACACCCTAGATGCCCGGTCTCTTTTGATCCTAGAATCTGATAATGGTTTGTTTGGAGAAGAAAATTTTGCACTTAATGATATCACTATTCACCGAAGAGACAATTCGGCTATGATGATTATCCATGCTTCTATGAACAACGAGTTTATCAACTCGTATTGGGCAGACGGGCTAATTATTGCTACACCAACAGGTTCTACCGCATATTCACTGAGTTGTGGCGGTCCTATCATTTATCCAGATTCCGAGAACTTTGTGGTAACACCAATCGCTCCACACAACCTTAATGTAAGGCCGGTTGTACTCCCGGATGATAATGTGCTGTCTTTTGAAGTCGAGGCTAGAGAATCAAAGTTTTTGGTTTCTTGCGATAGCAGGACAGTAACGGTAGAACGCTCGGTGAAAATTGCGATAAAAAAAGCAGATTTTTGCATAAATCTTATTCGCCTGAACAATGAAACGTATTTAAACACGTTAAGGAATAAATTATTATGGGGCATAGATACCCGTAACTACTAGGTATGACGCTAAATAAACGCCTTTTATTCATCATCCTCCTCTTCATCTCCAATTACACTATTACCCAGGCCCAGGTTGGCAATTGGGAGTTAGGACTCATGGCTGGTGGTGCCGGTTACCTAGGAGACCTAAATCAGAATAACCCACTGCAAATAAGTGGTTTATCTGCTGGTGTTTATGCAAAACGCAATTTTAACCAGTATATTGGAGTACGGATAAATTACCAGTACGGTCAAATAGAGGCACAAGATGCAGCATCGAGCAACTTACAATTTATCGAAAGAAATCTTAGTTTTAAAACTTCATTGAGCGAATTAAATGCTGTTGTCGATTTCAATTTTTTCAATTATAAGTTGGGTGGCGGAAGCAGGCAATTCACCCCTTATCTTTTCACAGGTATTGGCGGAGTTTTATTCAAGCCAACAGTAGATTTTGAAGGTGAAACGTATCGGTTGGACCGCCTGGCTACTGAAGGTCAACCAAGTGGGTATCAAAACCTGGTTTTGACCATCCCATATGGCGTTGGCTTGCGCTATAATTACAAAGATACTTGGAGCGTTTTTTCTGAAATTGGATACAGAACACCCTTAACCGACTATATCGATGACGTAAGCGGACGTTATCCAGCTGCACCTGTAATCTTAAGAAACGGTGAAAATACGCTCAATTTATCAGATCCATCTCTAAGCCAAACAGGTTACGTAGGTACCCAAAGAGGAGATTTTCGAAAAAGGGACACTTATCTATTTGTTAGTGTTGGCATATCTTTTACCTTTGTATCCTCAAAATGCTATACGTTTTAAGCTGATTTTGACAGAATAAATGGGATTTAAAGAACAAATAGACGATACTCGCCTGCCAAGGCACATTGCCGTTATTATGGATGGTAACGGACGATGGGCAAAAGGCCAGGGCAAAGTGCGGGTTTTTGGCCACGAACAAGGCGTACTTTCCGTAAAAGATATTGTAGAAGGTTGTGTAGAAGTGGGTATTGAGTATTTAACACTTTATGCTTTTTCTACTGAAAATTGGAATCGGCCAAAAGAAGAAGTTGATGCATTGATGCAGATTTTGATTTCTACGATTAATAAGGAGACCGAAACACTTAATAAGAATAACATCAAACTTAATGCGATTGGTAATATTGCTTCATTACCGCAAGAGTGTATTGATGATTTACATGAAGCAATGGCGAAGACAGCACATAATGAAAAATGTACGCTTACCCTCGCATTAAGTTACAGTGCAAAATGGGAAATTTTAGAAGCAGCAAAACAAATAGCTGCTGCTGTAAAAGATAACCAAATTGCCATTGATGATATTGATGAAAACCTTTTCTCTTCAAAGTTAACCACCGTTAACATTCCAGACCCTGAGCTGATGATTAGAACCAGTGGAGAACACCGCATAAGTAATTATTTGCTATGGCAAATGGCTTATACCGAGTTTTATTTTACTGATGTACTATGGCCAGATTTTAGGCGGGAAGATCTTTTTGAAGCTATTGTTGATTACCAAAAACGCGAACGCCGATTTGGAAAAATTAGCGAACAATTAAACTAATTTTTCTTTTAACACTTTTTAACAAGCGTTTAAACTAACTTAGCACCACTTTAATACGATAAATGAATCCATAAAAAGGTTGGTTGGATAAAGAAATTTTTGCTTTATAAAACGTTACCTTCGTGGCCATTACTGAACAAATTATTTTAATGAAAAGAATATTTCAAGTTTTAATCCTGATAGTTTTAGCCGCACCGGCCTTTGCTCAAATACGTCCACAAGGTCAGGCTCCGGCAACACCCTCGTTAAAGGTTGGAGGCTTAGATTTAGATTATTTTAATCCACGTGAATACATCATTGGCGGAACAACAGTTACCGGTACAGAATATTTAGATAAGGACGTTTTAATTACCCTATCTAAACTTACCAAGGGCGATAAAGTAGTGCTCCCTGGTGAAGCTACTTCTGATGCTATAAAAACGCTTTGGGCACAGGGTTTGTTTGATGATGTGAAAATAAACATCCAAAAATTTGTTCAGGATTCTGTTTATTTCGAGATTGAAGTAGTAGAACGTCCGCGTTTAAGCTCAATCGATTTAAAAGGAATAAGCAAGTCGCAGAAAACGGCAATTCAGGAAAAACTAAACGATAAAACAGGTAAGATCGTAAACGATAACTTATATAACACCACCTCGGCAATTGTAAAAAAGTATATGCTAGATAAAGGCTTCTATTTTACTACAATTGATTATAAAACCCGTAAAGATCCAAACGCCGAGAATAGTGTTGTATTAGAAGCCAATATCAATAAGGGCAGCCGAGTTAAGGTTCAACATATCGATTTTACAGGTAACAAAGACTTTAAATCTTCTAAATTACGCAAGTACTTAAAAAATCCAAAACAGTTTGCCTGGTGGCGGTTTTGGGGCTCCGGAAAATTCTCTAAAGAAAAGTACGAGGAGAATAAAATTAAAATGATTGCGAAGTTGCATGAGAAAGGCTATCGCGATGCTGAGCTTTTAAAAGACAGCATTTATCAATACAACAAAAAGAAAGTAAATATTCAGATGGATATTTACGAGGGAAAAAAATATTATTTCGGGAACATTACCTGGGCTGGTAATGCCATTTATCCTGATAGTATTTTGAATAAAGTACTTACGATAGAAAAAGGTGATGTATTCAGCGAAGATCGTTTAAATAAAAAACTTAACGGTGGTGGCGAAAACGGTGGCGATATTAATAGCATGTATACCGATAACGGTTACCTTACATTTAACATTGATCCGGTTCAAACCAGAATTTATGGCGATACTGTAGATGTGGAGATGCGCATGTACGAAGGCCCACAATACACCAATAACCGCATCACATTAAAAGGTAATACCATTACAAATGATAAAGTTGTTTTGCGTGAGATTCGTACTAAACCTGGTCAGAAGTTCAACAAAAGCGATTTAATTCGTACCATTCGTGAGATTGGACAGTTAGGTAACTTCGATGAGTCTAAAACCGTGCCTACACCTCGCCCCAATCCGGCAGATGGTACGGTAGATATCGAGTATGCCGTGGAGGAAAAACCTTCAGACCAAATTGAATTATCAGGCGGTTTTGGCGGTGGCCGTATCATCGGTACTTTAGGTTTAACCTTCAACAACTTCTCGTTAAGAAATCTTTTTAATCTTAAAGCTTACAAACCATTGCCGAAAGGAGATGGTCAAAAATTAAGTTTACGTGGTCAAACAAATGGTAAGTACTATCAGTCTTATAGTTTCTCATTCTCGCAACCATGGTTTGGTGGAGAGAAGCCAGTGAGCTTTGGTGTAAGCGCCTTTACATCATTGCAATCGAATGGTTTAAGTTCTGATAATTCATCATTCCAAAAAATTCGTTTAAATGGCGTAACGGTAAGTTTAGGTAGAAGATTAAACTGGCCAGATAACTATTTCCAGCTAAGCCATGCAGTTAATTTGCAACAATACATCTTAAACAATTACGCGGGCTATTTATTTTCTACTGGTACATCCTATAACTTAAACTTATCGCAAGAAATTAGCCGCGACTCTCGTGATTCGCCAATTTTCCCTAAATCAGGGTCGTTCATCCGTTTCACCATCCAGGCAACGCCTCCTTATTCGTTGTTTAATAAGGTAAACTATGCTACAGCTTCTGATAAAGATAAATATCGCTTCACGGAATACCACAAATGGAAATTCGATTCTCAATGGTACCAAAGAGTTGTTGGCAACTTGGTTGTTAAAGCACAAGCACAGTTCGGTTTTTTAGGTCAGTATAATAGCGTAGTTGGCCAATCAGCATTCGAACGTTTTAAATTGGGTGGCGATGGTATGCAAGGATTTGATTTCTTACAAGGATCTGAGTTGATCGCTATGCGTGGTTATGCTAACAATACTGTTATTCCTTTCGGATCTAACGCACAGATTGCACAACAATCTGGTAGCCCGATTTATACCAAGTATGTATTAGAGGCACGTTACCCGGTTATTGCTAGTCAACAGGCAACCGCCTTCGTTCTTGCCTTTGCAGAGGGTGGTAATACGTGGAATAGATTCAACGATTTCAATCCATTTAACATTAGAAGATCTGTGGGGGTAGGTGCCAGGATATTTTTACCAATATTTGGTTTGTTAGGTATCGATTACGGTTACGGTTTCGATTCGATACCAGGTTTGCCAGATGCCAACAAAGGTCAGTTCCATTTTAGTATCGCACAACAATTAGGTGGATTCTAATTGATATCTTCTAAAAAAATTATTAAATATGCAATAAAACAACTTAAGTTGAGTTTAAACAAAACTTAGGTTATTAGAAAATCATTAAACACACACAAATGAAAAAGTATCTTTTTATCGCATTTTTACTCGTTAGTTCCTTTGGTGCTTTTGCCCAAAAGTTTGCTTACGTAGACACGGAATATATTTTGAAGCATATGCCAGAGTATAAATCTGCTTTGAGTCAGTTAGAGGTTGCCTCTAAACAATGGCAGCAACAAGTAGATCAGAACTTCGGTGAAATAGATCGGATGTATAAAGCATACCAGGCCGATCAGGTTTTACTAACTGATGATATGCGTAAACGCCGTGAGAACGAAATTATCGAGAAGGAAAAACAAGCAAAAGAATTTCAACGCCAAAAATTTGGACCCGATGGCGAGCTGTTTCAAAGCAGAACCAAACTTATTAAACCAATACAGGATAAAGTTGCAGATGTGATTAAACAAATTGCAAAAGCAAAGTATCTGGATTTCATTTTTGATAAGAGCAGCGAAGCTACAATGATGATTTATGCCAGCAGTAGCTACGATGTTAGTAATGATGTAATTGTAAAATTAGGGTACAAACCAGGGACTGTAAATAATTAGTATATTCGCCCCTGAAATTTTCGGAAAAACAAATAGAATAATAAAAACAAAGTAAAATAGAACGATGAGAAAGTTAATTAACGTATTCTTTGTAGCAGCAGGATTAGTGTTTACAGCGAATATGGCGAATGCGCAACAAAAATTGGGTCACATTAATTCTGAGGAAGTTTTTGCTAACTTACCAGAGGCTAAAACGGCTCAAACAACTTTAGAAACTTTAGGTAAATCTTTACAAGCCAGCATTGATGGAATGATTAAAGAATACCAAACTAAATTGTCTGCTGCTCAGGCTAAAGAAAAAACTTTAAGTGAAGCAAACAAAGAGCAGGTAGGTAAAGAATTGCAGGTAGCCGGTCAAGAATTGCAGGATTTAGAAAAACGCATTACTGATGCACGTACGAAAGCATCTCAGGATGTAGGTACCAAACAAGGTGAATTGTTCCAACCTATTCAGGCAAAAGTTGCAACAGCAATTTCTGCAGTAGCTAAAGAAAAAGGTTTGGCTTACGTTTTCGATATTGCCAATGGTCAAGGTGGAAACAACTTAGTTTTCTGGGATGGTGGTGATGATATTACGGGCGCAGTAAAAACTAAATTAGGAATTACGGCTACAGCTGCTAAACCAGCGGCACCAAAAAAATAATTTAAAAACTGGCGATTGCGTTAGTTTTAACAGGAAGCGGAATGAGGTTAAACTTCGTTCCGCTTTTTTTATAATTGCCGTACCAAAGGATCTTATTATTTCATTTCCTGCCTAATTTATCAATATCTTTAGCTAATGAATGCAGCAGCGCCAATAGGTATTTTTGATTCTGGATACGGTGGTTTAACCGTTTTCAAGGCAATATCAGATCGACTGCCGGCATATAGCTACATATATTTAGGTGATAATGCACGTTCGCCTTATGGTGATCATTCGTTCGATACCATTTATAAATATACTTTGGAGTGCGTGGAGTGGCTTTTTGCGCAAGGGTGCGAATTGGTGATACTTGCTTGCAATACTGCTTCGGCAAAAGCTTTGCGAACTATTCAACAAAAAGACTTACCGAAAAAATATCTTAATAGAAGAGTGTTAGGTGTAATAAGACCTACGGCAGAAGTAATAGGCAATTTCACACGTACTAACAAAGTTGGCGTTATGGGTACCCGTGGAACTATCAACTCGCAGTCTTATCTACTCGAAATAAAAAAGTTTTTCCCTCATATTAAAGTATTTCAACAAAGTTGCCCAATGTGGGTGCCACTAATTGAAAACAACGAACACCTTCTGCCAGGTGCAGATTTTTTTATTCAGGTCTATTGCGAGCAACTTTTACTTCAGTCTGGCGATATCGACTGCGTTTTATTGGCATGTACGCATTACCCATTGCTGATGCCTAAACTTAAACATGCCTTTCCAGATTATATTAAGATTTTATCACAGGGTGAAATTGTTGCCGATAGTTTATCAGATTATTTAGAAAGACATCCTGAGTTGGAGAATAGATTGTCTAAAGGTGGTGAAAAGCAATTCTATACCAGTGGCGATCCCAAAACGTTCGATGAACATGCGTCGATTTTTTTCGGGGCTGTCTTACGATCAAAATCAATGTAATGGCTTGGTAAGTTATCGCATCTATTAGTAGGTAATAGCTGTATTCACACGCCCCAAATTAACCCCATTGTGACAAAAGAAAATTCTTTTATTTAGGTTGTAATGGTTTAAAAGGATAACTTTGCGCCTTCATAACCCATACCATGAGTGATCAGATAAAACACGAATGCGGAATCGCTTTTATTCGCCTGTTAAAACCACTTTCTTACTACCAGCAAAAGTACGGTACAGCGCTTTACGGCCTTAATAAGTTATATCTTCTGATGGAAAAGCAGCATAACCGTGGCCAGGATGGTGCAGGTATTGCTACCATTAAGCTAGACATGAAACCCGGTAGCAGGTACATAAGCCGATACCGAAGCAAGGCTTCCAACGCGGTGGCAGATATCTTCGAATATGTTCAGAATAAATTTGTTGATATACAAGAAAATACGCCTGAGTTAATGCAGGATACAGAGTGGCTCAAAGACAACGTAAGCTTTATAGGCGAGGTGTTAATGGGCCATTTGCGTTATGGTACCCATGGTAAAAACAGCATAGAAAATTGCCATCCGTTCTTAAGGCAGAATAACTGGATGACACGTAACCTTGTCATCGCGGGTAATTTTAACATGACTAATGTTGATGAGCTTTTAGAGCAACTTTATGAACTAGGTCAGCACCCAAAAGAGAAAGCCGATACCGTAACAGTACTTGAAAAAATTGGTCATTTTCTCGATGATGAAAATCAAGAGTTGTTTGATCAGTACAAAAAAGAAGGGCATGATAATGTAGCCATTACACACAAGATTTCAGACAACTTGGATATTGCCAATATTCTTCGTCGCTCTGCCAAAACCTGGGATGGTGGATATTCGATCTGCGGAATGGTAGGAAATGGCGACTCGTTTATCATGCGTGATCCCGCAGGCATTCGTCCGGCTTACTATTATTATGATGATGAAATTGTTGTAGCAGCATCCGAAAGGCCAGCTTTGCAAACGGCCTTCAACATTCAGTTTAAAGATGTTAAGGAAATAGATCCCGGTCATGCTTTAATCATCAAAAAAAATGGCGAGGTAAGCATGGAGCAGTTTCGGGAGCCAACCGAAAGGCTATCGTGTTCGTTCGAACGTATTTATTTTTCGAAAGGTAGTGATGTAGAGATCTACCGTGAACGAAAGCAACTGGGTCGCTTATTGAGTGATAAAATTCTAAAAGCAGTTAATTATGATCTGAAAAATACAGTTTTCTCATTCATCCCAAACACAGCAGAGGTTGCTTTCTTTGGGATGGTTGACGGGGTGAACCAATATGTTCGTAAACATCAGAAAGATACACTACTACATCGGAAAGAACAGTTAACCGATCAGGATCTCGATGCCTTATTGTCGTTAGCGCCAAGAGTTGAAAAACTTGCTGTTAAAGATGTGAAGTTAAGAACCTTTATTACACAGGATGCCGACCGAAGTGAGATGGTTGCACACGTCTATGATACCACCTATGGTATTATCAATAATCACCAGGATACATTGGTGGCGTTGGATGATTCGATTGTACGTGGCACAACGCTTAAACAAAGCATTATCAAAATTGTAGATCGTTTACACCCCAAAAAGATCATTATTGTTTCTTCTGCTCCGCAAATTCGTTACCCAGATTGCTATGGTATCGACATGAGCCGAATGGGACAATTTGTAGCATTCGATGCCGCTATTCAGTTACTTACCGAAAGAGGTATGTGGCAGGTGATAGAGGATGTTTATGCAAAATGTAAAGCATCGTTGCTATTACCAAAGGAAGAAATCGTTAATCATGTCAAGGATATCTACAAACCTTTTAGCCCAGAAGAAATTTCAGCTAAAATTGCCCAAATTATAACGCCCAAGGGAACAGTTGCAGAGGTTGAAGTTATTTATCAGAGTTTAGAAAATCTGCACGAAGCGTGCCCTAAAAATAAGGGCGACTGGTATTTTTCGGGTAATTATCCAACTCCTGGAGGTAATAAAGTGGTTAACAAAGCCTTTGTAAATTGGAAGGAAGGAAATAACCAAAGGGCATACTAATGCCTTTTCAAACAATATTTTAATGGCTCATATTTAATATGGGCCATTTTTTTTATGGTTCTTATGTAATTTGGCCTACAAAAAACATTTCCTGTGATTCTGTGTTAAAACTTTCAAATTTCTGTATGATGAAAAGATTAATTTTAGCATTTATGGTGTGTTTGGGTTTGGCATGCTCAGATGCAAGTCAAAAGAAAGTGACCGACGTTATCGATGATACAAGCGACAGTGTTTCGAATAAGGTTGATGAATTTGTAGATACGATCAATAGCGTAAAAGACGATATAAAAAATAAGATCCCTAAAGTTGCCATTACGGTTACCAAGAATATTCCAATTTCTTTACAGTGGATCAGTTTTGAGAAACAAGGAACGGCAGAAGTAACAAAAACCAAAGAGGGTGTGTATAGTATAAAAGGTGAGCAAACCAATGCTAACAATGAATATTTAAAAATTAATGGGACTTTAAAAAGAACAGACGCTACACATTTCGCTTTCGAAGGAACGATTATTACTTACGTTAAAGCCAATAATAGCGGGGTTCCATGCGAAAAAAAAGGAAAGCAGGTTTTTCTGAAGAAAGGAAGTCGTAACTATTACAGGTTGCAGGATATGGAAAACTGCGAAGGTGGAAACGTGGTAGACTATGTAGACTTATATGATCTCGATGGACTTGAATAACAGCGAATCTGCACCAGCTTGTTATGCGTAAAATTGAATGTAAGTTTTGTAAATTAACCAAAAGGCAAATATGATGATAATGATGCCGGCTATTTTGTTAAGCGCTCTCAAGGCATCTTCTTTAATTCTGTAACGAAGCTTGCTTGAGTAGAAGCTCTTGGCACCGTCTATACTTAGTTGCGTAGCCATTGCAATAAAAAAACATACCAGCTTTTCATTTAGCATGTTATTTAACTTCACAGAGATAATCCCACTTACTATAATCCAAAACATTAAGGTTGAGGGTGTAAGGATACACATGAGAAAACCTTTAAGTACAAAACCTCTTTTGCTAACTTTCTGAAGTGTTGTAGAATCGTATTCGACCTTCATTCTTGAGACCAGGTAATAAATGCCAACCGCTAGGAGGAAGATGCCACCAATTGCCCCAACATATTTATCAAAATCTGCCTTGTAGTCGAAAAACTGACTCCCGAAAAGCACTAAAGCGATTAAAATAACATCACTTATTATAACACCAATAGCTAAAGAGAAACCGGCTTTAAAGCCTCTTTCTATACTGGTTTTTATCATTGCAAAAAATACCGGACCTGTTAAAAACGACGAAATAATCCCTGCCCCAATACCTAATAAAATGGCTTCAAACATGTATTGTATTGTTTATAATATGCGAATATGCAATTTTATACCTAAACAACTAGCATTTATTTTTGTTGCATGCATTGCATAAAAGTTACCGGTTTTTAATTTTTTTTTAATTATGTTTAGCCCCATTAAACTAAATTAAAAAATGAGTTCAGAACAAGCACAAACCAAATGGGGCCAATTTATACCCTTAGTTACCGTTTTCTTTTTTTGGGGCTTTGTGGCCGCAAGTAACGACATTCTAATACCTGTATTTAAAAAAGCTTTCGATCTTTCGCAGGCAGAGAGTCAGCTTGTATCTCTAGCATTCTATATTGCTTATACTGTAGGTGCCCTTATTTATAATGGTATATCTGTTTTAATGAAACAGGATTTAGTAAACAAACTAGGTTACAAGAACTCTCTGGCACTAGGCTTATTTATTTCTGCTGTTGGAACATTATTGTTTTACCCTGCGGCTAATTTAGCTTCGTTTCCACTAATGTTATCTGGCCTCTTTATTGTGGCATTAGGATTTTCACTTCAACAGACGGTTGCAAATCCGCTGGCTATTGCATTGGGTCCGATAAGAACCGGATCTCAGCGCTTAACATTGGCGGGTGGTATCAATAATTTTGGTACTACAATTGGCCCATTGGTTGTTAGTTTCGCTATTTTTGGCTCTGCGGCAAATGCTACCTCAGATATCAGCGTGGAGAGTGTGAAAATTCCGTATCTCATTCTTGGTGCTGCATTTCTTGCGGTTGCCGTCTTCCTAAAACTTTCTTCATTGCCAGATCGGCCGACGTTAGTTGAAGCTAAAGTTGAAGATCTTGGACAAAAAGGCTCTGCGTTGAAATACCCACAGCTAGTTCTTGGTATGATTGCCATCTTTGTTTACGTAGGAGTAGAAGTTTCTACAGCAAGTAATTTGCCAGCTTACATGGAGAAGGATCTAGGCTTTGAAATTAAAGACATAGCTCCATATATTTCACTTTATTGGGCAAGTATGATGATTGGTAGATGGACAGGTGCAGTTGAGGCTTTCACCGATAATGTATCAACACAAAAAATATTAAGATTTATTGCACCCTATTTAGCTTTCGCTATTTTTCTAGCAGTAAACGCAATTGCTAAGCATGATTTAGCACCGTTCTATGTATATGGCCTCATCATTTTAGTATTGATTGCTGCAGATATGGCCAGCAAAGGTAATCCTGCCAGGATGCTTTTGATCTTTTCATCAATAGGAATCACGGCATTATTAATAGGTATGTTTACAACAGGTATGGTCAGCGTTTATGCCATTACAAGTGTTGGTTTGTTTTGTAGCACATTATGGCCTTGTATATTTACTTTGGCAGTAAGTGGTTTAGGTAAACATACAAGTCAGGGTAGTAGCTTTTTAATTATGATGATTATGGGCGGAGGTATTATTAGCTGGTTACAAGGCGCAGTATCGGAATTTACAGGCATTCAATATAGTTATGTGGTAGGAATCATCTGCTTTGCTTACTTGGCGTTTTACGCATGGAAAGTAAGTGGAATTTTAAAATCTCAGGGTATAAATTTCGATCAGAAAATTGCTGGCGGACATTAATTTATTATAAACTAATTTTACAGCCACGAAGAAACATCTTTGTGGCTTTTTTATTTCTCTTATGAGCGAAAAACTGAGTTTCGATACCATTTTCATGAATTTGGCAACCGATTTGGCTGCACGATCGCATTGTGTGCGGGCACACGTGGGAGCCGTTTTAACGAAAGACACAAGGATAATTTCTATTGGCTACAACGGCCCTCCAGCAGGTACACATAACTGCGATGAGGAATGGCCAGGACAAGGTTGCGCTAGAGATAGCAAAGGGAGCTGCTCCCTGGCCTTACATGCAGAAGAAAATGCAATTCTATATGCATCAAAGAATGGATCAAAAATAGAGGGTTGTACATTATATACCACTTTGTCGCCATGTATCGCCTGCGCCCGGTTAATTCTTTCTTCAGGAATTAAGCTGGTTTACTATGCTAAATCTTACGCAGCCTATAAAGGTTTAACAAACGATGAAGGCGTAGATTTTTTAAGAAAGTTTGGCGTAGAGGTGAAGTTATTAGCAGGTTAACTAGAGAAGGATGGATATTAAATTTGTTCTAAATCTCACCTCATAAATCTCAAATCAAATCGCTAACTTTGCGGATGCAAGAAAAAATCATTATCGTCGATTTTGGTTCGCAGTTTACACAACTCATCGCCCGTAGGGTTCGCGAACTAAATATTTACTGTGAAATTTACCCATTTAATAATCTCCCAGAAATTACAGAAGATGTAAAAGGTGTTATCTTTTCAGGTAGTCCCTATTCTGTTCGTCAAGACGATGCACCACAAATCGATTTATCAAAGTACCATACCAAATATCCGTTATTGGCGGTATGTTATGGCGCACAATACATAGCCCAGAAATCTGGTGGCGATGTTCAGCCATCATCAACCCGCGAATATGGCCGTGCAAACTTGAGTTTTGTAGACCAGGAAAATAAGCTTTTTAAAGGCATCAATATCGATTCTCAGGTATGGATGAGCCATGGCGACACGATCACCAATATTCCAGATCACTTCGAGCTGATAGCCAGCACCGATAGCGTAAGGGTCGCAGCTTATCATATTAAGGATTCGAATACATACGCCATTCAATTCCATCCAGAGGTTACACATAGCATAGATGGTAAAGTCCTGTTAGAAAACTTTTTAGTTGATATTTGTGGCTGCAATCAAGACTGGACTTCTGCATCATTTATTGAAACTACTGTTGCAGAGCTGAAAGAGAAAATCGGCGACGATAAGGTGGTACTTGGGTTATCTGGTGGTGTAGATAGTAGTGTTGCTGCTGTTTTGCTTCATAAAGCCATCGGTGCAAACCTTCATTGTATTTTTGTTGATAACGGGTTATTACGTAAGAACGAATACGAACAAGTGCTTGAGCAATACAAGCATATGGGCTTAAACATTAAAGGTATAGATGCCAAAGATCGTTTCCTAAGTCAACTGGCAGGTTTGAAAGACCCGGAACTTAAGCGTAAAGCTATTGGGCGAGTTTTCATAGAGGTTTTTGATGACGCTGCTCACGAGGTTACGGGAGTGAATTGGCTCGGTCAGGGGACCATTTATCCTGATGTAATCGAATCGATTTCTGTTAATGGCCCGTCTGCAACAATCAAATCTCATCATAATGTTGGGGGACTGCCAGATTTCATGAAATTGAAAGTAGTAGAACCGCTAAAAACTTTATTTAAAGATGAGGTTCGCCGCGTAGGTAAAGCATTGGGTATTGATGATGTTATTTTGGGTCGACACCCATTTCCAGGACCAGGCTTGGCCATCCGAGTCTTGGGAGAGGTAACTGCCGAAACGGTAGCTATTCTGCAAGATGCAGATGCCATCTATATCAATGAACTCAAGGCCGCTGGTTTGTACGACAAGGTATGGCAAGCAGGCTCAATTTTCTTACCGGTACAGTCTGTTGGAGTAATGGGAGATGAGCGAACTTATGAAAATGTAATTGCCCTACGTGCTGTAGAATCTGTAGACGGAATGACAGCCGATTGGTGTCACCTGCCTTATGAGGTATTGGCCAAAATTTCTAACGAAATCATCAATAAAGTAAAAGGTATAAATAGGGTGGTTTATGATATTAGCTCAAAACCACCAGCTACAATAGAGTGGGAATAAATAAGATGATGTTGGTTTAAAAGCCAAACTTATTGCCGTTAAATTTAGTATGCTAGCAAGGTGGAATAAACTTTGCTAGCATATTTCGTTAAAACACCTAGGAATGAATTTTAAAAAAGGTTACTGGCTTTTGGTTTCGATGATAATTATGCTGAGTGCATGTTCTCCAAAAACACTTACGCCAAAAAAACCAACAGTGCCGAAACCAATAGAGAAAGAACAACCAGCTGAAAAAAAGCCTGTTAAGAAGTTCTCTCAGGCTAACATCTCGCTATTAGTTCCATTTCAGTTAGATGAAATAAACCTTAAAACAGCAACTAAATCTGATATTGAGAAATTTGCTATGCCTATAGATTTTTACCAGGGGTTTAAATTGGGGATAGATTCGGCAGCAGCAAGCGGACTAAATTTCAAATTAAACGTTTTTGATACCGAGGATGACAATGCACATATCGCCTCTTTGTTTAAGAACGAAAGGTTTAAAACCAGCAATCTGATTGTTGGACCAGTCTTTCCTGATGGATTGAAATTCATTGCAAACTATGCGAAAGAAAATAATGTATTGGTAGTGTCGCCATTGGCAGCATCCAATCCAGCAGATTTTAATAATCCTAATCTAATATCAATAGTAAACAATATTTCGTTGCATGCAAAAACCGTCGCAAGTTATATAACGAGGAATTTTAATCCGGGAAATAGCATCGTGGTACTCATCAATCCTAAAAAAACAGATGACGAGGCTTTTGCAGCACCACTTCGCGAAACGATCAAGCAAAATGGTAAGTTTTTAGTTCAAGAGTATGCCTCTGCTTTTGCATTCGAAACCAAAATGCAAAAAGGTAAACGTTATGCGGTTGTAGTAACGTCTGCAGATCGGGCATTTGTGCAACCCACAATTGATAAGCTGTTCAGACTAAAGAATAATCCAAACGGTGCCTATGATATCAACTTATTTGGTCACCCTAACTGGATGAAGCAAAATTATCCCACTGATAAGATGCAAGCACTCAATACCATCATCAGTTCTTCTTATAAAATTGATTACAAAAATGCCGGGGTTGTCGCTTTCATTAAAAAATACCGATTTAATTTTGGTTTCGAACCCGGAGAATATGCTTTTAAGGGATTTGATGTAGGCTTCTATTTTGGAAAATTGATTAGCGAGCACGGCGAAGATTATCGTAATTATCTTACTAAAATGAAATACAAAGGGTTGCATAATAATTTTTCTTTCGTTTTCGATGATAAATATGGTTACGTAAACAGCAGTTTAACGCTTTTAAGGTTTAGGAATTTTGCGCTGGAACCAGTTAATTAATTGCCGTTTATAATATGAAAGCAACTCACCAACTCAGGGCATTCGAACTAATTGCAGACGCTTACGATGGTAAATTGCCTTTGCATCGCTTCCTTCCTACTTACTTCAAGCAAAATAAGCAAATGGGGTCGGCAGATAGGAGATGGGCAACCCGTCATCTTTATAGTTTCTTTCGGCTCGGAACGGCACTAAAAAATTTGGATAGTAACGAACGACTATGTATTGCAGATTTCCTCTGCCACGATACCTTAAGCCCGATTGTAGCAGCGTTCTATCCCGATTGGTCTGATAAAATCTTATTACCACTACATCGTAAAATCGAGTTGATCACTGAACGTTATCCCGATTTTCGGTTTGAAGATATTTATCCATTCCAATCTTATCTTTCCGAAAGTATCCATAAGGAAACATTTAATGCTTCTTTTTTTGCTCAGCCTGATTTATTTATACGGGTAATGCCAGGCATCAAAGACGAAGCTTTGCAACAATTAAGCCATGCAGAAATTGATGCTCGGGCACTTACGGATACCGCGCTAGCCCTTCCCAATGGTACAAAGTTAGAATCGATCTTAAAAGATGGTACTTACCAAGTTCAGGATCTCTCTTCTCAATTTACCGGAACATATTTCAAACCACAAAAATGGGATAAATGGTGGGATGCCTGTGCTGCCTCTGGTGGCAAGTCCTTGCTTTTAAATAGCCTAGAATCCAATATTGAGCTCTTGGTCACCGATTTACGTGAAAGTGTGTTACAAAACTTAGATGAACGGTTTCGCTTGGCGGGCATTAGGAAGTACCATAAAAAAGAATTAGATCTTTTAAAAAACAACGATCAAATATTGCATCATTACCAGTTCGATGGGATTATTTTAGATGCACCCTGTACGGGTTCGGGAACCTGGGGTAGGACTCCAGAAATGCTCACATTCTTTGATGAAACTAAGATCGAATATTTTGCAAGTATTCAGAAGGCTATAGCCACAAATGTTTGCAAATACCTGAAACCCGGAAAGCCGTTAATCTATATCACATGCTCGGCATTTGCCCAGGAAAATGAACAGGTTGTGGTGCACCTTTTACAACATTTGCCCTTGACCCTGGAAAAAATGGAAGTTGTAAAAGGTTATGAACACCGGGCTGATACCATGTTTGTTGCCAGACTGATAATGAATTAAGCATGGCCATACCAAGCCCTTATTTTCTTTTTGAGGTATTTAGCGGCCTCAATCAAAACTGCAAGCCCACCGATAACTAATGTATAGTCTTCAAAGCTTTTCATTTCAGTTGCTTTGCTGTTTAGATGCTGGCAATCTGGCAATGTTACATCACAATCCGGTATTGTTTCTAAATAATTTTATCGCAATTGCCAGTAAGATTACACCAAATGCTTTGCGTAGAATGTTTAATCCGGTTTTGCCAAACAATCTTTCCAGTCGTTCCGTATTTTTTAGTACAAAATAAACGAAAAGCATATTAAGTACTATGCCTACTAAAATATTTTGGGTTTGATATTCCGTTTTTAATGATAGTAGCGTTGTCATGGTACCCGCTCCGGCTATTAAAGGAAAGGCCAGCGGAACAATTGAAACGGTTTCCGGTGCTTCTTCTTTAAAAATGGTTAGGCCTAAAACCATCTCCATCGCAATAAAAAATATTACAAAAGATCCGGCGATGGCAAAAGATTCTACATCTAAGCCGATTACTTTCAATAGCGATTCACCTAGAAATAGAAACAAGATCATAAGTCCGGTGGCTACTATTGAGGCTTTTTCAGATTCGATATGGCCAGCTTTTTTCCGCAGTTGAATCACAACGGGTATGGAGCCCAGGATATCGATTATAGCAAAAATAACCATCGTTGTGGTTAAGATTTGGTTAAAATCGAATTTCATAAAATCAAGTTTCATACGGAACAATTTGTGGCAAAGGTAGCGCAAATTGTTTAAAACCTTTGGTTAGAAATTAATATTAGAAATAGAATTGTGTTCTTAGGGTGAAAATATTGTCTTTACGATCTGATGTATAGTCAGGAATTTGAGTAGCCTCATTTCTAATCACGTCATAATACAAGACCGCTTTAAAATGCGGATTAAAATGATGAAGAAATCCAAAACCAAACGTATCGAACCGAACATCTGCGGCAGATAATCCTTGACTATTCACAGCAAAGCCTTTAACCTTCGTATTTGGATCGTAATAATCATATTTTAAGATAATTTGATTATCTGTGCTATTTAAGGTTTGTACAAAAGTAATATATGCACCACTAAAATTCCGGGTATAATAGGGTAGTGCAATTGCTTTATTGTCTACCGGGTAAGAACCTGGTGTGGTAGATGTTGTTGATGTTCCCGTTTGTAAACCGCTTATTAACTCTGCTCTCAGTTCAGATTTCCAACTTTCGGTTGTGGTAGCGAATTGAATATCCGCTCCGTAATATCTCCTGGGCGCAACTTTATTTATGGTACTCGACGATGAATCCTTAACCATCTTCCAGAGCTGGTCTACTTGCTCCATTTTGTAACTAACCGGCAGCCGGTGATTAAGACCACCTTGCAAGGTGCTAATTCCTCCGGCAACAGAAAACGGTAAGCCTTTAACTACATAGGGTTTATGACTCAACCGCAAGATTACGTCTTTACTGTTGTCAAATTCAGCCGGGCCTGCCAAGCCTTGGCCATTGTATATGCCCAAATCAAAAACAATGTTTTTCAGTTTGGCATCTTTCCATCTAGGATTGAAGGTAAAAGTAACACCTAAATCGCGTTCGGTTTTCATTAAGATTTGCGACATGCGCCCCCGCTCTGGAGCTTCCCTCACAGATGATGATAGCTGTAGCTCGTTTCCAAATGGACGCCCAGATAGGCCCAGCGTAACGGCTAAAATCTTCCATTTGTTTTCATAATATCTCCCCCAAAAATCCCTGATATTAACGCCTTGTTCTGTGCCATCAAACTGCAATACAAAGTAGGTAGACGGTGCTCCGTCTTCAGTAAGCATCATATAGTCTGCACGTAATCTTCCTCTTCTTAATCGAAACCGGTTATTGGTAAACTCCCCGAAATTTCCTCCTTGATATTCTGCTAATGTACCATTACTTTGCGCAGCCTGAAATTGAGGTTGCATATAACCACTAAACGACAAAGACCCATACTTTTTTGAGATAATTAGCAAATGGTTCACCGTAGTCGAATCCATTACATCATTAATTGTTCGCTGTGCAAATGCCTGGCTAGATATCATTATAATAGCAATTGCCGGAAGCAGGAGTTTTAATTTAATAGATATTAATTGCAGATTCATATTTGCGGTTTTCCGCAAAGATAATTTATTAACAATTATTTAACATAAAAAAAGCCCCGATTTAGTCGGGGCTTGAAATAGTTTTCGAAACTTTATAATTTAGGTCTTGGCGGATCTACTGGTTCTACAACCTTCCCCTTGTTTCTTAAAACAGAATGCTTTTTGCCATAAAAGTAATAGATAGCAACGCCTAATCCCATCCATATCGCCAACCTTATCCATGCTTCTATCGGTAATGAAGACATTAAATACACGCAAACAACTACGCCCATAATTGGAACAAATGGAACCAATGGTGTTTTGAATGGTCTTGGTCTATCCGGATCAGTTTTGCGAAGTAACATAACGCCAATACATACTAAAGAGAAGGCGAATAACGTACCAATTGACACCATGTGGCCTAAATCCGTAACAGGTACAAATCCCGCAAAAATACTTACGAAAACCATGAAAAATAAGTTGGTTTTGAAAGGAGTTCTGAAAGAAGAGTGAATATCACTGAAGAATTTTGGTAATAAGCCGTCTTTAGACATCGTATAAAAAACCCTCGATTGACCCATAAGCATTACAAGAATTACCGAAGTATATCCCGCCAAAATAGCAATGATTAATCCCATCTGCAACCAGGTATAGCCAGTTACTTTGAACGCGGTAGCGGCCGGAGATGCATCACCTTTAAATACTGAAAAGGGCACTAAGCCAGTCATCACATGGGCAAACAAAACATATAATATTGTACACACAACAAGTGATCCTAAAATACCAATTGGCATTCCCTTTTGTGGGTTTTTAGCTTCCTGTGCAGCGGTAGAAACGGCATCGAAGCCGATAAATGCGAAGAAAACTAAGGCAGCTCCCGCTGCAATACCTGAAATACCAAACTCACCTTTAACACCGGTGTTTGCAGGTATATAAGGTGTATGGTTGGCTGGGTTTATAAATTTCCATCCCAATGCAATAAAAAGAATTACTACGGCAACCTTTACAATTACTAAAATATTATTAAGACTTGCAGATTCTTTTGTTCCGCGTATTAACATTAACGACAATAGTGAAACAATCACAACTGCTGGCAGGTTTATACCACCGCCATCCACTTCAGCGAAAGATTTCGATAAAAAGAGCGGCATTTCCATGCCAAATTCATGAAGTAATTTATTGAAATATCCCGACCAGGAAACCCCAACGGTGGCAGCACCAAGTGCGTACTCTAATACTAAATCCCATCCTATTACCCAAGCCATAAATTCACCCATGGTTGCATAAGAATATGTATAAGCACTTCCTGCAACAGGTATCATCGAAGCAAACTCAGCGTAACACAATCCCGCAAACGCACAACCTACGGCCGCTAACACAAATGATAACGTTACCGCCGGGCCTGCATGGTCGGCAGCTGCAATACCTGTCAATGAGAATAAACCGGCACCAATAATAGCTCCGATACCCAGAGCCACAAGACTCGTGCTACTTAATGTACGTTTGAGCGTTCCTTCTCCACTTTCAGCAGATTCTGCTATAAGCACATCAATAGGCTTTTTTAGATTCATAATTCGTTTAGTCTTTTTGTTTGTTGATTTTTATGATAATAAGCGGTAAACCTAATTAAAAATTACCAAAAAGAAAAAGGGATGTTTACAAAATCCCTTTTTCAATACTATTATATCTATGTTTTTACAGTTATCTATTCAATGTGTCTGTTTCATTCACCAAAGTATCTGTAAACATACGCCCAGAAGCATCAGTTTTTTGTTCTACCCTTATTTCTTTGCGAATTTCTTGCCTGTCAATTGTAGCCTCTGCCTTTACAGCGATATATGGAGCAATAACTAAAGAAACGATAGACATTAACTTGATTAAAATGTTCATTGATGGTCCAGAGGTATCTTTAAAGGGATCTCCAACGGTGTCCCCTGTAACAGATGCCTTATGTGGTTCGGATTTTTTGTAGAACATCTCGCCATTAATCATCACCCCCTGTTCAAAAGATTTTTTAGCATTATCCCAGGCTCCACCTGCATTACTCTGAAAAATGCCCATCAAAACGCCTGTCACAGTTACCCCAGCTAGCAACCCGCCTAAAACTTCAGGACCAAAAGTAAAACCGACAATAATCGGTGTGATCAAAGCAATCGCCCCCGGCATCATCATCTCACGAATAGATGCTTTAGTAGAAATAGCCACACATTTTTCGTATTCTGGCTTAGCCTTGTATTCCATAATTCCTGGTATTTCTCTAAACTGCCTGCGAACTTCCTGCACCATATCCATGGCTGCTTTCCCCACCGCCTGTATACATAAGGCCGAGAATATAAAAGGAATCATTCCGCCAACAAATAAACCAGCCAATACTGGTGCCTTATAAATGTCGATGGCTGTAATGCCCGCTATACCAACAAAGGCAGCAAATAAAGCTAAAGATGTTAATGCAGCAGATGCAATCGCAAAGCCCTTTCCTGTAGCAGCGGTAGTGTTCCCTACAGCATCTAAATTATCTGTACGTTCACGTACTTCAGGTGGCAATTGACTCATTTCTGCAATCCCTCCAGCATTATCGGCAATTGGTCCAAATGCATCAATTGCTAACTGCATTGCAGTAGTAGCCATCATTCCTGCAGCTGCAATGGCCACTCCGTATAGTCCTGCTAAATGATAAGAAAGCATAATTCCTCCAGCCAAAACTAAAATAGGGATCACTGTAGACTTCATTCCCACAGACAAGCCTGCAATTATATTTGTGGCATGCCCGGTTGATGATTGCTGAATAATCGAATTAACAGGTCCTTTGCCCATAGCAGTAAAATATTCTGTCACAACACTCATAATCGTTCCTACCACTAACCCTACAATAATAGCATAGAACACATTGATGCTCGAGAATTCATAGCCGCGAAGGTTTAATGTTTCAGGTAGCATCCATCTCACTATAAAGAAAGATGCAACAGCTGTTATTACAATAGAAGACCAATTGCCGAAATTTAATGCATTTTGCACATTAGACTTCTCATCTTTTATTGTTACAAACCAAGTTCCTATAATCGAAAAGATGATCCCTAAACCGCATATTACCATGGGTAACAAAATTGGCGACATGCCGCCAAATTTATCGGTAACCGTAATTTCCTGTCCCAATACCATCGTTGCTAAAATCGTTGCTACATAAGACCCAAATAAATCGGCACCCATTCCAGCTACATCACCAACGTTATCACCTACATTATCAGCAATAGTTGCAGGATTGCGAACGTCATCTTCAGGTATTCCCGCTTCAACCTTACCCACTAAGTCGGCACCAACATCTGCAGCTTTAGTGTAGATTCCGCCACCTACTCTTGCAAATAAAGCAATCGACTCAGCACCTAATGAAAAGCCGGTTAGTACTTCAATAGCGGTGCGCATCTCTACGCTATTAGCATTGGTTACATTAAATATTTGTAGAAAAACAATGAACAAGCTTCCTAGGCCAAGCACCGCAAGTCCTGCAACACCGAGACCCATCACAGTGCCCCCCGTAAACGATACTTTTAAGGCTTGCTTTAAACTGGTTCTTGCCGCTTGTGTAGTTCTAACATTGGCTTTAGTAGCCGATTTCATTCCGATGTACCCTGCAGTTGCAGAAAACACAGCACCAATTATAAACGATATCGAAATAATCCAGCTTGAGTGCATCGCCACACCTTTAATTTCAGTGATAGAGCCAGAATACGCCAGCAACCCTGCTGTAAAAACTGCAAAAATGCTAAGCACTCTCCATTCTGCTTTAAGAAAAGCCATTGCGCCATCTGCAATGTATCCAGCAAGTTCCTGCATGTTCTTGTCTCCCGCATCTTGCTTATTTACCCAGGCACTTTTAATCAGCATAACAATTATCCCAACTAGGCCTAATGCCGGGATACAGTAAATTAAATTGTTTTGTAAAAAATCCATAGTTAATATTTGGTTATTGGTTTTTGTTTAATATGCTCTTTTGTTACGCTCATTCACATTAGAACATAGGTTTCTAAAAAAATTGCTTTATAGTCTAGCAATATAATAATTTTATTGCCTTGTGGTTAAATATTTAGCTTGCTCACATAATTTAATTTCTATAACACCAAAATAATACAACATTACAAGTGGCTTTTTATTTTTTTTAAATAAATTAGCCACAAACTAAACTTAATTTATGGAGAAGGAACCTCAGGACCAAACGTTCAAAAGAGCGCTTGGCCTTTTTGATGGTACAATGCTTGTTGTGGGCTCAATGATTGGCTCAGGCATATTTATTGTTAGCGCAGACATTACCAGGCAGGTAGGTTCCGCTGGCTGGCTTATTTTAATCTGGGCACTCACCGCTGTGGTAACTATAATTGCTGCAGTAAGTTACGGGGAATTAAGCGCTATGTTTCCTAAAGCTGGTGGGCAATATGTATACCTTAAAGAAGCTTATAATAAACTAATTGCATTCTTGTATGGATGGAGTTTCTTTGCTGTAATTCAAACTGGTACAATTGCTGCGGTAGGTGTAGCGTTCTCCAAATTCGCCGCTTATTTATATGCACCACTCAGCGATAAAAATATTTTGTACGATGGCGGCAGCTTTAAGTTAAACGCAGCACAACTGGTTTCTATTGCAACCATTATACTATTAACCTATATTAATAGCAAAGGCGTAAAAGACAGTAAAATTCTACAAACCATTTTAACCATCATTAAAATTCTTTCCCTTTTTGGGTTAATTATCTTCGGTTTCTCCCTTGCTGCGAATGCAGAAATCTGGAATGCCAATTGGGCAGATGCCTGGTCTACCAGAAATTTCGATACCGCTACAGGCGAGTGGACTGCCGTTGCAGGCAAAGCACTCTTATCGGGTATTGCTGCAGCCATGGTTGGTTCTCTTTTTAGTAGCGACGCATGGAATGGCGTAACGTTCATTGCCGGTGAAATTAGAAATCCCGAACGTAATGTAGGCCTAAGCCTCTTCTTGGGAACTTTCATCGTTAGTGTAATCTATATCTTGGCTAACCTAATGTATTTGGCGGTATTGCCAATTCAGGAAATTGCCACTGCGGCAGACGATAGAGTAGCCGTTGCTGCTGCACAACCAATTTTTGGTAGTATTGGCACATATATTATAGCCGTTATGATCATGGTTTCGACTTTTGCCTGTAATAATGGTCTAATTATGGCAGGGGCAAGAGTATATTATACCATGGCAAAAGACGGTTTATTCTTTAGGAAAGCCGCTGTTCTAAACAAAGCAAGCGTACCTAGTTGGGCACTTTGGGTGCAATGCTTTTGGGCTTCTGCACTTTGCTTAACCGGAAAATATGGCGATTTGTTAGATTTTGTAATCATTATCGTAATGATTTTTTACATCCTCACCATCTACGGCATTTTCATTTTGCGTAAAAAAATGCCTAATGCAGAGAGACCCTACAAAGCATTCGGATACCCCATTTTGCCAGCCTTTTACATCCTGGTAGCATTGGCAATTTGTGTCGGGTTGTTAGTATTCAAAACCAGCACCTGCGGTTGGGGGGTAGGCATCATGCTCATTGGCATACCTATATATTATCTTTCCAAACCAAAAGAAGTAGAAGATTAATAACATCAGAAAATCAGTTGCGGTGGTGCTTTTGTTGCAGAAGTCCCGCATTCGCTGCAATCTTTTTGTTAAAGGCAGTAAAAAACTAACCGCCCAGGCACGAAAATGCCTGGGCTTTTTTAGTGCCACAAAAAGTATTTCCGCACCATTCGGGTTTAAATTAGTTACACCCGCAATGCTTTT